>CAVWDQ010000022.1:0-27871 GCA_963753765.1 uncultured Bacteroidales bacterium
TACGGAGCCATTCTGAAGGATCAGCTTTGACGAGGGAGCCAACCAGGGGTAGTCCATGGTCCAGCTAAGCACTCCCGATGAAGAGGTGCGAAACATGGAAGTATATGGATATTCAATCTCAGCATTTTCATCCTTAACTGCTGAGATAACTATATAGCCTCCATCGGGCATTTCCACAACACTTTCGGGAAACAGGGCCAGCTCTTCATCCGGGTGGTTATAGATCTTCACAAAACCATCCTCAGGCATGATGTCCTTCTGGTTTATCTCACAGGCGGACATAAGCAGCAGAAGGACTGAAGAAAGGGCTATAAGGCTTAGTTTTATTCTCATAGTATCAATAAAAGCATTCAACATTGCTATAGTGCTTCTGTTTGGAAAGTGAGAAGAGGATGGCGACATTGAACTGCAGGTCATTAAGCATTATGTCGTCCTGGGCAAAAGTCTCACCGCTACCGGTATCAAAGCGCTCATCTTTATTGGTAATGTTATGCAGTCCCATATGATAACCTACGTTCAGATCGAGGATTACATACCTCAGATCAATATAAGCTTCCTGCCACAGCTCCTGCAGTAAACTTGGAACTTATAAAAGTCTGGTTGGAAGCATCAAGTGAACCCAGCAGATTACTGTAGGCTATTGATCCTCCTGCGTACGGACGGAAGCGCTGCAGGTCGAATCTGTAGCGGACTTCCAGTGGAACAGAGAAATAGCGAAGAAGATAGGGGGTCTCCAGTTCCACAGTCTCGTTGGTGAAAACTACTTCATTGAGCTTACTGAAGCGGTAGGTGTAGGTACCGGGTTTCAGAGCAACTATTAGATAATCATTAAACCATTCAATCTGTACAAAATATTGATTTCCAATATTTTGAAACATGCTTGAATATTCATTTACATAGCTGTCCCCGCTTAGGTCCTCATAGATATTATAGGATTCCAGGGTAACGATCTGGGCCAGGTTGGCTCCACCTCCGAAACCGATCCGGAGCTGGTTTAAAAAGCCTGCGTTCTGACCATAGATGGAGCCGCTCAGCATCAATCCCAGCAGGATAATCAGAATAGTAAGCTTGTTTCTCATTCTATCAAAACAGATTTCATGCAAAAAGGTTGCATCTATCTGTCTTAAACGGAGAAAAGAAAAGTATGTTTTAACTGCTGGAATTCTTTTAGCCCGGAGAATTAACATTTGCTAAATGGAAGAGAGGATCTTTTTCAGGTTGATGGCACTCTGCTCCGCATATTTCAGGGGCTCAGGGGGGAAGTCACTCTCTATAAACAGCTGGTCGATGCCTGCATCGTCCACCTGGCTAAGGATGGATTTAAAATCAATTGCACCTTCCCCGATAATGGTCTGTTTTTTCATCAGCTGCATAAGCATACCCATTCCAGTAGCAGGATCGAAGGTCGTGTACGGCTCATCCATTTTCTTGTCTATATCCTTGATGTGAAGCAGCCTGACACGTCCCGGATACTGCTTTACCAGTTTTACCACATCCACTCCTGCCACTGCGGCCCAGAAAAGATCCAGTTCAAAACAGACCAATTCCGGATCGGTCTCTTTTACCAGAATGTCGAATAAGCTGACTCCATCATGAACTGCAAACTCGCCGTTGTGGGTGTGGTAGCCATATTGGATCCCTCCCGCTTTGCAAAGCTCTCCAAAGCCATTGTAGAGTTCTGCTGCAGCTTTGTATTCGTCTGGTGTTTGTCCATGGAAAGCGGGACTCAGGATATACTTCTGACCGATGATATTCGCTGCATCAATTGCTTCGTCGATATTGTATTTCAGTGAACTATCAGAGATATGAGCTGAAGTTGATACCAGTCCCAGGTCATCCAGCATCATCCGGATTTCTTTGGGAGTATGCCCGTGGTAACCATAGCCACTCAGGCCCATAAAGGTCACCAGGGGATTGTTTTTAATCTCTTCTTCCGTACTGAAATAGTAGGGCCCGGCAAATTCAAGGTTCTTATACCCGAATTCAGCCAGTTTTTTAATGGTGCCGGGGAAATCATCGGAGAGTGGCTTGGCCAGCGTGTAAAGCTGGATGCCCATATCCCTTGAAATAGCTGCTCTGCGGGAGATAAATCCTGTGTTAAGCAGGGATACTCCCGCAGCAGCTAATGCACTATTTCTGATAAAAGTGCGTCTTTTCATGCCAGACTTAGCTATTGCTTTTTGGTCATTTTCATGGGGAACTCGCCTCCCTGTACAAAGAGAAAACCATTGTAAGCATTCTCAGCAAAGGTGCCTTCCAGCTCAATGAAATTTCCTTCAACTTCGAATTCAGTTTTTAATACGCCCTCTTCGATGGTCAGGTCATCAATTTCCAACTCACCCATGGGATTGATCATCTTTGCTTTCAGGACACCTTCAACTTTGGTAATCTCAAAGACTCCGTCGATATCTACCGGAAGTTCTTCAACTACATAATCCCATTGTCCCAGATACTGGGCATGAGGATCTTTAGCCACTTTCGTGGAAGCGCAGGATGAAAATGCAATGAGTACAGTGAGTAAGAGTGCAAAATTTCTGATGGTAGTGTTTTTCATGTTTCTTTCTATTGAGTTTATATAATGTGTCGAATATACACAATAAAAATAATACTGTGCAAGTGTTTTCAGTAAATAAATATAGGAAATTCAGGCAGCATCTGGAATTAGTGGTCTGCGTTGACTAACTTGTCTGGTCGAACCCAAATAAGAACTATGGCACGCTTTAGCAAAAGAAAACCTGATACGGTGATGGTGAAAGACAGAAAACTGATCTGTCCGGTTTGTGACAAGGACCAGTTTATTGAGACAAGGGCTCAGCTGAATACAGCAGTTGCCTCTTTTTTTGATCTGGACTTTGCAAACAAGGAGGCGCGTTGTTTTGTATGTGCCAACTGCACCTACATCTTCTGGTTCAGGGCTTAGATGACATCTTTACAATCCGATTTACTTCCTTGATTAGCAAGGGAAAAGCCGGGGTCAGCATATTGTGCCCGTATCCATCCATTTCATAAAGCCGGGTATCGGGATGACCAACAACTTTCATCATACGCATCATATAGGCATTCTCTTCGTACCTGCCCATCATCTCCATCTCCCGGTCGCCCGTGATCAATAGCAGGGGAGGGGCATCCTTTCGCACGTGATACAGGGGAGCCAGGTCGTCCACCACCGGTTGTGTCCCTTCGATTCCGCGTTCTTTCCGAACGGTAAAATGGGTGATGGTATGACCGCTGAACGGGATCAGGCCCGCAATGCGGTTGGCATCAATCTCATGTCTCTTCAGCCACCGCTTATCCAGTCCCACCATGCTGCACAGGTAGCCCCCCGCAGAATGTCCCGAAATAAAGATCAGATCCGGATCACCTCCATATTCTTCGATGTGATTGAAAACCCAGGCCACGGATGCAGCGGCATCTTCAATATAGACCGGAGCCTTGACTTTAGGATAGAGCCGGTAATTAACTGCAACCACTGCCATTCCCTGTTCCTCCAGTTCGGGCGGAATGGATTTATTTCCAGCGCTCAGCCCACCCCCATGAAACCAGATCACCGTGGGAAATCCCACTTTGTTGTCGGGATAATACAGGTCGAGCACACAGCGCTCTTTGATGTATTCATCCGATTCAATATCAGATTCTGAATAGTAGGGGATGTCAAGCAGCCTGGTGAAATCGCCTGTCTGGGCCTTTGTGAACAGACAGGTAGCAACAAGCAGGATGGTGAGCAGGCTTCGTTTCATGTTTTCCGGGTTATATCGTTTTACAGATTAGTAATATTAAAGATAAAAAAGCTATTTTAGATGTCTATCCTCATTACAGATGAATCAGTACGCTGAGACTCTTGTTAAGGAATTAAAAGTCAGGTCGGTCCCACAAAAAGCAGACTGGTGGAACAGTTACATGAAAGGTGAGATTCGGTTTATTGGAACCAGTATCCCCGAAATCAGAAGCCTTCTGAAGGAGAAGAACAGGGACGAGGGTCTGGATCAACTCCCTATGAATCAACAGGTAAGTTTGGTGAATGGATTGATGCGAAGTGAACTTGCCGAACATAAACTGGCAGCAATCCTATATATGCAGCTCTTTTGGCTGGGAAAACAAAAAAATTCCTTCCTGATGAGCCTGATCTCCGACTGGTTTAACGAGCGCCTTATTCATGATTGGAATACATCGGACTGGCTCTGTGTAAAAGTACTTACCCCCTTAGTTGATACCGGCGATGAAGAGCTTATCTGGATACTGAAAAGATGGAACCGTGATCCCTATCTCTGGAAGGCCCGCGCCTCTCTGGTTCCCTTTGCCCGTGCGAAAAACATGGCTATGTATTCAAAAACTATTTTTAGCTTTTCAGATATCCTGATCCGGCGCGAGGAGCGCTTCGCAAAGACTGCCGTGGGATGGGTGATGCGTGAATACTCCAAGCTGGATGTGGACTTCGTGCTTGACTTTCTTAGCAAACATATGAAGCACACCACCGGGGAGGTGAAAAGAAATGCCCTGAAATACCACCGACAAAAACTAAAGGAATTATGAGAACGCTTACAATCCTGATTATTGCTGCATATATATTGCTGTTGCCTGCCTGTGATCCTGGCAGCCCAATAGGTGAGTTTAAGCTGTTGCCAGAGCCTGAGATAGTGGAATTTTATGGCCCAAGCGACTTGCATCCCGATTCCATTAAATATTATCGTCTGGCTGATGGAATCCCTTTACCCCTTCCCCCGGAATTTGTAAAAGGGATGGAAGAAACCTTTAAGATTTCCGGGCCTCAGATTGTGTTTCGGGATGAGAAATCGCTGGTACTGGAAGATGAAGGATTTATGCTGGATATTTCCAGGGATCAGGTGACCATCAGCGCGGACAAAAAGGCAGGACGTTTTTATGGATATATGACCTTTCTGCAGTTGGTAGAGGATGCCAGGGAACAGGGCGTTCTCTTGCCGGAGTGTCATATAGAGGATATTCCAAAATTATCCTACAGGGCCATTCACCTGGATATGAAACATCATATGGAGAAGACCGATTACTATTATAAGTTGATCGACCGCCTGGCCCAATACAAAATAAATGCAATAATCGCCGAGGTGGAAGATAAGCTGGCTTATGAGCGTCAGCCCATTGTGGGTTCTGCGGATGCCTTGAGTATTGAGGAGTGGCAGAAGCTGAGCAAATATGCCAAAAAACGTTTTATTGAAATCAGTCCTCTTGTTCAGGGACTGGGCCATGCATCCTTTATTCTGAAACATGACCAGTACAAATATTTGCGTGATGATCCGGATAGCGACTGGGCCTTTAATCCACTCCTGCCTGAAACCTATGAAGTGCAGTATGACCTCTACCTGGATGCTCTGGAAGCGATGCCTGATGGCAAATACCTGCATGTGGGAGGTGATGAAGTGCACACCACAGGCCGGAATAGTGGAAAAACGGAGCTGGAATTGCAGCTCATCTGGTTAAACAAGGTTTGTACCTTTGCAGATGAACACGATCGCATTCCCATCTTCTGGGACGATATGCCCATCAAATATGCAGGCCTCTACGAATCTATGTTCAACAGCGGTCTCTCCAGCTATGCGGTTGACAGATTGTGGAAGGACAATGAGGATAAGTTGTTGGAGTACCTCGACATGTTTCCCGATAATTGTATCTACATGCGATGGAACTACAGCCATCCGCAGGCCGAAGGGAATATAAAAGCCATGGAATGGTTTACTGAACATGATCTGAAGGTGATGGGGGCAACAGCCGGACAAACACGCTGGAAGCTGATGCCTCAGAATGAGAGTAATATGGAGAATATCAGGTCCTTTGCCACTACCTCCATAGATATGGAAATCGGGGGCCTCCTGCTAACCCTCTGGGATGATGATTCGCCGCATTTCGAACTATATATGCGTGGAATTCTGGCTTTTGCTGAATATGCCTGGTCGGGCGATATCAGGAGCAAAGAGGAAATAAAGGCCGCCTACCGGCATCGGGAGTATGGCCATGCACTATCAGGAGAGGAATTTGGATTTGTAGATGATCTGGAAAAAGCAGTCGAATGGTGGAATGCTGCTCTCTTGAAATCCGACAGTCGCAACAATCTTCGAAATATGGAAGATCCCACCGAGGCAGTGATTGATCTGCCCTTCTCGGGAGAGAGAAGTGAGTGGACCGAAAAGTATTCAGTAAAGCTCCAGAATGCTGCACTGTCTATGCGGTATTGTAATAGGGCAATTGCCATGATCGACACCATGAAGACATTGGCCGATCGAAACCTTTATCGCCTGGAGGTATATGAACAGGTAGCCAAATTGGTTCAATTTTCAGGGAATGCCATGATAGCATTGCAGTTTTATGACATTGCTACAACAGAGCAGGAAAAACAGGAGGCCCTGTCTATTCTTAAAAAGCTTCCACCGGAATTCGAAGTTCTGAGAGCCGGGTTTGAGGAAGTATATGCTCATACCCGGATTCTGAATAAGCCCGAAGGCTACATACTGGATCAGGATCATCACCGGCATATGGCCAATCAAAGTATCAACTTTGACTGGCAGTTCTGGGCTGAAATATATTTTCTGGAAAAACTCAGCGAGGAAATCAAAAATCTGTAAGAATGAAACAAACAACTGGATTAATGGTAATTGTTCTTCTTTGTATGACCGTATTTTCTTTTGGTCAGCAGAAAGTGAACCTGGCAACTGCACTGCTGGAGAAGCAGATCAAGGAAGTGAACCGCACTCTCTCTGTCAATGAAACTCACCCGGACGCTGTGGAGATGAATGCGGCCGAGGGCGATGGGCTGGGCATTTTGGAGGAGCTTGCCTTTGGAACCGGTACCATTGTAGTAGAGCTGATGGGAGAAAATAATCCGGGCAGAAGCTTCATCGGAATTGCTTTCAACATTCAGGATGAGGAGACCTTTGAAGCGGTCTATTTCCGTCCCTTCAATTTTGTGGCCACCGAGCAGATCCGGAAAGATCATATGGTTCAGTATGTTAATCATCCCGAATACACCTGGTATAAGCTCCGGGAGGAGCGCACCGGTGAGTTTGAAAATGAGATTCCATCACCCCCGAATCCCGATCATTGGTTCAAAGCCACTATAAAGGTCTCGGAGAAGACGGTTGAAGTGTTTGTGGATAATAAGGCAGAGCCGGTTTTAAAGGTAGAGCGGCTCGCCTCAGACAAATCTGACAAAATCGGACTCTGGGTTGGGAATGGCTCCTCGGGAAGATTCAGGAACCTGCATGTTTCTGCAGAATAAGCTATTTTAACACAACTTCGCCACTTACCTTCTCCGTTTCTCCCCGGATCTCATTGTAGCTGGCTATCATCTCTTCCAGTTTCACAGGCTGGGTAAGAGCCAGGTCGTTTTGCTCGCCAATATCTTCTTTTAGATTATACAGCTGGTAATCGGGAGCATTCCCTATCTCGATATTGACATTTTTGGAGATGGCAGGTCCGTTGTAGGGAGGAATCAGGACCCAGTCTCCCTTGCGCAGGGCGGTTCTGCCTGTAGCCTCCAGAATCAGCTCCTCTCGACCCTTATCCTGTTCTCCTAAGAATACCTTTAACAGTTCCTCACTATCACTGCTTCTGACCTCACTTCCCACCAATGTTGCAAGGGAGGAAAAGAGATCCACCTGCGACACCAGGGCATCTGATACTGCAGGATCGATATGACCCTTCCAGTAGCTGATAAAGGGTACGCGGGTTCCAGCTTCAAAGAGACTGTATTTACCTCCCCTGAGAGGTCCTGAAGGGGTATGACTGCCCACCTTCTCAACAGCATCATCATAATAACCGTCGTTCAGAACCGGACCATTGTCGCTGGAGAGAATGATCAGGGTATTCTCCAGCAGTCCCGTCTTCTTCCAGGGTGGCAATCAGCTCACCAATGCACCAGTCAGCTTCCACAATCACATCTCCCCTTGGGCCCATGCCGGTCTTTCCCACAAAACGTGGATGGGGGGTCCGGGGGACATGGGGCTGCTGCAGCGCATAGTAAAGAAAGAAGGGCTCCTCCTTATGGCAAGGATGTATTGTTGGGCCCTGACCAGAAAGGTGTCGGCCATATTTTCATCCACCCACCTGGCTTCTGCTCCTCCCTTCATATACCCGATGCGCGATATACCATTTACCACTGTATTGTAGTGCCCGTGGTGCCACTTCATTTTCAATAGTTCAGGATTATCCATCCCGGTGGGTTCACCGGGGAAATTCTGGGTATAACTGACCTCAATGGGATCATCGGGATCGGATCTTACTACCCGTCCATTCTCGATATAGACCGTTGGAACCCTGTCCTGGGTGGCTGCCATGATATAGGCATAATCAAATCCCACCTCGTTGGGTCCGGGAGCAATCTGTGCATTCCAGTCCACATGCCCATCGCCCAGTCCCAGGTGCCACTTCCCCACGATACCGGTATGGTATCCTCTCTCTTTGAATAACTTGGGAAGGGTCATTTGATCTGTTTGAATAAGCAGGGGTGCCGTTCCATCCAGTATTTTGGCCTTCTCGTTACGCCAGGGATATACCCCGGTGAGCAGGGCATACCTGCTGGGAGAGCAGGTGGCTGATGTGGAGTAGCCATTTGTGAACCGTATCCCTCCCATGGCCAGTTTGTCGATATTTGGGGTTTGTATTTCTGTGGCACCATAGGCACTTACATCCCCATAACCCAGATCATCGGCATAGATAATGACCACATTGGGCCCGGCAGCTTCTTCTCCCTGATCAGGTGAAGCATTACAAGAGATCAGAATGCTTAATGTGGTGAACAGTAAGGCAATAGTCAGGTATTTCATCTGGAGCTTAATTGAAGTATTAAATGATTGAAGTGCTTTTATATCGATCCTTGTTTCGGCCCTTCCGTTTTCTACTCTGAGTTCAAGAGTTTGTTCACTCAACTGGTCGTAAAGGGTATATATTCCGTCCTCTATATTCCAGGCTGATATAATCTCTGCAGGAATTTGAAGATTAAAGCCGAAGGAGTCCTTTGCATCAAAATTGGCTACAATAAGCAGCCGCTCCTCTCCCTGCCATCGCACATAAGAGAAAACCCGGTCGTTATACCATTGGGTATGTTCCCTGTTGTAGCTGTGGATCTCTTTGTATTCACCCATCAGGGCCCTGCTGTTTTTGGTGAAATTCAGGAGGGTGGAATAGAAGTTGTGCAGTTGCCGCTCCTTATCAGATAGCGAAGCGCCATCAAATTTCCCGTCGTTCATCCAGCGCTGGTGCTTTGGGACCCCGATATAGTCATATATGGATGTACGGGTGGGAGAGCCAAATCCGGGCTCCTCGGCCCCAGGTTCGCCCACATCCTGACCAAAGTAGAGCATGGTTGGGGAAGATCCGATGGTCGCTGAAACCACCATGGCAGGCATCCCCTTACGGGCATCTCCGGCAAAACCCGGACTGGCAATTCGCTGTTCATCATGGTTCTCAAGAAAATGCAGCATATGATGTTCAATGTCGGCCAGCTCATTCTGGATATGCACAATGGCATCGGTGCTTCCATGACCCTGCATGATGCTTTTGAGGCTGTCGTAGAGCTGGACCTTATCGTAGAGGTAGTCCATTTTCCCCTTGCTGATATAGTCCCTGTAGATGTGTGGCTGGTAAATCTCAGCCAGCAGGAAGGCTTCGGGCCTGGCCATCTTAATGGCAGAGTTCATATAACTCCAGAACTCCACGGGTACCATCTCGGCCATATCGTAGCGGAAGCCATCCACCCCTTTGTCCAGCCAGTAAAGTGCAATATCCCTGAATTTTGTCCAGGAGTCGGGCACCTGCTTATCCTTCCAGAAGGCATGGTGGACCTGGTAAGATTCGTTTTCGTAGCCGGCTGGAAGAGTCTCAAAATCTTGATTGCCATCGGGATCCACGCCAAAATTGATTTTTACCGCCTCGTACCAGTCGTTCATATCGGGTTGGGGACTCCGCGATCCATTTCCGGTCCATTTGGCCGGATTTTCATTGAAATGCCCATCTGCCCCGGGATGATTCTCACCTCCCAGCACCTGGTATCCATCCCTCCACCGGGGCACCCTGAAGGGCTGACCGGGGATGTAATAAAAATTATTGTCTCTCAGATATTCCCGGCTGAGGTCATCGGATGCTCCAAAATCTTCCACACCTTCCGGATTGGAAAGTGAGTGATAAACCCGGGCCACATGATTGGGTACAATATCGATAATCACTTTCAAATCGTGCCGGTGGGTACGTTCGATCAGTTCCTGGAACTCATCAAGCCGCTGTGCCGGGTTCACCGCCAGATCGGGATTCACATTGTAGTAATCCTTGACCGAGTAGGGGGAACCTGCCCTTCCTTTAACCACATCGGGATCGTCGCCCGGGATTCCGTACTGGCTGTAATCGGTGACCATGGCATGGTGAAGCACCCCTGTGTACCAGATATGGGTTATACCCAGTGCTTTGATTGCCTCAAGGGCCTCGTCGGTGAAATCATTGAATTTCCCCACGCCGTTCTCCTCAAGCGTTCCCCAGGCTTTGTTGTTTGTGTTGGTATTTCCAAAAAGGCGGGTAAATACCTGGTATACATTGATTTTCATCTCTTCATGTTCTGGTTTACTTTCAACTTGCTGTGGACCACATCCGCTTAGCCACAGGGCCATGGTCATAGCTGCAATGAGGGTTTTTTTCATCCTGCTGTTTTTTCAATATGATATCTTTTTCTCAGCGATTTCCCGTGGAATACCAGACCTGAACAGGCTGTAAGAACAGCCACTGTTACCAGGATAATGGCCAGTCGTCCCCAGTCTTCACCAATGGCTTTACGGACTTCAATATACCCGAACATGGCACGGATCCATTCTGCCGCACCAAGTAAAAGTAAAACCTGGATGCTTCTGGCCATCCAGGCCTTTCTGATCAGGAGCAGAAAGGGAATTAATAATACTTACAATGACCAGCGGGAACAGATTTGCCCTTGAAAAATGAGCAGCCAGTAAGCCAAATGAAAGAATTACGGGGAGCAATCTTAATATATTCATAATGCATGTTTTGTAGTCGAACTAAAAGTTCCTTATGCAATCCTGCCCCACTGGCAATAATGGTATAGTTATGGTTTACTGCTTCGGCAGATAGGTCGAATTCGATCTCTGGCCATGGATGTCGGTAACTGTTCCACCCCCCTCACGGATCATAAGCCAGGGGACCGCAATATCCCAGATTTTGGTGGTCTGGTTTAAGGCTGCACCCAGGCGGCCATCAGCGGTATAACAGAAATCGAGCAGGGAGTTGGTGGACCGTATGTTTCTCACCTTTCTGGATAAACTGGCCATTATCTCCATTTCGGCTCTGGTTTTTGCCTGATCTTCACTGAAATCAAAAGAGTAGGCTACCAGCTGTTCCGACAAATTGGCCGATGTTGTGACGCTGATGGGTTCTCCGTTCCGGGTGGCACCACCACCGGCTTCTGCCAGATAGAGTTGTGATCCACTGGAAGGTACATGCCGCCCAGAACCGGGGTATTTCCTTTGAACAGGGCGATGATCACCCCAAACCAGGGCAATCCAGCTGCAAAATTGGAGGTTCCATCCAGCGGATCCACCACCCAGGTGTATTCGGATTGTTTGTCGATATACCCGGTCTCCTCGCATAATCACATTAAAAGCCTCAGGGGCTCCATGGAGCACCTCAAGGATGGCTTTTTCCGAGGCCAGGTCGGCTTCGGTGACCACCGAACTGATGCTCTCTTTCTCGGTGGCTTTGGTAGTTCTGCCAAGGTGATCGATCAGTACCTCACCTCCTTTTTTCAAGCCTGTCAGGAGGATGCTATGGGCGAAAGCAGGAATCATGTTTTAAATTTAATAAAACCTGGGAATTTTGATTTACTCATTTTATTGAGTAAATTTACTCGTTATATTGAGTAAATTGTAAATAGTGTTTGAACGACCTCATAAACAGATACTTGTAGATAGGATTGAACTGGAGGAAAGAAGGTTCATTCAGGTTTTATATGGGCCCAGACAGGTGGGGAAGACCACTCTTGTTACTCAATTTGCCAGGCATACAAATCTTCCGCTGCATTATGTATCCACAGATGGTGTAATCATACCCGGAGGAACATGGATCAGTCAACAGTGGGAAGTTGCCAGATTGCAGCTAGCCGGAACCAGGCAAGAAGAAGCGGTCCTGGTGATCGATGAAATCCAGAAGATAGAGAATTGGAGTGAAACTGTGAAGAAGGAGTGGGATGCGGATACCCGGAACGGCATTCTTCTGAAAGTGATATTGCTTGGATCTTCCCGCCTGATGATACAGAAGGGATTGACAGAATCCCTGGCTGGGAGGTATGAGAGCATTTATGTGGGACACTGGACCTATACTGAAATCAAAGAAGCATTTGGCTTATCGGCCGAGCAGTATGTTTGGTACGGTAGTTATCCTGGGGCCATGGGATTGATCGACCAGGAAGAACGATGGAAAAGCTATATACTGGATTCCATAATTGAGCCGGGTATCTCCAGGGATATCCTTATGCTGACCAGGGTGGATAAACCGGCTTTATTGAAGAGATTGTTTGAAATTGGTTGTTTATACTCTGGACAGATCCTTTCATACACTAAGATAATGGGACAACTTGCAGATGCGGGTAATACGACAACACTTGCACATTACCTTCATTTGCTTGACACCAGTGGAATGTTAAAGGGAATTGAGAAATACTCCTCCGGAATACTCCGGCAAAGATCGTCCAGTCCCAAGTTTCAGGTTCATAACACAGCTTTCATTAGCGCCCAGCAACAGCTCTTGTTGTCCGAGGCCTTATCTCAATCACAGTATTGGGGCAGAAGGGTTGAGTCGGCCATTGGAGCCCACCTCCTGGCATGGTCTCTTCAGGAAGATTTCCAGCTCTACTACTGGAGGCATCGAAACGATGAAATTGATTTTGTAATATCATTGCACGACAGGGCTATTGGAATAGAAGTGAAAAGCGGCGTTTCAGAAAAGACTTCCGGGATGGCAGCATTTCAGCAAAAATTCAGCCCTCATAAAATACTCATGGTTGGTTCCCAGGGGATGCCCTGGCAAGAGTTTTTAGATATGAATCCAATGCACCTTTTTGCCTGATACGCTATACAAATATACTTGCCAGCATGGTAAATGCAAGTCCGCAAACGCCGATAATAGTTTCCATCATGGTCCATGATCGGAGAGTTTGTTTTTCGTCCATTCCAAAGTATTTACTCACCAACCAGAATCCACTATCATTAACATGCGATAGTACGGTTGCTCCCGAAGCAATTGAGATTACGATCAAAGCCAGCTCAGGAGCTCCCGGATTAATGAAGCTAAGTACCGGGGCCATAATTCCCGCTGCAGTGATCATGGCTACGGTGGCCGATCCCTGTGTTACTCTTACAATGGCTGCCAGATATCCAGGCAAGGAAAATTGGTGGCATTGCGGAGTCTGAAATGGAATTGGCCATCATTTCACCAATCCCACTGTCAACCAGAATCTGCTTCAGTACACCGCCTGCACCAGTTACCAGTATGATAATACCGGCCGGGCCCAAAGCCTTTGTGCTTAAATCGAGAAGTTCTTGCTTTGACTTTCCTCTTCTGATTCCCAGAAAATAGACAGCCAGCAGGGCTGCAATAATAAGAGCGCTGAAGGGATGCCCCAGGAAAATCAGAATATCTGTTACAACAGTGTCTGGAACAACACCTTTATCCACTAAAACTGAAGTAAAAGTGTTGACCAGGATTAAGAACAATGGCACGGCAATTAAAAGCGCAATGGAACGGAAGGATGGAAGTTTTTCTCCTGAAGATGCGGCGGAAGAATCAACCGGGAACATATCTTCTGGCGGCTGGATATATATCTTCTTTGAAATATACTTTCCAAAAACGGGACCTGCGATGATGGCGGTTGGGATTCCAAGGATGAAGCCAAAGAATATCACCCATCCCAGTTGGGCATCCAGAATTTCAGCTACAGCAATGGGTCCCGGTGTTGGTGGCATAAAGCTGTGTGTAACTGCCAGGCCTGCCAACAAAGGAATCCCGTAATATAAGAGTGATCTTTTTGTATCCCTCGATAAAGCATATATGATAGGGGCAAGGATGATTAATCCCACATCAAGAAAAACCGGAATGGCCACAATAAAACCGGTAAGGACCATGGCCCAGGATGCCCTGTCGGTACCGAACTTTTTTACCAGATGATGAGCAAGGGACTCTGCGCCCCCCGAGCTTTCCAGGATCTGTCCGAAAATGGCACCCAGACCCACAACTACAGCAACGAATCCGAGGGTTCCTCCCATTCCGTCCTGAATACTCACCAGAATATCCTGAAGGGGCATCCCCGATAGAATGCCAACAAACATGGAGGTTACAAGCAGTGAAATAAAGGCGCTGATCTTCAATTTCAGCACCATGATAAGGAGTAGAGAAACAGCTGCTATGACAATAATCAGGATATGAGCTGTGGACATGTTTTAGCAATATTTATGTTCTGGGAATTACGTCTGGGAGACATAAAGAACAAACATATCGAAAATTTCTTTTATATCGATTATGGGGAGCCTTATGTAATATTCCGTTATTTTTAATGAATGAAGGAACTCAATATCGCCACAGCTCAGTTTACAGCCAGGAACGGGGACAAAGCATACAATCTATCACGGATCGAATCTTTGACTGCTGAGGCGGCAGCAAAGGGTGCACAGGTGGTCTCATTTCATGAATTATGCATCACCTCCTACAGCTTTTTAAGGAAGCTCTCTCGCAATGAGATTCTTAATCTGACGGAGGAAGTTCCTGCAGGTGATAGCGTAAAGCAGTTGATAAAGATAGCCGGTAAATATGATGTGGCTTTGCTCGCAGGTCTTTTAGAAAGGGAGGGCGATCAGATTTATAATACATACATATGTGTGACAGGTGAGGGTCTTGTTACAAAATTCAGAAAAATTCATCCCTTTATCAGCCAGTACCTCTCGGCAGGTAACGAGTATGTGGTATTTAACCTTTTTGGGTGCAGTTGCGGGATTCTGATCTGTTACGATAACAATGTGATTGAAAATGTCCGGGCAACCACACTGCTGGGCGCCGAGATCATCTTTATGCCTCATGTTACCGGGTGTACTCCTTCACCCATGCCTGGCAGGGGATGGGTGGACCGGAAATATTGGGACAACAGGCATGAAGATCCAGAATCCCTGCGGAAGGAATTCGAGGGGCCCAAGGGGAGAGGGTGGCTTATGCGATGGCTGCCTGCACGGGCTTATGATAATGGGATCTATGCCATTTTTTCAAACCCTATTGGTCCCGACGACGACCAGCTGAAGAATGGGAACTCCATGATCCTGGATCCCTTTGGTGAGATTCTGGCAGAATGCCGTTCCATGGACGAAGAGGTGGTGGTGGCCACCTGCACACCCGATAAGCTGCTACTGGCAGGAGGATACCGTTACCGTAAAGCCCGTAGACCAGAACTGTATGGAGAAATCCTGCAAAAAAAGCATCAAACCACGCTAAAGGTTGAGTGGATGAAACCTGATAAGTCAAAGTAAAAATTTTAATTTCATTAGTTTTCTTAAAACAGATCCCATGAAAAAATCCCGTCTTTTTTTGATCATTTTCATCATTGCCCCGGCCTTACTCATTGCGCAAACGGGGAAAGTTTCTGACAAGCTGACCATGCAGAGCGAAATCCTGAACATGGAAAGGAACTATGCTATCTATCTCCCTCCCGATTATGAATCCTCCGAACGCAGCTATCCGGTATTGTACCTGCTTCATGGGGGAGGCGATGATCAGACCGGCTGGGTTCAATTCGGTGAAGTACTGCATATAGCTGATAAGGCCATAAATTCAGGTCTGGCCACCCCTATGATCATCGTCATGCCGGATGCAATGTCAGGACAGCGTGGTTATTTTAACTCCCCTGATGGAGAGTGGCGATATGAAGATTTTTTCTTTGATGAGTTTATTCCTTATGTAGAAAAAACATACAGGATAAAGGGCGAAAAAAGGTACCGGGCTGTCTCCGGACTCTCCATGGGCGGGGGGGGCACATTCATGTATGCCTTGCACCATCCAGAACTATTTTCCTCGGCGTGCCCCTTAAGTGCCTCCTGTGGCCCTCTAAGTATGGACGATATGAAATCCTATGCAGAAAGACGAGGGATGCAGGATTTAAAAGAATCAGAATTGGAAGCGTACTTCAAGACACATAGTGCCCTCTACCTCATTGAAAACATGCCGGAAGATTCAATTGATAATATCCGCTGGTATATAGATTGTGGTGATGACGATTTCCTTTACGAAGGCAACTCCCTTGTTCATATCGCCATGCGTAAGAAGGAGATTCCCCATGAATACAGAACCCGGGATGGAGGGCATACCTGGACCTACTGGCGTGAATCACTGCCCTCGGTCCTTTCATTTATTTCAGATGCTTTTCATCAGTACTAAAAGCAGATCAGGTCCTGACATCCGCTCCCTGAGCTCAAGTTCATTTTCGGGCCCCCAGTAGGAGCAGTCCAGTTGCATAAAGACAGAGGTATATGGGATGCTGCAGTTGGTCTTGATCACCAGCACTCTGAAAAGGGAAGAACTTTCATCGAGCAGTTTAAATACATCGTCGTGAAGCAAGGTATTAACACCTCTTCCTTCCAGTGTTTTTGCTGCTTCCTTCCTGAATGATTCAATACCCTGAATCTGATCTTCGGAAATATAGGAGAGCTCTTTATCCTGGTATATTATGGGCTTTACGTGTGTGCTTTTATCTATCGCATCAAGTACATGATCCAGGGTGGGTAAGAGATCCTGTTCCACATAGAGGTACTTCATGCCCGGAGATGATTGCTCCGGGAAAGCTTTGTCCACCACCAGGATCCAGTTCCGGTGACCCAGGAGGTTGAGGTCATTTTCCAGGATTTCCTGCCATGTTTCCTCTTCTGCTTCAGGGCCAGACTGCTTACTTTGTATACACGAAGTAAGCATATTTGTGAATCCGAGGAACAGGATTATCCACAGGCTTATGTGGAGGACTTTAGCAATACTTTTCATTTTAAGCAGATTTAATTGAAGGTGGTTTTAAATATACTGAATTAAGGAATTCTGATTCGATTGCAGACAGATATTTTATATCTTGATGAGCCAATAAGCTTACTAAACTGCAATTAATTCAATCAGAATGAGATCCCGGTTTTTTACCCTGATTACCCTGGCCTTCCTCACAGGCTATTCATGCACTAATTCCACAGGCAGGAAGGACTCACCCAACTTTGTTTTCATTCTGGTGGACGATCTTGGATGGTCCGACCTGGGCTGCTATGGGAGCACCTTCCATGAAACTCCAAACATAGACAAACTGGCCGGAGAATCCTTGCGCTTTACCAGTGCCTATGCTGCCTGCCCGGTTTGTTCCCCGACCAGGGTAAGTATTATGACTGGAAAATACCCGGCACGGACGGGTGTTACTGACTGGATTGCAGGGCGACAGGTACATTCCTCCGGACTGCCCTGCGATAAAATGCTTTCCAGGGACTTTGAACTGGAAATGAAACTGGAGGAGTTTACCATAGCCGAAGCCCTGAAGGAGGCGGGTTATAAGACTTTTTTTGCAGGGAAATGGCATATGGGCCAGGATTCGGTCTATTGGCCCGAAAACCAGGGATTTGAGATCAACAAGGGAGGATGGGCCAAGGGTTCTCCAATGGGAGGATATTTCAGTCCCTATGAAAATCCCAGGCTGGAAAGCGGACCGGAAGGGGAGAACCTGACCGACAGGCTCACAGATGAATCTATCACTTTCCTGGAGGCAAACGATGAAGGGCCCTTCCTCTTATATCTCTCCTTCTACACGGTTCATACACCCCTTCAGGGCAAGCCCGAGCTTATTGAGAAGTATGAGAATAAGATTGAGAAACTTGGTCTGGATCCGGCAAGCATGGAAACCACCGAGCGGGAGTGGATCAAATATGCGCCACCCAGGGGTAGATTTATTGAGCGCACGGTGCAGGGACATCCCGTTTATGCCAGTATGATCGAGACCCTGGATTCCAACGTGGGCAGGTTGATGCAAAAGTTGAAAGAGCTGGAGCTGGATGAAAATACGATCGTCTTTTTTATGTCCGATAATGGCGGACTGGCTACGGCCGAAGGATCTCCCACTTCCAACTTACCCCTGAGGGCCGGAAAGGGTTGGATGTACGAGGGTGGAATCCGTGAACCCATGTTTATCAAGTGGCCCGGTTCAGTTTCGCAGGGAACCCTGTCGGATGTTCCGGTGACCAGTACCGACTTCTACCCAACCATCCTTGAGATGGCAGGTTTGGATCTGATGCCGGAGCAGCACATGGATGGTGTGAGCCTGGCTCCATTGCTTTCAGGTGAAGGAAAGCTGGAAGAACGCCCTCTTTTCTGGCACTATCCCCACTACGGCAACCAGGGAGGAAAACCAGGTGCGGCAGTAAGGGTCGGGGATTATAAACTAATTGAATTTTTTGATCCGGGAACGGTGGAACTATACAAGCTGGATGAAGATATCGGTGAGACAAGCAACCTGGCCGAATCAATGCCTGAGAAAGCCGGGGAGATGCTGCAGCTGCTGCATGCCTGGCAGAAGGAGGTGGGAGCAAAGGGCATGGATCCCAACCCCGAATACGACCCGGACTACCTGAGAGAAAATTATCTGAATACACCTTAACATAAGAAGCAAATCCATGAAAAAGGAAATTTTATTGACCGCAGGTATAATACTTTTTTTGTTTTACTCATGCAATACCCCTTCCGGCAAACCCGAGGGGATCACCCTGGAGCAGATTGGCCAGCAGTTGGACTTGCTGGATGAGAACATTGTCAGGGTGCAGTCTGAGGATCCTCTCACTTCCAGTGGAGAAGAGCGGGTCATGCCCAGGACCATCAACAAGGAAGGATCGCTGTATGTATGTTCAGTGGGTGACTGGACCAGCGGGTTCTACCCCGGAACCCTGTGGTATATGTCTGAGCTAAGCGGAGATGAGCACTGGAAAGAGAGGGCAATCAAATACACAGAGACTCTGGAGGATCAGATGTACAATGGCTCCAATCATGATGTGGGATTCAGGATGTTCTGCAGTTACGGAAATGCCCTGCGGCTTACCGGTGATGTATCATATATACCGGTGTTGGAGCAGTCAGCTAAAACACTGATTGCCCGCTATTATGCTTATGTAGGTTGTCTACGTTCGTGGGACTTCAATCAGGAAAACTGGCAGTGCCCGGTGATTATCGATAATATGATGAACCTGGAGTTACTTTTCTGGGCCTCCAAACAGACGGGCGACCCGGTCTATCGCGACATTGCCCTTAAGCATGCCCAAACCACCCTGGAGAACCATTTTCGTGCAGATAATTCTTCGGTGCACGTGGTCGATTACGATACCATCAGCGGTGATGTGCGCCAGAAGGCTACCCATCAGGGATATTCCGAAGAATCGGCCTGGTCACGTGGGCAGGCCTGGGGACTCTATGGCTATACCATGACTTACCGGCTGACGGATCAAATGGATTTCCTGAGGCAGGCAGAAAATATTGCCGATTTCCTCCTGGAACATCCCAATATGCCTGAAGATCTGGTTCCTTACTGGGATTACGATGCTCCCGGCATCCCCGATGAGCCCAGGGATGTTTCCGCAGCAGCTATTATGGCTTCCGCTCTATACGAATTGTGCAGATACTCTGAAAACGGAGCCTATTACAAGGATAAGGCAGATAAGATTATGGTCAGCCTTGGAACTACTTATGCTTCAGCACCGGGTGAGAATTATGGGTTTATCCTGGGGCATTCGGTGGGTGCCAAACCAATGGATTCGGAGGTGGATGTTCCCCTGAACTATGCAGATTATTACTACCTGGAGGCCCTGCTCCGGAAAAAGAATCTGGACCAATAATCAAGATAAAACACAAGTAATGAAAAAGTTATTGATACTGAGTTGCGTTTTGGCCCTTTCTGCAACAGGAGTAATATCTGCAGACCTGCCCAATGGCTATAAGGAAGTTGATCAGGTGCTCTGGGTCGTATCCGATGTGGAGGGTACCATGTCGAATTACAAATTATTGGGTTTCTCTCAGTTCATGGACATGGGAACGGTTGAAATAAAGTCCTGGAATACAGACCACAGCAGTACTGCAAGGCTTATATGTGCCAACCTTGGAGGCGCGCATGTAAACTGGATTCAACCTCTTGAAGGAGAATCCATATTCAGGACCTTCCATGAGGCCCATGGTGATGCGGCTATGAGTTTGATTCACAGAATACAGGATGTTGATGAGCTTAAAAATGAAATTGGACGCCTGAATGAGTTGGGTATTGAGACTCTTGATAAAATCAGCATAAAAACAAGTGAGGGGGAATTGGCATTTGTTTTGATGAATACGGAGCCGGAAGGCAAATACATCCTTGGATTCACTTATGAGGATAAAGGACAGAGTATTCAAACTGCTTTATGTGATGATAACCGGCTCAAACTGGAACTCAATCAGTATGCATTTGCCATTCGGGACCCCCAGGCGGTATCAGGTTACTGGCAGGAAATCGGTTTACCCGAACTGGAGATCAGTTACCCGGAACTGGGCAATCCTATGTACTATGGCGAGCCAGCAGATCATGAGTTGATCCAGGGATGGCAGCGTCATGGATCTGTCGCCTATGAATGGTGTATTCCGGTAAAACCTCCCATCGTATATGAGGACCACATTAATAAGCATGGAGAAGGAATCCATCATCTGGCCTATTCTGTCAAGGATATGGACGAAGTTTTAAAGGACTACACATCTCAGGGATTTTTAGTCTCCATGGGAGGAACATGGGGTGAGAAGGGCAAGCCGGGATCGGGTCGTTATGAGTATATCGATCTGGAGAGTGCAGGCGGTCTTACTATGGAATTACTCTGGAACTATAAGGAATAACTCAAGTCCGGTCATGTGTGATCAAGACTGCTGGCACTTTCATCCTTATCCGGATCGAGCCAGGTCTGCGTTCCTTCCTCGAAGCTAAGCGCACCAACCTTCTTGATCATGGAATCATCTACTTTTCTTCAGGGGAGTATAGCCCGGATGGTGTGATTCTTTATAGGGATCATTGCTTCGCGTGTTATAGCAGCAAACCATGGCCCACCTTGAATTCTCGGATTTGTTTTGATCCGAGCGGTGCAGCAGGTTTGAATGAAAGAAGATGGCATCTCCCGGATCCATCTCACAATAAATCAGTTCCATTCGCTCCAGGCAGGCATTTACCCGTTCCATATCTGCCCCGGCCTGATCTCCAGTCAGTATGTGATCAATCCTGCCCATAAGATGAGATCCCCTGATCACCTGCAGGCAGCCGTTTTCGCGTGTGGCTTTATCCACTGCAATAAATACACTGACCAGATCGGGATACAGGAGTCCGTTCTGATACCAGTATCCGTAATCCTGGTGCCAGGCCCATGCTCCACCTATCTTCGGGTCCTTCAGGATCATTTTGGAATGATAGTGGTAAACCTCATCTCCCAGTAGTTCTTCGGCCTTGTTCACCATTCTACGGGACCTTGCAAACATTCCATAGATATTATCTCCCGGATGATTCCATAGCGATAAGCGCACCTTGCCGCCCTCTCCGTCTGCCCTGGAAAAGGAGTGTTTATCCAGTTCCCTGTCAGCCTGCGCAGTGGATCGAAGCATTTCTATCTCCTCCGCATCATACAGACCTTTAAACAGGATATAACCATCTTCCTGGAATTGTTTAATCTGATCCTTGCTAAGTGATTTCATGGCAGTAGTTTTTTTATAAACAAGCCAGGAAGGAAACAGTTTAATCTCAAACTTTTTATATTTTTAGTTTTCTCAAAAAGCACACCCGAATAAACTCGCAGAAATGATGAAGAGAAAGAAAATAGCCATGCTTGGTGGCGGATTTATAGGCGATTTTTATGTGCATGCCCTGCATGGACACCGTAGGCCCGACAGGGTGGAATTGGTCTATTCCAGGAGCGAAGCCAGCGCAAAAAAGGTGGCAGAAAGACATGGAATTCCTCACTGGACCACTGATATGAAAGAGGCCGTCACTCATCCCGATATCGACACCGTGATTGTGGCACTTCCCAATTTTCAGCACCTGGAAGCAGTACGAATGGCTGCCGAAGCAGGCAAGGCCATCCTGGTCACCAAACCCCTGGGACGCAATGCTGCAGAGGCCAAAGAGATGCTGGATCTGGTGGAAAAGCATGGGGTATTTCACGGTTATCTGGAGGACCTGTGTTATACGCCTAAAACATTGAAAGCCGTTGAATCGGTAAAGAACGGGGCCCTGGGCGATATTCTCTGGGTACGTGCCCGTGAAACCCATCCGGGTCCGCACAGCGACTGGTTCTGGAATCCTGAGCTGTCGGGGGGTGGTGCTATTATAGACCTGGGTTGTCATTGCATTGAGATTGCCCGAAACTATATTGGCAAGGATGTGAAACCTGTTGAAGTGATGTGCTGGGCCGATACCCAGGTGAAACCCATCGAGGCTGAGGATCATGCCATAGCCCTGGTGAAATATGCCTCGGGTGCCATTGCTCAGTTCGAAGTAAGCTGGTGTTTCCGCGGTGGGATGGATCTGCGGGATGAGGTCATGGGTGTGGAGGGAACCATTTTCCTGAACCACTTTCTTCGTACCGGCTTTGAAATGTATACAGCTGTGGGCGAAGGCGATTATGTGGCAGAGAAGGCCGAATCGGCTACGGGCTGGCTTTTCCCGGTGGGGGATGAGGTCAACTCCCTGGGATACGATTTCATGTTCACCGATATGTTCGATGCCATGGATGAGGGTAAAGAGCCCATGGAAACCTTTTATGACGGCTATGTGGTCAATGCCATTATGGATGCCTGTTATCTTTCATCAAAATCCAAAAAATGGGAGCCCATAGAAATGGACGATTGGCGTGGCAGTGAAGAAGTTTCGGGTGGCCCCCAGCTAAAGGAGTACGACAAAAAATACTACCTGATCAAAGAGGAAATGATCCCCGATGGAACGGTGAAACTGATCCTGAAAGATAAGGCCAGCGGGGAAATTTTACAGAAGATAAAATAAGAACATGAATTGACTTTGTATCCTTTGTTATAACATGTCAGGTATGGAAACAGATATATATCGCCAGCTTCAACGCCATCTGGACAAAATGCCAGTCCCCTTTCCTGAAACCAAATCCGGCGTTGAGATAAGCCTTCTGAAGCATCTATTTGATGAAGAGGAAGCCAGAATTGCATTGCAATTAAGCGCTCTGCCCGAGCCACTGGACAGGATCCATCGTCGCTTTAGGGATGGTGAGATAAGCAAAGAGCAATTAAAATCCAGTTTAGATACTCTTTTTGATAAGGGGGCCATCCTTGCAGTGCCTCATCCGAAGAAGGGACGCATGTACAGCAAACTTCCCCTGGCCATAGGCATTTTTGAACACCAGGTGAACCGAATCACCAAAGAGCTTGCCGAGGACTTCTTCAAATACGAGGATGAAGGTTTTGCTGAACCTCTTCTGAAAGCCAGAACCAAGCAGATGCGGACCATTCCTGTAAATATTAGGGTGGATCCGGAATTCCTGGTGGGCAGTTATGACAATGCACGGACAATGATCGAAAAGTCAACCGGACCCTTTGCAGTAATGAACTGTGTTTGTCGCCAGGCAAAAGAAAAAATGGGGGAAACCTGCAAGCAGACCAAGGTCCTGGAAACCTGTTTTACACTGGGGAAGTCAGCCTGGTTTATGATGGACAAGGGTGTGGCACGTGAAGTTTCGAAGGAGAAAATGATTGGCCTGGTATCACGGGCGGAAAAGGAAGGAATGGTTCTGCAGCCGGCAAATAACCAGGACCCTGGATTTATTTGCTGTTGCTGTGGGTGCTGTTGCGGTGTGCTGACGGCTGCAAAGAAATACCCCAATCCGGGCGAATTTTTGCAGACAAACTTTTATGCAAAGATTGAAGCAGGGAAGTGCACTGCCTGTGGAGAATGCATG
Source organism: uncultured Bacteroidales bacterium (assembly GCA_963753765.1). Classification (GTDB taxonomy): domain Bacteria; phylum Bacteroidota; class Bacteroidia; order Bacteroidales. Next base: position 23,985 of record CAVWDQ010000022.1, read on the forward strand.
GAGATTTGTCAGATGGATGCCCTGGTAGCAGTAAATAGTCACACCGAAGTAGTGCAGGAAAAATGCATAGGTTGCGGGAATTGTCTGAACGTCTGCGAGTTTGATGCGATCTCTCTGCTTGAAAAAGATAAGGTGGAGCTTCCACCAAAAGATAGCATGGAGATGTATAAAAGAATGATCATAGAGAGGTACGGCCTCCTGGGCGCCCTGAAGATTAAAGGCTTAGTTGCACTGGGGAGGAAATTCTGATTCCTCACCGTGGTTTACGCTGCGGCCTTCTTTTTTTCCCTGAAAAGAAAGATAAAGATCACCAGTATTACAGCAGCGATCATGGTAGGCACGTACCAGATCTTATCCCAATCGGCCACTCCACCTGTGGTAAGCCTGTCAATGGTGGTCCCGGCAAACCAGGTCCCGATTAGCATTCCCAGTCCGTAGGTGGCAAAGGTGATCAGTCCCTGAGCCGAACTCTTCAGATGATCAGGGGCCTTTTCATCAACAAAGATCTGACCGGTAACTACAAAGAAGTCATAACAGATTCCGTGAAGAATGATGGCAGTATAGATCATCCAGACGCCGCCTTCCGCATTCCCATTGGCAAAGAGGAGGAAACGTAACATCCAGGCAACGATCCCGATAAACAGCACCCGTTTCACCCCGAAGCGGGTGATAAAGAAGGGCAGGATCAGGATGAACAGTATTTCTGCCATCTGTCCCATACTAATCCTGTTAGGAATAATGTCCGGATCGATTCCAATGTCCGACATAAATGAGGCGGTAAAGCCAAAATAGAAGGAAACCGGAATAAAGATCAGCACCGAGGCAATCATAATGGTGGCAAAGGACCGGTTCTTAAACAGACTTAAGGCATCCAGTCCGATAAGTTCCTTGAAGCTGGCCTTCTTCTCCTTTTTTGGAGGCACATGAGGAAGGGTAAAACTATACAGGCCCAGCATCAGCGATGCTGCAGCTCCCACATAGAGCTGTTCCACGGTAAGGGTATAACCCAGCCAGCCAATCACATTGTTGGCCACGATCCAGCCTATGGTTCCCAGCACCCTTACTCCGGGAAACTGTTTCCCCGGATTGTCCATCTGGTGAAAGGACAGGGAGTTGGTAAGCGCCATGGTGGGGGCGTAGGTAAGTGTATAAAGCAGCAGGGCCGGGTAAAAGAACTGGAAGGTAGTTGCTCTGGAGGCCAGTATCAGAAGTCCGGCACCCAGTATGTGCATAAAGCCCAAAACCCTTTCCGTGGCAAAGAATTTATCAGCGATAAGCCCCACAAAGAAAGGGGAGATCATGCAGGCAATGGCAAAGGTGCCATAGCAGAGCCCAATCTGGGTTGCCGTAAAACCAAGTCCTTCGCCCAGGTAAGTATTTAAGGTCACATACCAGGTTCCCCAGATGAAATACTGGAGGAACATCATGGTGGAAAGCTGCAGTCTTGTCTTCAGGCCCATGGAAAAAGTTTTGCCTTAAAATAGTAATAAATCTTTTATCTTGCTAAGATGAAAGCTGCGTGGATATTATCCCTGGTCCTATCCCTATTGTTCCATTCATGTTCACAACCAGAACTCCCCAATATCATCCTGATCGCTGCCGATGACCTGGGCTGGTCCGACCTGGGCTGTTATGGAAGTGAGATCAGCACTCCGAATATTGACCAACTGGCAAAGCAGGGCATGCGCTTTACCCAATTCCACAATACGTCCAAATGTTTTCCCTCCAGGGCCTGCCTGCTAACGGGTGTTTACGCCCAGCAAAATGGTTATGCTAAGACTTACACCGAGCCATTGAAAAATGCAGTCACCCTGGGAGAAGTCTTGCGTGAGGCCGGATATATCACCCTCTGGTCGGGGAAGCATCATGGTGTGGAAAATCCCATCTACCGAGGATTCGATCACTATTATGGATTAAAGGACGGTGCCTGTAATCATTTCAATCCGGGTGTTCAACGGCCCGGTGAGGGCGTTCCTGCCCGAAAAAGCTGGACCGGCGAAAAAGCTAAGCGTGCCTGGTGCATCGATAGTATGATGTACGCCCCCTACACCCCGGAAGCATCAGATTTTTATACCACCGACTATTTTACACACTATGCGCTGGAGTGGCTGGATGAATATCGCAATGAGACGAGGCCCCTGTTTCTGTACCTGGCCTATACGGCTCCCCACGATCCCCTGATGGCCTGGCCGGAGGATATTCAGAAATACAAAGGGAAATATAATAGGGGATATGATGCCATCAGGGAAAAGCGCTACGCTAAGCAATTGGAGACGGGATTGATTGATGAAACTTACAGACTTTCCATGGCCACTTACCCCGATTGGGACACCCTTGATGCAGAGATAAAAAGTGAAGAGATCAGAAAAATGGAAGTCTATGCAGCCATGATCGACCGGCTGGATCAGAATATAGGCAGGGTATTGAAAGCTCTGGAGGAGACAGGAAGGGCAGAGAATACACTGATCATGTTTGTTTCGGATAATGGGGCCTCTGCTGAAATGGTCCACATAGATGATGATTACGGGGAGATCGGCACCATGACCCGCTGGTCCTCTCTTGGCCCCCAATGGGCCAATGTATCCAATACACCTTTCCGCTACTATAAGAATTACAGTTACGAAGGGAGGGATCAATACCCCGCTGATTGCCCACTGGCCAGGTAAGATTAGCTCCCGGAACATTCAGCCGCTTCCCGGGGCACTTCATCGATATCATGGCCACCTTGGTGGATATTACAGGAGCAACATATCCTGAGGAATTCAATGGCACCGGGATTACTCCATTACAGGGCGAGAGCCTGATGCCTGCATTACGCGGAGAAGAGTCGACCCGCTCAAAAGCGCTGTTCTGGGAATGGTCCAATGGTCAGGCCATCCGTGAAGGAGACTGGAAGCTGGTGAGGTGGGGAAAGGAGAATCCCTGGGATTTATATGATTTGTCCGAAGATCCTACGGAAACCAACAACCTGGCTTCTGATTTTCCTGAGAGGGTGGAGACTATGGAAAAACAGTTCCTGGAATGGAAAAATCAGGATTGAATCTTATCCATATATTCCATAACTTGTTACATATTAATATGAAACCCATGGCTGGACGACTAATATTAATAATTTTTATTGCGTATTCAGCTTGTTGTAATCTAAGCGGACAATCACTTGAAAAGCAATTTGCAGACTACTTTGGCGAAGTCAAATCTGAATCTCAGTATAAGGAATCCGGGCCCATTAGTGAATCTCTTCCTCCCTATGACAAAAATGCATTAAGAGCGGCTTTTGAAGACTCGGATAGTATTACATTCGATAAGCCAACATTAACCGCATTATTTACCTATAAGTTCTGGCAAAATCTAAGCATCCGGGATCGAAGTAATCTTGATGAATTTCATGGTATTCAGAGAACTTTTAATGCCGGCGAAACTGTAAGAATTGTATGGTCATATGGAGCTATTGGAGCTAATAAGCTTGGGCTTTCAATTTTTACTTTTACTTTAAAAGTGTTCAACTTCGACACGGGTGAAGTGATTGCCAGTAAGCGTTATAGATGCGAATACGGAATATCTTCCTTAGACAGATTATGGAATTATTATACGGTTAGTCTCGGCAATAGAATCCCTCCTGGAAATTATCGTTTTACTCTTCATATGGAAAGGGCTTTTCAGGTAAAGCCAAGTGATATATCCTTTTCATTTCTTTCTGAGCGATTTGAGGTCTTGCCCACGATGCCTCAAAATAAAGATATGTTTTCGATGGCTGTCTCCTTATGAAGAGAACCTGGGATCGAAACTGAAATGACCAAGACACAATTCCCACCGGGAATTTTTTTATGCTCTGAGGTGAGCATTCTGGCTCGCATGCTCCCGACTATTTAAATCTGATCGTAAATCTT
>CAVWDQ010000023.1:0-216424 GCA_963753765.1 uncultured Bacteroidales bacterium
AAATGCGCATGGAGTAGTCACTGGTCCCCAGAACAGCCACTCTTCCTATCCCTTTAATCCTGGCCAGAATATCCTTGATATTGATCAGCGCATAGTTGCCCAGGAAGTCCTGGTCGTAGCGCCCGTCGGAGTACAGAGTCAGGGCCACCATGATACTACTCATGACCTTGTCTGTATTTACCCCGATCCGTTTCACATCCTCAGGAAGTTTGGGAGTTGCGGAAGAAACGCGGTTCTGTGAAAAAACCGTGTTCATATCGGGATCTGTTCCCACCTCGAATGTAATCTGTACCTTCATGGAGCCATCGTTGGCATTGATGGACTTCATATAAATCATATTGTCCACACCGTTGATCTGCTGCTCCAGGGGGGTTGCCACAGATTGCTCCACATTCAATGCATTTGCTCCGGTATAGTTGGCAGTTACCTCCACCATGGGCGGGGTAATATTCGGATACTGCTCCATGGGAAGATTGAGCAAGGAGAGGGTCCCCACAATCAAAATAACAATGGCAATAACCATGGCCACAATGGGCCTTCTGACGAAAAAATTACCCATGGGATCTTAGTTTTCTGATTCTGGAATGGAAATCTCCTGGAGCTCCGGATTTACCTTTCTCTCCACTCTTTACTTTCTGCAATCCCTCATACACCACCTCTGTCTCCCGCCTCGAGACCTGAGGTGACAACCAGGTAGCTGGTCTGGTAGGTAGAGCCCACTTCAATCTGCCTGTACTCTATCTCATCCTGATCATTCACCACAAAAACACTGTAGTTGCCTTGCAATTCCTGGACACACCTCTGGGGGATGAGTAAGCCATTATCGATTACTTCGATCACCGCAATAATCTTGGCAAACTGGCCCGGTCTGAGGATTCCATTCCGGATTGGAGAAGGATGCCTGTAGCAAAATGGTACCTGTGGTTGCATTCACCTGTCGGTTCACAAATCTGATTCTCCCTTTTTGAGGGAAAATGGAACCATCCGAAAGCATCAGGGTTAATGCCTGCTTACCTTCCACACTCTCATTCTTGTCAGGCTCAGTTTATGTTAATAAACCTGATAAGTTCAAGGTACCTTTCCTCCCCGATGTGAAAATTTACCAGGATGGTATCGATCCTTGAGACTTCATTCAGTATGACATCGGTAATCCCCTTTCCCACATAGTCGCCCGGATAGGCTTCTGTTTTGCCTATAATGCCATTGATGGGGGAATAGATCCGGGTATATCCCAGCTCAATCCTGGCTGATGATACCGATGATTCTGCAGCATAACAGATGCCTTTGCAGCATCACGTTCAGCAACTGCAGCATCCAGATCACTCATACTCACTGCATTCATTTCTGCCAGAGGTTTAATCCGGATGAGGTCACTTTCCGCCTTTACCAGCATGGTATTGGCTTCAGCCAGTTGCCCCATGGCTCCGGCCAGTTTTGCTTCAAAAGGTTGGGGATCCATGGTGTACAGCAGTTGCCCCTTTCTTCACCCTTCGTCCTTCATCAAAATGTATTCCTTCCAGGAATCCATCCACCCGGGCCTGTATGGAAATATCGAAAAGTCCGTAGGTTTGCCCCACAAACTCTTCTGTAACAGGAACATCCTGTTGGATTACTTCCACCACCTGCACAGTGGGGGGAGGAAGTGCACTTGCAGCTCTTTTCCTTACATCCGGTTGAGAGCAGTGCAAGCAAACTTAGCGTGACCAGCACCGGGGAATAACTTTTCATGGAATTCGTCTTTTAATGGAAAAAATATATAATACCTGAATATCGAAGATACGTAATTATCTGAAATAAGATTAGGTATTAACAATACTGACTATTCTGTATATTTCTTATCACTTTTCAGTCCGATATAGATGACCACTCCGCCGGTAAAGAACATGATCAGGCTGTAGATGGCCGGGGCAATGGCAAATTCGGTGCTCCCCAGGAGGACCACTGCCACGGTGATGGCCAGGGTTCCGTTCTGTATGCCCGATTCGATGGAGATGGAGAGGGCTCTCTTTGTCCTTAATCTTAAACAACCTCGCAGAAAAGTAGCCCACGACCATGGTGCTCACATTGAGCAGGAGAGCCACAATGCCGGCCTGCTGAAAGTAGGAGACGAAGTTCTCTTTCTCCTTGATCACAATACCGATGATCACCAGCGCCAGTACAATGGCCGATGCAATTCTCACCGGTCTTTCCATTTTCAGGGCAAAACCTTCCCGGTAGTGCCTGATAAGCATCCCAATGGCGATGGGTATGATGATGATCACAAAAATATTCTTAATGGAATCAATCACATCGAGCCTGATCATCTGGCCCTGATCCAGGAAATGAACAAGTGCAAAATTCACGATAAAGGGGATGGTCAGAATGGTAATAAAACTGCTTAAAGCTGTCAGCGTTACCGACAGTGCTGTATCCCCTTTGGCCAGGTGGGCAATAAGGTTGGAAGTGGGGCCGCCCGGACATGCTGCAAGGATCATGATTCCAATGGCAATTTCGGGTGCCAGGGGGAACAAACCACAGCGATTCCAAATCCAATTCAGTGGAAGAAGAATCAATTGGTTCACCAGGCCCACAAGGATGGCTTTGGGATAAACGACGATCCTTTTAAAATCATCAGCGACAAGGGACTAATCCCATGCCCAGCATAATAATAATCAATGAAGAAGCAAGTACAATGGTTGAAGCTTTATCCATGGTATTACGTTTGGGTTAGTCTTGTAAGATATAATTATTTCCTGTTTACCTTTAAATTTTTAACATAGTTGTATTTTTGGATAAGATTGATTTACAAAATCATAGACAATGAAGAAGGAGGAGATCGAAAAGAACATTCTGGATGAGATTGCAAAGACCGAAAAATTAATTGCAGAGTATAAAGAGCTGACTAAACCTGTGGCTCCGGATGATGCCATAGGACGCATTAGCCGCATGGATGCCATAAACAATAAAAGTGTCACAGAAGCCTCCCTGCGACAGGCAGAACAGAAATTGCTAAACCTGAAACGGGTTTTGTCACGTGTGGGAACAAGCGATTTCGGTATTTGTATTAAATGTGGCAAGCCTATTCCGGCAGGAAGGATATTATACAGACCTGAAAGTTTGAACTGTGTGGAGTGCGCCATATAGTGTAATGTTCAAATGAATCTCTACCTTTGCAGCCTTTTTGATATAATCATAAGCTCATCATCATATGATCACTGTAGCAGGATTAAGAATACAATTTGGGAAACAGGTCTTGTTTCAGGAAGTGAATATGAAGTTTACTTCGGGAAACTGTTATGGTGTTATAGGTGCCAATGGGGCAGGTAAATCAACACTCCTGAAAGCCATATCAGGAGAGATTGATACCACGGCCGGACACATCTCACTGGGGCCGGGCGAGCGGCTTTCTGTTTTAAGCCAGGATCACTTTGCCTTTGATGAAGAGACGGTTTTAAACACTGTATTAAAAGGGCATGGCCGGCTCTGGGAGGTAATGCAGGAGAAGGATAAGCTCTATGCCAAGGAGGACTTCTCCAATGAAGATGGCATTCGCTCTTCTGAACTGGAGGAAGAGTTTGCAGATATGGATGGCTGGAACGCCGAAAGCGATGCTGCCACCCTTCTAAGCAACCTGGGGATCAAAGAGGCCCTGCACCAGAGCCTTATGAAAGATCTGAGTGGAAAGCAGAAGGTAAGGGTGCTTCTGGCCCAGGCACTCTTCGGAAAACCCGACAACCTACTGCTGGATGAGCCCACAAACGACCTGGACCTGGATACGGTCAGGTGGCTGGAGAACTACCTCTCCAATTACGAGAATACCGTCCTGGTGGTCTCCCACGACAGGCACTTCCTGGATGCCATCAGCACACACACGGTGGATATCGATTTTGGAAAATCCAGATGTTTGCCGGAAATTACAGCTACTGGTACCAGAGCAGTCAGCTTGCCTTGCGGCAGCAGCAGAATCAAAACAAGAAAGCAGAAGAGAAGCTTAAAGAACTTCAGGAATTTATCCGCAGGTTCAGTGCCAATGTGGCCAAGTCAAAACAGACTACCAGCCGCAAAAAAATGATTGAGAAGCTGAATATTGCAGATATTAAACCTTCCACCCGAAAGTATCCCGGGATCATCTTTACCCCGGAACGCAAGGTAGGCGACCGGATACTGGATGTAGTCGGACTGAGTGCGAGTGTAGACGGCTCAATCCTCTTTAAGGATGTTGAATTTCATGACCAATAAGGGCGATAAGATCATTTTTCTCTCCAGGGATCCAAGGGCCATGACAGCCTTTTTTGAGATTATCAATGGTAATCTGAAAGCAGACTCAGGGACCTATCAATGGGGACAAACCATCACCACTGCCTACCTTCCCGTGGATAATTCAGAATTCTTTAAAAGCGACCTGAGCCTCTTCGACTGGTTGTGCCAGTTTTCGGACGATACCATGGAGGCCTATATACGCGGTTACCTGGGGAAAATGCTTTTTTCTGGAGATGATATCTATAAGCGAGTTTCCGTTCTTTCCGGTGGAGAGAAAATGCGCTGCATGATCTCCCGGCTAATGCTTGCCAACGCCAATGCCCTGATACTGGATACTCCAACCAACCATCTGGATCTGGAATCTATCCAGGCCTTTAACAACAGTCTGCTTAAGTTTCCCGAAAACATCTTTATGTCCTCACACGACCACGAGGTGATTCAATCGGTCTGCAACCGGATCATTGAGCTTACTCCCAATGGAATTATCGATAAACTGATGGATTACGACGACTATATTGAGGATGAATCAATCCAGGCCCTGAAGGATAAAATGTACAAGCAGTAGCTTTAATCAATCTCTTTCTGTGAGTTGGAGTTGACAAAGAGGATATTGCCCAGGTCATCAAACCTGTCAAAGGTTCGTATTCCCTGTTTCTTCAGCGCTCCCGCATGAAAACCAATGATGCAGAGGCCTGCATTGGCAGAATGTTCATTCATCAGCCTGCGCGTATTGGGAACAGACTCTTGCACAAGCACCTGGATATTTTTGGAGGTAATGGGCAGGCGCCCGGTAAGCACCAATTCTTCCAGCTTTTTCCTGGTCTCCTCCTCATTATCGCTGCTGCAGATATCAAATATCTTAATCTCGCTCCTCCGCCAGGCAGGGTGCCCCTGGATAATAAAGCTGAGTAATATCATCAGATGGGAATTCTCATAGTCGTCGCTCCGGATCCAGACATGGATGTCATTTTTAAAGTTGAGGGATCTTTTTGAGCTTCCGAAAATACAAACATCAAACATGCCTGCATGGACCAGGGAAAAATTCTCCACGATCTCCTGGAGGCTCTCAGGGTCTCCCCGGTCGTACTCAAAGATTACCATGTTGTTCTCCATCCCCGAGATCCCGGGCAATTGAATGGCCTGGGCCACAGCTGAAGTATAAGAGGGAGAAATCATGGTATCCACGTAAACATGGGTTCCTTTTCCACGGTAGCTCTTAACCAGTTTTTCCAGCTCTTCTTCCGATTTCTGGCGGCTTGCTTTGGAGTAATAGTCCTCGATCAAATGGATATAGGTTCCAAAACCGTACTTGTGACTGATCCAGTTCAACAACTGGAAGGCACCGTCGCGTTTAAAGGAGTCCCTGGAGATACAGATGGCGCTGGGCCTCCACTCTTCTTTGCTTCTTGATCTCCTGGACTGCTGAACGTAAACGTGCAGGTTCCTGTTCAGTTGAAAAAGGGCATTGGTAAAAATGGATACCAGGCCCTTTCGGTCCTTATGGTAGTTGTTGATATACAGGTAGAGCAGGATCATAATCAGGTAGGCACCCAGGGCGAACAGGGTATTGATCTTAAACATCACCCAGATGGAAGCCACAAATCCTATTAAGGAGATAAACCACCTGGAGCGAAAGGATGGCCTGTAGGAGGGAGCCGATCCAAAATGGTGCAGAAAGGATATCAGGCAGAGCGATCCATAAGTAACCATAAAGAACATGGTGATAATTCCGGCCACGGTATTCACATCTCCCATGACCACAAAAACCAGGGCTATGATTACTGTCACAATGGTGGCATTGAAGGGTTCATTGGTCTCTCCCCTGCCCTTGCTCAGGAATCTATTGAACTTCCGGGAAGGAAAGCTCTGGTCCCCGGCCAGGGCCTGCAGGGTTCGTGGTGCCACCAGAATGGAACCGATGGCCGAGGAGAAGGTAGAGGCTGCCAGTCCCAGGGGGATGATCAAGCCACCGGCAATGGCAATATCGCCCATCACCAGCTGGTTGGCCGGATCGCTGAGGGCTTCCGGACTTGCCGATGAGGCCAGTTTCCAGACAATAAAAAAATAGACCACCATCCCGGTGATGGTGGCCATGATGGTTCCTATGGGAATGGATCTTCCGGGTTTCTTCAGATCGCCCGATAAGACCAACACCGGCGGTCATCCCGGTAAAAGCAGGGAAAATAATGGCAAATACAATGAAAAACTGTCCTCCTTCACCCGCAACAGCTTCGGTAAAAGAGAAGGTATGGCTTTCGGCATATTCGGTGCTTCCCAGGAAGAACAGAACCAGGGAGACAATCAGGATGGCCACCACCATATAGAGGGTTTTCATACCCACAGCGGCCCCTTTTTTCAGGATCAGGATCGAAAGCCCAATCATGGCCGGTACAGAGATCACCTGCCGGGGCAAAGAGAAGCCAAATCTGTTATTGAACCAGTTAAAGAGCGACTCAAAGGCTTCTGTAAAGGCGATGATATAAAAGGCCACAGAGATGGCCTGTGAAATAAAAAGGGCAAACCCGATGGTGGCTCCTATATTAAGTCCGAAGGAACGTGAGATGATGAAATACTCTCCACCCCCCTCTACCCTCTTATTGGTGGCTATTTCGGAGATGGCCAGGGCTGTGGGGATGGTTACCATATGTCCAAGCAGGATCACCCCGATTACTCCCCAGAACCCCAGGGTACCCACCGCAAATCCAAAGCGCAGGAAGAGGACGGCTCCCAGGATGGTGGCAATGGCCGTAAAATAGACCGGTGCCGTACCGAATGTTTTCTTTGATGTAGCGGCCATATCTTAGTTTACCATATGTAAACGTACATATTGTTTTTTATGATTACAATACACTGGGTTTATAAAAAACAATATGGGAGTTCCCTGCTATAACTTTCATTTTCGTAAGATGTAAGTACGAAAATGAAAGTTTTACAGAGGAAATATAAGAAATGGCAGGAGATCAGAAATAAAGATCCCGCTCCCCTTTTTTTACAAGCTCCAGACGCTCTTCCAGTTTTTCCTTGAATTTATCCTCCTCCATCTCAGCCAGGTTCTTCCGGATGAGCCTGTAACCCTTCTCCCTGGTACCGTTCCGGGCGTAGTCCTCCAGGTATTCGGCCATGGTCAGCATGGCATTTGGGGTACAGTAGCGTTTAATAAAGCCTGGTACGGAAAACTCCATAAAGTGTTCACCGGTCCGCCCGGTACGATAACAGGCCGTACAGAAAGAAGGCAGGTAGTCGTTATCGATCAGCTCCTCCATTACCTCAGCGAGGGAGCGGTTGTCACTGATTTGAAACTGTTCAGAATCCAGGTCCTGTTCCTGCTCCTTCTCGGAATAGCCCTTCATTTCGATTTTAGTACCCCCGTCTATCTGGGAGACTCCGAACTGAAGCACCTCATCGCGGATGGCAGCAGGTTCGCGGGCCGTAAGGATCAGCCCGGTATAGGGAACAGCCAGCCTGAGAATGGCCACCATGCGGGTGAAGTCCTGCATCACTGACAATCCACTTATCTTCATACTTTACATTGGATGCCTTCTGGAGCCTGGGAAATGAAATGGTATGGGGCCCCACATTGTAAACAGCCTCCAGGTGGTTCACATGCCGGATGAGTCCCAGCACCTCGAAACGCCAGTCATACAGGCCAAAAAGTGCACCGATCCCCACATCATCAATTCCTGCTTCCTGGGCCCGGTCGAGCGCAGAGATCCTCCAGTCATAATTCTTCTTTAATCCACCTGTATGATATTTGGAGTAAGCGCCCCGGTGGTAGGTTTCCTGGAAAACCTGGTAGGTGCCGATCCCGGCATCCAGAACAGTTTTAAAACCCTGGATATCAAGTGGAGCAGCATTGATATTCACCCTTCTTATTTCCCCGTTCCCCTTCTTTACCTGGTACACCGTACGCACTGTCTCCGCAATAAATTCGGGAGTATATTTAGGATGTTCTCCATAGACCAGGATCAGTCTTTTCTGTCCCATCTCCTCCAGCATCTCCACCTCCTTGATCAGCTCCGGATTAGTCAGGGTGGTGCGTTTCTGACTTTTATTGGAGGCACGAAAACCACAGTACTCACAATTATTAACGCAGAGATTTCCCACATATAGCGGGGCAAACAGTACAATCCGCTTCCCGTACACCTGCTCTTTCAGCTTCCGGGCTCCTGCCTTAATCTCCTCCACCAGTTCCGGATCGGAGGCATTAAGGAGCACAGCGGTCTCCTGCATGGAAAGTCGTTTTTTATTCAGTGATTTGGCAATAATTGCACGGACCATTTCACGATCGGGCTTTGCCTCAAGTAATATCTCTTCGATCTCCTTTTCGGAGATAAACGGGGCCATGGCTTTATCCTCTATGGCACAGGTCTGTGGATCGTAGATCATTTAAAATCGATTTACGATCCTTTGGAAGCAATAAAGAAATGTGTTCAGCTTGAACTCTTTACCTTCAGATCTTCCTCCGGATCAGATAATTAATGGCACCTTGAAGCCAGCTCAGCCCGCTTCTCAGAGAGTACAAATGTATATATTGTTATTTGAATAACAAAACGAAATATGACAATATTTGCTACTTTTATCCACACATGAAAGTTGCACGTATATTCACCGGCCTGATTCTGTTTCTGATAGCTCTCACACAAGTGAAGGCCCAGGAGGCCGAGCTAATATACAGGCTACAAGCTGGAGAAAGCTACTTTCTGCAGTCTGATCTTCAGCAAAGCACCCACTCTGAATCTATCGACAGTGAAGAGATATCCTTTTACAACCTGACCCGCCTGGAATTCAAAGTGGATTCCATCGAAAGTAACAAGCATATCCACTTTAGTGTGCAATACCGGGACCTGCTGATCTCCATGCTGGCTCCCCAGATGGGTATAGATATCAGCTCTTCTTCCGGAAGAGATACCATGCTCACAGAGATGGTGAATATGTTGGAACAGGGAACATTTCATTTGGTGATGTCATCACGCGGAGAAGTGCTGGGACTCGAGGGACTGGAGGAGCTTTTTGCTCCCCTGGCATCTTTTGATGCAAGCGATACGACCGAACAGCAGGTGGTCATAAAAACCCTGCAGGAGGCCTACGGACCCGATGCATTCAGAAGCTTTTGCAATCTCTTTCTATATGTATACCCCGTCATATATCCCATGAGTAACTGGACCAATGATATATCCTACTATTTTAACACAAAGGCGGTCCAGATGGTCAACCGCTACTATCTGACCAAATCTACAGAAGAATCGGTCGTCATCCAGGGATTGGGCATGTTAAACTCCAATCAGGAGTTTTTTGAAACCACGGGTATGGGAAAAGTAAAATCGGTAGTTTCGGGAAGTCAGACCTACGACTTCAAGGTGGACCCGGAATCGGGATGGCTGCAACGCTGTGTTTCACACCAGCGGGTAATCATAGAGACCACCATTCTGGAGAGCAGGTATTTTCCACCGGGACTTAATATCCCCTCCTATGCCGAAACCTCTTTTGAGGTCACCGGGGGAAGACTTAAGCAAGCACTAAATACAGAGAAAAAATGAAGAGCACGTATCCCTTAGTCTTGATTGCAACGGTGGTGATGCTTTTTATCTCCGCCTGGCAGGCAGAACTGCAGGCCCAACCCTACATGCACTCTGCCGGTATACGGGCCGGATACTCCAGCGGTATCAGCTACAAGGGTTTCAGACTTCACAGAATGTCGGCCTACGAAGCAGATATCCTTTACAACCGGCACGGCTTTAATGTTACGGCCCTCTATGAATACCACCTGGAACCCTTTAAGAAAAACACCAGAACCTTTATCTACCTGGGGGGCGGTGCCTTCGGGGGAGACTGGGATGATGAGTTTTCCATAGGTGTGGCTGCTGTGGCAGGAATTGAATATACCCTCAGGGATTTGCCCCTGAATTTCAGTTTTGACTGGAAACCCATGCTCAATATCTACAAGGCATTTGAACCCGACTGGCTCGATTTTGGTCTCTCTATTCGATACCGCTTTAAGAGCTAATACTTTTCTTTTTCCTTAAAGTACCATATATTTATAGATATTGGTAATTGTTCACTAAAACGTGTAGCTATGATCCCTGATCTGAAAGAGGTACAGGCGGCGGTAAAAAGAATCGCTCCCTATGTTCACAATACACCGGTGCTTACCTCCTCTACCATCAATGAAATGCTCAAAGCCACTGTCTATTTTAAATGTGAAAACTTTCAGCGTGGGGGGGCCTTCAAGATCAGGGGAGCAATCAATGCCATCCTTCAGCTTTCGGAAGATGAGCGCGCCCGTGGCGTAATCACTCACTCTTCTGGAAATTTTGCAGCTGCTCTGGCCCTGGCAGCCAGCGCCCTGAATACCAAGGCCTATATAATCATGCCATCCAATGCACCATCGGTCAAACGTGATGCAGTGGCAGGCTATGGCGCACAGATAATTGATTGCGAACCTACACTGAAGAGCAGGGAAGCAACCATGATGACCCATCAGAAAAAAAAGGGTGCAACCTTCATCCATCCTTCCAACGATATGAATGTTATTCTTGGGAATTCTACGGCAGTCATGGAGCTTGCAAAAAAGGTGGAGCAGCTGGATGTGGTCATAGCCCCGGTGGGTGGAGGGGGACTGCTGGCGGGGACCGCACTTGCGGTTAACCATCTGCACTATTATATCGAAACCATTGGTGCTGAGCCCTTCGGTGCTGATGATGCCTATCTTTCTTTGAAAACAGGAAAGATACAACCCAGTATCAATCCAAAGACCATTGCTGACGGACTGCTTACCCAGCTGGGCGATCAGAATTTCCCCATCATCCGGAAGCTGGTAAGCAAAATAATCAGGGTTGAAGAGAAAGAGATAATTGAGGCCATGCTTTTCATCTGGGAACGCATGAAAATAGTTATTGAACCCTCCAGCGCTGTGGCTGTGGCTGCCATGTTCAGGAACAGTACTGAGTTCAAAAACAGAAAAGTCGGTGTGATCCTATCGGGAGGTAACGTGGACCTCGCAAACCTGCCTTTCTAGAAAAAATATATTTTTTTGAAAAAAAAGCGTCTATGGGACGCTGATATGGGCACCGACGAACACATCAAGAAGTGCAAGTGTCGCAAAACATTAATTTAGGCCGGTGTTGTATAATAATTGGTATATATTTGTAAATAGCACTTTTGGAAAAGGTAAAGCTCTTTTCTGCGTGCTAACTAAAACTACTACAATTTGGCAGGTGATGTTATCACCTGCTTTTTTTTGTGCTGAAGTATGAAACTCCCTTCCAATACAGATTTGATCAAAGGGATCAGGAATCACGATTCGGCTGTCCTCCGACATGTATATGAAGCTTACTATCCCATTATTGAAGCTTACATAATACATAACCAGGGATCGGGGGATCAGGCCCGGGATATATTCCAGGATGCGATGATCATTGTATACAAGCGGGTCAGATCCAGGGAACTGGTTTTAACATGCAAATTTGGAACCTATCTATTTGCCATCTGCAAAAACATCTGGATGCAGGAACGGAAAAAGTATCTGCAACGGGCCGAGAAACTCCGTCAACACCCTCTTGTTGTCAATGATCCAGGACCAGCAGACGACCCCCTGCTTCAAAATCATCTGACCGATCTCTTTAACAAGCATTTTGAGGACCTGAGCAAGGATTGTCAGAAGATACTTTCCATGTATTTCAACAATTTCAGTGTGGAGGACATCCGTTCTGCTATGAACTACAAGGATCTTCACCATACGGCAGACAGAAAATACAGATGCAAAAAGAGCCTGATTAACAGGATTGTGAACGACCCCCTATTTAAACGACTGAAAAATGAGCTACGTTGATCTTATTATTAAATATTTGTCCGGCGACCTCAGCCCGGAAGAGGCCGCCACCTTCGAAAAGGAGCTGGAATCTGACCCTGAACTGAAGGAAGCCTTCGAGCAGCATCGTGCAGCTATGGAATTGATACGTGATCAATTGCAAAAGAGGGACGAAAAGGCTTTCAGGGCAAAACTCCAGGAGGCCATGAAACAGGACATCCCGGCAGATGGATCCAGAAAGCCTCTTTACCGGATCTGGTGGTTTATACCCCCGGCGGTAGCTTGCATACTCGCCATCCTGCTTATTTTGCTTCCTTTATCTCCAGGGGATGAAAAAGTTCTCTCCAGCTACTTTCATCCTGCAGAGGATCCTGTGTTGCTTGCCTTCAACCAGGAAACGCGGGGGGTGAGCGAACCAGGTATCATTCAATACCGCCTTGGTAACTATCAGTTATCCATGGAACTTCTTTCAGCCAGGATAAGCCTGGAAAAGGATAATAAACTGATCCTGCTCTACTACCTCCTGTCTGCCATTGAACTGGACATGCAGCAGGAGATATTTCATATGATCCCGGAAGAGTATCCTGCGAATATGGATCTGCTGGACCAAAGTATTGGATGGTACACCTCCCTGGCCCTGATTAAATCAGGAAAGCGGGAAGCAGCGCTGGAGAAACTCCATCCCTTAACGAAACAGGAAGGGCCCTACCATTCTGATGCCATTAAGTTGGAAAAGGTTTTGTTAAAATAATTCTTAATTTAGGGGGCATAAGTCGAAATACATATGCCCTCATTCCCTTTCTACAAGCAACTTGACGCCATGGACTGCGGACCCACCTGTCTGAGAATGGTGGCCCGGTATTATGGAAAACATTTCACCCTTCAAACTCTCAGGGAGAAAAGTCACCTGACCAGGGAAGGTGTATCCATGCTTGGGATCGCCAGGGCTGCCGAAGACATTGGCATACAGACCATGGGGGTATCTCTCACCTGGGAACGTCTTAAGGAGGAAGCTCCACTGCCTGTAATAGTCCACTGGCAGCAGAAGCATTTTGTGGTGGTATATAAGATTCGTAAGGATAAGGTCTATGTGGCCGATCCGGCCTTTGGACAAACTGTTTACTCGAAGGAAGAATTCCTGAAGAACTGGATAAGCACCCGTAGTGAGGGCGAAGCCAAAGGATCAGCCCTGCTGCTTCAACCCACACCGGACTTCCTGAACCAGGAAGATGAGCCTGTTAAGAAAAGTGGTTTTCGTTACCTCTTGCGCTACCTGGCACCCTTCCGGCGTTATGTTTATCACCTGCTGCTGGGTCTGATACTTGGAAGTATTGTTCAGTTTCTGCTCCCCTTCCTCTTCCAGTCCATGGTCGATTTCGGAATCACCAACCAGGACCTTCCATTTATCTACCTGGTCCTGCTTTTCCAGTTTGTGCTGATCATATCCCAGATGGGAATCGATTTTATCCGCAGATGGATTCTGCTTCACCTGAGCGCACGCGTGAATATTTCGCTCATCTCTGATTTTCTCAGTAAACTGATGAAACTACCTGTGGGCTTTTTCGATACCAAGCTCACCGGCGATATCCTGCAGCGTATTGGCGATCACCGGAGGATTGAGACATTTATGACTACCTCCTCACTTACCATCCTTTTCTCCATGTTCAACCTGGTGGTTTTTGCCATTATCCTGGCTATCTACAGTCTGAAGATCCTGCTGATCTTCCTGGCAGGCGCTCTGCTCTATTTCCTGTGGATCTTCATATTTATGAAGCGGCGAAGAACCCTGGATCAAAAATACTTTTCGAAGATGGCCGAGAATCAGAGCAAGCTGATTCAGATGATTCACGGGATACGGGATATCAAGCTGAACAATGCAGAACGATTAAGCCAATGGGAGTGGAAAAATATCCAGGCAGGCTTGTTCAGGGTCAATATGAAATCGCTCTCCCTGAACCAGTACCAGGAAGCAGGAGGTGTATTTATCAATGAAACCAAGAATATCCTGATCAATGTAACTGCAGCCATCGCGGTACTGAATGGCAATCTCACGCTGGGTACACTTCTGGCAATCTCCTATATTCTTGGGCAGTTAAACGGACCCATTGAACAGATGATCTCCTTCTTTCACAAGGCCCAGGATGCCAAGATCAGCCTTGAACGACTGGGAGAGATACACGATTCCGAAGACGAGTATCAGCGGGAAACCGGTGTTACCGTACTTCCTGTTATTGAAAAGATATCGGTCAATAACCTGGAGTTCACCTATCCCGGGGCCCTTCAGAGAAATGTGCTGGAAGATATTAGTCTGACACTTAAAAAAGATACCGTAACAGCGCTGGTTGGTGTCAGTGGCAGTGGCAAAACCACACTCTTAAAGCTTCTCTTGGGATTTTATCCGCCAGCCAAGGGCGATATCAGGGCAGGTGATATGAACATACAAATGATGGCGCCCGACCTCTGGAGAAGACAGTGTGGTGTAGTTATGCAGGATGGTTATATATTCTCCGATACCATTGCCAGGAACATTGCTATGGGAGAATATGATATTAAGCCTGAACAGCTTCTCTACGCAGCAAAGATGGCCTGCATGGATGATTTTATCGACCGTCTTCCCCTGGGCTACAATACGGTAGTCGGTCAGGAGGGGCTTACCCTCAGCGGGGGTGAAGAGCAAAGAATCCTCATTGCCAGGGCCATATATAAAAATCCCGGTTTCCTGTTTCTGGATGAAGGCACCAGTGCCCTGGATGCCAATAACGAGAGGCGAATTATGGAAAATCTTCAACTGGTATTCAGGGGCAAAACCGTATTGATTGTTGCACATCGCCTGAGCACCGTGAAAAATGCGGATCAGATCATTGTCCTGGATAAGGGACGGATCGTTGAAGAGGGCAAGCACAATACCCTGATTGCAAAAAAGGGACACTATTTCAACCTGGTACGCAACCAGCTGGAACTGGGCAATTAATTTACGATCATCACAAATCCCCCACCCTTCTCCATCTTCACTGTCATACTCATATCCCGGCTTAATTCTGACATAAGCTCCTTATCCAGATGGGCCGGGTGAGCAGCGGCATCTTCTGCATCCTTCCAAAGGGTGGCAGTATGTGTGCCTTCTCCAAGAAAATCAAGAGAGAAAGTAACTTCCCTGGATTTCTCGTTGCTCATGCCGCCCAAATACCACTGATTGCCGGAACGTCTGGCTAATACGATGCTCTCACCCGGGTATCCGCTCAGGTACCTGGTTTCATCCCAGGTGGAGGGCACCAGCTTCAGAAAGTCGCTTCCAGGCTGATTCCGGTAGTTGTAAGGTGAATCGCAAACAACTCCGAATGCACTCTCATAGACTACCAGCATGGCCAGCTGATGACAGCGGGTTCCCATCACATAGGGATTGGGCGCATCTCCACCGGCAATAATAAAATCTTCCTGGTGTATATGATTGAATCCTCCCGGAGTAAAATCCATCTCTCCCAGTAGCCCCCGGGTAAATGGAAGTGTTACCGTATGACGCGGGGTAATCAGATCCGACCATTTGGTGTATTCGTTGCCCAGAACTCCTTCGCGGGTGAGTAAATTTGGAAGGGTCCGGGAAACACCCGTGGGTTTATAGGCACCATGAAAATCGATCACCAGGTGGTGTTTTGCGGCTTTACGAGCCAGATTTTGGTACCAGTTGACCATATCCTGGTCGTCGCTGTCCATAAAGTCGACCTTAATACCGGCAGCTCCCCACATTTCATATTGTGCCAGGGCCTCATCCATCTGCCTGTCGAGGTGCATGGAGAGCACCCATAGAATGATATTTACATCCCGCTCACCGGCATATTTTATGATTCCTTCAATGTCCACTTCCTCAATGTGCGTGGTAATATCCGCATCGGGATGGGGTCCCTGTACCCCATCCACTGTGCTGAAAACCTCCCCGTACCAGCCCCAGTCAACAATCATATATTCCCACCCCATTTCATGGGCCAGATCTACAAAATACTTCATGGTAGCGGTATTCATTCCCAGCTCAAAGCCTGCATCCGGACCATAATCGCCGGACCACCAGCGGTCCCAGGCGCTGAGTCCGGGTTTAATCCAGCTCACATCATCATACTCGGCCGGATCATTCAGGTTGGCCATAATATTGGATTCAATGAGGGTGCCTGGATCATCACCTATGATCATCAGGCGCCATGGGGAGATAAGCGGGCTTTTGCCCTCCACCTTTATTCCGGGATCACGCTTCAGGGAAGCCAGGGATGAGACCATGCTTCCTGCTTCCTGTTCTGAGACTTTAAAATAGAGCCCGGCCCAATCGGTAAGATCGGCCTCGGTAATCAGAAGCCATCCCGCATCTTCCACCTCCACCAGCAGCGGACATCCGATCAGTTCATCGGCACCAATCTTACCCACTGGTCTCTCATCATAAGTGTGCTCCTGACTGGAGTAATAATGTTCATGGTTGGTGGCCCATGCCCTGGTGGAAGGATCCAGGTTAAACTGACATCGTTCTTCCGTCAGCTTGAAATGCACCAAAGCCTGATCCTTCAGGAAAACTATAGCGAAAAGCCACCCCATCATTATAAACCCGTATGATCCAGTCAAGGTAGCGCCCTCCCTGTTCGCTTTCGGTCAAGCGATAGACATATTCATTGTAATGATTGCGGGCCACGGATGTTTTACCCCACAGTGGTTGCCAGGTCTCATCGGTATTCTGACTCCGAAAGGAGCTCCATTCGGAGTCCGCCCGCCAAAATCATCCTGCGTCCTGGAACTTTAAACTGATGGCCGAAGGTCTGATAATGAGTTGCTCGTCAAAGCTCACACTGTAACTAAAGGCCTGGTCACCACTTATTCCCAGTGAGACACTGATTCTGCCGTCGGGAGATTCCGGAAAGCTTGTTCATGCTTCTGATCGCAGGCAGAAAATAATAGAAGGCAGGCAAGGATGGGGATAAGAACTGGTCGCATACTAATTAAGGTTTTAAGTTTGGTCAACTAAATTAAAGAAATAATTTCAGATATTTATACAGCAATCAGCAATGCTATAACATGGATAATGACTGGAAAAAAAGGCTGGGAATGGTTTATTCAACCAACCCGGATTTTCAATACGAAAATCGGCGGAAGAGGAAGAAGCTGAGACCCTTGATCCCGGGCAGCAGCTGCTATATGTAAGCCTGGACAAGAAAAACCGCAAGGGAAAAAAAGTTACCCTGGTGGAGGGATTTAAAGGGAGCACTGAGGACCTTAAAAACCTGGCCAGAGAGCTGAAGAGCAGTTGTGGCGTGGGGGTTCAGTGGGTGATGGCAAATACTGATCCAGGGGGATTTCAGGGACCGGGTGATGTCCCTGCTTACAGGAGAAAGGATTCAAAGTGAAGCGTTCAGGTGGATAAAAAAGGGATTAAAAGCATATGTGTCTGGGTTCTGGCGGGAGTGCTTAATGCCCTGAGTATTTCCTATCTGTATGCCCAGGAAGAAAAGCTGGAAGAAGCAGCGGATACTTCATTCTTCAGAGCAGGAGAGGATGATTGGAACCTGGTTGAATCTGTTCTGAGAGGAGAGCAGGAAGCACTTATGTTGCTTCTCAAGAGGGGTGCCGATCCCAATGCGTAAGCCGAAGGGGGAATGACCGCCCTGATGTTTGCAGCTGAAAGTGGCGATCTCATGCTCGTGAAATTGCTGGTTCTGAATGGTGCCGAGCTGGAATTAAGTTTTAATGAAGGGACCACACCCCTGCTGATTGCTGTGCTTAACGGTCATTTTGACGTGGTGCACTTCCTGCTGGAGAAAGGGGCCAATCCGGATCACCGTGACAATTACAAGGGATCGGCACTGCTTTATGCAGCAGCCATAAACAACTATGAGATAGCTGACCTGCTCCTTTTCTATGGTGCCTCCGACACGATCATGGACAGGGATGGGAATACAGCGCTGATGACCTCAGTTTATTTCGGAAATACTGAGACCAGCGACGTCCTGCTGCAAAACGGTTTAGATCCGGACGGTGCTGATGCCCAGCTTAACACCCCCCTGATGATCGCCGCCCAGCTTGGCGATCTTTCTGCCAGCCGTTTGCTGCTTGAATATAAGGCTGGCCTGGAAAAGCATAATAAACAAAATTTCACACCCCTGGCCCATGCTGTGTTTTTCAGTCAGGATAGCATAGCCAAACTCCTGGTCGATAGTGGGGCAAACGTGAACCACGCCATTAAAAATGGAGAAAACCTTCATGATCTTGCCCGTAAACAGGGCGACAATAAGATTCTGAGACTTTTGAAAGACGCCGGAGCCACCGCTTCACCCAGGCCCAGTTTTTCGGAGTTTAACCTGGCCTGGGGGAACTCCTTCAGCAGTAAGGAACATATGATGCAGGTGCGCTTCTCCCTGGTGGATTATAAGTTTGGGCTCTTTGCAGAAACAGGAATCGATTTCCGTCCCATTTACAGGAAAGTTCAGGTGGAGATAGATGATGAACTGATCCACCAGTACAGGGAGTCCCGTTGGGTCTGGACCCTCGGTGGCGGAAAGAACCTGCCTTTTCTGAGGGACAAATCGGGCATAGAGTATGGCGCCTACGGGGGACTGTATGGAATGCTCTCCATGCCCAATTACAGGGGGATCACCGATTATCAGAAAGTAAACTACTCCATGGCACTTTCGGCCGGACTTTACATGAAAGGAGAATGGGCAGGCATAAAAGCCGGAGCCGAACGTTATACTTATAAAACCCTCCTTGAAGGAGCATGGAAAATAAATATTACAATTTTTGCCGGTATTGACTTGCACAGAAATAAAAATGTCAGGAAAGAAATTACATATTAAATTACTGGCTCTGGCTGTGATTGTGCTGGTTTCAGGAAAGTTCACAGCATGTGAAACGGAAGACTGGATGCTGTCTGTGGATTGTGCCGACTGTTATGACTATGCTCCCGATAGTGCTAATCTGATTGTCAGGCTTACCATCAACGCTGAAAACGATTCAGTACCACTGACCTTCTACCTGGGCCCCTATGAAGATGGAGTGGTCGACTGGCAGGATACTGCCACTACCGAAGAGTTTTACCTCTATTCGAAACTGAACAGCTCTTATACAGTTAGGGCCACATATCTTTCGGGCGACCGCATTATAGAAGCTTTTGATGCAGATGATATGACC
Organism: uncultured Bacteroidales bacterium; assembly: GCA_963753765.1. Classification (GTDB taxonomy): domain Bacteria; phylum Bacteroidota; class Bacteroidia; order Bacteroidales. The sequence goes on from CAVWDQ010000023.1 coordinate 19,205, forward strand.
CTTTATAAAGCCGATGTAGAGTGTGGCTCACCCTGCTATATTATCAAAGGAGGAATCTTTGAACTGCAATTGATAGAATAAGTTCAGAAATCCAGATCTAAACCAAACAGAATTGAAAGAAATAAAACTATCAAGGGAAAACCTGCTGGATCAGCGCAGGGAACTGATGGCAAGCCTTAAATATGCCAGCTTTATTCAGCGGGCAGTACTGCCGGATCAGAAGATTATGGAGAACATGCTGAAAGAGTTCTTTATTTTCCACCAGCCCCGGGATATTGTAAGCGGCGATTTCTACTACTGTGCCCGGAAAGAAGATTATATCGTGGTGGCTGCCGGTGATTGTACAGGTCATGGTGTTCCCGGAGCTTTAATGAGTATCATGGGCATCTCCTTCCTTAATGAGATTCTCAGCATCAGGGGACCCATCCGTTCCAGCAGGATCCTTAACCTGTTGAGGGAGCGGGTGATGAAGGCTCTGCACCAGCGGGGTTACGAACTGGAAAATAAAGATGCCATGGACATGGCCCTCTGCGTGTTCCATCCCAAATCCGGTGAGCTGCAGTTTTCCGGAGCCAACAATCCGCTTTATCATATACGCAACAAGGTGCTAACTGAGATAAAGGCAGATAAGATGCCCGTTGGGATCGATGCCATAGAAGAAAACTCATTTACCAACCATACACTGCAACTTAAGCCGGGCGATATCGTATACCTATTTTCAGATGGATATCCGGATCAGTTTGGCGGGCCCGAAAACAAGAAATTCAAATATGGACCGTTAAGAGAATTGCTGATCAACTTGTCGGATAAGACCATGGAAGTGCAAAAGAAAGAGCTGGACCGAGTGATGTCGGAGTGGAAAGGCGATCAGTCCCAGGTGGACGACATATTGATATTCGGGATAAGATTTATATAAAGCAGGAAACATGCAATTGGTTTCTTTTAGGATTCAAAATTTCAGATCCATTGTGGATACCGGGTGGCATCAGCTGGCCCATGACAATATCACCAGCCTGATCGGTCAGAACGAATCGGGTAAAACTTCCATACTGGAGGCTCTTAAAGCTTTTCACGATGGAATGCTTATCGAGGACATGCTCCGAAGCGATCTCTCCCTGCCGGTGATTAGCTGTAAGTTTAATTTTGAATTTTCCGAAATTGAGAACCATATCGATAAAAAAAGACTGAATCCGGAGATCCGAAAACTGATCTCCAGTGTGGAGATCGTTACCCTCACCCGAAGGTGGGAAGACGATATGGATTCGCATATGGAAATGGGCGATGAATTGCAGGAGGTTTACAATGAGACCCTTGATCAGTTCAGAAAAAGGGAACTTAAGGTTATGGAGAACCTGGAGCATTTGAACCGTGATATTGCCACTGCTTCAAAAAAACTGAATAAAGTCCAGGAGGAGGCTGACTGGACCGCCGAGAAGCTGGAAACTGTAAGACTCAGAATAAACGAGATCAAGAGAAATTTCAGGAAATTTCCTTCAAAGGAGAGGAAAGAGGAACTCAGAAAGGAGATAGAACTGGAAGAGGAGATGTTTTCGAAGCTGAAAGAGACCCTTGAACTGAAACAAAACAAGCAGGAGGAGAAGCGGGATATTCTGGAAGCACTTGAGGAGAAGAATCAGGTGAGCAGGAAGCTTAAGGAGATCCAGGAGGAAAGCCTTGAAAAAAAAGAAGCACTGGTCCAGGTCCATGAGCAGCTTAAACAGCTGGTCCAGATGACCGGGATGTACCCTAGCGAAAGGGAACAACGATCGGCTGAAATCAGAGAGGAAATATACAGGACCGATATTGAAAAGTTTAAAGATGAGTTGGAGGTCCTTAGTGAACAGCAGCTTATTCAGCTGCTCGCCCTTGAATATGTATTCGAAGGAAAGTCAATTGATGAAGCGGTAAAAGACGCCCGGAAAGAAGTGGATTCTGTTAAAGAATACTACAGTTCCACCGAACTTGCGGAGGAAATTTTCAAGATCCTTCCGGATTTCGAGATGTTCGAGGATTTCAGCTCACTCCTCCCAAACCGAATTGACCTGGAAGACATTATCCGGGCTAACAAGCGTGCGGAAGGATATAAAGCTGCAATTAACTTCCTGACCATCACCGGATTGGAATACTCCTTTTTCCAACAACCTTCCAGCCGGATCCTGAAACAAAAAATTGAGAACCTGAATGGGGAACTGACCCTGAATTTCCAGGATTTCTGGAGGCAGAATGTGGGAAAGAACAATAAGATCAATATCAATTTTGAACTTTCCCACTACGACCATACCAATCCGGAAAAAAGCGGGAAACCTTTTATTGAGTTCTGGATCAAGGATGAGCTGGAAAGGCTCTATCCCAAGCAGCGAAGCCGGGGAGTCAGGTGGTTTCTCTCCTTCTTTCTTGAACTGAAGGCCACGGCCATGGATAAAAGCAAGAACCATAAGGTGCTGCTGATCGATGAGCCTGCAGTAAGTCTTCATGCACGCGCCCAGGAAGATGTTCTTAAGGTATTTGATGATATTAAGGAACGCATTCAGATCATCTATACCACCCACTCTCCTCACCTGATCGATGTAAATAAGTTATATAGAATCCTGGCTGTTCAAAGAGCTATCGAAGACGATATGAAGAGTGAAACCCTGGTCTACAGTGCACGATCCCTCAAATCGGCCACAGCCGATACCCTCTCTCCCATTTACTCCACCATGGGTGCCAGGCTGAATCAGCAGGAGATCATTAAATCATTCAACAACGTCATTGTCAAAGACCTGGCCACCTATTATTTCATGAAAGCAGTGGTGGCAATTACCGGCTTTGAAAAGGAGTGCTATTTTTTACCTGCTTCTGGAGCCGAGAGCATGCCCATGATGGTCAATATCCTGATGGGATGGGGCATCGATTATGTGATTCTGAATTTCGGAAACTCCGAAGAGAGAATAGTGCATGAAAAATTAATGAAAGAGCAGTACGACAATAAAATTGACCTGGCCAGCAAACAGATGCTGTTCCTGGAAGATTATCCGGATACAGAAGATTTCTTCTCAACCATCGATTTCAAGAAATACGTGGTAAAAGTGAGGGAAGGTATCACGGTGAAAAATTCTGAATACCTGATCGATAATAACAATTCCAGGGTTATTCTTGCGTCAAATTTTCTACAGGAAGTCACCAGTGGAGATGTGAGCTTCAAAACCCTTGACGAAGAGACCCGTGACAACCTGAACAGTTTTATCCAGCAACTTTCTGCCATCCTGAAATAATCCGAAAAGCTTCTATGAAAATCCGCTCAAGCATTTATTCTCTGATCCTGTTGCTTGCAGTCACCCTCTCTTCCAGAGGGCAGGATACAGTGCTGCTGTTCCATCCAACTGCCTATAACATTGAAGTAATTCAAAAACTGGTGGAAGAGGGATTGTTCAGCCTTGATGGATACCATGTCCTGGGGGTATACCACCCTGGTGAAAGCTATGATTACAGCGAGGCCCAGGCCTATATTAATCCAGGCCCTGGTTCAAAGTTCAGTCTCCAGGAGATCCAAGGCAGGCTGGGACCAGATAATATTTTCAGGGAAAATGATGCCAGTGCCCAGTTCAGAAAACTTTTTGAAAGCTCCAAAGGAGCCCTCTTTATGGGTGGTCCGGACATTCCGCCTGTTACTTATGGAGAAGAGGTTCACCTGCTTACACGGGTTACCGATCCCCACAGACACTATGTGGAGCTCAGCTATATATTTCACCTGCTGGGTGGAAGCCAGAACCCGGAATGGATACCTTACATGGAGGAAAATGCAAATTACCTGGTCAATGGAATCTGCCTGGGAATGCAAAGCATGAACGTTGCTACCGGAGGAAGCTTGGTGCAGGATATTCCAACCGAGCTTTATGGGATCTGGCAGGCAGAAGATATACTTGCTTTGCCGCCCGACCAGATGCATCGTAATTACATGGACTATCTGAATACAGGTTGCGAAGATCCCACCTCCTATCACTTTCATAAGATTGTCCTGAAAAAGGATATGATACTCACCACCGGTATTGGATTTACTAAAGCTAACAATCCCCTGGTGCTCAGCTCACATCATCAGGCCATTGAAGAACTGGGATCGGGATGGGAAATAGCTGCCTCCTCCATGGATGGGAAGATTGTTGAAGCGATCCAACATAGCTCATATCCTCATGTGCTGGGGATCCAGTTCCACCCGGAAAAACCTGGACTATTTGATCCATCAATCGAACATCCGGAGTCTTGTAACAGTACCATCAACTTCCAGAAGGCCATAGAAAATAGTGATTCTTACACCTTCCATGTGAAATTCTGGAAACAGCTGGATAAAATCCTGCAACTTAACAGGGATTAGGATTATTCGATTTCTATAAAGTTGATATTCAGATCCAGAATGGACGAATAATACTCTCCCCTCTCGAGAATATCATCATCGCCTTCCTCGTATACCCAGTTGATCTTCAGGCTGTAACCATCGTTATCAACCTCTTTAAGTTTTTTAAGTAAGCGGAGCATATATTTGGAAGTTCCGCTGTTCAGGTATTCCAATTCAATATCAACCTCCGTTGAAGCTGGTGGTGAAGACGCAAAAGCGATAATCCAGTCAAGTATGTCCTCATAGAAAAGTGAAACATCCTCAGGGATGGACCTGCCTTTAAATTTTATTTTACCGTTAGGATCCAGTAAAACATAAGGTGTCTTCTGAGTAGGCTGAAATTCTAGTTTATCCATCCTTTACAAAAAAGTATGAACAATATAGTAAATTTTATCCAACATTTTGAAAGCCCGATCAGAAATACATTCTGGCAAGAGGGGCAATATCATCACTTGCGAAAAAACCCTCGAGATAACGGTAATACCCGGTGATAGCAATCATGGCTGCATTATCTGTGGTATAACTGAAAGGAGGGATAAACAACTCCCATCCCCTTTTGTCTGCTTCAATTTCCATAGCTGAGCGCAATCCCGAATTGGCAGAAACACCTCCTGCCAGCGCCACCTGATCAATTCCGGTGTGTTCCATGGCCCCCCGGAGTTTATTAAGCAGAATATCGATAATGGTATGTTGCAGTGATGCTGCCAGATCTGCCTTGTTCTTCTCAATAAATTCAGGATCGGTCTTCAGCTGGTCCCTGAGAAAGTATAAAAAGGATGTTTTCAAGCCACTAAAAGAATAATCGAATCCTTCAATCCTGGGTTTATTAAATTTAAACCTGTGTGCATCTCCCTGCTTTGCAAGCCTGTCCACATGTGGCCCACCGGGATATGGCAGTCCAATTAGCTTGGCGCATTTGTCAAATGCCTCTCCTGCAGCATCATCAATGGTCCGGCCAATGATCTCCATGGTATGGTGATCCCTGACTACAACAAGCTGAGTATGCCCTCCTGATACCAGGAGACACAAGAAAGGAAATCGTGGCGATTCAGATGAAGATACATCCGACTGAATAAAATGGACCATGATATGTGCCTGGAGATGATTCACCTCAATCATGGGAATATCCAGCCCTGCAGTGAAGCCTTTCGCAAAAGAAGTTCCCACCAGCAGGGAACCAAGTAGTCCGGGTCCCCGGGTAAATGCAACAGCATCTATATCCCGGCGGCTGATACCGGCCTCTTTCAAGGCTCTATCCACCACTGGCACAATATTTTGCTGATGAGCCCTGGAGGCAAGTTCGGGCACCACTCCACCATACTTTCTATGCACATCCTGCCCGGCTATCACATTGGAAAGCAGTTGCCGATCCCTGATAACAGCAGCAGAAGTATCATCACATGATGATTCAATCCCAAGAATTACGGTGCCCATGACAACTTTTTATATTTTTACAGTGTTTGAATAAACAGAAAGTGCAAAAGTAATTAAAAAGTTAGCGAAAATAGGACTGATAGTGGTATTGCTAATTCTGGCAGTTCCATCGCTTTCATTACTCTTTTTACAAAACAGGCAGGTTCAGACAAAGGTCAGTCAAATGCTTGCCGAGCAATTGTCGGAACAGCTACAGGCCGACATTTCTTTGTCTTCGGTAAACTACACCTTCTTTAAGAGGGTTCAGATAAGGGATCTCTACATCGAGGATCTGCATGGCGACACCCTGATCTATTCCGAGCTTACCAAGCTTAGGATCAAGAACATAGGATCTGAAAGAAGAGGTCTTGAAATTCGGAAAATTGCCCTGGAAAATGCCTGGTTGAACCTGGTTATTGAACCTGAGGGAGGAGTTAATCTGGCTGTGATCATTGACAAAATGAACAAGCCACATGTGCCTCCGGAACGAAAAAACAGGCTCCATATCCATGAAATAACCATGAGCAATGGCCGGTTTTCCCTCACAAAAAGCGGGAACCTCCCTTTGCGGTCGGAAATTGATTTTCGGGATTTTGACATGCTTGGACTGGAAATCACTGTGGAAGACCTGATCAGCGAGATGGATACCATAAGCATAAATATCATTTCCCTTTCCGGTGTGGAGAAATGTGGATTTGAGTTCAGTCACCTGGAAACGCTCATGACCATTGGAAAGTACCATATGCATTTTAAAGACCTTGAAGTGGATCTCCCAGGCTCTGAACTCCATGTACCCATAGTGGGATTCAATTTTGATGACTGGCAGGGCTTCAAAGGTTTCTCCAGAGAGGTAGACCTCACCTTCGAATCGATCAATTCACTGGTGAAAATGGAGGACCTCTTTACTTTTATCCCTGCATCTATGACATTGCTCGATATACTCACCGTTGATGGCCAGGTTCATGGAAAACTGAATGATTTGAAAGGGGACGAAATGCAAATCACCTTTGATCAGCGGAGTACCCTGGCTTTTGACTTTACTATGATCGGTCTGCCGGATTTCAAAAACACCTTCCTGGATTTCAACTTCAAGGAATTTAACAGTACGGTTCCGGCCATACACCAGCTGCTCACTGCCAGAAAGGCTTCAACGGGACAGTCGCTCTATCCCTGGATCAATATGGGCAACATCGACTTCAAGGGCCAGTTTACCGGATACCCCGATAATTTTGTGGCATCGGGTTTTATGCAGACCGATATGGGCCGGATGCTGCTGGATTTATCTTTTAAACCGGATAGCATCGCAGGTATTGATTTCCGGGGAAATCTCTCAACCGTCGATTTTCAACTGGGTGAATTCCTGGACCAAAGGGAGTTACTTTCTCAATTGGATATGGATGTGATGGTGGATGGAAACCTGAATGAAGGAGCCATTCATGCAGATTTGAAGGGGACCGTAGATACCCTTTATCTTTCAGAGTATGCATATAGCAATATATCACTGGACGGCGCTTTTACCAATACCACCTTTAATGGTGGATTCAGCATAAGTGATCCCAATATCAGGATGGACTTCCTGGGAAGAATGGACTTTTCAGGTGAAGTGCCAATGTATAACTTTACAGCAGACGTGGCCCGTTCACGCCCCCATTTTCTAAACCTTGGTGTAGAGGACCCAAATACCTTTGCTTCATTCCGGATTGAAACAGATATCACCGGAAGAACCCTGGATGAGTTAAATGGTGAGGTGCGACTGGTGAACAGTCTGTTTGAACGAAACGAAGATCAGGTTCAGCTTTACGATGTAAGGTTGAAGGCCCTTAGTACTCCCGATACCACCTCTCTGGAGATCAGGTCCGAATTGTTTGATGCTTCCATCGATGGAAAATTCAGGCTTAGCACTCTGCCGGCCGCCCTGGAAAACATGGCCGATTTCTATGTTAACCTTCTTCCAGGGCAGAATCCTGAAATGGATACAATTAATCATTTTATCTATCACGCAAATCTTTACCATGTAAATCCCATCCTGGATTTCTTCTTCCCAGATCTCCAGATCGCCGACAGAAGCCATATTTACGGATCTTACATTCCCATAGAGGAAAATTACAGCTCCACCGGAACCTTTCCGGAACTGCAGATCGGTCCGGTTTCATGGTCCAATGCCTCATTTCAAGCAAATAGCCTGAACAATGAACTTGATTTTCAATTTCTGTCCGACAGCATGATATACGGAAAAAACTATGCACTGGCTAACCAACAATTCCAACTCTTTACCTTAAATGATACTGCCAATCTCCATCTTAGCTGGGACAACAATTCTGAAATAAGATACAGCGGGGAGATCAATTTAAGTGGAGTCTTCCAGCCCGATTCCACGGCCGAAAGAAGTTTTATTGTTGAAGTTAAGCCTTCTGAGCTATTTATAAAAAACGAGAACTGGAAAATTGAACATTCAACCGTCCTGATCAGGAAACAGTATCTGAATGTGGACATGCTGTCACTAAGTAGCCTGGATAAACATATGATTGCAGATGGAACAATCGCCTCCGGGGGGAGCCAGGAGTTTAACCTGGATTTCAGGAACCTGAATCTTGATGAACTGGCGAGTCTGAGTGGGATAAATGCTAACCTGCAGGGAAAGATTACAGGTAATTTCAACTATCGCGAAACTGATGGGGATCCTTACATCTTCTCAGATATTGATGTGGATACCTTGCGATTCAACGATCAACTTCTTGGTCCCACAACTCTGAAAGCAGCATGGAACGATTCCAGGAGGACTATCCGGATGATGCTGGAATCGAATCTGGACAACAGGCGGACCATTGAAGTGGATGGAGATTTTACACCTGCAAGCAAAACAGTGGATTTTGAAATCCGGCTGAATGAGTTTAACCTTCAGGCACTTAATCCCTACGTGGAAAATATCGTTGAGGATCTGGCAGGAACAGCCAATGTGGCCCTTACCCTGGATGGAACACTTGATCAGCCCAAATTAAACGGGACCATTGGATTCAATGATGGGGCCGCCACCGTTTCCTTTCTTAAATCCCGCTACAATATCAATGAATCCCTTCGCATCTACAACAACAACATCTACTTTGAGAACTTCAATGCCACGGATGAGTTTGGGAACCTGGGAATCGTAAATGGATCCATCTCCAATAATAATTTTCGGGATTTCTATACCAACATCAGTATTGAGGCCCGGAACCTGATTTGCATGAATACCCGTTCTATACATAACGACCAGTTCTACGGCACTATCTTTGCTTCGGGTGCTGTAAGCTTCAATGGTGCTGGCAGGGACATCAATTTAACTATAAACGCTACCACCGAAAAAAATACGACCCTCTTCCTGCCCCTGTATAATGCCAGAGAAGTGCAAACTTCAGATTTCATCACCTTTATCCATGAGACAGACGCAGAGATTCTGGACGTACCGGTCCAGAGAAAAATGGGAGGTTTGAAAGTGGAACTGGATGTGGATATTACCGAAGATGCAGTGGTACAGCTAATCTTTGATCCCAAGGTAGGTGATATCATTGAGACAAGTGGCCGGGGGAATTTAAGGATTTTACAGGATCATAGCCAGGGTCTCAGGATGTATGGAGATGTGGAACTGTTGAAAGGTGAATACCTCTTCACTTTGCAGAATGTAATTAACAAGCGGTTTGAGATTGAACCCGGTGGTAAGATTCTCTTCAATGGTTCCCCTTCCAACTCCACCATTGACCTGGCAGCCAACTATGGTACAAGGGTTGCCCCATATAACCTCTACCAGGGGGATCCCTCCGATAAATATGCAGAACCCTTGAAAAAGCGCATTCCGGTAGAGTGCCGGCTGAATCTGCAGGGTGATCTAAGCTCCCCCACCATTGTTCCCGGAATAGAGATGCCCACAGCAGATCCGGAAACCCGGGCCATACTCGCCAACGCCACCAGTACTGAGGAGGAGCTGATGAAACAGTTTCTTTCTTTGCTTGTGATTAATGATTTCTACAGTGTCTCAGGCTATGGATTACAGAATATGGGTACCATGAATTCCTCCTTTGCCGGCGTAACTGCCAGCGAACTGCTTTCAAACCAGCTAAGTAACTGGCTCTCCCAGATCAGTGATGACTTCGATATTGGATTCACCTACCGGCCGGGAGACCAGGTAAGTACCCAGGAGCTGGAAGTGGCTCTCTCCACCCAGCTCCTGAACGACCGCATGATAATCAGCGGAAACCTGGATGTGGGTGGACAGGAAACCAATCCCTCCAGCGGACAGGAGGGAAATCCGTATATCATGGGAGATTTTGAAGTGGAATACAAAGTCACAGACAATGTAAGCGTGCTGGCCTTTAACCGCTCCAGGGATGAGCTGATCGCTATGACTGCTCCATACAAGCAGGGAGTCGGTGTCTCCTATCGCGAAGAGTTTGATAATTTCAATCAATTGATGGCCCGTTACAGGGAGGGCCTTACCAATCGGAAAAAGAAGAAGAAAAAGTCGAAAAAGTCAGATTCTGAAGAATAAAACTTTTCTATCTTTGGGGCTTATGATTTCCAAATCCTAACTAAATTTTTCAGATCATGTTTATTGTAATGGTAGTAGTTTTTGTTCTCGGGTACCTTGCCATAGCCCTTGAACACCCACTGCACATCGATAAGGCCATCCCGGCCTTGGCAATCGGTACACTGCTGTGGGTTATTTATATTTTTGGCGCTTACGATATATTTTCGGCCGGACTAAGTGAAGCCTGGAACTCATACATCCATAGTGGTGACCATAGTGGTGAGCAAGGAATTCAGGCCATGCGGCACTTCATTGTGGATAAAGAGATTATCCACCACCTGGGTGAGATTTCAGAGATCCTCTTTTTCCTTCTGGGTGCCATGACCATTGTGGAGGTTATCGACAAACATGATGGATTTAAGATCATTACCGACAAAATCAAGACTACCAAAAAGGTGAAGCTCTTGTGGATCCTCTCTTTCCTTACCTTCTTTATGTCAGCTGCGCTGGACAATCTTACCACGACCATTGTGATGGTTGCCCTGCTCCGGAAACTGATTTCCGATAAGGAAACCAGGTGGTTCTTTGCCTCCATGGTGGTACTGGCAGCCAATGCCGGTGGAGCCTGGTCGCCCATCGGAGATGTCACAACCATTATGTTGTGGATCGGAGGGCAGGTAACCACCGGGGCCATCATAACCCGGGTTATCGTACCAAGTCTTTTTACGATGATTGTTCCCCTTGCTCTTCTCAGTTTCACCCTGAAAGGTACTGTAACACGTCCTCAGATTGACGAAAACGAAAAGATTTACACCAAGCCCTTTGAACGCAGGTTAATGCTGATCATGGGTGTATGCGGACTCCTTTTTGTCCCGGTATTCAAAACCATCACCCACCTTCCTCCCTACATGGGCATGCTCTTTTCGCTGTCAGTGATCTGGCTTGTCTCAGAACTCATGCACAAGAATAAGCCGGACGAGGTAAAGAAGAAACTGAAGGTTATCTATATCCTGGAAAAGGTGGATACTCCAACCATCTTCTTCTTCCTGGGAATCCTTTCTGCCGTGGCCGCACTCCAGAGTGCAGGACAGTTAACCGTGCTGGCAGGCTGGCTGGATGAGAATCTTGGAAATATCTTCCTCATAGACATGGCCATTGGTGTTCTCTCAGCGGTGGTGGATAATGTGCCCCTTGTGGCGGGTGCCATGGGTATGTATCCCATTGAAGACGCAGCCCATATTGCCACACTGGTTGATCCCACAGCTATTGCCTATGCAGAGAACTTCGTTCAGGACGGACTGTTCTGGGAGTTCCTGGCCTACTGTGCCGGTACCGGTGGTAGTATCCTGATCATTGGTTCAGCTGCAGGTGTAGCTGCCATGGGCATGGAGCGAATCGATTTTATCTGGTATATGAAGCGCATTTCACTCCTGGCCCTTCTGGGATATGTGGCAGGCGCTGGTGTTTATTACCTTCAGTCACTTCTTATACATCATTAAGCTGGAAAAGACAATCTGTTAATAACAAAAGCAAATCTTTAATAACGGGATATACTACACTGGAGTATATCCCGTTTTACTTCATATATTTGACGGAAATTCAACACGCATGAAAAACTTGATTATTCTTCAGGTTACCAATCTGGATACCAGCAGTATACAGGGAACCTCAACAGAGTCTTTTATCGATATTGCACTTAAGGGTGGCTGGGTCATGCTCCCCATTGTCATCCTGAGCTTTATCGCAGTATATATCTTTTTTGAACGCTGGTTCGCCATTAAGAAAGCAGCCAGGGTGGATCAAAACTTTATGAACCGCATCAAGGACTATATCATTGATGGTAAGGTCGATTCGGCCCATACACTCTGTCAGTCGACCGATAACCCGGTTGCAAGAATGATCGATAAGGGGATCAGCCGCATTGGTCGCCCGCTGAACGATGTGAATGCTGCCATTGAGAATATTGGCCGCCTGGAGATCTATAAACTGGAGAGAGGGCTACCCACCCTGGCCACGGTTGCCGGTGGTGCACCTATGATCGGTTTCCTGGGAACAGTAATCGGTATGGTGCAGGCTTTTCACCAGATGTCCACCGCAGGTAACAATATTAATGTGGGCCAGCTTTCAGGTGGAATCTATACGGCACTGATTACCACTGTAGCCGGTCTGATTGTCGGTATTATCGCCTATTTCGCATACAATACCCTGGTTGCCAGAGTAGATAAGGTGATTAATAACATGGAGGCAGGAACTTCAGAATTCATTGACCTGCTTAACGAACCCGCAAAATAGGAAGCGATGGCACTGAAACCCAGAAACAGGGTACTTGATAATTTCGCCATGTCGGGCATGTCCGATATTGTATTCCTGTTGCTGATCTTCTTCATGCTAACCTCCACCCTGATTGCACCCAATGCCCTGAAAATGCTGCTGCCCAGTCGCGGACAGGTCACCATACAGGGCGAATCGCGTATTCCCACTGTAACCATTCACAGCGGGAGCCGAATCACGGTGGATGGCAGAACCGTTTCCCTGGATGACCTTGGCATGGTACTTGAATCCAAGTTGCAGGGCCTTCCCGACCCCACCATCAAGATTGTCACCTCACCTGCTGTTTCGGTGGGAGATGCGGTAATGATTATGAATGTGGCAGCTGAGAGAGATTACACGGTTGTTCTTAAACAACTGTAGTGTTCCTGAAACAACTAGTAATGGCCATAGAATCGAGACATAAAACCAATAAAAACTTTTCCATGTCGGGCATGTCCGACATCGTTTTCCTTTTATTGATCTTTTTTATGATCACTTCCACACTAGTCGTCCCTGCATCGCAGAGTGTACAGCTCCCCGAGAGCAATAACCAGACCCAGTCCAACCCGGTACTGGTGGTCTCCATCGGTCAGGATAAAAGCATTTATGTGGATGACCAGGAGTACAGCATGGGCGAATTGGAAGGGGTGTTGAGAAAGAAACTGGAAAACTACGGTGAGGCCCCAACGGTACGCCTGAATGCTGACAGGAACCTCAATATGGAGGAGGTATTTGCTTTCCTTCAAATCGCTAAACGAAACAGGTACAAGGTGATCCTTGGAACCAGACCATCGGATTGATCGTTATATATATACCATGCAGCTCAAAAGAAGAGGCCTCATAGCGACCATTGTCTACCATGCACTACTGCTTTTGCTGCTGGTGTTTGCCGGGCTTACCTTTCCCGATCCTCCACCGGAGGAAGAGGGTATCCTGGTCAATTTTGGTACCGATGAGTTTGGATTGGGTGATTTTGAGCCCATGGGCGACGACCAGCAGGCTGGCAATCCTGATGAGGAGATCACCCAGGTCCAGGAACCCGTCGAAGAGGTGGAAGAATATGTGGAACCGGTTCAGGAAGTAAGAGAAGCCTATACCCCACCCGATCCGGTGGAAGTGGACCAGACCCAGGATGTGGAAGAGACCAAGGTAGTTGAAAAGCCCAAGCCGACGGCTGAAGAGTTACAGAGGGAACGGGAACGGCAGGAACAAATCGAGCGTGAACGACGCGAAGAGCAGGAGCGCATTGAACAGGAACGCATCGAGCGTGAACAACGCGAAGAACAGGAACGCATCGAGCGTGAAAGGCAACAACAGGCCGAAAGATTGAATAACCTTGGCAGGGATGCCTTTGGAAATCAGGGTGTGGGTGAAACGGAAGGTTCAGAAGGAATTACCCAGGGAAGCGGGAACCAGGGCGATCCAAACGGGAGTCCGAACGCGGAAAATTATGGAACAGGGGGTGGACTCGGCAATGGAATTACTGTGGGTGGACTGGGCTCAAGACAGGGAAGTGTTCCAAAACCTAATGTTAGTGGCTGCGAGGTCACACAGAAAATCGAAATTAGGGTAGATATTCAAGTGGACCAGGAAGGTCGTGTGGTGAGTGCATCAGTAGGGCAGGCCACTTACCAGGATCAGTGCCTTTGGGAAACCGTCGTTGCTGCAGCCAAGCAAAGCAGGTTTGCAGCGGACCAGAATGCCAACTACCGTCAGACCGGCTGGATCAGATACATCATAGTGCCTTAACAGCGTCGATGATCAACTTGGTGGCCGCACCAAGGATGGCCACCAGCACAAAGTACCTGATAAATTTTGCTCCCCCCTTCATGGCTATTTTGGTACCAACAAGGGCACCAATCATATTTCCCACAGCCAGTACCAGTCCCATCCATATATCCACATCCCCATGCAGGAAAAAGATTACCAGGGCCAGGGGGGTATAAAGCAGGATCACGAAAATTTTCAGGGCATTGGCCTTCAGGAGTTCAAAGCCGCTACCCAGCACCAGGCTGGTAAGCAGGAAAAATCCCACACCGGCCTGGATAAATCCCCCGTAGATACCCACAAAAAAGAATACGATCACCTGGACCCAGTATGGAATGGGGGGATGGGCTTCATGACTGTTGATCCATCGGTTAGGCTTCAGAAGCATCAGGAAAAAGACCAGGATCATAACCCCGGCAATGGCCAGCTTCATCACCTCATCATTCAGGTTCACAGCTATAAAGGCTCCCACTATGGCACCCAGTAGTGCAGGGATCCCCACCTTGAAGCCGGAGGGAAAGTCCATGACCTTCTCCTTGTGAAACCTTTGAACTCCCACCACATTCTGAAGAAAAATGGCAATCCGGTTGGTTCCGTTAGCCATATTGGGAGGAAGCCCCAGGGCCATCAAAACCGGGAGGGTCAAAAGGGAACCGCCGGCAGCCAGGGTATTGATAATACCGGCTACGATCCCAATGCCTATTACAATGATATAGGTATACCACTCCATGCAGGCTCAATCAGGCAAACATGGGGAAATCAATCATCATCTCATTTACCTCTTTGCGCGTCTTTTCAATCAAGAGTTGATCATCAATATTCATGATCACCCTGTCCATCAGATCCACAATTCCGCGGAATCAGATCCTCCTTCACCCCACGTGTGGTGATGGCCGGTGTTCCCACCCTGATTCCGCTGGTCTGGAAAGGCGACCTGGAATCGAAGGGAACCATATTCTTGTTGACAGTGATATCAGCTTCCACCAGTGTATTTTCCACCTGTTTCCCGGTAATATCCTCTACCCTGGTTCGCAGGTCAATAAGCATGGAATGGTTATCGGTTCCATCGGAAACCACCTTGTATCCTTTTTTAATAAAGGCATCGGCCATAACTGCAGCATTCTTCTTCACCTGCACCTGGTAGGCCTTGAATTCATCCGTAAGAGCTTCTCCGAAAGCCACTGCCTTGGAAGCGATTACATGCTCCAGTGGTCCACCCTGGATTCCGGGGAATACGGCTGAGTTGATCAGAGAGGACATCTTCCGGATCGTGCCTTTTTTGGTGGCCCTTCCCCAGGGATTTTCAAAGTCTTTCCCGATCAGGATTATTCCTCCCCTGGGCCCGCGAAGGGTCTTATGGGTAGTGGAGGTTACAATATGAGCATGTGGAAGCGGATTATCGAGCAGTCCGGCTGCAATCAAACCTGCCGGATGTGCCATATCAACCATTAAGATCGCTCCAATGTCATCTGCAATCTTCCTCATTCTCTTGTAATCCCATTCCCGTGAATAGGCCGAAGCTCCAGCTACAATCATTTTGGGTTGCTCCTTCTTAGCTACCTCCTCCATGGCGTCATAATCGATCCGTCCGGTCTTCTCATCCAGTCCGTAGGATACAGCCCTGTATAGAATTCCCGAGCTGTTCACCGGGGAACCATGCGAAAGATGTCCCCCGTGACTCAGATCCAGGCCCATGAAGGTATCGCCCGGTTCAAGTACCGTCAGGAACACAGCCATATTGGCCTGGGCCCCGGAGTGGGGCTGTACATTGGCAAACTCGGCACCATAGAGTTCACAAAGCCTCTCAATGGCCAGATCCTCCACTTTGTCGATCACCTCGCACCCTCCGTAGTAACGGTGCCCGGAATAGCCTTCAGCATATTTGTTGGTCAGGCAGGAGCCCATGGCCTCCATCACCTGGGTGCTGACAAAATTTTCAGATGCAATGAGCTCAATGCCGCGTTTTTGGCGCTGCTGCTCGTGTTCGATCAATGTAAAAAGGTCAATATCTCTCTTCATGGTGCTATGTGTATTTGAAAATATTTTCAAATTTAATGTTTTGGAAGTGTAATGATGTGAAAGTTGGATCGTCTTTTATAAAAATATTCACACATATGTCCCTCAACAATCTGAAACAGGTGCTCCGCCTGTTGTTCAAGGAGAAAAGAATCACCATTATAAACATAATCGGATTATCAGTCAGCCTCGCCTGCGCCCTCTTTATGCTGCTCTGGGTGCAGCACGAGCTAAGCTTTGACAGGTTTCACACCGATTTTGACCGGCTCTACCGGGTCGAAGAGGATCAGTACTACTCCAATGCAGAGCCCTACCATGTTAATGTAACCCCCTTTGTATCAGGACCGGTCTGGAAGGATGAGGTGCCCGAGATCGAAGAGCAGTGCCGCCTGGCCTTCCGGGGCGGTCACCTCTTTACCGAAGGGGAAAACAAATTCTTTGAAGACGGAATCGTAGTCGTCGACTCTTCCTTCTTCGACATGTTTACCTTCGAATTTAAATACGGAAACAAGGAGGGGGTACTCAGGGAGCCCAATACCATGGTGATTACCGAGGAGCTGGCTACCAAGTACTTTGGCGATGCCGATCCCGTGGGCCGAACCATCCAGGTGAACCAGGACCTGCATTTTACCATCTCCGCAGTTATTGAAGATCCTCCCTCCAACACCATTCTCGGTTTCAAGGTCCTCTTCCCCTGGAACTATCTTAGCCTGGAAGACCGTAACAACGACTCCTGGGGCACCAATTCCATCATGACCCTGCGTAAAGCTGCAGGAAGGAGCTGTGGATAGCATCGTGAACCGGAAAATCACCGAAGTAACCAACATCTACAAAGAGAACAACACCATCGACTACATCGGTGGCCCCCTTTTCAAAGATCCACCTCCACTCCTACTTTGGATTTGGAAGATCGCCCGGAGCCATCCTATATGTCTATATTTTCAGAGCCATCGCCTTCTTTGTGTTGCTGATCGCCTGCATCAATTTTATGAACCTCTCCACCGCCCGTTCCTCCATTCGTGCGAAAGAGATCGGACTCAGGAAGGTGAACGGAGCATCCAGGATGCACCTGGTTCGTCAGTACCTGACCGAATCCTTTGTCCAGACCCTGATCTCTGTGGTGGTGGCCTTCCTGCTTGTGCTTGCCCTCTTGAACAAGTTCAACCACATTTCGGGAAAGGATATTGAACCGGCAGGACTCTTTACCATCCAGTTTCTCCTGGGAATTCTAGGAGTACTGGTGGTGACCACCCTGCTGGCAGGCAGCTACCCGGCCCTCTACCTTTCGGCCCTGCGGCCGGTGCGGGCCATCCGCGAACAGACCGATCAGCGTACAGGCAGCGGCTTGCTCCGGAAAATCCTGGTGGTGTTCCAGTTTACCCTGGCGGTGATCCTGATCACCGGTGCCATGGTGGCCACCAGGCAGCTTACCTATATGCGAAGTGCCGACCTGGGTTACAACAAACACAACCTGGTGCACATCCCCCTGCGGGGAAACCTGAACCAGGAGTACGAGAACCTGAAGCAAATATTCATGGAGTATCCTGGAGTGCTGAATGCCACTGCTTCCATGCAGCCCCCCTACCGCATCGGCTCCAATTCCAGCGGGATCAATTGGGAAGGAAAAGATCCGGAACAGGATGTACTGGTTTCCTTTACTGGCGTTCATTACAATTTCATAGAAACCATGGGAATTACCCTTCGGGGGGGCCGGGATTTTTCGCGATGACTATCCCGCCGACATGTACAACAGCGATACCCTGTGCCAACTGGATCATCAATGCCACCCTGGCCGATATTATCGGCAAGGAGGAAATTGTGGGTATGGATCTCACTTTTATGGGAATCCATGGACAGATAGTGGGTGTGATGGAAGACTACCATTTCAAGCCCCTGGGGGACGAGATTGAACCTATGGCCCTGGCTTACCTCTCCCGGCTGAAATGTTACAGCACATGGTGGTCAGGCTGGCTCCGGAAAAGCCCCAGGAGGCACTTGCCTATCATGCAGGAGAAGTGGGAAGAGTTATTGCCCCAATATCCCTTTGATTATACCTATGTGGAAGAGGCTATCGACAACATGTACCGGGGTGAGGAAAGAATGTCCATCCTGCTTAAGATCTTTACCGTGGTGGCCATGATCATCGCCTCACTGGGACTCTTTGCCCTGGCTTCCTTTACTGCACAGCGAAGGACCAAGGAAATCGGAATCCGAAAATCCATGGGTGCCATGGAGCACCAGATTACCCTGATGATGATCCGGGATTTCTCGTTCTACGTGCTTATCTCACTGGTAATTGCCCTGCCATCGGTCTGGTTTATCGCCAACAGGTGGCTCAAGGAATTTTCCTTCCGGATCGAATTGAAGCCCGACCTGTTTATATGGACCGCCCTTGTCACAGCTACAGTGGCCATTCTTACCGTACTCTACCATGCCTTCCGTACGGCCCGTATCAACCCGGTACTTGCGCTCAGGTATGAATAGGAGTAAAAATTATTGCTAAGCCATTCTGTTTCAGGATTTTTTCTTCCAGGACCGATTGGCTGGTAAGTTCAATCTCCCGGATAGCAAGCTTTGTTTGGGTATTTAATGAACTATCGTCGTAGTAAATGGTGGCTTTATAAATAATTCCCTCATCCAGAAAATCGAGTTTAAGGGAAAGCTTATACGATTCTGTCCCGGCCAATGCTCCCAAATACCAGTTTTTTCCATTTCTACGTGCAATTGCTACGTATTCTCCAGGGTAACCTTCAATTACTTTCGTGTTATCCCAGACTGTTGGAATATCATCATAGTATTGAAGGTCAGCAATTTCAGGAATGGCACCCGCAGCGCCACCTGCGCCGCCTTTTTTACCGGGCGAACCTTCTGGCCTGTCGTACCAGTATAGAAATTGCCACGGACTGTAAATACAGATTGCTTTTGCCATTTGAGAGGCGTGTGATCCCATTTTCAGGCTCACTCTGTCGGCAAAATAGCAGTTGGTCTGGTCGCCTGCTCCGGCAATCATCCGGGTAAAAATGGTATTGATTACCATATCATTTGTCGGGCTTTCTTCATCTCCCCGAATTCCTTCCTGGGTCATTAAATTCGGGTAAGTACGCGAGTAACCACTTGGGCGGTATTCATCGTGAATATCTACCATTAAACCATAGGCAGCAGCTAAGCGGACTGCCTCGTGTAACCATTTGGTCCATATTTGGGGACCCACATTTACGAATCCGTATTTAACACCTGCTACCCCCCATGATTTCAACAGTGGTAACACCTCGTCAATTTGCTGCTCCAGTGCACGTCGGTTTACGTAGAGAATGATCCCAATCCCCCTTTCTTTTGCATAGTCAATAACATAGGCCAGATCGAGTGGTCCTGGAGAACGTCTGGGATCGACGGTAACTGTTGTTGCATCTGAAGCGTCATCGTATTCGTTGCCATACCAGCCAGCATCGAATTCCACAAACTGCAGATTGTGTTTCACTGCAAAATCAACACAGGCAATGCCGCCCTGTGTAGTAAGTGTAACTTCACGAATTACTTTCCCCGGTTTAATAAAAGATGTATCGGATATTTTATTTTCCTCATTCAGGTTGAGTAAGATAAAATTATTCTCAAGGACCTGAGCCGGAGTTGTACCAGCCATAATATATCTCCATGGTGTGTTGTAGCCATGAGGAGCAATGGCAATCGGATAGTTGCCATCCTCGCCTTTATCGAGTTCTGCTACCAGTGTGTTTTCTTTGGTCTCATGCTTTGCGAATTTCATTCTTGCAAAATCATGCAAAGCGGCTTCACCAATGGCCGTGTACGCAGAATCTGACAGTTGGGCCAGTAGTGGCCTTTCAGCTGCAAATGATAATTCAGACAATTTCCATTTTCTAATTTCTGACTGGGCACCTTTGCTTGCCCATACATCCGGATCTACGGGAAAAGTAAATTCAGTTAGTTCCTCTTTTAACTGAAGCTCTTTTTCACTTGGAATTTCATAGCGAAATGCTACTCCTTCATTATATGCACGAATTCTAAGTGCAAGATGAGCCTTCAAATGTCTTGCCTGACAAATCTACCAGCACTTCATTGTAGTTATCGGTATATATATTGCGCTCACCATATACCGGCCGCCAATCCACATTCTTTGAATGCCTCTCTACCTTATCCACAATTACTTCACCGGGAAGAACAGATCCGTCGGACAATAAGAATCCAAGTGCCGAATTTTCAATAAGAGATTGACCTTTCCAACTTACACTGTAAGAAACGATGTCCTCTACCTTCAGATTGAATGTATACGAATTATCAGGGCTTTCTAAGCGGATACTTCCAGTGTTCCTCTTGCAAGCGAAAAACGACAGTGTCAGGACTAGTAAAGTGAAAGTTTTTCTCATCGGAATCAAGTCACCACGATCCCCTGAAGCAGGAAAAATCCCGCAGCAATAAGGGCTCCAACGAAAGGTCCAAAGACCGGGATCCAGGCATAAGACCAGTCGCTGCTCCCCTTATGTTTCATGGGCAACAGATTATGCATGATCCTGGGGGACAGATCCCGGGCCGGATTAATGGCATATCCGGTGGTTCCTCCAAGAGAAAGGCCAATGGCCGTTACCAGCAGGGCCACGGGCAGTGCTCCCAGTGTACCCAGCCCCATCTTCAACTCTTCTCCGTCTTCCAATACGATGGCTGGATCTGCAATATAAAGGATCACAAAGATCAACACAAAGGTGCCAATCACCTCGCTGATGAAGTTATTGGCGGGCTTACGAATGGCTGGTCCGGTGGCAAAACATCCCAGTTGCGCACCAGGATCCTCTGTGCGGTTAAAATGGTGACGATAGAAGAGCCATACTGTACCGGCTCCGGCAGCTGCACCCCCCATCTGTGCCGCAATAAAAGGGAGTACCTGGCTCCAGGCAAAATTACCGGTTGCTGCAAGTCCAAGCGTCACAGCGGGATTGATATGCGCCCCCGATACTGGTCCGGCCACAGTGACCCCAACAAATACGCCCAGTCCCCAACCCAGTGAGATCACGATCCATCCGCTGTTAAATCCTTTGGTATCCTTGAGGACAACATTGGCCACCACACCATTCCCCAGTAGGATCAGGAGAAATGTGCCTATAAATTCTGCAAAAAGTTCGTTTAGCATATTGAGTAAAGGTTAGTTAAGTTAGTAGGTTAGTAAGTTAGGATGATGGGGTCCTGCCAGGAACGGCTCCTTGATACTGCTTTTTCCCATTCCTTTTTCAGGGCCTGACGCTTCTCAGAAGTGACCTTGCTGGTGAAGTTGCGGTCCATGGCCCACTGCTCCCCTATCTGCTCCACCGATTCCCAGAATCCCGTGGCCAGTCCGGCCAGATAGGCCGCACCCAGAGCTGTGGTTTCAATGTTTTCGGGGCGGATCACGGGAATCCCGATCAGGTCGGCCTGGAACTGCATCAATAGATCGTTGACCACAGCACCACCATCCACCTTCAGTTCGCCGATCTTAATGCCTGCATCACTCTCCATGGCCCCCATTACATCGTTTACCTGGAAGGCAATGCTCTCCAGGGCAGCCCGGGCAATATGACCGGCAGTGACTCCGCGGGTAAGCCCTGCAATCATCCCCCGGGCATACTGGTCCCAGTGAGGGGCCCCCAGGCCGGTAAAAGCAGGTACAAAATAAACCCCGCCATTATCGTCCACTGATTCGGCAAGTTTCTCCACATCGGATGATTTCTTAATCAGACCCAGGCCATCCCTTAACCACTGGATCACAGCCCCACCAATAAAGATACTTCCCTCCAGGGCATAAATTGTTTTTCCTTTCACTTGCCAGGCAATGGTTGTGACCAGATTACTTTCAGAAAGGACAGGTTTCTCCCCCGTATTGCAGAGAATAAAACATCCGGTTCCGTAAGTGCATTTAACAGAGCCCGGTGAGAGGCACATCTGCCCGAAAGTGGCAGCCTGCTGATCTCCAGCTATTCCAGCAATGGGAACAGGTACGGAAAGGATTCCCTTTGAAGTTTCTCCATAGACCTCTGAAGAAGATTTGACCTCCGGTAGCATACTTTCGGGTATTCCAAAAAGCTCCAGCAGGTCGTCATCCCACTTTAATGTTTTAATATTAAATAACATGGTACGACTGGCATTGGTAACATCTGTCACATGCACCTTTCCACCCGTCAGGTTCCAGATCAACCAGGAATCAACAGTTCCCAGGGCCAGCTTGCCTTCTGCGGCCAGTTCTAAGGCTCCGGGGGTATGTTCCAGCATCCACTTCCATTTAGTAGCAGAAAAATAAGCGTCAATCACCAATCCGGTCTTCTCCTGGATCATCTCCTTATGGCCCTTTGCTTTCAGCTCGTCGCAAAACTCCGAGGTTCTACGGTCCTGCCAGACAATGGCATTGCAGATGGGTAAGCCGCTCTCACGGTCCCAGATCAGGGCAGTCTCCCGCTGATTGGTGATCCCGATAGCAGCCACATCACCAGCACCAATACCAGCGTTGCGCAGGGCATCGTGCATCACCCGGTTCTGGGAATTCCAGATATCCTTTGGATCATGCTCCACCCAGCCGGGCTTGGGGAAAATCTGTCTGAACTCTTTCTGGGCCGTTCCCACCATTTTTCCTGCATGGTCAAAAACAATGGCACGGGAACTGGTGGTGCCCTGGTCCAGGGCTAAGATGAATTTGTTGCTTAGATTGCTCACTTCGTTCGCGTTATAAGTTAGTAAGTTAGTAAGTTAGTAAGTTAAAAAGTTAGTTTAAAAGATGCATCCTGGCAAGTTTGGTGAATTTGTCCACCTGGCTGCTTTCCCAAAGCTTGTCTTTACCCAATTCAGCGGCCATAATAGTGGCTACCGCCGGAGCAATACTAAGGGCTTCAACGGCATCCAGCTGAATGGTCCTGACGCGGCGGGCCAGACAATCTTCCAGGGTACGGGCCATCTCTCCTCTCACGGCCCATACTATCTGAGCCTTAATTATATCCAGCTTTGTACTGATAAGTTCACCCATCCCGGAATCATCAGCGACCAGTGCATCAATCTGCTGGCGGTCACTACCATACCAGTAGAGCGGGTCTGAATGGTCCACGCCTTCCATATAGCCATGTATTCTTAAGGCTGGTGTAACAGATTCCTTTTCTGTAAGTTTCGCATGCTTTGCAGCGGTATTTACCACATCTTCGGCCATCTTCCGGTAGGTGGTCCATTTTCCCCCGGTCAGCGTGATAAGCCCGCCTTTGGAGACCAGGATCTTATGACCCCTGGAAATCTCCTTTGTCTTCTTGCCTTCTGCAGAAGGAGCCGCCAGTGGCCTCAATCCAGTAAAAACAGCCAATACATCGGATCGCCTGGGTTCCTTTTCCATATAGAGCCTGGCAGTTTCCAGGATGTACTCTACTTCCTGCTCCTCGGCAAGGGGCTCAAGTTCAGCATGTTCTTTCTCCACATCGGTGGTACCAACCACTACCCTGTTGTGCCAGGGTACAGCGAACAGGACCCTTCCATCGGAAGTTTTTGGAATCATCAGGGCCTCCTCCCCGTTCAGAAAGTCCGGGGCCATTACCAGGTGGATACCCTGACTTGGCTTCACCACATCTCTTGCCTCAGGGTTTTCCATTTTAAGAATATCATCCACAAATACTCCGGTGGCATTGATCACCGCAGGAGCCGAAATCTGATACACCTTACCACTTTCGCGGTCTTCGGCACTTACTCCGCTTACCTTGTTTCCATCCAGGCTCAGTCCGGTCACTTTCATATGATTCAGGACAATTCCGCCCATCCCGGCAACGGACTGGGCAAGGTTCACAGCAAGACGGGCATCATCGAACTGACAATCAAAATAGCGTACTCCGCCTCTGAGTTTTTTAGTTTTAAGAGCAGGTAGTGCTTTCCTTGCGCCTTTTGCAGACAGGGGAACCGAGCGACCAATACTCAATCGCCCGGCCATCAGGTCGTACAGTGTCAGTCCAATGGTATAGAAAGGAACGCACCACCAGTTATAACAGGGAATCACAAAGGCCTGGTCTTTAACCAGGTGGGGAGCATTCTTTTTAAGTCTTCCCCGCTCCTTCAAAGCCTCCAGTACAAGAGAAATGTTTCCCTGTGCCAGATAACGAACGCCTCCGTGAACCAGCTTGGTACTTCGGCTGGATGTTCCCTTGGCAAAATCGTCCTGTTCGAGCAAAATGGTCCGGTAGCCCCTGCTGATGGCTTCCAGTGCAGCTCCCAGTCCGGAAGCGCCACCGCCTATTACAATTACATCATATTCAAAGCCGGATCCCTCCAGCTCTTTAATCATCAAATCTCTATTCATTACAGCTTCAGGAATTAATTGTTGGGTGATCCTAAATTTACTTTTATTTTCCAAGCCTCCCAATTCTTTTTTGTAGTTTTAGGGAGATCG
This sequence comes from uncultured Bacteroidales bacterium, assembly GCA_963753765.1. GTDB lineage: Bacteria > Bacteroidota > Bacteroidia > Bacteroidales. Next base: position 43,976 of record CAVWDQ010000023.1, read on the forward strand.
ATCCCACAATAATCAAAACTGAGCCAGACATGAAATCATTCATCTTAAAAGCAGCCTTTACCCTATTGTTTTCCACTTCCATATTAATTGGAACCTCGGCTCAAACAGAGAAACCCGAGGAAAATACCCGTGCCATAGAATTTCCTGATATTCCCGGCTATGTTACGCTTAAGTGTGACCTGCATATGCATACGGTGCTTTCCGACGGGAATGTCTGGCCAAATATCAGGGTCCAGGAAGCTCTGGAGGACGGACTGGATGTAATCTCCATTACGGATCATATAGAATACCAGCCTCACTTTCTGGATATCCCACATCCAGACAGGAACCGAAGCTATGAGCTGGCCCTGAAGGCTGCCGAGGGAACTGAACTCCTGATCATTCCGGGAACGGAGATTACCAGATCCATGCCGCCCGGACACTTCAATGCCATTTTTGTGAAAGATGTAAATGCTCTCATGCAGAAGGATGTGATGGAGGTATTCAGGGAAGCCAAAAAACAGGGTGCCTTTGTATTCTGGAACCACCCCCACTGGACCGCCCAGAGGCCCGATGGTGTGGCCACCCTTACCGAAATGCATCATGAACTGTTGAAAGAGGGCCTTTTTGCCGGTATCGAAGTATATAACGACAAGACTTACTCCAGGGAAGCGGTTGAACTTGCACAGAAGTACAATCTGACCATGCTGGGGAACTCTGACGTTCACAGTCTGGTTGACTGGAGTTACCAGGTAGCAGAAGGGGGGCACAGGCCTGTAACACTGGTATTTGCCACGAACAAAAGTGCAGAAGCCATGCAAAAGGCCATGGAACAGGGCCAAACCGCCGTCTGGTTTAAAAATACCCTGGTGGGAAATCAGGACTTTCTTACCCTGATGCTTGAAGAATCTCTGGAAGTGGAGCGCTCAGGCAAAGGTCCTGTCCCCACCCTCCGGATCCACAACCATTCAGATGCGGACCTTGTTCTTGAAAATCTTTCAGCCTATACCCTGCATAATTTTGCCCCGGTATTCATCCTGAAAGCTCATGAAACTACCTCGGTGATGGTTAAAACCCTGGAAACACTTGAATCCTTTGAAATGAAATTCAGGGTTCTCAATGCCTATGTGAGCCCCGATACCCATCCGGAAATTCAGCTCATGGTGGAATAGAAAGCTTGGGTTTAATTCAATGAGTTTATTATATTGGTGGAGCCAATACTAACTTCCTAAAACCAACTCATGGAACAGAACTACAACAAACTAAGACTATTTATTGGTAGTTGTTTTGCACTATTAGTAACAGCCCTAACCTTTGCGATGAGGGCAAAAATTGAAGAAATATTTGGCCCTGTTGAAGAAGGCGGCATTTTTGGACTTTCCAAAGAAGCCATTGGCTGGGCATTTAGTCCTGCATTCTGGGGTTTTACCATTGCCATGGTACTGGGAGGATTTGTTATCGACATTTTTAAGACAAAGACCCTTGTTTGGACCGCATTTATACTTCAGTTAATCGGGGCTATTGTATTTATACTTGCAAAGAATAAGGAGGTGCTGTTTATTGCCAATGTATTTATTGGTCTTGGAAACGGAACCGTTGAAGCAGCTTTCAATCCATTGGTTGCTACCATATATCCAAAAGACAAAACCAGGATGCTGAACAGGTTTCACGTCTGGTTCCCTGCCGGGATTGTGATCGGCAGTCTGCTGGCCTACTTTATGATGGATAAAATGGATATGAACTGGCAGATTTATGCTGCCCTGCTTTTTATTCCACTGGCGATATATGGTGTTATTTTCCTCGGACAGAAAATTCCGGAAACAGAACGTGTGGCCAGCGGTGTTAGCTACAAGGAAATGATGATGGCTGTGGGGGCACCTTTTACAATCATTATATCAATGACCCTCATGATTCTGCTGGCGACCAAGGTCATTAATTTCCCGGAAGGATGGATGTACCTGGCTCTAATTGGACTGGTTTCCCTGATATCAATTCTGGAGGCGAAACTGATTCATAAGGAAAAGGCCATATTTCCAATCATGTTCTCATTGATGCTTCTTACCTCTTCCACAGAACTGGTGACCAATCAATGGGTGAACGCCCTGCTTGGAGGTGCTGTTGAGAGTGCTATTCTCCTGTTGGCACTTATATCCACCATCATGGCTCTGGGCAGGTTTTTTGCCGGACAACTGGTTCATCGTATAAATCCCCTGGGTGTACTGCTCATGTCATCTATATTTGCAGCACTCGGGATTTACGTGTTGAGCTTTGTAAGTTCATCTGGTATGACAGTACTTGGTGCAGTTCTATTTGCCATTGGGATTACTTATTTTTGGCCCACCATGCTTGGGTTTTGCTCTGAATATATTCCAAGGACAGGAGCGTTAGGGCTTTCTCTTCTTGGAGGTGCAGGATTTGTTTCAGCATCCATGTTTATGCCGGTAATGGGTAAGATCCTTGAAGAGAATGATACGAGTGTTGCTTTACAAAGCATGGGGATACTCCCTATTTTGATGATTATTGGATTTGCAGTTCTTTTTGTTCTCTACAGAAAGAAGAAACCCGAGGTCTTGTAAGGCCGGGCAAAATCTTTTGGAATAATTTTTATAAAACTATTAATGCTAAGATCAAGAGTGAAGATTCTAAAAATAAATAAGGTATGAAAAATCGTATGATAAAAGGTTTATTTGCCGCTACGGCAGTCGCCCTGGCACTTTCCATGATGACGGGATGTTCGGGATCCGGAAGCAAGGCTGAAAAAAAATCAGATTATGCTGGTGTTCAGATTGGTGCAATTACCTATAGCTGGCGAAGTATGCCAAGCACCCCCGAAGATATAATCAAGTACTGCGAGCAGACCGGAATCAACTCCCTGGAGCTAATGGGAAATATCGCAGAGGAGTATGCGGGTGCTCCTGCAGGACCTGAATTTCCTCAGAATTTCAGAGAGCTAAGTGATGAGGAGAGAGCCGAATTCCAGCAAAAGAGGGAAGCCCATGGTAAAGCCATGACCGAATGGCGGATCAATGAGGCCTCTCCTGAAAAGTACAAAGAGCTAAAGGCTATGTTTGATGAAGCCGGGATCCATATTCACACCGTGAAGTTCTCTCCTGCCAACTGGAGTGATGCGGAAATTGATTATGCTTTCGAATCTGCCAAGATTCTGGGAGCCAGGGGTGTGACCAATGAAATTGGACATGAGGCTGCCCAACGCCTGGGACCTTTTGCAGAGAAGCACGATATGTATGCCGTATTCCACAACCATGGTCAGCCAGGCGATTCCGCATTTAATTTCGAGGATTACCTGGCCTATTCGCCCAACAACATGCTTAACCTGGATGTGGGACACTACTTCGGTGCCACCGGTAAACACCCCAACGAGCTGATCACGAAGCTGCATGAACGCATCTACAGCATCCACCTGAAGGATAAGACCGGGTATGTTGGCTATCCTCCCGACACCAATGCACCATGGGGACAGGGCGATACGCCCCTGCGGGATATCCTGCAGCTGATTCAGGTCAATGAGTGGGATATTTACTGCGATATCGAACTGGAATATGAAATCCCTGAAGGCTCCAATGCTGTCATAGAAACCGGCAAATGCGTTGCTTACGCTAAGAAGCTGCTGGCCACAACTGAATAATGGAGATTGAGCATTTAGCCATCTGGGTCAGGGGCCTGGTAGAAATTACCCGGTAAGACAAAAAAAAACCAAAAGCAGCTGTTAAATGTAACTGTTGCTTTTGGTTTAATGAGTGCCCAGAACAAGAATCGAACTTGCACGACCAAAAACGGTCACTAGGCCCTCAACCTAGCGCGTCTACCAATTCCGCCATCTGGGCAAGATGACAATAATATATAAAGAACTTTTGGCCTAAACCCCACTGATACTAACTAATCTGGTGGCGGAATTGGCCTCCCCTCAGGCTGGCTCCTCCCTAAAATACTCCACTGGAGTATTTTTTAACGGTCGGCCCTGCCATCTGGGCAAGATGACAATAATATATAAAGAACTTTTGGCCTAAACCCCACTGATACTAACTAATCTGGTGGCGGAATTGGCCTCCCCTCAGGCTGGCTCCTCCCTAAAATACTCCACCGGAGTATTTTTTAACGGTCGGCCCTGCCATCTGGGCAAGATGACAATAATATATAAAGAACTTTTGGCCTAAACCAAAATTCATTGAAAATGTGCCCAGAACAGGACTCGAACCTGCACATACTTGCGTATACTAGTCCCTGAAACTAGCGCGTCTACCAATTCCGCCATCTGGGCAAGATGACACTATTATATAAAGAACTTTTGGCCTAAACCCCACTAATACTAACTAATCTGGTGGCGGAATTGGCCTCCCCTCAGGCTGGCTCCTCCCTAAAATACTCCACCGGAGTATTTTTTAACGGTCGGCCCTGCCATCTGGGCAAGATGACAATAATATCCAAAAGAACACCCCCAAAGTTTTCACTTCGGGGGTGCAAATATATTAAATTTTAGTTTTCGCAGGAAACCTATTCTGATTTTTATCGTTTTTCTCTTTCAACAGTGGTTTTATTCTCCTTCTGTGGACGGTCTCCTGCGGACTTAAGCTGTCCGGCTGCAGGTGAATTAGGAATCCTTCCCTTACGCACTTCTTCGGCTTCAGCAGCTTTCTTGGCATCAAATATCACCTCATCCACATAGGCAACAAAGAAATGATCATCCAGGCCGGACAGAAGCTGGGTCTCTATCCAGTATTCATCTTCTGCACCCAGATTCCAGTTTACATATCCCTCATTTCCAACCCTGTAATATGCATCTACATAATATTTTTGATAGCTCAGACCGTCAATGGTAACCTGTCCGTAATCGTCGGTATAAAATGGTCCGATTGCAATGTCAATGTCTCCTGTATCCCAGTCTTCAAGCGAACGGAAAAGATAGATTTCTACATCCGGAATCAGGTATTCGGCATAGTACTCCCTGACCTCAATGGTAATTGCCGATCCGATCACTTCCATGGGAATCACGGCAGCGCTGACACCGCCTTTGGTTCCGAAAGCTGTTAATCGGACATCGTAGTATCCGGGATCCACAAAATAGTGATCCACAACAGGTTGAGTGTACATGATGCCATCGTCCATATCCCACTCTACATAATCTGAATTGGTGGTATAACTGGTAAATTGGACCATTTCACCCACATAGGCAGGATTATAATTCACATATGCTTCAGCATAAGGTTCTCGGTTGCAGCTTATCACGATCAGTGACAGCAAGGGCAGTATGGTTATTAAGCGTTTCATGACCTTTGGTTTTCTGGTTCTTGATGATGTAAATCCAAATAGCATGCCAAACTCTGAAAATTGAATTCAGGAAGGCATTTTCTTCCAGTGGCCAAAATAAGCAATTCCCATATAGTTTTCGTATCTTTGCGCTGTTTTTTAAAAAAGATTATTCAATGATCAACATCACTTTTCCTGACGGATCCATAAGGCAATTTGAGCAGGGTGTTTCGGGACTGGATATAGCCAGGAGCCTGAGCAACAGCCTGGCACGGGAGGTACTCTCCATCAATGTAAACGATGAGTTATGGGATTTGAACCGTCCCATTCAGGAAGATGCCACCATAAAGCTTAATAAATTTGATGATCCCGACGGAAAGCATGCCTTCTGGCATTCCTCGGCCCACCTGATGGCAGAAGCCATTGAGTCGCTCTATCCTGGCACCAAGTTTGGCATTGGACCGGCCATTGATAATGGGTTTTACTACGATGTTGACACTGGCGATGACATAATGATCAGCGATGGAGACCTCCCCAGGATTGAGAAGAAAATGAAGGATCTTGCCTCCCAGAAAGAGGAGTATACCCGAGAAGAGGTAAGCAAGGAGGAAGCCATGCAGTTTTTTGGCAATAAGGGGGACGAATACAAAACTGAACTGATCAGTGAATTGGAAGACGGAACCATCTCCTTGTATCACCAGGGGAATTTTACGGACCTCTGCCGGGGACCACACCTGGCCGACACCTCTCCCATCAAAGCCATTAAACTGCTGAGCGTGGCAGGGGCCTACTGGAGGGGCGATGAACAACGAAAACAACTGACCCGGATCTACGGGGTAAGCTTCCCCAAGGCCAAAATGCTGGAGGAGCACCTGGAACTGCTGGAGCAGGCCAAATTGCGGGACCACAGGAAACTGGGCAAGGAACTGGAGCTCTTTACCTTTTCTCAGCGTGTAGGACCCGGACTTCCGCTCTGGTTGCCCAAAGGAGCCCAGCTAAGAGAACGCCTGGAGAACTTTTTGAAAAAGGTACAGCGTGATACCGGTTACGAACCTGTGATTACGCCTCATATCGGGCAAAAGGAACTCTGGGTCACTTCGGGACACTATGCCAAATACGGCAAGGACAGTTTCCAGCCCATTAAAACTCCCCAGGAAGGGGAAGAATTTCTGCTGAAGCCCATGAATTGCCCGGCTCACTGTGAAATCTACAAGTCAAAACCAAGATCCTATAAGGACCTTCCTGTTCGCCTGGCAGAATTTGGAACCGTATACCGTTACGAACAGAGCGGAGAGCTTCACGGGCTTACACGCGTGCGCGGATTCACTCAGGATGATGCACATATCTTCTGCCGTCCCGACCAGCTGGAAGAAGAGTTCCTGAAGGTTATCGATATTATTCTTTACATTTTCAAAACTTTAGACTTCAAAGACTTTGTTACCCAGGTATCCCTTCGGGATCCTGAGGATAAAGAAAAATACATTGGTTCTGATGATAACTGGGAAAAGGCTGAAAAAGCCATCGTAGACGCCGTAGAAGCCAAAGGTCTTGAAAATGTGGTGGTTGAGTATGGCGAAGCTGCCTTCTACGGACCCAAGCTGGACTTTATGGTGAAGGATGCCCTGGGCAGAAAGTGGCAGCTTGGAACCATCCAGGTGGACTACAATCTGCCGGAGCGTTTTGAACTGGAGTATATTGGTGCTGATAATCAGAAACATCAGCCGGTAATGATCCACCGTGCCCCCTTTGGTTCGATGGAACGTTTTGTGGCTGTACTGATCGAGCATACTGCAGGGAAATTTCCCCTGTGGCTAACACCCGATCAGGCTGTGATTCTGCCTATTAGTGAAAAATACCACGATTATGCTGAAAAAGTTTCAGAATTGCTTAAAAATTACGATATTCGCACCCTGATTGACGAGCGCAGTGAAAAGATAGGTAAGAAGATCAGGGATAACGAGTTAAAGCGAATTCCATATCTGCTTATCATAGGTGAAAAGGAGCAAGAAAGCGGTACAATTTCCGTTCGAAGGCAGGGAGAAGGTGATAAAGGCGTGATGAAACTTGAAGAATTTGCACAGTTTCTGCAATCAGAGGTTGAAAGTCAGCTGCAGGCAATTGAGACGAAAGTTTAACTAAATATAGGAGGAACTAGTCATAGCAGGACCCAGTCATTATCGTAGGCGTAACAGCGATAACCGGAACAAGGACAAGATCGCTTTCAGGACAAACCAGTCGATCCGTGCCACATCAGTTCGTCTTGTTGGAGAGAACATTGAAAACCCCGGGGTAGTTCCAATAGCAGAAGCCCTGAAAATTGCCGATTCGCTGGATCTGGACCTGGTGGAGATAAGTCCAAAGGCCGATCCGCCCGTTTGCAGGGCCATCGACTATCAGAAGTTTCTCTACCAGCAGAAGAAGAAGCAAAAAGAAATTAAAGCCAAAACCACAAAGGTTGTGGTAAAGGAGATCAGGTTCGGACCCAATACGGATGATCATGATTACAATTTTAAGTTGAATCATGCTCAGAAATTTCTTGAAGAAGGCGCCAAGCTGAAAGCTTTTGTTTTTTTCAAGGGAAGGTCCATCTTATATAAGGAAAAAGGAGAAATCCTCTTATTAAGACTTGCCCAGGACCTTGAAGAGGTTGGGAAAGTTGAACAGCTCCCGAAACTTGAGGGGAAGCGCATGACCATGTTCATAGCCCCCAAAGCATTGAAAAAGAAATAGTTATATTTTATAGATAAAGATAGGAATAATGCCAAAAATGAAGACGAATCCGGGTGCGAAGAAGAGATTCACACTAACCGGAACCGGTAAAATCAAGAGGAAACACGCTTTCAAAAGCCATATTCTTACCAAAAAGTCAAAGAAGCGCAAGCGGAACCTGACCTATTTTGGTGTAGTACACAAGGCTGATGAGAATAATATCAAGCGTCTGCTTGCTATGAAGTAAGAACAACTTTTGAAAACCAGGTAAATTAGTTTAAACCTGGATGTGGAGCAAGAAAGTGTCGAAGAGACCGCCTGCATCCGAAAAATGAAAAAGAAATGCCAAGAGTAAACAATGCTGTCGCCTCAAGACAGAAGAGAAAAAAAGTGATGAAGCAGACCAAAGGGTACTTTGGTCGCAGAAAAAATGTATGGACGGTCTCCAAGAATGCCTATGAGAAAGGTCTCTCCTACGCATATCGGGATCGTCGTAAGAAGAAAGCCGAATTCAGGGCACTCTGGATCCAGCGTATCAATGCTGGTGTTCGCGAATATGGAATGTCCTATTCTGAGTTTATGGGTAAACTGAGCAGCGCAGGTATTGAGATCAACCGTAAGGTACTTGCCGATCTGGCCATGAACGATCCCCAGGCTTTTGAAGCCATTGTGAAGAAAGTTCAATAGAACCGTACAATATTTCATTATAGAGCTGCTCCCTGCCATAGGAGCAGCTTTTTTTTTATCTTGTTCTTATGAATTTTGCATTGATTGGGTATGGGAAAATGGGCAGGACCATTGAAACGCTGGGAATCCAACAGAGACACTCCTTTCCCGTGATCATTGATGAACATAACCGGGAACATTTGAGTGGCGAGCATCTGAGAGGAATTGATGCCGCCATCGAATTCACCACCCCGGCTGTTGCTCCCGAAAATATAATGGAATGTATAAAGCTGGGGGTTCCGGTGGTATGTGGAACCACCGGGTGGAACAACAAGAGTGCTGAAATAGAACGGTTTTGCATGGAAAAAAACGGGACCCTCTTCTATTCCAGCAATTTTTCCATTGGAGTCAACATCCTCTTTGCCATGAACCGGAAACTGGCTGAAATCATGGATCAGTTTCCTGAGTACGCAGTCTCCATGAGCGAAGTTCACCATGTGCACAAGAAGGATGCTCCCAGTGGAACTGCCATAAGCCTTGCCGAACAGATTCTGGAAGCGAAGAGGCAAATAAACAGCTGGTATTTGACAGGAAGTGATAAGGCCCTGGAGAAAGGTACCGACAGCTTGCCCATTGAAGCCATCCGGGAAGGGGAGGTCAAGGGGAGGCACAGCATTTGTTATGAGTCTGAGGTGGACTCAATCACGCTTAGTCATGATGCAAAAACCAGGGATGCTTTTGCAGCAGGAGCACTGCTGGCAGCAACATTTATTGCGAATAAAAAAGGCGTTTTCGGCATGCAGGATCTATTAAAAATATAAGAGAATGGAGCGGGTAACATGGAGCTACCTCGGCTTTTTCTTCTCTGGGCTCTTCCTGTCCATACTGCTTATCTGGATCGGACTCTTCTTTCTGCTTCCGCTTAACCTGGTACTCTTCGATATTTTTATTACCCGAAAGGTGGACTGGACCCTTCGCTCCTACGGACTGCCCAGGCATCTGCAGGCGACCATCGAATGGCTTTCGGTCGTGCTGCTGGCCCTGATCTGCTCCTTCAGTATTAAAGTGCTTTTTGTGGAAACCTACAAGATACCCACCCCTTCCATGGAGGAAACCCTTCTGGCCGGAGATTATATCTTTGTAAGCAAACTGGCCTATGGTCCAAGGCTCCCCGAAACCCCGCTGGCCATACCCTTCTTCCATAACAAGCTCCCATCAGGTAAAAAATCCTACTCGGAAAAAATTCAAATGCCTCATAAGCGATTAAATGGCTTTTCAAGAATAAAGAGAGAAGATATCATAGTCTTTAATTTCCCTGAGGGAGATACCATGGTTGTTCAGTATCCGGGACAGAACTACTATTCGCTTGTACGGCAGTATGGTCGGGACTATATCAAGAGTGAATTTGATATTATTACCCACCCGGTGGATAAAAGAGAGAATTACATCAAAAGATGCATTGGTCTGCCAGGCGATACCCTGGCTATCTCTCATGGGAAAGTCATGGTAAACAGTGCATTTCGTTCTGAACTGCCTCTCCAGAAATTCAAATATTATGTAAGTACCAGGGGCGAACCCCTACCCGATCCCTTGCTGGATTCGTTAAAAATTCATAAAAACTCCGTCACATACAATCCGGTTAACTCCCTCCACGTTTTATACCTGGCAAAGGAAAATGTTGAAACCTTGAGATCTTTCCCCCAGGTAAGAAGCATAAGCAGATATATGGAACCTACTCTGTCTTTCCAGAATCAGGAAATCTTTCCCCACGATAATCATTACCGGTGGACAGGCGACAATTTTGGTCCGATTCGAATACCAAAGCGTGGAGACACCATCCAGATTGACCAGTTGAATCTTCCTTTATACCAGCGAATTATCAATATTTACGAGAACAATGAACTGGCAGTAAAGGATGGTGCAATTTATATTAACGGAAAAGTGGCTGATAGTTATATCATCCAGATGGACTACTATTTTGTGATGGGCGACAATCATCACAATTCGGCCGATTCCAGGTACTGGGGATTTGTCCCTGAAGATCATCTGCTTGGTAAAGCTGTCCGGGTCTGGTTCTCCATTAAACCCGATACCCCTTTCATTGGTGGTTTAAGAAAAGAACGTATCTTTAAGCCTATTAAATAAAATCGAAATGAATATCCGTAATTTACTGAATAACAAATACTTCAAGTTCGGGGTTGCCGTCTTTATCTATATCCTGTTTGTGATCTGGCTGAGAAATTTCTGGTTCCTGCTCGGGATACCTGTGGTCTTTGATGTGTATATAAGTAAGAAGGTCAACTGGTCCTTCTGGAAAAGCAGAAAGAAAAAGAACAATATGATCGTTGAGTGGCTTGATGCACTTATTTTTGCGGTGGTTGCTGTTTCGCTTATTAATATCTTCCTTTTTCAGAATTATAAGATCCCCACTCCATCTATGGAAGGCACCCTGCTTGTAGGCGATCATCTCTATGTGAGCAAGACTGCATACGGACCACGAACCCCCAACACTCCCCTGGCCATTCCATTTCTTCCCAATACTGTTCTGGGAGGGAAATCATACCTGGAGTGGATTGTGCGCCCCTATAAAAGATTAAAAGGATTCAGCAGCGTCAAAAAAGATGATATTGTGGTCTTCAATTTCCCTGCTTCTGATACAGTGGCTCTGGAGAAATCAGATCATAAGCTGTATGCCAAAGGTAATTTTGACTATTTCGATCTTGTACGTGATGAGTCTTACAGCCTGATGCTGGCCGACCAGGCCCGAAACAACCGTACACGTCCCATGGGTGTATACGAAGATTATGTGCGTACGCAGATTGCAGAGAAATATGATGTGGAAACCAGGCCGGTGGACCGGCGCGATAACTACATCAAGAGATGTGTAGCCATTCACGGAGAAACCCTTCAGGTAATCAACAACGAGGTCTTTGTAGATGGTAAGAAGCAAAAGGAATTTGAGGGAATTCAGCGCTGGTACAGGGTACGAACCAACGGAACCCCCATCAATCCTCGTTCCCTGGAGCCCTATGGAATTGGAAGGGATGCTGCAGATGTAAGGAACAATCCCAACTATACCTTTCCAGTTAGCAGTGCCAATGCTGAGAAAATCAGGGCCCTTCCAGGAATCGTCAGCGTGGAGGCCATCAACCTGTTTACAGACGGACAATACGACCGTGATATATTTCCCCATGATGAACGCTATGCGTGGAACCTGGAGTTCTTTGGTCCGCTGACCGTCCCGGAGAAAGGTACAAGTGTTGAACTCACTCTGGAAAGCCTGCCACTTTACCGGCGGATTATTGAGGCCTATGAAAGTAATGATCTGGAGGTAAGAGGTGGACAGATATTTATTAATGGCGAGGCAAGCTCCAGCTACACCTTCCAGATGGACTACTACTTTATGATGGGAGATAACCGCCATAACTCGGCCGACTCCAGGTTCTGGGGCTTTGTTCCGGAAGATCATGTGATTGGAAAACCCCGTCTGATCTGGCTCAGCGTGGATAAGGAATACGGGGGGATCCGCTGGAACAGAATGTTCCGCATTGTCAGGGCCAGCAGGTAGATTTTTTCCATTGATTTTTCCGGCTCTCTATAACGGACCCATAAACTATTATGCCCGCCTGGTAAGGCAGCAGGAGATTGTTCTGGAGCAGCATGACAGCTACAGCAAGCAGACCTACAGGAACCGCTGCCTGATTATGGGGCCCAACGGAGTAATAAGCCTGTCCATACCGGTTAAGAAGAAACGCGGGGTGAAAAACCGGCTTTGTGATATCAGGGTAGATTACGATACAAACTGGAATAAGGTCCACTGGCGCAGCCTGGTGGCCTCCTATGCATCCTCGCCCTTTTTTGAGTACCTGGCCGATGAAATCAGCCCCTTTTACCAGAAGAGATTTGAATTCCTGATCGATCTGAATTTACAGCTCCTTGAAAATACCCTTGGTTTTCTGGGCCTGAATATCCCCCTGAGTTGTACGGATGGATTTCAACCAATACACTCGGAGACGGATCCAAGGCATTATATCCATCCAAAAAAAAACCAGGCGGTGGCAGATCCTGAATTCCTCCCGGGGGAGTATCACCAGGTTTTCTCCGACCGCCTGGGCTTCCGTCCCAATTTGAGTATCCTCGATCTGATCTTCAATGAGGGTCCGGATGCACTATCTTACCTTCATCGTAGTATCAGAACCTGAATCCTACGGTAAACATGATGTTATTGCTGTTGATTTCGTTAAGTGAGACTTCATTGTATCCCGGCTGGTAGGAGTACATAGCATAGACTTCATTCCGGTTGTAATGGGTGTAACTCAAATCGAAATAAAGCTTGGGGGTCCTAACTCCAAAGCCGCCCGAATAAACCCAGCTTTCTGCATCATTCCGGGAATCGGCGTAGGGACTCATTAAGTATTGCATCCCACCTCGCAGATAGAAGGTATTAAACCTGAATTCGGCACCTGCCATAAAGTTGTTTACTGCATCAAGATCCGCAGTAATCTGCTGGTTCTCATCAAAAAAGTTGTAATCATAAGCGCTCAGGGTGGCATCCGAATAATTCACATATTCATATCCGGCCGAAATGGTGGCCATCTTGAAAAGGATCACTGAGGCATTGGCGTTTACCCTGAAAGGGGTTCTTAACTTGTAATCATAGATCCCGTTAGGCGATCCTTCGAAAGCATCGGGGATTCCCGATCCGCTGTCGAAATAGGAATTCATATCGGTGTACTTCTCATCTGTAAGATAGTAATAGGTGGGAAGATGGAAGGAGGCTCCGATGCGGAGCAGATGAAAAGGTCTTACTATCAAGCCAAAACGACCCGTATAGCCTACCCCCCTGGTACTGTTAAACTCCCTGAATCTAAAACTATCGAAATCCAGTACATGATCATCGTAGTCGACTTCGCTATGGTAAATATCCTCATAAAACCTGACTGCATGGATGCCGAAAGTGGCCCCGAAATAAAGCAGATTGCTAAAGTTGAAAGCTCCGGAAAGGGAGTATTCTCCAATATATCCTGATTGATAGGATGTACGGTTCAATTCCTGACCATAGCCATCGTATTGCATATCATGCCAGTACCTTTCTGCAGTTTCATCATAGGGCATAAGATAGGTGTCGAATGCCAGCCCCTCATAAAATGGACTCAGATTATCGGGATTGTCGTTGGCATGCCAGGTAAAATCGTCCAGAAGGGAACTGTTGTCGTTGATTCCCTGCATAATGGTATAGTTATTGAAATTGGCCAGGGAGTTGTATCCAAAAGCAAAAGCTGCTCCCACAATCCCGTCTTGCTTATTCGTGGTCATGGCATTTACCAGGCCAATACTCCCCACATTGAATTTGAATTGGGATGTTTCTGTCTGGGAACCCTGAAAATTTGACCTGGTATCAACCCAGTAAAATGATGGGGTAAAAGAGAATTCAGAGGAACGATAGAAACCCAGTCCTGCCGGATTGGTCACTACCGATGTGAAATCACCACCCAATGCGCCAATGGCGCCTCCCTGGGCAGCATACCTGGCTGTACCAAATGGGTAGTATTGTGAATATCTGAGTGCCTGCACTTCATTCTGGGCATCCATAGTGAGGATAAAACCCACCAATAGCAAGGCTATAGATGATAACTTTTTCATAGCAAAATCTGTTTTTCTGGTTCTTTGAAAACCAGGATCCGCTCAGGGATCCTGGGCTTGAATGTCAGTTTAACGTCTCGACGACCCACCTGAACTCCGGCTAACTGATCCACCTGAGCTCCGGCTTCCACCTGAACTGCTACCGCCTGAACTCCGGCTAACTGATCCACCTGAAGAGCGACTGACAGATCCACCTGAACTCCTGCTGACTGATGATCCGCTGGAACGGCTTGATGAGCTGGGGCGGCTGTATGAGCTGCTGCTGCGGCTTGATGAGCTGGGACGGCTGTATGAGCTGCTGCTGCGGCTGGAACTACTTGGCCGGCTGTATGAAGTACTGGTCCGGGTGGGTGCTGTACTCTGTCTCACATTTGAGTTCTGAGAGCGCTGCTGAGTACCGGAGTTTGTGTAGGTCCTGGTAGGCGTAGCACTCTTATTAAAGTTGGACGAGGAGCTGGTGCGCGGCTTGCTGTAACTGGGTGTATAGCTTGCCCTGTTATTAGTTGCATTCCTGTTCTGAGAATTTACAGATTGCGGGGTCCTGGTGGTCCTTACTGTACCGTTGCTTCGCTGTGTGGCTGTGCTGGTATTGGCCCTTACCTGCCTTTGAGTAGCAGTAGCCGAATTGCTTCTTACCTGATTCTGGTTTGCAGTAGTGGACATCCTTGTATTACTACGAGTTGCAGATGCACTTTTCGCCGATGCAGTAGTTGTACGGCTTCTGTACCTGGGATCGCCCGAAGTTGAACCCTTGGAACTACCTGTAGTTACATTGGTGGCACTTGAATATCCATAAGAATGCCTGCTGTCCATCCGGCCGTATCTGTAGGGAGTAGGGTAATAGTCGCCACCACCGTAATAATATCCGTCGTAGAAACCATGGTTGTATCCGGACCAGTAGGAACCTCCGTAGTAGGGATAATATCCGCCCCAGTATCCCCCGTAGTATCCGCCATATCCGTAATATGGATATCCGCCATAATATCCTCCATACCCGTAATACGGACGATAGGGATAACCATAAGAGAAGGACATTCCCCATCCAGGGTATCCAAATCCCATGCTGATACCCCAACTAAAAGGACTTCCGGTATAAAAGTACATATCGGTGTAGTAGGGATCGTAATAGTTCCAACCATAATAATCGTCGGAGAACCTCCTCAGACTGGAAGAGTAATAATAGTCGGTGGGATCCTGATAGTAATTATTTACAATCACCGGAGCACTTTTCTGTCCGTATTGTCCTAAAGTATCATACTCAATATACTGCTCTGTTAAAAGAGCCTCACTCCCTTCCGGTGCATAGGCCTCTCCCAGCATTTCCGCTTCACGCTGTAAGCTGTATAATTCATAATCACTCAGGTTTTCATTCGCTGGAGCCACTGAGTTTGTATAAGCCTGCTCCTGGTAAATGGGTTGTGCATTCATTGCCTGCTGGGTAGTCGTAGCGGGCGTTGCAGCAACTGTATTATTTGTCGCCTGTTTCTCAACTTTGTCTGGATTATAATAGACATCATCATATTCCGCAGAAGCGGTCTTCTGTGATGAACTACATGATGCCAGAACGAAGGCAGCAGCGATTATGGCAAGTGCTAAAGTTTTCATGACGTATCCTCCCGGTATTTTTTGCATCTGGTGTTTTGCTGAATATAAAACAAAGTTCGTGCCAAAACACCGAATTGTAGCTAACGATTTCATGCAATATAATAAATAATAAAACACCTTACCAACCGGGCGTGGACAGATTCATCTGGTACATGGAAGAATTGTAGAGGGGGATGCGTCGGGGAGAATAGGTGTTTCCCATCCGGGGATTATCCTCCTGTGTATAAATCCAGAGTTCATGAAGGTCCCAGAGGATTATCTCATCCCGGGCATCACCCTGGAGGTCCGTGGCCAGGTAATATGAAACAGGGTGACCGTCGGCAGGGAAAGCTACTGAGAGCTGACCTGCAAAATCAAACAATCCACCACTGATGGTATCGGCTGAGCTAATGAAGAACTCCTCCCCGTCGCCTTTCCAGTTAACCATCTGGCATCGGAAAACACCCGATTCTGAATTGAATCTGGCCCTTATGTTTCCACTGGCATCCAGCACGTGTGCGAGGCCTTTACTACCCCACTGGTTGGATGTAAAGATTTCCAATCCGGGTGACTCAGCATCCAGGTTGGCCACACCCAGGTGACTCACATGACCCAGAATATTCTGCTTTAAAAGATGCCCCTCAAAGTCGTAGTAAATCAATCCCCAATCACCTGCCGCGTAAACAAGGCAGGGAGTATGCTGCTCCCCCTGGATCATATCATATACGGATACTCCGTTACATCGATCACCAATATGGGCACCCACATCGTAGATTAGCTGTCCCTCCGGGTTGAAAACCGAAAAGCCCATCAGAACCTCATGCCGGCCGTCCTGGTCCATATCATATACCATGGGTTGGGATCCCGACGTGGCATCTTGTTCCCATAAGAGTTCTCCCTTTTCGTTCAGGGCTATCAGAAGATGTTCACGGTCCGAAATTATAATGCAGTTGTCCCGTCCTACACCATTCAGATCACCAAAAATCATTGAGTTAATACCTTCAGCTCCCGGAATTCTGATTCGCCTGATTTGCTTCCCGTTCCTCCCATCAAGGATATGCAGGCGGCCTTTACTTACAAAAAGTACTTCGCGCGATCCATCTCCATCAATGTCATGGATCTGTACCGGTAACTCCACGCTCGAACATCCATCAGATTTTACCAGTTTTCCGTATTGCCACATCAACTCTCCATCCAGATTAATGGCGGAGAGTGATCCTAAGTCAGATCCGGAAGCATCGGGTCTGACAAATACAATCTCCTTGTTCCCGTCCCCGTTCAGATCACCCAACCTGATGTTCTGACTGGCACCAAATTCACCTGTATCAAACCTTTTCCATCGAACCATAATCGGATGTTCGGCCAGGTGAATCTCCGATCGTCTGTCCAGTTGCCTCTGCCTCCTTGAAAGTTTCCGCTGTTCGCCACTGAGCAGTTTAACCTCAACCTTGTGAAATTTTGCAGGCAGATCAGAGATCAAACCGATCTGTCCCGATAAAGAAGGTGCTTCCGCATGCATATTGATGGAATCATTGAGGATGGTAGATACATTGTTCCTGCGGACCGTAACAGTGGCATTTAATCTTTCGCCAGGAGTCCATACCAGTGGTTGGCTGGCCAGGGTAACTTCTATGGGCCTGAGCGGAGTAACCGATTGTTGGACGTGTTTCAGTGTGACCGTATTCCCTTCTACACCGAAGAAAAAGAAATCGGCTGTATGCTTATAAGCAAATACCACACCGCATTTATCAAATTTTGCCTGCGGCGTAAATCCCACATCTATGGAATAGTCGCTCCATAAGGACTCTCCGGCTACAATCATGGGATGAGTGATCAGGCTCAGCGGTGAGTTTTTATCATTCAGATTGGTAAAGGTCTGGGCCAGGTAGTTCTCTCCTTCATCTTTACGAATCACCCATGCCCTGTCAAATCCATCCTGTCTGAGTGAGGAAGCTACACTCCAGCTCCCTAAATTTCCACGACGGGCATCATAGCAAATGGCAGGATCAGATGAATCAAAATAGGGGCGGTCGCCGGGCTCAAGTTCCTGGAAACCATCAGTAAAGACCGTAGTCTGTATCACATTACCGGAACAGGAGGAGATCAATATCAGAAAGGCAATATGTATAAACCTTGTATTAATAAGGTTCCTAATCATTCCTTAGATTTACTTTTTGTAAATATACATTATATTTACGAGTAGAAGGAAAAAACCCGAATGCGCCTAAGACTTATTCTAATATTTCTGATTCTCTGTCATTTACTCCCTGCACAGAAACCAGTAGTACTGTCTGATTTTGTTCAGGAGGTTGGGATTTCTGACATGCAGTTGCAATATCTGGAGGATCCCAACTGCTCAATCCTCTCCCAGGAAGTGTTCTCAGGAATGATGGATGACCAGTTTAAGGTAGTTGATTTCAGTAATCCCGATCCTGCCCTTATCAAAAATGAAAACGGAAGTTGTTTCTGGTTCCGTTTCTATTTTGCAAACCGGTCCACACGACAATTCTCTTTCCTTCTGCAGCGCAATGATATCTCAGAATTTGATGAATACAGGCTGTACCAGAAGCTTGATAACGGTTTGGTGTCAGATCGTAAGTCGGGGAATAAGCTTCACCCCAGGAATAAAGATGTGAATATCAGTGGATCGGACGACCTGCGCATATATCTGCCTCCCCATGAATCTGACACCCTCTACCTGCGCGTAAAGCTTGGACCCGAATCAGTACTTTCAGATCTCACCTTTACCGTATCGACCCAGGAAAGCGTGCTTGCACATGACCGTTCCAAGCGGCTTGTATTCGGAATATTTACAGGGATCCTGCTGATCATGGTCCTCTATCATATCCCCCTTTTTGTCAGGGGGCGCGAGAACTCTTATCTCTATTACATTCTTTATATCCTGGCCTTCCTGTTCTACTTTATAGATAAGGAAGGATATATCTACGAAATAATACCCAGGCTGATTACAGCCCCCATTACCATCTTCCTGCTGGAGATTTTTCTTCTGTTCTACCTGCTGTTCGGCCGTTCCTATCTGGATACCCGCAATACCCTGCAATCGTGGGATACCATTCTGCTCATTGCTGTCTGGTTCACAGTGGGTGGACTCATTCTGAATTTTACCATCATCCTGCTTCAGAGCCTGGGAATGGACTTACCTTTTTTCATCGAGCTTGGCGGTTTTGCCATTATGATTGTCTCTGCCATTGGTTGCCTTTTCCTGGCCATTGTTCCCGCCATGATCCTCACCAGGGAAAATTTCCAGCCGGCCAGGTACTTTCTTTTTGCAAACCTTTTCCTGATACTTGGAATTGCCACCAATTATGCATTAACCGACTATACGCTTGGGAAACACAGCCTGGAAATTGGTGTAACCCTGCAGATACTCACTTTTTCCATCGGATTGAGTGAGCGGATCAACCTCTTAAAAAAGAGCAAGGAAGTGGCACAGCGCAGGATCATTGATCAGCTGAAAGAGAATGCAGCCCTTAAAGACAAGGTAAACAGGGAACTGGAGGATAAGGTCCAGGAACGCACCTTTGAGATCCAGGCACAGAAGGAGCACATTGAGAAACAGAATAAAGAGATCAAATACAGTTTTGACTACGCCAAAAAAATCCAGAATACCGTACTGCCTGGCAACGAAGTATTTGAAACCCTCTTTGGCGAACATTTTATCTTTTTTAAACCCAGGGATATTGTAAGCGGAGATTTTTACTGGATTTCACAAAGCGATCACAGAATTGTACTGACAGCAGCTGATTGCACGGGTCACGGGGTACCAGGATCCTTGATGAGCATGCTGGGAATCACCATGTTGCATGAGATCGTAAATGAAAAAGGGGTTATGAACTCGGATGAAATTCTGAACCAGCTGCGATTAAGCATTGCCCGAACCCTGAAACAGGAAGGGAGAATCGGGGAGCAAAAAGACGGTATCGACATGGCACTGGTAATTTATAATACCCAGACCAAAGAGCTCGAATTCTCAGGTGCAAACAATCCCATCTATATTGTCAGAAACGGGGAAATGCTTGAATACAAGGGTAACAACATGCCGGTGGCTTACTACGACCGGATGTCCGATTTTACCAGGTATACCATAGAAATGAAACAGGGTGACCGGGTCTACATGTTTACAGACGGCTTCCCGGATCAGTTTGGCGGACCACAGGGAAAGAAATTCAAATATCGCCCCTTCAAAGATCTCCTTCTGGAGGTACATGAACGACCCATGGAGGAACAGCACCGGATCCTTAGCCTGATCTTTGAAGAGTGGAAAGGAGACCTCAGCCAGATTGATGATGTGTTAGTAATCGGTTTAAGACTTTGATGCTTCAGCAGCTCACCTTTTTTTCTTTTCTTTGTACCTCAAAAAACAGCAATTTAAATGGCCAAAGTATTAACCAGCAGGGAAGAAAATTATGCCCAGTGGTATAACGATCTGGTATTGAAGTCCGGACTCGCCGAAAATTCGGCAGTGAGAGGTTGTATGGTAATCAAACCATACGGATATGCCATCTGGGAAAAGATGAAAGAAGAACTGGACCGGATGTTTAAGGCAACCGGACATGAGAATGCATATTTCCCCCTCTTTATTCCAAAATCATTTTTCAGCAGAGAGGCCAGCCATGTGGAGGGCTTTGCTAAAGAGTGCGCGGTGGTGACCCACTATCGTTTGAAAACCGATGAGGAGACTGGTGATATCATTGTGGATCCCGAGGCAAAGCTGGAAGAGGAACTGATTGTCAGGCCCACCTCCGAAACCATTATCTGGAACACCTATAAAAACTGGGTTCAGTCCTACCGCGACCTGCCCATTCTGATCAATCAGTGGGCCAATGTGGTCCGATGGGAGATGCGGACCAGGCTCTTCCTTCGTACTGCAGAGTTTCTCTGGCAGGAGGGGCATACAGCTCATGCCACCAGGGAGGAAGCCGAGGAGGAGACCATGCAAATGGTAAACATCTATGCAGAGTTTTCTGAAAAGTTCCTTGGCATTCCTGTACTGGTTGGCAGCAAGACCGAGTCGGAAAAATTTGCCGGAGCGGTGGAGACCCTTACTATTGAAGGATTGATGCAGGACGGGAAGGCTCTTCAGTGTGGCACATCGCATTTCCTTGGACAAAACTTCGCCAAAGCATTTGATGTGCAGTTCACCAACCGGGAAGGAAAACTGGATCATGTATGGGCTACTTCATGGGGGATGACTACCCGGATGATTGGGGCCCTGATCATGGCTCATTCCGATAATAACGGACTGGTGCTTCCTCCAAGGGTGGCTCCCATCCAGGTAGTGATCGTACCCATCTACAGGGGAAATGATGAGTTACCTCCCATAGCGGAAGCTGCCAATAAAATAAAAGAAGAACTTCTGGCGCATGGCATTGCCGTAAAATTCGATGATCGGGATACACAAAAACCAGGCTGGAAATTTGCTGAATATGAGTTAAAGGGAGTGCCCGTTCGACTTGCCATTGGTCCCCGGGATATCGAAAACGGAACCGTGGAACTTGCCCGCAGGGATACCCTGGAGAAAAAAGTGTTACCACAGGAGGGAATTTCCGGCTACATCAAGGACCTGCTGGATGAAATCCAGGAAAGTATATATAGGAAAGCGCTTGATTTCAGGAATAGTAGTATGCATAAGGTAGACAGCTGGGATGAACTTGTGGATGTACTTGAAAACAAAGGAGGCTTTGCCATGGCTCACTGGGATGGTACCAGCGAATCGGAAGACCGGATCAAAGAGACCAAAGCTACAATCCGCTGCCTGCTCCTGGATGGAGAACAGGAAGAGGGGAAATGTGTGGTCAGCGGGAAGCCTTCCAAACAGCGGGTAGTAATTGCTAAAGCCTACTAACATTTTTACATTATAACGATCATACCCATGAAACTACGTGTATTTATTCCGCTCCTGCTAGCCAGCTTTTCCTTTTTCTTCCAGGGATGTAATGATGAAAAAGGGGTGTATGAACTATTTTCCGGTACGCTTCCGCGTATTGAAATTCCGAATGGAGAGGGAAGCAGTTATACAGAACCTCAAACCCTTTTTTTTACCCTGAAGGGAAATGCAGTCGAACTTGAGGGTGAAGTCTATCCAATAGAACTCATTAGCGATGATGAGGAATTGACATTTTACAGTACCAGCATTCCGCTTAACAGCGCTATCCATGTCAGCGGGCTTTCCTATCTGAAGGCAGAAGAGAAACTGATCCTGGATATTACCGGTCTCGAGCGTCGATTAACACTTGAAAAATTCACCAGCCTTATGGAATTCAAGGCCAATGAATATGCCCAAGTAGAATTGACAAGTGATCTCTCCCATCTATCTGATAATCAAAGAGAAATGATTAGCCTGCTCTTCCAGGTTGCCGATATCATGGAGGATATATACTGGGCCCAGGTATTTCCAGACAGGGATGCTGCAATAGCCTCTATGTCGGATCCGAATGTTGTCAGGTTCTTCAAGATAAACTATGGACCCTGGGAAAGACTTAACGGCAATCTCCCTTACCTTCCAGGATACGGGCCAAAGCCAAAGGGATCAGGCTACTACCCGGCCGATATGACCAAAGATGAATTTGATGCTCTTGACGATCCCCAGAAGAAGGGTCTCTATACCCTGATCACCCGCGACCAGGACAGGTCTCTGAAAGTGGTCCCCTATCACCTGGCCTTTGCGGAACAGGTACAGCAGGCTGCTGAACTTCTCAGGCAGGCTTCTGAACTGGCAGAGGATAAGGGATTTAAGAAATACCTGGAGCTCAGAGCCAAAGCCCTTCTGAACGACGACTACTACCCTTCCGATGTGGCATGGATGGACATGAAGGAGAATGAAATTGATTTTGTTGTGGGTCCTATCGAAAATTATGAGGATGCCCTCTATAATTACAAGGCGGCACATGAATCTTTTATATTGATCAAGGACAAGGCCTGGAGTGAAAGGCTGGCCTATATTAATTCTGTTCTGCCGGAAATGCAGAAGAGCCTTCCTGTCCCGGACGAATACAAGCAGGAGATCCCGGGAAGTAACTCCGACCTGGGGGCCTATGATGTGATCTATTATGCCGGTGACTGTAATGCAGGCAGTAAGACCATTGCTATTAATCTGCCCAATGATGAACGGGTGCAGGCCTCCAAAGGATCCAGAAAACTACAGTTGAAAAATGCCATACGCTATAAGTTTGAAGAGATCCTGGTTCCTATCAGCAATGTGCTGATCGCAGAAGAACAAAGGGAACATGTCACCTTTGATGCCTTTTTTGAAAATGTTATGTACCACGAAGTGGCACATGGACTTGGTCTGAACCAGACCATCAATGAAAAGGGGACAGTACGCTCTGCCCTGAAGGAGCAGTACAGTGCTCTGGAGGAAGGAAAAGCAGATATCCTGTCCCTCTTCCTCATCACCAGAATGTATGAGGAGGGAATGCTGGGCGAGCGCGACCTGATGGACACCTACGTGACCTATATGGCCAGTATCTTCCGCAGCATCCGTTTTGGAGTGGCCAGTTCACATGGCAAGGCCAATATGATCCGCTTCTACTATTTCCAGGAACTGGGCGCCTTTTCAAGGGATCTGAACGGAAACTACAGCATAAATTTTGATAAGATGCAGCATGCTATGAATGAGTTGGCGAATCTGATTCTGACCACACAGGGAGATGGAGATTATGATGTGGCCAAACAACTTGTGGAGGAGAAAGGATTTATCCGGGAGGAGTTGCAATCTGACCTGGAGAAGCTCAAGGATCTGAATATTCCAGTTGATATTGTTTTCAAGCAGGGTCCCGATGTGGTGGGATTGTAAGCTTTACTTCCAAAATATAAGATCTGAGTGAACCTCATTTCAGCTGCGTTGTTAAGATAGGGTGTGAAACCTTAAATTACATTATAATGGCAGTATTAGTTGGAAAAAAAGCGCCTTCATTCAGTGCATCTGCAGTGGTAAATGGCAGCGAATTTGTAGAGAATTTTTCCCTGGATCAGTTTGTGGGTAAGAAATATGTAGTATTCTTTTTCTACCCGGCCGATTTTACCTTTGTGTGCCCCACTGAGATCATTGCATTCCAGGAAAAAATCGAAGAGTTTGAAAAGAGAAATGTAGCCCTTATTGGTTGCTCCGTCGATTCTAAACACTCCCACTGGAAATGGCTCCAGACTGAGCTCAAGGATGGAGGGATCAAAGGCGTTCGTTACCCATTAGTGGCTGACCCTGCCCTGAATATTTCTGAAAATTACGATGTACTTGCAGGGAATTATGAGTACTCTGAGGATGGTGAAGCCAGTTTTGTGGGAACCCCGGAAGCATATCGCGGACTGTTCCTGATTGACAAAGAAGGTGTTGTCCGTCACCAGATTGTCAATGACATGCCCCTGGGCAGAAGCGTCGAAGAAGTTCTCAGGCTGGTAGATGCACTCCAGTACAGCGAAGAACACGGGGAAGTATGTCCGGCTAACTGGCACAAAGGAGACCGGGCCTTAAAAGAAAGTGCAGATTCCATCGCCTCTTACCTGGGAGATTTAGGCTCTTAGCCGGAAAGAGCGGTCCTCAATTTTTGTATCTTGCCTTAATGTTGGACCGGTTTACAGATTTCCTGAAGGAGCATAGACTTTGTATCAGGGGGGAGCGAATCCTGCTCGCGGTGAGTGGCGGTATCGATTCGGTGGTCATGGCCCACCTTTTTAAAGAGGCGGGCTATGATTGTTCCATGGCCCACTGCAACTTCCAGTTACGCGGCGAGGATTCCAATCTGGACGAAACATTTGTCCGTTCATTGGCAGCTTACCTGGAGATCCCCTTTTTTGTGAAACACTTTGATGTGGATGCGGAAATGAGGGATAAGGGCATTTCCATGCAGATGGCCGCCAGGGATCTGAGATATAAGTGGTTTGAGCAGCTCCTGGAGGAGCAGAGTTTGGACCGCCTGGCCACTGCCCATAATAAAAATGATGCCATCGAGACCTTCTTCCTGAACCTGAGTCGAGGTTCCGGGATCAGGGGATTGAAAGGAATTCCTCCCCGCAGGGGAAGGATTATCAGGCCTCTTCTCTTTGCAAGCCGGGAGCAGATCGAATCTTATCAGAAGAGTCAGAATATTGAGTACAGGGAGGATGCCAGCAATCTGGAGACCAAGTACCAGAGAAATAAGATCAGGCATGATGTGCTTCCTGTGATGGAACAGATCAATCCGGGTTTTATGGAGATCATGGAGGGTAATATTACTCGGATTGGGGAGGTGTTTGAAATCTACGAGGCTGCAATTCAGAAGGTCCGGATGGAACTCTTCGAAGAGAAACAGGGAAAGGTCTTCATCTCTGTTGAAAAACTCCTTGCATTGAGTCCACTTGAGAACCTGGCTCTATGAACTCTTCTCAAGCTATGGATTTACGCGTATGCAATGTGAAGGGATCGAGAAGATTATGGATGCCGCTCCGGGCAGGCAATCCATCTCTACCTCTCACCGTCTGTTTAAGGACCGCAATCAGATGATCCTGGTACCATCGGGTTCTGACTCCTTTGAACGTTATTACCTGGAAGGTCCGGAGAAACACTCCTCCCTACCTTTTCCCATGGATATGGAGATCCTGGACAGAGAAGAGCTTCAATCGATTCCCAAGGATCCTATGACGGCCTGTCTTGACCTGGATGAAATCGAATTTCCCTTAATTATCCGACGCTGGATGCATGGCGATTACTTCTTTCCACTGGGTATGGATCAGGTAAAAAAACTGAGTGATTTTTTCGTAGACGAAAAAGTGCCTGTGCCTGAAAAGGAAGGCGCATGGATCATGGCCTCCGGGAAAAAAATTGTCTGGATCATGGGCTACCGGATCGATCACCGATTCCGTATCACCCCGGAGACCAGAAGAGTGCTGATTTTAAGATTCCAGTCCGAGATTACTCCTTAAACATTGGAAAAAGGCCTTCAGCTCAGCTGTATCACGAGCTTTGATCATCCCTATTAGATGTTCCATCTGCTCACTGATTCGTTCCACCTGCTTCAGACTGTGGGGACTGAGAAGGATTTCAGAAAGCAGGAAATCATCTTCCGATAGCAGGCCTTCAGCAATACTATAATGCTTTTTAAAAGTTGTCCCGGGGGCCTCCTGCTCCTTCATACACGCTGCAAAAACCATGGTCGATGAAAATGGGATCGAGAGTGAATAGGCGATTGTTTTATCATGCTCGTCAAAGGAGTATTCATGAATCTTGATCTTCAGACTATTGTAAAACTCTCTGAAAAACGATTTCCCTTCCTCGTCCGATTCTGTGATAATGATGGCATTCTCATCGCTCAGATCTTTCATTTTTCCAAAGGTGGGACCAAACATGGGGTGGGTGGATACAAAGCGCCTGCCCAGCTTTTTATAGTAATCAGCCAATCCGCTCTTTACCGAAGTTATATCTGCAATAATACAGTCCTTGGGCAGATAGGAGATAATCTCATCAAAGAGAGAGATTGTCTTATCGAGACTCACTGCATTGATCAGCAGGTCCGGTGAAAAATCCAGGATCTCCTCGTAATAGAGGAACTTCCTCGAATTAAAAAAGTACTTCAGTTTGCTGCGGTCCACATCATAAACACCTACTTCATAATCGAGACAGAGCGATTCTACCAGCCACGAGCCCATGTTTCCGGCTCCTATAATTGCAATACGCATTCTACTTCCTTCAGATTAATGTTCAAAAATTCGTTTTACTTGCTGTGCCTGCAGCATAAAATCGGCCATTACCATTGCTGCAGCCGCTTCCACTACCACAGGAACCCGCAGGGCAATACAGGTATCATGCCTTCCTTCGATCGCAAGATCCTCCATCTGGCCCGTAACCAGGTTCATGGTACGCTGGGTTTGATGGGTACTGGAAGTGGGTTTGACCGCCACCCTGAAAATGATTTCGTTCCCGTTGGATATTCCCCCGTTAATTCCGCCCGCATGATTGGTCTCGGTTCTTCCATCAGCAGAAACAATATTGTCGTTATGTTCACTCCCTTTCATTTTTGCCGCCCGGAACCCGGAGCCAAACTCGATAGCTTTGATGGCAGGAATGGAGAATATCATATGACTCAGTACAGCCTCAATGGAATCAAAGAAAGGTTCGCCAAGACCCGCTGGTACAGAAGCAATGGTGCATTGGACAATTCCCCCGATGGAGTCCTTCATTTCAATGGCCCTGTCCAGTGCCGCTTCAATATCGCTGCTTCCGCCCACCTCCAGAATGGAAGATTTCACTGTTGCAGGAGCAATGATCTTTTTTGCAAGTACACCAGCCGCCACCAGGCCCAGGGTAAGCCGTCCTGAAAAATGGCCCCCACCACGATAATCCTGATATCCTCCAAATTTAAGATGACCCGTGAAATCGGCATGTCCGGGCCGGGGAATATCCTTTAACTGGCTGTAGTCCCTCGAGCGGGTATTGGTGTTCTCAAAGAGAATCATTAAAGGAGCTCCGCTTGTCCGGTCATTAAACACTCCACTCATGATCCGGGGGATGTCAGGTTCCTGCCTGGGGGTGGTTCCTTTTGCTCCGCTTTTTCTCCTGGAGAAATCAGCTTCAAAATCCGAATGTTTCAAAGGTATGCCTGAGGGACATCCATCGATTACAATCCCCACTGAGGTCCCGTGTGATTCACCGAAAATACTTACTTTGAATAATTTACCGAATGAGTTCATGATTCATCAATCACTTTATAAATTTCATTCAACTGATTTACCGTTAACTGTCCCGGGGCTGTCTCTCCCCCATCTCCCGGGGATGCAAAGGTAAATGCTGCTCCCAGGTAGGGTCCCATCACCCTGGTGATCCTTCCCATAGGTCCCATGCCAAGGATCACCTTTTTTCCCGGAAACTCGTAAAGACTGAGCAGGTTTCGGATATCCTCCGGGGCGTTCACCCAGGTAGCAATTTTGGCAATATCTGCCCCCTTTTCGAAGCAGGCAATCATTAGCGATTCCAGATCCTCGCGATCTGATGTTCGTTTAAAATTGTGGTAAGAAAGGATAATCCTGGACCCAGCCTGTATGGCTGCATTTTTCAAAAGTTCCATCTGCTCAGCCGGTGTTTCGATCTCCATATCCACATAGCTTGCACCAAGTTTTATCCCGGCTTTCAGCAGCTCCATCCCTTCACTCTCGCTATAGACACCTCCCCTGCAGGTCACGATGGTCTCCATATTTTTTGGAATCAATGGAAGAATCTTTGACGGATGTTCACGGATAAGATCCAGTCGTAATTCAATCATTCCGGCTCCAGAATGGATCGCCTCATCCAGACCTGATATATGTGCGAGACTAACACAGATCATGGACCATGGATTTTAGTTCCGGAAGAGCAATGGGCCTGATCAGGGTACTCCCCAATCCCTTCAGCAATACAAAGTGCACATCTGTTCCACTCTTCTTCTTGTCCTTCCTGATGTTCTGATAGATTTCCGAGGGGTCCAGTTTCATGCTTACAGGCAGCCCGGCTAAGAGAACCAGCTGCTCCACACGATCCACCTCTGAGGAAGTAAGCAGTCCCTGTATATGAGAAAGTCTTGCTGCAAGCACCATCCCAAGGCCCACGGCCTCTCCGTGCAGAATGTCTTTGTGACGCTCGATGGCGTGCCCGATGGTATGCCCGAAGTTAAGAATCTTACGAAGATCCGACTCCTTTTCATCCTGCTCAACCACATCAGATTTGATTTTTGCAGAGGTGGTAACCACATGCTCGAGCACAGCCTTATCCTGCTTCAGCAGCTGCTCCATATGCTCCTCCAGGTATTCCATAAAAGTAAAATCGCGGATAAAGCCATATTTTATTACTTCGGCAATGCCTGAAACATACTCCCTGGAGGCCAGCGATCCCAGCAACGAAAGATCACACCATACAAAGGAGGGTTGTCGAATGTTTCCCACCATATTCTTATAACCATCCAGGTTTACCCCATTCTTTCCCCCGATACTGGCATCCACCTGGCCCAGTAGCGTGGTGCTGATAAATCCAAATGGTGTTCCCCTCAGGAAGGTGGAGGCCACAAAACCAGCCACATCTGTGGCAAGTCCGCCACCCACCCCTACCATCAGGGTAGAGCGGTCGGCCTCCAGGGTAATAAGCTCCCGATACAGGGCTTCTACCGTCTGAAGGGTCTTATAGGACTCGCCCGAGGGTATTATCACAGATCTGAATGGTTCAAAAATATTGTGATGGTGATAGCTTACATGTTCATCAATCATCAGGATGGGCTCCTGCTCCAGGTTTATAAGACGCGAAGAGAGAAGCTCTCCTACCACAATTTCGGTAGCTCCTGAAGATGTGGACAGTTGTAAGTGCTGCATCGGTTCTACTCTTTGTTCATCACATTGGTCTGGTGGTTGATAGACTCCTGGTGAATGGAACGGAACAATTTAATAATAAACTCTTCACTTAGCCCCTTTCTGTTCCCAAGATTTAACCTGGTTTTCAACATATCATCCCAACGCTTGGTCTGCAGGATGGTAATATTGTTCTCTTTTTTATATGTACCGATCTTCTCAGATACCCCCATTCGATCCTCCAGGAGATTGATGATGCGGTCATCCAGTTTATCAATCTGGTCACGCAGTTCGGCCAGGGTCAGCATCAATTCTTCATTGATTTCCGGATCCCTAAAGACCAGCCGGTCTATGATTTGCTTCAATCCGTCGGGTGTCACCTGCTGCTTGGCATCGCTAAGGGCCTTATCCGGATTGCAATGGGTCTCGATGATCAAGCCATCGAAGTTCAGGTCCATGGCTTTCTGCGAGATGTCATAAAGGAACTCCCTGTTCCCACAAATATGGCTGGGATCTGTTATAATAGGCAACTTTGGAATTCTTCTGCGTAATTCAATGGGAACCTGCCAGTGTGGAACGTTGCGATAAAGGGTTTTTTCATAAGAGGAAAAACCCCTGTGTATGGCGGCCAACTGTTTGATCCCTGCATTGTTAATACGCTCAATGGCCCCTATCCAGAGGTCAACATCGGGATTTACCGGGTTTTTAATCAATACGGGGATATTCACACCCCGCAGACTATCGGCAATATCCTGAACTGCAAAGGGATTGGCCGAGGTCCGGGCTCCTATCCAGATGATGTCCACACCATACTTCAGGGCCTCATATACATGTTTTACATTGGCCACTTCGGTGGCAACCAACATCCCGGTTTCCTTTTGAACGGTCTGCATCCATTTCAAACCTTCGGAACCTACTCCTTCAAAGGCATTGGGCCTGGTACGGGGTTTCCAGATACCTGCCCTGAAAATCTTAATACCCATTTCAGCCAGGGGCCTGGCTGTATTCAGGAGCTGCTCCTCAGATTCTGCACTGCACGGTCCAGCCATAATAACAGGCTTGGTAAACAGTGCTCCGTCAAGGGATATGGGTTCCAAAGCTACATCAACTACCATAATTTCATTTATTCAATTACTGACTTTCCTTTTCTGTACTCTCCCAGGATACCAATGGACGGGGTAAATGGTCCAATGGCCTCAAGGGATCGCTTATACATATCATAATCATTTATCTCCACATCCACAAAGAACATGTATTCCCAATCCTTCCCCGGAATGGGCATGGACTGTATCTTGGCCAGGTTGATCTCGTAATAAGAGAGGATGGAGAGTATTTTTGAAAGCGATCCAAACTTATGCGCTACCGTAAAGAAGATGGATGCCTTGCTAACCTCCTGGTCAGAAATCCTGATTCCATTCTCAGCAAGGATCAGGAAACGGGTATAGTTCTTCTTGTTGGTCTCTATACTCTCAGCAACAATCTCAAGCCCGTACTTATCAGCTGCCATCCTGCTGGATATAGCTCCCAGATCCCTGGCTCCCTTTTCTGCAACCTCCTTTGCGCTCAGCGCGGTATCCATACTTTCGATCAGGCGGATATGGGGATGAGAATCAAAAAAATCCTGGCATTGCAATATGGCCATGGGGTGGGAATAGACCTCTTGAAGTCCGCTTATCTTCACCCCCGGCATGGCCACCAGGTTCTGTTTTATCCTCAAATATATCTCCCCGGTAATATGCATACTGCTATTGATAATCAGATTGTAGTTGGGGATAATACTACCTGCCAGTGAGTTTTCGATGGCCATAATACCAAAATCGCACTGCTGATCCTTCAGGGTACTTACCATATCCCTGAATGTATTCCTTGGAAGGATCTCAATCTCCTCATTTTCAAAGAAATGATGAGCTGCAATCTCGTGGAATGCACCATATCCTCCCTGTATCGCTATCTTCTTAGTCATTATTATAAAACAAAAAACCCGACTTATAGCCGGGTGCCGCATGTATAAAGGAAGCCCGACCAGTTATCTGCAGGTAAAAAAATAAAAGAAATATGCTGAGCTTCTGAATACCATGTGTATAATAATCGGATGTAAACCTAAGCAATTATTAGGAATATAGCAAACTACCTAACAAATTGTAAGGAGTATGGAGCAATACTTAATCTTTTATTAATATTGCTCCATGAAAACAGCGGAGCGTTTTGAAAAGGTGATCGACTATTTTTCGGAGGCGATGCCCGTGGCTGAGACCGAACTGGACTACCAGGATCCCTATGAACTTATTGTGGCAGTGATCCTCTCTGCACAATGTACCGACAAGCGCGTCAATATGATCACCCCCTCCTTCTTCCGCCAGTTTCCGGATGCTGCATCTCTTTCCAAAGCTACTCAGGAGGAGGTATTTGAAGTAATTAAAAGCTGTTCCTACCCCAATAACAAGGCCAGGCACCTGGTGGGGATGGCCCGCATGCTGAAACAGGAATTCCAGTGCGTGGTACCCGATACACTGGAGGAACTGCAGAAGTTGCCCGGAGTGGGCCGTAAAACTGCCAATGTGATTCTCTCGGTGGTTTTCCATAAACCAGCCATGGCAGTAGATACGCATGTCTTCAGGGTAGCTGCCCGCATCGGGCTTACCACCGGGGCCAAAAATCCGTATGAGGCAGAGATGCAGTTAATCAAATACATTCCCGAAGAGAAGATTCCACTGGCTCACCACTGGCTGATTCTTCATGGGCGCTATGTATGTACCGCGCGCTCGCCAGCCTGTGACAAATGTGGCATTCGTGCAATTTGCAAATATGTTGATAAGAAGTAGAAACCCTGACCCAACTTTTACGTACATTTAAACAGGCGAAAGCTCCGCATATATTTCAAAAAAATATTATTTTTACTTTATAAGAAGCTTCTAACAAGGAAAACAACCCTGCAAATAAAATCAATAACCTATGGACCGTAAGCTATTATTATCGGGTAGAATCTTCCTTCTTCTCTTCCTTATGCTCGGTATGATCCTGACCGGATGTAACCTTGGAACGAAGAGTGAAGGTGAAAGCTCCGGGGATTTTGAAGCCTCAGGTACTCTTGACCCAGAAACTCAGGAACAATTGAATACAGCCAAGAGGATCTTCTATTCTCTCCCCTCTCCCCTGGAGACTGCCATGTTAATAAAAAATGCCGGGGCGGAGTATAATGAGGAATTGATGAATCCAACCAGCAATACCTCAAAGTATATTACCTCAAAAAGCAAAGCACTGAATCTTGGGATCTACTCCACCGATTTGAGCTATGCAAGTCTTTTCGATCAGAGCCAGGCCACACTGGATTATATTGGCGCAGCCAAAGAAATGGCAGACGGGCTCAATATTCTGGATGCCATTGACGAAGAAACGGTTACTCTGCTGGAAGAGCAAATTAACAACCGGGATGCCATTATCGACATTATTTCCGAGACCCTGATGAATTCAAGCTCTTTTCTAAAGGAGAATGATCTGGAAGGAACCGCATCAGTGGTCCTTGTGGGAGGTTGGGTGGAAGGTCTGTATATCGCCACAAACCTGGTAGATGAAAATGAACTGCAGGACAACAAGCTGGTGGAACGGATTGTAGATCAAAAACTTTCCCTTGATATCATTGTCAACCTGCTGGAATCTTCACCCGAAGATCAGGCTGCAATGGAAGTTCTGGAAGATGTAAAGGCACTTAAAACCATATTTGATAAGATCACCATTAATCAGGGTGAGGTCACTGCCGTTGAAGATCCGGATACCAACGTGACAACGCTCAAATCCGAATCTTCCATTAAGATTACTCAACAGGGTTTTCACAGAGCTGAAAACCAAAGTTATTGAAATCAGAAGTAGCTATATATCTTAATATAATATACCATGACTAAGAAAGGCATACTCTTTATATCCCTGGTTGTTTGTATGATCGCTTTGCCTGCGGCAATGAATGCACAATGCAAGCAGTTCGCCAAAAACACCTGTAAAGCAAGTTTGAATCCTTATCAGCATGACGGAAATTATCATGCTGCCCTGCTGATCGAGGGTGAAGAAGCCGAGCTTTATAAGACCTTCTATTCCGACAGAGAATACAGAATCGGCGTGTGCGGCGCAAACAACCTGGAGGCTGTGGAGTTCAAGGTTGTAGACACCAGAAATGGCAAAGTGTTATATGACAACAGCCTGAACGATTTTGACTGGAAATGGGATTTTAATCTGGAATCGAGTCAGCAGTTAAAAATCATGGTCAAAGTACCTGTTCCTGACGCAAACGTGGATGAGCCCCAGGAGGGTTGTGTAGCCATAATGTTTGGATCCAGGGATGATTAAACCCAGCAAGATCTTTCATTCGAGATAAAATTATTCTGAATAAGGGTTGACCGTTTCCGCGGCCAACCTTTTTTTTTATATTGTTGTCCCAAGCTAACATTCCAATTACACTTTAAACACTAACTAACACCTCAACTTTTCTATGAAACCCTCACAGAATGACTATCACATTAGTTTCTTCAAGCCTACCACAGAAAGTGCCAGGCACAACAGGAACATGGTAGTGCAGCTAATTTTAATCTGGTCTGTTGCCATATTTGGTTTCCAGATACTTTTAAAAATCCTTGAGAAACCTGTTCCTGAACCAGCATATTACCTCTTTGAAATGAGCTGGCCGGACATTGAATCCGGATCACCATCAGTGACCGAATACCAGGAAGCCGGACAGGCTGTGCTATCTGTACTGGGAAAAATAGCCATTCAATCCGATGATAAATTACTACTGGAGAATGCTCTGAGCTGGATGGCTTACCAGATTTCAGGTCAGAATCAAGATCTGAAATCAGCCATTTCAGAATTTGAAACGCTTGCTGCATCCATCACAGATATTGCAGATGAGGCCTATGTGGCTAAAAAGAATGAGTTGATACCAGTTCTGGCAGAGATTTTTGCCCTGAACGAGCTGGATGTAAGATCCAAAATAGCACCCCTTGAAGTTAAATCCGAACTGATGGAATCTTTTGATGATTCTGGCAGGGAACAATTGATGGGAATAATGGGACTTTACCTGATTCATAACAGGTCAGTCCTGACAGACACCAAATTTCTGGGCTTCCCATTCCATTACTTCTATACAGCTGTATTTCTGTTAATTCTTTTCGTGGGGCTCTGCTGGCTCTACTGTGTCAGAACAGATATGTTTAACAAGAAGTATGGTATAGAAGATTGATCACCCTGCATTTATTCAAAAAGATTCCAAAAATGAAAAAAATATTATTACCCTTTGCATTGCTTTCACTACCAACTCTGCTCCATGCTGCTACGGCCGCCACACAACTGGAAGGCAGCTTTAAAGTGGGACCCGCTATTATTCTGATCATCATATTGATCCTCTTTGTGATGGTGGGGATCATCTTCCGGGCCAAGGACACCACCGATTTCTATGCCGCCGGGAGGGGCATCTCAAAAGTAGGCTCAGGGATGGCCATTGCCTCCAACTGGATGAGTGCCGCCTCTTTTCTTGGAATGGCTGCACTGATGTACGGATCAGGTTACCACGGTCTTGCCTATGTTGTGGGGTGGACCGGTGGTTATGTGCTCCTTTTAATATTGATGGCCGGACAGATCCGGAAATATGGAAAATATACAGCAGCCGACTTTATCGGTGACCGTTACTACTCAACATCACTCAGGGCTGTTGGTGCCATTATTGCCATCCTGATCTCCATCTCCTACTGCGTGGGACAATTCGGTGGAATCGGCCTGATGTTCAAATGGATCCTGGGTATCGACTACTCACTGGCTGTTATTATCGGAGGTACAGTAGTACTAACCTACACTTTGATTTCGGGGATGCTGGGCGTAACCAAGAACATGCAGATCCAGTACGTCATTATTATCATATCATTCATTATCCCACTATTTATTCTGACAGCCAAGTTTGACTATTTCTGGTTGCTTCCACAAATTGGTTATGGTTCGGTAGTCTCCGATGCCATCTCCGGGTTGCCCATCAATGAGACCAAGGAACTTTTCAACTCCCTGGGGCATGATTATGCCATCGTCCCTTCTCCCGAATTTGCCATGCCCTGGGATCCTGCCACCGGTAAGACTTTTTTCCAGTGGATCGCCATTGCATTTTCCCTGATGATTGGAACAGCCGGACTGCCCCATGTGATCCAGCGCTTCTATGTTGTTCCAAAAGCCAGGGATGCCAGGTGGTCAGTGGTCTGGGGACTCTTTTTCATCTGTATTCTATACTGGAGCGCTCCAGCTTATGCCGCATTTGGTAAGATTCTTTCAGCCCATCCCGAGGTGGGAACGCTGGCGAAGGATGCCATTGTAGTCTATACAGCCCAGCTTGGTAATGTTCATCCGCTGATTGTGGGACTCCTTGCAGCAGGAGGTGTATCGGCTGCGTTCTCTACCGTATCAGGTCTGCTGGTGGCCGGTTCGTCGGCCTTTGCTCATGACCTCTATGTAAAGGTAATCAACCCCAAAGCCAGTCCACAGAAACAACTGCTCTATGCCAGACTGGGAACCATTCTGATGGCCATCATTGTTACCCTGATCGCCCTGAAGAACTTTGCACTGATAGGTCAGCTCGTTGCTGTGGCATTCTCTCTGGCCGGTTGTACCATCTTCCCCCTGTTCCTGCTTGGAATATGGTGGAGCGGATCAAACAAGTCCGGAGCCATTGCCGGACTGATTGCCGGTGGAACCGTCTCAATCATTGCCATTACCTACTTTATAGCCGGGAAATCGGGTGTGACACTTCCAGCGCATGATTTTATCTCATACTGGCTCGAAGCATGGTATTTTGCATGGTTTGGTGCACCCCTGGCCATTATTGTGCATATTATCGTATCACGTATGACCAAGGAGACTCCCATTGAGATCAGAAAGTTTCTGATAGAACAGGTCCATAGCTAAAGGGATGAAGGCAGCTACTCAGCGCTCCATTGGCAGGCTCGTTGGGATCATGGTTATCATAGTGGTGGCCGGGATATTTATTGCCCGGGCCTACTATGGAAACCTGAACCGTTCGGTGGATCCAAGAATTAAACAGGCCAGGGAACTTTACGAGCAGTATGACAGGTATGCTCCCACTGGCAATTACTACAGGATCTTTGCCCTGCTCGACTCCATCTCTGTTGTGTACAGGGGAGTCCCCCATTATGCGGAATCATTTGAGCTGGGGGTACTTCATAACAACAGGGCAGCTGCCCTGCTGACAATTGCCCTGTACGGGGACAGTATTCCTGAGACTTCGAATCCTTACTTCGGGTTGCCAGCCGATTCAATTGTTGCCATGGCCGAAAAGAATATCAGCCTGGCCATTGGCCTTTATGAAGACTGGAACGGGCGGTTCGATGGAAAGGATGATGTAGAGATCAAAGAGATGATCGAAGCTGAATTTATGGATGGCCTGGAGGATACCGATCCAGATCTGGCTACTAAATACCTTGATACCAGGGTAAAAGAGATCCTGAATGCACAGCTTGAGAACCAGAGAAGACTTTCGGTCTGTCACACGAACATGGGATTAGTGTACCGTTTGAGAGAAGAGTACCCTGAGGCAGCGGCAGAATATGAAATTGCACTGAGCCTGTGGGAGCGAAACCTGGATGCTGAAAATAACCTGAACAAGCTATTG
This sequence comes from uncultured Bacteroidales bacterium, assembly GCA_963753765.1. Classification (GTDB taxonomy): domain Bacteria; phylum Bacteroidota; class Bacteroidia; order Bacteroidales. The sequence continues at coordinate 80,778 of CAVWDQ010000023.1, forward strand.
GGAAGGCCCTTGAAAAAGAGGAATGTAATACAGAAGCTGTTTCCACCTGCTAAAGAATTATCCAACAAGAAATAAAACCCATCATCATGAGAAAGTATCTGATTATTGTGCTGGCACTTCTATCAAGCGGTGTTGTCACCGCACAGGAAAAAGAGGAGTCCAAGTTTGGCATTAAATTTAGCGGATTCGTTAAGAATGATTTCTTTATTGACTCCAGGCAGACAATCTGTGCCAGGGAAGGACATTTTCTTCTCTGGCCCTCACCCCAGAAACTGGATATGAATGGTAATGACATCAATTCAAAATCCACCTTTAATATTCTTGCTATACAATCAAGGTTGTCAGGTAAAATAAGCGGTCCTGATGCGTTTGGAGCAAAGACATCGGGATTGATTGAAGGGGATTTTTTCGCACAGGCCAATGACAACATAAACCTTTTCAGAATGAGACATGCCTATGTGAAATTTAACTGGACCCATTTTGAAGCACTTGCCGGTTACACTTGGAATCCTCTTTTTGTAACGGATTGTTTTCCGGGAACTGTCTCCTTCAATACGGGTGCTCCCATGCAATCATTTGCAAGGAATCCACAATTCAGATTTATTTACACCACAGGCAATCTGAAGATCCTGGCTGCTGCTTTGTCCCAAATAGACTATACTTCCAGGGGAGTGGACGGTCCAAATTGCAAATACATAAGAAATTCCACTACCCCTGATATGCATTTGCAAATCCATTATGGTATAAAGAATTCTGATACCGGTAAGGCATTCATAATTGGTGGAGGCATGGCTTATAAGTCAATTGTCCCCCGCCTGGAAAGTGAGATAAGCGCTAATGAGATATACAAGGTTGACGAATTGGTCCATGGGATCACAGCCATGGCGTTCTCTAAAATAAGCACAAAAGCTGTCACGCTTAAATTACAGGCCCGTTACGGTGAGAATATTGCCGATGTACTGGCAATCAGTGGATTTGGAGTAAAGGATATTACAGATCCTGTTACAGGAGAGCAATCATATACACCCTTAAAAAGCATGGCCTACTGGGGTGAGGTTCACACCAATGGAAATCCCCAGGTGGGAGTCTTTGGAGGCCTATTGTATAATACAGGGACAAAAGAGGCCATGTCTGATCCTTCCAATGCAGTGTATGGTCTGGCTCCGGATATCCAATCTATGTTCAGGATATCACCCCGTATTATCTATAATGCAGGAAAAGTGAGACTTGCATTAGAAATGGAATACACACAGGCCGCATACGGACAAGAATATGATGAGTTTTTTATACCCAACGCGACAGTTTCAGTTGGAAATTTCCGGGGACTGCTTGCCGTCTATTACTTTTTCTAGTTAAGCTTGGGCCTCAAGTAGGATCCTGTATAAGAGCCGGTTTCAGGGATATTTTCAGGAATACCCTCGTATACAACATTTCCACCCAGGTCGCCCCCCTCAGGACCCAGGTCAATGATCCAGTCGGCATATTTGATCACCTCCATGTTGTGTTCTATGACCAGCACAGTATGTCCCTTTTTCAACAGGGATTCCAGTGACTGGAGCAAGAGGGAGATGTCATGCATATGCAGTCCGGTGGTGGGCTCATCAAAAATGAAGAGGATTTTCTCCTCGGAAGACTCCTTGCTCAGGAAGTAAGCCAGCTTGATACGCTGACTCTCTCCGCCACTCAGGGTACTTGAGGATTGTCCAAGCTTTACATATCCCAGTCCCACCTGCTGCAGGGGAGCAAGCTTTTTTATAATCCGCTTCTCGCTTGAGCCCGATGCCTGATTAAAAAATTCGATGGCCTCGTTGATCGTCATTTCCAGGATATCAAATATGCTCTTTTCCCGATAGCCAACCTGGAGAATCTCATCTTTAAAGCGTTTACCCTGACAGCTTTCACATACCAGGCGGACATCGGCCATAAACTGCATCTCGACCTTAATCTCACCTTCACCCTGACACTCATCGCATCTTCCTCCATCAATATTAAAAGAGAAGTGCGAGGCCTTATATCCATTAATCGTAGAAGCCTGCTGTGCAGCGTAAAGTTTCCGGATCTCATCAAAGGCCTTCAGGTAGGTAACAGGGTTCGATCGTGATGATTTTCCAATGGGATTCTGGTCCACATACTCAACCCGGTCCAGCAGATGCAAATCACCACTGAGGAGATCGTGCTTGCCAGGCTTCTCCCCTGCCCCGTTAAGCTGTTTGTTCAAAGCAGGGTAAAGAATGGAACTAACCAGGCTTGATTTTCCCGAACCGCTTACCCCGGTGATCACTGTAAATACGTTCAGGGGGAATTTCACATCGATTCCCTTCAGGTTATTCTCCCTGGCCCCTTTGATTTCCAGGTAGTTATTCCATTTTCTTCTCTGATCCGGAATGGCAATTTTTTCCAGTCCGTTCATGTACCTTGCAGTCAGACTCTTCTTCTCATTCAACAAATCCCCATGCCTGCCCTGGAATACCACCTCACCCCCGTGCCTCCCGGCCATGGGGCCCATATCGATCACATGGTCGGCCGAACGGATGATCTCTTCATCATGCTCAACAATTAACACAGTATTCCCCAGTTGCTGCAGTTCCCGAAGTACAACTATCAATTGATCAGTATCCCGCGAATGAAGCCCGATGCTGGGCTCATCCAGAATATACAGCGATCCCACCAGGCTGCTGCCCAGGGAAGTGGCCAGGTTGATCCGTTGACTCTCCCCTCCCGAAAGGGTGGAAGAAAGACGGTTCAGGGTCAGATACCCCAGCCCGACACTGGTCATAAAGCCAAGCCTGCTGTTGATCTCCTTCAATAACCTTTCAGATACCTGGAGCTCTTTTTTTGTCAGCCTTATCTGAGTAAACAAAACCTGCAGTTCAGATATGGGCATCCTTACCAGTTCGCTGATAGTGTGTCCACCAACTTTTACATAAGACGCCTCTTTTCTCAGCCTGCTTCCCTGGCACTCCGGACAGGCAGTTTTTCCCCGATAACGGGAAAGCATTACCCGGTATTGAATTTTGTACTTTTTCTCCTCCAGGTAGTCAAAAAAACGATTAATACCCCTGATGGAACGGTTTCCCTTCCAAAGAAGCTCACGCTGTTCATCCGTAAGCTGATAATAAGGTGTATGGATGGGGAAGTCGCTTTGCTCCGCCTTTAAAATCAGCTTCTCCTTCCACCTTTTCATCTTCTCTCCTCTCCAGCAAACCACGGCATCATCATATACGGAGAGACGTTTATCGGGGATCACAAGATCTTCATCGATCCCCATCACTTTTCCATAGCCTTCGCAAGTGGGACAGGCACCAACCGGGTTATTAAAACTGAAAAGGTGTTCGGTGGGTTCTTCAAACTCCATTCCATCGGCTTCGAAGCGGTTAGAAAACTCCTCCCCATCCCCTGTTTCCGGATCCCAGACCATGCAATGTCCGTGACCTATTTGCAGGGCAGTCTGAACCGAATCACCAAAACGACTCACCGACTCATTGTCCTTCTGGACCACGATCCTGTCAATCACCAGCTGAAGTACATAATTACTTCCATTGGTTTTTTTGCCTTTGAGAGATTCCAGATCAACGATCTTATCTTCTACCCTGGCCCGGGTCATGCCCTGTTGGATAAATATATCAAGCTGATAATCAAGCTCTATATCCTGATTAAGGCAAACCGTTGAGCTTATTACCAGCCTCCGTCCCTCCTTCTGTTTAAGAATATAATCGACCACATCACTCACCGAATGCCTTTTTACCACTTTTCCTGAAACAGGAGAATAGGTGATACCCGTTCTGGCAAAAAGCAATTTGATGTAATCATAGATTTCGGTGGAGGTTCCTACCGTTGATCTGGGGTTCCTTGAATTCACACGCTGTTCCAGGGCCACTGCCGGTGGTATACCGTGAATAAAGTCCACATCAGGTTTATCAATACGTCCCAGGAACTGCCTGGCGTAGGCTGAAAGGCTCTCCACATACCTTCTTTGACCCTCTGCATAGAGGGTGTCAAAAGCCAGGGAGCTTTTACCTGAGCCTGAGAGTCCGGTTATAACCACCATCTCGTCGCGCGGGATCTTAATCTCAACGTTTTTAAGGTTATGAACCCTGGCTCCCTTAATATGTATTTCCTGCTTGTTTATGGCTGAATTTATTACTGCGCAAAAATACTATATTTTGCATTAAGAATAATTTTTACTTAATTGCACCCAGCAAATACACCAAAAAGAATCTGCCTATCGAAACACCTTTACGCTTAACCAACACTTACAAGCGTTTTGAAATACATTTCAACAAGCGACCAGGATCTGGTTCAAGCTTATATCAAAGGTGATCATTCAGCGATTGAAGTCTTAATTAACAGGCACCGCAGCAAGGTATATACCTATATTTTTCTTACTATTAAGAATCAGCAGCTGGCTGAAGATCTTTTCCAGGAAACCTTTATAAAGGTAGTCCAATCTCTCAGAGGTGGTAAATACAAGGACAATGGGAAGTTCCTCTCATGGGTCATACGCATTGCCCACAATCTGATCATTGATCACTTCAGAAAGGAAAAACAGATGAATTCCATCTCCAATGATGATTCTGAAGTGGATCTTTTTAATAGTAAAAAGCTATCCGACAGCAATATAGAAGAGTTGATCATACACGGTCAGATCAAATCGGAAATCCGGACCCTGATCAACGAACTTCCTGACGATCAACGGGAGGTTGTTCTGCTCCGGCACTATGGGGGGCTCAGTTTCAAGGAGATTGCCGACCAGACCGATGTAAGCATCAATACTGCCCTGGGCAGGATGAGGTATGCATTGATCAATTTGCGCAAGCTTATCCATGAGAAGAAGCTCTCTCTTACCGTTTACTGAGAAAGTTTAAGGCATTTTACAATAATTCTGAAGGTCAGGCGTTCTAATATGGAAAACCTAACCAAAAATGCCTATGGTAAAAGTATCTACCCTATTTCACCGGGTGGATGGATTTAATGAGCTTTATGCTTCATCCAATATCCCGGACATGCTGGAACAGGATCTCGGGGATCAGTTTTTACACGAACTGATGACTCCGCTTATCCTTGATCCAGGTGAAAAACTGGTGAAAACCATTTTAGAAAAAATCTGAAGAGGGGCCGAAATGGCCCCTTTTTAGATTTTCAGAGGTGGCGGAGGGAGATGGCGGTGGCAATATAGACAGCTGCTGTTTCGGTTCGCAGCCTGGAGGATCCCAGGTGAAAAGGAACATAGCCGGCCTTCAGAGCCTCTGCAAGCTCCTCCTCGGTAAAATCTCCCTCAGGCCCTACCAATAATGTATAGTGTCCCGAAGGCTCCAGCTCATTAATACCCAGGCGTTCAAGAGGGTAGCAGTGAGCGATTCCCAGGGTTCCCTGGCGGTCTGTTCTCAAAAACTCCTCCATATTTATCGGATTATTCAGTACAGGCTTGTATGCTTTCAGCGACTGCTTCATTGCTGAGACCAGAATCTTTTCAAGTCGCCCGGGTTTTAGCTGCCTGCGTTCACTTCGCCTGCAGATCAAAGGTGTAATTTCGGTAAGACCTATTTCAGTTGCCTTCTCAAGGAACCATTCAAAACGGTCCAGGTTCTTGGTTGGGGCTACAGCAAGGTGAAGGCTATAGGATAGTGGCCGGTAAGCCTCTGTCATTCTTTCAATCTTCAAACTGCATCTTTTGGGATGATCATCAGTAATAATGGCCTCATACCAGCCTCCCTTTCCATCCACCAGGATCACCCTGTCGCCCCTGACCAGCCTGAGAACGCGAATGGCATGTTTTGACTCCTGCTCTTCCAGTTCAAAACGATCGCCTTGAATATGGGGATTGTAAAATAGGTGCATGATTCAAATTTGAACCTAAATTAGTAAATTAAGCGGCCAAAGCCCACACCGATGTTTAGAATAGGAGTTCTGTCTGATACCCATGGCTTCTTCGATCCAAAAATTGCAGAGTATTTTGGGGCGTGTGATGAAATCTGGCATGCAGGTGATGTGGGGGATTATGACGTGATCCTGAAATTAAACTTGATTGCTCCTGTTGTTGCAGTTTATGGAAATATCGATGGAAGTCCTATCCGTTCAAGGTATCCCGGTCACCAGCGTCACTTTCGTGAAGGGCTGGATATCTGGATGACACATATCGGGGGATATCCGGGCAATTATGATACCAGGGTAAAACCAGCTGTTTTCGATAATCCGCCGGGTCTCTTTATTTCAGGGCACTCCCATATACTCAAGGTGATGCCGGATAAGAGAAATGGATTCCTTCATATCAATCCAGGTGCTGCCGGACGCTATGGTCTTCACAAAGTACGAACCCTGGTCCGTTTCGAAGTGGAGGAAGGTCGCATTGGGAACCTGGACGTCATTGAGATGGGAACCCGTTCAAAGCTTTGATGAAGCTTGCTACTCCTCATACTCCAGAAAACGGTTAATAAACAGATCCAGTCTCCTCCGTGCAGCCAGACTATAGACATACGGTGCCTGTCCCACCCTTCCTTTAATTCTTCTATCTCCTTCCTTGAGATCAAAAATGATCCCGTTAAACCCCCGATTGGAAGACAGTACCTGCAATCCTCCCGGAGAGTATGCAATGTAGTACCAGACATTATCATCCGCCCTCAGATAGATATCGAACACGTCACCTGAACCTCTCTCAACCAACTCAATATAAGCTTCCACCTTCTTATTTACCTGGATATCACCTATATTCCCAATCCCAACCTTCCCTTTATAACGAAATGAGCGGGAATCCTGGTTCCATTTCAGGCTCAGGTCGCTAAAGAAAATGGTATGTTTCCACTGGGGAGGAATCTCTTCATATGCTCCTGTAAGGCCAACCTGTCGCTCCAGAGCCAGAGCCATGTCCCTTCCCAGCAGGTCCTTCATGGCCAGCTGGTAATGAGGATCAAAGAGGTCAACCGGTTCCAGGTTAGACAAACTATCTATTTCCGCACCCATCACCTGCAGAGCTTCATCCGAAAATGGAAAATCCATACCCAGAATCAGGCGGGTATCAAATTCACCTTCAGCAATCTTATGTCTTGCATTCCCGGTTGAAACCATCTTTACCAGACCATAATCCAGGTTCAGATTAATGGGCCCCTCTCCATACACCTGGCATCTTTCTGTCTCCAATCTCATGTAAGCACCGGGCCAGCTCTGATCTGCCAGTTTCTCGGGCGTGGCAATAATGTAATCCTCTTTCTCCGGATCATAGGTCAATTCACCATATGCCGAAGTAATATTAGCATCGAAATAGTCTTTTCTTGCCGAGAGGAAGGTGGAGTAGATATGCGTGGAATCCCTGGTGATCATAGTGCCTGAGAAGATCTTATCCAGCGCAGTATTCTGCATCTGTTCAGGTATGGGGATATGAATATCTGCCGGATTGATTACGGAGGTGAAGCGCAGCCAGGACCTGTTAATATCACAATTATGAACCAGTCTGATTCCTCCGTCAAATTTCAGGAAGGTAGTATCGGCTGAGAGCTGCACATCTCCCTGAAAATCAAAATAGGGACTTAGCATAAATGGATCATCCTCTGCCACTTTCCCTGTGGAGAGTGTCAGGATGGAGGTATCCACCCAGATCTTGTCAAAATAGATCTGATAACCATTTCCAAAGGCGTCCAGATAATCGTAATATCCCGATCCACTATAGTCATTGGCACCGTTTACTGCAATGCTGGCATCATAAATCAGGTACTGCCGGTTTACCTGACTGGCCATTACCTTTGCATTGTTAAGCAGGCTCATGGTGGCCCTGTATCCAATATCAAGCTTTTTTTCATCCGGGAATACATAGGCATCCGCTACCTCGATAAAAGGCACCCCGGAAGCGTGAAGCATCCTTGATCCATAATCATAGATAGCTTCGGTGGCGACAAAGTTCAGACTGTCCTGCTGGGGATGCGTAGATACATAGGAAGGGCCATTGGTTCTTAAAGAATCGATGCCAATATCCACATTGTTTGCCGGCAGGATCTTCGCCTGGGACAAAGCCACCTGATCCTCGTCCATATACCAGGTCATTTGATCCAGTCGGGTTTCATACAGGTTATAGGGAAACTCAATAAGGGTTGCATCTCCATTGGCCCTGAACTCCCCCATTCGCTGGTCCAGATCAACAAAAATATTTACATCATTGGTAAGAAAGGGAATGTCATCAAAGGAGCCTGCTGTCAGCTCCACGCCGGAAGAGTCGGCCTGAAGCGTTCTATTTCCATAGCGGAACCGGTCCGATTCAAAACGTGCGTCAGGAAAACCCGTGACTCCCTGTCCTGAAAGTCCCGTGGGAGAAAGTGCCAGACTGCCTGCGTGAAAAATACTGTCGGTGAAAATTCTAAAGACCTCGTCCACCCTGGATATTTCAAGCAGATTCTCCTCGGGAAACAATTTCAAATCAGCAATAGTGTTTTCCACCCAGGGATAGGTGGTACCCTCACTTTGTTCACGTATCAGGAAATTCCGCGTGCGTGACATCATGGAATCGGGATGCATCATAAACAGATCCGACGAAGCCGAGGAAGTCAGAAAATCAAAGGATCCGTATCCACGCAAGCCCCCGCTGCTCATCTCAATATCATTATAAAAGGTCCCCACGCCCCCGTAAAGGCCAATTCCCTCTTCGGGAGTCTGCATGAAAAAACCAAGGGAGTTGTCTTCCCGCAATGTCATCTCCATCTCCAGGGGTGGAAGGATTCCTGCAGAGATAAAGGTTCCACTTGGTGCAATGGCTTCGGGACTGAAATTGTCAAGACTGTCTATGGTAAAAGGTTCCAGCTCGAAGTAAAAATCTTCCCGGTGATAGACCCCATTTTGAATGCTGGGATCATCAAAGTAAATATAGGATCCTCCCATGCTGGTGAAAGAAGGGTACTGGGGATGGTTTTCCAGGCCGGATTTATTCTGGGGATCATCGATCAACAGGCGACCTGTCATGTCTTCCATGGCATTTTCGATACGCTCCAGAATAGGTTCTCCATACTGGTTATATTCATTGGTTAGAATCGATATCTTAAGCGAATCGATCTGCTGCATATCTATCTTAAAATCATCATAGTCGAAAAAGAAGTTCTTACCCGAGAACTGAAACAAACCCGCATCCACAATCCCGTCAAATTGAAAGGACTTGTTTCGCTTCATAACAATCCTGTTCTCTGTTGGTATCAACCTTACATTTTGCGAATCGCTCAGGAAAATGGACGGTATTCCCGAAATAGTCAGATCACGGTTGTAAAGATCCAGCTGTGCATTGGAAGCTCCTTCCAACCTGGAGATAAACCTGATCACATCATAGTCTCTCTGGCGCATGGAAGCACTGATGTAGTCAAAGGTCTTCTGACGTACAGTAATCAGATCCTTACTGTCATCGTAGTAGACAAAACCAAATTTCGAAAGGCTCATTAGCAAATGACGTACCTGGTATTGAGGATATGCTATATACTGGGCATAATTTTGCATGGCAAAGGTTCTTCCTCCAAGCATATTTGAATAGGTGTAGAGCTGTGCCAGCGGGTGCTCAATATCCATGCCCTGCAGGGCCAGAAAAAAGTCGTAATCAAAAAATGTATTCGATTCAAAGGTAGCCCGCCCAACCGAGGTTCCCTCAAGAGCCTGCAATTTCATGAAAGATTCACCCCTGGTCCATGAAAGCTCATCAAAATTCATATCTATGTTATGATAGCTGTTGGAATATGGACCCAGAGACTTGAAATCTTCCGTCTTATTAAGACGCAACAGCTCTTTGGCTACATCAAATGTGAGCTCCAGGTCGGGGTGAAAAATGGAGTCCTGGCCAAAATAGATAGAAATAGAAGCGTGAGGTGACCTGATCATCCGACCATTCATGGAAACTCTTTTTGCTTCTGCCTTTAAACGCAGGGTATCATCGGCAAAAATCTCCAGCAATGCCAGTTCGCCCCCTACCTCTGAACCTACCAGGTTGGCTCCCTCGATGGCAAGTCCCCCACGATAATTTATCCCCGGTATAAAATCATCTATTCTGTAAGTGTTCTGATAAGAGAGGAATTTCGGGTAAGCAATGGATGACAGGTCCTGAATAAGCATCACCTTATCTTCCAGTCTGCCCAGGGCAATCCCGTCGAACAGTGCAGGGTAGTATAGTTTTACAGAATCGGCCGTATATCCGGGTGTCTTCAGGTTAATATTGTACTTACCCAGCACAGCATTCATCTCAGTATCAGGCATACCTGTCCGCTCCCAGGTCACCAGTCCATGGGAGCCATACCAGTGAAGTTCAAAAGGATCGATGTACCCGGTGGCATTCTTTATCTGGATGAAATCCCTGTCGAAATAGCAGGCAACAACTACATCTTCAAATTTCACTATTAATTTCTCATCTGTATGAAACTGGAAAGAAGGAGTTGAGACCCTCCAGGTGATGGAGTTTGTGCTATAAAAAATGTTCTCCTCCAGTAAGGAAAGAGATAGAGAGAGCAACTGATCTATGGCCACAACGGTAGCATCTTCTCTCCTGAGCAGGAGAGTGAGTCCTTCCAGCCATTCATCATATCCATGCGATGTTTTTTGCTCCGTGAAAAACTCCATCATGATTCGCTGATACTTTATAAAGTGAGGTCTTGGCCTGCATCTTCGTTCAAGCATCAGATTGGAAACCTCAATAATTTCCAGTTGCTGGTCGTAGGACAAGGAATCATAGACATGCAAGAAACGATAAAAGTCGGGCATCTCTGACGTTTCAAGATAGGTCCCCGTAAAAGTTGTTAATTCTGTAACATATTGACCTGTATCCCTGGTGAACTCCCTGATAGACTGAGCATTTAACAGGTTTGCCAGTAGAAGCAGCGTGAGGGATATAATAATTTTCTTCATGCCCGCGAATCAAGGTTGCTTTGCTTAATAAAGGTGAGGGAAATCCAGTTGGCTTCCTCTGCTGTATTTAAATGCTTCAGCTCACACCTGTAGGCCTCATTTAAAACATACTGCACATCCTCTGCAAGTATACCGCTGATCACCATCAGCCCCCGGTCAATAAGGTGATCCGTGTAAACAGACATATCCCTGACCAGCGTGTTCCGGGTGATGTTGGCCAGAATCATATCAAACTTCTCCTGGAACAAAACTCCCACATCACCAAGCCTGACATCCATGGCGGTGATCCCGTTTCTCCTTATATTCTCAAGAGCATTTTCATATGCCCACTGATCATTATCCACGCCCAGCACCCTGACTGCACCCCTTTTGCAGGCGTAAATCCCCAGTACTCCTGTTCCACAACCCATGTCGAGGATCCGTTTTCCCTTCAGGGAATGATTACCCATCTCCCTGATCATCAACTTTGTGGTATGATGATGCCCGGTTCCAAAGGACATCTTTGGTTCTATGACAAGGGTACATTCAATATCCTTGGAAGAGTCATGAAAGGGTGCCCTGATAAGCACCCTTTCATCAATAAGTACAGGTTCGAATTTCCTCTCCCACTCCTCATTCCAGTTCTGATCTTCAGTCTTGTGGAACCTGTATTGAAGCTTTATATTTATACCTGCCAAGTCATCAATAAGCTGGTTCAGCTCTTCAGCAACATATTGCTCCTCATCAATATAAGCCTGAATATCATCATCACCCTCAATAAATCCTTCAAATCCGATCTGAGCCATTTTGGCAAAAAGGATCTCCTTTTCACTGCTGTTCCATGATCTGGCTGGTATGACGAATTCAAGATATGCCATGAAGGCTTCGTGGGCTAATATGCATTCACAATTCCCATAAAATCTTCTGCTTTCAGAGCGGCTCCGCCAATGAGTCCACCATCCACATCAGGGTTGGCAAAAAGCTCTGAGGCATTTGAAGGCTTACAGCTACCTCCATATAGAATGGTCATATTCTCCGCCACCTCCTTGTCAAATAGCTCCACAAGAAGATCCCGAATGAACTTATGCATCTCCTGGGCCTGATCCGGCGTGGCAACAAGCCCTGTTCCAATGGCCCATACAGGCTCATAAGCAACAACTACCTTGCTTATATCCTCCTTGGACAGACCAGCCAGACCAAAAGTAAGCTGTTTCCTGATTACATCATAAAGCTTTCCTCCTTCGCGCTCTTCAAGCACTTCTCCGCAGCAGAAAATGGGTTTCAATCCCTTTGAAAGAGCAAGCTTTGTCTTCTTGTTTAACAATTCATCGTCTTCATTATAATAGGAACGCCTCTCCGAGTGTCCGAGAATGACATATTCAACTCCCACTGAAACAAGCATATCTGGCGATATTTCTCCTGTATAAGCTCCGGACTCTTCTGATGCACAATTCTGTGCAGCAAGTTTCACTCCATCGATCAGATCATTCACTCTGCTGAGGTGGGTATAGGGAGGAGCGATAATTACCAATGCATCGCTTTGTTTTTCCTTCTCCAGTTTTTCAACTGCTTTGGCAAGCTCCATCCCATCTTTCAGAAGGGTATTCATTTTCCAGTTTCCTGCAACAATTTTCTTTCTCATTTTAATTATTCGTTATTGATTCTTATTTAAAAATAGTAAAATTCGTAAAGCATGCGGGTTTTGCAGCTTTTAAAGCCTTAGAGGTGAAATATAGCCCGAAAATAATACCACTGCCAGGATAGCCAGGATAAAAGCCAGCCCTACACCCTCTTCACGCTTCGTTGCTTGTTCCTTATATACTAACTTCGGGACAAAATGATCAAATTCAACCACGTCGAAGGAGAAACCGTCATAGACTCCTGCATCCATCAATAGCAATTCCTCCTCATCCATTTCTTCATCCATGGGAGCAGAAGCATTTCCAATGAGCTCCGACCAGTTGGGATCCAGTTGTTCCAGAAGCGGGAAATCCCTGTATGCCCATTTGCCCAGGATGGCCCCATTTTTTAACAACATAAAGCCCGGATTGGAACGTACAATGGTCTTTAACATGATCTCATCCCCTGCCAGAAAGCGGTAACCCAGATCCAGCTCGCCGGAGATGGATTCCACCTCTGCCGAAGTGGTAGCTGTGACAGCGTAAAAAGAGAAGTCGCTGGCAAAGATTTCAAGTTGTGACCACTCCCTGGCCTTGATCAATGCTTCCTTGTCTGCTCCAGTAAGATCATAACTCACCAGGATCAGGCTGTATCCCCCATCGGAGAGGATCTCATCCACCAGGTCGTTTCCATACTCGTCCATAATTGCGAAATCATGTATAGGGGGTTCATACCCTCGCTTCACCAGCTTGGATTCACTGGTGACAAACTCCCACTCTAAGGTATCTTTCGGATAATCCGACATGGTAAAAGAAGTCTCTTTTCCAGTCTCCCTGTTCCTGTATATGAGGGTTGTTGAATATTCATCCACGGGCATTCCGTCTGGTATCTCCATCGCTTCACTGATAACCGTTCCCACATCATAGGGCCTGAAATCTATCAGGGGCAGATGTCTGAAATTCCAGAAAGAAAAGAAGGAGGCAAATACAAACAGGATTCCCACCACCATCCATTCCCTTAAAGCTGAAGTATCCTCAATTTCTTTGTTCCTGGAAAAGTAAAGGATCAATACAAATACCATCAGAACCACATTCTTAAAAAATGTCTGCCAGTTGGTAAGAATCAGTGCATCACCAAAACACCCACAATCGGATACCGGATTAAACAGTGCCAGAATCAGGGTCAGAAGGGTAAAAAAGGACATAAACCACATCAATATGATGAACATAGGTTTTCTCCGGTAACCTAGAATAAGGATGATTCCCAGGACCAGTTCAAAGGCGGAAAGAAAGATTCCCATGGGTAGAGAAAGGAACTCCAAAAAATCCAGTTTGAATGCTACAAAGTAATCTGCAAACTTATAAGCCGATCCAAGAGGATCCACAGCCTTCACAAAACCGCTGAAGATGAAAACCACCCCCACGATTAAACGGCTCAATAGACGTATATACTTCATCACGACAACTCCATATTTTTTATAATCAGATTCGAGATATTGTCCGGTGGGAGCATTCCTCCATCAGCATCAATACAGTCAATGATTTCGAGATCATTCACATGTTCCTGGAGGGAAAGATATACCTGCCGTACCTGCTCCTGGAAATCGAGGTTCTCTTCATGAATATCCCGCTCTCCCTTTAAATAGGTCCGGTCATCTCCATCCCGGGCAAGATTTAGTTGTTTCCTGGTAAATTCAAAAGGTACATTCAGGTAGAGGTTCAGATCAGGCCTGGGAAGATTATTATACCCAAACTCGAATTCCAGGATCCAATCTCTCAATCTGTACTGGTCGTCAGGACTGGCCAGCTTGGCACACTGAAATGCTATATTCGAATAAACATAACGATCCACAATAACCAGTTTACCCTCATCCATCCACTGCCTGATCTGAGAAGCAGCATCGGCCCTGTCTCCTGCAAATATCAGAGCAACCAGGTAGGGATCAACCTGATCATTAGCTCCCATCTCTCCTCTCAGGAACCTGGCAATAAGATCTCCGTAAACACCTTCTTCCAGCCTGGGAAAATGGAGATACTTAAAGGGAACTGCATTCTTTTCAAGATGTTCCCTCAAAAGTTTCAGCTGGGTAGACTTGCCTGAGCCATCCAATCCTTCAATCACCAAGAAACGCATGAATCAATTTTGGATTATTTAGTGTATTTTTAAATCAGTTTCCAAACATACAAAATATAGGCTCAACCTATCGAGAATCCATGAAGAACTTCTCCACATCCGGCTCTCTCTTTTCAAGGAATTTATCACTGAACCTGGGTGGAACGATTATGGACCTCTCTACCCCCCGCGTCATGGGGATCATTAATTCCACTCCTGACTCTTTCTATGATGGCAGCAGGGTGCCAGAACCAGTACAGGCGGTTGAAAAGGCCAGGGAGATGATCCAACAGGGTGCCGACATCCTTGATGTTGGCGCAGTCTCCAGCCGTCCGGGCTCCCGGGAGATTTCAGAAACGGAAGAACTGGAACGCCTCTCGCCTGTCCTGGAGGCTTTGCGAGCGGAATTCCCGGATTTTCCAATTTCGGTGGATACCTGGAGAGCTGGTGTGGCCCGGGTTGTATGTGACAGGTATGGGATCCAGTTGATCAATGATATTTCAGCCGGAATCTTTGATCCGGATATGTTTCCCACCATGGCCCGCCTGGGCATTCCGTATATCATCATGCACATGCAGGGAAGTCCGGCAAACATGCAGGATGACTCCTTCCTATGAAAACGTGGTGGATGAGCTGCTGCAATTTTTTGCTGAAAGGGTTCATAAACTAAGGAATCTGGGGCTGAATGACATTGTAATTGATCCGGGATTTGGATTTGGAAAGACCCTGGAACAAAATTATACGCTTCTGGGACAATTTGATGTATTCAGGATGCTTGAACTTCCACTGATGGCGGGAATATCTCGTAAATCAATGATTTATAAGCTATTGGATTCCGAACCTGACCAGGCACTCAACGGAACAACAGCAGCCCATATGGCTGTATTACTCAAGGGCGCCAGGCTGCTAAGGGTGCATGATGTGCAGGCTGCAGTAGAAACAGTGAAGATCTTCCAGCAGATTTACTAAATTTGGGCTCAGAACTGTCCCATGCTCAGCGCATTTATACATATCCGCCTGCTCGATATTATTGACATCTTCCTGGTGGCCATCCTGTTCTATCAACTTTATCTGCTTATCCGGGGCACAGTGGCCTATAGCATTACCCTGGGTATTGCTGCCATCTATATCTTCTGGTGGATCGTTCGGGCCATGCAAATGGAGTTGCTCAGCACTATCCTGGGCTCTGTACTCGGGGTTGGGGTGATTGCACTGATCATTGTTTTTCAGCAGGAAATCAGACGCTTCCTGATCTTTATCGGATCGCGTTATGTGGAAGGGAACCGTATCAGTGTTGAAAAGATTCTGAACCTTCGTTTCGAATCCAAACCCCAGGTAAAAATCCGGTCCATCATGAAAGCCATCATGCAATTCTCCCTGGAGAAAACTGGTGCACTTATCGTAATCAGGAAGAAATCAAATCTGGATATGTATGCTGAAACCGGTGATGTGTTAAATGCAGAAACTTCCAGCAGGTTATTTGTCGCCATATTTAATAAAACCAGTCCCCTTCACGATGGGGCAGTAATTGTGGATGGTGATAAAGTAAAAGCAGCACGTGTTATCCTGCCGGTTACTGATAAAATGGACCTGCCCCCGGAGTATGGACTCAGGCACCGTGCCGGACTTGGTATCTCGGAGGTAACAGACTCCCTGGTGATTATTGTTTCTGAAGAGACCGGGCAAATTTCCATAGCCGAAAACGGAATCCTTCAAAAAAACATTCCTTCCAGGGTATTGAGACTGAAGCTTGAAGAAGATTTTGATTAAGCTCCTTTTTTCCTGAATAGCGACTTCTCCTCACCCCGTACCAATCTGAGTATATTTGATCGGTGGGTAATAAGTACCAGGACCACTACCGCCAGTGAGAAGATCCGGATTGCCAGGTATTCTGATCTGAACACCAGGATGATCCATACAGGATAGGTAAGTACGGCAATCAGTGAACCCAGGGCAGAGATTCTGGTCAGCACGAAAACCAAGAGGTAGATACCCATGGCTGCCAGTGCAGCAAATGGATGCAGGGCTAGTGCTACACCTGCAATTGTGGCCACCCCCTTTCCTCCCCTGAATCCGGCAAACACCGGAAAGATATGGCCCAAAACAGCCATCAGACCCAGGCCAATCCTGAGAATCATCCAGGTTTCCGATCCGGGATCTACCTCATGCTGCAATAGTATCAGATTAACTGCCAGGAATCCCTTAAGCATATCCAGAATAAGGACTGCTGTCCCAATGGGCTTCCCCAGTACCCGAAAAGCATTGGTTGCGCCTGCATTCCCGCTGCCATGTTCCCTGAGGTCGGTACCTTTCAATGCTCTTCCCAGCCATACGGATGTGGGTATGGAGCCCAGCAGGTAGGCACCGAGTATGATGATGATGATCCAGATCATCGTGCTAAAGTACAGAAAACTATCTATATCTGCGGACCTGAAGCAACCAGTGCCTTACCCTCTTCGTTATCGGTGAACTGTTCGAAGTTAGCTATAAAACGCTGTGACAGATCTCTTGCCTTCTTATCCCATTCGGCTGCATCCGCATAAGTATCTCTTGGATCCAGGATCCCGGAATCCACATCATGAAGCTCCGTGGGAATCTCCAGGTTGAAATAAGGAATCATTTTGGTGGGCGCATGGTCGATGGATCCATCCAGGATGGCATCTATGATTCTGCGGGTATCCTTGATGGAAATTCTCTTCCCTGTTCCATTCCATCCCGTATTAACAAGGTAGGCTTGAGATCCGGCTGCATCCATACGTTTAACCAGCTCCTTCCCATACTGGGTTGGGTGAAGGGTGAGAAAAGCTGCACCAAAACAGGCCGAGAATGCCGGAACCGGCTCAGTTACTCCCCTTTCAGTACCTGCAAGTTTTGCGGTAAATCCTGAAAGAAAATGGTATTGGGTCTGGTCATGGGTCAGTTTCGATACCGGCGGCATCACCCCAAAAGCATCGGCAGTCAGGAAGATCACCTTGGAGGCATGTCCGGCTTTTGAAACCGGCTTCACAATATTATCGATATGATAGATGGGGTAGGAAACCCGGGTATTCTGCGTTTTGGAGGCATCGTGAAAATCAACTTTTCCATCTGCAGCAACTGCCAACATTCTCCAGGAGGGCATCTCGCTTAATGGCATGAAAGATATCAGGCTCACTCTCCTCACTCAGATTGATGGTTTTGGCATAACATCCTCCCTCAAAATTAAAGATGCCATCATCATCCCATCCATGCTCATCATCCCCGATCAGGGCACGCTTTGGATCTGTGGAGAGAGTGGTTTTTCCGGTACCGGAAGGCCAAAGAAAATAGCAGTATCCCCATCATCACCCACATTGGCTGAACAGTGCATGGCAGCAATCCCCTGCAGGGGAAGGTAGTAGTTCATGATGGAGAAAATCCCCTTTTTCATCTCTCCACCATACCAGGAACCACCGATCACCGCTTTCTTTCAGTAAGATTGAAGAAGACAAAAACATCCGAATTAAGACCCTGCTCCTTCCATTTTGGATTGGTTGTTTTGGATGCATTTAATACCACGAAATCGGGTTCGAAATTCTTCAAGCTCCTCCTCACTGGGACGGATAAACATATTTTTCACAAAGTGAGCCTGCCAGGCCACTTCCATAATAAAGCGTACTTTCAGCCTGGTATCTTCATTGGCACCACAATAACCGTCCACTACGAACAAGCGCTTTCCAGCAAAGCTGGGGGGATGCCAGATCATAACCATGATTCCAAACCTCTTTGGTGATGGGTTTGTTATCGGAAGTCTTTGCTTTATCAGATTTCCACCACACAGTATCCTCTGGTGGTCTCGTCCATTACAATATACTTATCCTTGGGCGAACGACCGGTAAAGATTCCTGTATCTACTCCAACAGCTCCAAATTCACTCTCCACCCCCACTTCGAATCCTTCAAGGTCAGGATTCATTTCCTCTTTATAGAGTTGCTCGTAAGAAGGATTGTAAACCACATCGGTAACTCCGGTGATACCATACTGCTCAAGTTTCAATTTATTTCAAAATTTCACTCATAATGTTTCTGTTTTAAAGCTGGTAGTTTTATTATATATCAATCTAAAAGTAATACAAGGAATATCCTAAAAAAAATGCTTGCACGAATATCCAAAAAAAAAGCGGCAAAATCAAGTTTTGCCGCTTTATTGCTATGTTAAAATATGATCGCTTAATCAAACTACCTCAGGTTGGCCTGAGCTGCAGCCAATCTTGCGATAGGTACGCGGAAGGGGGAACAACTTACGTAGTTCATTCCGGCGCGGTGACAGAACTCCACTGATTCGGGATCTCCACCATGCTCTCCACAGATACCAACCTTCAGATTGGGATTGGTTGAGCGGCCTTTGGCAACACCCATTTCAACCAGCTGTCCCACACCTTCCTGATCAAGTGTCTGGAAAGGATCATTCTTCAACAGTCCTTTTTCAATGTAGATGGGCAGAAATTTTCCCGCATCATCTCTTGAATACCCAAATGCCATCTGAGTCAGGTCGTTGGTTCCAAATGAGAAGAACTCGGCATGCTCAGCAACCAGATCAGCAGTCATAGCAGCCCTTGGAATCTCAATCATGGTACCCACCTGGTAGGCACATTTAGCACCCTTCTCTTCAAATACCTTCTCAGCTGTAGCCCTGATGATCTCTTCCTGCATCTTGAACTCCTTCCATGTACCGATCAAAGGAACCATAATCTCGGGACGTGCATCCACACCCTTCTTGGTCAGGTTCACTGCAGCTTCGATAATGGCTCTTGCCTGCATCTCGGTGATCTCCGGATAGGTATTTCCTAAACGGCAACCACGGTGTCCCAGCATGGGGTTGAATTCGTGAAGGTCCTCTACCAGTGCCTGGATGTCAGCTACCGAAATTCCCATCTCGTCGGCCATAATCTTCTGGTTGTCTTCATCATGGGGAACAAACTCGTGCAGCGGCGGATCAAGCAGACGGATGGTCACACCAAATCCGGCCATGGTTTCAAGGATACCCTCGAAATCCTCACGCTGATAAGGCAGCAATTTATCCAGTGCCTTACGACGCTCCTTTTCAGTAGTGGCAAGAATCATCTCCCTCATAGCCTTGATACGCTCTCCTTCGAAGAACATATGCTCGGTACGGGTCAGACCAATACCCTTTGCTCCAAAGTCACGGGCAACCTGTGCATCGTGCGGGGAATCGGCGTTGGTACGTACATCCATTTTTGTGTGCTTCTCGGCCAGCTCAAGGATGGCACCAAAATCACCACTCAGTTCAGGATCGATTGTTCCAACTTTTCCTTCAAGTACATTACCGGTAGAACCATTCAGGGAAATCCAGTCACCCTCTTTAAATACCTTACCTGCACAAGTCATGGTGCGGGCTTTATAGTCGATCTTTACACCACCGGCTCCGGATACACAGCATTTACCCATTCCGCGGGCAACCACAGCAGCGTGTGAAGTCATACCTCCACGTGCAGTCAGGATACCCTTGGCAATGTTCATTCCTTCCAGGTCCTCAGGAGAGGTCTCAATCCTTACCAGGATAGATACAGGATACTTGTTTGCTTCATCGGCAAAGAATACAATCTGTCCGGTTGCAGCACCAGGAGATGCAGGAAGTCCCTGTGCAAGTACTGTAGCAGCAGCAAGGGCACCTTTCTCAAATACAGGGTGAAGCAATTCATCCAGTTTAGCAGGCTCCTGGCGCAGAAGAGCAGTCTTCTCATCCAGTTTACCTTCGCGAAGCATATCCATGGCAATCTTTACCATGGCAGCACCGGTACGTTTTCCGTTACGGGTCTGGAGCAACCAGAGTTTGCCTTCCTGAATGGTAAATTCCAGGTCCTGCATATCTGAGAAATAATCTTCCAGCTTCTGCTCGGTCTCGTGCAGTTCAGCATATACTGAAGGCATAACCTCTTCCAGTGATGGGTAGTCAGCAGCACGCTCCTCTTCAGATACACCTGCAAGCTTGGCCCACCTAAGTGAACCCTCTTTGGTAATCTGGCGGGGTGTACGTACACCTGCAACCACATCTTCGCCCTGTGCATCGATCAGGTATTCACCATTGAAGATGTCTTCACCTGTTCCTGCATCACGTGTGAAAGCCACACCTGTACCTGAGGTTTCGCCCATGTTACCATAAACCATGGCCTGAACGTTTACAGCAGTTCCCCAATCATTAGGAATCTGATTCATATTACGGTAGTACTGAGCCCTTGGAGTTTCCCAGCTATCAAATACAGCCATCACAGCTCCCCAGAGTTGATCCCATGGGTTGGTGGGGAAATCGTGTCCTGTCTGCTTCTTAACAGCAGCCTTGAATCTCTCAACCATCTCTTTCAGATCCTCAACAGTAAGCTCATTGTCGTTCTCCACACCACGTGCTTCCTTCAACTCATCCATTATCAATTCGAAGGGATCGATGTCTTCTTTGGATTCGGGCTTCATTCCCAGAACAACGTCACCGTACATCTGAACGAAACGACGGTAGCTGTCCCATGCGAATTTCTCATTACCAGTCTTGGCAATCAGACCCTCTACAGCATTCTCATTCATGCCCAGATTCAGAACGGTATCCATCATACCTGGCATGGATACCCTTGCACCTGAACGAACAGAAACCAGGCAGGGATTCTCATTGCTCCCGAACTTGGTTCCCATGATATCTTCAATATTCTTTACAGCAGCCTCTACTTCCGCTTTGATCAGTTCAACTGCTTTGTCCTGACCCAGCTTATTATATTCAGTACAAACTTCGGTGGTAATAGTAAATCCTGGAGGTACCGGTACGCCAATCAGGTTCATTTCTGCAAGGTTGGCACCTTTTCCGCCCAATAAGTTTTTCATGTCGGCTTTACCTTCAGCTTTTCTGTCACCAAAAGTATAAACGCGTTTTACATCTGACATTGGAAATTTTCTTTTAGTTATTAATAATGAGTTATTTATATGAATTATCGTGGAATTTTAAAGACACAAAGGTACCTAAAAATTAGATAAAAATTGTTCTAAATAAGTTAATTCGGAATAAAGAATATTAGCCAAACTCCCTGATAGCCTCTAACATGGCCAGCACATTCTGAAGGGGAACATTGGCCTGCATGTTGTGAACTGTATTAAAAACAAAGCCTCCTCCAGGCGACAGGATTTCGCACTGCTTCAACACATGAGATTTTACCTCTTCGGGAGTACCAAAGGGAAGTACTTTCTGGGTGTCAATACCTCCACCCCAGAAGGTAAGCCTGTCTCCGTACTTTTGCTTCAACAGAACCGGATCCATTCCGGCTGCATTGATCTGCACGGGATTGATAATATCAAAGCCCGAAGCAATAAAACTCTCCATAAAGGGCTCCACTGCCCCGCAAGAGTGCTTGAAGGTCTTCCAGGAAGTATGCTCGTGGATCCAGTTATTGATCTTTTTGTAGTAGGGGGCATAGAGTGACTCAAAAGTATCCAGGTCGCAGAAGGAGGATTCCTGGGTCCCAAAATCTGTCCCGCATATGTAGGCCACATCCACCTGGTCACCTGCTATATCTTTTATCTTAGCCAGGTTCTCCAGGGCCACATCGGTTTGCTTCTCAAAAATATAATGAAGATAATCAGGCCGCATCAGGGTTGACATGTACCAGTCGGCCACATCCCGGATTCCTTTGGGCGCCTTAAGATTCAGTCCCGGAACCAACGCAATATCACCGATGCCGGTCCCTCCGAAATTGGCCAGCACACCCTTTCCTTTTTGTGCAGCTTCGGGGATGATGCGTTTCCAGTAGTCAAGATCTGAATCGCTGATGTGGGTAAATTCCTCCACGTTATCCTCGGGGTTCAACTTGCTTTCATCCAGGGGCTCCTGGCGGTTAACCGCATCAAAGAAATAGGCTGCCTTGGGCATTTTGGCACTTGGTGCAGCGGACCCATCCCCTGGGGATGCATCAGTGTATCCCCATTTCCATCCACTGAAACCGTAAAGGAACCCGGGACCAGAACTACCTGACCCCAGGGCGTAAGCCACTCCTTCCAATCCTTCATGGGATTGCCGAACATATCGGAAGATGGAGAGATCCCGATGACATCCACACCCATGGCTTCCTGCAGGTCCTCTTCCACCTCGCCCAGCATCTGGTAGGGTTCATTGACCTGAACCAGCTTTCTTTTCCAATCCAAAATGCTCCCTCAACTGCTCCACCAGCCGAACATGAATCCCGGTGACCGGACCGGCCCCGAAATCGACCACCATCCGGTCGGGCTGTTGATGATTCAGTGTCTTCTGCAGGTTTTCTCTTGATTTAGTCATGGAACTGTATTTTTAAATACGAAAAGCAGGGCACAATTTAAGGAATATCTCACATAAACCGGCACCTGCTTTTCTTAGAATAATATTACTCTTAAGCTTCTACTTCTTCCTGGTTTGACTGATCAGGTTTCGATCGCGCAGTTCCTGCAATCCGTTTTCCCAGCTTCCTCCTGCGGCCCACATATAATAGGAGAAGTAACTGATGGTCCTCCTCTGAATATGCAGCCAGGGCTGGAATTCAACATAATAATGGTGGGCATCCCTGTTTCTCGGATGGTTCATCCACATATGCAGGAAGATGGGCCGGTCAACCGGAAAGGCTCCTACGAAAGAAACATCCTCCTGGGTATCATAGCCTGCATTCCAACCTTCCTCTATCTGGATAGCCTTTCCATAATACTTTTCCGGCATCATACGGTATTCTTCCAGTCCCCCGATCTCATTTGAAACAAATACATCCTCGGTCCAGTGTTTCTCCCCCAATTCCAGGATGGGCTGCGGGCCCAGCATATTGGTCTCCGGGTAGTTCTGAAAATCCATGGCAAAACGTACCTCAAACAGCGGGCTATTTCCGTACAGGGTAAAGATCTTCTCCATGCGGTTACCAAAATAATTGTACCACATTTTTACCTGAACGTAACTCCCTTCGCTCTGGGTGATCTCAGCATGATAGTTCTGGTGGGTTTCCAGGCTGGCCTGTCCCAGGAAATCCTCGAAGCCTCCGAAGGGATAGTATCCACGTTTCCTGAAGGGCCTGCGGTCATCAACAGGCTTATCTGGCCACAATTTAAAAAATACATTATCATTACGGCTCTTTACGAAGTATTCGACCACCCTGGCACCCGTGGTAATCAGGGTAAGCTTAACACTGTCATTCTCCATGATGTATTCCATGATCCCGTCACCGTTCAGATCCACCTCGGTGATGGTGGGTTTTCCCTCTGCTTTCCCCACACCCAGCTGGGAGGTGTTCTCCATTCCAAGTGCCATTACTTTCACCTCATAATCACCAGCAGGAAGTTCCAGATCGAATACTTGTTCCTGGAATGATCCGGGTCCAGCCATAAAGGTCTTTGTCTCCTTGTATTTGGCCCGGTTCTTTCCACAGAGGAATTACCTGGACCTCCACCGGAAAGGAGGATTGCTCTGTGAAATTGTGTACCGATACCGGAAACTGCACCTTCGGGGCATGTCCGTACAGCACCTGGTGAACTGAAATGGCAGGAGGCAGATCCAGCACAGCCATGGTCCGTTTTGTTTTATTATCTGCTTTGAAAGCAACACCCAGGGCATTGGCCCGCCCCATGGCCTCTTTTCCGGGCAGCAGGCTAACATTCACAACCCGGGCACTATTGATCGGGATGTCCAGGGGAACGACCAGCGGATCATCCGTGCTCACCTGGCCCGGAAGGGTGATTTCAACATCCCCGTAAAGTGATTCATTATTAAAATTCCGAACTGTGACCTGCAGTGTATTCCCACTGACCTGGGCCTTCAGATCGATCCTGTCGCCGAAATAATCTTCCAGAAACACCCTGTCAAGCAAAAGCATCTGGAGCGGATTCCTGAATGAGGCCGGTCCGAGCATCTTGCCCATTTCCAATACGCCTGTGGCACGTCTGTCCAGGATGGCCTCCCACATGGATTCATGGGTAAGCGCTTCTCCCTTTTCCATGAAAAGTATCATGCTGTTCAGAGCATGTCCTTCCAGGCTTCCGGTGTGTAATATAAAGGGGACATCCTCCTCATCGATCTGCTCCTTATTTCCCTCCGAGGCCAGGTAGCCATCATATTCCAAACCTGCGGAATCGGCATAATCATCATATACCGGGCGAAAGATATATCCCTTATGATCACGTGCATATTTCATCGTGATCTCCGGGGTAAACAGTTGCTGCACCTGTAAATCATCGTAATCACTACAGCCATATATGGGAGAATGGCCCACATCGGTTACCACTTTTGATCCAATATCATCCATCCAGCCTGTGAGGTCGTCCTTCAGCATGAAATCCATGTATCCGTCAAAAACAAACCAGGTACTTCCTTCATTCAAGCCCTGTTCCGATGACCTCCAGGGGGTGACCCTTGGTACAGGTTACACTATTATGTAAGGTCTTGGCACCGAACCAACCCTTGTGGAAATCGTACTTATCCACCAAAGCAAGGGCAGATTCAATAAGCGCTTTCACAGATTGACGGGTGTCTGCATCGGCACTACTCACTGCATAGAGGGTATGCCCATCCTTTTCGATTGTAAACAGGTCCACTCTTTTCAGGTCAGGAGTCCCGTATTGATAACTGCCCAACACCAGCGGCCATTCCCAGTCTTCCGGGAGATATGCTGCCACCTTCTCCCCGCTTTCCGTTCCGGGATCCAGATAAGCCAGCACGTCCCCCTGTGAGAGTGCATCCTTAAGTGCATCCAGCTCGGGCAGCTCCAATGTTACAAACTTGGCGGAAAGCAATCCATTCATGAAGCCTTCTTCCATCAGCAAACCCGGAATGCCCAGATCCGCGGCCGTATTCACCTTGCTCTGCATAAAGGTCTTTTCCACCTGCGTGGCTGCCACCTTGAACAGGTTCCCGTAACGGTACAATTCATTGTAATGGTCCTGCCAGTGGTTGGTGTAACCATTGAACTGAACTTCTCTTTTAACCGCCTCCTGCCCCTGGGTCCAGGGGATAAAGCATAAAATAAACAGCCCTGTCAGCAAAAGGCTGGAAAACGATAATTTTTGCCTGGATGCACTCATCTTAAATAGTTTAGGAAGTGTTTGACTTATTATTGTGTTCTCGATGATCTTTAACCAAAGGTATTTCTTTGTCTGTGATTTTGAAAAAAGATTGATTAATAATCATTCTATATAAGTGCTTTTTTGAAGCTCTATACATATTATAAATAAAGAAACACAGGCTATAAACAGGGATCAGCGCACGGGATTTAATTCACTGATTATAAATTTTTTCGGTCTGTTTCTCTATTTAAGTTTCTTTTAACAACAGGGCTTCCTGCATAGTATTATTTTGGTCATTCTACCACAGCTGGTTCTAAAACCACTATTATCACTGGAAAAAGAACGAATCCTTGTCTATTAAAAATTTTCTTTGTAAGTTTCACATGAAAACTAAACTACTTCAATCACCGTGCCAGCAACAGCCGCCTATAAATAACAATACTATACCTATAATATATTCCAAGTTTTATCTAGCTACTAGCAATTATAATTCCTTTAATCCAAAACTAAACTACTAACCAATGGGATTTAGTCAATTTAATTTTCCGTTAAAATGGTTCGGCAGGACTCTGCTTCTCGGAACCATTATGGTGCTCATATCGGGTACAGCATTGTTCGCACAGCGAACTATCACAGGTACGGTGACCAGCAGTGAAGATGGTCTTACCTTACCTGGGGTAAACGTGATTGTCGAGGGTACTGCCACAGGTACTATTACATCTGCGGATGGCACCTACACTCTTGATGTTCCGGGAGGAGATGTTTCGCTTCAATTCTCCTATATCGGATATATGATCAAAGTGATTCCGGTGGGTAACGCTACCGTGATTGATGCGGTTCTTGATCCGGCCGCATATGAGATGGATGAGGTGGTGGTAACCGCCCTGGGTATCGAGCGGCAGGAGAAAACCCTGACCTACGCACAGCAAACTGTTGATGCCGACGAGCTGACCAAAACAAGGGACATTAACTTTATGAACAGTCTTAGTGGTAAGGCTGCCGGTGTGGAGATTAAGAAGAATGCTTCAGGTCCGGGAGGTTCCACTCGTATCGTATTAAGAGGAACCAAGTCCCTTACCGGCGACAGCGAACCGCTGTTCGTGATCGACGGAATCCCCATGGCCAACAACAAGCCTTCCCAGGCTGGCATGTGGGGTGGATGGGACGGAGGCGATGGCCTTTCCCAGCTTAACCAGGAAGATATTGAAAGCGTGACTATCCTGAAAGGATCCAATGCTGCTGCTCTTTATGGCAGCCAGGGAGCCAACGGGGTTGTGCTGATTACTACAAAAAGCGGCATCGGAGGGTGCTGCAAGGGTGAGCTTAAATTCCGGTATCTCCTTTGACAATCCCATGGTCATGCCCGAACTTCAGTTTGACTACGGTGCTGCAGAAGGATCCGAACAGAGCTGGGACTACGACAGTGGAAATTACGACGACACCTTTGTGGATGACTTCTTCCAGACGGGTTACAGTCTGATAAACTCCATAGCTGTATCCGGCGGAAACAACAGAACCCAGGCCTATTTCTCCTATGGGAACACCACCGCTCAGGGTATCGTGCCTACGAACAAATACAGTAAGAACAATGTTACATTCAAGCAGTCGACCAAGCTGGCCAAGGACAAAATCACTGTCAGCTCCAATGTCCTGCTGACCCAGGAGAAAACTGAAAACCGGCCTCCTGCCGGCTACTACCTGAACCCGGTTCTGAATGTATACCAGTTCCCAAGGCAGATGGATTTCGACGACTACTATGAGAATTACCAGTACTTCGATGAAGACAGGAACCTCTATCTGCAGAACGTATATACCAATAATCACTTCATATCGAATCCCGCCTGGGTCCTGAATAACCAGCCCAGAACAGACCTGACAAAACGTGCCATCGCCAGTTTATCAGTCGCCTGGGATATTACCGAGAAAGTGAAGTTTGCAGTCCGGGGAAATGCCGATTTATCCCTTAAAACTTACGAACAACAGCATGCCGCAGGCTCCAACCAGACCAATGTGCATGCAAATGGAGCCTGGGATTATCGCGATTACACCGATGAACTTTGGTACACCGACGGGATTTTAACTTACAATGACAACTTCGGAGACCTCAGCCTGAGTCTCCTGGGAGGAGCGAGCTACCAGAAAACGATTTATGGCTTAGGTGTATCGGTGAATTCAGGATCCAATGGCCTGCTCTTTCCCAATGAGTTTATGTTCCAGAACGTTCCGGATAATGTGCTGATCTCATCCACCCTGGGTAGCAGGCTGGTGAAGCAGGCTTTATTTGCCAATGCCACCCTCGGATTTAAGGAAATGGTTTTCCTGGATGTGAGTGCAAGGAACGACTGGGCTTCCTCTCTGGCCCTGACTGGAAACCAGTCCTATTTTTACCCGGCTTTTGGTTTGACTTTCCTGTTCCATAATATGTTTACCATGCCAGAGGTATCTCCTTTGCAAAATTGAGAGGCTCCTATACCTATGTGGGTAACGAGGTACCTTTCAATGTGGTTGACCCGGAAAACACCATAAACGCTGGAGGCGGTGTAAACAGGAATACCCAGACTCCGTTTACGGACCTGAAACCGGAATTGATCACAAGTATGGAGATCGGTGCCGACGTGAGGTTCTTTACCGGAAGACTGGGTCTTGATGTTACCTATTACAATATCATATCCAATGACCAGTTTCTTTCCCTGGCTGCCCCGTCAGGTTCCGGTTTTACCACCTATTTTGTAAATGCGGGTGAAATCGTTAATAAAGGATGGGAAGTCACGCTGAATGCCATCCCGGTACAAAGCGGTGACTTTCAATGGAACACTGCCCTTAACTTCTCCAAAAACACCAATGTGGTAAATGAAATTCACCCGGATATTGAAACGATCAGCATGGGAGGTGGAGAAAGTATCGCTATCCGTTTTAGCGCCGGTGGTTCCATGGGTGATTTATATGCTTCCGCTTTCCTGCGCGAAAATTTTGATGAAAATGCAGAAGAAGGAAGTCAGTATTCCGGAAGAATCGTTGTTGGTGACGATGGAACCCCCAGAAAAACACAGGACTTCCAGTATATGGGCAACGTTGAACCCAGCTGGAGTATGGGCTGGAACAACAATATGTCATGGAAACAAATTTCCTTAAGCTTCTTAATCAACATGAAAATGGGAGGCGTGGTAGTAAGTCAGACCGAAGCCATGCTGGATGGTTATGGAGTCTCAAAACGGACCGGCGATGCACGTGATGATGGATATCTGGAAGTGGATGCTGTCAATGAGAACGATGGATCAGCGGTTACGCAGGTGGATCCAAAAATCTGGTTCCTTCAAACTGGTGACAGGAATGGTATCATGGAATACTATGTATATGATCGTACAAACGTACGACTGGCTCAGTTGTCACTTGGCTATACCTTTAACTTTGAATCTCCGGCAATTGAAAACCTCACTCTTTCACTTTTCGGACGTAACTTATTCTTCTTCTATAAGGAAGCACCGTTCGATCCGGATCTGGTCATGAGTACCAACAGGAATAACCAGGGGTTGGATAACTTCAATCTGCCAACCACGCGGTCGATTGGACTTAATCTTAACATAAACTTTTAATACAGAGAATGATGAAAAAGATCATATTTATCATAACCGTCGCAGTATTCGCACTATTCCTTAGTGCCTGTACTGAGAACTTTGAAGAGATCAACACGAATCCGTACCAGATTTCGGGCGAGTCTCTTGAACAGGACTTTAACGCACTAGGTTCTTACTTTATAACCATGTGGTCCGGTCACTGGTTTACTGCCATCATTGGTCATCAGACCATGCATAACCTATGTAATACCTCCTGGGTGCGTCAGCTGGGCTGTCCCACTCCCTTTGTTGGAGGTGTTAACAATACCACCTATTATATGAGATGGGCCCCATACTGGGGCCGGATTTACGGCAGCGTAATGGCTCCAGCAAGGCAGGTGAAGAAGATTGCTGATGAAGGAGGATACGATGTATTTTCCCAGTGGGCCACCCTGGTCATGATTACCGGTGCCCATCGTTTGTCAGCCTATTACGGTCCCATCATCTATACCGATTACGGTTCCTCGGACCCGGATGTCTATTATGACACAGAAGAGACCCTGTATAACACCTGGTTTGCCGAACTGGATGAAATAGTCTCCGTGTTCTCATGCCAATCTGGATTACGGAGGTTTGGTCAAAATTCGATGAAGTATATGGAGGAGATATGGCCATGTGGGTCAAGTATGCCAACAGTCTGCGGCTGAGGTTAGCCATGCGGATTGTCAAGGTAGCTCCTGCCCTGGCCCAGGCCCAGGCCGAGAAAGCCATGAACGATCCCGGTGGATTGATCACGACCAATGGCGACAACATGATGCTTTCCCTGCAGGGAAATATCTTCGGACCGGCTACCTGTTGTTTCGCATGGGACGACACCCGGATGAGTGCTTCCATGGAATCGATCCTGATTGGATACGAAGATAACCGGATTGCGTCCTATTTCGCTCCGGTGGGTGATGCCTCCCTGGTTACGGACCACCCCGACTGGCCCTATAAGGGAGTTCGCGTTGGAGCTTTACTGGTGGAGAAATCCGATCATACCCCCTATTCAACCATCAACACATGATTTCAATGATGCCGGTAAGGTTACCAAGCGGGCCCTGTTTACAGCCCAGGAAACTCATTTCCTGCTGGCTGAAGCAGCCCTGCGCGGTTGGACAGGCAGTGCCCTGACCATGTACTGCTCAGGGACACTATGAGGAGGGTATTAAAATGTCCTTTGAAGAGTGGGGAGCCGGAGGAGCTGATGCCTACATTCTGAATAATACCGGTCTTCCACTGGATTATGATGATGTGGTGTATGATGGCGATATAAACGATTTCGTAAGCAGGATCACGGTAACCGTGGCCTGGGACGAAGCTGCCGACAATGAGATCAAGCTGGAGAAGATCATGACCCAGAAGTGGATCGCTGCACAGCACAATTCCATTGAGGCATGGGTGGATCACCGCAGAACCGGTTATCCGAAACTTCCTTACAATTATAAGAACGACAGCAGCCCGGATCATGGGTCATCGCTGATGACGACTTCCTGAAAAGGGTACCCTTATTCTTCGGAAATTCAGAACAGGTCAATAACCCGATTGGTTATGCTGATGCCGTTACAAAACTTGGATGGACCGGACCTGATCAGCACCCGCCTTGTGGTGGGATACAGGCGGAGCAAACTTCTAGTGAAGACAATCATCATTCTTAAAAAAGGAGGATGCCCTAAAAGGCATCCTCCTTTTTCTATGGAAAAATTTCTATCTTTCAGTTCAACTCAATTCCAATGCATGTATAGGCCCGCCAGATATACGCTCTTCCTGCTGATTAGCTTTCTCCTGTTATCATGCCAGCGTGATGATCAGCTCTTCACTCTGCTCTCCCATAAAAGAACAGGTATAGCGTTCAGAAATACCATCAAGGAATTTCCTGGTTTTAATTCCCTGGATTACGGCTACATGTTTAATGGTGCCGGAGTATCGGCAGGTGATATCGACAATGACGGACTGGTTGACCTTTTCTTTACAGGCAATCTGGCCGGAAACCGGCTATATCGCAACAAAGGCAACTTCAGGTTTGAGGATATTACTGAGACATCCGGAATCTATGCCTTTGAGTCGTGGTGCACCGGCACCAACATGGCCGACGTGAATGGGGATGGATTACTGGATATATATGTATGCAGCTCAACTGACAAGAGGCAAAGATTCAGAAAAAATCTCCTCTTCCTTAACAACGGGGACCTCACTTTTTCGGAGCGTGCTGAAGAATATGGTATAGCAGACGTGGCCTATTCCACACACAGTGCTTTTCTGGATTATGATAAGGATGGGGACCTGGATCTCTTCGTGCTGAATCACTCCATTGACCGCTATGCCTTTTACTCCGAGGATTTCGTTCAGCTAAGAGAGGGCAGGGATCCATGGTACGGACAGAAATTATTCCGGAACGACGGTAAGAGATTTACTGAAGTCACCTGGGATGCAAGTATCTTCTCCAGTGCCATAAACTTTGGCCTGGGTGTAGCCGTGGCAGATTTCAATGGCGACCACTGGCCCGACATCTATGTCTGCAATGACTATTTCGAGAAGGATTATTTTTATATCAATCAACAGGATGGCACTTTCCGGGAAGAAATGGAGGATTACTTCAGGTACATCTCGATGTCGTCCATGGGTTGTGATGCTGCCGATATAAATAACGACGGTAACATTGATCTTTTCACCCTCGACATGCTTCCTGAAGATCATTACGAACAGAAGCTGGTGGAAGGCCCCGATAATTATGAAAAGCTATCCCAACGCGAAGAAGGGTTCTACTACCAGACCACCCGGAATATGCTGCACCTGAACTGCGGGGGTACCCATTTTACAGAGGTAGGACAATATGCCGGTTTCCATGCAAGCAACTGGAGCTGGTCTCCCCTCATATGCGATTTTGATCACGACGGGCTAAAGGATCTTTTCATCTCCAATGGTTACGGGAAAAATGTGACTCACATGGATATCCTCGATTTGCAGGTGGAAGAAGAGCTAAAACGGCAGGCAGGAAAGCCGAACATGGATGTGATGGATTTCCTGAATTTGATCCCGGCTACTGTACTGAGCAATTATATGTACAAGAACAAGGGTGGGCTTCGCTTTGAGAATGTGGGGAAGGCGTGGGGATTTGATAATCCCAGCCTTTCCAACGGAGCAAGTTATGCCGACCTGGATAATGACGGAGATATGGACCTGGTGGTCAGCAATGTGAATGATTATGCCCACATATACAGGAACAATACGGAAGGTCTCAGCAGCAATCATTACCTGAAAATCAAGCTGGAAGGAAGTGGCATGAATACCGGGGGAATTGGAGCTCGCATTGATGTCTACTGCGGGGATCAGGTGTTTACCCAGGAAGCCAATCCTTCCCGGGGCTATATGTCCTCTGTGGACCACGCCCTGATATTCGGACTGGGAGCTGCCACCGAGGTCGATCGGCTTACTGTCATCTGGCCTGACCTGAGATCACAGACCCTCGGTAAGCTGGAGGTGGACCAGACCATAGTACTTCGCAATGAGGATGCCATATTAAAAGAAGAATCCCCTCTGCCGGAACCAAAAAGGCTTTTTTCTGTCCTGAAAGATCCGGAACCTCTTCATTTTCTCCATGAAGAGAATGAATACAATGACTTCAACACACAGATCCTCCTGCCATGGAAACTCTCTACCCAGGGACCCCGTATGGCTGTAGCTGATGTCAATGCTGACGGACTGGATGACCTTTTCATTGGAGGTGCAAAAGGAAAGCCGGGCAGCCTGTTCATCCAGAAAAAAGAGGGCAGCTTTGAAGCTAAGAATTTGGCCTGTTTTGAAGCGGACAGGGAAAGTGAAGATACAGGAGTGCTTTTTGTGGATCTGGATGGTGACAGCGACCAGGATCTGTATGTGGTGAGCGGGGGAAATGAATTTTCCCAAAACTCAGACATGCTTCAGGACCGGCTCTACCTCAATAACGGAAGTGGGGGATTCTCCAAATCCAAAAACAGGCTTCCTCGTATGTTGACAAGCGCATCCTGTGTTAAGGCTGCCGATATGGATTCAGATGGTGATCTTGATCTCTTTATCGGAGGACGCCTGATACCCGGAACATATCCCCTGGCACCCAGAAGCTACATTTTAGAGAATGACGGAACAGGAAATTTTACAGATGTGACCGAAAAGTTAAATCCGGAACTAATGAATCCCGGAATGGTCACCGATGCCCTGTGGACAGATTTCAACGGGGATGAAAAGCCCGACCTGATACTGGTGGGTGAGTGGATGCCCGTAAGGCTCTTTCTGAATATGGGAACAGGTCTGGAAGAACTTGTGGAGCAGGAAGGGATGCAATATTCAGAAGGATGGTGGAACACTATTCATGGGGAGGATTTCGATAAGGATGGAGATATGGATTATGTGCTGGGTAACCTGGGAAAGAATTTCCAGATCAAACCCACTCCCAAAGAACCGGCGACCATCTATGCCTCAGATTTTGACAATAACGGTTCGATGGATGCCATTATGTGCTACTACATCAAAGGCAGGAGTGCCCCGCTCTATTCAAAACTGGACCTGGAAACCCAGTTTCCGGGATTTGACAAGAAGTATAAAGATTATAAATCTTTTGCCAATCTCAACATCCAGGATATATTCCCTTCTGATGTCCTGGATCAGGCCAAGGTATTTAAAGTAAGCCGGCCTGCCTCTTCCTATCTTGAGAACCTGGGGAACAATCAATTCATCCTGTCGGACCTGCCGGAGGCAGCCCAGCTATCCCCTGTCTACAGTGTGGCATCGGGCGATTATAACCAGGATGGTAATATGGACCTTATTCTTGCAGGAAATTTTTTCGGAGCCCGTCAAAAGTTCGGCCGGATGGATTCAAATCGCGGACTTGTATTGCTGGGGAATGGAGACGGGAGCTTTGAATCTCTACCCTGCAATGAAAGCGGACTTTTCCTGGATGGGGAGGTGAGGGATATAGCGCAGATCAGCTTATCAGGTGAAAAAAATATCCTACTCTTCGCCCCGAATAACGATAGTCTGCAGATCTATCTCAGGCCTGACTAAAGATATTGCATAGTCTCTAGAGGATCTCTGTTAATTCTCTGTAATCATCTTTGATTTTCCGGGAAGAGCTACTTTCAACTACTTTGAGCATGGCTTGCTTAACCGAAACAGAAGCATCCTCATTAAACCAGTCCATATTTCTTCTTACAGAAGCGGAAAGACTATCGGATAAGAGTTCAAAAGTCTCTTGGGGGTACTGAGATTGATTTTGTTGTTTTCTGAATAAATCGCTTATCAAGTCAATGTACATCTTCTGGATTAAGGGATAATCAGATTGCATCGCTATATCCTCAGGATAGTCAGAGGCATTGATTTCATTGCCCAGATCAAGCATTACCTGTGCAATTCTTAATGCAAACAGATCAATATCAGTTAACTCCCGGATATAGTATTGTTTCTCCACACCCAGTAAGGTATAGGCAGCAGTTAACTCGATCAGGGTATTTCCGTACCACTGTATAATTTCTGCTTTAGCATGAAGTTGAAGTGTTTCATCCTGAAGAAATGATAAGTTATCCATGTTAATCATCCTTGAAAACACCTCGCCTGATTTTTCACTCTCCCTGGCAGGCAAGGCCTTTGGCTTTTCATACTTCAGTGTATTTAGCACAAAACAGGCGTTTGAATAATCTTCGAGGCTCCAGATCTTATTATAATCGGGCATACCAAGCTTCTGATACTCTGCCGGAGTAAGTGAATAATCTGTTGTATCCTGTTTTTTACAGGAAAACAAAAAAACAGAGAGTCCCAGGATCACTAATAAATAATTTCTCATTATCACACCTTTTGATTTTGGTCAGGGACTAAAAATAGACAATAAAAATTCAAACTGAAAACTAATGAACAACCAGCATGTTCCCTGATTGGAGCATTCCACCGAAACGCATCCGGTAAAGGTATAATCCTGCCGCCTGATTGCTGCTGTTCCAGCTGATCATGTGATTCCCCGGAACCATTTGCCTGTCTAAAAGGATATCTACAGTCTTTCCCTGAGCATTAATCACTTCCATGAAAACGTGACCTGCCTTTTGTATCCGGAAGGGTATGTGCGTTTGCTCGCTGAAAGGATTGGGGTAGTTTGCACCCAGCTTAAAAGGATGCGACATGGGCTGCAAAATGGTACCGGAAACCGCGGAATAATCAAAATACTCATCCACCATATGCCAGTAATCTTCATTCCCCCCGTCATAATCTTTCCGCAGGTAAGAGGTCTTTAAAGGATGGCGCTGAAATTCATCCAGGGCCTTCAGTTCTGCTCCACTCGCGGCATCCCATTCATAGACAGAAATTTTAGCCGGATCAATGGTGGATATCATTCCTTTTTCCTTAGCCATATGGAAGAGCCCGAAATTCCCCGGTTCATGTCCGCCAATCCAGTGACCTATGATGTCCACATAAAAGGGGTTGAGTCCAAAAATAATCACATTGCACATGTAGTCATTGGCCAGTCCACCCTCGTTGGGACCATCAATAAAGTGGCCGTCTCTTCCATAGACCCCTTCGATCACATGAAGGCCTGCCGGGGTGACTGAATTATTATCCAGGCATCTCGATGCCCAGGTTTCCATCCAGATACCTCCCTCCTGCCCGGGCCTGTCCCAACGTGGAATACCTTCTGCCACGTGACGATTATAGTTATTCTGAATCGAAGTAAATGCATCGGTCCGGATATCGTCTTCCAGGATATCCAAATGGCTTCCGTAGACTTTGCAGTGCTGCTGATAATTCATGGCAATGGTTCCCTGTATGTTCTTGGCGCAGAGAGTCATACCCATTGAATGTGTTTTTAATTTAGCAATATTCAGAAGCCAGGATTCCGGATCATTTACCGGCCAGAGGAAAGGGATCCTGTTAAAGTAAAGTCCATCTTCCACATCCATCCATTGGAGCTGATCCGGGTTTAAATCGTAATAGGGTGTATCTATACCTTTCATATCTATTCCGGTCCTCTCTGCCATATCGATATATCCACCTTCAGCCAGATCCTCCGGACAATTCACTTCGCGGGCATATATTTGTGATGCACTTATATTGAGCTCCTTGAGGCTCTCGATAATGCCTTCTGTAAAATTCGCATCAGTCACCACCCCCATGGATCGTTCAATGGTGTAATCCGGATCCCATTTCCCACGGCAGGTCAGGTTGGGCTTGATGACAGCTTTATGTGTGAGTGGAACCCCGTTATCCGGATCGTCGGTGAGACCAAAAACAGATCTTCCGAAACTTAATCCGGCTTGTTTTATGGCGGACGCATTGGTCTTGACATCCACATCCGTTCTCATGATGAACACTGCATCCTTGTTTTCAAATATGAATGGATGCACTCCGATCAATGATTCAGCAAAGCTATTCTGCCGATCCATTGCACTCACAGGACTTAGCAGTAAACCCGAGGCAGTGAAGGCAGAGGAGCGGATGAAACTTCTTCTGTTTATGATCATGGTCTCCCGTAGATTGGTTAAAGCCATAAATTACACCCAAATCATATCATCTCAAAAGAAAATGTATGATTTTAACAAATTCAGGGAAGCTGAAAGTAGCTAAAACGGATTTTTATTGATTTGTAACAAGATTCTTCTTCCTTAGCTCCTTTACTCCATCTTCCCAGCCTCCTCCTGCTCCCCATAAATAGTAGGTAAAATACATGGTGCTATTCTGAAAGATAGGAACCCAGGGTTGAAATTCAGCGTAGTAGTAATGGGTGTCCTTATTTGCCGGATGATTCATCCACATATGCAAAAACAAAGGTTGATCCACAGGGAAGGCCCCTACAAAGGAGATATCCTCTATGGTATCGTAGGCAGCATTCCAACCCTCCTTTAAAAACATTAATTGTCCGAAACGATCATCCGTAACCATCCGGTATTCATGCAAGCCGTCCAGTTCGGGAACGGTAAAGACATCTTCTGTCCAGTGTTTTTCTCCCAGGGCAAGAATGGGTTGTGGCCCCAAGACATTGGCTTCCGGGTTTTTAAAGGTCAGTGCAAATCGCACCTCCAGCAGAGGTGTATTATCATAAAGAGTAAATGTCTTCTCCAGGCGGTTGCCAAAATAGTCGGTCCACATTCTTACCCTGACATAATCACCCTCCTTGTTTACGATTTCGGCATCATATACCTGGTGATTCTCCATGCTCCCCTGTCCGAGAAAATCCTCAAATCCGCCATAGGGATAAAAAGCCCTTTCCCGAAAAGGTCGCTTATGATCATCAACTTTCTCCGGCCATAACTTAAATAAGACATTATCATTCCGGCTCTTCACCTTATATTCAATCACCCTGGCGCCGGTAGTCAGCAAGGTAATCTGCACACTGTCGTTCTCCATGCGGTATTCCATAATACCATCGTTGTTCAGATCAACCTCATAAACCTCAGGCGCTCCCTTGGCCTCTCCAACACCCAGTTGTGAGCTGCAGGCAAGTCCCAGGGCAGAAACTTTTACCCTGTAATGACCGGCGGGAAGCTCCAGGTCAAAGACCATATCTTTAAAAGTGCCTGTTTCTGCAACGCATGTCTGGCTTGTTTCATAAACCACCTTCTTCTCATTTTCAGCATTGAATACCTGGACTTTAACGGGAAAAGTACTTTGTCCGGTAAAATTGTGAATGCTGACCGGGTAGCGAATGGAAGGTGTATGTCCATACAAGAGGCGGTGAACTGAAATGGCCGGTGGCAGATCTAACATGGTGAGTGTGCTCTTCTCTTTACCGTCCCACTTAAAATGAACTGAAACCGGGTTTGTATTATCCATGGCACCAGCCCCCGCTTGCAAGGTAAAACGCAGGGTTTTTGAACTTCCCGGGGTAAGCTTGATTGCCACAGATGAACTCCCTTTTACAGTCAACTCTTCAGGAAGGCTTAGATCCAGTTGTCCTGAGACCGATCTGTTAAAGGTATTTTTTACAGTTACCTCCAAATCATAGCCTTCAATTTTGGCCATCAGGCTTATTCGATCGTCAAAATAGTTTTCAAGGAAGACCCTGTCGAGCAGCAAGAGCTGCAGTGCATTCCGGTAGTAGGCCGGTCCCAGCATTAAGCCTCCTTCCAAAACACCCACTTCCCGCCTGTCGAGGATGGCCTGCCACATGGATTCGCGGTTCAGCTCTTCCCCTTTTTCGAGAAACAGGACCATGCTTGAGGTAGCATTTCCATCCAGATAGCCGGTTCTTAGAACAAAGGGTACTTCCTCATTGTCGATCTGAAGCTTGTTCCCCTCGCTGGCAAAATATCCATCGAACTGATATGGATCGGCAAGGGTGTCCATCACATTCCTGAACACATAGCCCCCTTTCTCGGCTGCATAATCAACCCAGACTTTCGGGTCCCGCCTGTCCAGCCGCTGAAACTGGTATCCATCCCAATCCTTTAATCCAAAAATAGTCCCGTAACCCACATCAGTAACAACAGGCAGCTTCGCCTGATTTATCCACTCCTCCAGTTCATCTTTGGCTATATAATCCATTAAGCCGCTAAAAACGAACCAGCTATTCCCTTCATTCATGCCATAGCCGATCACCTCCAGGGGGTGTCCTTTTGTACATGTTACACTCTTCAAGAGTGTTTCAGCCCCGAACCAGCCTTTGTGGAAATCATACTTCTGAATAACTTCCCTGGTGTTTTTTAATAGGGTAGAAAATTGATCGCGGGAATCGCGGTCCGTTGAACTCACCACAAAGAGCTTTCTATCTCCTGCCTGGAGAAAAAAGGCATCAAGCCTTTTAAGCTCAGTTGCACCGTACTGGTGGCTCTTCAACTCTTCAGGCCAACTCGCCTGTTTGGAAATATATTCTGTGAACTCTTTTCCAAGTGAGCTCTGCGGATCAAGCTTAACAAGTACATTTTCCGACCTGAGCGATTGTTCCAAAGCAGCTCTCTCGGGCTGTTCCAAAACGATGTAAGAGCCTGAGATCAGATTCGAAATGAATCCCTCCTGCATCAGCAATCCTGGGATCCCCATATCTTCTGCAATATCCACTTTGCTTTGCAGGATATTCTTCTCCACATCCGGGATCGCCATTTTGAACAGGTTCCCGTAGCTAAACCAGTTTGTATACGTGTCGTGCCAGTAGTTTGTAAATCCGTTAAACTGGAATTCATTCTGCACTGCATTATTCAGAGGTGCCAGATCCTCTCCATAAAACCCGAACTCTTCAAGCTCCTGGGCTTTAATATGAAAGCCTGTAAAACCAAATAACAGACATAATAAGAGGGCTGTGATTCTTTTCATTTTAGCTTAAAATGGGTTAATTACCATGGTTGAAAATTGCTGGTCAAACAGGCTCCTTCCCCTGCGTTCACCATACTTCTTGCTATAATCCAGGATTGCCTTTTCTGCCTCCAGGGATAGTTCCCTTTGTCCGGTTTTATCGTAGATCATCTTTCTAAGACTGTTCTGGTCCCTGAGATCCGGAGCATAAGGGGCTCCTGATCCCAGGTTTTCGGGATAAAGTTCCGATTGATCAATATGACTGAGTGCCAGCTCGTATTCTCCCTTTTGATACTGCTCGTAGGCCAGTAACAAATGGTTGTAAATGTGGAGCCTCTGACCCGTATTCTCTCCTTCGAAGGGCAGGACCTTAGTCTTCCCCAGGACATCCAGTGACTCCTGGTATGCTCCTGATACCGTCAGATACTTGCTGTAGGCCAGTTCCAGGATATAATTTCCGGGAAAGCGCTCATAGCCTTTTTCTGCCAGTTGCATGGCAGCCCCGTTGTCCCCCGCTTTGTAATAGATCTCAGCCAGGTCCCTGTAGATTCGCCATTGGCCGGGATCCAGCTCCAGGGCCCTCTGCATATCTTTAAGTGCCTGGTCGGACTGAATTCCCGACAGATGGGCCCTTGAATAATAGAAGGGGATAAAATCAGCTGTGTTCTCCCAAAGCTCCAGCAATTCCAAAGCCTCCTGTTCCTTCCCATTGTTCCAGAAAATAAGTGCAGCATAATAATCGGTGACCCAGGAGGGACTCTGTACAGATGCCCACTCCAGGACCGGTAAGGTCTTGTTCCGGTATGGAAAAACATAGGCAGGGCTCGTTTTTAGTGCCCTCTCCAGATAAGTGTTTGATTTCTCTTTGTCATCTCTGTTCAGCCAGGCCAACCAGTAGTCAATCACTGGATAAGCAGGAGCCTCCTCAAGCACCTTTGCAGCCTCTTCAAACAAACCCAGTCCTTCATAAAATAAAGCTGTTTCTAAGTATTCTTCCCTGGCCATCTCATTTTTGAATGAGTGATTGAATGCATCCAGGGTACCTGAACCTGGCTGAAGAAGGTAGGCCTCAAAAAGTGCAAAATGATTCAGCGGGTCTATGTCCAGCAGCCTCTCCAATGCCTCATCAGCCATTTGAGTATCCCCGTGAAGACGGTTGGCAATGGCCATGATCTTGTAGCTGTTCAGGTTCAGTTTGTTGAAGGTAAGGGACAGCGAGGCATTCCGCAGAGATTCTTTCAGGTCCCCTTCCATCAGATCAATTTCGGCAAGTTGCTGGTAAGCCGCACTGCGGTACTCCAGGGAACGAAGGGCCCACCGAAAACCATCCCGTGCATCGGTAAAGTCCCCTTCAGCCTTCCGGATGGATGCATAGATAAAGTTTGCACCCGGCAGGTAGGCATCGATCTCCAGGATCCCCCTTGCATATTCCCCGGCCTGCTCCAGTTTGTCCATCCTGAAATAAAGCTCCGCCACCCGTTCTGCTGCATCCAGCCGCATGGAATCATTCTCCAGCAGATTAAGGTAGATCTCGAGGGCTTCACCATATGACCTTCGATTCTCCAGCTCCCGGGCCAGAACAAAAGGATCATTCAGGGCGTCTCCAGGTGAATGATGGGGCCTGTCTACAATGTAGTCCATCTCCGAGGAGTAGATCAGTTCATCGTTAAGCACTATCTCAACTGCTGTCCCTTCCGAAATGCCATCCACTGTCCTTTCAAGCAAATCCGAGGGCTTCAGCATCACATTCTCACTTAAAAGCTCCTCTTCCCCGGATCTTACTACCAGCTTCCCATTGATTTCCATAATGGGAGAGAAAAGAATTTGCATCCCCTCCGGCAGATACTTAACGTGAATGGTGCCGGGTTCTGCTACGCGGGTGACTCCTCCGGTTCCTCTTACAGGGAACCACCTCTCCACCCAGGTGTCGGCATTGTAGGGAATGAAACGGGGCTGTTTAAAAGGCGTCCTTCCGCTGCTGACACTGTTCTGATTGAGCATTCTTCCCGATTGCACTTCCACGTACTGCCCGTGGGTATCTGTAAGCAGGTCCTCCCAGATTCCACCGTTCCTGGCCAGCGACCACAACCAGATCTTTCTGCCAGGTGCACCATCCACCGGGGACCAGTGACCTGATCCAAAGTCCTCATCATGGTAATAGGAAACAAAGTAGTTGTCCATGCTCCCACTTATGTGGTAGGAACAATGACCGAAAGGAAGGTTGTTCTTATACCAGGATCGGTCGACCCCGTCTTCATCCACC
Source organism: uncultured Bacteroidales bacterium (assembly GCA_963753765.1). Taxonomy (GTDB): domain Bacteria; phylum Bacteroidota; class Bacteroidia; order Bacteroidales. Next base: position 122,468 of record CAVWDQ010000023.1, read on the forward strand.
GGCCAGGGATTGGCCATTCCGCCATGCCCCAGTCTGTAGTTTCCCGGGAAATAGAAATGGAGGTCCTCAGCACTCTTCACAGCCGCATTGTTCCACTGGTAGTAGGATTGCATAAAGGGTGAGTCATTGTACCAATAGGTAGTGGTCTCAAAATAAGAGCTGTTCGGGGGCAGTGAAATATCCACCCTCCACTGCAAATTAGATGGAAGGTCCATGCCTCCCACCACACAGTGGGCTGTGCCCGCATCATCCACATATACCTTATAATTCACCGGAGCAGCACCACCCGGATGATGCCCGATCACGCCTGAGTTCCACTCGATGCCCCCGGAGGTCCAGGGTCCCCTCATGGCCACATCCCTGAATTTTACCACATCATTTTTATAGAGAAACTCCTTTCCCGTAGCTTTATCGATGGCACCCCATACCTTGCCCCCGATCTCCGGGGTAATATAGACCTCCACGTATTCATTCTCCAGTTTCACCATCTTCCACTCCTGTTCCACCCCATCGTGGCTGAAACCATCTATTCGAGAATAGGGATAAATATCAGGCCTTTTGGCAATGATGGGCAGGTAAGAGGTATCGGAAAAAGGATAGGTAAGGATGGTCTCGGAGTATTCCGAAAATTTGCTCTTTGGATTGCAGGATCCCAGGATAAATGGAATGGCAAGTAAAAGAGTCAGGTACAGCGCAAAGCGTTTCATATGAATTATATATTTATGGATTCAAACTAATGGTGATAGTTGGATTTCACTCCTCCCCTGTTTCTGCCACGGCAAAGAACATCCCCCGCTTCATCAGCGAATAGAGGCGCTCACCAGGATGATCCCAGAGCAGATTATACATGCTTGCTTCCCGGTCCGACTTAATGTACCAGTCGCCGGTCATATAAACACGGCCCTGGGAATCGGCCGCCAGGGAATTAATCATGCGGGCTGCCCTTCCATCCTGATCCACGATCTTTCCATGGTCGGTAATCTGGTTGGGATCATCTCCCTTCTTAAGGGAAATGCTCCTCAGGTGCAGATTGGAGTTGTAACCAACGATATCGGGATCTTCGTCCCTGGCCAGCTCGGGGCTGATGGTCCGCTGAACTTCCAGATCTTCATACTGGACGAAGTAGAGCCTGTCTCCTCCCCTGGCAGTCTCATGAAAGGTTGAACCGATATTAGCTATGGGTTCAAAGGCCTCCCCGCTGGCAATGTCTTTGGAGGGATCAAAGATCCAGAGACGCTCATCGCCACCTCCCCAGGCGCCCATGGCAAACAGACAACGTTCTCTTCCGGGAAGTGCTTCCGTGTAATTCCAGCAGCGTGTATTGTAACTGTATTTTCCGGTAACCGGTGTTCCATCAATCAAAAGGGCCTCTTTGGGAAGGGCATCCTCATAGGTGATGATCTTACCGGCTTCCGGACTGTAGCAATACAGATTGCCACGGTCGTATTCATACTGCCACTCCCTTTTCCACAAAGTAAACCAGCAGTTCCCCTTGTTATCCACATAAAACCAGGGAGTCCCTCCGGTTTCTCCAAAGGTCAGCTGACCCATGTCCTTTTTCTCTCCCGATTCAATATCCACGCTGTAGAGATGTATCCCATCTTCCTTAACCAGGTCCGGTTGAAAAGGTGATAGCATCACATACAGGACCTTGCGTTCCGGATCCACCTGGATGGCAGAATAGATGGAGTAGCGGGGTTTCACGATGCCAAAATCACGGAATTTGCCCGTGGCCATCTCATAACCCAACACATGCGCTCCCGGATAAATATCGATCCCTTCTGGCCAGTAGTTGGAAAGGTGGGTGGTGAAATACAGCCAGCCGTCCAGTTCCACAATGGGACTGTGGATCTTGCCCTGCTGGGATCCGCTGAATTCCTCGCCACACAGGATGGTCATATCATCAGCGATCACACGATGTTCTTTTTTCACCGGATCATATACATGGAAGCCTGCTCCGTGTCCGCTTGAGTGCGTAGATGTTGCAAAGTAACAGTTCCCGTCCGAGGCAACTCCAATGCCCTGCCACTGCCCGTCCCACTCCTTGCAGATCTTATTCATGGAAAAGGAGCTTACCTCGCAGATCTTTCCCTCGTGTTTCTCACCGGGTTTCTGAGCGTTTACACCGGGATGAAAAGCAAAAATATTACCGCAAAAGACAAAGCGGTAACAATCATTTTAGTTCGGATGGATTTCATATCTTTTTGTTAGTTATTATTAGTTTGCAGGTGTCTATAAAGATAAGAGAGAGTTTGATCAATTCAAATTGGAATTCATCATTCGCTATTAATTTTTAACTTGCTTTTCGCACATTGTAATTAAAAGATGAAAAGACTATATCTTTCCCTTGCTTTCCTTTTTGCTGTACTTATTTCGGTTCACTCCCAGTATGATGTCAATCTGTTTGACTTCTGGAAGTTTTATACCGATTCGGAGAATGCCATGTATAAAAGTTCATGCCATTTAGCGTTTCAGCAGCTTCAGGAACGAAAAGCTAACATTGCACAATTACACACCTTAGATGACCATCTGATACGGCAGGAGGCTGTCAAAAAAAAGCTATTGCAGCTTGTGGGTCCCTTACCGGAAAAAACGCCATTAAATGCCCGTGTAACCGGAGTGATCCAAAAAGAAGATTACAGGGTTGAAAAGCTTATTTATGAGTCTCTTCCCGGCTACTATGTAACTGCTGCGCTGTTTATACCGGAAAATCTGAAAGGAAAGGCCCCTGCTGTGATTTATGCAAGCGGGCATACTGCAAATGGCTTCCGAAGCGAAACCTATCAACACATCATTATCAATCTGGTGAAAAAGGGATTCGTTGTGCTGGCATTTGATCCCGTCGGGCAGGGAGAACGCCTGCAGTATTATGATGAAAAGGAGGGTAAATCCCGCTTTGGTCCCACCACTGAACACTCTTATCCCGGAGCACAATGCTATATTTCAGGATACTCCCCGGCCTTATATTTCATCTGGGATGGGATCAGAAGCCTTGATTACCTGCTTACCCGGAAAGAGGTGGATCCCGAAAGGATCGGAATGACCGGAAGATCGGGTGGCGGTACTCAAACAGCATATACAGCTGCCCTTGATGACAGAATACTGGCCGCAGCACCTGAATGTTTTATTACCAGTATGGAATATATATTAAAATCAATCGGGCCCCAGGATGCAGAACAGAATCTGATCCATATGATCAGTGAAGGGCTGGATCATGCAGATCTGCTGGAGGTGAGGGCACCCAAACCCGGCCTAATGATCACCACCACCCGGGACTTTTTCAGCATTCAGGGAGCCAGGGAGACCTTCGGTGAAGTAAAACAGTTTTATAATGCTCTGGAAGCCGGAGAGCAAATGGCAATGGTTGAAGATGATGATGTGCATGCTTCAACAAAAAAGAACCGTGAAGCCATGTACGCTTTCTTTCAGAAGTACCTGAACAATCCCGGCAGTCCGGCTGATCAGGATGTGGAAGTTTTTAATGAGAAAGACTTATGGGTCACGGAAACCGGTCAGCTGGCAACCTCAATGAAGAGTGAGACACTCTACTCATTGAACAGGAAAATTGCAAAGAATCAAATCGCAAAACTGAAGCTATTCAGAGCCAGTGAGGATTTTGATGAGCATACTAGGAATACAGGCAGGGAAGCAAAACGATTGTCAGGATTCAAAACTCCCGAGTATTCCGGAGAGGCGGTGTTTTCCGGTCGATATGTAACTGAAGAATATGTGCTGGAAAAATACCTGATCCCGGGTAATGGCGATTATATGCTGCCTGCAGCCCTGTTTATGCCCCTTGGAAAAAGGAACAATGAAGTGCTTCTTCTATTGGATGAGCAGGGGATGGAACACGCTGCAGTAAAGGATAGTCTGATGATTCAATCCATGTTGAAGCAGGGCTATTCCCTCTTGCTCTTTGATGTCCGGGGCATTGGCAGCCTGGGACCAGGCTATTTGAAAGGGGATGCCTATATTGATAATACTTCATTCAATCAGTGGTTTGCGGGAATTCTGACAAATAAATCTATTGTTGGAATGAGGGCTGAAGATATCCTCAGGATCGCTGACTTTATTGAAACCGGGTTTGAAGAATTTGAGATTGTATCTGCCATAGCATCCGGGGCATGTGGCAGTGAGTTGCTGCATGCCGCCGTCTTTGATAAGCGCATTCAAAAAATTTGCCTGGTTCATCCATTTATAAGTTTTGCAGATATTGTACTCAATCGTGATTATTCACCGGCATTTATTCCATCGACCGTGGCAGGAGCCATTGAAAAATATGATCTGCCCGATCTTATGGCAGCACTCTCTCCCCGAAAAGTATTGATCATCAATCCCCAGTCAGGAAACGGGGATCCTGCCGGGGATGATCAGAAATCATGTAGGCTCAGCTATCCCCGCATTGTTTATAATCAGAAAGGCGTGGAAGATCATTTTAAGCATGTAGTGGTGGATGAAGGCCAGCCCGTGAATGAGCAAATCATAGAGTGGTTAAAATAAATGATATGAACATATTTTCTAAGAGTATTCGGACGCTTTTGATCACGCTGATGGTTCATGCGGCAGGATTTGCTCAGGAGCCAACTTCACAAAAACTGGATCCAAACATGGCCTGAAAAAGGCTGATGCTGATGGGATCGTCTGGTTTGATCCCAGGGAAGAACCCTTTGAACTTTCAGGGTTTGAATGGATCAAAGAGGATAGCGTTTACAGGCGTCTGCCTCTCAAGCCTGCCTGGGAAATACGTGAAGCTGTTGACCAGCTTGCCAATCATACAGCAGGCGGGCAGGTCAGGTTCAGGACCAATAGTCTTAGAATCCTGGTAAAAGTGGAGCTTAGAGAACGGTCGGGAATGTACCATATGCCGGCCACAGGTCAGAGCGGATTTGATATTTATATGAGGATGGTGGGACAGAGGTATTTAAAGACCACAAGATTCGGTGCGGATAGCATCTATTACCAGGTAGAACTTTTATACTGATGAAACAATAAATGCGGACTTTCACCCTTAATTTCCCGCTCTACAATGGAGTTAATTCGGTATTGATTGGTCTGGAACAAGGATCACTGGTAGAGGCACCTCCGCCATTTAAGCACCCTGGCAAGATTGTGATTTACGGCACTTCCATTACCCAGGGAGGTTGTGTGGCAAGACCCGGTATGGTCTATTCAAATATTTTGAGCCGAAAGCTGGATGTGCAGTTTGTGAACCTGGGATTTTCCGGAAATGGAAGAGGAGAACCTGCCCTGGCTAATTTGATCAATGAAATACAGGACAAGCGCATGATCGTACTGGATTATGAAGCCAATGCCAGTATTACCATTAAAAATACCCTGGGACCCTTTGTTGATATTCTGAGAGAGAAACATCCGGATCTGCCTATCCTGATCATATCCAAGATACGCTATGCCAGAGAAATCAATGGCAGTCCAGCCTATAAAACACTGATGAATAACAGGGATTTTCAGAAGAACCTTGTGAACGAGAGAAGAGCTGCCGGTGATACAAACATTTACTTTCTTGATGGTTCTGCAATCTTAGGAGATGATTATGATGAATGCACCGTTGACGGGGTACACCCCACTGATCTGGGCTCCCTTAGAATAGCCCTTGCATTAGAGCCGGTCATTGAAGGAATTTTGAGCAGGAAGTAAAATCAGTAATGAAAATGAAACAGCCGCAAATCTATCAAATCGTTATACTTACACTATGCATTCTATTCCCTCTCATTGTGAATGCCCAGTACCGGGAGTCGGAGCATCGGGATATACCGGATGGGGTAATAGCTGTTTCAGGTCCGGGTAGCTATGGCAAACCCGGCTCCACTTATATGCTAACCAGGGATATTACCAGTGACAGAAGTACCCTGTTTCTGGGAAAAGATGTTACCCTTGATCTGAATGGGTATACCCTTAGCTATGCAGACGGTGATTATGAACATATACCAAATTATGGATTTGAAGAGGGATTAAAGGGATGGGATGTATCCAATGCGCCTGGTGCGAAAATCGAGAATACGGAAGAGGTTCATGAGTTTATCGGGGAGAAGATACTGCGATTAAAAGCGGGAGATGAGATCGCTTCAGCCTATATCAACCTTCCTGTAGCCGGGCGATCATACTATGCCATGTGCGGAATTACCGGGCATTACTATCAGGACCTGGGAGGAGATATGGCCAATGATATGCGGGTCAGTATTTATGTTGATGATGAGGCCGGTAAGGAGGTGAGATGTACTACCGAATATGGGGATACAACCATGATTTCTTGTCCCGTCGAAAATCGTTCTGCACGACTGGGCGGTGGCTTTGTTGTCGCCCACCTGAATAATCTTCCTGCCGGGAAATACCGGATCAGGGTAAAAGCCGGGAATGATTGCTTGGTGGATCAGATAGACATCCGGCCAGCCATGGATGTGGGTATCGGTATTGTTGAAGAGACTCATCCCATGGGACACAATGATCATTTATACCATCGGAATCACAGTGCATTCTTTGATTATACAGAGGATGTAAGATCCGGGAAACCGATCCCGGTATTCCGGAGGTGAAGGGAAATGGAACAGTTACCATTAAAAATGGTGTGATAAAAAATGCCAGCCGGGGGATTTTATCCTGGGGGATTCAGTCCACCGCCGGAGATGTTCGAATCATCCTGGATAATCTGAAATTCATTACTTCGGGTATCAATACCACAGCTGTTGATGTTCCGCATGCCACCATTACCAATTGCAGATTTGAGATAGAGAGTCCCTTTATCATCAACCGGCATGGTTCAGAATTTTACGGGGTGGATCTGCGGGGAGAGAAGGCTTCGGAAGTCTCTTTCTCAGAATTTTACGGAGGACAGGGCTGCCTGGTTTTCAAGGGAAAGCATTCGATTATTCATCACAATCATTTTGTAAATCGTCAGACTGTGACCAATCATTACTCTGTGATGGCCATGGGAGACAGCTCCATGGTATTTGAGAATCGCTTCGAACCGGAAATTGGATCCGGACTGGAAATTTTCAGGCACAAACATATTGAAATCTTCAATAACCTGTTTCGGATTAATGCAGCCCCACCCAGCTGTGAATACCATGAACATTAAGCACAAATGGCATTCGGGTGGCTGACTATGGTTCAGAGCCCGGATCTCCCAGGGGCTGCTTCGGGAACAGGATTTACAACAATAAATTTTACATCAGCGGAAAAAAATTCAAGCAATATCCCGACTACATTCCCATGGCTTCGGCATTCTTCTTCAGTACCAGTGCCGGGGAGAATTTTATATTCGGGAACGAGATATATATACATCAGGAGGATCCTGAAACAGATGCAGAAGCATATGCCTTTTATATTGGGAACGCCAGAGGTGGACAGCTGAATAATAACCTGATTATTACCAATGTCACACCCATCTGGGTGGCCTGCGGATATGGCAGTGCTACAGGCACGGTGATTGCCGGGAATAAAATTATCAGATCATCTGATGCTGAAACAGATTTTCCTGCAATTCGCATGGGCTGGATTGAATCTGCAACGAGCCTGGCAAAGGATATTGAATTTCGTTCCAATGAATTTGAAGGATTGGATTTTAATATCGATGCTACTGCCCAGCTTCATTCCTACTCCACATATTGGACACTGAAGGTTTCCGTAATCGATAAAAAGGGCAAAAAAGTTACTGGTGCAAAAGTAAGCATACGGGATAAAAACGGGGAAGAAGTGTTGAGTCAGGGAACGAATGATAATGGTTCTATATCAGTAGAACTGCCCGAATATAAGGTGGATGGTGCGCTGATCACTGATCTGTCGTCCTATACGGTGATTGTAAATAATCAGCAAAAAGAAGTGTTCCTGAATACCAACCAGGAGATAAATATGACTATTTCAACCACCGGTCATACCAGTCAAATGCCTCCGCTTGCATCCGGGCATCCATCTTATGAGGCCCGGGGTAAAAACTAGTCTTGAAATGATCACTGGCTCCTGCCTTGGTATATAACTCTTCCAGGATTTCGTCGGCACGCGTCATTCCCTGCATGGTATACAGTTCATCATCTGAATTATTCAGGACCAGGGTCGGTAAGGGCACGCGCAATCCAAGAATTTCAGGAAAATCCAGGTAAGAGGGTAAGAGGGGGGTATAGGTCATCCAGGTATGTGTATAGGCCTTGTTCAGGAGAAAGTCGTCCCAGGTGGACATAAACCCGGCACATACGGCGCATTTGACCCGAGGATCAGCACCACCCAGGTAAACCGTTCTCAATCCTCCGCCTGAAAGCCCCCCGCATCCAATACGGTCCGGGTCCACATCCGGCCGGGCGCTGAGTACATCCAAAGCCTTTATATCTTCAGCCAGGAATACACCCGGCCAGGTGGTACCTCCACAGAACAATGATTTTGACATGATATGTTCATGTTCCGAAGCCCAGCTGTTATATAATTCAATATTTGCCGGATCTTCAGGGTTCGCATCTGACTTCCCTTCCACATTGCAGGGGCCCCAGTTAATTCCTGTCACATCGGAATACAAGACCCTCCGACTGCCAAAGCTGAATGCATCATGGACCAACACCACATAGCCCCGCCTGGCTACCTCATTGGCCCAGGCCAGGCCTTCATAACTCTGTTCCTGATGGGCCAGCACAATATCAGGGGTATGGTCAGAAACACGGGTGATCTTTCTCTTGCCCAGGTATTTATTACCCCCATGGTCATGAAGTCCCAGTATTGCGGGCAAAGGACCCGAGGCCCCCTGAGGTTTTAACAGGATGGCTTTAGTGGGCCGTCCATAGGGCAGCTGCCAGCTCATCTCCTCAATATCCAGGTCCTCATACTGATACTGTCTGTTTATCGATACCTTCGGTACACCTCCGGTTTCGGGCGGGGCAGTCAATTCCAGCATTTTTGCACGGGCAATTCCTTTCCACTCCTCCAGATCATTCCATTCCTCTCTTCTGAATGATAAGGGAGGAGGATCCTCAACCAGAGAGCTTGCCCATGGGCCATAATGGCCAATAATACTCTGTCCCTCTTCGGGGATTATTGCCTGCTTCGATTTAAGAAGCAGCTTAGAACCTGGAGGTTCTGAATATCCGGACAGTGAAGGAGGTAGAAAGGGAAGGCTTCCCATGGCAGCTGCCGATCTGATAAATTTTCTTCGTGAACTGCTTATTCTCTTAGCCATAATCTTGGATCTTTAAGGATCAATGATAGAATCGTAAACGCTCTGAAGAATGTTTGTGCGGATATTCATCTCATACAACAATTGATTGGTACGGGTGGTATGGACCCGGTTGGAGAGGAACACATAGCTTATTTCATTTTCCGGATCGGCCCAGACAAAGGTTCCCGTAAATCCCGAGTGCCCGAAACTTGAGGCCGGGGCACCCGGACAGGGGTAATCTCGGGGTGTACCATCATTTTCGTTGAGCAGGGGTTTATCAAATCCCAATCCCCTTCTGATCTCAAGTTCAGGGAACTGATAGCTGGAATACTCCTTCAGGACATCGGCCTGAATGATCTGCTCGCCCCCGTATGATCCCATGCGCCGGTACATCTCTATAAGCTTCAGCAGGTCATTGGCAGAAGCAAAAAGACCGGCATTTCCTGCGTAGGCACCCATCATGGCCGCTCCTTCATCATGCACATAACCATGCATCAGCTGCTTCCTGAAAACTGAATCAATTTCAGTGGGAACAATCCTGGATGCAGGGAAGGAGTTGCGCGGATGATAAAGCAATTCCCAGGCTCCCAAGCGGTGGTAGATATTTTCCGAGAGAAATGTTTCATAGGGCTGTCCGGATAGCTCCTCAATAATTGTGGGAAACAGGAAAAATGCCAGTCCGCTGTACAGATACTTCTGCTCACCCAGCTCCGATTTCCGGATTTCCTTAAAAATCTTAGTCTTAAAGGTATTTGACAGATAAACACGGTCAGCTACCTGAATTGTGTATTTCTCCCCTTCATCCGTTCGAAGAAAGCGCTTTTTGTACTGCCCGTTTTTCTTTATAATATCCTCATAGTACGGAATCCAGGGATAGAGCCCTGCCCGGTGCGCAAGAATATCCTTCAAGGCCAGGTCGGCCTTATCGGATCCCTTCATGGCTACACAATAGTCCCCCAGACGGTTCTTATAAGAGAATTTCCCCATTCCCTCCAGCAACATCAGACCCGACAGGGGTCCGGTTATTTTTGTTACCGATGCCAGGTCATAGAGGTCATGATTCCTGACCTCAATCCTTTTTTCATAACTATGATAACCGTAGGACTTCTGGAAGATCACGGTCCCTTTGCGGGCCACTATCACCTGGCAACCCGGATATGCACCCGCCTCCAAACCACCTTTCACAATAGAGTCGATGGCATGGTTCAGCCGCTGAGAATCGAGCCCTGCATTTTCCGGAAATCCATATTGAAGTCTGAGGCCACCGGGAGTAGTGTTTCCGTGCCCTATGGAGTAATGCTCTCCAATGGCCACAGGCAATCTGCCCCTGCCACCGATGGCCCCGAATATCAGTTGGGCCGACAAGCCTTCTATAATGGGCTTCTGCTCATAGGCCAGAATAAGACCTTCAGGTTCCTGGCCTGTTCCACTGGATACAATGCTAGAGCATTGTTCCAGGCTGGCCGGATCACCAAACCAGACCACGATTAGCTGTGTCTGTTCCATTAACGAGGAAAGAAAGGCGCTCATTTCCTCTGGAGACTGGCCTGGATATATGCCTGCGATTACCAGATCATAGGTAGCAAGCTGTTGCGTAAGTTCATCATTGTTATCGCTGCCCGGGAGCCAGTAATAGTTTTTTGTCCGGGTATACTGGCCCACCATATTCTGAAAACCGGTCATGTCCTGTTGATTCACTGCCAGGCAGGCAATCCTCGTTTTTTCCAGTCCCTTAACCGGTATCACCTGATCCTGGTTTTTCAAAACCGTTATGGATTGCTCATACATATCCCTGATAAAGGCAGATTGATAGGACCAGTCTGCAGGCATCATCTCCTGTCTTCCTACTCCCCCCTCAGCTTCCTGCTGCCTTATCCAGTATTTAATGGCCAGGGCCTGCCTGGCACGCTCATCTATGGAGTCGGCCCGAATCCATTTTGGATCCATGACCTGCACATGGCTTTCGGTGAGGCCTGCCATAAGAACATCGTCCATTCCCTCCGATAAAATCAAAGACACTCCTTCATTTCTCAATTGTGCAGCCAGGTCTGCTCCAGCCAAATACCGCAGCGAATCACTGGCAATGGCACTCAAAGTAGTGATATCGGGATATTTTTTGTCCCACCTGCCCTCCAGGGCAATGACCGGGGGTATGCTGCTGAAAGACCGGAAGTATTCTGCCAGCTCCCGCATCTGCTCATTGGGGCTTGAAGTGAAGATCAGTCCCCCGGGGCCATGCTCCCCAATGGAACCGGCTCTTTTCATGATCTCGGGGAGCCTGTCATCCGGTGTGGTAACAAGCCAGAGCGACTGGGCGGTCTTTTCCTCCGGGGAAAGTGTGGCGAGCACGGAGTCTACCCATGGGTGATCCAGGTATTGACTGTAAGGCCCTTGCTGTCCGGATACATGGTTTAAAATTAAATTGAGGAGTAAAATGAAAAACACAGATGGTATGGATCTCTTCATTATCCGAAGTTTTGTAGTACGTTAATTTTAAGTGAAATTAGCACATATCTTTAGAAAGTGTATTTTTTTTAGTACATTTCAACGACTCCTTCAAGTACTTATTTTATCTGCTAAATCCCGTTACGAAATGAAACGCCGGAAATTTATAAGTTATGGAGTAAGCTCAATCATAGCAGCACCTTTACTGCATTATGCCTGCACCAGAAGTGAGAGGATATATGAAGACCTTTATGCTTCACCCCTGGTCAGTGTGCGGGACCAACTCGCCTCCAGCATGCAATTCAGGCCGGGGCATGTTATCGATTCTTTCGGGATCCGGGTCGATAAAGTAATATCCTGGGACATCCAGAGCATGCGTATAGCCAATATGGTGGATACGGCAATTACGAAACTAAGCGGGCAGGCAAGTGTGGGTAAAGCATGGGAATCACTTTTCCCGGCCGGTCATCCAAATCCGGATACGAAGATCGGCATCAAGCTTAATTTCTCCTACACATCGGAAGACGAAAATGACTGGTCCACATACCTGTGTCCCTTTGGACCCAAATCGGCAGTCACCAATGCCATTGTCACCGGTCTTACTCAAATGCTGGACGGGGCATTTCCTCCGGAAAATATCACCTTTTTCGAAAGAATTTATGCCCGGGGATCGCGCAAGAACTTTCCGGTTATCCAGGGTTACCGTCCTGTTTTTCCTGACCGAGCAGGCCTCTACAAAGATTCCAGGCCCGGAGCCCCCAGGATTCACTGGATCAGTAACTCAGGCCCCCTGGAACTACCTGATGATGCACCGGGTTTTATTGCTGCTCCGGACTTTCCAAAGAAATACCGGGCCCCTCAGCGTATTTTCTCCGGCGTCTACCAGAATGATTTTCTGATCAATTACATCATAGCCAAAGACCACCGGGAGGCAGGTATCACAGGAGCTATGAAAAACAACTACGGCAATACTGACAACCCGGTTGGTACGCACGGTACGGACTGGACCGATAAGAACAGCCCTTTTGCCGGGACCCGCCTGTGCGCTCCTGTCTTTTATAAGAGCATCAACCAGCAGGCCCCGTATATTCTCAATTTTCTGGATGCACTTGCCGGGATCTATCACGGCGGTCCCCTCTCGGGGAATGCCTTTCATACAAATACCATAGCAGTCAGCCAGGATCCGGTGGCCCTGGATACTTACGAGCTGGGCCTGATCAACCGGGCACGCGAAGCCAATAACATGAATCTGATCAGTACCGAAGATGGATGGACTCCCTGTGATCATCCCAATGCTTCTCATATCAGAATTGCTTCTGAAAAGTTTGGACTGGGAAGCATGTCCATGGACCATCACGAAACTATTGATCTCTCCGCTTCCTCTGATGATGTGGAAATTCCTCAATTGAATAAGTGCCAATCCAGGATAGGCGATATTAGAAAGGTGAATAATCTCTACCAGGTACCGCTGTTTCTTGATCCATCGGGAAGAAATCACAGCATTGAATCGCACATCGAAGATACGGAAGGCAATGTAATCAAGTCTTTCCCATCATCAAAAACCGTATCCACTGTAGCTGAGCTCCTGTGGGATCACACGGATAATAACAAGCGCCAGGTGAGAAAGGGTATCTACACCTGGTATATAAAGGCAGATGAAATACTGCATTCGGGTACCATTAATGATAATTTAATCTGATATGACAAGATCTATATTTAAAATCCTTTGTATTGTTGCTTTCATGGGTGCCAGTCTTTCGGTCGGGGCCCAGGAATATGACCTGCTGATTAAGAACGGACACCTGATTGATGCTAAAAATGAACTGGATCAAAGCATGGATGTGGCCATACTTGATGGCAAAGTAGCGGAAGTATCCGCCAATATTCCAGATGAAAAAGCAAAAAAAGTTATTGATGCCGAAGGCCTGTACGTTGTACCGGGACTCATTGATAATCACGTGCATGTGTTCCACGGAACCATGCAGGATCAATACATCAGCAACAGCTTTACAAGCCTTCCGCCGGATGGCTTCACCTTCCGCTATGGTGTAACCACCGTAGTGGATGCAGGAAGTGCCGGATGGAGGAACTTCAAGACTTTCAGGGAGCAGACCATTGATAACTCAAAAACCAGGGTACTGGCCTATCTGAATATTTTGGGCTGGGGTATGAAAGGAGGCGCCGTTGAACAGAACCTGGCGGACATGGATCCCAAGCTGACCGCCATTGTGGCCAGGCAAAATGCGGATGTGATCGTGGGAACGAAACTGGCCCATTACAGCGGTCATGACTGGACCCCCCTGGAACGCACCGTGGAAGCCGGAGAACTTGCAGGCGGCATCCCGGCTATGATAGATTTTGGAGGCAGTGACCCTGAATTATCCATAGAAACTCTTCTGCTTGAAAAATTAAGACCGGGAGATATCTATGCCCATTGCTACGCCCATGTCGGGGGAAGGATTCCCGTTGTGGATGAAAACGGGAAAGTCAGACCCTGTGTGCATCAGGCCCAGGAGAGAGGGGTTTTATTTGAAGTTGGACATGGCGGAGGAAGCTTTGTGTATGAGCAAGCCCTGCCTGCCCTGGATCAGGGATTTCTGCCCGATATGATCAGTACGGATCTGCATACAGGAAGCATGAATGCAGGCATGAAGGACATGCTCAATGTGATGTCCAAGTTCCTGAACATGGGCATGCCTTTACAGGATGTTATTGCGCGCTCCAGCTGGTTGCCTGCGGTCCATATCAACAGAGAGGAACTGGGGCATCTGAGTGTGGGGGCGCATGCCGATATTGCCGTGCTTAACCTGAAAAAGGGGGATTTCGGATTCACCGACGTCAGAGGATGGAAGTTACAGGGAGATAAAAAACTGGAATGTGAACTGACCCTCCTGGAAGGGAAAGTTGTATGGGATTTGAATGGAATTTCCATGCAGGAATGGGAAGCAAATAATAAATAACAATAAATGCACACCAATTTTTAAAATATAGACTTATGAAAAAAAATGAACCGAATTCCAGAAGAAAAGCTTTAAAAGGAGTAGTGGCAGCCGCAGCTGTCGGATTGGGAGCCGCAACTGTAAAAGCTGCAACTCCGAAATCGGACAAGCCGGAGAAAATCGCTGGCAACATCACCATGCAGGACGATGTGCCCCTCTTTTCAGGACACACGATCCTTGGGAATCTGGTCTTCATTGCGGGCAAAGGGGCCCACTTTGAGGGAGACATCAGTGACCATACGGATCACGTACTCAAGGAACTGGAGAAAGAGCTTGTGAAGGCCGGCACCTCCATGGACAAGGTGTTGAAAGTAAATGTGTACCTGCATGATCTCAACGATTATCATGGTATGAATAAGGTGTACAAAGGGCGCTTCGGCAAAAACCCACCTGTAAGAACTACAGTAGCTACTTATGGCGGAGTACCGGGTGACTCACTGGTGGAGATTGATTGTATCGCAGCACTGGACTAATATGGAAACAAGACGATCAGTACTTAAAAAGCTGGGCACCCTTCCACTTGTGGGAGGTTTGTTCGGTACAGGTTTGCTGGCCGGTAGTCCGGTTGCCAGTCCTGTTCAGGGTCCGGGCATCCGGAGAGACTATTTCAAGGAGCTGGGTGTAAGGACCTTTATCAACGCAGCCGGAACCTATACCTTCATGACCGGATGTCTTATGCACCCGGAAGTGATTGATGCCTATAACTACGCCACAAACGAATATGTGTTCCTTGACGACCTTCAGGATAAGGTGGGAGAACGAATCGCTGAGCTTCTCAAATGCGAAGCAGCCACCGTAACTTCGGGGGCCGCTTCAGCCATTACCCTGGGCACTGCTGCTGTACTGGCAGGGATGGATCCGGACAAGGTGGCCCAGATTCCCGATCTGACAGGGATGAAAAGCGAAGTGATCATGCAGAAGTCCCATCGCATAGGCTATGCCCATGCCATCAGGAACTGCGGGGTCAACATCGTGTATGTGGAAACCCGTAAGGAACTGGAAAAGGCCATCAATGAGAAGACGGCCATGATGTGGTTTTTCAACGGGAACAATTTTGTTGGAGAAATCCAGGATGAAGAATTCATTGAGATAGCCCGGAAACACGGAATTCCCACCTTTAATGACTGTGCAGCTGATGTGCCACCAGTGGAAAACCTGTGGAAATACACCAATATGGGATTTGATATGGTGGCCTTCTCAGGAGGTAAAGGTCTCAGAGGACCTCAAAGCACCGGTCTTCTGCTGGGCAAAAAGAAGTATATCGATGCTGCCCGGCTTCATGCACCTCCAAGGGGGAATACCGTTGGAAGAGGGATGAAAGTAAACAAGGAAGAGGTACTGGGTATGCTGGTCACCATTGAATCCTATCTGAATCGGGATCATGAAGCAGACTGGGCCCTGTGGGAGATGCAAATTCAGATGATCCATGATGCAGTGGCTGATATAGAGGGCGTCATTCCTGAGATTCACGTTCCAAAGGTTGCCAATCATGTGCCTTCCCTGAATATCTCCATGGATCCTGATAAAACTGCCTGGACTCCGGACAAGGTAAGGCAACAGCTTAAAGAAGGACATCCTTCCATTGAAACGGTGGGTGGATCAAAATCAATAGGCATTACTACCTGGATGATGGATCCAGGACAGGAAAGGATCGTTGCAAGCCGGCTCAGGGAGATTCTATTGTCATAATGGGCCGAAGAAGGTTCATCAAACAATGCGGTATACTGGGAGCTGGAACGGTCAGCTCCCTTGCCTGGAATTCCAGCATGGCTTCCGTTCTGGCCAAACCCCTGGGAGATGAACTGAGGAGTGACATTATCATAATCGGGGGAGGATTGGGTGCTTGTGCAGCTGCTCTTGCCGCATGCAGGAATGGGTCCTCGGTGATCATGACTGAACCCACAGACTGGATCGGTGGGCAGGTCAGTCAGCAGGCCGTACCTCCCGACGAACATCAATGGATTGAGTCACATGGACGAACAGCAAGTTATGCCAGGTACCGTTCATTGGTCCGGGATTTTTACCATAAGAATTATCCGCTTTCCGGAATGGCCCGGAAGGCGGATTTTCTAAACCCGGGAAACGGAGCGGTATCCAGGCTTTGTCATGAACCAGCAGTTTCGGTAGCCGTACTTGAATCCATGCTGGCCCCGGCAATCAGCAATGGTCAGCTGAAGATCCTGTTGAATACTGAACCGCTTGAAGTCCATACGGATGGGGATTCCATCCGGGCTGTGAGCTGTCATACAGGAGAGGAAAAACGAAGCATTGTACTAAATGCTGCATTCTTCATTGATGCCAGCGAAGAGGGGGATCTGTTAAAGCTATCCGGATGTGAGTATTTCATTGGAGCAGAATCCCAGAAACAAACTGGTGAAAGGCATGCCCCTGAAAAGGAGGATCCCACCAATATCCAGGCCATGACCCATTGTTTTGCAATGGATCACCTGGAGGGAGAGGACCATACCATTGCCCCCCCGGCCATGTATCAGTTCTGGAAGGACTATGTACCCCCCCTCCATCCTGCCTGGCCAGGGAAACTGCTTTCCCTGACCTACACACATCCCAGAACATTGCTGCCAAAAACATTGTCCTTTGTACCCCCGGACAGAAAAGGAATGATGCCAAAAACAGAGGCCTTGAATCTCTGGTTGTACCGAAGGCTCATTGACCGGAACAATTTCGAAGCCGGGAGATTCCCAGGAGTGATATCACCCTGGTGAACTGGCCGCAAAATGACTACCTGCCGGGGAATATTACAGATGTCAGCCCGGAGGAACGCAGAGAAAATTTAGAAGAAGCCAGGCAGTTGAGTCTGTCGCTATTTTACTGGCTTCAGACAGAGGCTCCTCGTCCGGATGGCGGACAGGGTTGGAAAGGCTTGCGTTTACGCGGGGATATCACAGGAACAGAAGACGGGCTGGCCAAGTATCCTTATATTAGAGAATCCCGAAGGATACTTGCCGAAACTACCATTCTGGAACAGGATATTTCGCTTGAGGACAGAATGCAAATCACGGGTTTAACACAGGAAGAAGTACGGGCCAAAGCCTACCACGACTCTGTGGGAATTGGATATTACGCCCTGGATCTTCACCCCAGCACCGGAGGGGACAATTATATTGACATGGCCAGCGTACCTTTTCAGATCCCACTGGGAGCTCTGATCCCCGTACGCATGGAGAACCTGATCCCGGGTTGCAAGAATATCGGAAGCACCCACATCACCAATGGCTGTTACCGGCTCCATCCGGTTGAATGGAATATTGGGGAAGCTGCAGGTTCCCTGTGTGCCTTTTCCCTGAAAAGGAGAACTATACCCAGACAGGTCAGGAACTCCCAAAACTTACTTTCCGAATTTCAAGATCTTCTAAAGGAAAGTGGTTTTGAACTGGCATGGTCCGAATCATAAGAGAATTTTAACGACAAAACAAAAATATGAGAACTCTATCCATTCTGTTCATCTTACTAATAAGCATTCTTGCCAGCTGCAAAACAGAAGCAGAAGTAGAAGAAGGTTCCAGATACAAGGTAACCAGGCTGGAAGAGAGGCCGGAAATAAATGCTGTCTGGGATAAGGCTCCATGGACCGGAATTGAGTCGCTTCAGCTGACACATTACATGGGGGATAAGCCGGAGCATTTTCCCCTTGTGGAAGCAAAGATCGCCTATGATAATCTGGCCATTTACGTCATATTCAGGGTGAAGGATAAATATGTGAAAGCAGTACACAGCGAGCACCAGGATCCTGTCTATACCGATAGTTGCGTGGAGTTCTTTTTTAGTCCGGATGATAATAGCAGTGAGGGCTACTTTAACCTGGAAATGAATTGCGGGGGGATTATGTTGTTCCATCATCAGACCGAGCCACGGACGAATCAGGTTCATATTGCTGCAGAGGATATTCAGCAGGTGGAAGTTGCCCACAGCCTGCCACAGATTGTGGATCCCGAAATTGAGGAGGATACCACCTGGTTTGTAGAATACAGGATCCCCTTTTCTGTACTTGCATCCTACCGGGATTTCCCTGTCCCGGAGAGCGGTACCATCTGGCGGGCCAACCTCTATAAATGCGCGGATGCAACTTCACACCCGCACTGGCTCACCTGGGCTCCCATTGACCTGCCCAGTCCCAATTTCCATCAACCGGATTTCTTTGGAATTCTTGAGTATCAATAGCAGGTATCTCTGCTAAAGCCTGTCTAATTAAGGGTATACTCCTTCCGGATGGCTTTTTCCAGCACATCCCAGTGTGCATCTGTCATCCTTCCCGGGGTAAAGAGACATATTCCCCTTGCTCCATTTTCCATGGATTCACGAATGGCCTCTTCCAGTTCTTCAGGGAGCAGTCCGTGGTTCTCGGGATCGCTTTCCTGACCTTTGGTCTCCGGTCTTGGACATATAAATAGTCCACTGTATAAGGGTTTCTTGTTATCCAGGGCTGTGACCCCCTCCCTGGTGACCTCGCCGATCCAGTCGGTGCCTTCCAGGTAAAAATCGTTGTAGTTCATTGGGTAGAAGGCGTCAAGGCTCCACTTGTCCCACTCCTGCCGGACAATCTTCCGCGCCACTGAATTGGGGCCTGGGAAGACAGCAGCATTGATCTCTTTGCCTTTGGCATGGACCATCTCTGAGAGCCGGTATACGATCCCGGTAATCAAATCGTAGCGAAACTGTTTCCACTCCTCCACCTGTGCAGGATCCTCAACCGAACGGATATCAATCCCGCTTTGCTCCATGAAAACCTTCCACACAATGGTCGCAGTAACAATAGTCGTACTGGGGATATTCACGATCCATCACCAGTCCATATTTATCCCACAGTCCCCTGGCCAGGATCACATCCGGGAAACGGATATAATCCAGATGGATGCCATCCACCTCTTCCAGGTCTGCAATCTGTCCGTAAAGGTCCTCCAGGAAGCTGTATACTTCGTCTCGACTGGGACAGAGAAACTTATAATAATCGGCGTAAGCCGGCTTGTCCCAGGCCGATTCACCCAGTCCGTTATATGCATACAGTTCCGGGGCAAGTTTCGGATTTTCTCCCTGGATCATGGTAGGGATCCAGGTATGAAATTCCAGTCCCACTTCATGGGCGATCCCCCCTACCCGCTTGTAGGTTTCCGGATCGTGGCCCCCGTTGTACAAAAGACCGATAATTCCTTTATTCTTCAGATCGGTAAAATTGGTCCGGATCTCCTGATCGGTGGCGGAACCTGGTCCACCAAGCCAGGCGTATACCGGGACTTTTATGTCAGAGAGTGTTTCAGGTTTGGCTGCATCGCTTTGCTGGTTCTTCTTTCCTGCAGGAGAGGAACAGGCAGTCAGCACGATAATGGCAATAAGGCTAAGGTACTTGATCATAGATGCAAGGTTTAGTTGTATAAAAATAGCTTATTTCATAATACTCATGGAAGGGGGAGGCACTCCGACGCCCCAATCTGTATTGGGTTCCGATCCCAGGGTAAAGGTGAGGGTACCCCCCTTCATCAGCTCTTTACGAGGGATCCAGCACTCAGCTGATTGACTTTCCGTTCAGATCCAGGTCCTGTATGTAATAGTTCCCGGGCTCCAGGTTTTCAGACTTGATAACCAGCATGTTGCCGGGATCGCCCGAGAGCTGCAGGCTTACTTTTTCAAAGACGGGGCTGCCAAACTGAAAGCTGGGATCAGCGGCAGCGTGCCCCTGAACATCAAAAAGTCCCAGGGCAGCCATTACGTACCAGGCTCCCAGCTGCCCCTGGTCCTCATCCTGGCCATAACCGTATCCGTGCAAGGGTTCAGTCCCGTAAAATTCATCGCATATGGTCCGGGTCCACTTCTGTGTCAGCCAGGGCTTGCCCGAATAGTTGAACAGCCAGGCATTGTGCAGACAGGGCTGGTTCCCGTGATTATAGAGCATATCCACTCCGGAAAAACTGTGGATCTCCTTTCCCCCGCCAAAGATGCTCTTCTGTGCATCGGTAAACATCTGCTCAAGCCGCTCATTAAAAAGATCCTGCCCCACTGCTTCCATGAGTCCGGCAATGTCGTGGGGGACATACCAGGTATACTGATAGGCATTTCCTTCCTGGAATCCTCTCCATCCCTCCAGCGGATCGAAATCCTCCACAAAGGTCCCGTCGGGATACCTGGGACGAATAAAGCGGGTTTCCGGGTCAAACAGGGCTTTCCAGTATCCGGCCTGCTCCATTAATTTCCTGTAATCTTCCTCCTGCCCCAGGCCTTTGGCCATCTGCGCCACTGCATAGGAGCTAAAAGAGTATTCCAGGGTATGGGAACCTCCGAAATTAAACACCCAGCCATTGGACAGGACGGTATCCGCTGAATGGAACATAGCCCAGTCTGTTGAACCAGTGCATATCGTACTTGCCATTCCCCAGGTTGCGCCCATTGGCTTCCGTTTCGTTTTTCAGGGCTGCTTCATATCCTTTTTCCAGGTCGAATCCCCGGATCCCACAGTTGTAGGCTGAGGCAAGAAGCAATCCCTGGAAATTGGTCTGCACACCATTGGTAAACACACCCGCTGCAACTCCATCATGCAGCCAGCCGGTCTCCCCGTAGAAATCGATATTCGATTGTACATACTGAACCAGGTAATCGGGATAAACCAGTGCCCAGAGCTGACCCAGGTTCCAGAATCCTCCCCAGATGCCATCTGTGTTGTAGTGCTTGTACTGCGGATGCCCGTTCTGGTCCAGGGGAATCTGTCCGCTTCCTCCATCATTCCTGACATATTGTCCATTTACATCACTTGCCAGTCCCCGTCCCAGCAGGGCATGGTAGAGTCCGGTATAGAACTTGGTCATGTCCTCCCTGCTACTGCCCTCCACCCGGATACGTCCCAGCATCTGGTTCCATTGGTGAGTGGCCTCTTTGTGTACCTGGTCAAAGCTCTGTCCTTCCGATTCGGTGTCCAGGTTAATCCGGGCATTCTCCAGGCTGGTATAGGAGAGGCCCACCTGCATCTCCACCACCTCATCAGCAGAGGTGGAGAAAAGCAGATATAGGCCGTTCCCCACTCCACGGGTAGAGGTGGAATCTGCCTTCAGAAGGGAATCATAGAATATGCCCACCTGTTCCGGCTCTTTATTCAGCCGGGCCACAAAATACATTTTTACCCGGTTTCCGGGATCGCAGAACTTGGCATACTCGGGGTAGGTTTCGACATACCCTTCCACTTCCTTTTCATTTACCACCTGTGCAAAGGCCTCTGTTACATCGCTGCTCTCCCCCTGTTTGTGACCAATATCGAAGATGATACCCGAGCTGGCCGACTGGGGAAAGGTGTAACGGTGAAATCCAACACGTTCCGAGGAGGTAAGTTCCGCTTTCACCTGGTAATCCTTTAATAATACTGAATAATAACCCGGTTCTGAGTGCTCATCTGCTTTTTCAAAGCGGGATCGATATCCTTCATCAGGATTCTCCAGGGATCCGGGAGTAGTAAGGATATCACCGGTAAAGGGCATCACCACCACTCCCCCGATCTGGAATTCATGGAAATGTCCGAATCCCTCTATGGAGCCGTGACGGTCATCGTAGCCCCCGGGCAACCAGCTTCCCTCGCTTCCATATGCGTTGGTGTGGGGAGCCAGTTTGGCCATCCCAAAGGGCAGGGAAGCAGGTGTATAGAAAAACCAGCGTCCGTGAACCGACCCAATCTGAGGATCCACATATTGAACTGCATCGAATGCCTCATTTCCTGCCTCTGGCTGACAGGAAATGATCAGGGGCAAGAAAGCCAGAAGTAAGAATTTTCTCATAATTATTCGATTTTATATTTCCTGACCCTTTCCATGATCCTGTTCACCTGATCTACGCTTTTAGTGGATTTAACCACATAAAAGACCCCGCCGGGAAGGGTGTTCCTTTTTAAATGGTATTCGAAAGTATCTTCGTCCACGTTCACCACCAGGGGAACGTCGCCAACCTGTTTCCTTATCTCGGGCAACACATCAAAGGCCGGAGGATTATCTTTCTCATCCAGCATAAGGATGGCTTTTAAACCTTCCAGGCTGGAAACTGCATTTAAGAGATGTCTGCCGTTGCTGTGAATGTGCAGGACGCCTCCATCGAAATGATTGAACATCCGCTGTACATTTGCTTCTCCCCATTCCTGGTAATCCTCCACCGAGGTCATGTGAAAGGGATCCACACTCTCTGAAATCACCCTTCCCGGGACCCACTGCACCATGTTGCTGAAGGTTCCCCCGAGAAATGAAGGGGTATTTTCAAAGAAGGTTTCCTGGACCCTGACATTTAAATCAAAAGCAAAATCAATGATCTGCCGGACGATGTCAGGAACCTCGAACAGACTGAGATAGGTTTTGGTGGCACCTACCAGTTCAAACACAAAGTTCAGGGAATCTATCAGGATGAAATGGCTGATGCCAAAGCGGTTCTCCGACATCCTGGAAAATATCTCCAGCTGCTGCAGGTAAAGGCGAAACCAGGGATGGCTTTCCTCAAAGGGCCGGAGCTGGAATTGGGTCAGATCGTCCATCAATGGTTTGACCATGGAAGAGATCCACCCTGTTCCTGGATCTTTCAGAAACTGCATCTCCCCTCCCATAAGAGCACCATAGAGTCCCTGGTCAAATTCACTGAGGTAGGCCGAAGGAATCTGGTCATCCTCGCATAAGCTCTTCTCCTTCAAAAGGCTGTCCCAGAAGCGGGCACGTTCTTGTGGATCCGGGTAGCTGGTGTAGCCTTCGGCATGATTAGCCCGAAATTGTTCCATGGTACGTGTTGGAATCTGAAAATCTGCAAAAATCTGATCCCCTGCCTTCCTTTCATATAGTGTATTGAGCCTTTTAATAACATCACCTGCACCATGTTTATATGCAATACTTTCCATGAGAATCAGGCTTTTGTTGCATCAGGCTCCGGAGTGGTGGCAAAGCCATGGGTCGTCTCAACCATGGCCCGGATATTCTCTGAAGGAGTATCGGGTGGAATGGCGCAGCCTGCATTGATCATCAGCCTGGGAGAGTCACGGTAAATCTCCAGCAGCTCTAAAGTCTTCTGCTTCACCAGCTCCGGACTTCCATAGTTTAAAACACCCGAGGGATCCAGGTTCCCGATAAAAAGTGTGGAAGCATGGCATTGGTCGTAGATCTTCTGAATATCAGTAAGGTAATCCAGTTCCAGGGCATCGGCCCCGGTCTGTACCATATCCTCCAGGATCACTTCCGTATCCCCGCAAATATGCAGTGTATAAGTCAATCCCAGGCGATGTGCTTCATTCCACCAGTTTTTTCTCGTAGGGAAGGGCAAATTCCCGGTAGAACTCCGGCGGGATCATCTCGGGACCGGCCACACTATCGCCATTGGAAACCATATGGGCACCGGTCTCCGCCATCAGCCTGATAAACTGAAGCCCCGCTTCGGTGGTATAATCCAGCAAGCGGTGTACTGCCTCAGGATCCATGAGCAGATCAGTCATCAGTTCCTGTGATCCGCGTACCATGCTGGCCAGCGAGAAAGGTGCCTGATCGCAGTTCCCCCGGATATACTTTTCCTCTCCAAAATAGTCCTTTACAATCCGTGTAATCTCCAGCCAGTGCTGGATTCCCGCATCCTTGGCCACATTCACAGGGGCCATGTCCTGAACTTCCTCCAGGGAAGAGATCAGGCCGCCGTGGGTGCGTGCAGGTTCATCCTCCGGGTAGTCCACCGGCACCCCAAGAGAACCGGCCAGGGTGGCCGTACTCAAATCGATCAGCAATCCATCAATATTATATTTTTCAGCAGCATGGATAAAGGCCCTTGCTGCTGACTGCGGGTCTTCCCCGAACTCTTTCATGCTAATACCCTCTTCACGGGCTGCCATCAAAAAATTGTGGAGCATCACGGGACGCCTGTCGGTCCATTTTCCCTCCAAAGCTGCCTGAATACGTTCTTTTCCGGTCATATATTTAGTTCTTATTAGTTCAGCCTTAATCTTATTTATTTTTTCTTTCGATCTCCTCCAGGGTCATATTGCTGGTTTCGAACAGGAATTTACGGAATATGAAGAAACCTGCAAAGGTCATCACCGAAAAGAAGGCAAAGCTGAGACCAATCCCCACACCATCTCCGAAAGCCCCGGCTACAACCGGAAAGAGAAAGGTGATGCTGCCATTGACGATCCAGACAGCGAAAGAACCCATGGCCACTCCCCTGGAGCGAATGCGATTGGGGAATACCTCCGCCAGAAGAACAAATACCACTGCGCCCATAGATCCTGCAAATGAAGCCACAAAGCCAATCAGAAAGAAGAGCATCACGCCCCCTCCGAAAGGATCAAAGAGAAATTCAAGCGCGAATAGTCCGAGGAAAAGGGCCATACTCAACATACCGGTAAGTAACATTTTCCTGCGGCCAAGGCGGTCGATAAAGCGCATGGCCAGAATGGTGAACACCAGGTTCACCAGTCCCAGGATCACGGTCTGCCCGATGGCCGAATCGGTGGAAAAACCTGCGGCACGAAAGACATCTGTAGCGTAGTACATGACAACTGCAATACCTGTAAACTGGGCAAACATTCCAATGGTGATCCCAATGAAGGTGAATTTCCGGTTGGGTTTTTTAAAGAGACGCTCCTTTTTCTCCAGCTTTTCAGTATCCAGTGACTTCCGGATCTCATCCAGGATTCCCTCCGTATCTTCGTCCGGATTAAGCTCCCTGATGATCTTTTCTGCTTCCTCCAGCTTTCCAATCTTAATAAGCCACCTGGGGCTCCTTGCTACCCGGTATAGGAGCACCAGGAAGAAGAGAGCCGGCAGAATTTCCGATAAAAACATAAATCTCCAGTTATTGGGACCCGTATGAATCAGGAGATAATCCACAAAGAAAGCCACCAGGATCCCCAGCACAATCGCCAGCTGAAAGGAAACAATCAACCTGCCCCTGTGTGAGGCCGGTGCAATCTCCGATATATAGGTAGGAGAAAGTACCGAGGCAATTCCCACTGCAAGTCCACCGATAAAGCGGGCCAGAATAAAAACCTGAATATGGGGTGCCAGGCCGGTGCCGAAAGCAGACAAAAGAAAGAGGATGGCAGATAGCTTGAGCATATCCCGCCTGCCATATCGATCCCCGGGCCTGCCAGCCCCGATGGCCCCCACAATACATCCAAGCAGGGCAGAGCTTACTGCCCAGCCCGTCATCACGTCACTCAGGCCAAAGTGGCCGGTAAAGAAGGGAAGTGCACCGTTAATTACGGCCGTGTCAAATCCATAAAGCAGTCCACCTATGGCAGCCACAAGGGTATAAAGCAGGAGTTTTCTTTTCATATGAATCGGTGAGAGCACATAAAAATAACCTTCTTTTCAGAAAAAACTACTATTTTCAAGCCTATGAATGCGAAAGTCAAAATACCCTGGGAAGAACGACCTCAAGGATCCTCTGATGTGATCTGGCGCTATTCCGGGAACCCGATCATCGGGCGGTATGAGATCCCCTCCTCAAACAGCATCTTCAATAGTGCAGTGGTCCCTTTCGGGGAGGGATATGCAGGTGTATTCCGCTGCGACAACAAAGCGGTGCAAATGAACATCCATGCCGGATTCAGCCGGGATGGCATCCACTGGGAGATCGAGCATCATCCCATCGAGATGCAGCCTGGCAACACAGCGATGATCGAATCTGATTACAAATATGATCCCCGGGTAACCTGGTTGGAGGACAGGTACTGGGTGAGCTGGTGCAACGGCTATCACGGTCCCACCATCGGAATTGCCTATACTTTCGATTTCAAGGAATTCTTCCAGTGCGAAAATGCCTTTCTTCCCTTCAACCGGAACGGAGTCCTTTTTCCCGAGCGAATTGATGGCAAATATGCCATGCTTAGCCGTCCCAGCGACAACGGACATACACCCTTCGGGGACATATACATCAGCTTCAGTCCCGACATGAAATACTGGGGGGAACACCGCTGTGTTATGAAGGTGAGTCCCTTTGAACAAAGTGCCTGGCAATGCACCAAGATTGGCGCAGGTTCTGTCCCCATACCCACAGATGATGGATGGCTGATCTTCTATCACGGTGTCATTAATACCTGCAATGGTTTCCGATATTCCATGGGGGCTGCGATCCTGGACCTGAAGATCCATCCAGGGTCCTTTACCGTACCCAGCCCTATATGCTTGCTCCTGCCCTCCCGTACGAACTTGCCGGGGATGTCCCCAATGTGCTGTTCCCAACAGCCGCTCTATGCGATGAGGAAAAAGTAGCTATCTACTATGGGGCTGCGGATACCGTAGTTGGACTGGCTTTTGGATATCTTTCCGAGATCCTCGATTTCACCAGATCCAACTCAATCTGACAGAAGAAAAAGTTACATTTGTTTTATTATTTCCCAAAAACCTATCATGGAAAGAAGAGACTTCTTAAAGAAAAGCGTGCTCGGAGCAGCAGCTTTTACCATTGTACCCCGACATGTACTCGGGGGACCCGGTTTTACGGCTCCCAGTGACCAGATTACCAAAGCCATCATTGGTGTAGGAGGAATCGGATACAACCACCATTTCACGCGCGAAGGACGCCTGGTGGCCGTATGCGATGTGGACCGCCTTCACCTGGAAAGAGCCCTTAAGAGAGCCGGCGAAGGAATAAAAGGCTATTCAGATTTCCGTGAGCTGCTGCTTCAGAAAGATATTGATATCGTTCATATTGCTACTCCCCCCCACTGGCATGGAACCATGTCGGTGATGGCTGCAGAAGCCGGGAAGGATATCTGGTGCGAAAAACCCATGACGCGTACCATTGGAGAAGGCAAACGGGTTATAGAGGCCGTACAGAACAATGGAAGCATGTTCAGGCTGAACACCTGGTTCCGTTTCAGAGGTGGATTCTACGGGCTGGGTACTGAGGTGAAGCCTTTAAAGAAAATCGTTGACAGCGGCGTACTGGGATGGCCCCTGAAGGTCACCGTCTCCGGAATCACCGGCTACGACTGGAAGTTTTACTGGAGTGGTGATACAAACCTGAAGCCAGAGCCGGTACCTGAGAACCTGGATTATAATATGTGGCTGGGCCCTGCTCCGGTCAAACCCTACAATCCTCTAAGGGTACACTCCAAGTTCCGTGGCTTCTGGGATTATGACGGGGGCGGACTGGGTGATATGGGTCAGCATTACCTGGATCCCGTACAATATATGCTCAATAAGGACCATACCAGCCCCATTAAGGTGGAAGTGGATGCGCCACAGCAACATCCCGATGCCGTAGGATCATGGCGCAGGATCACCTATACTTATGAAGATGGCTGCCAGATCATCCTGGATGGAGAGAACAGGGACAAGGATGCCGCTTACATTGAAGGACCCAATGGGAAGATCTTCCGCGGTTTCCGTTCCACCATACCCAACATACAGCAACTGGCTGCTACCCTGCCCGATCCGGAACCACAGATTACATCCTTTCATGAATCGGTTCGGACCCGTCAGAAATTTGCACTCAATGAGATGAACGGACACCGCTCATGTACCGTTGTCAACATGGGTGTGGCCGCACTAAGACTTGGACGTACCCTTCATTTCGATCCTGTAAAACAGGAGTTTATCAATGATGAAGGAGCCAACCGGCTGATCTATCCCGAGATGCGTTCACCCTGGAATATTTAAAAAGTTGCAATAGATTATAAAGCTTACAAGAATGAAACATATCAGAATATCCCTCATTGCACTGTTTACCCTGCTGCTGCTTAGCAATCCGCTTACAGCACAGGATAAGCGAACAACTGAAACCAAAGTGGCCGACCTGCTGGTACAGGTGCCTGCTGCCGATCAGCAAAAGCTGAATGAACAAATGCAATCCATGCTCAGCCTGGAGGAAGCAGGCTTGCAAATGATCATGGACCTGGTCATTCCCCCCGGAACAGGTGACGACACCAAAGCACGCACGGCCATTGAGAGCCTGTCGCGCTATCTCAGTCAGCCCGGCATGGAAATGCAACAAGTCCGCTGGGAAGAAATGATTCTGAAAGAGATTGAACTCAGGGATAATCCCCTGGTAAAAAGCTTTTTCATCCGTCAACTTAACTATTTCGGAAGTGAAGTAGCCATTGAGAGTCTCAAAGTCTACCTGATTGATCCTGAACTACAGGATCCTGTGATAAGGGCCATACGGGATATTGATCCGGAAGAAGCTGCAGATCTATTTGCAGATCAACTGGACAAGTGTGATGGAAGATTGCAGATCGCCCTGGTCAATGCCATCGCAGAATGCGGGAACAGCAATCACGCCGAGGCCATAGCAAGTCTTGCAGGGAGCAGTTCTCCGGAACTCCAGAGAAGCGTACTGGCCTGCCTGGCAGAATTGGGAAATCCCGAATCACATGCACTCTTAAGTAATACAGCCAAAAAAACAGGCTATTTACCTGAGCCTACCCGGGCCACCAGCAGCCTGATTGTCTACGCACAGACTTTATCCAGGCAAAACAATTCGGACCTGAGTCTGAAAATTTGTAAAAGTCTGATGAAAAAGTGTACAGCTCCTGAGCAGGTTCACTTCAGGAACGCCGCCCTGATCACCGCTGCAGACAGCGAATCCATGGAGAAAAGCATCCACCTGCTGTTGAATGCCATGAAGGAAGATAATAAGGTCTATCGAATGACGGCCATCCGCTATGCAGCAAAAAACAACACCCCGGTCAATCCCTGGATCTCTGAGCTTAAAAGCATTAAAAACAGTGAGGTGAAAGCTGAGATTCTCAGCCTGTTCGGAATGCTTAAAAGCGACGAAACTGTGGTTATTCTTAACAGCTATCTGGACGATCAGGATTCTACTGTGCGCCAACAGGCTGTTCTTAGCCTGGCACTGATCAAGCATAGTGAAGCAGTTCCCGACATTCTTAAGTACAACATTTCCTATCCCCATGAGCCGGATAGTAAGACCGCCAAAGCAGCGCTATTGCAGACCGTGAGCCTGGATCAGCTTCCTTTGCTTACAAAAGAGCTGGACAATGCACCTGAAGGGGCAAAAGTTGTATTGATAGAAGTGATTGCAGCCAGGGGCGACCCAGAATCCTTTGATATCCTGTACGATCAGATTTCACAAACAGGAGCTGTAAGGTCAGCTGCCATGAAGAATCTCTATCTGGTTTCCGACCAGGGAGACCTGGGGGATCTGATGAAGCTTTTTGATCAGCTGGAAGACGAAGATGAAATTGCAGCCATTGAGGCAGCACTGGTAGCCTCCATAAACCGTGGATCCCATAAGGAGGTGACCACCCAGGCCCTGTTATTGCATGCCGCCAGAAACTTTTCCGTAGAGAAATATATTGGAGTGCTGGCCACTGTGGGTGGTAAAGAGGCCCTGGAGGCCGTTTATGAATCCTATGGCAGCGGGGACGAAGAAACACGGAAGAGGGCCTTTACCGGGCTGACAAAGTCGGACGATATTCATGCTGCCTCTCCCCTCTTCGAAATCTGCTCACAATCCAGCGTTGACCAGGAGATAGAAGAAGCCTTTCAAAGCTATGTGAGGATAGTGTACTCATCCTCGCTTCCAGATGACCAGAAACTGCTCTTATTAAGGAAAATTGCACCCTATTCAGGCAGCGTCCGCAACACGGGTCGCTTGCTAAGAGCCATGGGTGGAATAAAGACCTTCCTGAGTTTTGTGACCCTCAGTACTTTCATGGACCAGGAAGAACTGAAAAGCCAGGCGGCCAATGCACTGGTTAATGTGGTGCTGCCCAGTAATGGACTGGACAATGGAATGACGGGAGAACTGGTGAAGGAAAAACTAATCAAAGCCAGTGATATCATCACCGGTCCGGATACCGAGTACCTGAAGATCGACATCCAGAACTACCTGGACAAGATGCCGGATGAACCGGGATTTGTCTCCATGTTTAACGGAAGCGATCTGGCAGGTTGGCAGGGACTGGCCACCGACCCGGTGAGCAAAGCGAAGCTTTCCGAAAAACAACTTCAAAAGCTCCAGGATGAGGCCAATGAGAAAGTGAAGGAGAACTGGAGCGTCAAAGACAATTGCATCGTGTTTAACGGCGATGGTTCAAACCTCTGCAGCATCAAGGAGTATGGTTCTTTTGAAATGATCGTTGACTGGAGAATCACCAAAAAAGGGGATTCAGGCATTTACCTGCGCGGGACACCCCAGGTACAGATCTGGGATACTTCCAGGGTGGAAGCTGGTGCCCAGGTTGGTTCTGGTGGATTATACAACAACCAGGAACATGAAAGCATCCCGCTGCTGGTGGCAGATAATCCCATTGGTGACTGGAATACTTTCCGTATTACCATGATAGATGATAAGGTTACCGTCTACCTCAACGGTCAGCTTGTGGTTGACAATGTGGTCATGGAGAACTACTGGGACAGAAGCATTCCCATCTTCCCCACCGGCTCCATTGAACTTCAGGCCCATGGCACTGACCTGGCTTTCAGGGATATTTATGTGAGAGAACTTAATGTGGATGCAAACAAACTCACCAAAGAGGAAAAAGAAGAAGGATTTGTCAGCCTTTTCAATGGCAAGGACCTTTCTAACTGGGCCGGCAACGAGCACAGCTACAGTGTGGAGGATGGGACCATTGTGATCCGTCCGGCTAAAAGCGGTGGAAACCTGTATACGGAGAAGGAGTATGCTGATTTTATTTTCCGTTTCGAGTTCAAACTGACTCCCGGTGCCAATAACGGCCTGGGTGTCCGCACTCCCATGGAAGGAGATGCAGCCTATGTAGGATATGAGCTGCAGATTCTGGATAATACAGCCGAGGTATATGCCAAGCTGGAACCCTACCAATACCATGGATCAGTTTATGGCATTATCCCGGCCCTTAGGGGATACCTGAATCCGGTAGGTGAATGGAATTCCCAGGAAGTCTACATGAAAGGAGACAAGATCAGGATCACACTAAACGGTACTGTCATCGTGGATGGGGACCTGAAGGAGGCCAGTAAAAATGGCACGGCCGATCACCTGGAACACCCCGGATTGGAACGGACCAGCGGCCATATCGGTTTTCTGGGACATGGTTCACTGCTCTGGTTCCGGAATATCCGGATCAAAGAGTTATAATAGTTGCTGATCCTATCTAAGGGTCAGCACTATAATTGTATCGATGGGTTTTACCTTCTCTTTGGGGATGGTAAGGACCATGCCTGACTTTCCCTTCTTGACCTTCACCTCCACTTTGGATCCATCATCAAAGAATTGAGCTGATTTGATCTTGGGTAAATAGCCCTCAATCTCGATGGAACCTTCACCGGGATCCAGCACATGGACATAGACCATATTCCCCTTGCTGGTGGTGGCACCCCACTCCTGCGGCTTTACTGGTCCGCCCCGGGTTCCATAGATAGCATCACCGTTTGCTTCCAGCCAGTTCCCGATGGCCATGAGGGTATCCACATTTTCGGGCTGGATCCTTCCATTTGGCATGGGGCCTGTATTAAGCAGGAAATTGGCTCCATAGCCAGCTGCACGGACCATGGTATGAATCAGCTTCTCCACCGACTTGTAGTTCTGATCGACAATATTGAATCCCCAGGATCCGTTCATGGTCTCGCACATCTCCAGCGGCACCTGATCGGATATTCCTGTATTGTTGAAACCCATGGAATTCTCTCCTGGCAGATCACGTTCGAACATCATGAAATCCTCGCCCGGGAAGGGCATTTTATGATGGTTACTTCCAATAAGCGCTCCGGGCTGATGTTTGTGAATAAGGGCATAGGTCTCATCCAGCCGCCAATCAGCATCGGGCTTATCCCACATGCCATCGAACCATATCCCGCCGATCTCCCCGTACTGGGTAAGCAATTCGCTTAAGCTGGGTATTCATATAATCGATATAGGCGTTAAAGTCACCCGACTGCGACCTGTCTGCAATCCCGTTCCCGGTGCGTCCATGGGGGAAATAATCAGGATGGTGCCAGTCCAGCTGACGAATGGTAGAAAAAGAGCTTCACACCCTGTTTGTCACACTCCTCCTTTAGCATGCCAATCACATCCTTGCCATAGGGGGTGGCATCCACAATGTTATAATCGCTGACCTTCGAATCGTACATGGCAAATCCGTCGTGGTGCTTGCTGGTAATGGTAATGTACTTCATCCCTGCCTTTTTTACCATGGATACCCACTCGGCCGCATCAAACTGGGTTGGATTAAAGAAGCCTGGCAGCTTCTCATACTGTACGATGGGAATATCCTTTCTTTCCATGATCCACTCGGCAATCCCCTGATCGCCTCCGCCACCCATGATGGAATATACACCCCAGTGAACAAAGAGGCCGTATTTTGCATCCTGGAACCACTCACGGTTATCCAGGTTCTCCTGGGTGGGTACATATCCCTCCTGGGCAGTTAAATACGTGCTCAGGAATCCTGCAAAAAGTGCAAGTACAAAAAATCTTGATAACTTAGGTCTCATGCTGTTGTGGTTTTAGTTTAGTACAGAAATAATCAGGTAGTCCCCAAATTTAACGATTTTAATAAACTTAAGCTTGAAATGAGACAAATCACTTTTATCAGTCTGGTTTTCCTCAGCGCTCTCCTTAGCTGCTCAGAAACCCAATGTTCTGTTTATAATATCTGACGACCTGAATACGCGGATCGGACCCTACATGGAAATTGATCAGCACACACCCCACCTGGACCAGCTGGCAGCTGAGGGGGTTCGTTTTACAAGGACCTATTGCCAGTTCCCCCTGTGTGGTCCTTCACGCGCTTCGCTTATGAGCGGACTGTACCCGGAGACCAATGGGATTCTTAAGAATATCGACCGGCCCGGAAGCTATCGCGTGGAGAATCCCTCCCTGAGCAATCACCCCTCCCTGGCAGGATATTTTCGAGAGCAGGGATATTTTACTGCCCGTGTTTCCAAGATATATCACATGGGTGTTCCCGGTGGCATTGAACGGGGCGATCCCGGGGGAGATGATCCCGATTCCTGGGATTATTCCTACAATGTTATGGGACCAGAGACACATAGTCCGGGCACCCTGGAACTGCTCTCCCCGGGGAATCTGCACTATGGTTCAAATTTCTCCCGCATGATCCTGGAAGATGGTTCCGAAGAAACTCAGGCCGACTACCTGGCTACCAGTCAGGCCATTGCCATTCTGGAGAACCGTGCCGGCGAACTGGACACCTTAAGCAGGTCCAAACAAAAGATAAAGCCCCGGGCCCCCTTTTTCCTGGCCGTTGGGCTGGTGCGGCCCCACGTGCCTCTTATTGCCCCGGAAAACTGTTTTGTGCCCTACCCTGTGGAGGATGTACAACTTCCACCGGTGATGGTTGCGGACAATGTCCCTGAAGATGCCCTGCGCAGACAGAATATGAAAATATGGAAGATGGATGATATCCAGAAGAAAAAGACCATCAGTGCATACATGGCCAGTGTCCGCTTTATGGACCAGCAGGTGGGAAGGCTGCTGGATGCCTTGGACCGATTGGGATTAAGGGAGGAGACCATTGTGGTTTTTGTTTCGGATCATGGCTACAACCTGGGGGAACATGACTGCTGGTCCAAGGTGAGTCTCTGGGAAGGAAGTGTGCGTGTCCCTATGATCATCTCCAGTCCGGGTGAAGGCATGGAACATGGCATCAGCTGTGAATCCATTACCGAACTTATTGATCTCTATCCCACCTTAACAGAATTATGCGGTCTTCAAACAGAGCAGCCCGGGATTCTTCAGGGGAAAAGTCTGACAGGCTACCTTAAAGGGGAGGATACCCCATCGGAAAAATCTCTTGCTTACACAATCAGCCACCAGGGAAATGATGCCAGTATCCGGACCAACAGGTGGAGATACACCCGCTGGGGTGAGGAGATTGAAACAGGTAATGAAGAGCTCTATGATCACCTGGAAGACCCGGAAGAGCACAACAACCTGGCCGGCAGGCCTGATATGCAGGAGACGCTTGCCGGGCTCAGGATACAATTTGAGCAGGCCAGAAACAGAGCCCGCAGCAATCAATCCGCTTTAGCTCAGCAAGAAGTCCATTAGCAACTACTTTACTTTCTGGAAATACCTTACATAGTCAATCTTATATTCCACAGGTAGAAGACTGGTATCAACTCCCTGCTGGCCTCCCCAGCTTCCCCCGTAGGCCAGGTTAAGAAGCAAATAGTGCGGCTTATCGAAGGGCCAGGTATCGTTATTCCCGGTCCTGTCATTTTCAAAGGAAAAGTAGAGCGAATCGTCCATGTAGAAATCCATATGGTCCTCGAACCACTCCACTGCATAAATATGGAAATCTGACCAGGGGTCCTTAACCTCGATCTGATTCCCCTTGTTGGTCCCAATGCTATGATTATAGGCTTTGGTATGGATATTTGCGTGGATCCGGTCGGGATCATAACCTACATGCTCCATGATATCTATCTCCCCGCAGGCAGGCCAGCCCAGCTCACTTCTGTTGGTCCCCAGCATCCAGATGGCAGGCCAGGTTCCCAGGGCCGAAGGTATCTGTGCCCTCACTTCAATCCTTCCATAGAGGAAATCCTTCCTGCCAAGGGTATTGATAGATGCAGAGGTGATTGAATCTTCCCCTTCCACACGGGCTGTAATGATGCAGTGCCCATCTTCTACCCTGACATTATCAAGCTCATAGGTATAGTACTGTAGCTCATTGTTCCTTATATATCCGGTTTCGTAGCCCCAGTTTTCCGCATTTGGAGAACCGGAATATTCAAACTCCTCGGACCAGACCAGGTCCCAACTCTCTTTCTCAGCGCATCCCTGGAACAGGGCCATGGCCAGCAACAATAAAAGAAAATGGCTGAAGTGTTTCATGATTTGGGTTTTAGTAGTTGAATCAATGCTTGACAGACTGCAATTTAACAAACTCTTTCCTATATTTATGTAGCATCCTGTTTTTTCCAAACAGCAAAAGAATAAAGAGCATGAAAGCTAAGCATACCTTACTTCTGATCCTGGTAATCATCCTGGTATTGATTCCTGAACACGGCTTAAGTCAGGTTAAGATCTGGGAAGAAAGCCTTAGTCTGCCTACCTATGAGCCCATGGCTGCGGATAAAAATCCCATGTTCTATGTTCCCGATGCCTATCAGGGCGCCAAAAGAGTGATCTATCCCTATGCCCTGATGGATAATCTTTCCACCGAAAAAACGGACCAGGAGCACAAGGCGGTTTACCTGGAAAACGAGTATATAAAACTTTGTCTCCTGCCTGATATAGGTGGCCGTCTCTTTTATGCCACTGATAAGACCAATAATTATGAAATTTTCTACCGCCAACATGTAATTAAACCTGCCAATATTGGGATGCTGGGTGCCTGGATTTCAGGAGGGATCGAATGGTGCGTTTTCCATCATCACCGTGCCTCAACCCACCTGCCCGTAGACTACAGACTTGTTGAAAACAGTGATGGCAGTAAGACCATCTGGTTTGGAGAGTATGAACCCAGGCATCGTATGAAATGGAGCATTGGGCTGACCCTTCGTCCCGGCAGAAATTATATTGAAACGGATGTGAGAATGTTCAACCCTACCGAACACACGCACTCCATCCTATACTGGGCCAATGTGGCCACCCATGTGAATGAAGACTACCAGGCCATCTTCCCGCCTTCTGTTCACCAGGGAGTATATCATGCAAAAAACAGCTTTATCCACTGGCCCATCTCCGATGAAATATACAATGGGAAAGACTATACCGGGGAAATTGACGTGAGCTGGTGGAAGAACCACCCGGATCCCATCTCGATTTTTGCCTATGACCTGCAGGACGATTTCATGGGCGGCTACGATCACGCCAGGGATGCCGGAACAGTACATGTGGGAAATCACCACATTGTGAAAGGAGCAAAACTCTGGGAATGGGGCCCGGGTGAATACGGAAGTATGTGGGATAGTGAGATTCTTACCGATGAAGACGGACCCTATGCTGAGCTTATGGTAGGAGCTTTTTCTGATAACCAGCCCGACTACAGCTGGATCAAACCCGGCGAGGTAAAGAGTCTGAAGCAATACTGGTACCCGGTCCGGGATATTGGAGGGTTTAAAAAAGCGAACCTTAATGCTGCGGTAAACCTGGAGCTTAGCAGTTCGAATGAATTACGCATTGGAATTAACGCCACGCAGGAACTCCTGGCTTGCAGAGTGGTACTTATGGAGAATGAGGATATTATCTTAGAAGAACAGATCGATATCGGACCAGGCAATCCATACAGCTCACAAATTAAAGTGGAAGAAAATGCGGATCTCACCAGCTACAGGCTTCGTTTGCTGGACCGATACGATAATGAGCTTATCTCATACCAGGAGCAGCTTACCGTATATGAAGCAGAACTTCCGGCTTTAGTAAATCCACCCGGAAAACCCTCAGAAATAGAGAATCTGGAAGAGCTGGTACTGACCGGTCAGCGGATCATGCAGTTTCATAATCCGACACTGGATCCCGAGGACTATTTCCTGGAGGCATTACGCAGGGATCCCTATAATTCACTGGCCAACCTGCATCTGGGAAACCTTGCTGCAAAGGCTGGGAAATACGATGAAGCAGCGGATTACTACCGCAATACAATCCACCGGATTACCAAAGACTATACCAGGCCCCGCGATTGTGAAGCCTTTTACAGACTGGGGGTTGTGCTGAAAAAACAGAAGAAATATGATGCTGCCATAGATACCCTTTACCGGGCCACCTGGGACCAGGCCTGGTATGCTGCTGCTTATAAGGAACTGGCAGGGATCTCCATGCTGGAAGGCCATTTTGAAGAGGCCCTGGACCATCTGAATCATTCACTCTCAATGAATGCGATCAATCCTTTGACCTATGCACTGAAATCAGCGGTTCTGCGGCATCTTAAGAACAGGGCCGAAGCCGGAATCAGTGCCAGGAGAGCCCTGGTACTGGACCCGCTGGATCATATGGCTTCTTACGAACTCTTGCAAAACAAGGCCATTCCCCCTTCAGAATTCACTACCCTACTGAACGATAATAAAGAGAACTACCTGGAACTGGCCTGCGTGTATATAAATTCAGGCTTATACCCGGAAGCTGCAGGAGTGATCGACATGGCATTAAAATCCGGGGATAAGGTCCTTAACTCCTACCCGATCCTCCATTACTATGGTGCATGGTTGGCTGAGCAGCAGGAAGACAAAGAGCTTGCCAGTGAATATTATGCCTCTGCTTCAGCTGCATCCACCGATTATGTTTTTCCTTTCCGTTTCGAAACCATCGGAATTCTGGAAGCAGCCATTGAATTCAATCCCAATGATGCCAGGGCATGGTACTACATGGGTAACATTTTGTATGATCATCAGCCCGGCAAGGCGATTGATTGCTGGAAAAAGGCCGTAGAACTTGATCAAAGCTTAGCTATTGCCCACCGTAACCTGGGCTGGGGCTACTACCGCTACCTGGATGATATTGAAGGTGCCATCGGCCATTATGAAAAGGCAGTAAGTTTGAAAGGGGATGATCCCAGATACTATTATGAACTGGATGTATTGTATGAGATGAATAATGAATCCCTGGATATCAGGCTGGGGCTATTCTCTTCCAATCCAGAGGTGGTCAGAAAGAGGAACGATTCCTACCTCAGAGAAATAGAGGTACTATTACTGAACGGCAAGTACGATAATGCCATCTTCCGCTTAACGACACATACCTTTCTTCGCCAGGAAGGAGTAGTGAACCTGCACAATCTGTTTGTGGATGCACAGCTGTTGAAAGGAAGGGAGCTCCTTCAGTCAGGAGCTTATGCTCTGGCCCTTGAGCAATTTCTGCTTGCCGATACCTATCCTTCCAACCAGCGGATCGGACGCATCACCGATTACCAGAAAGAGGCCCAGATATACTATTTCACCGGTCTGGCCTACCTGGCCATGGATGAGAAAGGACAGGCAAAAAAATACTTCAAAAAGGCCGTGGATACTCCGGTGGGGAATTCAGAATACCTCTATTACCGGTCCCTGTCCCAAAAAGAACTGGGCCAGGAGGATGAAGCCACTGCATCGGCTCTGAAGCTGATTAATTCCGGAGAGGAGGCCCTGGCTCTTACAGGTGATGCAGATTTCTTTGCCAAATTCGGGGAGAAGGTGAGTGTAAACACCCGCAAAGCATACGCCTATTACCACATGGCACTGGGATATCAGGCATCCGGAGATACTGTAAAGGCACAGGAGGCTTTCTTACAGGCCCTGGAACTGAGAAACAGCATCCTCTGGGCCAATGTATTTGCAGAACTATGATATGGATTTTTAAGTTTTAGATGTATATTTAGGATCAATCAATAATTCCAATCCAAAATGATGAATTTTAAACGATGGTATTTTATGCTCTTTGGGATAATTGTATTTTTTACACTTAATGCCCAGGAGGCACTGCATAAGGGCCCAGCCACCGATCTAAGCAAAGGTAGGCTCCAGGTAAGCGAGAATGGCAGGTTTCTGAAATATGCCAATGGCGATCCTTTCTTCTATCTGGGAGAGACCGCCTGGGAGCTCTTCCACCGCCTATCCTATAAGGAAGTGGAAATGTTCCTGGAAAATCGCAGGGAAAAAGGTTTTACTGTGATACAGGCGGTTATCCTGGCCGAGGAGAATGGTTTGATCAGCCCCTTCGGTTAACGGAGAAGTTCCGCTGGTCGACCTGGACCTGAACAGGCCTAACGAACAGTACTTTTTATTTGTGGATTCCATCGTAAAACTGGCAGCCTCGAAAGGATTGTTTATGGGACTCCTGCCCACCTGGGGCGATAAAGTGGATAAGCAATGGGGACAGGGACCGGTAATCTTCAACCCGGAGAATGCCTATGACTATGGTCAATTCCTGGGTGAGAGGTATAAGGACCATCCCAATATCATCTGGATCAATGGCGGAGACCGGCAATGCAAGGGAAACGAGGAAGTCTGGAATGCCCTTGCAAGGGGAATCCGATCGGCCGACAATAATCACCTGATGAC
The DNA here is from genome assembly GCA_963753765.1 of uncultured Bacteroidales bacterium. Classification (GTDB taxonomy): domain Bacteria; phylum Bacteroidota; class Bacteroidia; order Bacteroidales. Next base: position 161,968 of record CAVWDQ010000023.1, read on the forward strand.
CTTTCATCCCATGGGTCCGGGATCCTCATCGGAGTGCTTCCAGCAGGAAGAATGGCTCGATTTTAACATGCATCAGTCGGGTCATGGCGATCGTTATATTCCTAATTACCGGAAGATCATGGCCGATTACGCCCTCTCCCCTCCCAAACCCTGCATGGATGCCGAACCCATCTATGAGTCGCATCCCTTTAGCTGGAATCCGAAAAACGGCATTGCAGGGGATGATGAAGTGCGCCGGGCTGCCTACTGGGCCCTCTTTTCCGGGGCACACGGACATACCTATGGCAATCATTGCATCTGGCAATGCTACTCGGAGAAAGTGAAACCGGTAAATTATCCTCCCATGTACTGGTACGAAGCCCTTGACCTGCCGGGTGCCTGGGATATGCTTCATGTGCGCAATCTGATGGAGTCGAGACCCATGCTCCATCGCTACCCCGACCAGTCGATGATTTTTGGAAACGCCGGCGCTACCATCGATCACATCGCAGCCACCCAGGGGGATGGCTATGTGTTCATTTACCTGCCTTCGAACCACGAGGTGATCGTGGAATTCAGACATATCAAAGGTGAAGCTTTCAAAACCTGGTGGTACAATCCACGCAATGGAGAGGCTGTATTTATCAAAGAGATCACAGGACATCCCCGGGAATCCTTCCGCGTACCGGTCACCGGAGTGGATTGGGTGCTGGTCATTGACGATGCCTCCCGTGACTTTCCTGAACCAGGAAAAACCATGTAAAATGAATCGAGTCCGAAACCCATTGCTGAGCTTTGCCCTCGTGATCACGATGTTCGTGGTGTTGGGCATTACGGCCTGTCAGAACAGGCCAAAAGAAAACCCTGGCTCCCTTGAGAACAGGGATCTTACGGCCCTGGCCAACAGCCTGGAGTTGAGTCTCTTTGAATACATTCTGGACCCCTGGTACCCGCTGGTAATCGACACAGAAAATGGGGGATATCATTCGAACTTCACCCGAAACTGGTCGCGTGAAGAAAATTCCGGAAACAGGGCCGTGGTTCAGCAGGCGCGTCATGTCTGGGCCACATCTCTTATCTATGAAAGATACCCGGAGAAAAAAGAATACCTGGAATATGCAGCAAATGGATTCCGCTTCCTGAAGGATGCCATGTGGGACAGGGACTTTGGTGGTTTTCATGCTTACTGTACCCAGGATGGCACTCCCCTGGAATCCAGCATGGCTGAAAAAAAGGTATATGGTCAGGCTTTTGCTGTATACGGACTATCTCAGTACCATCGTGTCAGCAAGGATCCTGAAGCACTGGAGCTGGCCAAAAGGGCTTTTTTGTGGATGGAAGCACATGTCCATGACAAGGAATATGGCGGATATTTTGAACTGTTAAATCGCGATGGATCCCCTGTTATTGAAGAAGAAGCGGGTGAAGGTCAGGATGGCTTTTTAAGGATGGGTATTAAGGACTATAACTCCTCCATCCATGTGATGGAAGCCCTCACCGAATTGTACCGGATCTGGCCCGACAGCCTGGTCAGGGTAAGGCTGGAAGAGATGTTCTACCTGATCAGGGATACCTTTGTCCACCCCGACGGATACCTGCAACTCTTTTTTGAACCTGATTGGACACTGGTAAAGCGGCAATCGGCTGAAAAAGGCGATGAAGAAGGCCAGTGGTTCCGAAACCATTTTACCTATGGTCACGATGTTGAAACGGCCTTTCTTCTGTTGGAAACAGCCCATATACTGGGTTGGGGTGAAGATCATAAGACCCATCAGATAGCCAAACAGCTGGTGGATCACTCCCTGGCTTCCGGCTGGGATTCCCAGTATGGAGGATTCTTTGATGCCGGGGTGCCCGGTGAGGACGGAATCCGAATTATAAACAATCACAAGTCCTGGTGGGGACTGGTAGAGGGGATGAATGCCCTTTTGCTGATGCACACCCTCTACCCCGACGATCCCCATGATTACTATGCCCTGTTCCTTAAATCCTGGGAGCACATCGATACCTACCTTATCGATAAGGAATACGGAGGATGGTACAATGCTTCCACCGATACCTATCCGGAAACAGTGGATCAGCTAAAGAGCCACATCTGGAAGACCACCTACCACAACGCTCGTGGAATGGTCAACTGCATCCAAATGCTCCGAAACACTAACTCACTAACTCAATAACTTCTAACTTTCTTATGATCATTATTCACAACTACTTCGCGGCCATATCCCTTACCATCGTGGCCATGATTGCCTGGGGATCCTGGGCCAACACCCAAAAAATCGCAGAAAAAAACTGGCGCTTTGAACTCTATTACTGGGACAAGGTGATCGGGATTGTCCTGATGGCCCTGATCGGGGCCTTTACCATCGGAACCCTGGGTAATGAGGGTCGAAGCTTCCTGAGTGATATTTCCCAGGCCAACACCCGGAGCATTTTCCAGGCCATGCTGGGAGGCGTACTCTGGAATGCAGGGAATTTGCTCCTGGTCGCAGCCATAGCCACAGCCGGTATATCGGTAGCCTTCCCCATCGGGGGAGGTATTGCCTGGATCGTGGGGATCATGTTTAATTACATTGTGATCCTCATGGACGACAAAGTTCCTTCGGAAAAACCATTGCTCCTGTGGATTGGGGTGCTGGTGATTATCATCGCCATCTTTCTGAACGGAAAAGCCTACCGCGGACTTTCCAAGGTGAAGCAGAAACCCTCCCTGCGGGGAATCATGCTTTCTGTGGTTGGCGGATTATTCATTGCCTTCTTTTACGGATTTGTGGCCAAATCGCTGGATGGCCAGTTTGTCTCCGGAGGAACGGGCAACCTGACCCCCTCCACTGCCATTGTATTCTTTACCATGGGAGTGATTATCTGTACAGTCCTTTTCTTCCTCTTCATTATGAAACCCTTTAAGGTTGGGGTTCCGGGCACCTTCAAGGAATATTTCGGAGGTGGTTTCCGCAACCATACTGCCGGAATCCTGGGGGGAATGATCTGGTGTACCGGAATGGTCACCAGTTTCATGGCCGTAGGTGCAGCCAACCCGGCCATTGCCTATGCCCTGAGTAATGCGGCACCGGTGGTGGCAGTGCTCTGGGGCTTATTTGTCTGGAAGGAGTTTAAAGGAGCCCCCAAAGGCACCAACGGACTCCTTACAGGTATGTTCCTGCTTTACCTGGTGGGACTTGTACTGATCACCGCTTCCAATGCCTAGCTGAAATGAAACTGGGAATCAGTACGTATACCTATACCTGGTCGGTGGGAGTGCCGGGATCGGAACCCGAAAAACCCTGGGATGAAATGGTACTTGTAAATAAAGCAGCAGAACTGGAAGTGGATTGCCTCCAGATCGCCGACAACCTGCCCCTCCACCTTATGGATGAACAGAGACTCCTGGCCCTGAAACAACTGGCCGGTGAATCAGACATAGAGTTGGAGGTAGGAGCCAGAAGCATGACACCTGATATGCTTCAGCGCTACATAGAAATTGCAGACCTGCTGGCTTCACCCATCCTTCGTTTTGTGATCGATGGTCCGGATTTCAAACCCTCCGTGGAAGAGGTAATCAGCATTGTAAGATCTGCTGTTCCGGAACTGGAAAAACGGGGAATCCGCCTGGCCATTGAGAACCACGACCGTTTGCAGGCCAGGGAGTTTCTGGATATTGTCCGGGGATCTCAGAGTGAGCATGTGGGCATCTGTCTCGATTCGGTCAATTCCATGGGTGCCGGGGAAGGCATAGAGACCATCACCACCCTCCTGGCCCCCTACACTTTCAATTTGCACATCAAGGAATTTATTGTGGAGCGGCATCCGCACATGATGGGATTTAGCATAGAAGGACGGCCTGTGGGTCAGGGTCAGCTGCCCCTGTGCCTGGATGCTGGAGCAACTGGGCCCTCAGTGCCAGTCGGCCATCCTGGAGTCCTGGACCCCTCCGGAAGAGACGCATTGAAAAGACCATGGACAAGGAGACTGAATGGGCCATAGAGAGCATTAAATACCTAAAAACCAACTTTTTTAAATAAACCTCAACTTATGACAAAAGTATGCCTGGTGGGCGCCGGCGGAAAAATGGGCATGCGCCTCACCCACAACCTGAAAGACAACGCAGATTACCAGATGTCCTACCTGGAAAACGGAGCAGCGGGCATTGAAAACCTGAAGAAGTTTAATATCACCCCGGCAGAGGAGGATGTGGTGATTCCTGAAGCCGATATGGTGATCCTGGGAGTTCCGGATGTGATCCTGGGAAAGGTATCGGAGCAGATTGTTCCTAAAATGAAAGCCGGTGCCGTAGTGATAACCCTGGACCCGGCCTGTGCCCTGGCAGGCATGCTGATGCACCGCGACGACCTGACCTACTTTATTTCTCACCCCTCCCACCCCAGCGTATTTAACTGGGAAGCCACCCCTGAGGCCAGAGCCGATTACTTCGGTGGCACCCTGGCCAAGCAGACCATAGTCTGCGCACATTACAAGGGCAATGAAGGGCTCTACGACGAGTGCGAAAAACTGGCCATGGCCATGTATGCGCCAGTGAGTAAATCTTTTAAGATCACAGCCGAGCAGATGGGACTGCTGGAGCCGGCCCTGGTAGAAACACTCTGTTCCACCCTTCAGGTGATTGTGAAAGAGGGACTCGACGAGGTGGTCAAACGGGGAGTGCCCTACGAGGCAGCACGTGAATTCCTGCTGGGACACCTGAATATCCAGCTGGCAGTCATTTATCAGGAGATTCCCGGAGCTGTCTTTTCCGATGCCGCCAACAAAGCCATTGTCAGGGGCAAGCCCTTGCTTATCAATCCTGACTGGAAAAAGGTCTTCGAGCCCGACAATGTGATGGAACAGATTGAGGACATTACTTCGTGATGTCGGTTAGGGGAAATTGGTTAATAGTTAGTGAGACAAAAATATAAATGCATAAACAATAGGATATGAAACCTTTGAAATTTGCAATTTTTGGGACAGGATTCTGGTCCCAGTTCCAGCTGGGTGGCTGGCAGGAGTTGGAGGGGATTGAGTGCGTGGCTCTCTACAATCGCACCAAATCAAAGGCCGAGGACCTGGCTAAACGCTTTGGTGTTCCCACCGCCTACGATGATGCTGAAGTCCTGATGAAAAACGAAGAACTGGATTTCATCGACATTATTACCGATGTGGACACCCATGCTGCGTTTACTGCCCTTGGAGCGAAGTATGGAAAGGATGTGATTTGTCAGAAACCCATGGCTCCCGATTTTGAAACCGCCAAAGAAATGATGGATGTATGCAGAAAAGCAGGAGTCCGTTTCTATCGTGCACGAGAATTACCGCTGGCAGCCACAGTTCAGAAGGGTCAGGCAAATTCTGGATGAAGGAATAATTGGCAAGCCTTTCCGCTGCAAAACACGGATTCAACACTGCCTTCCCGGTATTCGAAACCCAACCTTTCCTGGCCACCCTGGAAAACTTCGCCCTTACCGACCAGGGATCCCACCAGTTTGATGTGCTGCGCTACCTCTTTGGAGAGGCCCAATCCATCTACACGCAGATCCAGACTGTTAATCCCACCATCAAAGGGGAGGATGTGGCCACCAGTCTGCTTCGCATGAAAAACGGAGTGGTTTGCATCCAGGAGATCTCCTTCAGTTCACCGCTGGAAAAAGAAGTATTTCCACAGACCCTCCTGCTGATCGAAGGAGACAAGGGAAGTATTCGCCTGGATGCCGATTTTGAGATCAGCATCACCGTGGGAACAGAAACCCGGAGCGAAGTGGTGGAAATGAAATCCTATCCATGGCAGACAGATCGCCTGGTACCGGAGCCCCCAAGCATTGTGGATTGCAACAACGATATCCTGCAGGATATGCTTGGCAAAGGAAAGGCCGAAACCACGGGTGATGACAATTTTGAAACCGTGCGCCTTGTCTGGGCCGCTTACGAATCGGCCAGAACCAGTGAAGTGGTGCAGATGGATCAATTCTCTTAGAATGTCAGGGGTGCTTACATCATTCTGACCGGCCCAAGTATTCCCACAGGATAATAGCCCTGGTGACTGGTCCAGCGCTGGGCCACTTTGTGATCCTTCAAGCCCTTGAGATAATTGCCCGTGATGGTGGTCAGCTTCACGGTCAACTGGTTCTCACCACTCTTTATGGCCGATCCTACGTTAAAAATATGGTCACCATACCATCTGACCCCCATGGATAAACCATTGATGAAGAGCTCTGTTATTCCCTGCACATCACCCAGGTCAATGAATTGAGGAAGCTCATCCTCCAGGTGAATCGTTTTCTCATAGAGTACAGTTCCAGCAAAGTTAAGGCCCCACTCCGTATCAGCCAGGTTGGCAAGTTCCTCCAGAATCACCTCTTGCTGCTCACCATTTAAATGCGTCAATCGCAAATGCCAGGGTCCTGAAAGTCCTATACCCGCGCTAGATGAAATCTCAGGTCCGATGGCAAACTCTCCCTCCTCCTCTTCAAACACGATAAGCATGGAAGTGGCCCTGGGTAGTCTTATTTCCAATCGCTTGTTGCTACCTTCCGCAGCAAAGGGAAACTTTTCACCGCTCTCCGGATCCCATCGCCAGGGTTTCAAATGAGGCTCTACCTGGAAATCGGCCATGACCGAAATCTCTTCGGACAGGCTGGAATTGGCCATAAAATAGAGAGCATGGCCTCCCAGCTGGTAAGTGCACTGATTCAGGTAGAGGTGGGGATTATTAAATTCCACATAGGGTAAGATTCCCAGGTCCTTTTGCAGCTTGCCATACCAGGCGAGCAGGTCGGTGCCCGGAGCCGGGTACACTAGTACCTGGCCTTCTGACTGTTCCAACATTCCCTCAACAAGATTTTTGACCATCGCATCATCTTCATCCATCTCTAAATAGGAAGCAGATTTATAAGGTTGTTTTCCTATGAAAACAACAGTGCCTCCCGATGCAGCAAAATCAGCAAGCGATTGTGCTGTAGCCGGATCAAGGGTCTCAATCTCAGGAAGCAATACAACATGGTATGATCGATTTCCATAGATCATGCTTCCTTTCTGCATTTCGCTTGCCCTTATTATGCTTTCGCTGATATAATCGCAGCCTCCCCCGTTCTGGTGAATTACCTCCCACAGGTTATGCTGATATTCAGGATACCATTTTTGGGGGAAAGGATCCCGCTGGGGGCCTTCCTTCAGCCAGAGATCGGTAAGGGGTTGGAGAATGGCCACATTGGCCTGTGGAATTGCGTTTTGCAGCAAATAAGAAATACGGGCCTTATAGTCGGACCACAATCGAAAATAGGGCCACCAGGTATTCCTCTCATTGAAGTAGGTTCCGTATCGGATCCATCCCGGGAAGGGCACATCCGGCGGAGAATAATTATAGCCATGGAGAATGGAGTGGTTGACACCGGAGAGATTGCTCTGATCACCGGCTACTTTGATATTTTCGAGGGTGGCCATAAAGGCCATGGAAGTGTTGGTGATCTCTTCACAGCTCACCAGGCTTTTTCCTGCCAGGAGGGCCCCTGAAGCCACATATTTATTGCACATAAGGGGAGCCCTGCCCACTGGTCCGGTAGCGGGATACTCCCTTCCTACCTCCTTGAATAACCAGGTTTCACATTCGGGGATATCGATTGCCATGCTTGCCTCCAGGGGATGCATCCCCCGTCCGTAGGCCTGCATCCTGGAAAGCACATTGTTCCGATGGCACCAGGCATTAAAGGTATCAATAAAGCGTTCCTTAAAGAGCTCTATCCGGGTACGGTAGAAATCCAGTTCCACCCGTTTGAGCATCTGGCTGACTTCCTCCGAAAAGTGGGTCCCGTACTCCTCATCCAGCGGATTTCCCATGTGTCCCACCTTTTTCAGCACAAAGGGGAAATAGGGCCGAAGGGAATAGCCCCTTCTGACTTCAAATTCCGCAAGCAGGTCATCGTTCCAGTTAGCACCCTCAAGCTCCATACTATCGCAGAACATGGCCCTGATATAAGCGCCCATATCCCCGATTTTTCCGGTGATAAAGTCGGAAATCCGTTTCAGATAGGCCTCTGTAGCTTCGGCACTGTAATGATTCAGGACGGGACCTGCCGCACCCGGAGACCCATTGATGACAGCCATATAACCGGTGAGTTTGACCACATAGTAGAGTACCCACTGTCCTTCCGGGGCTGTGAAATCAGATTCATCTCCGGAAATATGCTTCATAAGATCTTCTCCTTCCACAAAAGCCTCCGTTCTGGCAGGAATCAGCCGCACCATCAGCAAATCCCTGTAAACCTTATCATTTTTTGAATGGATTTCAGGATCAATGCGATTCAACAGCTCCTCCATACTATACGTGTATGTTCTCTCCTCCATTCAGATCAATGGTTTCAATGGTGACCATCTGACTCTGCTCCTCCTTCTTCAGAAACTCGCCTCCAAAGGGCCAGCCTGAACCCACAATCATATCACAGATGATCCCTCTTTCTTTGGCACCCTGAAGGGCCACTTCAAGCATATCCATCCAGCTTTCTTCAAATATGGTAAGGGACTCATATCCCATGGGATCCTCATTTCCCGGAAATGCAATGGGATTGATCTCCACACCTCCTATACCTGCTTCCTTCATCACATCCAGCTCCCGCAATATTTCCTCTGCATCCAGGCGGTTTCCGTTCCACCACCACCTGACAAATACCCTGGAACTGGCAGGTGGATCCTGAAATCCTTTGAAATACTGATCCAGCCCACCCTCCTGAATGGCCGGATGGACACATCCAAGAAAGGAATCAATAAATAGTACTCCCGATGAGGCGAGCAGACTGGTTCTGAAGAAATCTCTTCTTTTCATATGCAGGGTGTTTTTTTTAAAGATATAAATATTAGTCCAATCATTTTCGCCTTCCAAAACTTCGGAATTTGCTATATTCAGGGTGACAAATGAGCACTTTATTTCATGGCTATAAAAAGCTGAGTTCCGGCGATCTGACACTTTTATACAAAGATGGCGAGATCAGGCAGTTGTGCCTGGGCAGGGTCCAGATACTGAATGCTATTTATGCAGCAGTCAGGGACCAGAACTGGACCACTATACCTTTCACCTTGGTTCGGGAGACCCTGGAAGAGAGTCAGGATGGATTTTCTATTAAAATCGACCTGAAATATTCTATGGAAGAGGTCCATTACCTGGCTAAGATCTCAATAGAAGCAACAGGTAAGCGGCTGGCAGTTAAATATGATGGAATCTCGGAAAGCTCCTTCCTCAGAAACCGGATCGGTCTCTGCATCCTGCACCCCATCAAAGAGTGCAAGGGGAAATCAGTCCTCATTACCATCCCGATGGCAGTCAGTCGGAGGGCAGGTTTCCCGGAACTCATCAGCCCCCATCAGCCCTTTTTTAATATCTCAGGGATGAAATGGAATGCCGGTGAAGGCATCACTGCAGTCTCTGAACTTTGAAGGAGAAGTCTTTCGAATCGGAAGACCAGCGCAACTGGACCGATGCCTCCTACAAAACCTACTGCACTCCCCTGGAACTCCCTTTCCCGGTAAAAGTTGAAAAGGGAGATCAGGTACATCAATCAGTCACACTTTTGGTGGAACCTGAGGCAGAGTCTGAACACCCCTCAGCCACCAACAGCACCAGATCCTCCATTCCTGAAAAACGAATTTTAAAAATCTACATCCTCAAAAGACTTTCTCCCTGCCCCGACTTGGCATTGGGCGCACTGCCGAAATAAAGCCTTTGACCCGGGAAGAATCAGAAATTCTATGTACCCTGCCCTTCAAGCATTACCGGGTGGACCTTCATTTAAACAGGGATGGATGGAAAGAGGTGTTTGATGCTGCAGCTATTAGAGCAGAAACAGCTTGGCTGGCCCCTGGAACTGGCACTACATTTTGGAAAGTATCCGGGTGAAAAGCTGGAGGCTTTCCTGGAGCATTGCATTGCATATCCCCTGAAAATATCCAGTCATATTCTTGTGTTTGACCCGGATTTCCTTTCCAATAGTGAATTATTGAATCAAGTGGTTCCCAGGCTGAAAGCGTCCTTTCCTGATATTGCTGTGGGCGGAGGCACGGATGCCAATTTTGCGGAGCTGAACCGTAATCCTCCTGACCCAGATCTGCTCGACTTTATCAGCTACTCCATCTGTCCACAGATCCACGCCTTTGACAAGCTGACCCTGCTGGAGAACCTGGAGGCCCAGCCGGAGAGTGCAAAAAGTGCACTTAGCCTTCTGGGCAAACCGGTTTCCATAGCGGCTATAACCCTGAAACAGCGTTTCAATGCAGTAGCCACAGATGATGAAAATGAAAGTCAGGCTTTGCCTGAATCGGACCCCCGCCAGCACACCGCATTTACAGCCGGGTGGACCCTGAGCAGTATCAGGAACCTGGCCCTGGCCGGTGCCGCTTCACTCACCTATTTTGAAACAGTGGGCCCGAGAGGCATCTTATCCCGACAGGATTCACCAGAGAGAAATTCTCCCCTCAACTTGTTCAAGGAAATCCTTAGCGACAGAGCAAAGGCAGGTGATTCATGCAGAAAGCAGCCATCCCCTGGAATTTGACTGCCTTGCCCTGAAGGGACAGAAAAAAGTCAAGTTGTTGCTTGCCAACTATACTGAAACCGAGCTGAACATTGAAATGAGGGGTATGCCTGGAATACCGCACAGCTTCCCTTAAACCATCCGAAATCTATAAAATCACCTACTCCCTATGAGAACAATCCTCCTTTTTACGTCCCTGGCAGCTTTATACCTGTCTTCCTGTAAAAATAATACCCCTGCCACAGAAGGAAGTACTTTTAAGTATAGCATCGAAATCCTGGAAGGCGAAACCTGGTGGCCCGGGGTGATTGCCCATGCTCACCTTTTCCCTCTTACAAGGAGTTCTACCTATTCCTTTGATTTTTTTGGGGACAATGCCGGCAACCAGGGACAGCCCCTTCTGATCTCAAACATGGGCCGCTATATCTGGAATGAGGAACCCTTCGCCTTCTCGGTTGACCAGGGAACAATTAGCTGCAGCAGCGATCTGGGAGATTTTCAGGCCGGAGAAGCAGGAAGCACCCTTAAAGAAGCCTACCTCCATTGCAGCGATACCTTCTTTCCCCCATCCGGGAAAATTCCGGGTGAGGAATTGTTCACCCTGGCCCAGTTCAATACCTGGATCGAGTTTACCTACATGCAGAATCAGGAAGGAATCATAGACTATGCCCGCAACATCGTGGCAAATGGCTTTGAACCAGGAGTACTGATGATCGACGAAGGTTGGTTCAAGACCTATGGAGACTGGGAATTCCACGAAGGACGCTTTCCCGATCCCCACGGGATGATGAAAGAGCTGAAAGAAATGGGCTTTAAGCTGATTCTATGGATGTGTCCCTATTATACCCCGGATGGGGCCTTTTGGAAGGAACAGTGGCTCGATTACAGCCGGAAGGGAGATACCATCTGGATCGTCAATGCCGAGAATCCGGCTTTCCCTGCAGTGATGCAATGGTGGGATGGATTCAGCAATGTAATCGACCTCTCCAATCCCAAAGGAGAAGCCTGGTTTAAAGAGCAACTTGACTATCTGGTGGAAGAGTATGGGGTGGATGGCTTTAAACTGGACGGGGGCGATTTCCCCCATTACTCAGCCGATCGCTTCCTCACCGGTTTCAGATCTTTCAAACAGGACATCACCCCCAATGAGCATTCTGAACTGTTTACCAGGATCGGGCTCGATTACCCCTATAACGAATACAGGGCAGCCTGGAAGATGGGGGGACAGCCCATTGCCATGCGGTTGCGGGACAAGGCCCATAACTGGGAGGACCTAAGAAAGCTGGTTCCAGGCAGCATAAACCAGGGTCTTATGGGCTATCCCTTTACCTGTCCGGATCTGATTGGCGGTGGCGAGTACCTCTCATTCCTCAACCTGGAAAGAAGACCAGGAACTGGTGTCCGCGCCGCCCAGTGCCATGCCTATGCCCATGATGCAGTTTTTTGTGGCTCCCTGGCGGATTCTGTCGGAGGAGAACCTGGCTATTTGTCTGGAAATGGAAAAGCTGCATGTGGCTCTGGGGGAGGAAATCCTGGCACTGGCGCGAGAGTCGGGAATCAGTGGTGAACCCATGGTACGTTCCATGGAATATGCCTATCCAGGTAAGGGCTATGAACTTATTACGGATCAATACTTGCTGGGAGAAGAAATCCTGGTGGCCCCGGTCATGGAAAAGGGGGCCAGAAGCAGGGAAATTATTTTCCCGAAAGGTAGCTGGAAAGGCGATGATGGAAGCGTGGTGGAAGGACCTTTGACCATGGAGGTGAAAGCTCCGCTGGAACGCCTCCCATGGTATAGAAAGCAAAGTAATTAATGAACAAAAAAACAGAATGAATATGTCAGATTTTCAGGCTTTTGAAATGGAGCGCTATATGTCAGTCTATGAAATGGCAGTGAAGTATAATATGTCGGAGAGCGGGGTGCACCCCATGCTTCTGCGTGAATTGCTGGCCCTGGAAGAGGGTTCTCTGGAGAAGATGCTGGAGGTTGAGCTGAATTACAGCCATGCAAACGGCAACCCGGAACTCAGGGAAAACATCGCTGCCATGTATGATGGAGCTACAAAGGAAAATGTGCTGGTTACCGTGGGGGGGATTGAAGCCAACTTTAATGCTCTCACCACCATCTTATCGGCAGGAGAAGAGATGGTGTTGATGCTGCCCAACTATATGCAGATATGGGGAGTAGCCAAAAATCATGGAATCAGGATCAAGACTTTTTCCCTCCTCCAGGAGAAGAACTGGGCCCCCGACCTGGATAAACTGGAAAGTATTGTCAGCAAGGACACAAAGCTGATTGCCATCTGTAATCCCAGCAATCCTACCGGTTATATCCTGACTGAAGATGAAATGGATGCCATTGTGAAAATAGCGGATCGTGTGGGGGCCTGGATCCTGGCCGATGAGGTTTATGCCGGTGCGGAGCAATTGACCGATGTTCAAACACCCTCATTTTATGGACGCTACGAGAAGGTTATTGCCGTTGGCAGCATGAGCAAGGCCTACGGATTGCCGGGACTAAGAACCGGATGGGCTGTGGGGCCGGTGGACATGATTGACCAGATATGGGCCCGCCATGAGTATACCACCCTGAGCACAGCCATGCTTTCCAATACCCTGGCGGCCCTGGCACTCTCCGAAAAAGTGCGACCCTCCATCATTGGCAGGACCAGGGACTATATCCGAAAGGGTTATCCCATTCTGAAAGAGTGGATGGAAAGTCACGGGGACCTTTTAAGTGCGGTTCAACCCCAGGCAGCTGCCATTGCTTTCGTCCGGTATAAGATGGACATAAACTCCACTGAATTTGTGATGCGTCTGCTGAAGGAGAAAAGCGTGCTGATTATTCCGGGGGACCATTTTGGCATGGACGGATACCTCAGGATCTCCTATGGTCTACCCAAAGACTATCTGATAGGTGGATTGAAGGGAATTTCAGAATTGATCGCTGAGCTTTAGATTATGGAGCTTCTTTCACTTGATCAAATAAAGGACCTTATCCAGGGCTTGGATTTGCTCCCCCAAATCGAAGCGGGCTTCAGAGCTTACTCTGAGGGAAGGGCTATCGTGCCCCCCGTTGGTGAGATGCTGCTGGACAAGGGGGAGGTTCATATCAAATACGGATTTATCAAAGGAGATCCCTATTATGTGATCAAAGTGGCTTCGGGCTTTTACGGGAATCCGGCCATGGGATTACCCTCGGGCAACGGGATGATGCTTTTGTTCAATCAGCATACAGGATCCACCGAGTGTATCCTCCTGGATGAGGGTTACCTGACCAATGTTCGCACCGCAGTGGCCGGGGCCATTGCCGCCCGCTATCTGGCTCCTAAGAGGGTGGAGCGAATTGGAATACTTGGAGGTGGTGTCCAGGCTCGAATGCAACTGAGCTGGTTGAAGGGGATTCTTCCCTGTCGAAAGGCATTGGTCTGGAGCATTGATAAAGAAGAACTCGGCCCTTACCAGGCAGATATGGAAGCAGAAGGATTTTCTGTGGAGACCACAGGAGATGTTGCGTGGATTGCGGAACAATGCCAGATCATTGTTACCACCACACCTTCAAAAACTCCCCTCCTGCATGCAGGTCAGCTAAAAAAGGGCACACATATAACGGCCATGGGTTCCGATACCCCAGAAAAACAGGAACTGGATTCTGCCATTCTCCGGGATGCAGATGTGGTGGTGGCCGACAGCATTTCCCAGTGCATGGAAAGGGGAGAGATATTCCGTGCCATGCAGTCCGGGATGCTTGAAAAGGAAAAGGTCAGGGAGCTTGGCAGGGTGATATCGGGGAAGGAAGCAGCAAGAACTTCAGAGGATCAGATCACAGTGGCCGACCTCACCGGAGTGGCCGTCCAGGATATTAATATTGCCGCAGCAGTTTTTGAAGCCCACAAGGCGCGAAAGGCTAAAATGAAGCCCTGATAATAAAACCCTGTATATGAGAATATTGTGCATTATATTTCTGCTGTTTGCAGTTTTAAATTTCCACTCAGCTCAATCCCACTCAGGGCCCGAAATAATCATTTCTGAGGTGATGCACAACAATACCCCCCACTTTAAGGTGGAGACCAGCACAGCTACCTATTTTATTGAGAAACAGTCGGGGGGCTGCTCCTCGCTTATGGATAGAGAGGGGCGCGACTGGATCGGTTTTAAACTTACAGGGACAGATGGTCCCACGCTTTCTTCTGATTCGGATTACAGGGGTGTCCCAAACCTGGTATTTCAGGATCCGGGCAATGGCACAGGGCACCCTGGATTTTCCACTTGTGAAACCTATCAGGTCTCCGTGAACGAACTGGAGGTCCGCTCCCTGGATAAGCTGTGGCAGTTTCGCTGGATTTTTCATGATAACTTCGCCGAGATCCGTATTGATAAGACCGATGATTCCAGGGCCTACTGGTTTCTCTATGAAGGACCGGTGGCCGGCAAATTTGCACCGGAGCAGCAATACTGGGGCAACAATGTGGATGGCCTGAGGACCGATACACCAAACATATTTAAAGACCCGGCAAGAGGAAACTGGCAATGGGCCTTTTTTGGAGATACTTCGGTAGCTCTTACCCTGTTTGTCGTGAAGGAAAAAGCCGACGATCTGGATGATTTCTTTTGCTACATGGGAAACAATTCCGAAAAAGGTAATGCTTCAGCCGATGGGATGAATGTCTTTGGCTTTGGACGATCACTCAAGACCGAGCCCCTGTTGAAGGGTCCCAATCGTTTTTACATCGGTTTCTTTCACCAGCAGGTATCAGACAGTAAGAATGTCAAGCAACTGAACCAATATATCAATCAACTGATTCAATAAACCCAATCTTTCATGAAAAATTTTAAGCTTCTTTCCATTTTTGGTCTGCTGTTCTTTCTCACAGCATGTAAGAGCCCTGAGCAAGCTGACTCGAATTATGAATATCCCTTCCAGAATCCTTCCCTGGATATTGATAAACGGGTGGATGACCTGGTGGGCCGCCTGAGCATCGATGAAAAAGCGAAACAGCTCTTTAACGAGGCACCGGCCATTGAACGACTTGGGATACCGAAATACAACTGGTGGAACGAGTGTCTTCATGGGGTGGCACGGGCCGGCAAGGCCACCGTCTTCCCCCAGGCCATTGGACTGGCAGCCACCTTTGATGAGGATCTGATGTTTCGGGTTGGCACGGCCATCTCGGATGAGGGAAGGGCCAAACATCACTACTTTGCCCGGAACGGAGCCAGAGGAATATACATGGGACTTACCTACTGGTCGCCCAACATTAACATCTTCAGGGATCCCCGCTGGGGACGCGGACAGGAAACCTACGGGGAAGATCCCTATCTCACGGGCAGACTGGCTGTTAATTTTGTGAATGGATTGCAGGGGGACCATCCCCAATACCTGAAATCCATTGCCACAGTAAAGCACTACGCGGTACACAGCGGGCCCGAGTTTACCCGTCATGTGGATAATATTTTTGTCAATGACCGTGACCTTTACGAGACCTACCTCCCAGCCTTTAAAATGGCCATCGAGGAGGCCAATGTACAGTCTGTCATGTGTGCCTATAACCGCTTCAGGGACCAGCCCTGTTGCGGATCAAACCTGCTTCTCGGTAAGATTCTGAGAGAAGAATTCGGATTTTCCGGATACGTGGTCACCGATTGCGGTGCCATATCGGATTTTTATACGGAAGGGCATCACCTGGTGGTGGAAACTCCCGAGCAGGGCTGGGGATGGTCGCTGGCCACCGGTGCCGATCTGAATTGCGAAGAAAGCAGGGCCTTCCTGGAAAACATTGATTCTGCACTGCATGTGGGCATCATCAATGTAAAAGACATCAATACCTCCATATCCCGTTTGTTCAAGGCAAGATTTCAACTGGGCTTCTTCGATCCGGAAGAAGACAATCCATATACCAGCATTCCCATGTCGGTGGTGGGATCGGAAGAGCATTTGAAGCTGAGCCTGGAAGCTGCTGAGAAATCGATGGTTCTTTTGAAGAACGATGGAATTCTGCCTCTGGATAAAAGCAAGAAGGTGGCCCTGATCGGTCCCAATGCCAACAACTTTGCCATCCTGATCGGCAATTATAATGGTGATCCCGTGGAGCCTGTTACTCCGCTGGATGGTTTCAGGGAAGTGCTCGGGGACCAGGTGATATATACCCCTGGATCTCCACTGGCTCCCGGGATCTATTCCGATTACCGGCTCATCGGACCCGAAATGTTCTACCATTATTCGGAGGGCAAACTGGAGCCCGGACTGCTGGGAACTTACTTCTCGAGTACTGATTTCAGCGGGGAAGCGGCTAAGGAGCAGATCGATCCTTCCATAGATTTCCGCTGGGAATTCTCACCGGCTACAGAGGTAATGGATGAACCATTCTCGGTAAAATGGGAAGGAGTCCTGAGTACCTGAGCTGACAGGGGATTATCTTTTTGAAGGGAATGTAAGTCTGACACTGGACAACAGGCCTGTGAGTGATCAAAGTTCATCTGGTGGCAGGTAAAGAATATAAACTGGAAGTAAAGCATGTTGCCAGGGCTTTCTGGTGGAGCAGCAATTACCAGCAGCAGTTTGCGAAACTAAGCTGGTTTGATACTTCCAGGGACCTGGAAGCAGAAGCCCTGAAAGCAGCCAGTGAGGCAGATGTAATAATCTTTTGCGGAGGCATATCCTCCAACCTGGAAGGCGAGGAAATGCCCATCGAGACCGATGGTTTTGCTCATGGTGACAGGACCCATATTAAACTTCCGGCGGTTCAGGAGGACCTATTGATGAAGCTTCATAAAACAGGTAAACCCGTTGTTTATGTCAACTTTAGCGGCAGCGCCATTGCACTGAACTGGCAGGAGGAAAATTTGCCGGCCATTATCCAGGCCTTCTATCCCGGCGAGGCCACCGGTCATGCGCTTACCCGGATCATCTATGGAGAGACCAATCCCTCCGGCAGATTGCCTGTCACCTTCTACAAATCCGTCGATGATTTGCCCGATTTCCTGGACTACCAGATGGAGGGCCGGACCTACCGTTACTTCCGGGGCGATCCACTCTATGAATTTGGCTACGGACTCAGCTATACCCAATTCGAATACAGCAACCTGGTACTGCCTGATGAGGTAGAGATCGGAGAGTCAATTTCAGTTTCAGTGGAGGTGCGTAACTCGGGCAACAGGGATGGTCGCGAGGTGGTGCAACTATACATCAGCGACGAAGTGGCCAGTGTTCCTGTACCTCTAAGGGCCCTGGCTGGAATTCAGCCCATATTCCTGAAAGCCGGGGAGACCAGGACCGTATCCTTTGATATCGATCCGGATCAATTCTCCCTGATAGACGAGAACTACATACGGAAGGTGGAACCCGGAGAGTTTCTGATCTCAGTGGGAGGTTCCCAGCCAGATGAAGGGGCCATTGCCGAAGCTAAGGTGGTTACTGGAAGGGTAAAGGTCCGTTAGATAGCCAATAAAGCACTTTCTATAAACTCCTTATCGGGATACCACCTGTAGATTATTGCCTTGTACGATCCAGCCTATGCATTTGCTTTTCATCTGTTCTCCTGGATACGCTATTTAGATTCATTGTAGAAACCATAGAAATCTTACTACAATGGCATTATATTTCCTAGAAAAGATTAATATGCGCCCTCAAATTTTCAATCCATATATAGATTGTTCTAAGGGCAAAACTGCCTGGCGCAAAAGCTCCCCACTTAAATAAATAACTCCGAAATCATTTGAAAATCGTCTGATATGAAAATTGTTATTGTTATTGATAGCTGGAACAAAGGAAATGGTGGAGTTGTTGTAACCCACACCCTTGTGAAAGAATTGCAAGCGAGGGGGCATGAAATTTCTCTAGTGACAACAGCGGGCATATCAGCCTCGGAATTCAAAGGTACGGTGCATGAAATTAAGGGTTTCTATCTTCCCGGGATCAAAGAATCGTTAGAGTATGGGATTTAAATTTGGCATAGGCCAGAAGAAGGTATTCCGAAATGCTTTTAAAGGGGCAGATCTTGTCCATGTGGTTTTCCCCTTTTTTATGTCAAGGAATGCGGCCTGGGTTGCCCGCAAATGAAGCTTCCCCTTATGGGAGCTGCCCATATTCAGTCCCAGAATCTGACTGGCGCCATGGGGAAAGATAATAAGACCCTGGATTGGCTTTTCAATAATTGGTTCAACTTTCAACTTTTCAACAGGGCAAGTGCCATACATTATCCGTCCGATCTGGCAGCTGATATTCTGGATTCATGCCCACCGGGTAGCAGCCGATGGAAAACATGCGGCCGAACTGGCTTTAAAGGCCGGAGTGAATATCGAATTGCCCAATCCCGACTGCTATCTGCATATTGTAGCGCTGGTCAATGAAGGCCGAATTGCCGAAGGGTGCCGGATTACCATCGGGGGAAGCTGGATGGAAGATGAAGTGGTTTTCCCGGATCCGGAAGAGGAAAGGCAAAAAATTACCGAAGCGGTCAGAGTGGTAAGGGGGGCTGATGTGGTTATCCTTGTTGTGGGTGGAAACGAACAAACATCCAGAGAAGCCTGGAACATTTATCATTTGGGCGATAGAAGCAGACTGGAACTTGTGGGTATGCAGAATGAACTGATTAATGCATTGCATGAAACAAGTAAGCCCATTGTCAGCTTAGTAATCAATGGACGACCCCTGGATCTTCGCAATCTCATAGACAAATCTTTGGCGGTCTTTTGAATGTTCGTACCCGAGTAGCAGAAAGACAGGAGAAGGGATGGACAACGCTTCTGTTTTCGTGTACAGACCCTATTTGGCAGGAAACTGCCCATATCCTTCCCACGTTCAGCCGGACACCTCGCGGTGTATTATAACCACAAGCCTTCGGCCAGACGGGGTTTTTTCAATGTGGATATGAGCCCCCTCTGTACCCTTGCAGTTAAGGATTAAGCTACACCACCTTTGAAATGACCAATTTGCAACTCGAAAAAAGGGAGAAGATCAGCCATCGGTCGGAGTCCGTCCGGGTGTACATCAATGTGCGCAATACAGGGACAAGGAAGGCGATGAGGTGGTGCAAATGTATATCCGTGATGAGCTGAGCACCGTCACCAGGCCTGTAAAGGAGTTAAAAGATTTTGCAATGATAACTCTTGAATCACAGCGGAGAAAACAGAGCCGTAGAGCTGGAGATCACCCCGGGACAAACTGAAATACTACGACATCCATATGGATTATGTCGTAGAAGCTTGGTCAATATCACCATCCTAGTCATGGGAACTGATGCTCCTGATAAGGATCTACAGGAAATCCGGCTTCTTGTAGAAGCAGATCATTGAACCAGGGCTATACCCATTGCCTGTCTTGTATACCTTGTCACTATAAGTCAGAATTATTACTTTATGTTTCCATTTATAACCTTTTCAAGCTGATAAAAAAAGTCATTCAACGGTTGTTTATTTAATCGATTAAGCATATATTTGATTTTATCAGGTTCGTAGCTTGACAAGAATACCTAAAAATGGTTCGAGATGCAGAGAAGGGCTTCAATGAAGGATATAGCGAACAAGGTAGTAGTCTCCATTGCTCTGGTATCCTATGTATTGAATGGCCAGAAAGGAAAAAAGAGTCGGTGCAGAAGTAGTTAGAAAGATTAGAGAAGCAGCGGAAGAATTAAACTATCAGCCCAATCAGATTGCCCGAAGCTTGAGGATGAAATCGACCAAAACCATAGGATTGGTTGTAGCTGATATTGCCAACCCCTTTTTTGGACATCTTGCGCGAATCATTGAGAATGAAGCTAATAACTTTGGATATACAGTAATATTCGGCAGCTCAGATGAAGATGACTTTAAATCCGAGTCTGTGATCAACACCCTGTTAAACAGACAGGTGGACGGATTTATTATTGTTCCAACAGAGGGCTCTCGCGAACAGATAAGAAGCCTAGTAAAGAAAAAGGTTCCACTTGTGCTAATCGATAGATACTTCTCGGAACTTAATACCAACCATGTAGTCCTTGACAATTTTCAGGCAACCTATGAAGCAACATCGCACCTGATAAAAGAGGGATATATTGACATTGCCATGGTTGCCTACAAAAACAGCCTGATTCATATGAAAGAACGGATCAGGGTTATAAAGAGGCCATGGCCGCTAACAAACTGAGCGAACATATCAAGGTCATTGAGATTAACTATGCCCTGTACAATGAAGAGTTTTCAGAGTTATTCAATGAACTGGATATTGAGACTCAAAATAGAAGCGCCTTCATTTTTGCCACCAACGCCCTGTCTCTTAGTGGGTTATACTGTATTAACAAGAAATGCCTTAAAATTCCTGAAGATTTTGCTTTCATAGGGTTTGATGGCGGCGAAAGCTTTGATTTGTTCAATCCTCCCCTGAGCTATGTAAAACAACCCCTCGAAGAAATGGGAAAAGAATCATTCAGCATTCTTATGAATGCCATCTCAGGGTCAAATAAAATCACTCAAATCATGCTTAGTCCTTCCTTGATTATCAGAGGGTAAAGTGGTGGTTAAATTTTTTTTCGTTTGCTTAAACGATTATGCAAAACATAAAAATAAATATATAATGACGAACAGACTTATTGGCCGATTGCCAAAAGTGGGCATCAGCCCTGTAATTGATGGCCGTGAACATGGGATCAGGGAATCCCTTGAGGAGCAGACAATGAAAATGGCTCAGGCTGCAGCCCAGCTCATTGAAAAAAATCTTAGTTTTCCCTCCGGTGAAAAGGTGACATGCGTAATTGCCGACAATAATATCGGTGGAGTTGCGGACGCAGCATTATGTTCCGTCCTGTTTGCCAGGGAAGGAGTAGGTGTTTCACTAACTGTAACTCCATGCTGGTGCTACGGTACTGAGGTAATGGATACTGACCCACTGATCCCAAAAGCCATTTGGGGATTTAACGGAACCGAGCGACCCGGGGCTGTTTACCTGGCTGCTGCACTGGCAGGATATACTCAAAAAGGACTCCCTGCATTTGGAATTTACGGGAGGGATGTGCAGGATGCCGGGGACCATTCAATTCCTGAAGATGTGCAGGAAAAGATTCTACGATTTGTGAAGGCAGGTCTGGCCGTTGCCCAGATGAAAGGTAAATCATACCTCTCTCTGGGTTATACATCCATGGGTATTGTCGGTTCAATGGTGGATACCGATTTCTTCCAGGATTATCTGGGTATCCGAACCGAGTTTGTTGATATGCAGAGATTCTGAGAAGGATCGAATTAAGATCTATGACAAGGAGGAATATAGAAAGCCTGGGCTGGACAAAAGAGAATGCAAGGAAGGACCGATTGAACAAAAAACCGTCAGATCGAAAACGAAAGAATGGAATGGGAAATAGTCGTAAGATGACCCTGATTGCCGAGATCTGATGGTCGGGAATCCGAAGCTTTCAGCATAAGGGTTTGGTGAAGAGGCAGGGACGGAATGCGATTGCAGGAGGTTTCCAGGGACAGCGCCAGTGGACAGATTTCTATCCTAATGGAGATTTTACTGAAGCCATGCTGAATTCGTCATTTGATTGGAACGGGATCCGGGAAGCATTCGTCTTTGCCACTGAGAATGACAGTCTGAATGCAGTGTCAATGCTATTTGGTCATTTGTTGACAAATACCGCCCAGATTTTTTCGGATGTACGAACATACTGGAGTCCGGAATCCGTGAAAAGAGTATCGGGCCATGAGTTAGATGGAATGGCTCGAAGGATTTATCCATTATAAATTCCGGTTCAACCACTCTGGATGCAACAGCACAACAAAGGGATGAAAGGTAATCCTGTGATGAAACCCTGCTGGGATATTCAACAGAAGGAAGTCGAAAAATGCCTTGAAAAAACCCGTGGTGCCCGGCAAACAAAGAGTATTTCAGGGGGGGGTTTTTCCTCTCAGTTTAAAACTGCTGGTCAAATGCCAGTACCATGTCCAGAGTTAACCTGGTTAAAGGTCTGGGGCCTGTCTTGCAGTTGGCTGAAGGATGGACCATTGAATTACCTGAGAAATTCATGCTATTCTGATGAACGTACAGATCCCACCTGGCCTACCACCTGGTTTGTTCCCAGAACCGACAGGAAGGGCCATTCAGGGACGTCTATTCGGTGATGGCCAACTGGGGTGCCAACCACGGGGCCATCTCCTATGGGCATATTGGGGCAGATCTTATTACTCTTGCTTCGGCATTACGTATTCCTGTTTGCATGCATAACGTTGAAGCAGAATCAATTTT
Organism: uncultured Bacteroidales bacterium; assembly: GCA_963753765.1. Taxonomy (GTDB): domain Bacteria; phylum Bacteroidota; class Bacteroidia; order Bacteroidales. Next base: position 184,666 of record CAVWDQ010000023.1, read on the forward strand.
CAGGCCCAGCGCATGGAGTGCCTTTGGAAGCCATGAAAGCGCTGATTTCAGAGCCTGTAATAATTATGGACCGATTTATTCAATATGATTGAAAACGATAGAAATGATGAATGCAATCTCATTCTTGAACCCGGCATGGGCAGTAACATATGCTCTATTCTTTATTCTGATGGGCTGTTCATCCTCAGGAAGTAAAAAGATAAGGCGAAATTCCTTTAACAAAGGAAGTTACGGCTATGATGTGACTTCCTTTCCAGATACAAAATTGATTGTATTGAACTCAAGGATAAGGAAGCAGCGCACGCGTTTTAATTGTCCTGAATTCCAGGGAAGGGTCATGACAAGCAGTGCCAATGGAGAGGAGGAAAGAGTTTTGGCTGGATCAATTACTCCTATATCGAATCCGGAAAGAGGAATGATCAATTTAATCCTTTTGGCGGGAAGAGCGACTATGGCTGGGCCCGGAAGGAGGGGTATTTTCCTTTATTTTGAACAGGGTGACGAACAGGTTTTTACCAATGGCGGGTACCTAAAGAACTGATACAGAATCTTCGACTAATTCCCAGAACACCCATTCCATAAGCTTAAGAAAAGATTTTTCACTGGTCAATGCATCCGAAGCAAGCATGGAATCGGTCTTGAAGGAAGGTAAGTTTGATGAGTCCTGAAGATGTAAGAAATGCCCTGAATCTGATCATGGATGATTCGCTGAAGTGGTAGCCTATGAGTCGTATAATACTTTGATTAACCAGGGGAATCTAACTGGATGCACAAAGCGGTTTCCTGTCCCTGTGGTTACTCTCCATGTTTAATCCGTCCTCAGAAGGAGTCGTGTCATCCCGATCAGGATAGAAAATGAGAGTGAATTAGGCAACATAGTAAATGATGAATATTTTGGTAGAGTTCCTTCGGATCGCCTGAATACAAGACAATGCATTCTATTAAACCGATGGAGCACACGTAGCAAGATTCGGGTGTCTTCCAGAAGAGCTCTTCGATGGAGCCTGGCTTAGATCCCGAAAACAAGTTTGAGGTGCTATGGTATCCCAATCCGAGAAAGATGTACCCTACGTTAATTCTAAATGGGGATAAGGATGATCCTTTGGTCGGAGATGTGATCAACTCCACAACGATGGCCCAACTGAAGATGGATCTGTAATGGGACCCTTCTTTGAAATTGAGAGTTCATCTCCGGCAGCCATGCTTTCACCTGGTAACAGGCTTACCCACATCCAGCGTATTTTCCATTTTACCGGCAATGAAGATAAATCGAATGATATACCTGCACCTGGCCAATATATCCATTGATGATTTGAAAGGAGCATTTAAATAGGGCTCAAAACTGGAAATCCTGAAATGACTTTGTAGACCCCATCATGGAGAAACAAGCAATTATCCCTAAGGGCATTGTGCTGCCTTTCATCCTTCTGTCCATCCTGTTTTTTGCATGGGCTGTGCCCAATAATCTGACAGACACCATGCTTGCAGCCTTTAAGCGAATCATGAGTTTATCTGATTCTAAAACGGCATGGATACAGGTAGCCTGCTACCTGCTTGGCTATGGGTGTTTTGCCATACCCGGGGCTATGTTTATTAAAAAGCATACCTATAAATCAGGGGTTTTGCTGGGCTGGGACTTTATAGTCTGGGTGCTTTTATGTTCTATCCTGCCATGCTTTTGTCTGAAGTAAACAACGCACATCAGTTTTTTAATGTTTCTTCTTGCTATCCTCGTACTTTTTGCCGGACTTTCTATTCTTGAAACCTCTACAAATTCCTACGTATGTGCCATCGGACCTGAACAAACAGCCACACAGCGCCTGAATTTTGCACAATCTTTCAATCCATTCGGGGCCATCACCGGAGTCGTAGTTAGCCAGGTATTTATCCTTTCCAGGCTTAACACTTTAACTGCCGTTGAGCGGGCGGCACTTCCAGCAGCTGAACTCACAAAAATTCAGGGTGTGGAATTACATGCAGTAAGCATGGCTTATATGACTCTAGTGCTGGTGATGTGCTTTCTTTTCCTGGCCATATTGTTCACCAAAATGCCCCCACTTAAGGAAGATGGAAGCAAAATTGATTTCAAGGGTACTTTCAAGCGACTGGCAAAAAACAGGAATTATGTCTGGGCTGTAATAGCTCAATTTTTATGGGTGGGAGCCCAGATAGCTGTATGGTCATTTATTATCAGGTATGCTATGCAACAGTTGCATCTGGATGCAGTGTGATCTCCAGCCTGGGAGAACATCCATCTTCGGACCAAATTATTGCCAGTCTGCGTAATCTGTAAAATCTGCTGGCTGCAGGATTCTAGAATTTTTGCGAATGGATTGGACTTGATGTGCTTCTACCGAGAACACCCGAACAGGCCGGAGCTACTTACTACATCATGTCTTTGCTATTGTTTGTACTTGGACGATTCATTTGTACCGGACTTATGAATTTCTTCAAGCCTAAAAACCTTTTAACTGCCCTTGCCCTCCTGGCAGTGCTGTTATGTTTGATAACCATATATGGTCAGGGTCAGATTGGAATTTATGCCCTGATCGGAGTCTCAGGCTGCATGTCGCTGATGTTTCCCACCATCTACGGTCTGGGCATTGAAGGACTGGGAGAGGATACAAAAATGGGAGGAGCGGGAATGGTCATGGCCATTGCAGGTGCTGCATTTCTGACCCAGATTCAGGGGATCGTATCAGATCAGTCGGGGAATATTGAACTGGCCTATTGGGTACCAGCGATTGCATTTCTGATCATCACATACTACGCTGCTATTGTTAGCTGGAAAAAGAAAATTATATGAAAGCCCTGAAATCCAATGTTCTGATTTTTGTTCTGTTTCTTTCCTTAACAGGGACAAGGTGCCAGTCGTCAAATACCGAAACACTATGGGACACATTTGGAGTGCCACACATTTTTGCTAAAACCACGGAAGAGATGTATGTGGCTTTTGCTGAGGCACAGATGCAGAATCATGCCAACCTCATTTTAAAACTTTACGGGCAGGCCCGTGGCCGGGCAGCTGAGTACTGGGGAGGCGAATACCTTGAATCTGACAAAAAAATCCAGCTATTCCAAATCCCGGATAAAGCTGCAAAGGTATATCAAGAACAGGGAAAAGAGTTCAAGGTTTACCTGGATGCCTTTGTGGCCGGTATCAATCGGTATGCTAGCAGGCACAGGGACCAGATCGAAGAACAATACCTTAAGGTACTTCCGGTGACCCCTGAGGATGTGATCGGACATACCTTACGCGTAACTTCTTTGGAATTTCTGGCTGCAGAAGACATTTACCTTGCCGGGAATGTCCTGCCCAAAGGATCCAATGCCTATGCCATTGCACCCTCTAAATCAGAAAGCGGAAACGCAATGCTGGTAATAAATCCCCACCTTCCGTGGTCTGATTTCTTCCTCTGGTTCGAATCTCATCTTAATTCACCTGGATTCAGCTCCTATGGCATCTCCCTTGTGGGCATGCCTTCCATGACCCTGGCATTCAATAATTTTCTTGGATGGGCTCACACGGTCAATCCCATTGATGCATCTGACAGGTACGAACTCACTTTACAGGATGAGGGATATATTCTGGATGGAAAGGTTTTTCCATTTGAGAAAAAGGAAGTAAGTCTGAAAGTGCTTCAGAGCGATGGGTCATATATCAATCAGAAGATAGAATTCAATTATTCAAAGCACGGACCCATTGTCGGACAAAACGAGAAAAATGCCTATGCAGTGCGCGTTGCAGGACTGGAAAACTCAGAAATTTTTCAACAGTATCATCTGATGGCCAGTGCAAGTAGCTTTCAGGAATTTGAATCAGCCCTGAGGATGCTTCAGAATCCCATGTTTAATGTGATTTATGCTGACAGGGAAGGTAATATTTTCTATCTGTTCAACGGGAACATACCTGTTAGAACGGAAGGGGATTTTGCTTTCTGGAAAGGCACTATTGATGGAACAGCTTCGAAATTCATATGGGATAATATCCATCCCTATGAAGATTTACCAAGGGTGCTGAACCCGCCTTCCGGATTTGTACAGAATTGTAACGATGCACCATGGACCTGTACCGATCCACCTGTATTACGTTCAGAGGATTTCCCTCCTTATTTTTCAAGTAAAGGAACTTTCCTGAGACCACAACGCGCTGTAAATATGGTTAGCAATAAACCTTCCATTAGCTTTCAGGACCTGATCACCACTAAACACAATACTGGAATGGAAGCAGCCGATCGTTTTTTAGATGATCTGCTAATGGCGGTAAATAATTTCCCGGATTCTTTAAGCCTTGAGGCAGCCAATGTTCTCAGGACCTGGGACCGGCAAACTGAAACAGACAGCAAAGGCGCCGTCCTGTTTGCCTTATGGTGGGACAGGGTACATGCATCCATGTTTGCAGAACCGTGGAACCCCGTTGAGCCCTTTAAGACTCCCAAAGGCCTCAGGGAAGAAGAGAAGGCCGTTGAATTGCTTGGGAAAGCTGCCAGCGAGATATTGAATCGCTATGGTTCCCTGGATGTGTCCTGGGGGGAGGTATATCGCTTAAGGATAAATGACATCGATCTCCCGGCCAACGGCGGTCCCGGTGATTACGGCATATTCAGGACCCTCTACTTCGCCGAAGACAAGGACCATAAGAAAAGGGCCATAGCCGGAGAGACATTCGTGGCAGTGGTAGAATTCGGCGAGAAAGTGCATGCAGAGGTGCTTCTGGGCTATGGGAATGCCACCCAGCCAGGGAATCCACATAGCGGTGATCAGCTGGACATGCTGTCCGAGAAAAAGTTGCGACCTGCTCTACTGACAAAAAAAGAGATACTCCCCTTCCTTGAAAAAAGTGAAATGCTTTATACACATGGAGAAGAATAATCCCACAATCAATACCTAAAACAATGAGAAAAAAGAACAGACCCTTGTTAAGTTGCATGATTACCAATCACCTTCCCACCCTCTTTTTCATTTTGTTTTTCAACGGATTTATCGCACTTCCCGCCCTGGCAGATAAGGGTATATCTGCTGCTGCACAGGTACATACTGTAAGCGGAACGGTGCTCGATGCCGCAGACGGGTCCCCCCTGCTCGGTGTGAATATCAGTGTGAAAGGGACCACCATCGGAACCATCTCTGATCCAAATGGCCACTATTCCATAGATGCACCCGGTGAGGATGCCATCATATCCTTTTCCTATGTGGGCTACCTGAGCCAGGAGATCGCTGTAAATGGAAGGACAGTCATTGATGTACAATTGGAGGTAGATGCTCAAACCTTTGAAGAGTTGGTGGTTATCGGTTATGGCACCCAGAAAAAAATCAACCTTTCCGGAGCAGTGGACGTAGTCAACGCCAAAGCCATCGAAAACCGCCCGGTATCCAATGTGAGTCAGGCACTTCAGGGGCTCTCTCCCAACCTGAATATCACGGTGGGTGCTGATGGCGGAGAAGTTGGAGCCAGAATGAATATGAATATACGGGGCCTGGGATCCATCAACGGAGGAGAACCCTATGTTCTGGTTGATGGGATTGAACAGGACCTCTATAAAGTGAATCCGGCCGATATCGAAAGCATTTCTGTATTAAAAGATGCAGCTGCCTCGGCTATTTACGGCGCCAGAGCTGCCTTTGGGGTGGTACTGGTGACCACCAAAAAGGGTAGAAAGGATGGCATATCGGTAAATTATTCAAACAACTTTCCTTTCCCGCGCCAACCATCGTCCCTCACTCGGTCAATTCATTCCGTTTTGCAGAGTACTTCAATGCAGCATGCAGGGACTCAGAAGTCCCGCTGATGTTTCGCCCGGTGATTATCGAGAATATGGAAAAGTATCAGGGGTGAAATTGATTACTGGACAATTCCTGCTCCTTTTAACCCACAGGTTGGCTAAGCTAAATGGTGCCTGGGCAAATACGGACTGGTATAAGGAATCCTATAAACAATGGGTTCCGAATAACATACACAATGTCAGTGTCAGCGGGGGAAATCAAAAAACACAGTTTTATATTTCCGGTTCCACTTACAACCAGGAAGGATTGCTCGTGTATGGTCACGATAGTCATACAGAAATACCATAAATACCAAAGTAAATTCCATGGTATATGACTGGCTGCGATTTAATTTATCAAGCAAATTCAGCCGGACCAAATTTCGCGTCCGAGCTATGAAAAGGAATATTCTATTATAGCCTAGCCAGCCAATGGCCCACCAATGCTCCCTATTATCCAGATGGAAACCTGTCAGGAGAAGCGACTCAGATCTGGCTGGAGCAGGGCGGGATGTACGATCAAGACCAAAATGAATATATCATGGTTCCTGGGGTAGAGATCGAACCCTTTAAAGGATGGACCATATACGCGAACTACAGATGGAAAATGAATCCCTCAGGGTACACCAACCATGAAGCAAAAGTTTACGGAACAAATGCTTATGGCCCACCACTTCTTGAGTCGGGAACAATTGCTATAACATGTCATTCTATGCAAGCACGTACAGTTCTCCCAACATATATTCGACCTACCAGAGACAAATTCGGAACTCACAATTTACTGTCATGGCAGGATATGAACAGGAATTGTATAAAGACAACTGGAATCTGCCAGGTATGACCTGGTCAGCGATGAGGTTCCTTCGATCCCGACAGCCACCGGCAAAGAAGAAACTGACGAGGGATGGGTCATTATTCCACAAGGAGCTTCTTTGGCCGGATGAATTATAGCTTCAACGACAAATACCTGTTGGAGGTATCAGGGAGCTATGATGGTTCTTCACGATTCCCAGACATATCGCTAGGGCATATTCCCTCAGGATCGGCAGCTTATATTATTTCAAAGGAGGATTACTGGAGTCCCATTTAAAAGGTAGTAAATATGTTGAAGGTAAGGGCATCTTTTGGCTCGTTAGGGAACCAGGATGTGGAAAATTACCTCTATGTAGAACGATTGCCCTTCTTACCAATTCTTCCCTATGATCATGGAAGACGGATTGCCAAATTATGTACAGATGGCCGGGTTCATAAGTCCGGGAATTACCTGGGAAAAGGTAAGGACTTCCAACATCGGATTGATGTAGGATTCTTAAAGAACCGACTCAATGTTTCTTTTGACTATTTCATTCGCAATACACTGGACATGCTCGGTCCTGCAGAATCTTATCCTGTGGTATTGGGAACTGAAGTCCCAAAATCGAACAATGCCAATTTAAGAACGACCGGATTTGAAGTGGTGATGGAATGGCGGGACCGGATACAGGACTTTTCCTATTCAGCCAAATTCTTGCTGGCCGATGCCACTCAACCATTACCAGTTACTACAATCCACAGAAACTACTTAGCGGCGCTTTCTATGAAGGAGCCAAACTGGGAGAGATCTGGGGATATACAACCGTGGGTTTGTTTGAATCTGATGAACAGGCCCAGGATCCGTCACACAATCAATCCTATTTGTCACCTGAAGTCTGGAGGGCGGGTGATGTACATTATGAGGATATCAATCAAGATGGTAAAATCGACATAGGTACCAATACGGTAGACAATCCGGGGGACCTCTCAATAATCGGGAACTCAAGCCCCAGATATACCTTCAGTGCAATTCTAGGTGCATCCTGGAAGGGATTTGATTTTAATATGCTCTGGCAGGGGGTGGGAAAAGACAGCTTGCCCTGGACGGGTCGCTCTTCTGGGGCATCGTGGGGAACAAGTGGTGGAATATTGGTCTGGAGGAACACATGGATTATTGGACAGAAGAGAATACAGACGCCTACTGGGCACGTCCTTATTTTGCAAACGGGGAAGATAAAAATCATCAGACCCAAACCCGGTATCTGCAAAATGGTGCTTACCTCAGACTGAAATCACTGCAGCTCGGATACACATTGCCCATCAGCCTGACACAAAAAGTAAAAATCCAAAATCTGAGGATCTACCTGTCGGGAGAGAACCTGCTCACATTTACAAAACTTATTTCTGTTTTTGATCCCGAACTTACCGGTGGCTTATACGGCAGCGGAACGATGTATCCACTACAGAAAGTTCTTTCGGTGGGCCTGAATGTGACATTTTAAATCTGTAAACTGAACGATCATGAGAAGATATATATACATTCCGTTTATTTGTTTATTATTCTGTGCGTTTCCTGCTCCGAAGACTTTCTTGAACGTTACCCCCTGGATGAATTGTCTCCCAATGAATTTTTCACAACTCCAAACGATTTGAAGTTATATGCCAACAGCTTCTATACTCTCTTACCCTCCCATTCCGGTTATGGGGGTGGGACATTTTGGTCAGAAGGAACAGTGACAACCTGGTTCCTACTGTGCCGGATATGCGACTTTCAGGTATTAGGACCATTCCTTCCAGTGGAGGGGGATGGGAATGGGGCAATATACGACAGGCAAATTATTTCCTGGATCACTGTTACGATCAGCTGACCGATACCCTGGATGCAGTAATTTACATTGCCGAAGTGAAATTCTTTAAAGCATTCATCTATTTTGATTTGCTGAAAAACTTTGGGGATCTACCGTGGTTCACCCAGCCCTGGATACAGAATCGCCCGAACTATTCTCTCCCCGGCAGAGCAGATCTGTAATGGTGGATTCCATCGTCGCGTGTCTTGATGGTGCCATTAACCCGGCCTTAAGTAGGGAGGAATCTGAACCCTTCCGGATCAATAAAGAATGTGCCATCCTTCTAAAGGCCAGGGTATGCCTCTATGAAGGTACCTGGGAAAAATACCATCAGGGAACCGGTTTTGGCGTTTCCGGAAAAGATGGTACTGATTTTCTTGCCCTGGCCGCACTGCGGCGGAAACTGATGCAGTTGGGAACGGCAGGTCTGGATAATTCCAGCCCTGCGAATACGGCATATTGGTCCTTATTTAACCAATTGGATTATCCTGGGAATCCGGAGGTATTGTTGTGGAAAAAATACGATGTAGGACTCGAGGTCACGTATAATCTGGGCCAGTACCTGCCAAATGCCGGTGGGGATATAGGGATCACCAAAAGTATAGCTGATAGTTACTTGTGTACAGACGGTCAACCTATCTCCACCAGTTCCCTCTTCGGAGGATACGATTCTCTTCGCTGGAGGTTCAGAACCGTGATCCGCGAATGGCTCAAACCATTTTTCTTCCGGGTGATCTTCGAACCATCAACCGTCCCTGTGGCGGCGAAGACCTGAATTTGACAAGCCGCCCATTGACGGTGTAGGCCAATGGCGAGCTACTACAGGCTATTGTATGTACAAGGGGGTCAACATCGAATATGCCCAGCAGGAGAGTGTGGGTTGGATGGGATCCATCGTATTCCGTTATGCTGAGGTTTTATTGATTTATGCGGAGGCGGCGGAACTGGGCAGCATCACCCAGGGAGATCTGGACAATTCTGTAAATATTTTGCGTGACCGGGTTGGAATGGTTCACCTGGACCTGGGCAATATAACCGTTGATCCCGATTGGGAATAACCAGCTCACTCCCCGGTGATCAATGAGATCAGACGTGAAAGACGTGTTGAACTGGCATTCGAAAATGCACGTTGGGATGACCTGGCACGCTGGAGGGCCCATCACCTCATCGAAAACCAGCGACCATTGGAATTAAGTACATCGGGTCAAACCTGGAAGGGAAATACTTTGATATCGATGGAGCGGAGACCAAGCATTATTATCGGAGAAAACCTGTATGTGGAGCGGATGGATATCTAGATCCTTACCAAATATCCTACCCGATGGATTCGCATTAATCCGGAAAGAGATTACCTGTCCCCTATCCCAAGCGATGAACTGACTGTTTAATTCTGCTCTTCGCAGGGAAAATCCCGGATGGTGAGAGTTGGAAGAATGGATAGGGGTAACAAGTGCATGAATGAAAGCAGGGCATTGCTTTTAAACTGTGCATTGGGTTTGTGTTGTCTGTTTTTAGGAAGTAGTTGTGAGAAAAGGGTAAGCCTTGATCACTTTGATTTCAGATATGCACGACCGGGATATACTGAGTTACTTCCCAGAACAGGAATACAGACATCAACAGTTCAGCAGTTATAACCGTGCCTCCGTTGCGCCGGATGGGGAAGGGTGGTTTGAGAATTTCGACATGTCCCACTTAATGGGGTCGAAACCCATCAGGGAAGAAGAGAATCTTTTTGCTTGATGCAGAAGGTCCCGGTGCCATAGTGAGATGGTGGATGACTTTTTACAAGGCCCAGCATGGAAAATTGAGGGTCTATATGGATCATGATACCATTCCTGTAAAGAAGGTGCTCCCGATGAACTTCTTAGCGGCCCCCGACTTGCCTTGCCCCCCCTGGCCGTCTCAGTTCAGGAAGGGGCCCCTCTGGGTGAAGAAGGCAGGGATTATGACCATAATTTTTATGTCCCCTGCCTTTTGCCATTCACTGCAAAGTGACCTATGAAAACGATTCCATTGTGCTGCTTCATCAGCTGGAAGGCACTTACATCGAGGAAGGATATTATTGGCCCGATGTTTTTTACAACATCGGTTGCAGACTCTACAAAAAACCTGTTGAGGTGGTTTCAGTTAGCCGAAAAGCCCTTCCAAAGCCAGGTCAAAATTGGAAGAAGCAGGAAGAATGCTGGAAGATCACCGGGTAGAAACAATGGTCGAAAAAGAGTTTAACCAGGTCCTTTACCCGGGTGATTCGGATTGTTTCCGTTCATAGAAAAACGGCCGTCAGTCAATTAAAGATGGAACTGGAGGCCATAGATATGGCTCAGGCCCTGCGTTCCGTGGTGCTAAAGGCTTCTTTTGACGGATACCAGACATCTGGGCCCCCGTGGGAGATTTTTTCGGAACAGGTTATAGCCTAAATCCCCATCAAAGCTGGATGAACCATAGAGACGAAAAGGGAAGTATGGAGTCATTATGGCTCATGCCATTTAGGGATTCCTGTCGGCTGGTAATCAAAAATCACAGTGAATTTCCTGTAAGTTTGAAAGGTAGCGTCGGACTTAAATCCTACAGATGGTCCTCGGGAAGCATGTATTTCGGTACGTCCTGGCACGAATATCACCAGATCCAAGCAGAGATAAGAAGGGACTCCCTTCGATTTGAATTTCGTTAATATCAAAGGGAAAGGAGTATATGTTGGGATCGGATCACCCTGTATAATAGTACCTATCAATGGTGGGGAGAAGGAGATGAGAAAATATTTGTGGACGGGGAAGCATTTCCTTCCAGTTTTGGGACGGGTTCAGAGGATTACTATGGATATTCTTTTGCAAGACCCCAAGCCTTTTCGCATCCTTTTATTTGCCAGCCGGAAGGAACAGGAAATACCAGACGGGGCCTGACAGTTAATATGCGCCATCGCTCCCTGGATGCCATTCCATTCCATTCTTCGATCAGCTCAAACATTGAAATGTGGCACTGGGCAAATGTGCCCGTCAATATAGCGCTTACCGCATACTGGTATGTAAAGGTTCCCTTCGAAGTTAATCTCAATCCCGACATAGAGTCGGTTCAACTACCTGTGCCAGAGCTAACCAAAGATTTGGAGAATGAAGCAGATGATTGCAATATTTTCATTTTTAGTCTTCGTTGCAATGCTGTCATCTTTCGGCTGCAAAAGGGAAGAATTATTCTACAATGCTGAAGATTTTGAAACAATTGAAAAAATTGATGCTCATTTTCACTATCTCACCCTGGATGATCGCTACATGAAATTTGCTCTTTCACAGAATTTCAAAATACTAACTCCCAATTGGGATGGAGAGTATTCCATCGACGAACAATTGCACATTGCACATACCATCTGGTCAGCCTACCAGGGGGAGTTTGCCTTCTTCGGTACATTCTCAGTGGATGGATTTGGGAAGCATGATTTCGCGACTAAAACCATTTCCCGAATCGACAGCTGCCTGCAGGCAGGTGCCAGGGGAATCAAGATCTGGAAGAATATCGGCATGGTGCTTCAGGATTCATCCGGCAGGTTCGTGATGGTGGATGACCCGGCCTTTGAACCGGTGTTTAATTACCTGGAATCAAATCAGATCCCGGTCATGGCACATCTTGGCGAACCAAAGGATTGCTGGATGCCGGAAGAGGAAATGACCAACCCGTCGAATGCATATTATTACCGTAACCATCCTCAATACCATATGTACATGCACCCCGAGGTACCCTCGTACGAAGAGCAAATTCAGGCAAGAGACAATCTGTTGGAAAAACACCCGGAGCTTGATTTTATCGGGGCTCACCTGGGCAGCCTTGAATGGAGTACAGACGAATTGGCCAAACGATTTGAAAAATATCCAAATCTCAAAGTCGATTTGTCAGCCCGAATGTACCATCTGCAAAACCAGTCAGAAATTAATCGGGAAAAAGTCCGTGATTTCCTGATCAAATACCAGGACAGGATAATGTATGGCACAGACAATGAGGTGCATGATGTGCCAGAATCGGATCTACCCATAAAGCTGGAACAAATACGAAATGGCTGGAACTCACACTGGATTTATTTATGTACCGACTCTACGCTGAAGGTAAAAGGTTTGCAGCTTCCTCGTGAAGTCATTGATAAAATATATTATAAGAATGCGGAAAAATACTTTAGACTGCCTTAGGCTTATCACCTTACTGATCCTTCCCATGCTGTTGAGCGCATGCCGCCAGGATCCGGACATCGTGAACACTTCAAGTCTGCTGAAGGAAATGAACGATTTATCCAGGCTGGCTGAGTGGCCGGATCATGCTTACAGGACTGTTCAGTACTCATCCTACGACAGGCGGAGCACGCATCCGGATTCAGCCTTCTGGTTTGCCAATGAGGACGGGTTTGGGAATGAAGCCGTACCCGGATTTGAGGAAATCCTAAAAGACCCGAATACGGAGGGAATCGGTGAATACCTGATATGTGATCTGACAGGTCCCGGAGCCATAGTGAGGCTCTGGACGGCTGGCATCAGCGGAAGCATACGGTTTTACCTCGATGATATGGAATCGCCGGTGTATGAAGGGAGTGCTGAGGATTTCTTTTGGCTTACCCTGGATGTCCTGAGCGGGCAGGCAGGCCTCATGGACTCCCTGAATTCTTTCAGGCAATTCGATGCAGTATATTTCCCCATCCCTTTTGAAAAACGATGCCGCATAGAATGGATTGGCGATACAAAAGAGATTCATTTTTACCATGTGGGTGTCCGGCTTTATGATCCGGGCATCAAAGTGGAGACTTTCCAGAGAGAAAATATCTCCTCCTGCCTTCCCGTGCTGAAGGATATCAACCAAAAACTGCAGGAATCCATGCTTGATCAAAGTCCGGAGATCCATCAGGAACAATTGCCTGACCTTAAAATACCCGCTTCTACTACTGTAGACCTGATGAGTCAGGAAGGGCCGGCAGCCATTCAAGGCATCTCTTTGAAACTGAATACCGAGCTCAGCGAAAGCACCCTGAGACAAACAGTTCTCCGAATATATTTCGATGATTCATCCAGACCCCAGGTTGAATCACCCCTGGGGGATTTTTTTGGTACGGCACCAGGGATTTATTCATTTCATTCCTTCCCCGTATCCATCTCCAACGACAGCACCTTTGTATGCAGGTTCACTATGCCGTTTAAGGCTTCTGTCCGAATGGAGATAGAAAACTTTTCAGAAGAGGAAATCGGGATAAGCGGATCGGTGATATCCACTCCCTATACCTGGAAGGACGTTTCTTCCATGCATTTCCATGCGCATTGGAAAGCAGATTATAAGCTGACTGCCCAGAGTATGGGCAATCCAATGTCCCCGATAGAAGATATCTTATATGCGGAAGTTGAAGGGAAAGGTCGAATCGTCGGTGCTGCAGCTTACATCTACAATCCCAGCAATGTACCTACTTCATGGGGCAATTGGTGGGGAGAAGGCGATGAAAAGATCTTCATAGACCGGGATACCTTTCCCTCTTTTTTTGGTACAGGGTCGGAGGACTATTACAATTATTCATGGTCATCGTCACGCCTGTTCTCTTTCCCATACTGTGGACAACCACGAAATGACGGACCAGGCAACCGCGGCTATGCATCAAATTTCAGATGGCATATTCTTGACGACATTCCTTTCAAAGAAGGCTTTGACTTTTACATGGAGCTGGGCCATCATGGAAGGGTTCCGGGCTTTACCTATGCCAGGATGGTCTATTATTACGCCTTGCCTGGCAGCCTGGAACATTCCCAGCAGTTAACAGCAGAGGATCTGTGCAAGATTAGTTACCAGTCCTGGAAACCAGAGGCTGCAGCCGGTTCGGCAGGCTATGACTTTATACAGGCAGAGGATCTTATTGCGCCTGGACTGAACCTCGAATTTGAAAGGGACGATTTATATGCCGGGAAAGGTGGCGTGCTATGGAAACCCAAAGGCCCCGGGGAGAAGATCTCCTTTGAGATAGAGTCTGAAAAAGAGCTGCCAGGTAAAATCGGGCTGACCTGCTCACATAGCCCGGAGGGTGCTAAGGTCTCTTTCAAAATCAATGGATCTATGATCAAATTTTCCGGCAAAGAAGTCATTGATCTGTATTCAAAATATAAAATTCTTGATAACCATTTTTCAGAGAAACTGCTTCTTAAACCAGGGGGAAATACGATTGAAATAATATATATCGATGAGATACCTTTCAAGCACGTGGGGATTGATTTTATATGGGTGCCACATAATGATAAATAAGCTAGCCCTCAAAAATCTGCGTGATGAATTGAGTGTTTTCCAGGTGAGGAACAAAACAATCCTTACCGGGAAAAGGGTAGTTTCAGTAGATGCCCTCAGGGGGTTTGACATGTTTTGGATCATGGGTGGAGATCTTGTTTTCAAGGGTTTGGATAATATATTCCATGGCAGGATCTCCGGTTTTCTTAAAGTACAGATGGACCATGTAGATTGGTTCGGATTTCACTTTTACGACATCATCATGCCTCTATTCCTATTTCTGGTAGGGGTTTCCATGGTATACTCCTACAGAAAAAGATTGGCAACAGCCACATCGGATCGCCCCATTTGGAAACATACCATCCAACGGGTACTCATATTGTGGATCCTGGGCATGGTAGTTCAGGGAAACCTGCTGACCTATGATATTGATAAAATACATTTCTATACCAACACACTGCAGGCCATTGCTGCAGGCTACCTGATTGCCACCGTATTTGTCCTGTACCTGCCTGTAACATTCCAAATACTTGCCACCGTGGGGCTTCTGGCTGTCTACTGGGCCATCATTGCACTCATACCTGTGGGGGAAAGTACACTGGGGGCCTACGATCCTGAGGGAAATGTGGCCATGTTTGTGGAAAAAACTGTGATGGGCCGTTTCATTGGCTGGGGTTCATACACCTGGATCGTCTCCACACTGAATTTCGGTGCTACTGTTATGCTGGGAGTATTTTCAGGATACATGATGCAGGCCAGGGTCCATCGCTACAGAAAATTCTGGAATTTCCTTATTTACGGGGGTATCCTGGTAGCACTGGGCTTAATCATAGACCAGTGGCATCCGATAATAAAAAAAATCTGGACAAGTTCCTTTGTGCTTTTTTCCGGGGGCATCTGCGTGCTGATGCTGGGCATATTCTACCTGATAATCGATGTCTGGGGTTTACGAAAAGGCATCCGATGGTTAATCATCCTCGGGTCAAATGCTATTTTTGGATATGTTGCCTGGCATTTGTTTGGAAACAATTTTGTCGGTATGGCAGAAGTACTTCTGAAAGGTTTCAACCAGTGGATTGCAACTTGGTTCGACACCATAAGGTATTTTGGTGGATTTATGATCATCTACCTGATCATGTGGTACATGTATCGAAACAAGACCTTCATTAAGATCTAATTTGCCTGTTTTTTTATTGTATTTTGTTTCAAATATTAATTCAATGCTTTCTCCACCCCTGAAACCAGCACTTTTTCCACCTCAATTATTCCGCTTGCTATCCTGACAAATGGTTCCCCCTTTTTCAGACCCACATTGCCAAAACCACTGGCTGTGCTCAGAAAGGAGGTAAAATCACCTACTTTTGAATCGATGTATAGGATTTTATCCACTGCATCGTAACGCACACCGGTAAGCCCCTCTATCAATGCATAACTCGAGAGGGCCCGGGCATACCAGTTACCACATTCGTATTCATTGAAAGGATTGCGAACGGTACCGTTGTACCTGTTGCGTACAGCCCGAACAATATCAAGTCCTTTTTCCACTTCGCCTTTAAACATTAGGTGGCTGGCTACCTGGTACTCAATTCCTGTCCAGACTTCGTTGCTGTAAATAAAGGGCAAGGACAGTTTGCCGCCTTTGGGCCAGGTGCAGAGCAAGAGTCCGGAATCATTGCCTATCGCATAGGTCGAACGCTGTGGGTTAACATGGTCAATCAGTGCGGGTTTCAAATTGTATTTGTGTACGGCCAGCAGGTGACTTTTCACCAGCTCGTTGTCAATAACTTCATCTAGTCCGCTCACTCTTGCCATCCACATACCTAAAATCCCGTCGGAAAGACAGCCCGATCCATACTGGTACTTGGGTCCTTCTTCCTTCAACAGTTCCAAGGCTTTTTCGCTATAGTTTGTACGGTAGGATTTTTTTGCCACCTCAACCGGACTGGGTGAACGGAGGCCTTCCCATTTTACTTTTTGTATGAAGTACTCACCATCGAAAAGCTCCGATTCCATAAATGCTTTCCCTTTTTTCAGCATTGCTTCATACTCTTTGTATGGAGCTTTAATTGCTTTACTCATTTCGATATATGCTGTAAGTGCTCCCAGGTAAAAGCTTGTGCACATGCCATTGGGCCCCCAGAATTCGATATCATAGGTATTGTGGTGGGGTTCTTCGAGGTATCCTTTTTTATCAGGATCCCACGATTTCTGACAAAAATCGAGACTTGCTTTCACTTTAGGATAAAGGCTTTTCATCCATTCTGTATTGCCGCTGATACGCCATTCCCTGTATACCTTCATGATTCCTCCCAGTTGACCATCGGCTGCAGGATAAAAATTGTGAGGAGGTTCAGAAATGGGCAGGTTTACTCTGAAATTCTGATGTCCCTCGGTGTTCTGACTCACCTTGAATTCTGTTTCACGTAAAGTCCTTTCGAGATTTGGGAAAAGGTGAGGTATAGCCTGCGCATAGTTCCATACATGGGTGCAACTGCCATGGCAACTGCCCTGGGTATAGTCGCAGCCCTCCCATGCCCACAGTCGCCCGTCGGCCTGGCGCAGTATGGTGGGCGATTTCAGTATGGTAAGGTTTGCAGCCACCGCTTCAATTACTTCAGGAGGCAGGGTAGAGTTGTAAAATGCATCGCTGAATACCTTGCTTTTCTTTTTTAACTCGTTGTAGTTGCTTGTCCAGTAGCCGATTACCTCATCAATGCTAAGGAATTTTCCGGCATACCAGGTTTCGTAGGAGGGCAATTTATCTTTGGTTCCAGGCACATTTCCTATCGAGAGTTCGTTTTTGGGAAGAAACCAGCAGAAATATACTCGAATGGTTTTTTCCTCTCCCGGATTTAAGGTGAAAGGAACATAGAAAGAAGCGCCCATAACCGGTTCGCTTTTTGGCGGGTTGTCTGGTAATGCGCAGGTTTCGATGTTTTTCCAAAGCATCATGTAAGGATCGAACCATTCGCCCCTGAACCAGCAATAATCGACTACCGCCGCAGGATCGTCGGTATAGACCGCAAATCCGGTTTTCCCAAGTTCTTTATTATCCTCCCGGATTTCAGACATAATAAAGCCGCCTTTAGTTGGAAGAATCGGGCCACCCCATTCAACCAGAATATTTCTGGAGTTCCACGAAAAAACAGCCTGCTGCTTTGCGGATGAGGTATTTGTAAAGGTATATTCGAATGCGCCTACCGGCAGGCTGGAGTTGTCTTCATCACCTGGTATAAAAGGGCTCCATCCCTTTAGTTTGCATTCCAGTGGAATGTCGGCATCTTGCAGGTTTACCGTGGCAAAGGGGAAACGGGCTACGAAGGAGCCAGTTTCAAAGCGTGGTAAACCGTAGAGTTTGCCCGGAGCTCCCATCCCTGACCCGGGGAGTCCAAAAACCTTCCAGTCGGGTACCTGCAATTCGAGAACTTTTGCCCCATTTTCCCTGCCTTTTACGCTAATTGCAGCAAAACACACCGGCTCGTTCATTAAATCGGGTTTATGTTTTACTGATAAATGTGACACCGAACCAGTACCATCGAGGCAAAACATACCCGAACCCAGGCCTCCTATGGGGAATGCGATCCTATCGAGATTTTTGCCGGAGTAAGCCTTGTTGTAGGGACTTACTCCGTTTTGGGCAACTACATTCGCGGAACATAATAAAAACAGAGCGTACGCGATAATCAGGGACCCTGCCCCGATAACTGATCTGATTTTTCTTGATGAGCTTTCCATTTAAATTGATTTACGCGTTATTTCTATATGACACCAATTGGTAATTCAGCAGTCCTTGAAATTTGGTTTTCGCTTTTCAACCCATGCAAAAACACCTTCCCTAAGGTCGTTCATATCGTACAGCTTTCCAACCGCTTCGGCTTCGGCTCTCAGAGTTTCATTAATTCCGGTAAAACGGCCATTCAGCGCAGTTTGCAATATATAGCGCATGGTTGCCGAACTATATTTGCACATTTGAAGAGCAATTTTTCTTACCTCGTCAATCATCGATTCAGCTGGAAAAACATCGTTTACGAGTCCGAAAGAGAGCGCCTGGCTGCTGTTGATTTTCTGGGAAGTAAGTATCATTTGTAATGCCCTTCCATAGCCAATTGCAGCCGGTAGCCTGTACGAACCTCCAAAAGCTGCAAGTAATCCGATCTGGATTTCGGGCATGGCAAAAATGGTTTTTTCGGAAGCAAATCGCATGTGACAGCTCAGGGCAAGTTCGAGCCCACCTCCAATGCATAGGCCATGAATGGCAGCAATTACTGGTTTCGGGCTTTGTTCAATCTTAGAAAATGCTTTTTGTCCTGTTTCCGAAATTTTCCTTGCCTCAGAAGCCGATTTCACACCGACCATTTCGTTGATGTCGGCTCCAGTTGCAAATGTTTTACCTGTTCCGCTTATAATAATCACTTTTACCTCTGAATCGCTTGCCAATTGTGCAATGCTTTCTCCCAAATCGACCATCAGGTAGCCCGGCAACGAATTTACTGGTGGATTATTAATTGAAACAATTGCTACCCCTTCTGCAATGGAGTTTTCAATCTTTCCTTTTTCCACGGTTTATTAGATTTTCAGTTAATTAAGAGGATTGAAAGGAGCTTGCATCATCATCATATTGATAGTATCTGTCTATGAAAACGGGCACCGGATCCTGGCAATAAGCAGGACAGCGTGATCATTACGATGAAGTGAATGAACTGGGATCGCATAAACCGACCTTAATGATTTAGATGGGATTGCGTGTTCCTTCCAAGAATGTAAGCTCCCAAACCCATGATCCAGAAAACCTGCGGATAAAAAACCCAACGCTCAATACCTCCCACACCAAGTGCCGGCACGAATCGAATGGAAAAGAAAAGCAGAAGCAATGACAGAATACCGAAAAACATGAACACATATTTCAGAGGCTGGCTAACCAGGCGGAAAGATAAAACAGCTCCAATTCCTCCCGATAGAAAGATGACGTAGGCAAATATTCCATGCCATGGCGCCACGTTTCCGGGGAATAAACCTACTCCCAGTAGTCCCACCCCAAAAAGGAAAATAAAAACGTTCAATAATGGTCTGCGATTTGTCATGAAGGTCAAAACGGCAGCAGACATAATCAGTAATCCACTCAAGATCATGGACAGATTAAAAATGGTTCCCGAGGGCTGAGGTGTCGGGGTACCCAGGGGTAATGCTGCCGCCAGTTCACTAATGTAATTATCCCGGGTTGTAAATTCCAGTGAGTAAAACATTTCTCCGGTAATGATCCCCATAAAAATTACAAATCCGGCCACGAAGAAAAATATACCCGAGCATGAGACAATACTTCCGTGATTTTTTCTGTCAGTTTTATATAAGTCCATGTGATTATTTCTTTGTTCTGTTATTTTTTGGATTTTTCTAGTCTGTCCATAGAATATACTGGAAGATTAATGGAAGAGGGTGTATCCAATCCAAAATACACCTTCTGCTTTGCACTGAGAATTTCCGAAGCACTACTTATGGGATCGCAAGTATTCAGGCTTCGGTTATACCTCGGAAACCAGCTTGAGGAGATAATCACCCTCAGAGAATGTCCTGGATTAAGTTGGTATCCGGTGGACCATAGGGATATATCCTTTTTTTGGGGATTAACACTCTGAAATTCAACACGGGCTATCCCTTCCTGGATGTTGATGATTTTTCCATCCGGGAACACATCCTGAATTTCTACGAAAAAATGGGTGCAGGGAGCGTCACTTGACACCCATAGTGATGCAGTAACGGGGCCCAGAAGGATCAGGGGGTTTAACTGCGCTTCCTTGTTAAACACGAGCTGATCCAACCTTTGAATATTCGCGTTCTGTCTGGCGGGTCCCACGGCCTCGCCCAACACGGTTCCGCCGTGACTTGGTAAAGGATCAAGGGGATTATATACATATTCATGGAAGCCCTTTCCTACAGGTTTTTCCAGACCCAAATAGCCCTCCTTACCAATATAGTATGGGATGATACGGGTTTCGGACGGAGGCCACTCCTCAGAACCTACATATTCATTCCTTTCCAGAATAAAAAGATTATACTGCTTGTTCTTAAAGGGAGAGGTGAGTCTGTTGTTTTTACCCTTCAGATGATTCTTGACGTATTTAAATATCTTCTGAGGTTTTCCTGTTTTTTTAATTCCTCCGTAATCATTGGGTTCACTCAATGGCCCGTGAGCCCATGGTCCCACAATCAGGCGACTTTCCGTATCACCGGATGCAATGACCGCCTGAAAGTCTTTGATTTGTGCATCAAGGAAAATATCGTACCAACCTGCCACTGATATCATCGGAGCAGTGGACATCCCCCGAAAGTCCATGGATTCCCAGTATTCATCAAAATTCTCATGGCTAAGCCAGTCGTTCAGAAAGGGGACATCAGACAGGGTGGAATCATCAGCAGTGGACAGGGGCAAATGCATGAAAGAGGTCGTGAATTCTTCCGGAGTCAACTGATTTTGGGAGACCGAAGCATTCTGAAGTCCCCAAAGGAAAGCGGACTGAAGGGAGAAAACACCTTCTGGATAAAGGAATTCATAAAGATTGGATCCTGTGACAACTAGGGATAAAAAGTCAAGCGAGTCAGATATGGCCCACTGAGTAATACCCTGATAACTGCTTCCCCATCCTGAGATTACTCCATTGGACCAGGGCTGTTCTCTAATCCATCGCAAGGTGGCTAATCCATCGGATCGTTCATTGATAAATGGATAGAATTCTCCTTCCGATTCGTATTTTCCCCTGCAGTCCTGCACAACCACTGCAATACCAAACAGGCCAAAAGCCTTTCCCAACCACTGCTCCACAGATTTATTGTAGGGAGTTCGAACCAGTACCACTGGGTGACTGCCATGTTTCTTTGGAAGGTAGATGTCCGTTGCCAGGTGAACTCCGTCATCCATGGAAATTTTATATTCAAGGAATTTTGATTTGACTTTTGTTGCTGGACCGGGTTGCTGAGCATCCAATAAGACAAATGCAACAAGGAGGCAAAGAACCAGTGAATGGCGAGGATTCAAACAAGGCATAAGGAAGGTTTTAGATCAGGTTATTATCATTGAAGAGGCCGCAGAATCCTGATAACTTCTCCTGCGGCCCTCCAAACTTTGAAACTACTTTAAGACTCTGTACTTCCTATTTGGGCACCAGTGTCAAATGGAACATCAGGGTAGGGTAATCACCACTATCAATTTCATCGGCCCAATAGGCACAGATAAATATTGCCACCCTCATCATATCAGGAGTGATGGATTTAATGATATACTTGCGAATTACAGGTGAATCGAGAATTGCAAAATAAGCATCTCCTGAAATTTCTATCATCTTTTCACCGGTAAATGTCACATCATATGTGGCAGCAGGAACATCCGCTCCCCCATAAGGTGCGGCTGTTATAACAAAGTCCTCTTCATGGAGTGTCCAGGTAGAAGTTATAGGGGATTCCCAAGCTTTGGTACATAAACCTATTTCGTTAGCTGCAGGAGTTGACACTATCTCCCCAGGAACTCCACCATAGAGACTCCACATCAGGTTGGCCAGGGAGGCACCATTTTTATTGTCCACCGTATAGGTGCCGTCGGATTTAAAGGTGAATTCATCGTTATATTCCTCGGGGAATCCAATTACCGTCAGCAAATTTTCGGCAGAAGCAAGCAGGATGGTCATGCTTGGCTCCACGGCACTTCCTCCGTCAACACCTTCTGTATAACTTGGGCTAAATACCCAGGTCTTGCCGTTGGGGGCTGTAGGTCCGCCAGTAAGCATTTCGTCAAATCCTGGGAGAGTCTCCACATCTTCTGAAGCAGTTGCATCGCCTCCTCCTCCGGTGACAGTCAGGCTTACTGTATAAGTTCCTGATACAACATAGGAATGTACTGGATTGGCTTCAGTACTGGTCGACCCATCCCCAAAATCCCACATATAACTGTCTGTATCCGTAGTTGTTGCGGTGAATGTCACTTCATACTCATCTATCTCAAAGGTGAAAGAAACTGTGGGAGCTGGGATTTCTTCCTCACAGGAACTCAAACCAATCAATGGGATGATTAAGGCCAGGCAATAAATCAATAGGTTTTTTTTCATATCCGGGTGTTTTAACTATTAGAAAAATATCTACTTAAACTGTCTAATCCTAAGGTCAGCCTCAAATATATGCTTAAACGTTTAAATTATCAAGAAATTTAAGAACTATTTTCAGTATTCAACAAGGTAAGTACTATTATACATGTCGCGTATTGATGTATTACTCTGATATAATGGCTTATACGTATAGATAGAATTCTTGATACCATGTAAAAAGAAGATAATCCAAAAGCCTATGAAATTAGTCAATTGTGAGATATAATTATAATAAATGGCATTTCTAACACTTCAATAGGCATTTTTTAATTAATCGATTAAATTTTGCTGCAGACATCTGGTTATTTGTAATAAGACTTAAGTTTATAGGCCTATTCGCCCATTCAACATGTACGCCCTTCGAGAGCAGATCCCTGAAGTACCCAGATACGTGCAAACCGGCCAAACTGAAATTCTACGATATCCAAATGAACTATATAGTTGAGCCTGTTGAATTTACAGTGATGGTGGGAAATTCATCTGCTGATAAGGATCTGCAGGAAATAAAACACCTGGTGGAATCAAATTAGATTATATCAAATTAAATACAAAGACAGACACTGAACTTTCCGGCACATCCAGAACCAGGGATTTCCCGTTTTGCTGAAATTCTGAAGTGACAATCTCGGCTGACTGCTTCAAGGATTTATTGGAGATTGCAACAGACTTATCACCTTTTAAGCTATGCCGCTGGTAAGCCTCCCCCACACTCATTCCATTGAGATCTATGTTCAGCCTGATTGCATCACTATAACTCCGGTTGATCACATGGATAAAAAGCTGGTCTTCGGTTCGGGTGGAAAGCATATCAAGCGTGGATACCTTCTTCCGGGAAGCAATGGAATTCATCCGGAAGGCTTGTTCATAGGAGGGAATATTCCTGTATTCCGCAAGCAGCAGCCTGTCTCCATGGTATCTGGAATAAAGACCTGTTACCAGCGCGGTAGGCAGCAGTACTGATTTCTGCTTGTATTCCGGATCAACCCTGATTCCTGTAATACCCCATGACTGTCCCACTGTCATGCTCTGGCAGGCCAGAGCCAGACGGTCACCCCTTCGCATCATGGCATGTAAAAAGCCAGCCGCACCCACTCCTTTGGCCAGATCCGATTCTGTAAGCCCGGCTTTTTTCGGATCTCCTTCGAGCCACCCGTTCCAGTTCCACTCAGTTACAGCAACCTGAAAGCCTGAATTCAGTGGTGAGTTATGATAAGCGTCGGATGGAAGCTCTGAAAGACCAGTTTCCGGATCGATGGCCGGTGTAGCCACCCAGGCATTCCAGACCTGTTCGGGAGTCATGGAGCTCAGATCTGCCTCAGTGCTGTCTCCGACAGTAATCGAACTTATTCCCCAGGGAACGTAGGTATGGGAGACCAGGTAGGAGATCTTTTCTTTTATCCCGGCTTCCAGCATTTCGTTTAGTTCGGGGATAGGACCATCCACAATGAGTTTAACCTCAGGATCCATGGCATAGAGGGTATCCACAACTGCTTTAATGCATCTATACAGGTGCTCAATGGGCTCGCCCAGGTCATAGTCAGGTTTCCAGTTAAAACCTTCATATCCCAGGTATTCGTTCCCGATCTCGAAGTATTTCACATGGTATGGATCTTCCCGGCCATTCAGACTTCGGTAGTCTGCCCACTCATTGCCCGATGCTGCGGGCAGATTGCAATAGGCATACATGGCTGCAGCTGATTGTTTGGCCTCCTGAATGGATTGGGTCTTGTGATATGCCTGACCAATGTTTAAAACAAGGATGGGCTCGGCTTCCAGTAATTCACAAAGCTCCAAAAATTCGTTCAGGCCAAGCCGGTTGTCGGAAACCACTTCGCCCTCAGGTCCTTTTTGATACTCGCGATAAGGCTTTCGCTTAGTTTGACCCGGAGCATGATCAATAAGTTCGATCCAGTTATAGTAATCCACATCGGATCCTCCCGGATAGCGCAAGTTAGGGATGGTCATGGACCTGAGCTGCTCCAGGATCAGTGGATCATAGGTTCCGGTATTTGGATTGATCACCAGGTCTCCCCCATCTCTCCTCCCCAGCTACATTTCTCCAGAAAATGTCCGAACAGGTGCCTGTTAACCGGATTCAATACCTCATCTGAGATGTACAGGGTAGCCTGATTCTGCTCCATGGAACATGAAACCATGAGACTTAATACACATAGAATCAGGATTGGTTTTTTCATAGATGACCATTTAGAAATCAGTGATTGCATTGACTGCATCCTTGGCCCTGTATGCAGTATCGAAAAGCAGGGGATGGTCGGTCCTTCCCCTGACAAAATAGTTACTGAGCCAGGTCTTATTATCGGCTACTCCCCAAAAAGTGACACTTGTTACTACACTCGATTTCTCCCTGAGCACCTCGAAAATCTCCTTGTATTTTTCGGCCTGCTGCTTCTCTCGGTCAGGTGTAAATTCAAGCACGGCCCCGGTAAGGGATTCGGCAGGCAGGTTATGGTAAAAAGGATAGATGGAGAGATCTACTTCGGTGATATGTACTTCCAGACCAAGTGAAGCAAAAAGCTCAATGGAGCCGGCCAGGTTCTCTGCATTCACGTCTTCGAGGGTCCAGTGTCCCTGCATTCCGATTCCATCGATGGGGATACCCCGTTCCTGGAAATCCTTTGCCATTTCATAAACTTTATGCGCTTTCACGGGGTCGATTAGATTGTAGTCATTATAAAATAGCTTCACCTCAGGATCTGCTTGCCGTGCGTAAATGAAAGCTTTTTCAATATATTCCGGTCCACATACCCTGTACCAGTCTATATCCTCCCGGTAGAAATCATCTTCTTGATATGCGATGGCTTCGTTTACCACGTCCCAGCAATAAACCCTGCCCTGGTAGTGATGGAGTAAACTGTGGATGTACCATTTCATTCGCTCGAGCATCTTTTCCTTTGAGAGATATGCTCCAGTGGAATCCCTGTAAAACCAATCATCGGTCTGGCTATACCAAACCAGGGTATGACCTCGCACCAGCATTCCATTTTCTCTGGCGAAATTCACCACCCGGTCACCCGCTTCAAAAGTAAACTCTCCGTCCCTGTTGAGAGTACGGTTGGGTTTCATGTCATTTTCGGCTGTAAGGCTTGAGAAGTGTTGTTTCAGTAGCAGCGTATCATAGTTTTCCAAGTGGCTTTTCCCGATAGCTGCTCCAATTTCAAAGTAGTCACTGTATTTTTGGGACAGGCCAGGCTCTGTCACCTTTTTGTCCGCACAGCCTCCAAATAAAACAAAGAAACTTAATGCAAGTACCGGGAATAGCTTTTTCATTTAAGGAATTTTAACCCACGAATAGGTCCCTTTTAATCAATAATCTTGTTTTCCATCAGGTAGTATTCGATGGCCTCATGATCGGGGTAACGAAATATGTCCACATCACCGTCACCATCATAATCTGCTGCCTGTCCGTTGTAAATTCCCCCGGTGGTCAGTATCTTCTGATCAAATGAGCTGAAGTCATCCCTGCTTAGCAGCACCATGACCTCATAACTTTCGAATCCCAGGTTTACCGCACGCCCACGATTAACACCTGCAAGGATATCATAGGCCCCATCGAGGTCAAAATCGAAGACCTGAAGCGTATGACAGGCCGGTATGCTGTCCAGGATCACCTGCTCCTTCCAGCTACCTTCTTCTGTTCTGCTGTACATAGAAAGGGGATAACCGGCCCGTTCGGAATGAGCTATAAAGATTTCGCTGCTTCCGTCTCCATCTATATCCCTGACAAATGTTTTGGTCGCATTACGTGACCAGTCGCCCGTTTGATTGTTCCACTTTTCATTCAGGTTTTCGGTCTCCCAGTTCTTTGTCAGATCGTTCCCGGGATGGTAGAATATATGACCTGTGGCCACAATATCTGTATCCCCATCGCCGTCAAAGTCCCCCACTCCCATTCCTTCGTGCAGATTGCCAAATTGCTCCACGTAAAAAACCCTGTTCCAGGGTTCTCCTGTCTCTTGGAGAAAGACGCTCATGGTGTGTTCATCGAACGTTAGTACCGCCATATCCAGCAGTCCATCTTTATTGAAATCGGCCAGGCTGATATCCTTTACCGCATCGGGGACTGTACCTACCGGGTGGGGATTCCATCCTGGATTTTCATACCAGTAGATCTCTGCTTCGGCGCCGGCATCCTGCCATTCTCCGGGGTGTTTGATCCCCAGTACATCGATATCTCCATCTCCATCCATATCGCCACACTCCATATCGCCCGATGCAAAAAGTCCGCCCGAAGGAGGTGTTTCTGCAATCACGACTTCCTCCCAAAGTTCCTCGTCCGTGCGCCCTTCCAGGTAGGCCAGGTACCCTCCTGATGAATTCTGATTGATAAATACCAGGTCCGAGATTCCATCCCCGGTAACATCCGCCGGGCAGTGGGCCCACCAGTAAAGTGCTGTGTCGGAGATCACGCGGGATTTAAAGGTCAGATCGGCCAATGGCGCCTGTTCGGATTGAGACTTTTTAGCGCCGTTATTGCATCCTGAGACCAGTAGCAGTATAGTGGTGAGTAGAAAAAGGCTTATGATTGTTTTCATATGCTTAAAAGTAATTGAAAAAATGTATTTAAGGGTTTAGTGGAATTACAGAGATATTTCCAAAAGTGACTTCCGTGTTATGGGCCAGCAGCAGGGCACTTCCGGTTTCTTTCCGGGTCATCACTTCCACAGCCCGTAAATCCCATTGTTCGGGTTCCTTTTCATCTGCGGGCCAGAATTTCACGGAATACCGGGCTTCTGTTTCTGAGATGTCTTCAACACGGTGCCTGAGTCTGTATTCTTTCTCTGGTTGAATACACCTGTAATCCGTTAGCTCCTGCTCCACATAGAAATTCTCCCCATCAAAAATCCTCCACCTGCAGCTGTCATAATCATCGGTGATTCTGAACTCAGAGGTGGCACCCAGCGGGAACCATTTTCTGTCGGGCTGCAGATTATCGTGATCATGCCCTGGCCACCGGGAAGCAATGGCCACATGGGAAACATTGTAGGTGGGAGGTCCTTCCACCGGTGGGATATAATCATGAAACACCACCGATGTTTCCACTTCGTAATTGGTCCAGGAACTATCGCCAAATGCCAGAACCCGGTCATAGTATTGCTCCTTGATATGAACGCCGCCAACAGTAATTTCCCATTTCCCGTCAACAACCTCCACCACATTCTGTAGTTTTCCCGCCTTGCTCCAATCCACATAATATGGAATGGGCCAGCTGTTAGCTGAGCTATAACTGAAGCTTACAGTCCGCGACAAAAGCACCTCCCCGTCACGCTCGATGAACAGGTCAACCTGGTTCTTACCTTCCCGGAGCTCGCTCCTTTCAATATCAATATTGAAATCTCCTTCCATGGCCAGGCGGTGCAAATCACTACCCAGTGTGATATCTGTTTCTTCATCCCGGCCATTAAGGGTATAGAAAACCCTGCAGCTATCGCTCAGGTCTTGAATGTTGCCCAGAATATTGATCTGTCTTTGGGGATTTCCCAACTCACCGAAGCGCTGGTCCTCACCGTACCATATTTTCACTGAAATCTCATTCTCGGGTCCAACAGAGCAAGCACTACAAATCCACACAAGACTTGTGAATACCAGTAGAGGCTTGAGGGTAAATGTAACTCTCATCAGAAGAAGAAAATTGATTTAAGTAGGATGCAAAGTAAAAAAAATGCCGCTATTTAAATGAAAATGATTTAATTTATGCACTGTCTGGATATTGCCCAACAGAACCTTTAATAAAAGTAAAAAACATAAAATGAAAAGGCAGTTTATCATCATACATCTTCTGAGCATTAGTTTGATAGCCTTCGCACAACCAGCCCCGGGAGACTTGTATAAAGAATATAAATGGTTCAATGAATCGGGCGACTGCAACGGAGCATTGCGGGTGGGAGGAAGGCTGGATTATAAGCTGATAGAAGTGGTGGACAACTACCAGGGAGATGGAGTGATCATCCCCCCCTTTGATATTGATCTGGAGAAGGCCATTCAAAGCAGAGCTGGTGGTTGAGAAGATGTTATGTCATGGAGAAACTGAAGGCTTAAGGGTGAGCATCAATGGGCAAGATCCACTTCGCCTTCCCGAGGCTTTACATATCCTCAAACCCCAATCGGCCTATGCCCATCATTTCAATGCCATCGTCCCGGTGGAACTGAAGGACCTTAAGAAAGGGAGTGGAAACAGCTTTTTATTTGAAGTGGATACAGCCGGACACTGGTGGCCCCAAAACCTGGTTTATGGCATGATAGTGAGGGTGTATTACGAAGCTGATGCGCTTGAGGAAAGGGGAAAGATCGTCCGGCCTGAATCAGGAGATGTCCTTGGCATGGAAAATCAGATCGAGGTAGTCTTACCTAAGGGCCAGGAAGCCAAAAAAATTGATCTGGTGGCTTATTACGATGGTCCTGACCTGGAAGGAGACGGACTCTACAAACAATGGCACTACTCGTATCACAAATGTCAGATATACAACCATGTTGGGACCCTGACTGACTCACCCTATGCCTTCAACTGGAATGCGGAATGGATCCCCGACCAGACACAAGACATCAAACTATCAGCCATGATCCATGAAGAAGGTGGTTTCATCTATATGAGTGAAGCCATCCTCGACCTGGAATTAATACGTCCGGATATTTCCGTGGAACTTTGCAAGCCTTATATGAGACCAAAAGGATGGTTTACACGGAACGGTGAGTTTTCGGAGCGTTTCCAGATCAAGGGGGATCTGGAACGGGCAGTGGAGGCCAAAATGGTCTTCCGGACCTGGAGTCCTGGATATTTTAATGGGATTTATATCAATGATTTTCTGGTTTTCACCAAAGAAGGTCCAAAATATGATTATTTTGAACACAACATTCCTCTGGAAGAACTATACTCCCTGAAGCAGGGCGAAAACATACTGAAAACTGGTCTTACCCCCCTTTACCCGGAGGGAATGGTTCATGGTGCGGAGGTACAATGGCCCGGCATCATGCTCTTGATCAAGTACAATACAGAGAAACAATCAGAAAAATAAAAAATAACTGATAACTCATCAATCCATGAAACGAATTATATGCTCACTTGCTACCTTGTTTATTTTTGGCTTACTCTTTTCACAAACCCTGCCCACCGACCAGTGGACCTATATTGAGATCGATTCCACCAGCGATATGATGCATCCCATGGGCGGACCGGATTGGCTCCGATCCTTTGGGATCGATGCAGTGGATATCAACCAGGATGGATATAAGGACATCGTATGCGGAAAATACTTCTATCTCAACCCGGGAGAAAGCATGGAAGGTACCTGGAAACGTACCGAATTCGGCTTTGCCTATGATGGCTACAGGTTCGTGGATGTGGATGGGGATCAGCTGGCAGATATCATTGCCGAGGACCTGCCCAATGTGATCTGGCTGGAAGCCGATGACCTCAATGGTTCTTCCTGGAGTGCCCGGCTCATAGGTCATGTACCATCAACCGGACATAAAAACGGTCAGGGTTCAGGCATTGCCGACATCCTTGAAGGAGGCAAAAAGGAGGTTCTGCTGGCTGCTGAAGGCGGTATTCACTGTGCAGTGATCCCGGAGGACCCGGCCGCTAAGTTGTGGGACTTTAAACTGATAGCCGAGTCGCATTCCGACGAAGGGATCGGGATTGGGGACATTGACGGGGATGGGGATCTGGACCTGGCTTTTGGAGATTCAAAGGAAGCCGGCGAGGAAGCAGAACTTCTTTACTGGGCCGAAAATCCCGGAAACATTGACCAGCTCTGGACCAAGCACCTGGTAAGTGATGAGGTCAAGGTGGTGGACCGTGTGGAGATCGTGGACCTCAATGGCGATGGCTTACTGGATATTGCCATTGCCGAGGAGCGTTATCCGGGCCTGGAACCCAATTCGAACCTCAGGGTATTCCTGGCCGGGAAAGATCCGGTATCGGATCCATGGGAGCACAGGGTTGGTGGTCACACAGTGGTCCATGAACAACCTGGATGCCGCGGACATGGACCAGGACGGGGATGTGGACCTGGTGACCAATGAGCACAAGGGAACGGAGCATAAAACCGAAGTATACCTGAATGATGGGAAGGCCAACTTTACGGCACAGGTGGTGGGAACCGGACATGAAATGCACCTGGGGGCCAAGTGTTTCGACCTGGACAGCGACGGGGATTATGAGATTATCGGGGTGGGCTGGGATCATTACCAGACTCTCCACCTCTACCGCAACGATGCCCTGAGAAGAGAATTTTACATGGAAACACCTCTCATCTGCCAATGGTGATATTGAGGTTCCAAATGCAGGCGATCAGCAGACTGCTGCTGCCATCTTCGATATGGATGGCGACGGAATCAATGAGTTTTTTATCACCGAACGGACCACCGCTCCTTCGGTGGTGGCTTATAAATATGCCGGTTTAGGTGCAAAGGGGAATCCGGTCTGGGACCGCTATATCATTGATGAGACCCCCCAGCGCATTGAGGCGGGCTCCACTTCTTTTGATATTGACGGAGATGGAGATCTGGATGTAGTATTTGGTGGGGAAGGACGCTCCAACCAGGTTTGGTGGTGGGAAAATCCGCACCCTAAGCATAAACCGGATACACCCTGGAAACGGCACCTGATTAAAGATTCCGGGGCCAATAAGCATCACGACCAGCTTTTCGGAGATTACGATGGTGACGGGCAGATGGAGCTGGTATTCTGGAACCAGTCAGGAGGTAAACTCTTCCTGGCAGAGATTCCTGAAAAACCAGCCAAACATAAGGGAGAATGGCCCATGAAAGTGATTTATACCTATTACATGGATAGTGAAATGGAGCAAACCGGCCAGGATGGTTATCCGGGATGGAAATCGACCAATGAACAGGAAGGGCTTTATGCCGCGATATTGATGGAGACGGGACCGACGATATCGTGGGTGGTGGGCGCTGGTTCAAATACGATGGCCAGGGAGGATTTCAGGAGAACATCATCGATGCTTCCTATACCTTCACC
>CAVWDQ010000024.1:0-113845 GCA_963753765.1 uncultured Bacteroidales bacterium
TTCAATTTCCGTATGTATGACCCGGCTTTGGGACGATTTACTTGCCTTGATCCAATTGCTGAAAAGTTCTATCATGTTACTCCTTATAACTATGCTGAAAACAGACCCATAAGCGGTATTGATTTATGGGGGCTGCAATATTTGGATCATAATAAGGCAAGAATTATAGCACAGCATGGAAGTGTCAGGGTCAAGAAAGCGAATCTCCATAATGTAACTAGAAATCGAATCAATAGGCTTAATGAAAATCCAAATTATTGGAAGCCTGGTGAAATTGGCTATAATACAACCATTGCAAAATTTGAGGCAAGGTCAATTTCATCTAGCGGAGATAGACAGCGAGCATCGATGGACAATACATATGGAGCTACTGATCCATCATATAACCCTACTCAAACCTACACAGAACGAGGGTCAAAGAAGAATGGCACTCCAGATATGAGGCAAAAGCAAAGGCCATTAGTTAGTGGTCCAGGTTCATCAGCTAAAGGACTTGCTGGAGCAGCGTTAGCTATTAATGCAATCAACTTTGGACTTGAATTTGCTGGCGGCATGTTAGTGGCTCATGATATTAAACTAATAGAGGATCATTCTTCAGCTGAAGTGCTCGGGAAAGCTCTTGGTGACCTGAATGATGCTATTGGAGCTGGAATGATACCCGATGATTACATGAACACGGGAAGCTTAACAGATATCCTTAATGTTGTTCTTCAAGGTGAAAACACAACCAATAATCAGGACATTATGAATATAGGGGTCAGTATATTGCAAGATATCTCTGGCAACTATGATGAAGAAAGAATCAAACGACAATAGGTAGTTTAAAGTTATTCATTTTCTCCATTCTTATTTCGATGAAAAAGCAAGCCAAATTTCTCGTAACTATATTACTCTCCATTTTCCTTTTCTCCTGCAAGACAGAGGTTGAAAAGAAGATAATTGGAACTTGGGTAATCGACAAAACATATTCAATAAGTGAAAATACTGATGTTTTCTTCAGGTCAAATATGATTACTTTTAAGAAAAAGCAACTATGCATTTTACCTCGTTTTGATAGGAGTCAAAATGAAAAGGGCACTTGGCAAATGGACAAAGAAAATGAGGATATACTTCACATTAAGGCTGACAACAATCCAATGCAGGGCATATATCATATTGATTTTGAAACAGATAATCAGGAGGGGCTGCTGAAAGCAACTCTTACTTCAGAGACGTATATACTGAATTGTTCAAAGCTACTTCATAGTCCAGCAGATAAGACTAATACAGACTGAATTTTTTAAAAATAACCCGGCCTTGCGCCGGGTTTTTCTCTTCAATTGATATAAGTATCTTTCAGAATCGTTCTTTGAAACATTATTAAACCAGAAGGCTTAATTAGGATATATATAACTTCCTGATATAGTGTCGAAAATAACGCCTAAGTGAGAATAAGTACCTATACAATGGCAAAGAACTTCAGGATGAACAACTCGGGGGTGTGAATCTTGATTGGTATGACTATGGGGCGAGGTTTTATGATCCGGCACTGGGACGTTGGCATGTAGTTGATCCAGCCGCGGAATCCATGAGTGCTTGGTCACCCTACAACTACACTTTTAACAATCCTATACGGTTTATCGACCCTGATGGAACTGTTCCTGATGAGTATGAATTTGATGATAAGGGTAATGTACGTAATGTCAAAGAAACTGAGTTTGATAGCTTCCATAAGGTTGATGAGAATGGAAATAGAGTTGAAGGGGCTTCTTTAGAATTGGATAAAAAAGTTGTTGAAGGTCAGGTAACCTTGGCAACTGATAAGGATAAATTGGTTGACTACTTAAAAGTTAATGGTGACAAAGAAGCAACCCAGATATTTCAGCATTTAGCTGATAATACAATAGAGAATAAGACAGAGTTTGGCCTTGTACGAATTGGGAATGAATGGGGAGATGAGGGTAAGAATATGATAGGAGTAAATAGAGAAAATCCAGTAGGTAGGACAGCCGCAACTGTAGCTGTGTTGGAGGGAGGATATTCAATAAGGCAAACAAATCATAATCATCCTGGCGGTAGTTTTAAAATATCAGGTGGAGATGCCCGTGTTGCAGCTGATGTTGAATCAAAGTTTCCAAAAGCAGAATCATACATTTATGTGACAGGTAAAGGTTATAAACAATATGATAGTAAATCACTATATGGACAAAATTGGACAGATGCAGAAAAAAAGTTTATGGGAGTTGATTAGTAGAACTTCAATACTGGTACTGGTTATAATCAACTTATTCTCTGCGAGTTGTAACGCGCAGGAGACTAATAGCCTTGAAGATAAGCGAGATGGATATGTAGAAATTCCAATTTTTGCAATTAAAGATTCGAGCATCTGCAAGGTTCTTGATTATGTAATCGAAAATGAAAGGAAAGAGAGCAAATACTATTCCTCCATTGTATCATTCAGCATTGGGATAATTTTCGATCAAAAATCAAACTACAATGTAATTAGAATTGAAGGAACAGATTTAGAAAGGATGTTTTTGGAGTCAGATGAATTAACTGGTGTTTTCGTTTACCAGAATCATGATTTTTTTGTGATGGAGCATACAAACAATTATTTTGATATTTGTGGTGAAACAAAGAAAATGGAAATTAGGAAGGATCAAGAGATAACAAATGATGATCGGTTTGAAATCTATTTCTTTGGGAATGAGAACGGTCGTTTCTTCCAATTTTTAACAGACTGACTTTCACAACAGATCGGTGAAAGAGTTAAAGTCAAATTAACGAGTAAATTGTAGTATCGATAATTTCTGAATCAGATACGCTATATTAAAGCCCGGCCCCAGCGCCGGGTTTTTTTATACCGCCAACTTCCTGAGCTTATCCTTGGTAATAAAGGCATCCAGGAACTCCTTGACCACTGATCGCTTTGCTTCTGGCATCTTCTCAATCTGTTTAAACTGGTTCAGGAGCTCCTTATCGGTAAGCGAGCTGTCAGCCAGGTCATCAGAGGTTCCGTTAGTCAGGAAATCCGATGAAACCTCCAGGGCGTTGGCCATCTTGGACAGCACCTCTGCAGAAGGCTGTGCTCCTTTGGTCTCGTATCTTCCGATTTGTGTATAGTGTATGCCTACCTGGTTGGCCAGATCTGTCTGAGAAAGGCCTTTGTCCGTGCGTGCTTTCTTAAGTCTTTGTGCGAAGC
The DNA here is from genome assembly GCA_963753765.1 of uncultured Bacteroidales bacterium. GTDB lineage: Bacteria > Bacteroidota > Bacteroidia > Bacteroidales. The sequence goes on from CAVWDQ010000024.1 coordinate 3,182, forward strand.
TCATGCGGTAAAGATTAAAACAATTATTAACAGTATAAATATAGCGTAAATGCACGTTAGGGGCAATATTGATGATGCCTATGTTCATAACTCCAAGGGTTCGTCTTTTGATTACATAAAGAGTATGGGTAATATTATATGCGAATACGCATCACGAAAAGTTCTTAACAATGGAGATTAATGAGATCAAGACCCGATTATCCATCCTGACCGTCCTGCATCACTACAGCCTGGAGTGCGACCGAAACCACATGCTCAAATGCCCTTTCCATGTAGAGGAGGAGGCCAGCATGAAGATCTATCCTGAAACGAACACTTACAACTGCTTTGGATGCGGCCGCAATGGGGATGTTGTAGAGTTCTGCTCTTTGAAGGAGGGCAGCAAGCACCAGGGAATCCTCAAAGCGAGTGAGCTATGCGGCCAGCCCCAGATAGAGGGTTATCCTGCAGGAATAGGCTCCCAGGCAAGTGAAAGCCAGGCTGATCTTCTAGGCCAGGTCTTTGAGAGCTTTAAGAATGGACTTCACCGTTATGCCAGTAAGAAACCCCATACCTACCTGGAAGGCCGTAACCTGGATTATAAGACACTTGAAATGGGATATAACAGCGGCCAGTACCACCACCATGGCAAACTTCGTGATGCAGAGATCCAAGCCTGGGTGCGTACTGGTCTGCTGATCCCATATGTGGGCACAGTACCTAATGGCCAGGGGACCACCTATACGGCCTTTGCCAAGGACTGCATTATCTTCCCACTGAAGGACAAGGGTGGCCAGGTGGTAAGCTTGTATGGCCGCAGCATCCAGGAGGGCAAGAACGGATCCGGCAAGCACTTTTACCTTAAAAACCGCCGGGGGCTGTATCCTGGATATCCGGCGCCGGACACTAAGAAGCTGATCCTGACCGAAGCAGTGATCGACGCGGCCACTCTGCTGCAGATCCCGAAGATCTCAAAGCAGTACAGTATCCTGGCCCTGTATGGCACCAATGGTCTAACATCGGAGCACCAGTCTGCGATCAAAGCCCTGGAGCAACTGGAAGAGGTGATCCTGTTCTTTGATGGAGATACAGCTGGACAGGAGGCCATCGAGAAGCACCGTAGTGCAATCAACAATCTACTTCCCGGAATCAAACTCTCTGTGGTAGAGACACCCAAAGGAGAAGATGTGAACAGCCTGTCTGTGGCCTATGAGAAGGATATTTTCATACATCTCCTGGACAACCGCAAGCTTTTTCTTTTAACTGAGCAGGGAGCCCCTGCAGGCAATAAAGAGAGCGGCTCGACCTCAAGTAATGAGGAGGCTGCTGCCACTGTACCTGCTCCGGAATCCGAAGAGTCACCTCTGGGCAAGCTAAACACCCGCAATCCGGAGTACATCACCTATGAGAGCGGTGATCTGAAGGTGGTGATCCTGGGCGGAATCAACCTGCAGCAGTTAGACAGGATGCGACTGACAGTAAAGATCAGCCGGATGGACACCCGCAGTCCACTTCACAGCATACGCCACACGATCGATCTGTACCACACGGACTACCTGGAGAAGTTTATCAATAAGGCGAGTGAGCAGTTGGAGGCGGGTACTCATGTGGTCCGGAGGTTGCTGGCCGAGCTTACCGAACTGGTGGAGCAGTATAGGCTTAAGCGTATCGAGAGCATGAAGGAGCAGAAGCCAAAGAACAGGGAGCTCACCGAACAGCAACAGCGGCGGGCTATCCGGTATCTGCGATCAAAGAAGCTGATGGAGCGTACTGGAGAGGATATCGGGAAGACGGGAATGATCGGTGAGGCCGATAATCGGCTATTAATGTATTTGGTTTTTACATCAAGATTAAGGGAGCAGCCCCTGCATGTGATCAGCCTGGGAGCCTCGGGAACGGGTAAGACCTACCTGCAGGAGAAGATCTCTGAGCTGATCCCGGAGCAGGACAAGCTGGAGATCACCATCCTTAGTGAGAACGCTTTCTATTACTTCGATCGCAAGGAGCTCAAGCACAAATTGGTTTTGATCGAGGATATGGACGGGGCCGAGAATGTCCTCTACCCGCTTCGTGAGCTGCAGAGCAAGAAGAAAATCTCCAAGACCATCCCCATCAAGGATAGCAAGGGGAATCTGAAGACCATCACCCTGAGGGTGGAAGGTCCGATCTGCCTTGCCGGTACCACAACCAGGGAGCGGCTCTATGAGGACAATGCCAATCGCTCGCTGCTTATCTACCTGGATGGTAGTCGGCGGCACAAGGAGCAGATCATGGAGTACCAGCGAAGGCTCTCTGCCGGAAAAGTTGAAACGAAGCAGGAGAACCAGCTGAAAGAGCTCTTTAAGGATATGCAGACGGTCCTAAAACCCATCAGGGTGCGTAATCCATATGCTGAACACCTGAAGCTTCCCGAGTATGTCTTTAAGCCGCTACGGACCAACTCACATTACCTGGCCGTAATCGAGACCATCACCTTTTACCACCAGTACCAGCGGGAAGTGAAACAGGATCCGGAGAACGGTGAAAGGTATATCGAGACCACCCTGGAGGATATCCGCTGGGCCAACCGCTTGCTAAGGGATGTGCTGCTGGCCAAAGCCGATGAGCTACCGAAGGCCACCCGGGAGTTTTTTGAAAGGCTGAAGACCTGGCTAAAGGCAGGTAATACGGAAGGCTTCCATGCCAAGGAGATCCGGGAGGCCTTCCGGATGTCATCGAGTAGTTGTAATCGGTATATCCTGGAGCTTCTTCGGAACAGTTATATCAAGATCACCGGAGGCAGTAAATACCGACAGGGATACGAGTACCAGGTAGTAAAGTCTGATGAGTATCAGCGGCTGCAACAACATGTAAAAACAGCACTGGATGAAGCCCTGGAACGTATCCAGGAACACCTTGATTTATCCCCGGATCAGTATCCCAGTGTCCCACCAGTATCCCACGAGGAAAATGGGATACTGAAGTCAAACGGACACAATGAGTTAGAGCCAGTGTCCCAGTATCCCACCGAAATGCACGGCAGGGGGGTAAAAAATCCATCGTAGTGGCTTTTTCCGTTATAGTAATCGAGGGCTTTGAGCGGTGGCTGGTGGCCATGGGCTATGCTGAGAGCACCATACAAGCATCGGTTAACTATGTCAGGGACTTTTACTTATGGTTAAAGGTCTCTTCTGTTACGGAGATCAATCAGATCGATACAAGGGTAGTTCGTGCCTATTATGGCCACCTGCAAAAGCGAAAACGCAAAAGAGGGAGTGGCAGCCTGTCGGATAACTACATCAACAGCAACATCAATGCTCTGAAGCGCTTTAGTAGATATCTGCAGGAAAGCGGTAAGGGAACCCTTGAGATCGATGTGCAAAGAAGATCCATTACCACCAAGCCCAGAATCATCTTAAGCCAGGAAGAGATCCTTGCCATGTACCAGGTCTGTGGCAAGGTCAGCGAAGTGCACTGCAAGCTGCTGGGGATCCGGGACAGGGCCATCCTGGGAGTGTACTACGGCTGTGGCCTTAGGCGCAGCGAAGGAATCGAGCTGAACGTTACAGATGTTCAGTTAAAAGAAAAAATGATCCACGTAAGAAAGGGCAAGAACTACCGGGAGCGGTATGTACCCATGACAGAATGGGTGGCAGATGATCTGGCAGAGTACATCCTGGTGGCCAGGGAACATATCCTGGGCTTTAAGCAAATCCGGCATGAGGCTTTGTTCCTGAGTATGCAAGTGGGCCGTCTCTGCGGCAACCAGGTGATCGAAAGGGTGAAGATGTTGGCCAGGAAAGCCGGAATCGAGAAAGATGTTGGTCTGCATATCTTGAGGCACTCCATTGCCACCCACTTGTTACAATCGGGTCTGTCATTGGAAGAGGTCAGTCAGTTCCTGGGACACGCCTCGCTTGAATCCACCCAGATTTATACCCACATCGCCCATGAATCACAATCCTGATTACTTCTTCAGCGCAGAGATCCGTACCCAACTGGCCGGCTTTAAGGCCCACCTGCAAGAGCTGGAAGATGGAGAGAATACCATCCGGCAGAAAGTAAACTACGCCGGGTACTTCTTATCCTGGCTAGAGAAAGAGCACCTTACTACGGATCAGGTGGGCTATAACGACATGCTCTGCTTTATCGATCACTGCCGCCTGGAGGATAAGAGCAAGCGGCTAACGAACCGGATGTTAAGCTGTATCCGGCATTATTACCAATACCTGAAGGAAATGGATCCCGGTATCCCGAATCCTGCACTGAACCTGAACCTTCGGGGAGTTCAAAGGAAGGTGCCCACCGGCATGATCAGTTACAAGACCCTGGAGGATCTATACAGGGGATGGCTCAGGAAAACAGCCAAGGATAAGCGCAACAGGGTGATCCTGGGGCTGCTGATCTACCAGGGCGTAACTACCGGAGAGCTGGGTCGTCTGGATGTGAGGCATGTGAACCTGGATAAGGCGAAGATCCGGATCCCTGGTACTCCCAGAAGCAATGGTCGGGTGCTATCGCTGCATGAAGATCAGGTAAAAGAGTTGGGCCAGTATCTTACCAGGACCAGGCCGAAGATCCTGCGGGAGGTAGGTGGAACCCGACCGGCACGCAAACCGGAGAGGATAAATCAGGAGAGGATCCAGGAGCAGCTGGTGATCAGCATCAATGGCAGTGAGCATATCAAGAGCAGCCTGCACTTCCTGTTCAAGCAGGTCCGAGAACAACTGCCGGAGTTGTTGCATCCAAAGCAGATCCGGACCAGCGTAATCACCCACTGGCTCAGAGAGCACAACCTACGCCAGGTGCAATACATGGCCGGACATAAGCATGTCAGCTCCACGGAACGTTACCAACTGGGTAATCTGGCTGGGTTGCAGGGCAAACTGGAAAAGTTCCATCCGTTAAGATAATCTAACAAAAAGTTACCCTATTTGGTAACTTTTACTAACTTTGTATTGAATGAGGATCATAAAGGAAAAAACGCTCACTGATTACAGCAAGGTAGGTAGATACAAACCTGCCGCAGAATCTTTAAAAGCCTGGGGTTATGAAGTAAGATACTCGGCCTGGGATAATGCAAATGAACTGAAATCGAAATACAGGAATGCTAGTGTATTAAGTTCTAAAAGAGTAGTGTTCAATATCAAGGGCAATGATTACAGGCTAATCGTTGACATTGAATACAAACTGAAGATTGTTTTTATCGTGTGGTTCGGCACCCATGCGGAGTATGATAAAATAGATGCTAAAACGGTAAGTTATGAAAACTAAAATATTAAAGACAGAACAGGAGTATAATGAGGCTTGCGAAAGGATCTACAGCCTGATCAACAGCTCGGAATCTGCCATTGAACCTGACAGCCCTGAAGGGGAAGAGATAGAGCTTTTATCCCTGCTGGTTGAAAAGTACGAGATGGAACATCACTTGTTAGGGGCTCCGGATCCCATAGAAGCGATTAAGTTCCGGATGGAGCAAATGAACTTAAGGCAGGCGGATATTGCTCCTCTGTTTGGAGGAAAAACCAGGGTATCAGAGGTGCTGCACCGAAGAAGGCCATTAACCCTGAAAATGATCACCCTGTTAAACCGCTACCTTGGAATCCCACTGGAATCTCTGGTTACCGGGAATAAAGAAATAAAACTGGAAGCTGAAAAGAGAGATAAGCTTCTAAGCATATCCTCCATCCAGGAATACTTAAAAGGTGGCCGGGCAGCAATGATCTAGTCCCTAATCCCGACCCTTCTGCAGCCGCTTTTTTGTCATGCTTTTATGCAGTTGCTATTGCGCCGCTCAAGGCAAAAAGACACGCCAAAAAAGCTGCAGCCCGAAGCAAAGTAACATAATAAATTTTATAGCCGCCCGCTGGTAGTAACGGTACTATCAGGGGGTTCGGTATTTTTCTTTTTAACTGAAAATCACCCATTAACAAAGGCGGAAACTATAAAATGCTATTATGTAAAATTGCCCCGCGAACAGAGATCTGCTGCCAGGTTGATGGGACTTACCACTTTGTCTTCGGCCAAGGTAGCTCTCCACCATCACACAGTCAAGGCCAGGCCTGGGTCCCTGTCGGGAGCCTTGACACTTGCCCGCCCGCTCGGCTTCTGGTGGCCTAAGCCAAAGCAGTAAGCCCTGGTGTAAAGTGGCCGCTATCTATTAGCCTGCTTAATCAGATCTCTTAGGCAACCCAACAGGGTGTATTGCTTTTAAGCAAAAGGAAACGGAATAAGGGGCCAGAGTGCCGGGATCCAGGGTTATGCCGTAGTCTTTTGCGCAAACAGCAATACAGAGCCTATTTTGGACTAAGAGATATGAAGCAAGCAGAAACTCTGGCGGGTCAGCTGGAGGGGCTATTTGGCGAAGCCCGGAGCACATAATGTACATTATAGGCCGACCTTCCAAATAGAGGCACACACCAACACAGGATCCTCCAGGAACAGATGGCCCACTCCGGGCAATGTGTTGCGACTATCAATGCACATTATGTGGAATAGCTTCGGGTTGTTTTGCGTGTGGGAGCTTTTGCAGCTCTTTGGAAAGTATTAGGTTCCGGCGCCAGCTCAAACGGCTTTACAATGGGCTGCAAATGGCGGTGGCCCAGCAAAACAAAAGAAGGGACGGCGGCAGGGAGTTAAGAAAAGGCTTGTATCACCGTTGTAAAAGCGGTATTTTACTTCATCAATAAAAAATGGAATGGAAACAACTAGCATTATAGGCCTGTCAGGGCTTGTCATAAGCATAATCGGTACTGCATTAATCTGGGCAGATAGTCAGAAAGCACTCGGTAAAATAGCTTCTCTACTTAAGGAAGTGGCATCAACAGTAGGGTTCTGGCAGGACCATGGTATCGAGGAAAGCAAACTCAGTGATTTTGATGATACAATGAGCAAAACCTCAAAGCTAGATAAAAGAGGTTTTGTGTTATTGATAATAGGCTTTGTCGTACAGCTTTTTTCCTACTTCGACTGTTTTAATCTTTTTTCTTTTAACTGAAAACAATCTTCTGTGAAGCCCTCAATTAAAAGAAAAAGAGGCTATATTTAAAGTGCCATGGGTTGCCTAAAACTTGCACATATAGAGCTTGAGCAATCGCCTTTGAGGTGTGTCTGGAAATCCGCAAAATCGCCAAAAACGGACGTAAACTGGTACGACTACGGAGCGCGTATGTATGATCCTGCTCTAGGACGGTGGCATGTGCCGGATCCTATGGCAGAATTCCATCATGAGTACAACCCATATCATTATACATTTAATAATCCAATAAACTTCATGGATCCGCTGGGACTGGATACTGTTCCAGCAAACACCCCAAATCCAGTTCAGCAGGATGATGTTGTTGTGATGGAGGATGGGAGTACTACGACAGCAAGCGCAGATGATGTTGTTATTACCCCTGAAGCATCTCAAACAGAATCTTCAGAAGGGGGGCAGACGGCAACTGCTGCAACCGCTGCAGTAGCAGTAACTACACATTCCATCAAGATTCCATTGCCAAGATTCATATCTGCGGCTGCTTTCGCAAAATTTAGTCTCTTCTCATTTCTTCTGACAATACCGGGAGATACTCCAATTGACCGGCCACATTATAGTGATAATGCAAGAGATAGCAGTCCCAATGAACGACATGGGAATACTGGCGCACTTGAGAAAGCTGGGAGGCAAATTGCTGATCTTGAAGCTCAATTAGCTACAGCCAAGACAGCAAAAGAGAAACAGAAGATTAAACAGAAAATTAAGAATGTTAGAAGGGCTGCTGAGAAAGGTAAAAAAGGTACAGAACATTCTAAAGCTAATAAACGATGAGTACTTCAATGAAACCACTTGAATTAGTACCCTTTCAAAGGGTTGGGCCTTTTGAGTTCAATAAGAGTATAAAGTTATATCAAGATTATGACTTCAAGTTTTCCAAATGTGATGATAAGACTGAATGGGATTTATACTCATATGAAGAAGATGGCATTGATATTTATACCGAAGAGGACTTAATTGTATCAATTTCATGCAGAAAAACATTGATGTACAATGGCTTGAACATTATTGGGCTAGAACTTGAATCATTTCTGCAAGAGTCCAATTTTACGATTACTAAAGATAATATCGATAAAATATATATGCCAGATATAGACGCATATCAAGATGTAATTGATCTTGATGATATTGGGATCCAGCTATGGAGCAAAGAAGATATTATTGTTACTGTATTTTGTTCTCCAGATGTAAAATAGAATATACCCAATTTATTAGGAAAGTGTATACAGTAGAAACCCGGCCTCGCGCCGGGTTTTTGCTTACAGGGCAGCAATGTTTTTATTGAAAAAGTCTTTGAACTTCCTTTTGGTAAGCATGGCAGCAAATCCCAACATGCAATTGGAACTTATGTTGCAATATTGCAACAATTGGTTTTCATTTCCCTAGTCCTCACTATGAGGTGAGGTAACACTACAGAGACAAGGCTTTACTGATTAGTCTGACCGCACTATTGAATATGTACAAAGGTAATCAGCAGATACTATAGCTTTCTGATGTGATTTCTTTGATACGGAATTATAGCTTCGCATGATCCGGGTCCTTTTATTATATATCCCGGGATCCGAAAAGGTAGCCTATTCCTGCACATATTTCTTGACTTTACCTGTGTCTTTGTTCCAGAATAGCGCTTACTTCTTTGATATCCTTTCCCTTTGCTGTTAGAAGCACCAGGAGGTGATAGACCAGGTCGGCCGCCTCATTGAGGAAGAGCTCATCATTATTGTCTTTGGCTTCAATAATCAGTTCCACAGCCTCCTCTCCCACTTTCTGGGCTATCTTATTGATCCCATCGTTAAAGAGGGAGGTGGTATAGGAACCTTCTGGCATTTCTTCTTTGCGGGTATGGATTAGCTGCTGGAGAGTATTTATAAATTCGATTCCTTCGCTGTTGTAGGAGTTACTGTTCTTTTCATCAAAACAAGTATCACTGCCGGTGTGACAGACAGGTCCGGCCGGATTGGCTTTAATGAGGACGGTATCTTTATCGCAGTCTTCCAGGATTTCTACTACATGGAGGAAGTTTCCGCTTTCTTCTCCCTTGGTCCACAGGCGGTTCTTGGTGCGGCTGAAGAAGGTAACTTTCCCTTCTTCCCTGGTCTTTTCCAGGGCCTCTGCATTCATAAAACCAAGCATCAGCACGGTATCTGTGGTGGCATCCTGGATAATGGCCGGGATTAAGCCCCCTAGTTTCTTAAAATCCATATTATCTGATAATTATATTATTCTTTCTTAAGTAATCCTTTAATTCAGGAACCGGTATTTCATTGTAGTGAAAGATGGAAGCAGCCAGCGCTGCATCTGCCATTCCCTCTTCAAACACCTCCACAAAATGCTCCTTTTTCCCGGCTCCGCCCGATGCAATTACCGGGATGCTTAGCTGCTGTGAAAGCTCCCTTAAGGCTTCACATGCAAAACCATTCTTGGTGCCATCGTGATTCATGGAGGTAAAGAGAATCTCACCGGCTCCCCTGTCCTGAACTTCCCTGGCCCAGCTAAACAGCTCCTTTTCTGTGGGGATCCGGCCCCCATTTACAAAAACGGTCCAGCGATCATCTTTCCATTGCGCATCAATGGCCACCACCACAAACTGGTTTCCAAATCCCCTGGAAATACGGTCAACCAGGTCAGGGTCCTTTACAGCAGAGGAGTTGATGCTTACCTTATCGGCACCCGCTGAGAGCAGCACATCTGCATCCTCCACCCGGTTTATACCTCCCCCAACGGTGAAAGGGATATTCAGGTGGGCAGAAATGCGCCTGACCAGGTCAGCAAAAAGCTTCCGGTCTTCGTGTGTTGCAGTAATATCCAGGTAGACCAGCTCATCGGCTCCATCCTGTGCATATTTGGCACCCAGCTCCACCGGATCGCCCACATCGATCACATTTTCAAAGTTGATCCCCTTGACGGTCTTACCGTCGCGGATATCCAGGCAGGGTATGATTCGCTTGGCCAACATCAGCTATTGTTTATAATATAGTTTTCCAGGGTAGGAAGAGCGATTTTCCCTTCATAGATTGCCTTTCCTACTATCACCCCGTCGATTCCATCTTCATCCAGAAGCTCAATATCCTCCATCCTACTGATCCCGCCACTGGCAACCAGGTAAAGGTGCCTGTCTTCATTTTTAAGTTCTTTATATGTCTCCAGGGAAGGTCCCTCCAACATCCCGTCTTTGTCTATATCCGTACAGATCACCTTTTCTATCCCATCGGTCCTGTATGCGGCAATAAATTCCTTCAGATCCAGGGCAGTTTCCTCATCCCAACCCGAAACCGCCACCTTGCCTTTTCGGAAATCTGCTCCCAGGATTATTCGCTCTGCTCCATACTGCTCCAGCCATCTCAGGAATAACTCCCTGTCTTTCACCGCAATACTTCCCCCGGTAATCATGCTTGCACCCGATTCAAAAACGATACGCAGGTCTTCATCACTTCTCAGACCTCCACCGGCATCAATCACAAGGGAGGTTTTGCTGGCTATCTGCTCCAGAATCCCGAAATTTACCACCCTTTTCTCTCTGGCCCCATCCAGATCAACCAGGTGTAAGCGTCTGATCCCATGATCTTCAAAAAGTTTGGCCATTTCCAGGGGATCGCCATACTCCTTCTTTTGAGCATAATCGCCCTGTGTGAGCCTGACACACTTTCCTTCAATGATATCTATGGCAGGTATAAGCTCTATCATAGCTTCAAAAATTGCTTCAGGATCAATTCCCCGGGATCACCACTTTTCTCCGGATGAAACTGGGTAGCATAGAAATTATCTTTCTGCATGGCTGCGCTAAAGGGTAAGATATAAGTAGTCTCAGCAGCCGTATCCTTACACACCGGGACATAGTAAGAGTGTACAAAATAGACATAGGCTCCTGCAAGTTCTTTGGGTATCAGCTCACCATTCACCCTGTCGAGGCTATTCCAGCCCATATGGGGCACTTTCAGTCTGCCTGAGGGAAAACGCCTCACTTCCTGGTCAAAAATGCCTATACAGGGCGTATCGCCCTCTTCGGACCAGCTGCACATAAGCTGCTGTCCCAGGCAGATTCCCAGGACCGGACTACTAAGCTGCTTTAATAATTTATCCAGCTCCCTTTCTTTCAAATAGGCCATTGTTCCCGCTGCTTCCCCCACACCCGGGAAGATCACCCGGTCCGCTTTCAGGATGGCTTCATGGTCATCTGTAATTACGAGCATCCACTCCCAGTCTTTTCAGCGCATGATCGACCGAACGGATGTTCCCTGCATTGTATTTGACAATAGCTACATTCATTCCTTGTTTCTTAAAGCATTCCTTTGGTGGTGGGAAGTCTGTTGCTTTCCGGATCCAGTTTCACAGCCTTTCCCACAGCTCTGGCAAAAGCCTTGAACAGTCCTTCAATCATATGATGTTCATTGTCTCCCTTTACCTCCATATTCAGATTGCATTTTGCAGCATCTGAAAAGCTTTTAAAGAAGTGGAAAAACATCTCCGTGGGCATATCCCCGATCTTTTCCCGTTTGAAATCGGCCTTCCACTCTATCCAGGGTCTTCCTCCAAAATCAATGGCCACGCTGGCCAGGGAGTCATCCATGGGCAGTACAAAGGCATATCGTTCAATGCCCCGCTTATTTCCCAGGGCCTGAAGGAAGGCCTCCCCCAGGGCGATGGCCGTATCTTCGATGGTATGATGCTCATCCACATGCAGGTCGCCTTTCACCTGAACTGCCAGATCCAGGCCCCCGTGGCGCCCAATCTGATCCAGCATATGATCAAAAAATCCGAGCCCGGTTGAAATATCTGTCCGACCCTCTCCATCAAGAGCCAGCTTTACAGAGATCTCTGTTTCATTGGTCTTTCGCATTACTAGTAGCACTTCTCTGCGAGCTCCGCAGAAAGTGATAGATCTGGTCCCAGTCCTGGCAAGCCAGGGATACATGTTCAGTTACCCCGGCAGATTCCAGCTCGGCTTCTGTCGCTCCCTTTCCCAGGAAAATCCCTCTGGCACCCAGGTTTCGGGCCAGCTCCATATCTGTGATTCGATCGCCGATCACAAAAGAATTCTCCAGGTCGTATCCACCCTCCAGATAGCTGGTGAGCATGCCGGTGCGCGGTTTTCGATTTGGTGAGTTCTCCTCCGGAAGCGAGGGATCAATGTGAATTGCATCAAATTCTACCCCCTCGTTTCTGAATGCCTCCAGAAATTTCTCATGGGGCGCTTTAAAATCCTCCTCGGGAAAGGCCTCGGTTCCCATTCCATCCTGGTTGCTGACCACCACCAGCTCATAGTCGGTGAATTGCCGTATTTTGAACAGGTTCCTGAAAACTCCTGGCATAAACTCCAGCTTTTCCAGCGAATCCACCTGCAAATCCACCGGAGGCTCCTTGATCAGGGTTCCATCCCTGTCGATGAATAGTACTTTCTTCATGGCTGAAAGGTTTTTAGGGCATTTATGAGAGTCCGGTTCTCCTCACTTGTTCCAATGGTAATTCGCAGGCATCCTTCGCACAGGGGTACTGAGGAGCGGTCGCGGATTATGATCCCCCTGTCCATTAAAAACTTATATAGCGCCGAAGGATCATCCACCTTGACTAACAGGAAATTGGCATCGGATGGATGGACCGCTGTCACAAAGGGAAGCTGAGTCCAGCTGTTTGGCCAATCTTCCACGCTCTTCCAGGATATCCTTGATCCAAAGGCTGCTTTTTTCTGCATTGTCCAGGCCCTTCAGTGCTGCTTCGATGCTCAGGCTGTTGACATTATAGGGATATTTGACCCTGGAAAGAAAACTTATGAGTTCCGGATCTGCAAAAAGCATCCCCAGGCGAATTCCGGCAAATCCCCAGGCCTTGGAAAGGGTCTGCAGTATGACCAGGTTCTTATTCTCCTGAAGCAGAGAAAGAAGTCCGGGACCCTCACTAAAATCAATATAGGCCTCATCCACCACTACCATGCAATTTACATTCCCGATGATCTTTAAGCATAGCCTCCTCCTCCAGGGAGTTGGAGGTGGGATTGTTGGGGGAACACAGGAATATCAGTTTTGTGCCTTCATCCACTGCACTCAGAACCGTATCCGGATCCAGGCTGAAATCACTGTTTAAGAGAACGCTTCGCCGTTCCACCCCGTTGATCTCCGCACAAACTCCATACATGCCATAGGTAGGATCTACGGTGATCACATTATCCCTTCCCGGTTCGCAAAACACTCTGAAAAGTAAATCTATGCCTTCATCACTTCCATTTCCCAGGAAAATTTGTTCCGCTGATAGTCCCCTCATTCCAGCGATATGCTGTTTCAACCGGATCTGATGCGGATCAGGGTACCTGTTCAAGGGTGCATTGTAGGGATTCTCGTTGGCATCCAGGAAAACAGAAGCACTTCCTGAATATTCATCTCTTGCAGATGAATAGGGCTTCATTTCCAGGATATTTTTCCTTACCAGGCTTGCTATGTTTATGGTCGAAGACATGGTCCTAATAGTTTAATCGTATGGAGACCGCATTACTATGTGCCTGAAGCTCTTCTGCTTCCGCCATGGTCATAATGGCATCCCCAATATTGACCAGTCCGTACTTGCTGATCTCCTGGAAAGTTATCTTTTTGAAAAAACTATCCATATTGACCCCACTATAGGAGTGTGCCCAACCATTGGTTGGCAGGGTGTGGTTGGTTCCTGATGCATAATCGCCGGCGCTCTCGGGGGTATAGTCACCCAGGAATACCGATCCTGCATTACGCACCTGATCGGCCAGCTCTGCATAATTTTGAGTGACAATGATCAGGTGCTCCGGGGCATACTCATTGATCATTTTCATGATTTCTTTTTGATCTTTCAACAGAATCATCTTGCTGTTATCCAGAGCTTTCGATGCGATATCCCTCCTGGGAAGATCTTTCAACTGCAACTTCAATTCCTTTTCTACCTGCCTGATTATATCGCTGGAATCGGTGAGCAGCATTACCTGGCTATCGGGACCATGTTCCGCCTGGGAGAGCAGGTCTGAGGCAATGAATGCAGGATTGGCGTGGCTATCTGCCACTACAGCCAGCTCGGAGGGACCGGCAGGCATGTCGATGGCTACTGTGTCCCGACTCACAATCTGCTTGGCCATGGTTACATATTGATTTCCGGGTCCGAAAATTTTATTGACGGCAGGAATGCTCTCTGTACCATGGGCCATGGCCGCAATTGCCTGGACACCTCCTACCTTAAAAACCTTATCAATGCCAAGCAGGCCGGCAATATAGAGAATGGAGGAACTTACCTTTCCATCACTGCTAGGGGGTGTACAGAGTATCACTTCCTTGCATCCGGCAATCTTGGCAGGGATTCCAAGCATCAGAGCGGTGGAAAGCAAGGGAGCAGATCCTCCCGGGATGTAAAGCCCCACCTTCCCCATGGCAACCGGTTTCTGCCAGCAGCGCACCCCAGCAGTCGTAACAATTGTTTCAGATTGGTGTAATCTGTTTTTTGTGGAAGGTCTGAATATTCCAGGTGGCTTCATCAATGGCCCGTTTCAATTCCGGACTCACCTTTTTGGAAGCTGCACTGATCTCTTCCGGAGTAACTTTCATGGAATTTGCATCATACTGGTCAAATTCTTTGGTATACTTCCTTACAGCAGCATCTCCATTTGTGGCCACATCGTCGATGATTTTCTGTACCTGATCTTCCAGGGTGTCATAGTTCAACCGGGGGCGCTCAAGCAAAGAGGGCCAATCACTTTCCAGGGGGTTGCGAACTATATTCATTTACTTTGGTATTAATTGTTATACGATCATTTTTTCTATGGGAATAACCAGGATGCCCTGGGCCCCGAGTTCCCTGAGGCGATCAATATTTCCCCAGAACTCTTTTTCGCTCAGCACCGAATGAACCGAACTCCAGCCCTCTTCAGCAAGTGGCAATACGGTGGGACTTTTCATTCCTGGAATGATATCGATAATCTGCTGAAGTTTCTCGTTGGGGGCATTCAACAGGATGTACTTATTGTTGGACGCAGCCATTACACTGCGGATCCTGAAAATCAGGTCATCCAGAACAGACTGGATATCAGCATCCAGATTCCGGTTAGCAATCACCACCGCTTCCGATTTCATAAGCACCTCTACTTCTTTCAATCCATTGCTGATCAGGGTGCTTCCAGAACTAACAATATCAAAAATGGCATCAGCCATCCCGATGGATGGGGCCAGTTCCACGGAACCGCTCAATACATGGATATCGGCCTTCACCCCGTGCGCCTGGAGGTATTTCTCCAGGATATTAGGGTAGGATGTGGCAATCCGCTTGCCCTTCAGTTCATCCAGGTTTTCATAACAGTCTGATTTAGGAATGGCAATGGAAAGTCTGCAGCGGGAATAACCCAGTCTTTCTATGAGATCCACCTCACAGCCCTTCTCTGCATACTCATTCTCTCCTACGATACCAATATGAGCAACACCATCCTCCACATATTGAGGAATATCGTCGTCCCTGAGGTAGATGACTTCCAGGGGAAAAGATCTGGGCCTCAGATCGTAATTTGCGGGAACCATTATTTAAAGAGATTCCGGCCTCTTTCAGGAGCAACAGTGATTTCTCACTGAGGCGACCCGACTTCTGTATGGCAATTCTTAATTTTTCCATCCTTATTCTTTTTAACTAAAAAAGGTCTGCAGTATCTGCAAACCTCTCAATTTTTATTTCCGGATTACAATGTACTACACAGGGTTCTAACCATTCACATGGTGATGGTAATGATGAACGCTATGTTGCATGTAAAACCTCATACTTTTAATCTGTCCTGCAATATTAGCTAATAATACGTAAATCTCAAACCCCTGGAATGATTAATTTATTGTTAAATCGACAGCTTACCTGCCGAATCGAAAGCAGGGATTAAAGATCCTTTAGCAGAATGTTAGATGGAGATTCCCTGATGGAGTGCAGAATATGCTCATGGATCCGGGTGATTTTCTGCAGCTCATCCGACTCTGTTACAATCATATGGTCGCCACCCACCTTTTCCATCTGGTCGTATATATACGCTACGGTGATCTTATTGATGTCCACCGCAGGCTGGTAAGAACGGTCCTTGGGATTGGTGGCTGCCAGTTCTGCCAGGATTCCGGCTTCCACCAGTTCATATACCAGTTCATTGACCAGCCGGATGGGCATGCCCAGCTCATGACTGAGGGTCTCGGTATTCCAGGGTTCGACCCCATCTTCAAAGTTCTTGATGATCTGGTGGGAGATCAACAGGGTTAAGATCCGCTTATTGTTCTGGCTCAGATTAAGCGCATTCATCTTCAAATTCATAATTCTCAATATTCTGGTAGGCAAAAGAAAGCTCAGCACCCATCAGGACAATGAGCCAGGTAATCTGCAGCCACATCAGGAAGAGAGGAATAAATGCAATGGTTCCATAAAGTGTTCCCCACCGTAAGACCCCCAGCTGAAGGCCCTGGTAAAGTGATTGAAATACCAGTGCAATGGTTCCGGCAATTATACCGGCAATGACCGCATACTTAAACTTCACCTTGGTATTGGGCATCACAATATAGACTATGGTGAAAAGAATCCATATGGAGACGTAGGGTACCGACTTGATCAGTTGGCTCATCAGCGGTCTTAAGAGCTCAATTTCATTGGCTGCGGACTGAATTTTAACCATAAAACTTCCGGAAAGCCCGATGGCGAAAGGACTCAGAATCATGATGGCCAGGTAGTCTGAAAACTTCCGCATGAAGCTCCGGGGCTTCCGGATCTGCCAGATGTCATTGAAAGAAGCTTCGATATTGTTCAGCACCTGGATCACCGACCAGAAGAGGATCACACCACCAATACCGGCAATGACTCCCTCCTTGGTTTCCGATAAGAGTTCATCCACCATACCGGTTACCCATTTCATCACCTCCTCCTGATCCTCCATATTGTTGTTGATGAAGCGATGCAGCACATCCTCAAAGCCAAAGTTTCTGGCAACGGCAAAAGCAATGGCAAAAATGGGTATAATGGAGAGCATGGTGAAATAGGTAAGTGCAGCTGCTTTTACAGCTGCCCTATCTTCAAAAAATCCTTTGAAAGCCATGATATAAATCCTCGATTGCCTGATCAGAAAGGTGCGGCGTCGGGATTTTGAAGTAAGGTCGTGGGACCAAATCTCCTCCTTGAAGAAAATCTTGAGCTTCTCTAGCATGGATAAACTTTGGCAAACAAATATAATAAACTTGCACGAAGGTAAGGGGAAAAACTATCTTTGCATGAAAATTCAAAAAAATGGCCACCCTGAAAGAGCGTTTTACTAAATGGAAAGAAAACAGATCTATCTGGCAGAAAGCCGGGGATATCCTGTTCTGGATTTTGATCATTCTGTTTCTGGTTCCAGGACCTAGAAAAGCGATTCTAACCACCATCAACCGGGCTACCCTGCATATTAAGACACCCAGGGTTATGAATGAGGAGAAACAGGAGATCCTTACGGATATGGACTATAACTGGGTATTGGCCTGGGGTCAGAATGAACCCTTTTATTTCAGCAATGTGAGGCAAAGGGTAGTGTTCGTAAACTTCTGGGCCACCTGGTGTCCCCCCTGTGTAGCAGAAATGCCCGAGATCCAGGAGCTCTACAGAAAATATGGAGACCGGGTTGCTTTCATTCTGGTGACCAGTGAGGATCCCGAGGTGGTGGAAGCTTTTATGGAAAAAAATAAATATCTGATGCCCGTACTATATATGGCTCAGAATCCCCCTGAACCCCTGTCTTTCAGAGGTTATCCCACTACATTCATCATCTCAAAGGATGGACATGTGGTAAGTAAGAAAACCGGTGCTGCCAACTGGGACTCAAAGGCAACAGCCAAGATCCTGGACGAGTTGCTTAAGTAGTTTTCCGGTAATTGGTAATGGCCAGGGTCAGAATCACGACCCCATAGACAGCCAGGCTGAAAAACTCCCGGCTGATATCCCTGAACTCTGAACCCTTCAGCAGGATCATGCGGATCACCTTCATAAAATAGGCCATGGGATTCAGAAGATTTGCCTTCTGTGCCCAGAGGGGCATGCTTTCTGAGGGTGTAAATACCCCACTCATAAGGATAAAGGTGACCATGAAGAAGAAGGCAATGAACATCATCTGTTGCTGAGTATTGGATATAGTTGATATAAAGAGGCCTATTCCCAGGATGACAACGATATACACGCTGGCAAACAGAAAAAGTAGTCCCAGGCTTCCAACAATGGGTAATCCAAAAAGCAAACGACCCAGCATCAATCCAAATCCCAGTTCAAAAATGGCAATGACCCAGAATGGTAAAAGTTTGGCAATGATAAACTGGTACTTCTTAATGGGCGTTACATTGATCTGTTCAGTGGTTCCCATCTCCTTCTCCCTCACCAGGTTAAGAGCCGAGAGCATCATACCGATGAGGGTGACAATAATCACCAGAATTCCGGAGAACATATAGATTTTATAGTCAAGAAGCGGATTGTACCACAAATGCGGTATGATCTCCAGGGTAGCCATTTTTCCCGAATCGTCCAGACCAAACCAATCGGCCCTGATCTGACTGTTAAACCCGGTGATAATCTGTGTACAATAAGCATTTACCAATCCCGCCTCAGTGGCATTGATCGAATTGACCACCAATTGAAGGTCCGTTGACTGTTCAGTATAAAGCCTTTTCTCAAAATCATGCGGCATATGCAGGATCACATCCACCTTGTCCCTGTGGAGCATACGAACCGCCTCCTCATAATCGCTTGTATGCAGGTTCATGTGAAAAAAGGGCGACCCGGAGAATTTGGAGACCAACAATCTGGATGCAGTTGAGTGATCCTGATCCACCACAGCCATATTAATATCCTTCATTTCCAGACTGGCCGCATAGGTAAGCAGGATCATTTGCACCACAGGAAAGATGAAGATGACCGGAACCATAAAACTGTTTCGGAAAATCTGCTTGAACTCTTTGGTTAACAATGTATATAGTACCTTCATAATCTAAACCTTCTAGTCCAACCTGATTTTGAAGCGCTTCATTGCCGCCAGAATGAAGAAGAGGGTCATCCCGATCAGAATCAAAGTCTCCTTCCAGAAAAACGCAAAATCTGTTCCCTTCAACATGATGTTTTTTACGATAACAATGAACCATCGTGCAGGCATAATGGTGGAAAACCATTGCAAAATGTTTGGCATGTTATCGATTGGAAATATGAACCCTGAAAGCAGTATGGTGGGCAGCATCAATCCCAGCAAACTCATAACCATAGCTATTTGCTGGGTTTTGGCCACCGTTGAAATCAGCACGCCCAGGGAGAGTGCAAGTGTTATATAGAGCATACACTCCAACATCAGGACCCACAGGCTGCCTACCACAGGCACATCAAATACCAGGTTTCCCAATATGACAATGGTCAATGCGTTCACAAAGGAGAGCAACACATAGGGAGTGACCTTGCCCAGGATGATCTCCCGTGGTTTCAGCGGAGAGGCAAGCAGCAACTCCATGGTGCCAAACTCCTTTTCGCGGGTAATGGTTACCGAGGTCATCAGCGCCGATATAAGCATCAGGATCAGCGCCATAAGTCCGGGTACAAACATATACACCCCCTTCATCTCTTCGTTATAAAACATCCTCGAATGCACATTTACCTGCCATGGTATTTTCATATCCTGATTGATGGATTGAAAATAACTTGCCAGCACACCCTGAAGATAATTCTGTGCCAGCTGTGCAGAATTTGCATCGGAGCCATCGGTGATCAGCTTAATGGCAGCCTTCTTTTCACGTTGAAGATTCTTCTCAAAATTCTCTTCAAAGACCACTACCACCTTGGCCTTTCCACTTCTTAACATGGTCTCTATCTCCTCCTCGGTTTCCAGGTACCCGGCAGGAATAAAATAGCCGGAAGAAAAGATCTTTTGAATGGCCTGCAAAGAAGCCTGATCCCTTGATCTGTCCCAAATCCCCACTTTGACATCCCGGATATCATTGGTCACCACATATCCAAACAGGATGATCATAATCACAGGGAGCCCGAAAAGGATCGTCAGTGTCCTGCCATCCCTGAAGATGTGTTGAAACTCCTTCCTTACAAATCCAAAAAATCTTCTCACTTCCTGGCAAGTTTTAGAAACACGTCGTTCATGTTCTCTGATTGATACCTTCTCTTCAGTTCCTGGGGAGTATCCAGTGCCTCGATGCGTCCATCCACCATGATGGAAACACGATCGCAGTATTCGGCTTCATCCATATAATGGGTAGTCACAAACACAGTAATCCCCTCCCCGGTGGCGTCATGGATCATTTCCCAGAATTGACGCCGGGTAATGGGATCAACTCCACCGGTGGGTTCATCCAGAAATACGATGGCCGGTTGATGAAAAATGGCCACCGAAAAAGCCAGTTTCTGTTTCCACCCCAGGGGAATATCCCTGATCAGCCTGGATCGGATTTGTGACAGCTCTAAGCGCTCCAGTAATTGCTCTTCACGTGCAACAATCTGTTTCCTTCCCATCCCATAGATACCTGCATAAAGACGGATATTTTCAGAAACAGTAAGATCGTCGTAGAGCGAAAATTTCTGTGACATATACCCGATTTTCCGTTTGATCTTCTCCCGTTCGTGGTAGATATCATGTCCCGCCACACTGTTATCTCCCCTGATGTGGGATAGGATAGTCCGCAAAGAATCCTGATGGCAGTGGTCTTTCCAGCCCCGTTGGCACCCAGGAATCCAAATATCTCTCCCTTTTCCACATAAAAGGTGAGATGGTCGTTGGCCGTAAAGGAGCCAAACTTCTTCACCATATCCTTCACCTCTATAATATGTTCCTGATGGTTCATCAATTTGTCTCCATCTCCATTAGTCCCATAAACCTGTCCTCTATGGAGGGGACAATGGCTTGCCACTGCAAGGATGAATCCTGCCAGCTATCCATTGTCAATTTCATTTTCTTTGCATCGTCCAGGGAATTTGGGGTCACATGCAACTGATCCCCGAAAAGCCAGGCATGTTTACATCCTTCCAGTTTCCGAACCCTCTCCAGGTATTCATAGACTCCCCTGTTGCTTCTTAATGAAAAAAGTAGTCCATTATTCCCTTCAGGGGGTATTGAAGGATCAGAAATATCCAACACTCTCCCCTTCTGGAGCAGGGCCACACGGTCGCACATCTCCGCCTCATCCATATAGGGTGTGGAAACCACTATGGTGATTCCCTGTGCCTGAATCTTTTTCAGCATATCCCAGAATTCACGGCGACTTACAGCATCAACACCGGTGGTAGGTTCGTCCAGCAGCAAGATCTGTGGCCGGTGAATAAGGGCACAGGAGAGTGCCAGTTTCTGCTTCATTCCCCCGCTTAACTTTCCGGCCAATCGCTTTTTAAAGGGCTCTATCTGCTCATAAACATCGCGGATGAGTTCATAATTCTCTGTAACAGTTGTTCCGAAAACCCTGGCATAAAAGGCCAGGTTCTCTTCCACTGACAGATCCATATAGAGCGAAAAACGTCCGGGCATATAGCCAATAATCTTCCTGACCTCGCGGTAATCCTTCACTACATCATGCCCATGCATCGAGCAATTTCCCGCATCCGGAATCAGCAGCGAGGCCATGATCCGGAACAGGCTTGTTTTTCCTGCTCCATCGGGACCTATCAAGCCAAAAAGCTCCCCGTCCCCAACCTCGAAGTTGATCTTTTGAAGTGCTCTGACAGCGCCAAAGGAATGATCTATATTGTTTATTATAAGCGACATATATCATATATCATAGGAAGACCACCTCGCCTGGCATTCCAATTTTCAGACTTCCATCGTTGATGACAAGCACCTTAATGGCATAAACTAAATTCACGCGTTCCTCCCTGGTCTGGATGATCTTGGGTGTAAATTCGGCACTTGAAGAGATCCAGCTTACCACACCGGTGATTTCTCCCATGTCGCCTGCCATATCATAGCGAACCTTTACCTCTCCTCCAAGTTTCACAGAAGAAAGCTGATCGCCCGATAGATAGGCCCTTAAAATCAGCTCGTCCAGCTGCGCCATCTTAAAGAGAGCCTGGCCGGGCGCAGCCATTTCGCCCTGCTCCCTGTACTTGGTAAGCAGTGTTCCATCCATGGGATTCTTAACCGCACACCTGGCGATCTGGTCTTCCACCTGGCTGATCTGAACCTCCAGGGTTTTCCTTTCGGCATATACAGCATCTTTCTGGGAGCTTGTAGCTGCCATTTGTGCTTCCAGCAGGGAGACCTGACCATTGATATCGTCCTGCTGCTTGGTCGTGGCGGCACCCCCTTCAACCAGCTTCTCAATCCGCTTCTGCTCCCGTTCAAGGTTATCCAGCTGGACCCTGCTGGCATGCAGTTGAGCATCCAGGGTATGGATCCGGGAGCTCAGGGAGGCGAACCCTGACTCTAAAGCCAGTTTTTTAAGGTAGAGCTGCGTGCTGTCTATGGTCACCGAAACCTGGTCCTTGAGCAGTTGCTCACCTTCTTCTGGAAGAAATGAAATGATTCTCCCACCGGATTCGGCTGAAACCATCACTTCGACGGCCTCAAAATTTCCATAAGCATCTGCTGGATCGCTTTGCTGCTTGCAGGCCACCAGGGGAAGCAAGAGGAATGGTAATATGTATCTGCTATAGTTCATGGGTATGGATTTTAAAGGTTGCCCTGCAGGGTTAAATAATTGGCCATGGACTGCATCAGCAATACCTGGTGGGTAGCCAGTGTGATCCTTGCCAGATTCTCCTTATTCAATTCTGTCACATAGTCGGTGGCTGTCATTGTGCCGTTGTCCAATTGAACAGCGGCTTGCCGGGAGATCTTTTGCTGAAGTTCCAGCACCTGCTGATCCATCTCCAGGGTAGCACTGTACTGTTCAATCTTTGCCTCCTCCTGGACCAACATGGATTCAAGCTCCTTATCAAAAGAGGCCCGCTGGGTCTGAAGCATCTCCTGCTGGTAGCCGATCAGCTCCTTCTCCCTTGAAGTGCTGTTCCAATCCCAGATTTTCCACCTGAGACCGGCCCCGACCATATAGTAGTAGTCCCAGTTCTCGCTCATTACATTGTACCCGGGCTTGCCATAGCCGGTCTGACCAAAAGCATAGAGTACCGGCATACGCTTCTTGCCCATCAGCTCCTTTCCTGCCTCCATGGAAGCGTGTTTCAGATCGAAGAGCCTGTACTCCGGACGTGCCAGGCTTCCGTTCCCGATGCCTTCAAAGTGGGGCTTTTCCAGGATGGCCTGATCCTTAAATCCCTCTCCGCAGAAGACTCCCAGGGCATCCATATAAGACTTTTTGCGCGACTCCAGTTCAAGCATGGACTTCATCACCTTCAATCTTTCCACCTCGATGATATGCAGTTCTGTTTCCAGAAGGGTGCCATGCTGTACTGCGGTCTGCACTACCTCTTTCCGTGCATCCAGGTTCTCCAGGTGAATCTCCAGGTTCCGCATATTCTCCTGCAGGGCCAGTATTGCAAAATAATACTGGTTTACTCTTCCCTTTAGAGTATAAAGGTCCACTTCCACCTGCTGCAGATCTGCTTCCATATAGTGCCTCTTCATAGCTTTTCTTTCCTTTGGAAAGTCCGCCGTCATAGATGTTTTGCATGATATCCAGATTCAAACCGTACTGGTCGTGAGGCACCTGGGGGAACTCAACGGGTATGGTTGGATCGGTGAGAGTGACCTCTACCACATCACTCTGGTAGCTTAGCCTTCCATTCAGATCCAGGGACGGATACCAGGAAATTCCGGCCTGATCGATCCTGGTCTCACCCATTTTTTGTATCACATCCAGGTCCCCCAGTCGGGGTGCATTGTCCCTGGCCATACGCTGGCATTCGAACAGAGTAAGGGATTCCTGGGCCACGGCATGACCGCTTAGCATCAATGCCAATAGTAAAAACAGTGTTCTCATCCGGGTTGATTTTGACTCATTATTTGTTTCATAATCTTGGGCAACAATACCTTTCGCTCCTTCATGGCTTCGATATAGGCTTCGTTATCACCATTATAGAGAATATCCAGGACCACCGGTTTGGCTGCAAAGGGAAAAATACAGAGGCTGATCAGGTTCAGAATGATCTGCCGGGGATCCAGTCCGCCCAAGGCAGGAACTACTCCCCCTCTTCCCATTTTTTCCATAGCCTTTTCAGGATCGACTCCCATCTCTTTGATCATCTGTGGCATTCTTTCCGGATTGGAAGAAAGCTCCTGCAAAACGAAAATGGGAATCTGTGGATTTTCAAGCATGGTATCGATTACTTTCTCCACCAGTGCCGGCACATACTCCTCGAAGGTGCCATCGGCATTCAACATGGCCGCAAGCTCAGGAACAAAACTTCCCATTGCTTTTCGGAACACAGCCTCAAATAACTGGTCCTTGCTCCTGAAATAGTAGTTAAGCAGGGTTCGGTTGATCCCTGCATCATCGGCAATATCCTGCATGGATGTTCCGGCCTTTCCCTTCTGGTAGAATAGTTTTTCGGCCGATGCGATGATCTTCTCTTCTGTTTCTGTTTGAAGTGCCATAAGCTGTCCAGGAATTTAACTATTATGTTTAACGATTTTGTCAAACGCTTTCGTAAAACTAGTTTCTTTTTCTATTCCAGTCAAGTTTTTATTGGAAAAAAAATAATAATCGTATCTTTCGACCCTTTAAAATCAGAAGATTCAGGTATATTAAAATACTATCATACAATAACTTAATTATGAAAAAGATACTTTTTCTACTCCCCTTCTCACTGCTTATTTCGTGCCAGCCAAAATTTGAAGAGGAAATCACGATACCAGAAATAGAAGATCATATCGCCTATATGGCTTCAGATGAACTAAAGGGCCGTTACCCTGGAACTCCGGAGGATCAGCAGCTTGCCAAATACCTTGCTGGTGAGTTTAAGAACGCGGGCTTGCAGCTTTATGAGCGTACAGGAATCCAGCAAGTTGAGATCGTACAGGAGATTGAAGCGGGCCCGGACAACCATGTTCTCCTGGGTGAATCAGAACTCTCTCTGGATAAGGACTTTTCACTCTTCCCTTTCAGTAATTCCGGAAGTGTCAGCGCCGAAGTGGTTTTCGCCGGCTATGGATTTCAGATCAATGACGAAGAAATCCAGTGGGACGACTATGCACAGGTGGATGTGGAAGGCAAATGGGTGCTGATCTTGCGCGGAGTACCAGGAGCGCAGGAGGCATCATCTCCCTATGTGAACTACTCCGAGGATCGGGGAAAGGCGCTTTTGGCCTCTGACCAGGGTGCTGCAGGCGTGATTTTTCTGTCGGGAAGCTCCTTTGATCCCCAGGATAAACTGGTGCAACTGAAAGGAAAACAACACCCCCTTGGTATTCCAGTGATTCATATGAGCCGTGAGGCAGCAGATCAACTATTGCTTTCAGCCGGAGCGGAAAGCCTGTCCATTCTGGATACCCGCATAAGCACTGAGCTGAAGCCGTCCTCCTTTGCCACCGGCGTGGAGGTGGATATCCAGGTGGACCTCCAGCCCAGGAAAATGAATACCTTTAATATGATTGCCACTCTGAAAGGATCCCACCCGGAGCTGGAAAATGAATATGTGGTCATAGGAGCCCATCACGATCACCTGGGCATGGGCGGACCGGAAACCGGCTCACGTGTACCCGATACCCTGGCGGTACACTATGGAGCGGACGACAATGCATCGGGTGTGGCCGGTGTGCTCGAAGCCTCTGAATGGTTAAGTGCTCATACACCGGCAAGATCTGTCCTCTTTGCAACCTTTGGTGCTGAAGAAATGGGACTGATAGGATCCAAATACCTGGTTGAGTATGCGCCCATTGACATGGAAAATGTGCAGGTGATGATCAACCTGGATATGATTGGAAGGCTCAACGAAGAACGGATACTCCAGGTGGGTGGTGTTGGAACCTCTCCGGGTTTTAAACCCCTGCTTGAATCCATCAACAGCAACTATGGATTCAACCTGAAATTTGCCAACGAAGGCTATGGTCCATCCGATCATGCTGCTTTCTATGCCAAGGATGTACCTGTGCTCTTTATCTCCACCGGGGCCCATACCGATTACCATACCCCCGAAGATCAGCTTTCGGCCATCAACCTGGAAGGGACTCAGGAAGTGATCGCCTTTGTTTCTGAGGTGGCAGCTGCGCTGGCAAACCAACATGAACGCATTGTTTTTACCGAGGCGGGTCCTAAAGTTAAGGGTTCATCCCGTGGAAGACGTGGTGGAATTACCCTGGGCCTTATGCCCGATATGACCTATGATGGCAGTGAGGGCATGCCTGTGATGTTTGTAACCGAAGGAAGACCTGCTGCCGTGGGCGGCATCCAGAAAGGTGATGTAATTGTGGCCATTGAAGGAAAGAGCGTGGGGAATGTATACGACTACATGGCCCGGCTGGATGGATTGAAAGAAGGAATGTCCATCGTGGTCCAGGTGAAACGGGACGATGATCTTATCGACCTGGTAATAAGAATCTAATCAAAATAAATATAGTATTATGAAGCTGAAAAAAGTATTATTCTGGGTTCTGGCTGTAGTCATCTCCCTGGGGACTATGGTCTATCAGAGAATGACAGGACCCACCTATCCGAAGGATTATGAGATTACCTACAACGATGCAAATTATAAATTCAATTTACCACGCACCCATGGCGGTGAAACCGACTGTCCTGTTGAAATTGAGCTCCCGGAGCCTTTTGAGGCAAAAATTGTCTGGAGACAGTTTCCCACTGATCAGGCCTGGGAAACCCTTCAACTGGAGAGGGTTGATGGAATGCTCATTACAAGCCTGCCCCACCAGCCACCCGCAGGAAAAATTGAGTACCACCTGGAATTAATGGCCGAAGGGAAACTTATCGACCTGGGTGATTCCGAAAACGTGGTGATCCGCTTCAAAGGGGAAGTTCCCAACTGGGTATTGTTACCTCATGTTCTGATGATGGTGCTGACCGTTATCTGGTCCATGGCCACCATCATTTTTGCCCTGGCTAACATACCGGTTTACAAGAAATACGTTGGAATTACTATTATCTTCCTGCTGATCGGCGGATTTATCCTGGGCCCCATCGTCCAGAAGTTCTCCTTTGGTCAGTTATGGACCGGATGGCCCTTTGGGGACGATCTGACCGACAACAAAACGCTTTTTGCACTGATTGCATTCCTTGTGGCCTGGTTCCTGAGGAAGAAGTCCTACAGCAGGTGGCTGGCCATAGGCGCAGCCCTGGTAATGCTGGCTGTTTACCTGATTCCCCACAGTATGGGCGGATCTGAGCTGGACCATGAGACAGGCGAGGTTGTCACCGGATCATTAATGCTGTTGACTTCCCGCGCAGGAATAAAATCAATCAAATAAATTATTGCACCCAACATGCAAAAGTATCAGTGTAAAGTCTGTGGATATGTATACGATCCGGAAGAGGGCGATCCCGATAGCGGCATAGCTCCCGGCACTCCGTTTGAAGATGTGCCTGAGGATTGGTACTGTCCGGTCTGTGGCGTATACAAGAATGATTTCGAGCCGGTGGAGTAGTTCCTAGGCTTTCTTTGGAGCCTGCTTCAGCATCTCCAGGAGAAAGATCCAGAATTTGTCCACTGTGTCGATCCGGATCCTTTCCTCGGGAGTGTGGGCTCCCTTGATGGTGGGACCGAAAGAGATCATATCCAGATCCGGGTATTTTTGCAGAAAAAGTCCGCATTCCAGCCCGGCATGGATGGCTTTTATATCTGGTTCCTGCTTAAACAGATCCCTGTATACCCTATCAGAAATTTTAAGCACTTCCGATGAAGTATCGGGTTTCCAGCCCGGATAGCCTCCGGAATGCCTGATGGTGGCACCCATCAGCCTGAACAGAGACCCCATCCGGTCGGCTATATCCTGCTTGGCCGACTCAACACTGCTGCGCTGGCTTGTTACAATCTCCAGGGTGTCCTCCCCGGTTTGTCTGATAGAGGCCAGGTTGGTAGAGGTCTCCACCAGTCCGGGTATGGCCTGGCTCATGGCAATGACACCATGAGGACAGGCATAAAGGGCATTAAAAAGCCTTCGCTGGAATTTTCTGCGCATGGCAAACTCCGGGGTATCTTCCTGATTCATAGTCATGCTAAGGTCAGGCTCTGTCATCTCCAATTCACCCTTCATGGTCTGAACAAAGGAATCAAAGTAAACCCGGATTAACTCCAGGCTTGCTTTTGGTGCCAATATCAAGGCTTCAGCTTCCCTGGGTATGGCATTCCTGGCCTTTCCACCGAAAATAAATGAAAGCCGGATCTTAAAGCGCTGGTCCGCATTCCAGAGAAAACGGTTCAGTATCTTGATGGAGTTTCCAAATCCCCTGTGAATCTCATCTCCCGAGTGTCCACCCTGCAATCCGCCAACACGCACCCGTAATGCGATCCAGTTCCTCTTAACCCTCACTGTCTTGTACTTGAAGGTGGCCACCGTATCGGTCCCACCGGCACAGCCGATGAAAATCTCTCCCTCATCCTCCGAATCGAGGTTCAACAATACAGTACCCTGAAGAAATCCCGGCTGCAATCCCAGGGCTCCGGTCATCCCACTCTCTTCGTCAATGGTAAAGAGACATTCCAGGGGGCCATGTTCTACTTTATCTGAAGCCAGAATAGCCATGGAAGCAGCAATCCCAATGCCATCATCAGCCCCTAAAGTGGTTCCCCTGGCTTTGACCCATCCATCTTCAAGGTAAGGCTGGATGGGATCTTTTTCAAAATCATGATTTACCTCAGCATGCTTTTCTCCCACCATGTCGGCATGAGATTGCAGAATAACTCCCTTCCTGTTTTCCATACCTCTTGTAGCAGGCTTGGAAATCAATAAGTTACCGACCTGGTCCTGTTTGTATTGAAGCTTGTGTTTTTTGGCAAATCCGATCAGGTAAGCGATGATCTGATCTTCTTTTTTGGAAATCCTGGGAATGGCCAGAATCTCTTCGAAATAAGCCCAAACCTCTGCTGGTTTAAGCTCGCTTATTTTTTGCATATAGGGATTGAATAGTTGGCTTTATGTTTTGCAATATCTTTAGCTCAAATATGTTCTTCAAGCATAAATGAGATTGAATAAAATTCTACTTTCGCAAAGATAACATTTCTACTACCTCATGCTAAACTGTTTATGAACATGCAGAAACGAACCATTGTAGCACTTCCCGGGGATGGCATCGGGAAGGTTGTACTTGAAGAAACCATCAGAGTACTTGACAGCGCCGGATTTAAGGCCGATTATGTGGAAGGTGATATTGGCTGGGAATTCTGGAAAAAAGAGGGAAACCCCCTGCCCGACCGTACCCTTGCCCTGTTGGAAAAATACAAGATCGGCCTGTTCGGGGCGATTACCAGCAAGCCCAAAGATGCAGCAGCTGCAGAACTGGATCCTGCCCTGAAGGATAAGGGACTGATCTATTCCAGTCCTATCGTGGGACTCAGACAACATTTCAACCTGGATGTCTGTATCAGGCCCTGCCGAACTTACAAAGGGAATCCTCTCAACTTTATTCGAAGGGGAGCCGGAGATTCCATAGAAGAACCCGTAGTGGATGTGGCCATCTTCCGCCAGAATACCGAAGGGCTATACGGTGGCGTGGAATGGAGTAATCCACCCGACATTGTTTACCAGGGGCTTAAGTCCCATCCTAAATTTGTCAAGAACTTTGGAGACGTTCCCGTGGAAGAGCTTTCTATCTCCACCCGTATTTTTACAAAGAAGGCCACCGAAAGAATCCTCAGGGCAGCATTTAATTATGCCCGCAAGTTTGGCTACAAGAGCGTTACAGTATGCGAGAAGCCCAATGTGATCACGGGAGACATCCGGGATGATGTACAAGATGGCCCAGGAGATCCAGGCTGCCGATTTTGCTGAAATCGAGCTATGGAACACCAATATCGATGCTCAGATGATGTGGCTCACTAAAAACCCCGAGAACTATGGCGTCATCGTAGCAGGAAATATGTTCGGTGATATTGTTTCCGACGGATTTGCAGGATTAATCGGGGGACTTGGATTCGCATGCAGCGCCAACCTGGGCGAGGAGGTATCAGTCTTTGAACCAACCCATGGATCGGCACCCAAGTATGCAGATTACCCCGAAAGTATTGTGAACCCCATCGCCATGATGGAATCGGCATGCATGATGCTGGATCATATTAATGAAGCAGAAATCGCTCAAAGGATCAGGAACTCCATTGCAAAAGTGATCCTGGAAGGAAAGGTGCGTACCTATGATATGATGAAAATGACCGGGCGGGCCGATGTGATTGAAAAGGGCGCTGCCTCCACCAGGCAGATGGCCGATGCAATTATCGCAAACCTTTAATATACAAATCATTAAATAATATCACTTATGGCAAGCATTAAACCTGAGGTCCTGGAACTATGGCCTGAGCTGGAGTGGATCGAAAACACAGAGTTAAGAGAAAAGACAGCCCTGGTATGGGAGAGAGCGCTGGAAAAGAGTGTGCTCACCCCCGGCGATCTGAACAGGATTCCCTTTACCCTGCTGTGCGGACCCGATCTGAAGGTCTCCTTCATGGCTCATAAAAGATCAGTGGTGCATATAGCCCTGGAAAGTGGTAAGAAGATGAATGAATTCTACGGGGACGAGCTCCCCGTAGATATGGATGTGTTGATCTCAGGTGCTATCCTCGCCGATGTGGGCAAGCTGCTGGAGTATGTCCTTGATGAGAACGGTAAGGCTGTACAGGGCCCTATGGCAAGTACCTGCGACACCCCTTTTCAGGGGTCTCCCTGGCCGAAAGCTGCGATATTCCACCTGAAGTGTGCCATATTATCGCTGCCCATGCTGGTGAAGGAAATATGGTTAAACGGAGTACCGAAGCCTTTATCGTTCACCATGCCGATTTTATGACCTTCCTGCCTTTTAAGCAGAGGGCTACATAATCAGCGTGACCCTAGACATCTTCCAGCTGAGATAACTTCTCTTTGGTAAAGGGGCTGTCACCAAGCTCCAGTGCCTTCCGTGAATTGCTCTATAGCCTGCAGGGTATCAGCCTGGTTCAGGAAGAAATCCCCCATGGAATCGTACACATTGGCACTATTGGGATAGTTCTGGATATTCAGTTCAAACAAGGCCCGGGCCGTAACTGGCTTGTTTGAGTTCATTAAATTATAAGCCAGCGAGTTCACATCAGGTTCCGAAGGAGGTACCTTATATCCAAAGTGTTCGGATACCTGCTTGTAATGATTCTCCAGGGCCGCAAGGAGTTCTTCCGGATCATCCGCAACATCTTCCCCGAAGAATTTATTCAGACCTTTGAGCCTGTACCAGGGAAAGAGGAAGCGCAGGGCATCATACTCGGTGATTAGCGGAACACTGCCGTGATCATCGTCTTCGTAATATTTCCAGCCAAATTCAAGTGGCGAATCCTCCTTATTTTCAAGCTTTTCGATAAAGCTGAGAATGGAACGGATATGGTTGGAAGACCTTGCAGTATCCTCCTTCACACGGTCAATCTCCATGCCCTCCTCCATGGTATTGGCTACACCCACAAATAAGGCCTTCCCTGCCAGTGTATTACCCTCCAGGACCGCATCGGTCTCGTTTACCAGCAGCCAGTCGTCCCACCACATACTGGGATCGATGGCCACATAGTTGCTGAAAAGGTCAGGATGGCTCAAAAGGGCATATATGGCCGTAAGTCCGCCAAAGGAATGCCCCACAAAGGTCCGGTATCCTGTAACCGGGTATTTCTCCTCCACATATGGGATCAGTTCTTTCTCCATGAAATCCAGGAACTTATCCCCTCCTCCGGAAGTCACAACAAAGCTGCTGTCGCCAAACATCTCATCCACATGAGTAGGAGTCAGGTCCCTGGTGCGGTCGGTATTGGGAATGGCAACCACTACCATTCTGGGAACAATCGCATTCTGCCCAAGGTTACTGAGCAAGCCTGTGACCGCGTGAAAATGGCCGGGACCATCCAATAAGTAGAGTACCGGATAGGTGGATTTACCATAGATCGCGCCTGCTACCTCATCCGGCACATGCACCCAGATATTGCGGGTCTCGTCCAGGATCTCTGAATGGAGGCTATCCATATGCCCGATAGTGATGGCATCCTCCCGGGAAAGTTCAGCAGGGGTGTTTGTGCTTTGGCATGCCACCAGTAAGAGTGCGCAGCGAGGAGAAATAAGTAATTTTTCATATAATCCTTATATATAGAATGTTAACATATGTTACTTAATAGGATTTACACCTTCCTTTGTGGGCATCACCTCTTTGATGGTGCCATCGTCATTGTAATAAAGATATCCTTTTTATGTTGCTATTAAATGTAATTAGCAATTAAAACCTACATCAGTTTGATCCTCCTTCGCCCTTTTTTCCTGAATTCTTCATTCAGGTCCAGGCGGGTTATCCTGGTGTTGTCCAGTTGGTAGACCAGCACAAACTCCATATCTGAAATATTCATAAATGTTGTATAGAGAGTTCCTCCCACCATTTCATCCTCCATGGTTCGTGGCACCTGTACCGCCCCTGCCATGGCATTGCCAACTGTTCTCAAATCTATGGGCTGATCGGCCTCTTCCATTTGATCCAGTCGCTGTTGGATGGATTGATAACGCGGACAGGGATACTTCCCCTGGCTTGTATCTGACAGGAGGAAATTGGTCATAATCAATCGATTGTTGGCAATTGGAACAATCATTCGCTGACCACCCAGCCACTCCACCACCACCGCTTTACCGGAGGCATCTCCCAGCATCATATGAGCATTGCTCAGGGCAATCTCTCTCTCTTCCATTAAAAGCAAAGCCTCATCCACTGTGCTACACAAGGCCAGGATATCATCTCCCAGGTTACCCCTGGGTCCCTTTCCTCCACCTGGCAGCTCTTGCTCTGGAGTTACTGCACCATCGAAAAACAGGCCGGCTTCATTAATTCCACCCTGGGCAAAATCATCCCAGCCATACCATAGACGGGCCAGTTTATTTCTCTTGCCCGAAACAATCTGGATATAGGCCTCCACATCATACCAGTAATCTTCATTGTTAACTACATAGATTTTACCGGTCTGGGAATCAACATAATAGAGAACCGAACAGGCCTTGCTTTCATGACTGCAGAGCAATCCGAAAAGAATGAAAAATATGATTGTTAGTTTCTGCAAGGCTTTTATTCAGATAGAACCTGACTAACTTTACTTGAAGATCGCAACAAAACGCTCTCCTTCCGAATTTCCGTAAGCACGGAACATGCCGCTGGTATTGGTGACCATGGCAGGACGGCCAAATTTATCCAGGCAGATCACACCTCCGTCTCCGCCCACCTTTACCAGTGTATTTTCCACCACCTCCCTGGCAGCAGTTTCCACATCGTAGCCTTTATATTCCATCAGTACCGAGATCTGGTGTGCCACGGTCCAGCGGATAAAATACTCTCCGTGACCGGTTGCTGAAACTCCACATGTAGCATTATTAGCATAGGTGCCGGCACCAATTATGGGTGCATCGCCTATACGACCGTACTTCTTATTGGTCATACCCCCGGTGGAAGTTCCTGCACAGAGGTTACCTTCCTTATCAAGAGCCACGCAACCCACCGTGCCATGCTTATCTTTAGCAACAGCTTTCTGGTAAGACTCAAAACGATTCTTGGTATAGAAGTAGGATGGATCCACAATCTCCAGTCCAGCCTGCTCAGCAAAGACCGATGCCCCCGGACCGGCCATCATAACATGTTCGGATTGTTCCATAACTGCCCTTGCTGCTGAAATGGGGTGTTTGATATCTGTTACACCGGCCACGGCACCTGCATTCAGATCCTGACCACGCATGATGGAGGCATCAAGTTCATTTTTCCCTTCACTGGTGAATACAGCGCCCTTACCTGCATTGAAAAGGGGATTGTCCTCCATACAGCGAATCACTACCTCCACTGCATCGATGCTCTTTCCTCCATCCTTCAACACATCCAATCCAAGTTGCAGTGCACTATCCAGGGCATGTTTAAATATCTCCTGGTAAGGCTCGGGTACACTCTGAAAATTCATATTCCCGGCACCACCATGAAGCACCAGTGCATATTCATAGGCTTCCGGATCGGGAGCAGGTGCCACGGTTTGGTCCGCAGGAGCCTTGCAGGAGCTTATCAGAATTGAGAAGAAGATAAGGATGGATAGAAAGATACGAGATTTCATAGATGCTGGGTTTATAGTTTGGAACGGTCTCCTAAAGCTATGCTAGTTTAAGAAATTTTCATAGAATTTCAGCTAATCTCTTTATTGGAGGTACCATTTGGCACCTCAAAGGCGATCACTAGTGAACAATGGCCAGAGCATTAAGCATCATGGTTAATATTTATAATTTATGATGGGTAAGGGAAGCAGGTACCACATCATAGAAAAGACCCCATAACCACGTGGTTATGGGGTCTTTCTATATAAGTGTCCTTTTTCTATTCGAAGGTGGAATTTCCGTACTTGGTTATTACTTGGATGGAGGATTTGGGATTGGAACCCACATTGCCCCATACTCTTGTATAATTGTTCTCCTTGGTCTTACTCAGGCGATCACCGGTGCTAATATTAACACTTCCATATTTGGCTTCACCTTCAAACTTAAAGGAGGCTCCCTGCTCCAGTCCCACAGTAAGATTACCGTAGGAGAGCTCAGCATCGACTTTACCAAAGTCCTTACTCAGGGTGCCTATCTTTGCATTGGTATATGCTGATTCCAGGCTAAGGGTCTTATTCAGCTTTCCGAATTTCAATCCGGAATACTTCAGTTCAGCCACAAAGCTGTCCACCTCATCGAAATAGTATTTATCATACATTCCATCGGTAACGATTCCTCCGGCTTTTTCACCCAGAAGCTTGGAATACTTGCTGTCCACAAAAAGCATTTTTGAAAGATTAAGCTCCAGGTCGCTGTAGGAAACTTCAACTTCAAGCCATCCGGCAGCATCAATCACCCCGTCTGAATAGGCCATATCAATTACACTGAAAGGCTTCTCATTGCCTCTGGAGAGTGTTCCTGCCTTCAGGTTTCCATATTTCAGATCAACCTGTACAAGCCCTGTTGCCTCCTGGATAAAGAGGTCACCATAGGAGTTTTCAAGGTCCAGGTTCACCCATGCAGGTGCCTTAATGGTTATTTTTATGGAGGTTTTGACGTTCCTGGACCAGTTACTCTCCATTTCGGTTACCACAGTAATATTGTTTCCGCTTTTGCCAATCTGAATATCCACTTTCTTCAGGGCTTCCTCAGCCCTGCTCTGGGAAGAGGCTTCCACCTCCACCACAGCCAGGATATCCACATTACTCTTATCCCAGGTAATCAACTCCACATCCGAATACTTGGTGTCAGTGATCAGGGTCACCCCCTTACTCACATCATAGTTATCGGAATATTCCTTCCTGGCATCCTGTGCAGAAAGAGAAAAGCTTACTGTAACAATCAGGAGCAGTGACAGGAGCAAACTTTTCGATTTAAATACTCTCTTTTTCATAATCTTCAGAAATTTCTGATTTAACTTGGTTCAATTGTGTAATAATCTGGTCCATCACCTCCAGTTTGAGCTGGTAGTGGCGGATCAGGGCACTGACCACCCGGTCATCGTCCGGATTGGCCTCAAGGTCTTTCATAAGTTGCTGATGGTAGCTCTCCAGGTCCTTTAATTCATTTAGCAGAACAGTTTTCTCCTCTGCATCTTCAAAATGAAAGTCCCTGATCTCGTTATACCGCGCATCCACCTGGGAGGTATAGTAGAAATCGGCTTCCATCACTGCTGCAGGGATCTCCTGCTGCGCTACCTTATTGCCACTCTTGTCTTTTCTGACCAGGAGAATGGCTGAGGTAAGAATAATGGCCACAGAAGCAGCTACCTGGATGGCATGCCTGAAACGGATCCTTCGATGCGGACTCCGTTTTGGCAGGCTCTCCAGCTTCTGCATGAACCGATCTTCGTGGCCCTCCCGGGGTCGGTCTGAATCGAGCAGCAGCCTTTGCTCTTTGATTTGTTTTTCTATATCACTCATGGTCATTATTATTTCTCTTTAACAGTTCGATCAATCTCTTTTTCGCCCTGTGGTACTGTGTTCTCGATGTGGCATTGGAAATATTCAGTATGGAGGAGACCTCTTCGTGGTCGTAACCTTCCAGCAGGATGAGCGAAAGCACTACGCGATAACCTTCCGGCAGCAAGTAGATCGATCTTTTGATCTCTTCAGCCCTGTATTCAACATCCAGGGGCTCGGAACTTTCCTCTGCCATCTCTCCTACTTCTCCAGCATCCTCCAGGGAGATCTGATCTCTCTTTAAACGGAGAAAATCCAGGGACTTGTTGATTACTATGCGCTTCAACCACGCCCCGAAACTTACCTCTCCCTTGTAGCTGTCCAACTTTAAAAATGCCTTTAAGAACGCTTCCTGCATGACATCTTCTGCGTCATCGGAATCACCTACTATGCGCAGGCTTGTGTTGTACATGGCTACATGATAGAGCCGGTACAGTTCGAACTGAGCTTTCTGATCCCCTCTTTTACAGGCCTCTACAAGATCCAGGTGCCTGGGTGTAAAGCTTTCAGATTTCCCATTTTCTGCCACAATGACGATGGATTAGTTAAAATGTTGCACGTAAGATATAAAAAAGCCTCCTGTCTGCATAAGTAAAAATAGTACCTTGCCCCGGAACCAGTAGTTTATAATTAAAACTCCAGGGCTTTGAATGTGCTGTATAGATTTCCTCTTGTATATGCTTTGGTACTGCCTCTGGCTCTACTTGTTTCCTGCAATAAACTCCCGGATACGGATTTTACATACTCACCCCTGGACAACCCTGAAACCGGAGATATTATTCGCTTTGAGAACACCACACCAGAAGCATCTTCTTTTGAATGGGATTTTGGCGATGGGATCACTTCCAACCTGGAGGACCCGGGACACGTCTTTGAGGCCACCGGGAGCTATGAAGTAACACTCACAGCCTCCAATGAAGCAGGGGACCAGGAAAGGAGAAAAACCATCGTCATCAATGATCCTACCATCCTTGCTTTCAATATTGTAGACAGTACGGAGACCATTCCCTTGGAAGACGCTGAGCTTTGGGTCTTCTTTAACGAGGACGACTGGAATAACTTTTCTAATCCCATGCTGATTGCGTATGCAGATTCCACTGGTTATGTGGAATTTACAAATATGGAGTCCAGGGTATATTACATCTGGGCCATCAGGAATGAGGCCAGGGGATACTGGATCTCCGGAGGATATACTCCTGCGCTGACTTTAAATGAAATCAATTCCTTTTATTTGCCCTGTGTATGGTATTCGTACGTGGAAAAAAAAGCCAGCATAAACTTCCCTCCCAGTCCATATTCCTCAACTTCGAAACTACTCAGGATGAGGGACTAACCTGGCGGACCACATCAATCACAGTACCATCCACCCACTTGATGGCTGCCACCACCCTGTCCTCCAGAGCGGGAGGTGCAGGAAGACCACAGATCCGGTCGGCCTCGGCCTTTAACTCCTCCATGGTCCTGATAGGCAATCCACTGTTTTTTGTCAGTTCAATCAGGTCGGTTCGCAGCGGGTTAATGGCTATGCCCCGTTCGGTCACCACCACATCGATGAGCTCTCCGGGCCCGCACAGCGTGGTCACCTGCTCGCGGACCACCGGTACACGGTCCCTGAAAAGCGGAATGGGCAGGATTACTGTTTTGGAGAACAGACAGTTCTGCCAACCCCCGATCCCGTGCAAGAGGTAGCCATCGGAGTGGGTAACCACATTGGCATTAAAGTCCAGGTCCACCTCGGTGGCCCCCAGGATCACCACATCCACAAGCTGGGCAAAGTTTCCTTTACCATGATAGTTGTAGCTGGTAAACGGACTGGTCCACATGTGACCGGGATTTTCTGCCATGGAGCGAACTCCCTCCAGATCAAAGGTTTGCCCATCCAGAATATAATCTACCAGTCCCTCCTCCAGCATGGAAACCAGGTACTTATTACTGCCTCCACGGGCAAAGCGGGCCCTGATCCCCTCTTCCTTCATAATCTTGCGGAAATACTCTCCCACCGCCAGGGAGGTTCCGCCTGCGCCTGACTGAAAGCTGAAACCATCTCGTATGATTCCTGCAGCCTGGCAGAACTTTGCGGTCAGTTCGGCCAGCAGCAGGCGGTCGGGCGATTTGGTAATCTGGGTGGTCCCGGAGATAATTTTGGAGGGATCGCCCAGTTTCTCTGTGTGCACCACGTAATCCACATGATTTCCCTGGATCTGCCAGGGTATGCAGGGGAACTTGACCGGGTTATCGGTCACCACGATCACCTTTTCGGCATACTCCGAATCGGCCAGGGCGAATCCCAGCAGTCCGCATGCAGAATCGCCCGACAGGCCATTGGAATTGCCAAATTCATCGGCAGCAGGGGCGCCTATCACCGTAATATCCACCTTCACCTCTCCATCCTGTATGGCCTGGTACCTCCCGCCGTGGGAACGCAGAACTCCTGTTCCCTCCATGCCTCCTTCGGAGACAAAGTGGCCCAGGGGGCCATTCATGCTTCCTTCGATGCGCTGGATGGTGCCATCCTGAAGGTATTGAATAAGGTGTTCATGACATGGAAAGGCTGCCGAGGGAAACCAGCGTAGTCCCTTCACCCCCATCTCCTTGGCAATATCAAAAACCTGGTTGGCCAGGAAGTCCCCGTTCCGGAAATGATGGTGAGTAGAGATGGTCATCCCATCGCGCAGACCCGCCTTCTCAAGGGCTGTTCTCAGGTTTTTTACCACCTTGTTTCCATCGACAGGATAGTCGCTGCAAGTGGCTATGGTCGGGGCATGTTTTTTTCCCTGGGGTTTGTACTTCCCCACTCCCTGGTAAGGGATGACTGCTTCCCCGTTTATTTCACTGAGTACCTGTCGCCCGGCGGAATTGCTTATGGTTTTCATGTGCTTGCTTTTAGGATTTTAATATTACTGGCCAGTTCAAGGGTCTTTTGTGCCCTCTTCACCACAGGAGGATCAATCATCTTACTCCCCAGGGCCACCACCCCCGATCCTCGCGCCTCAGCCTCTTCAAAGGCTTCCACAATCCGTCTGGCTTTTTCGATCTCTTCCTCCGTGGGAACAAAGGCTTCCCGAATCACCGGGACCTGCCGGGGATGAATACATCCCATACCCTCAAATCCCAGGGACCTGGAGGTCTCCACATTCTTTCTGAGTCCTTCCATATTGGCCACATCCGAGTAGACCGAATCGATGGGCTGTATGCCGGCTGCCTTGCAGGCATTGACCAGCCTGGTGCGGGCGTAGAACGACTCTTCGCCTTTCTCCGTGCGTTTGACCCCCAGATCCGCAGTATAATCCTCCAGTCCGATGGCCATGGCCACTACCGTATCTGATGCTTTAGCAATCTCAAAGGCGTTCTCCACCCCCAGGGAGCTTTCGATAATGGGCATCAGGAAGATCTCCCGATCCTGCTTGTGTGCTTTCAGAATGGCCTGAATACGTTCTGCCACCTCCACCACCTGGGTGGCATGCTCACATTTGGGCAGAAGCACCAGGTGCAGGTGCCGGGGAACCACCTCATCCAGGTCCTCCAGGCCGGCCGGCAACTGGTTAATACGTACCATCCGTTCGGCCCCGTAGAAATCCACCTGGCAAAGGGCATTGCGGACCAGCAATCGGGCTTCCGCTTTCCTGTCAGGAGCCACCGAATCTTCCAGATCCAGGATAACCCCGTCGGGTTGATGAATCCCTGCATTCAGCATCATGCTGGGTGAATTCCCGGGAAGGTAGAGCCTGGAGAAACGGAAACGCTCCCTGGAACTCTCATAGCGATTCTGTTCAATCACCGGGGGGATCCAGTTCTTATCTGTGTCCCGAATCTGCTTTACTGCAGCTTCTATCCTGGCTCCGATCACAAAGGGTAGTGCACCCGTGTCCTCAATTTCCAGGGAAGCATGGCTGACTCCCAGGCTTTCCAGCACCTCAAGAGCCTGTTGCCTGATTTGTTCCCCAAACATGCGTTCCACCTTGCTTTGCAGTTTGATATGAATGCCACCTTTCTCCGGGATTTGCAGTTTTACATGGCAGTCGGATCTTATCCGCTCCCCTTTGTTTCCTGTAGTTGCTGATTGTTTCATG
The DNA here is from genome assembly GCA_963753765.1 of uncultured Bacteroidales bacterium. GTDB lineage: Bacteria > Bacteroidota > Bacteroidia > Bacteroidales. The sequence continues at coordinate 43,265 of CAVWDQ010000024.1, forward strand.
CTATATCAGTTAAATCTACCCATTACCATAAGAAACTCAATAAAATACCGGCTGCTACTGCAGAACCGATCACTCCTGCCACATTGGGAGCCATGGCGTGCATCAGCAGGTGGTTGGTAGGATCCTCTTTCAGTCCCACATTCTGCACCACCCGGGCACTGTCAGGTACTGCAGATACCCCGGCTGCCCCGATAAGGGGGTTCAGCTTGTTCTCCTCTTTAGAAAAAAGATTCATCACCTTGGCAAATATAATACCTCCTGCGGTAGCCACCATAAAGGACAGGGCTCCCAGTCCGAAAATTACCAGTGAATCGGTGGTCAGAAAACGATCCGCCTGGGTGGATGCCCCCACGGTAAGTCCGAGCATAATAGTAACAATATCTATGAGACTGGTGCGCGCCGTATCGGCCAGGCGCTTGGTCACCCCTGACTCCTTCAGCAGGTTACCAAAGAAGAGCATGCCCAGCAGGGGAAGCGAGTTGGGTGAAATAAAGGTGGTCACCAGCAATCCGATCAGGGGGAAGAGTATCTTCTCCAGCTTGGAGACTGCACGGGGCGGCTTCATACGGATCAGTCGCTCCTCCCGGGTGGTCAGCAGTCGCATAATGGGCGGCTGTATCACAGGGACCAGTGCCATATAGGAGTATGCTGCGATGGCAATGGGACCAATAAGGTTTTTTACAAGGATGGGATCGCCATTGGCTGCCTGGCCAATGACATTTACCCCGTTGGCCAGCCTGGATGAAAGGAAGATGGCTGTGGGTCCGTCAGCCCCCCCGATAATCCCTATGGCCCCCGCCTCCTGGGGACAGAAACCAAGTGCCAGGGCTCCCAGGAAGGTCAAAAAGATCCCCACCTGTGCCGCAGCACCCAGTAACATTAGTTTAGGTTTGCTGATCAGAGAGGAAAAATCTGTCATGGCCCCGATCCCCAGGAAAATCAAAGGCGGGTACACCCCTTTTAACACCCCGAAATAGAGGTAGTTGAGCACACTCCCCTCCTGGTAAATACCGATCTGCATATTCATGCCCTCCTCCTGGAAAAAGGGGATGTTCCCGAAAATGATGCCGATGCCAATGGGGATCAGCAGCAGGGGTTCATAATCGTAGCGGATGGCCAGGAAAATAAAGAAGAGCCCCACCGCAATCATGATCAGGTGACCCGCCGTGGCATTTCTGAATCCGGAAAATTTAATAAACTTTCGAATTCCTTTTCCGGCCAGCTCCCATACAGTCTCTTTCTCAGCGTTTTCGTTCAATTCAGCAGAAGCTGGACCATCCTGAACCTCACCGGAGACGGGAACAGCTATCTCTGTAGCTACAGCCTGATCCAGCTCCGAACCAGCAAGCCTGTCGGGGAATGCCACCAACCTGGCCAGTACGATAATCAGGAATACACCCGTAAGTGTCAGCGCTCTTTTCATATCAGACTATCTCCATGATAATATCGCCCTGCAGCACTGCATCGCCCTGTTGCACGCGGATGTTCTCCACCACACCGGTCCGGTCGGCCAGCACCTGGTTCTCCATCTTCATAGCTTCCATGATCAGCAGAAGCTGGCCCTTCTCGACAATATCCCCCTTTCCAACCATAAGCTTGGTAATGGAACCTGGCAGGGGGGCAAGAATGGGGTGAGATGAACCACCTTCCCTCTTCTGTATATCCGGATTCACCTGCGGCCTGATGGCAGGACGGACGATGGTGGGCGTTTTAGATGCTTTTATCTGCATGTGCAATTCCACATTGTAAGGGGTTCCGTTGACCTCCAGCCTGGCCTGGTTATCCTCAATGCCATGCACATCCACATTATAGTCGTTGCCGTTTATGGTAAATTTGAACTTCTTCATTCCTGCTTTTTTAGAGGCGGTTAAACTGATTTCTTACCGCATAGATCTTGGAACTCCAGGGAGAATATGTTTTCGATATCCGCTTAATGGTCAGCACCCCGCTCTCCTTGTCGTGTATCTCATCCAGGTAGAGGTGCAATGCCATGGCAATGGCAGCCGTAGCCTCGCCTGAAATTGCTTCTCCCTCCTGTATTAAAGGTGGTTTTCCCTGTCTCACCCTCTTCTTTGTCTTCCCCAGGGCAATGAGCTTTGGAACCAGACTGAAGAACCAGAACAGCAATACCAGGGCAGTAAACACAATCAGGTATCCGGCCACTGCTATGACCAGTGATTCCAGGCTGATATTACTCTTCAAAAATATGAATAAGGTCTGCATCAGAGTGGGATATTGGTATGTTTCCTGGGAGGATTCATCTCCTTCTTGGAAGCAAGCGTCTGCAAGCCCCGGATAATCCGGAACCTGGTATTCCTTGGTTCTATCACATCGTCGATATAGCCATACCTGGCAGCCTCATAGGGATTGGCAAACTTCTCTTTATACTCCTGCTCCTTATCCTCAATGAAGCGCTGAGCTTCCTCCCGCTCCTCGATGCTCTTCAGGGTCTTGCCCTCCAGGATCTCAATGGCTCCCTTTGGACCCATAACAGCGATCTCTGCCGTTGGCCAGGCATAGTTGATATCTCCCCTTAACTGTTTAGAGCTCATTACATCGTGGGCCCCACCGTAGGATTTACGCAGGGTAATGGTGATCTTGGGGACCGTTGCCTCTCCATAGGCAAACATCAGCTTGGCACCATGCAGGATGATGCCCCCATGCTCCTGAGCGCTTCCCGGAAGGAATCCTGGAACATCCACCAGGGTTACAATGGGAATATTGAAACAATCGCAAAAGCGGACAAAACGTGCTGCTTTGCGGGAAGCATCAATATCCAGCACCCCTGCCATATGATTGGGCTGGTTGGCAACCATCCCCACGGGGATGCCATTGAACTTGGCAAAACCCACCACAATATTCATGGCAAATTGTCTGTGGATCTCAAAAAACTCGCTGTTATCCACCAGTGAAAAAATCACATCCTTTATATCATAAGGCTCGTTAGGATTATCGGGAATGACCTCGTTCAGGGCATCGTCGAGCCTGTCGATGGGATCGTTACACTCGGTTACATGAGGATCCTCCAGGTTATTCTGTGGCATATAACACAGAAGTTTCCTGATCATGAGCAAGCCCTCCTCCTCATCCTCTGCCACCAGATGAGCCACCCCGGAGCGGCTGGAATGCATCTGTGCCCCACCCAGTGCCTCAGTGGAAATGGTCTCCCCGGTCACCGTTTTGGTTACCCGGGGACCTGTTACAAACATATAGGAGGTCCGGTCGCTCATGAGAATAAAATCGGTGAGTGCCGGAGAATAAACGGCTCCTCCCGCACAGGGACCAAAAATGGCGGATATCTGCGGGATCACACCAGAAGCAAGGATATTGCGCTCAAAGATCTCCGCATATCCTGCAAGGCTCCTGACTCCTTCCTGGATCCGCGCACCCCCGCTGTCGTTGATGCCGATTACCGGGGCCCCCACCTTCATGGCCTGATCCATGATCTTGCATATCTTGGCTGCATGTGTCTCCGAAAGCGAACCTCCGAATACGGTGAAGTCCTGGGCATAAACATAGACCACACGTCCATCGATGGTTCCATGTCCCGTGATCACCCCATCGCCCAGGTAGTGCTCGGCTTCCAGTCCGAAATCGTGGCTCCGGTGAGTCACAAACATATCGTACTCTTCAAAGCTACCCTCATCCAGCAGGATCTGAATCCGCTCACGTGCCGTATGCTTTCCCTTGGAGTGCTGTACCTCAACCCGCTTTTCACCTCCGCCCAAACGGGCCTTTTCACGCAGATCTATCAGTTTCTGAACCTTGTCCTGGCTACTCATGGCCACAGAACTCAGTTAACACGCCCTGGGTTGATTTGGGGTGTAGGAACCCGATCTGCAAGCCTTCAGCACCCTTACGTGGCTGCTCATCGATCAACCTGACCCCCTGATCGGCAGCATGTTTCAAGGCCTCACTTACATTATCCATTGAAAAGGCCAGATGGTGTACACCCGGACCTTTCTTTTCGATAAATTTCCCGATGGGCCCCTCCGGATCGGTACTTTCAAGCAACTCGATCTTGGTATCGCCCACCTTGAAAAAGGCAGTCCGCACCTTTTGGTCGGCCACTTCCTCGATGGCATAGCACTCCAGACCGAGTACCTTTTCATAATAGGGAATCGACTCCTCGAGGCTGTTAACGGCGATCCCGATGTGTTCAATATGTGTTGGTTTCATAGCAAATAAAGTATCTTTTGAAATTACTCAAAACTACTTCATCGCTATTGATGAAATCATGATAATTATCAAACAGGAAGCGATTTCCTTCCTGTTATGGAGCATCTAATCCAGCAGGGCGTTGTAGACCACCTGCTGCACATCAGTACGCACATTCATATCAATCAGCCTGTTATTGCCCATATTGGGATGAACGCGGTTTGAAAGAAAGATATAGACCAGTTCATATTCGGGATCGGCCCAGGCCAGAGTTCCTGTAAATCCGGAGTGACCAAAACTGGAGGCAGAGGCGCTGTTACAGGCGGGTCCTGCATCCTCTTCCCAGAAGACCGGCTTGTTAAACCCAAATCCCCTGTGGTTCTCCTCCTCACAGTTATAACAGGAGGTATAGAGATTCAATGTGGCCTCGTTGATATACCTGTGCTGCCCATAGCTACCACCATTCAGAAACATCTGCATCATCTTGGCCAGGTCGTTGGCACTGCCAAACAATCCCGCATTACCCGAAACTCCGCCCAGCATGGCTGCACCCATATCATGCACATGTCCCTGAAGTAACTGCCGTCGGTAGGAAATATCGTTCTCTGTGGGCACGATACGTTCCCTGGGAAAACGGCTCAGGGGTTTATAGCCCAATGTATGGGCCCCCAGTGGATTGTAAAAATTGTGCCAGACATAGGGATAGAGCATGGTATCGGTAGTGGTTTCAATGATCTCCTGAAACATATAGAATCCAAGTCCGCTATAACGAAATTCCTTAGTGCTCAGTTCTGAATCATAGATACGTTTGTAAATAGTATCCCTCATATCTGCCCTCATATAGAGCTCATCGGCTACCTGGTATGGATATTCCGGTGAATAGAATTTCTGGTAGACACTGTCAACATATTTTACATTCTTGTTAAAATAGCTTCCTTCTCCGATCTTCATGGGATAGGTACGGGAGAATTTTGTATTAAGAAGTGCCTGTGAGCTATCCAGGGGCTCCAGGGTCTCGTAATAGAAGGGGATCCAGGCAATCATCCCCGACTGGTGAGCGAGAACATCTGCCACCAGCAGGTCCGCCTTATTGCTGGAGTCCGGAACAGTTTCATAGGCTCCCATCAATGTGTCCTCATAAAATTGTCCCTGGTCATGCATACGCATTAAGGCAGCGGTAATGGAAGCCATTTTTGTAATGGAAGCCAGGTCGTAAATATCATCATCCTTAACCGGCCTCCTTCTCTGGTAGGTATGGTGGCCGTAGCTTTGATGCCATACCACCTTTCCTCTGCGTGCCACCAGCACCTGGCACCCCGGCATTGCCTTCTCCTTTATGGCACGCTGGATAATCTCCTCCATTTTCAGAAGGGTATCGGGGTGAAGGCCCACATCAAGCGGGGATGCATATCCCAGCCTGGTAGCCGGTCCGGTGGCGATTCCCTCCCCTGCTGCCACATAGCTCCCGGCAGATACGGGCATTCGTCCTGAAAAAGATGCTCCTCCAAAGATGGCCTGGAGAGCCAGATCCTGGTAAAGCAAGTCATCCTTGTGCGAAAGTATCAAGGCATCCACATGGTCCAGTCCCGAAAAACGGCCAAGGGAGTAAGGGACTCCTGCCACATTTACAATTAGTTTGACCGAAGGATCGATCTGCTCCAGGAAGAGTATGCTTTGATAGCTTATACCATAATCTTTTGAGGCTCTGCTGCTGGTATTCAGCACATTAACAATCACCGTATTATAGTCAGCCAGCTTATGAATCATAGTTGAGCGCGTGCTTTGATCCGCTGCTGAAGCCAGGGTAAAATGATCTCCTGACAGGTACTTGTCCGTGGTGAGAAGAGGCTTTTGTTTTCCTTCCTTACTGATGGTAACCGTAGCCAGTGTGGTCCGCTCCAGTTGCGTGATTGGAACTGCTTTATTGTTGTTTTTTGCAAGGATCAGCGAATGCTCTGCCAGTTCCCGGAAAAGGGGCCGGTAACCCGGATCGTTCAGATCCTCCATCAAAGAATCCATCTTGACAGGCTCCCTTAAATGTGCCCCGGTCCAATACTTGGATTGAAGTATCTTCCTGCAACTCCCGTTGATCTCCTCTTCAGTAATGGATCCCTCCTTCACCGCCTTTTTAATGGCCACAATGGCTTTGCCCACATCAGCAGGCATCAGCAGGATATCATTTCCGGCCTTTACTGCCTCCACCTCCCGGTCGCCGGGTTCAAAATAGTTACTCAGTCCTTTCATATTGAGGGCATCGGTAATGATCAGGCCCTTAAACTCCATCTCCTCTTTTAGCAGTCCCGTGATGGTAGGCCGGGAAAGAGTTGTAGCCCGGTTCTCCCTGTTGTCCAGTTCAGGAACCCGCAGATGGGCCACCATCACCCCGGTAAGACCACGGTAAATGGCTTCCCGAAAAGGATAAAGCTCCAGCGAATCGAGCCGTTCTTTGCCATGGGGAATCACGGGCAGTGCCTGGTGGGAATCAGTATCTGTATCGCCATGACCTGGAAAATGCTTGGCTGCCACCAGTACTCTTTCATCCTGGATCCCCTCCATCAGGGCCACCACCTTGGCTGTGACATTTTGCCGTTCCTCACCAAAGGATCTGGACCCAATAACCGGATTGGCCGGATTGTTATTAATATCGGCCACAGGAGCCAGGTTCATATGAACTCCCAGGCGCTTAAACTGGGCACCCATATCGCGACCCAGCCTGTATATCAGACTATTGTCGGAAATTCCGCCCAGAATCATAGTGGCCGGATAGGTGATGGTTTTATCAAGACGCATGCCCAGACCATTTTCGCCGTCAATGGCCACCAGCAGGGGGATATCTGCTGCCTCCTGGTACAGGTTGGTCAGCCTGGCCTGCTCCAGTGGTTCTCCCTGGAAAAAGAGGATCCCTCCCACCTTTTGCCGTGTCACTTGCCTGAGAACAGCTTTTTCATGCACAGACCCCATGTTGGAATAGCCATATACCATAATCATCTGGGCAATCCGCTCCTCCAGGCTCAGTGTCGCCATAAGAGAATCGGCCCAGGCAGCTCCCGATTCAATAAATGGAGGATCCGTGCGTACAGGCATGTCCAGAACAGGCTGCAGTCCCTGAACTTCCGGTCTAATGACTGAGTATACCAGAAGCAGAACAGTAATCAAAGTTGTTTTTAACAGCTTGTTCTTCATCGTCAACAAAGTAAAAAAAAAAGCCTATTTTCAATTCTATATTTTACCAATCAACAGAAACAGAGTAGCAATGGAGTGCAAAAAGGAACGAAATCTGAACTCATGCAACTGCAGCTATCCATGCAGCAAAAAAGGAATCTGCTGCGACTGCATCGCATCACACAGACGGGCCGGTGAACTACCCGCCTGCTATTTCCCCAATGACATGGAAAGAGGCTATGATCGCTCTGTCGAGAATTTTATACGCATTTACCAGGAGCGGGGTTTCAGCTGGTACCAGTGAAAAATGCCCAGGGATTCCCTACAATCCCAGTTTCTCAGCTGTGGCATCAGGAACAGCCTCTTTGTGTACCATGAAAAAGATGGTCTTGGCACGCATATAGGCCTCCGAAACATAGTGATATCCTTTATATATATGATTTCCGGTTCCCCATGAGTTCTTCACCAGGTAAAATTTATTCCCAGCCTGGTCCTTTGCAATCCCCGTGATATGCATCAGGTGATCGTCGGTGGTCCTGTAGTTATCAAACATCTCCTGCCGGATCTCCTGTGTAATAGTCTGCTCCTTTTTCGGAGTGGAGAAATCATAGAACAGGGCCTGCTGCTCGCCTTCAGATAATTCATCCCACCGGGCCCTTTCCAGTCCGTCCAGGTCCTCGATCTGTGTGGAAGGCATAAGGGCCACACCCTTCTTCCAATCGTAGCTGCGTTCTCCCACATCGGCATCCCAGCAAACAGAATAACCGTTTTTCAAAGCATGGTCCAGCAATCCCATCATTTCGTCCAGGGGCACATTTCCGATGCTGCCCCATATCCAGTTGTCGGGGATCTCAAGCAGAAAATCCTCATAGAAGGGATGATGGGTAAAGGAACCAACAGACACATAGTCGTCGGGGCTCAGTTCGGTGGCATTACCAAAAGAGGCCGGAGTAAATGATTCTCCCTGGTAGTCAAAGGTAGTTGGTACAACTCCAAGATAAGCGTCCAGAATTCCCATATAGCCTACCTTCCAGGCCGGAGACAGTTCCCGGTTGCGATTTGTGATCACTGCATCTACATAAGCCTTCAGCACTCCATCCATCTCCCCGTGAACAGGAAGAGAATCCCTTGTGGTCACGCCATCATACACCTCATTGGGCACTGCGCCATAATCCTTCCAGATCTGAATTACATCCAGGGCCAGGCCTCCGGGCCCAAAGTTACCCTTGCCATGCAGGCGCACATACTTCTCCGCCTTCATCTCGTAGGCTTTCCTTACAAAATACATTTCTGACAGATCATGCTCACCCTCTCCGATGCGCAGGAGTTCCGATTCAAGAAAGCTGACACTTGCAAAACTCCAGCAGGTCCCCGAGCGGTGCTGGTCCTTCACCGGCGTTGCCGGCACAGAAGTCACCATGGTAAACTCGTAGCCCTTGGGAGCTTCTTCTGCCTTTTTCTTTTTCTGTCCGTTCACACTGGATACAGAAATGACCACACCGATCAGGATCAGAGTGGTGTAAGGTATAAGATTTTTCATGTTTTTGGATATAAGTTTTGAGACCCTTAAAATAGCAATTATTCCTTGTTAGCCGAAATAAACGAGTAAGAGCTCACCGCCAGTTTTACACTGAGTTGCCAAATAGTCACGCACTGCCTGACGAATTATACTGGACCTATTATCGCTTAATACTGAACGATGAGCAAGAATGAGGCTTTAGCAAATGGAATTTGCTCTTGCTTGGTTTAGCTAGCCTGACTTTTACCCATATCCTCTCTCTGGATTTTTTGCAGGTCACGACTATGTGACTTTTATACAATTCCGTGACTTATAACTCTTGGAGCAAAAATGCAACATCATCGTATATTACAGATATTCAGCTTGATATAATTTATGCTCAGCAGTTATTTATGAGGTATAAAGTCACAAAAAATCATAAAGTCACACACTTGTGACCTTCCGATTTTTATGAAAGGGGTAGCCGAGTTTTCATGCCCTTCAGTGTGAAATCAATACATTTCTGAAATAGAAACTGTCTCAGAGAGAGACCCGGTTCAGGAATTCGTGCACATGCTCGGCATAGGTCCGGGAGACCGGGATGCGGATCTCCTCTGGAGAATCAAGGAAAACATAGAGGTTGGTGCTGATCAGCTTTACCAGTTTGATATTCTCGAAATTGACCATGTAGGAGCGGTGACAGCGTTGAATCAGGGTTCCCTCCAGCTCCTTCTCGAGCCGCTTCATGGTATTACGAAGCATGATTTTTTTGACCTTGCCCTTTTCCAGGGTATGCACGGTCACATAGTTATCGGTGGATTCAACAAACAGGATGTCGGCCGACTTGACGGAGAACCGGAGTTTCTCGGTCTCATCCCTGAAGGTGATCATCTTCTTCTCCCGAAACTCCTGGGAGGTATTCTCCGTCAGGTTTTCCAGGATGGTACGCTTGTCTTTCATGGAAAGGTAGAGCCAGGAGATGGAGTAAGGAATGGCCAGGACCATCAGGGTGATAAAGAGCAGTCTTGTATAGCGGTCCACCAGCTCCATACCCGACTTCAGCAACACCAGGTCCACCACCAGGAAAAAGGTTGCCATCAACACAATCTCCGCCAGATGCCAGAGCCCGAAAATAAGGTAGCTCATGCGGATTCTGCTCATGGCCAGGAAAAAGATCAGCTTGCTGAAAACAATGGCCAGCATCCCGATCAAAATCATGGCACTGGAATTAAAGAAGAACTCCAGGCGGCCCATTTCGGTCCACGAAGAGGCATTAAAAGGCTGCATAAATGTTGATAAAGACCAGGCCAAAGATGGAGACAAACATGACCTGGGTAATAAGGGTCGATTTATCCTTCAGATAATCGGGAATCTCCGTAAATATGATCTTCAACCTATTCATTAATGCTTACAATTTTTAATTCGGTCCGCCGGTTCAGTGCCCTGCCCTCCTCCGTGTCATTATCTGATACTGCCAATGTCTCCCCATATCCACTTGCTTTCAGTCTATCCGTTTCAATCCCCCTGTCTACCAGGTAATCCACCACACTCTGTGCCCGCTGCTCCGATAGGACCTGGTTATGTTCCGGACTCCCGGTATTGTCGGTATGACCGCTGATCTCAACCCCGATGGCCGGATTCAGCAATAAAAAATCATACACCCGGTTCAGTTCGGTCCTTGACACATCTTCCAGTTCGTAAGATTCCGTGGCATAAAAGATATTTTGCAGTACCACAGCACTTCCTACCCGCACCTTCTCCAGGGGAACATCCCGGCGAAAGGGTTTGGCCTGAGAGTGCAATCCTGTAAAGGTAAAATGATCTGAATAAAACAGGTAGCCATTGGCGGAAACATTCAGGGCATAATCCCGGTTGCCCGGTAAAGAGATCAGGTAATCCCCTTCACCCGCATGAGATTCCAGCTCCATAACCATCTCCTCTGTCTCCAGGTCAATCAATTGCAATACTGCCTTCAAACCTTTCATGGTGCGGGAATCATACACCCTTCCTTCCATATAGGAAACAGGGACCGGTCGCAGCTCCTCGGGCATTTCAAAGGCATATATATCCGTATCCATTCCCTCTCCCCGGTTGGAAGCAAAATAGGCGCGATTGCCCCTGGCATTCAGGCTCAGTCCAATTTCATCGTTGTATGTATTGATGGGATAACCCAGGTTTTCGGGACTCGTCCACTCCAGGTTCCCTGTCCGTCTGCTTAAAAACAGGTCGCCCTGCCCCATTCCCGGCCAGCCATTGGATGAAAAATAGAGGCTCTGCTGATCGGGATGAATAAAGGGAGATTGCTCCAGGCCTGATGTATTAACCGAATCACCCAGATTCACAGGAGCACTCCAGGTTTCCCCGGTCTTTACAGACATCCAGATATCGTAAGATCCCTTTCCCCCCGGGCGGTTTGAGGTGAAATAGAGTATTCTGCCATCGGCCGAAATGGCCGGATGCTTTTCACTGTAAGGGCTGTTCAGAATATTGCCTGCATTCCTGGGCGTGCTCCACCTGTCTCCTTCCCAGGTAGAATAGTAAAGATCACACATCCCCTGTCCACTGCGCCGGTTACAGGCAGTAAACCAGAGGGTTCTTCCATCTGCTGTCAGCGATTGCGCACCTTCATTATCGCTTGTATTCAAAGGAGAACCGGCATTTATTCGCTGCTCCCAGGAGCCTTCGGACTTTATGGAATAAAAGAAGTCTTCCTGCAGTGCAATCGCTTCCTCTCCTGTTTGTGCCCTAAGCGGCAGCATCACAGTAAACATCAGCATCTGTTCATCTACCGAAAGGGCGGGCCAGTATTCACTGTATGCTGAATTCACTGCCGGGCCGAGATTCTCAGGTTCAAAAGGAACCGGATTCCTGATGGCTTCCATGGCAAAGAGGCACTTATCCCTAATGGATGTTCCAGCGCCCTTATTCTTCACTTTTTCGGCAGGAAAAGCGAGATACTGCTCTGCAAGCTCCAGCGCGCCCTCATAATCGCCCGTCATCAATTTCAGTCCGGCCAGCAACCTGTACCCCTCCGGATTTCCCTCCGGATCAATCTCCAGGGTTCGGGCATAATTAGCTATGGCCTCCTCCATGCGTCCCTGTTCATAACAGAGCTGTGCAAGCATCTGGTAGGCTTCAATAAACTCATCATCAGCCTTAATAGCCTTCAACAGGGATTCCTCCACACATGCCTGGTCCCCAATTTTATAGCAGCTTTGGGCCTCTTCAAAGCGCTTAATGGCCTTCCTGGAGCCGGAACTATAATACTGTCCCAGGAGCCCCGGCGTAAGAGCAAGGAGAAAGATCAATCCTATGCCTTTTTTGCTTTTCATTTAAGGAATATGCATGTATTTGTGCGATTGCAGGGAGATCATCCATCGCGGATTTTTCTTGGAAAAGTCGATGATGATGGGAAGTATCTGTTCCCTCTGGCTCCATTCGGGTTGCAGGTAGAGCTTGCAATCATCCCCTACTTTTGAGCCGTTTTCTATGGCCCAGGCCAGATCATCTTCAGTAGTGATAATGACCTTCAATTCGTGTGCCTCAGGAAAAATACCCTCAAGAGGAGGTGCATTCTTCTTGGGTGAGAGACAGATCCAGTCCCAGTCACCACTCAGCGGATAAGCCCCGCTTGTCTCCAGAAAGGTTTCAATTCCCTGCTCTTTCAATCTTCCGGTGAGATAATCCATATTGACCATCAAAGGTTCTCCTCCGGTAACAACCACAGCAGCAGCAGGGTATTCCATCACATGGCCGATGATCTGCTCGGCTGGTACCACCGGGTGTAGTGCAGGATTCCAGGAGAACTTGGTATCGCACCAGCTGCATCCCACATCACAGCCCCCTACCCTGATAAAATAGGCTGCTTTTCCGGTATGGAAACCCTCCCCCTGGATGGTATAAAACTCTTCCACCAGTGGAATCTTCCTTCCACCCTCAAATATCTGTTGATCGTAATCCATCTCTTAATTCTGCCTGTTCGTATGCAAAGGTAATGAACTATTAGGGTCAGCAAATGTAGGATCAGGCTTTTTTATTAATTTGGTAAGCTAAAATCATACCAATGAATCCAATCAACACAGCACTCTGTTCCTACGGCATGTCGGGACTCGTCTTTCACGGTCCGCTTCTCGAAGCACATCCGGGATATAAGGTCACTAAAATACTGGAAAGAACCAGGCACGAGTCCAAGGGTTTACATCCGGGATCCCAAGTGGTCAGGAGCTATGATGAAATTATCAATGATCCTGCCATCGAGCTGGTGGTGGTCAACACCCCCGATCACCTCCATGTGGATATGGCCACGCGGGCCATGGAGGCGGGCAAGCATGTGGTGGTGGAAAAACCCTTTACCCTGAAAACAAGTGAGGCGGATCAGCTGATAGCGCTTTCAGAGAAAATGGGTGTTATCCTGAGTGTATATCATAACAGGCGCTGGGATGGCGTTTATCGGACCGTTAAGGAGGTAATGCGCTCCGGCAAGCTGGGACGCCTGGTGGATTTTGAAGTCCACTTCGACCGCTTCCGTAATTATATAAAAGAGTCCTGGAAGGACCAGGCCAATGGTACCGGCACCCTTTACAACCTGGGATCGCACCTGGTGGATCAGGCCCTGAACCTCTTCGGCATGCCCGACCGCTTATTCTGCGATACCCGTATGCTGCGCGACGGAGCGCTGACCGATGACAGCTATGACCTGTGGCTGCACTATCCCGATTTTAAATGCATGCTGCGATCCAGCTACCTGGTCCGGGAACCGGGTCCCAGTTTTATGCTCCATGGGACGGAAGGCAGCTTCCTTGCCTGGGGATCCGATCCACAGGAACGGGACCTGAAAGCCGGATTGATCCCAGGATCCGAAGGATGGGGCCTGGACCCCACATTCAGCCATGCAAGAATTAACACTGATTTTGAAGGGGAGCACATTGAAGGTGAATATCCCCTGCTGCCAGGCAACTACATGGAGTATTACGACAATATTTACGATGCCATTCGGAATAATGCTCCGCTCATCGTCACGGCCCAACAGGCCAGGGATGTTATCCGGATCATTGAAGCTGCTTATGAAAGCAGCCGGACAGGAGAAGTGGTCCGGCTAAGTTAGTACTTGTTGTTAGAGATCATTACTCTGAGATAAAATCCTCAAATAAAGCCTCTATATCCTTAAGGGGCAGCTTGCCTGTGGCCACCACAAAACGGTGCCTGAAGGTCAGGGTTTCGCCCTTTTTAAGGACCAGCTGAAATTTCTCATACTCCCTGTTATAGACCTGGCGCCCCAGGTTATTAACGGAAAAGAGCCCGTATCCTCTGGCATGCCAGCAGGCCGGGTAGTTGATGTTTTGCGGATGGTCCATCAGGATCAGCGAGCAGGTGGAGCCTTCCTTGGTTCCGCTCAATTGGACCCATCTTGCATTTTTTCCCCAGGCATCGGGACCTTCGTCACCTTCGCTGTTCAGGTACCACCCGGTGACCCCTTCATTGTCGGTTTCCTCCGGGAGCTCAAAGGCCCGGTCGACCCGGATGGCCAGCATGCCCTCCTTGTTGTCGGTAAACACAACTTTATCGGCTACAACAGTGAGACTGGTGATCCTGTCGACTATCCGGCTCTCCTTGTTTCCGCCAAACATATAGGTGGATTTTTCTTCAAGCAGGGCTTCGGCATGCTCATTGTCGGGCGCTACCCAATCCAATTTCACTTTCAGAACTCCCTTCCCGTCTTCGCTTTCTACCTGCTCGATCGCCCTGTGAACGATCCTTCCATATCCGCCCTTGCGTTCATCCGCCACAGCATATGAATTGTTCCAGAAATCGAAACCGTTCACATCTCCGAAATTAAACCAGAGACCTACATGATGGGGATGATCGACCCTTTCTTTCTCCCTGGGAGCAATGGGAAATCCCCTGGTAACAATGGTTCCGTCCGGAGCATGGACAGGATAAAGCACCGGCTTCTCCAGGGATGCTTCATACCTGTAGGCAGTAAATAACTCGCCCTCTATGTAGACCTCTACCCTGTCCAGATCCTCCAGGACCTCAAAGTAAACCGGATCACTTTCCTGTGCATGAACGAAAAAAGGTACACAGAAGCATACTAAGACTAAGAGAAATAGTTTTTTCATGGAATTGGGCTTAGGGTCCTGCACGCCTGACTGCAAACACATACCCGTCTTTTTCACGGAGTACTTCCAGTTCCGGATAGCGTTCCAGGAACATTTCTTTCTTGTTTATCTTCATAACGAAAAAAGCATCTCTGTCCAATGGTTCAGTCATCAGGCGCTCGATGCTGTCATCCTCATCGGAAGGTTGCTTATCGAAATAAAACAGGTGGGAATAACTCTTGAATCCCAGTGTATTCACATAGACATCCTGTCCGCGCAGACTCTTGTAAAATTTAATAGCTTCCCGTTGTGTATATCCTTCAATCCGTCCGGAGAAAAGGCCAACAGAAAAAAATACAAAGAGCAGAACCACCAGGTGAAGTATCAGCATACCACTCCAGTCTCTCCGCAGAATCTGAACCGATGCCACAATGACACCAAGGATCAGGAACAAACCCACAAGCCATTCAGTACCACTCCAGTGGACATTTCTCTGGATTGCTTCGCGGATAAAGGGATCAATAAAGTTGAAATTCTTGCTGAGCAACCAGTCATAGTGGTCCGTAAGCAGCGGGAATCCAATGGCCAGTCCGGATATAAACAGGGCAATCAGAATGATCAGCGCCACCTGCCAGCCTCCAATCTCCAGTTTCCTGTCGAGCCACTTGTCCCAAACCCATGCGGCCAGAAAGGTCAGAGGAAAATAGGCAAGAGAACTATAGTGCAATAACTTGGTATTTACAATGGAGAAAACAATCAGCACCACCAGTAAAAGAATGTACATCCACTGCTTGAACAAGCTTTGTAGTTCCTTATCCTCCGCTTTCTTGGTAATGCTCTTCAAGGCAATGACCGATGCTGGGAAAACTCCCAACAGCAGGACCACCAGGTGGTAGCCGAAAAATCCATCATGCGCACTGCTGTCGGATGAAAGCAACTTTACCTGGTAGTTGATAAACTCCCTTATGAAACCTGAATTTCCACTGGCGGCCTGGAACACGAACCAGCTTCCTCCCACCAGGGCCAGTACGATTATGAATAATGCCACATGACTGAGCGAAGTGGATATTCTGAAGCGATTAAGTGCCAGGTAGGACACAAAACAAAGCAGGAAGATCACCATGGCCAGGGGTCCCTTGGTCAACACCGCCAGGCCTAAAAATACAGCAGATAGCAGCAGGTTCCGAAGCCTGATATGCCTCTTTTCAGGATCGAGATAAAAAATAAACAGAGCGATTCCAATAAAAATAAAGAGGTTGAACCATGGATCAATGATCCCCGATCTAAAGAAGAAGAAGGGCAGAATGGCAGCACTGTATGAGAGGATCCACAGCAGGCCAAAACGGTGACCATATAACTTTCGTCCGAAGAAATACAGGAGCATCAGAGAAATAATCCCACAAAGTACATTGGGGAACCTGGCTGCAAATTCATTGATCCCAAATACTTTCATGGAGACAACCTGGAGCCAGAAAAAGAGCGGGGGCTTCTCAGAGAAGGGTTCAAAATCAATTTGAACAGTCAGATAATCCCCTGTAACAATCATCTCCCTTGCGCTTTCAGCATAGTTGGTCTCATCGGAATCGAACAGGTGAACCGAACCAAGTACTGGAAGCAGAAACATGGCTGCAAGCGCAACTATCCCTGCATAAACAAGGATCCTTCGGTATGGAGTGTCTTTAAGCACAGATCCCCAATGTAGTAAAAAATGCTCCATATTGGATCAGAATTTTTTTCTACTTTTAGCAATTCTTAAAAGGACACCAACATGAATTCAGAGCAGCTTAAAGAATCATTCATCAGTCTATACGGAGCTGGCGAAAATGAGATTCACCTCTTCTTTTCACCAGGAAGGGTGAACCTGATCGGGGAACATACCGACTACAACGGGGGATATGTTTTTCCCTGTGCCCTCTCATTTGGAACCTATCTTGCTGTAAGAAGAAACGGACAGCGACTGCTCCGTTTTGCCACTACCAATTTCGATCACCGGGGCGAAGTAAAACTGGACGAGCCCTTTGAGAAGGAGGGAAAATCATGGATTAATTACCCGGTTGGTGTGCTGAACGAATTCAGGAAACTGGCCATAGAAGTTGAGGGTGTGGACCTGCTTTACTCAGGCGACATTCCCAATGGGGCCGGACTCTCCTCATCGGCCTCCATTGAGATGGTTACAGCCTTTGCAATGAACGAGGTTTTCGGCTTTGGCAAGGACCGGATGGAACTGGTTAAAATCTCGCAAAATGCAGAGAACAATTTTGTAGGGGTAAATTGTGGCATCATGGACCAGTTTGCCTCGGCCATGGGTGCTGCCGATCATGCACTCTTCCTCAACTGCGATACACTTGATTATGAGCGGGTACCACTTAAGCTCAATGGAATGAAAATTGTGATAGCCAATACCAACAAAAGAAGGGGTCTGGCCGACTCAAAATACAATGAGCGAAGGGCACAATGTGAGTCAGCTGCAGAGGCCCTTCGCAGTGGTAAAAACATCAGGCATTTGAGCGATCTGAGCCTGGATGAGTTTCATACCCTCTCCCACCTGATTACAGACGAAACGGAGTTGAGAAGAGCGCGTCATGTGATCACTGAAAACAATCGCACACTGGGTGCCATCGAGGCATTGAACAAGGGAGATATTGAGCACTTTGGCCAGTTGATGAACCAGTCACACGATTCGCTCCGGGATGACTACGAAGTGACCGGAAAGGAGCTTGACACACTGGTTGAGGAAGCACGAAAAATAGATGGGACCATTGGCAGCAGAATGACCGGAGCCGGATTTGGAGGATGCACTGTAAGCATCGTCAAGGAAGATCAGGTTGCGTCCTTTATTCGTGAGGTTGGCACGGGTTATAAAGAGCGTACAGGCCTCACGGCAGATTTTTACGTGGCAGAAATTGGAGACGGCTCCAAGCAGATTTCCTGAACAGCTTAGCTCTGCAGATTACCTGACCATCATCTCTGTTTTTAACAGGTCTTCTGAGGCCGATGATGGTCCCACCATAATCTCGTATAGTCCGGGTTCAACAATATATTCTCCTGCTGCCTCGTCGTAGTAGGCCAGTTCGTCGGGACCAAGGGTCATGCTTACCACGATGGTCTGTCCAGCTTTAATTGATACCCGTTCAAAGCCTCTTAGATCTTTAAGTGGGCGAAGCTCTTCCGACTCCAGATCGCGGATATAGAGTTGTACCACCTCCTCTCCATCACGTTCTCCCGTATTGCTTACATCAACGCTCACAGTTATGGATCCGTCCCGACCAATCTCGTCTCTTTCAAGAATCAGGTTGTCGTAGGTAAAACTGGAATAACTCAGTCCGTACCCAAAAGGGTATAGCACCTCCCCCTCAAAATAGCGATAGGTTCTTCCCTGCATATTGTAATCCTCAAAGGAGGGCAGGTCTTCCACCGAACGGTAGAAAGTCAAAGGCAATCTGCCTGCCGGGTTATAATCCCCGAACAGAACATCGGCCACTGCCTCTCCTGCTGCCTCTCCACCATACCAGGCCTGCAGGATGGCCGGCACCAGATCGTTTTCCCGTGTGATAGAAACTGCAGAACCTGTCATCAGCACCAGGGTTACCGGCTTTCCGGTGGCAGCGATCTGGCGGATCAGGCTGCGTTGGACAGCAGGAAGGTCCAGCGAAGTGCGATCCCCGGCATTAAAACCCTCCAGCTCCAGTCCGCGCATCTCCTCGCCTTCCAGGCGGGCAGTAAGGCCCATGACAAGCACCACATGATCGGCCCACCGGGCTGCCTGTATGGCATCCCAGGCCAGGGGCAAGCCCGGCTCTTCCCAATGGAGTGTACAAGAGGCATCGCCATGCTGGTCCTGCATGATCACTTTTATCTGATAGGCTTTTCCAGCCACCAGGTCCACATTCCGGTATATCTTATTGGGATGGTGAATATTATTATGATCTATCAGGGTTTCACCTTCAAGGATTAATTTGACGTACTTTCCATTAACTCCAAGGGAATGGGTGCCACTCTTTCGCGGAACCAGGTAGCCGGTCCACTCCACCGAATAGTCATCGTCGGTGAGCCCTTCGACCGGTGGCTCGCCATCCCACCAATAGAAATCAATCTTAGAGTCGGTTCGCTGAAGAACAGGAGTCCCCTCTCCAGTCAAATTCGGATAGAAGGCAGCGTTCAGCCCCTGCTCCTCCATTTCTGCAGTGGTAAATAAGAACTCCGGAGCTATTGCACTCAGGTAGGGCAATCCACTGTGATGAGGACAGCCCTGTGCATATCTTACCTCGGCATCGGTTCCCAGTTTTGCCCTGATGCCATCAAGAACGCTTACCGGCTCCAAAGGAGTCCCATTGTAATTCCCGTTCTGTACATCCACATTATGGGCATTGGGACCTATAACTGCCACACGTTTCAGATTCTTGCTAATAGGAAGGGTATTCCTATCATTTTTCAGAAGGACCATGGACTCACGGGCCATCTCAAGTGCCACTTTTCCATGAGCTTCTGCTGCCAGCGTGTCAACAGGGTAGGCTGACCAGGGTACCATCTCATCGGGATCAAACATCCCCAGTTTCATGCGGGCCAGCATCAGCCGCGTGACCACCACATCGATCTCCTCCTCCGAAATCAGGCCCTGCTTTACGGCCTCCACGAGGCCTTCATACTGATCCCCGCAGTTAAGATCGGTACCCGACAGCACTCCCAGGGCAGCAGCCTCCTCCCGGGTAGCTACCACCTTATGTCCGGAATGAAAATCGCTGATCGCCCCACAATCGGAGACAACATACCCCTGGAAACCAAGCTCACCCCTTAGCAGTTCTTCCTGCAGGGGAGCACTACCACAGCAGGGCTCGCCCATATAGCGGTTGTAAGCACACATCACCGAATACACCTGTCCCTTCTCAACCGTCTTCTTAAATGCAGGCAGGTAGGTATCTCTGAAATCCCTTTCGCTGATCACCGCATCAAACTCATGGCGCGAAGGCTCCGGACCACTGTGAACTATGTAGTGTTTTGAAGTAGCCACCGTTTTCAGATAGCGTGGATCGTCGCCCTGAAGACCTTTGATAAACTGCACCCCCATCTCCCCTGTCAGGTATGGATCCTCGCCGTAAGTCTCATGTCCCCTGCCCCACCTGGGGTCCCTGAAAATATTGATATTGGGCGACCAGAAGGTAAGCCCCTGGTACATTCCATGTTTCCCACGGGAAAAATAATCATGATACTTGGCCCTTGCCTCTGTTGAAGTAATGTCGGCCATACGAAACATTAAATCGCGATTGAAGGTGGCCGCCATCCCAATGGCCTGCGGAAAGACTGTTGCCTTGCCCGACCGGGCAACTCCATGCAGACATTCGTTCCACCAGTTATACTCCGGAACACCCAGGTGCTCCACCGCATCGGCATAGTGGGTAAGCTGGCCTACTTTCTCCTCCAGGGTCATCCTGGAAACCAGGTCCGCCGCCCGGGTTTCAAAATCAAGCTTGATGTTCTGGTAAGGATATTGGTATCCATCGCAGGAAAAGAGCAGGGATACCAGGCAGATCATTGTAAGGGTCTTCAGTTTCATAAATTGCCGTGATTTTTAATTCATCCAATGTTACAAATTTTATTGAAATTCCCTCCTATCTCATTATCTTGAGCGCTGTTAAATAAATACTCCCATTCATGAAAACTAAACTTATTTCCCTTTCCTTTTTACTATGTCTTTTGATTGGAAATGTGATATTTGCACAGGACTCCCGTACGCTGACAGATGCAGATTACCAGCATGCCACAACCATGCTTAGAGGCAATGTGGATAAATTCATAGACTATTCCATCCGCCCCCAATGGTTAGAAGACAGCCGTCTCTGGTACAAGTCTGTGACCAATGGTAAAGAGGTATATAAGTTATTTGATCCGGCAAAAGGAAAATTAAAAACTGCCGAAACAAGGGCGGAGCTGTTTGAAAAAGCATCCGTAGAAAATGAACCTGCCGGACAGGGAGGCCGAAGAGGATCCCGCAATGGGGTATTATCGCCCGATGGAAAATATACAGCATTTATCCGCGATTGGAATTTATGGATCAAGGAGACTGAAACCGGTGAGGAAAAAGCACTGACCACAGATGGCGTGGAAAATTTTGGCTATGCCACAGACAATGCAGGATGGAAACGCAGCGACAAAGCCATCCTGAGCTGGTCGCCCGATTCAAAAAAGATCGCCACCTTTCAACAGGATCAAAGGCATGTTAGTGACATGTACCTGGTCAAAACCCTGGTGGGTGCTCCGGAACTAATGGAATGGAAGTACCCCCTGCCCGGTGATGAGGACATCATCCGCATACACAGAGTAATTATTGATATAAGTGGAGAGCCAAAGGTGATCCGGTTGAAACTGGATGCCGATGCCAGAAGAGGAACCCTTTGTGATGACATTTCCTGTGAAGGCGGTTTTGATGATGTGGCCTGGAGCGATGACAGCAAACAGCTGGTATTTGTATCCACGAGCCGCGACCATAAAGAGGCACATGTGAGAATGGCCAATTGTGAGACCGGTGAAGTGAAGGATATTTTTGAAGAAATTGTAGAAACACAATATGAATCGGGACAGGGCACCATTAATTGGAAATACTTCTCCGAGACCAAGGAGATCATCTGGTATTCGGAAAGAAGCGATTGGGGACATCTCTATATGTATGATGCAGGTACGGGTCAGCTGAACCATCAAATCACCTCCGGTAACTATGTGGTACAGCAGATCAGAAGAATAGACCTGGAGAAGCGGATTATCTATTTTATGGCCAGTGGGAAGGAAGAAGGTCAGAATCCCTATTACCGTTACCTTTACCGGGTGGACTTCAGTGGGGAGAATCTACAATTACTGAGTCCTGAAGCCGGTGATCACAGTATAGGCTTCTCACCGGATGGTAAGTATTTTACCGACACCTATTCTCAACCTGATGTGCCCCCGGTGTATGAGGTAAGGGATACAGAAGGCAAATTGATTTCCCTCCTGGAGAAGGCAGATATTTCACGCCTGGAAGCCAGCGGATGGAAAGCCCCCATGCCTTTCACGGTCAGATCGGCCAATGATCGCTGGGATCTGTACGGCATCATGCATACACCTTCAAGGTTGGATCCAAATGCGAAATACCCGGTGATTGTATACATCTATCCGGGACCCCAGGGTGGCAGTGTACGCTCCTTTAGTTTTATGGCGGCACGGGGAGATAACCAGGCCCTGGCCGAGCTGGGATTTGTGGTGGTGGCTCTTGAGGGAAGTTGTAATCCCAACAGATGCAAATCATTTCACGATGCCTGTTATGGAAATATGGGTGAAAACACCCTGCCGGATCAGGTTTCAGGTTTAAAGCAACTGGCAGAAAGATACGCGTATCTGGATCTGAACCGGGTTGGTATCTGGGGACACTCGGGAGGAGGATATGCCACCGCAGCGGCCATGTTCAAGTATCCTGATTTCTTCAAAGTCGGGATATCCGAATCGGGGAACCATGACAATAGGAATTATGAAGATGACTGGGGCGAACGCTATATCGGGCTGGAAGTTGAAGACAGCGAAGGCGAATCCAACTACGAACTACAGGCCAATCAGACCCACGCAGCTAATCTGAAAGGAAAACTTATGCTTATCCATGGGGGAATGGACGATAATGTTCCTCCTTCCAATACCTACCTGGTAGCCGATGCATTGATAAAAGCCAACAAGGATTTTGATTTCCTTATACTCCCCAATGCCCGCCATGGATATGGCAGGGATGGGTACTATATCATGCGCAGGCGATGGGATTACTTTGTTAAGCACCTCTCAGGGGCAACACCACCTAAAGAGTTCCAGATCAAAATTGATAACGGCTCCGGAAGCAGATAATTTTATGAGGTATAAAGCTTTCTAAGTATAAGTACTTCAATTATAGTATCCTTTAAAAATCTCTATAAGCTTCTCGGGTGGAATGACCTTATTGGGGTATTCGTTCATAGTGGAAAGCACCCGTTCAGTAGCTAAAGAACTCAGCCCTAAGCGTATGCCGATATCCTTTAAAAACTCAAGTTCTGAATCGCTGGTCTCCTGATCCACATTCATAAGCAGAACCAGGCGGTGGAATTGCAATATTCGTTCAAATTCAGATTCCGGGGGCGTGAATTCGATATACTCTTCAAACAGGGAGTCGAAATCTTCTCTGCTTACATCGAGCGATTGGGCTATGGTCAGCAGAAATCTATACTCCTGCTCGCGAACTTTATGATCGCACTGAGCGAGTTTAATGAGCTCCGTGAGCAGACTAAGTTTTTCTTTCATTTTTTTGAAGCTTGGGATACATTTCGTAATATACAGTTTTCGCTTAAAACATTAAAAATGAAAAAAGCAGCTTTGCACTTGTTATTACTTGTTGTTTTGGCACCTCTTACTTTTCTCATTTCATGCAACAAAGATGGCGATGAGCCTTCCACAGAAAGAGTATCCGAGATCGCTGGTACCTGGACCGCCACAAGGGCTGCATTTAATGGAGTTGATGTGGTAGATGAGGGAGGCAGTGTTACGATGGTAATTCAAAGCAAGGGCAAGTTTACCTTTACAATTGAGCGTCCCGGAAGAACCGATATGGTTTTTACAGGTAAGCTCGGTTTTGATGAAGAATGGCTGGCCGTGGAGTATGACACGAATCCGGGAGAATATGAATATTATGACATCACGTACGATGAAGATAATATGCATATCGGAGCTAATTCGGAGTTCGACTTCGATGGAGATGGGGAGGATGAAGTTGTTATCTTCTTTCTGGATATGGTACGCTAGATAAGGCCAGGCAAGGGTTTGAAATATCATGCGAGATATACCGGTATGATTGCCCCATGTGGAATGAATTGCGGGATTTGTATTGGTCATCTTCGGAACAAAAATCCATGTGGAGGTTGTTTTAAGAAGGATGCAGAAAACAAACCAAAGCATTGCAGAAGCTGTACTATTGTCAATTGTGAGCGATTAAGTGGAAGCGAATCGGGATTTTGTTTTGATTGTGAGCAGTATCCTTGCGCCCGATTAAAAAGTCTTGATACAAGATACCAAAGTAAATATGGAATGAGTATGCTTGAAAACCTTGCACTCCTTAAAGAAGTTGGTCTTGTAGCATTCATAAAGAACGAAGAAAAAAGGTGGACTTGTGAAGTTTGTGGCTCAGGATTATGTGTTCACAGAGATTATTGTCTTAATTGTAAGGCTGAAAGAAAGTTTAATCTGTCGAAATCTTAACAATCCGCTGAGTGTAAGTCTCAGAAGCACTGCTTAGTTCAAGCAAATATGGTCCATCTGCATAAGTGGAGAGATCCAGTGTGAGTGGATTCTCCACACCAGTCGCCTTAAACATCTCCTGTCCCGAAAAATTGGTGATCCGAACAACATCTATTACAGCGATATAGGGAAACTGGATCACCAGTTCGCTGCTAACCGGATTGGGACCGTAACGAAAGGGCTCGCCCTCCGGCATTACTTGAGTTACCGTCGCTGTCTTCAGAAGGTGCATATCGGGATCAAAAACAATCCGTTCCACCATCCCATTCACAGCAATTGCGAACTCTTCCAGATTACTCTCCTGCATAAGTCTCACTCTTTGCTTTTCTCCTCCACCAAGAATTATATCAAGTTCGAAGGGTACCTGGAACAGGGGGGTCACATCAGAAGCGCTGCCAATCTGTTCACAGTTTAAATACAGGCTGTCTCCATCCTGCTCCCAGAATAGCTTGAAAATGGGATAGCCTTCACCATAGTACCACTGCTGGAAGAAACAGGAAAAATCCTTAGCACTTACCTCCTCCAGGATGGTCTGGAAATCAGCCCCGGTGGCAAGTCCGTTTTGATAACGGCTAAGGTAGGTTTTGAGCACCTCAAAAAAGAGATCATCATCGTCCAGTATAAAGCGAATCATATGAAGCAGAATAGCCCCTTTTTTATAACTCAGTGCGTAGCTGAAGAGCCGGTATTCATCCTCCACTTCCTCCTCCGGAACATAAACCGATCCCTCCTTCTCCCCCAGTGCAATGGACATGGCATTCTCCATCCAGTCATCTGCAGCTTCCTGGTCCCTGAGGTGCTCGGCCGCCACATACTCCATATAGGATGCAAAGCCTTCATTGATCCAGATATCCTGCCAGTTCCCACAGGTAATATAGTCTCCAAACCACTGGTGAGCCAGTTCATGAGCCACCAGGGAAAACCTGAAATTGTGAATGGTGGTCATGGTCTGGTGCTCCATCCCTCCTCCCATGGGGGCCATGGCATGTCCATATTTCTCCTTTGCAAACGGGTAGTCCATAAGCAGCTTAGAAAAGAGGGTAATCATGGATCCAGTCTCATTAATCTGATGCTGCCAGTCGTCCAGCACATCATCTGTATCATAGAGGTAGTTCTGCACCAGTACCGAATCGCCTTCACCGGAAAGGGGCGCATAGAAGGAGTAATCCATATAGTCGGCCACTGCGAAGGATAGCAGGTAGTAGGCCATGGGATAGTGGGTTTTCCAGGTCAGCATATGCTTGCTTCCTGCGTCTTCAACCTGAACCAGCAGGCCATTGGATCCGGCCAGCAGGTCCTTATCACAGATCAGGTTAAAGGTCAGTGAGTCGATTTTGTCCTCCAGAACCTGTTTTACAGGGAACCAGTCCCTTGCATTGAGTGGCTCCGATAGCGTATAGGTCACATCAAAGCCATAGTCATTCCCGGTTTTACTTGTGATACCGGCAAAAAAGCCCCTGCCCTGGCCTGCATCCCCTTCATATTCGATCTTCACCCTTAATAGTTCACCCTGTTGATATTCCCGGTCCAGTTCAATATAAATGGCATTACTATGATGTTCAAAGTCAAGCATGTTTTCAGCCGGGTAGATTAAATCTTCAGGGTCATTGCTAAAAAATATTTCACTTACATCCAAACCATCCTGCAGCTCCAGGACCAGTGTGTCCATGTCCCGGGTCACCTCAAGCACCACTTCTGCTGCACCTCCGATATGGGTATTTGTGTTAGAAACCTCCAGGGTCAGGATGTAATGCTTTATATCATAGGCAGAGAGCCACTTTTCATAAAGGGGATTCTCATAGGAATCTCCCGAAGGCAGATAGGCCGGACAGGAGTGGTATACCTGTGATTCCGCACCCACGAAAAGAGCCAGGAAAAGAAGAGTTATGAAGATTCTGGACATCTATATGTTGAATCGGTAAATAGTTACAGCCGAGTACTCTTCGCCCGGCATTAGAATGGTCGAGGGGAACTCCGGTTGATTGGGCGTATCCGGAAAATACTGGGTCTCCAGGCAAACTGCACTATGCTTTCCATAGATTTTCCCATCCTTTCCTTTGATCCCATTCACATGGTTGGAAGTATAGAGCTGAATGCCCGGAAGGGTAGTCAGCACCTCCATGCTTCTCCCCGACTCCGCATCATAAACAGCCGCTACCCGGGTAAGCTCTCGGGACTTCATATCCAGTACATAGTTGATATCATAACCCGGCTCTACCTCATTGATCCGCTGGCCGATCTCTGTAGAAAGCCTGAAGTCATATGGAGTGCCCTCTACGGTCAGAATACGACCAGTAGGAATACTCTCCTGGTCCAGTTCTGTAATGCGATCGGCAGCAATCATCAATTCATGCCCAAGAATGCTTCCTTCACAACTGTTCAGATTAAAATAGCTGTGGTTGGTAAGGTTTACATGGGTCGGTTTGTCTGTTTTTGCCCGGCAGCTGATGCCCAGTTCATTTTTATCATTCAGAGAATACTCCACTTCCACCAAAAGGGCCCCGGGATATCCCTCCTCCCCGTCTGCACTCTCATAGCCCAGTATCAGAGAGACCTGATCGGGTATCTTATGACTGTAGCTTGTCCATACCTGTTTATCAAATCCTTTCTTGCCGCCATGGAGCTGATTGGCACCTTCGTTGGCTGTGATATGAAAAATTCTTCCTTCCAGTTCAAACCTGGATTTTCCCACACGGTTGCATACTCTTCCTACCATAGCTCCAAAGTATGGATGCTCACCCAGGTACTCCTCCAGGGTATCAAAACCCAACACCACATCGCCCGGTTCATGATTCTTGTCCGGAATCCTGATGGCTGTGATAATTGCACCGTAGCTTATAATATCCACCTCCATTCCCTGGTGGTTTGTCAGGGTATATTTGAATACCTCTTTTCCTTCCGGTGTGGTCCCAAATAACTGCTTTTCAATGTTCATAGTAATCGGTATTGTAAGGGAATAAAGATAGAAATTATTACAGCTGTTTGTTTTCCACTTTAAACAGGGGATAACTTTTTTCCATATCTGATAGGAAAGCTGTAAAAAGATTGTAATTTAAATATATCAAACAATTGCAGCTTAAACCTTACCGGGTCAAGCAATGCATATCTGACGCTTGGGGTTAGCATAGACTCTAAAACTACCAACTCCAAACTACTCCCTGAGGCCGTCTCAACCGGACGGCCTCTATTTTCGTCAGGCATACCCGTTCTTCGCCTAAAAGCTTTGCAAGCAAATCTTTGTAGGCTTCATCACGGGTATACCTGAGCGCAGGTGGACTTTTGTACAGCTAATTCTATATCAATAAATCGTCTTCAGATCCCCGGCGGTGCGGTCCTCCCGTTCAGGTGCAGGGGTCATTTCGGGCGACTGTGTTTCGAGGAGCTTTACCACCTCCTCGACAACCCTCTCCAGCTGAGGATCACGATCCTGCATCAAAATATTGGGATCGTCCCAAACTTCTATGTCCGGAGCAACACCTTCTCCCTCCCAGAACCAGTGGCCATCGTTGTCATATAACCTGGCTCCTGGTACTGTGATCCCACCTCCATCAATGAGCTGGTGTCCGGTAGCAGGTCCCACCAGAATTCCAAGGGTGCGTTCACCAACAATGGGACCGGCTTTCAGCTCCTGGAAGGCCCATGGAAGTCCATCTCCTCCGGAACCTGCCCATCCATTGATCAACATTCCCATGGGACCCGTGTTGGTCTTGGTAGGCTGTGTATGATCCTTTCCATGACGCCAGTGCAGATTGTAAACTACCGGACGCTGCAGCAGCTCCAGGAAACGGTCTGCCAGGGATCCTCCACCATTAAAGCGTTCATCAATAATAAATCCATCCTTATCCAGCTGGCCGTAAAACATGCGAACCAGCTCCAGGGTTCCGCGTGTGGAAGTATTGGACATATAGATGTATCCCAGTTTGCCATCCGATTGTTCTTCCACCCTTTTCCGGTTGGTTTCGATCCACTCCAGGTAGCGCAGGTTGACTTCTTCTCGCTGATTCAGACATTTTATTACCGTCTGAACTGCCTCCTGGCTGTTTCCTGAAGCACTTGTACTAAGGGAAACCGTTTTCCCGGCCAGGCCTTCAAAGGCAGCATAGGGATCCCTGGCAGGATCAAGTGGAATGCCATTCACTGCATGAATATAGTGGCCCACTTCGATTTTTGAGCCCGGCTTATCGAAGGGAGAACGCACTTCAGTATCCCAGCTTGCCGGTTTTACAATACGCTGAATGCGATATCCGCTCCCGCTAAGCTCCCAGTCGATGCCCAGGAAGCCTGTACTAAGCTGCTGAACCTGGTCGGGGCCATCGCCATAGGTATAGGTATGTCCTGCACTTAGCTCAGCAAGCATATTAGAACCTATAAAGGAAAGATCCCACCTCGAGCGCGCATCTTCAACCAGATCCCCGTACTGCACCCTCATGGCATCCCAGTCAACTCCATGCATTTGCGGATCATAGAAGAAATCACGGTAGCGTCGCCAGGTGTCATTAAAAATCTGCCGCCACTCCTCTTTGGGAACAAGCTCCATAGCCAGGTCACCTGTGGGAACGGGTTTCTCCACTTTCTGTTTTTCTGCAGCATCGATTACGCCGTATTTACCACCAGCCCGAACCAGTATCTTTTTGCCATCGGCAGTAAGCTTGGCACGCTCCACGCCGGACATGATCTCTTTCTCTTCGCGTTCTTTTATATCATAAAAGACCAGTGATGCATCACGCGAATCCGATCCTGAGTTGGGATAGCGCAGAAACACCAGTTTCCCTTCAAAGGGGGCCAACCCTCTAAGATTTCCTGCTTTGGGAGGCAAAAGTTCCACCCTTGATTCCAGCCCAAGAGGATCGATTTTCACTTCTATCTTCTTTTCTTCGGATTCCTCTTTTTCGTCTCCCTCCTTCTCTTTTCCCTTCTTCTTTACAGCATCTCCTTCATCCTGCTTATCCGCATCCTTTTCCTCCTTTTTTATTGCATCATTTTTAGCAGAAAGCAGAGAAGGTGCATCAGCTGTCAGGGACATAGCCGCTACCTGTGTGGCATTGGGATATACCCAGGTGCCATCGCCCATATCTGAATAGACTGCCCGCATACTCCGGTCGGTCAGGAAATAAAGATATTTACCATCTGTGCTGAAAACCGGACCCGAATCATCATAGAACCCACCTGTAAGCTGGAGCTTTCGTTTATCATCCACATTATACAGGTAAATGGCGCTATGTGAATTGTCCATTCCTTCTGTAAAAGCGATCCATTTTGAATCGGGCGACCAGGCGATGGGATATCCGAACCTGCTGCCATGACCCACATTCCAACGGTAATTTCCTGCAACAACAGAAATTTTGCTTTCCACATCGATAATGGTAATGTCGTTTGTTTCATCGATGAATGCAATCTTTTTACTATCAGGAGACCAGTAGGGCTGGTAGCCGAATCCCTTGCCCCTGCTGGTCAGCTGAACAGGTGCCTTTTCCTTTTCCGGATCCTGCAGGTAGAGCTCATATTCGCCGGACAGATCGCTCCAGAAGGCAATGCTTTTTCCATCGGGCGACCAGGCGGGCAACATATCAAATGCCCCGCTGGAACGGGTCAGATTCAATACATATCCCTCTTCAACAGGAACATTAAAAATCTCTCCACGTGCTTCAAAAAGAATTCTTTTTCCTTCCGGTGAAGCTGCCATGTTCCTGATGCTCTCTCCCAGCTTCACAGTTCGTGGCATTTCCAGTGAAAGATCGCTTGTCACTCCAACATCCACTGCCTGATAGTCTTTCGATGCAGCATCCATCAGGTATAGGGAGCCTCCAGCCTCAAATATCAACTCCTTGTTGCTTGCAGCAAGTGATGAAATATCAAAATCTTCGAAGAAGGTCACCTGTTTTCCCTTAAGCTCATCCAGGTCATACTGCCAGACATTGAGCCGCATGTGCTCACCTGCATCCGAGAGGTAGAAGAGCTGATCTCCCACCCAGGCCGGCTTGCCATCAATGGCATGACTGTTGGTTAGATTTTTGGCCACCTTACCCTGCAGATCAAAGAGCAGGATATCTGAGGAGAGTCCACCCCTGTAACGTTTAAAAGGATAGTTTTCGGTAATCTTGGTTATATAGGCGAGGCTGTTTCCATCGGGCGAAAAACTGGCCAGTTCTCCATAGGGAACGGGGAGTTTCTCAGGCATACCGCCGGCTTTGTCTACCAGGTAAAATTGCGAATAGGACTGCCTGCCACTCTCTCTTTTGGAAGCAAATAACAAGCGCTTGCCATCGGGGTGCCACTCCACCATCCGGTCGTCAAAAGAGTTATAGCTTACCCGGGTGGGTACTCCACCTCCAGCGGGCATCACAAAGACATCCATATTCCCGTTGTAAGAGGCCGAAAAGGCAATCTCACTTCCATCAGGCGAAAACCGGGGCCAGGATTCTTCTCCCGGAGAGTGGCTTAGCTGGTAAGCAGTTCCCCCGGTTTTGGGCATAATCCAGATATCCCCTCCGTAAACAAAGGCTATCTGCTTATCTGAAACATCGGAATAACGCATCAGGCGGGCACTGACCTGAGCAGATAATAATTGTACGGCCATGATGGCCAACAAAAACATTAGTGCTTTTTTCATGGAATTATAATTAGTGTTGCTTGGAAATTTGAAGATCTAAGATACAAAATCGACACGTTTTATCTATTTTCGCTTGAAAAGAAAGGGCTTTTCATGATCCATGAGCTGGTGATCGCACTAATGCTTGGATTGATCGGGGGTGTTATTCCCGGTCCGGTTATCACAGCAGTATTCACGGAGATTCTTCAATCCGGATATCTGAGAAGTTTTAGAATTATTATTATTGCCCTGGTCACAGAGACCATTGTGGCCCTGATCAGCCTGCTGATTCTTGGCTCCCTCGGTTTTAACGAAGCTTTTTTCAGAGGACTGTCATTGGCAGGTGCTGTTATATTGATCTGGATCGCCATTTCCATATGGAAGGTGAGGACCCTGGATAGTGGTGAGAAGGTTCATTTTGGACTCTGGAAGGTTGTGCTTATGATCCTCTCCAACGGGGTCCTCTGGACCTACTGGATCACCATCTGTATCCCCAAGGCTATCCTGCTTGGAGAAACATTCCACCTGGGCGAATATCTTTTTATGGGCCTGGTGCAATTGGGCTGGCTGATCTCCACCCTGGTTGTAGCCTTCCTCTTTTCCCGCTTCCGGAAAGTACTCTCCAGACCAAAGGTTATTCCCATCCTTTTTAAACTATTTGCACTGGCTTTTGCTTACTTTGCCATAGATATGATCTACAAATCCATCCTATACTTTATACAATAAGACTATGCTGAATCCGAAAGACTTTAAGAAAGAAGCCGGACCTGTGGTGGATTGGATCGACCGCTACCTCAACAATATCTCTTCCTACCCGGTAAAGTCTAAGGTCTTACCGGGGGAGATCTACAATGCCATTCCTGATGAGGCTCCACTGAGCTCAGAACCCATGGAACAGATTATGGAGGACCTTGACAGGATCATACTACCGGGCATGACCCACTGGCAGCATTCCGGTTTTCATGCCTATTTTCCTGCCAACTCCTCTGTGGAATCGGTACTGGCCGAATCTCTGACCTCGGCCATGGGGGCCCAATGCATGATCTGGGAAACATCTCCTGCCGCCGCTGAACTGGAACAGCGGATGATGGAGTGGCTGCGGGATGCCATGGGGATCCCCGGCAACTTTGAGGGCGTCATACAGGACAGCGCCTCCTCCGCGTCGCTTGTATCCCTGATTACCGCACGGGAGGTGGCCACAGGATTCCGTTCCAATGACGAAGGAGTTCCGCCTGGTCTCCGGGTATATTGCTCCCAGGAGACCCACTCTTCCATTGAAAAGGGAATGGGAGTCTGCGGCATGGGCAGGAAGAACCTGGTGAAAATTGGAGTTGACAGCAGGATGCGTATGGATGCCGCTGAGCTGGAGATCAGGATAAAGGAGGACATTGAGGCGGGACTTAAACCCTGTGCTGTGGTAGCAGCCATTGGCACTACGGGGACTGTGGCTGTGGATCCACTGGAGGAGATTGCAGAAATTTGTAAGAAGTATGAGATCTGGTTACATGTGGATGCCGCTTTTGCCGGCACCGCCCTCCTGCTGCCCGAATACCGGTGGATGATCAAAGGAATAGAACAGGCCGACAGCTTTGTCTTTAATCCGCATAAGTGGATGTTCACCAATTTCGATTGTTCGGTCTACCTGGTGAAAGACGCCGGCTTGCTGATCAAAACCTTTGAGATCCTGCCCGAATACCTTAAAACCAGTACGCGGGGTTCGGTAAATGATTACCGGGACTGGGGTGTTCCCCTGGGCCGCAGATTCAGGGCACTGAAACTCTGGTTTGTTATCAGGAGCTTCGGGTTGGACGGGATCCGTGAAAAGCTCCGTTCACATATCCGGATGAATAGTGACTTCTCACAGTCCCTGTCGAAGGTGGAAGCTATGCAACTTCCCCTGGAACCCTTTCTGAACTTCACCTGTTTCAGGTTGCAGCCGGAAGGAATGGACACTGAGGCCCTCAACCGACTTAATGAAGCCTTCCTGGTGGAGATTAACAGAGGCGGTAAACTCTTCCTGACCCATACCAAGATCGATGGGCTCTATACTTTGCGAATGCTTATCGGGCAGACCTATGTGGAGGAGAGTGATGTGGAGCAGGCTCTGGAGTTAATCAAACAAGCCGCCGCGACCACCCTAAAAAGGGGAATGCTCCATGAGTGATGCAGGGCAGGCACAAAGCATAATCCTGCTTACCGGATCAGTCCAGGGAGGAAAAACCACCTTCCTCAGAAGCTTGATCGAAAGGCTTTACCAAAGAGGGCTTAAGGCCGGAGGCTTTCTCTGCCCCGGTACTTTTGATTCTGGAATCAGATCAGCATTCTCTTTGAAAAATATTCAGACCGGAGTGGAACTCCCCATGGCCGCTTCAAAGGAAACCTCAGATTGGTTCAAATACCGGAGGTTCTGGTTTAATCCGGAAGCATTTATTACAGGCAGGGAGTGGACCCTTGAGCAGCTTTCACAGAAGCCGGATATGCTGGTGATTGATGAAGTGGGGCCCATGGAACTGGAAGGATCTGGCTGGTCGGAACTCCTTGAGGATTTAGTGAAAGCACCCGTCTCTCTGCTGCTGTGGAGTGTCCGGGAAAATATAGTGAGTGAAGTGATGCAGCAATGGGATGTCCCTCCTGATCATTTAATCCGGATTGACACCATGGATGTGGATCAAGCTGCAGCTTTAATCAGTAGTAAACTGAAGAATAATTTAAAATAGCACTGGAACTATAATTATGAAATCGAAGGGCCATCAGCTACCAGAACAAATGACTGCCATCAGGCAGCACAAACCGGGAGGCGCACTTACATTTGAACAGATTGCAGTTCCCCGGCCAGGTGCCGGCCAGGTACTGATAAAAATGGACGCTTCCCCCGTGAATCCTTCCGACCTGGCCCTGCTGGCAGGGGGTTACCTGGAACGCTCCTATCCTTTTACCCCGGGTTTGGAGGGTAGTGGAACAGTCGTAGCAGCGGGCAGCGGACTCTTCCCCAGACTCAGGTTGGGAAAGCGGGTGGCCTGTTCACCAAGGCACGGGGGTGACGGATGCTGGGCAGGATATATGCTGACATCTGCTATGAACGTTGCTCCCCTTCCATCTCATATATCCGGCGAACAGGGATCGATGATGCTGGTAAATCCCATGACCGCCATGGCCTTTATCCAGCTTGCACGGGAAGGAAAGCATCGTGCCATAGTAAACAATGCAGCAGCCAGTTCCCTGGGTAAGATGCTGATCAGAATAACCAAAAGCCGGGGAATTCCCCTGATCAATATTGTCAGAAAAGAAGAGCAGGTTGATAGTCTGAAAGCCCTGGGAGCGGTCCATGTATTAAACAGCACTTCGCCTGGCTTTGCAGCGGAGCTGAAGGCCCTGGCTGCAGAATTGGGGGCCACCCTGATCCTGGACGCAGTGACAGGAAGCCAGAGCTCCATCCTGCTTGATGCAGCACCACATGGCTCCACCCTGCTTGTTTATGCGCGGCTTTCCGGTGATCCCATGCTTACAGATCCCGGCACATTGATCAAAGAGGAGAAGGAAATTACAGGATTCCAGCTGGGGAACTGGCTGAATACAAAAGGTCTGCTATTTAAACTCAGGTTCATCCACAAGGTAAAGGCTGAACTGGATGGTGAGCTTTCCTCCCGGATCAATCGAAAATATCCCCTGGAAAATGCAGAAGAAGCCATTGCTTATTACAGGGATCATATGTCCGAGGGAAAAATCATTCTGAAGATTGGATCCGATTGATTACTTTTGATACTTCACCCTGTAAATCCTGAAAAATGAAGCTATCATATGTACCAGTCCTTGTGGCAGGCATAGCCCTGTCCGGCATATTAGCATCCTGCCGTTCCGCTACATCCGGTGATAAAGCTCCTGAGGCAGCACCACTGGAAGTTCCCATGGAAGTTCCCTTTCTCTGGGAGAATGCCAATATCTATTTCCTGCTTACCGACCGCTTTAATAATGGCGATCCCTCCAACGATATTAATTTCGACAGAACCGGATCAACCGCCAAGCTTCGTGGCTTTGAAGGTGGGGACCTCAAGGGAGTCATTCAGAAAATCGAGGATGGCTATTTCGACAATCTGGGGATCACCGCCATCTGGACCACACCCTGGTTTGAACAGATCCATGGAGGTACCAATGAGGGAACCGGACTTACCTATGGCTTTCATGGCTACTGGATCAGCGACTGGACCACCATGGATCCCAATTTCGGGACCGAAGAGGACCTGGCCTTACTGGTGGAGACAGCCCATGCCCATGGCATCCGCATCGTAATGGATGTGATCGTTAACCATACGGGGCCGGTTACAGAGCTGGACCCGGTCTGGCCCCCGGAATGGGTGCGGACCGAACCCCAATGTACCTACCAGGATTATGAGAGCACGGTCACCTGTACCCTGGTGAAGAACCTGCCCGATATCCGGACTGAATCCAACCAGGATGTGGAACTCCCCCCTCAGCTTCTGGAGAAGTGGGCCAGAGAAGGCCGGCTGGAGAAGGAAATGGAGGAGCTGGATGCCTTTTTTGAACGCACGGGCTACCCCAGGGCACCCAGGTTTTATATTATCAAATGGCTCACCGATTTTGTCCGCAAATACGGCATCGATGGATACAGGATCGATACGGCCAAACATACGGAAGAAGGAGTCTGGAGTGAACTGGGCAAAGAGGCCCGGCTGGCTTTTGAAGATTGGAAAACAGCCCATCCGGACAAGGTTCTGGACGATAATGACTTCTACATGGTGGCCGAAGTCTATGGATATGGAATCTCGGGAGGAAGGATGTTTGGTTTTGGCGATCGCGAGGTTGATTTCTTTGCTCATGGTATGGATGCCATGATTAATTTTGAGTTTAAGCATAGTGCAAAAATGCCTTATGAGAAGTTATTCAGCTCTTACTCTGAGCTCTTACATGGCCCCCTGAAAGGTGTCAGCGTGCTGAACTATATCAGCTCACATGATGATGGCGGTCCCTTTGACAAGGAGCGGGAAAAGGTGCTGGAGGCCGGAACCAAACTACTGCTCTCACCCGGCGCATCCCAGGTCTACTATGGGGATGAAAGCAGCAGGGTGTTGATTGTTCCCGGAACAGAAGGCGATGCAACACTTCGAAGTTTTATGAACTGGGAAGAGATCGAGTCCAATGCTGTCAGGAACGGAGTGCCCGTTGCGGAGGTGCTGCTCCATTATCAGAAGCTGGGACAGTTCCGCAGAGACCATCCTTCGGTGGGTGCAGGAACACATCAGATGATCTCTGAATCCCCCTACATTTTCTCCAGGGTTTATGAAGCCAATGGATATGCCGACCGGGTGGTTGCAGGACTGGATCTGAAACCCGGGAAGAAGCAAATTGATATAAATGGCTTGTTTGAAGAAGGATCCCTCTTAAGGGATTATTATTCAGGAAAACAGGGGACCGTTAAGGATGGCAGGGTCACCATCGACTCTCCTTATGAAATCGTATTACTGGGAATGTAAATCCACCCCCAATGAAGCCTTATACCATCGATCCGTCCTTGCTGAGCCTGGAAGAGTTCCGGGAACTGACTGCCGGGAAAAGCATGCTGCCGGGCAGGGTCATGCTACAGGAGGAGATGAAGGAGCGCTTTCATGTGCTAGAAGCAATTGGGGGTAGATACACTTAGGGATCTGCTGCGCATCCTGGCTTCCAAATCAAAAACAGAGAGCTGTGCGATTCAAACAGGGCTCTCCACCGAGTACCTGGTCCTCTTAAAACGGGAAGCAGGAAGCTACCTGGCCAGGCCCTTCCCTCTTTCAGATTTTCCCGGGATTCCCTTTGAGTATACGGAATTATTGAGATCCAGGGGGATCAGGAATACCAGGGACTTCTTTGAAAAGGTACAGACCGGGGAGCAGCAGGAGGAGTTATCTCTGAACACGGGCATACCTGCATATCGCCTGAAAGAGCTAAGCTCCCTGTGCGATCTTTCCAGGATCACAGGTGTGGGAGGCATCTTTGCCCGGGTGCTCTATGAGGCTGGGATCCGTTCCACCCGGGAATTTGCCGGCACAGATAGCTCAAGCCTCCTGAACAGCTGCCAGAAGGTTATCGAGAAACATGGGTATGTGGCTGGAAAGCTTGGGGAAAAGGATGTCCTCTATGGTATCAACTATGCAAATGTCGTAGTAAGATGCGATCAAAAATCAGAAAAGAAATGAAACTACTAAGCACATTTTTCGCTTTTATCCTTATACTGGCCCATCAGCCCGCATCAGCACAAAGGGATTTTTCCGATTCAGATATCACCAAACTGGTACTGCTGGGCACCGGTAATCCCAATCCATCGCCCGACCAGTCGGGTTGTGCCCTGGCCCTGGTGGTAAGGGACACTCCCTACATTATTGATTTTGGTCCTGGATTAATACGCAAATCAGCCAGAATGACTCCCCGTTATGGAGGCGGAGATCGCGGGCCTGGAAACCAGCAAGCTGAAGACTGCCTTTCTTACCCATCTTCATTCCGACCATACTGCCGGCTATGCAGACCTGATTCTTACACCCTGGGTGATGGGCAGAGATGAAGCCATGGAAGTATATGGTCCCGTGGGGATTGGTCATATGACCGATCATATTCTGACAGCCTACCAGGAGGATATCAGATACCGTGTATATGGCGACGAACCTGCCAACGACCTGGGATGGCGGGTTAACTGGCACGAATTTGATACAGAGGGAGAGATTTACAGGGATAGCAATATTGTGGTGGAGGCTTTTCCTGTGATTCATGGATCCTGGCCCAATGCCTGGGGTTTCCGTTTTACTACCCCCGACCGGGTGATAGTGATATCGGGCGATTGCAAGCCCTCACCCAAGGTGGTGGAATATGCCAAAGGGGCCGATATCCTGGTCCATGAGGTATACAGCCAGGCCGGATATGAGACCAAAAGTCCGGATTGGAAAGCCTATCATGCCGTGCATCATACCTCCACCTTTGAACTGGCTGAAATAGCTAAAAAGACCAGTGCCTGGAAAAGTGGTCCTCTACCACATTCTATACTGGGGAAGCAGCGAAGCGGAGTTACTGCAGGAGATCCAGTCAGTTTACAAAGGTGAAGTAATTGTCGGAGAGGATCTGGATATTTTTTAAGATGAATCAGGGTCTCATAGCTGTTATTGCTGTAGAGGTCCCTCCATGCCAATCTGCTGTTTGAATATGGATCAATCCAGGCATTTCCTGGAGTTATCTCATATTCGTTCCCGAGGGAGGGAGATCGGTCTGGCAGCCTGCGAGGATTATGAGCAAGGCCATAAGAGCTAAAAGCGACATATTTTTCATTTCTGCAAGGCTTTAATTTAATCCTTTGGTCGGGGAATCAGGAAATAGCTTACAAGCATGTGAGGACGGAACATTTTTGTTAGATTTGTTCTCTGCAAAACCAAACAATAATATTATGAGAAAACTGACGCTTGGGTTGCTTCTGGTCCTGATGACCTTTACCCTTGCTGCCCAGAAAAAGCAGTACGATTCCTTAATGGAAGCTTTTATGAGCGGGGGTGCACTTCGTGGCGACCGCGGTCCTGCCGGGGTGGAGTGGATACAGGATAGTGATCAATATTCCTTTACCAAAAGGGAAGGAAGCAGTCAGCAAATCTGGACCTATGACATTAAGACCGAATCTGAAGAGCTGGTCTTCAACGAGGGTGATTATAAATTTCCCGGCACGGAAAATCCTTTTCGTTACCGCTCTTTTCAATGGACCAGGGACTATAAATACCTGCTCTTCCAGACCAACTTCGAAGGTATCTGGAGGTACTCGGGAAATGCCGATTACTATCTCTACTCCCTTGAAGATAAAACCCTGACCGCCATTGTGGAAGGCGCCTTTACAGCTGAAGTATCTCCCGATGGACTCAAGGTGGGATATGGCAAAGACGGCAATCTGTTCACCTTTGATCTTGCCAGCGGGAAGCATACCCAGCTTACAACTGATGGAGCCGATAAATTTTATAATGGTCGTTTTGGCTGGGCCAACGAGGAGGAATTCGGACTGGTGCAGGCCTGGGAGTGGTCAAACGACAGCAAGTACATTGCCTTCTGGCAGACCGATGAACGGGAGGTTCCTGTATATCAATTAACCGATTTCGCTGGTCAGCATCCCGAATATATGGAGCTCCCCTATCCAAAAGTGGGAGATAATCCACCCATCGAAAGACTGGGAGTAATCAATACAACAGATGGCAGCAAACAGTGGCTCGACTTCGACCCCGAAGGCGGTTACATGCCCAGGATCTACTGGACCTCCAGGGAGAATACCCTTGCGGTGGTATGGATGAACCGGGCCCAGGACCATATGAAATTATACCTCTTTGATGTGCTTACCGGTGAGAAGTCCATGATCCTGGAGGAGAAAAATTATGCCTGGATCGACATATTTGATTTCTTTGCGGGTGAGCTTCACCTCTTCTACTTCCCCGAGGAAATGGACTCTTTCTTCTGGATCTCGGACCGGGATGAATACTCCCATGTGTATCAATACGACTACGAGGGAAATGTACTGGGACAGCTGACCAGTGGTGACTACGATGTGGTCTCTGTAAAGGCAATCGATCCTGCGAAAAAAACCCTGTACTACCTCTCCTGTGAAGTATCCCCCATGGAGCGCAACCTGTATAGCGTGAAATTCAACGGGAAAGGGAAAAAACAGATCACCACCACTGCGGGCAATCACCGGGTTAATGTGGCTCCGGAAGGTCGCTACTTTATCGATAGTTACTCCAGTACCACTACTCCATCCACCGTTGAACTTCGTGATGGAAAAGGCCAGCTGATCAAGAATCTGGCAGGGCACGAGGGAGCGCTGGAACACCTGGAAAAGTACGAATATGCACCAAGGGAGCTTTTTTCCTTTACTACCTCGGACGGACAGGAAATTGATGGCTACATGGTCAAGCCCATGAACTTTGATCCATGAGAAGTCTTATCCCCTGCTACTGGCAGTATATGGCGGACCAGGCTCACAGGGGGTTTATAATTCCTTTGAGACCAGCGGGTGGAACCAGTGGCTGGCACAGCAGGGATATGTAATTGTCAATATCAACAACCGGGGAAACGGGGGATATGGAAGTAAGTTTGAGAAGGTGGTTCACAAGCAATTGGGCAAATGGGAAACACACGATTTTGCCGAGACCGCACTCTACCTGTCTGAGAAGTCATGGATCGACCGGGAGCGCATTGGAATCATGGGGCATAGTTTTGGAGGATTCTCAGCAGGAATGTCATTGCTTTTGCATCCCGATGTATTTAAGGCGGGTATTGTAACTGCCTCCATCTCTGATCACAGGAATTACGACTGTGTACTTACTGAGAAGTATATGGGCCTTCTGCCAGAAAACGAGGAAGGATATAAGAAAAGTTCCATGGTGGCACTGGCCGGCAACCTGGAGGGCAAAATGTTGCTGGTTCACTCTCTGCTGGATGATAACGTACACCCTCAGAACACCTTTCAGTTGGCCAAAGCCCTGATTGATGCCGGGAAAGACTTTGATCTGAAAATCTTTCCTCCGGGTGCCCATGGAGTGGCCTATGATATGAACAGCCAGATGTACCTCTATAATACTTACCTGGAGTGGCTCAATAAAAATCTGAAGGGAAGCGAATAAATTAGGCTTATGAAATACCGGATCCTGCTGTTTATCCTGTTCTTCCTTGCTGTAAGCTGTGTTACGGTGGAGGTATGTGATGAAAGCTATGATTCGGATCTGGTTGCGAAATTTAAAACCCTGCAAGACGGGGTGGCTGTGGATAGTACGGTTGAGTCCCTTACCCTGTATGGAATCAAGGAGGGGGAGAACGACACCTTATATAATGCAGAGCCTTCATCTGATTTCCTGGTACCCCTGGACCCCCACAATGATATCTCCAGGTATGTTGTACAGATTAATGGTCAAACCGATACCCTTACAGTCACCTATAGTCATGAATCCTATATGATCTCTTATACATGTGGATTTGGAAATCTTTTTACACTGGAGACATTTGAGTACGGCAGTGGAATCATCAAGGGCGATACCATCTTAAATGGGATGGTTGATGCGGAATATGAAGATAATGAAGAACATATCTGGCTCTATCTCTAAAGCGGTCTTTTTACTGCTTGCACTGGGGCTGTTTGTTGAGGTATCAGCTCAGGACACCCTGAGGACCTATGGGCCCCGTTTTGGTATCGACCTGGCCCGTTTTCTTTATATTTTTGCCGATCCGTCCCAGCATGGTGCAGAGGCTTCGGTTGATTTTGAAATCTACAAAAATCTGTACCCGGTTTTTGAAGCTGGATATAATTCCATGGATGATAGTGAAGAGCTGTTTGAATACGCTTCAAGCGGCGCTTATGGGCGGATTGGGGCGGATTATAATGTCCTGCCCGCAAAGAACCGTTCCCTGCACCACAGTATAACATTTGGTTTCCGCTATGGGATCTCAGTATTTAAGCACCAAAGCACCAATATTTTGATTCCCGGGGACTATTGGGGGGACTATGAGCCCGGGCCCTATGAAAACAATCTGACGGGACACTGGATCGAAATGGTGATGGGAGTTAAAACCGAAGTGCTTTCCAATTTTTTCATTGGATTGTCTGTACGTTACAAGATCCTTTTGAATCCCGATATGGATCCACTTATTGTTCCCGAGCTTATTCCAGGCTATGGTACTGGCGGCGAGAGTGGTATATTTGGATTCTCCTATTCCGTCTTTTACATGATCCCGCTTATTAAAAAATAAAAAACTACATGCTATGGCATATTTTGCATCCAAAACACGTTACGATCACATGAAGTATAATCGTTGTGGTAACAGCGGACTACTCTTGCCTGCAGTTTCACTGGGACTATGGCACAATTTCGGAGGAGAGGGAGATTATCAGACAATGAAGGATATTCTGCTCAGGGCCTTTGACCTGGGAATCACTCATTTCGACCTGGCCAATAACTACGGACCACCTCCCGGCAGTGCCGAGTCGAACATGAAGAATATTCTCCAATCGGATCTGGCCTCCCATCGTGACGAGCTTATCATCTCTACCAAAGCGGGTTATCTTATGTGGGAAGGTCCATACGGGGAATGGGGAAGCCGGAAATATCTCCTGGCCAGCCTTGATCAGAGCCTGAAGCGAATGGGTCTGGAATATGTGGATATATTCTATTCTCACCGGCCCGATCCAAATACACCAATGGAAGAGACCATGATGGCCCTTCACTCTGCCGTACAGCAAGGGAAAGCCCTCTATGTGGGAATCTCTAACTACGATGCCGAACAGACCGAAAAGGCCGTGGATATTCTGGAGAGCCTGGGAACCCCCTGCCTGATCCACCAGCCCCGTTACAACATGTTCGATCGTTGGGTGGAAGATGGATTGCTGAAAGTGCTCGAGAAGCGCGGTGTGGGCTGCATCCCTTTCAGTCCGCTTGCCCAGGGCTTGCTTACCAACCGTTACCTGGATGGTATTCCCAAAGGTTCAAGGATCGATAGTGACAG
This sequence comes from uncultured Bacteroidales bacterium, assembly GCA_963753765.1. Lineage (GTDB taxonomy): Bacteria > Bacteroidota > Bacteroidia > Bacteroidales. The sequence continues at coordinate 85,548 of CAVWDQ010000024.1, forward strand.
TATTTTCCTGAACAAGCAAAACCTGGATCCGGCTACCATGGTAAAGGTGAAAGCATTGAACCAGCAAGCTGAACAACGTGGACAAAGTCTGGCACAAATGGCCCTGGCCTGGATCCTGGAAAAGAATCAGGTCACTTCAGTGTTGATTGGTGCCAGTTCTGTATCCCAGCTGGAAGCCAATGTGGCCACCATTCAAAATCTGAAATTTACCAGGGACGAACTGGCCTACATTGACAATATCCTGGTCTGAGGCTACTGATCCTGCATGGGATTGGAAGCACCTCCACCCCTTCTGCCCGAGCTCCTGAATAGCTCAAAACGATTCTCCTCGATGCGTGGGAGGCCAGTGATTGTTTGATAAATCGCAGTCGGCTGTCTCCTGGATAGGGATCCAGGGTAACGCCTGTCACTTCCTTCTCCAATAGAAACACCTTGGAGGTCTTCAGGTTATTCTGATTCCAGATCTGAGCCGGGATTCTGATAAGTTCCGTGCTGCCGTCGCTATACTCAAACTGAATCACCAGGGGCATGACCATCCCTCCTACATTGGAAAAGTCCAGCTGATAAAGAGTCCCCTTTTTGGCTCGCAATTGCTTCTCCTGTGCAGACATGGAACGCTTGTAACGTGTATATGCTTCCACATCAGATTTATCCGGAGCATAGGGATCATAGGTGTCGTAAAAATCCTTCATGGCCGGATCTCTTTCCACCATGGATTGCATGGAAGCACGGTTTCGTTGCACTGCAATGGATTCCGGTTCAGCTTCTGCTTCCTTCTTCTGAATAGCCTTCTCGTCGGCAGGATTGCCAGATGCCAGCTCCATGGCTGTAACCTTGTCCAGGGAAATATCCACGTGATCGGTACCGTAGAACCATCCCCTCCAGAACCAGTCAAGGTCCACTGCCGAAGCATCCTCCATGGTCCGGAACAGATCCTCCGGGGTGGGATGCTTGAACATCCACCTCTGGGCATATTGCCTGAAAGCAAAATCGAACAGCTCCCTGCCCATAATGGTCTCCCTGAGAATATTCAGTCCTGTGGCAGGCTTTAGATAGGCATTGCTATTGAATTGCTTTATCAGATCTCCCTGCATCATAATGGGTGCAATATTTGATTTATCCCCTTTCATATAGGACACAATATTTGCCGGTTTACCCTTTGGTGAGGGATGATTGTGATCCCATTCCCTCTCGGCAATGCCCTGGAGAAAGGTGTTGAGGCCCTCGTCCATCCAGGTCCACTGACGTTCATCGGAATTAACAATCATAGGAAAGTAGTTGTGCCCCACCTCGTGGATAATCACTCCGATCATACCCCATTTGGTTCGTTCGGAATAGGTGCCATCGGGTAGCGGACGTCCGCCGTTGAAACAAATCATCGGATATTCCATGCCAATCTGTGCGGTATGCACCGAATAGGCTACCGGATAGGGGTAGTCAAAGGTATGGCGGGAATAGACCTCGAGGGTATGGGCCACCACCCGGGTAGAGTACTTCTCCCAGAGGGGATTTCCCTCCTTTGGGTAAAGAGAAGTGGCCAGTACCTTGCGATCCCCAAACTTTACGGCCATGGCATCCCAGATAAATTTCCTGGATGAGGCAAAGGCAAAATCCCTTACATCATCGGCATGAAACTTCCAGGTAAGCTTGGAAGAAGCCTTCTTCTTCTCAGCACTTCTGGCTTCATCCTCGTTTACAATGATTACAGGCTCATCCATTGAATTTTGTGCTTTCTCAAGCCGGTCAAGCCTTGTTTCTGACAGCACCTGATCAGCGTTCACCAATACTCCTGTTGCTCCTACCACATGATCGGAAGGAACCGTAATCTCCACATCGTAGTCACCAAAAGGAAGAGCAAATTCAGATCTGCCGGTAAACTGGAGGTTCTGCCATCCTTCCTTTTCGCTGTATACGGCCAGCCTGGGAAAAAATTGAGCAATGGTATAGATATAGTTATCATCCTCGGCAAAATACTCCATGCCCGAGCGGCCTCCCCCGTCTTTCATGCGGTCATTGACATTGAACCACCAGCGAATCTCTATATCCACGCTGGCACCGGGCTCCAATGGTTCCGGAAGATCGATACGCATCATGGTATAGTTGATGGTATAGGGCAAATCAGCCCCGGTAGCATCTCCAACATGCTCAATTTTAAATCCACCATCGAAATCACTAAGAAATCTTCCCATGTAATAGGGATTCATACGCTGATCCAATCGGAAGGGCATGGTAAGCCGGCTAAAGCTCTCCTGCTGCCTCACATTCTGATCCAGCTGGACCCAGAGGTAGTTTAACCTGTCGGGAGAGTTATTGATGTATTCGATTTGCTCCTCACCCCTGATCTGCTGCTTTTCATCATCCAGCTCAATGGAAATTTTATAATTGGCCTGCTGTTGCCAGTAAAGTTGTCCGGGTGCACCGGAACCTGTCCTGTATGCATTGGGTGTGGCAAACTCGTTACCCATCTGCCTGAATGGATTCTTTGAAGGATCCAACTTCTCCTGGGCAAGCAGTGAAAATGCCATTGCAGAAATCATAAGAACTGAGCTAAATCTTTTCATTTATAGTGTCATTTTTAGAAGCCTTAAAGTTAACAAAAGATTTGCCATATTTGTTTGAGCAAAACCTACTTATGTTGCCTGGAAAAAAGATACTCAGCATTGGATTAGTCCTGCTTGCCCTGCTTATCTGCAGCAGCACTTTGATGCATAAATTTTATGTGAGTCTGACCGAGATCCGATACAATGATTCTACAGAACGCTTTGAAGTATCCATGCGGATTTTTCCTGATGACCTGGACCAGGCATTGCTGCAAAGAAGCGGGATTAATACCCAGCTGGCTACCGAGCTGGAACATGAAAAGGCCGACAGCCTTTTGATGGTCTATCTCCTGGAAGATTTTAAGCTCCAGGTAAATGGAGAAGAGCTTGAACTGAACTACCTGGGAAAAGAGCCCGAATCTGATGCCGTCTGGTGTTACCTGGAATCATCCCGGGTAGCTGCGCCTGAAACAGTTACCATACTCAATGCCATTCTTACGGAGTTCTTCCCCGACCAGGTAAATATTATACAGCTCTACCATGGGAACTGGAACAAGGGCCTGCTCCTGAATCGAGATGAATACGAGGGAAAGCTCACCATAGGTGAGTAAGACTAAAGATCGAGTTCGAGCTTATTCAGCTTTTGATTAATACTATCCACCTCATCATCAGATAACTGTACCTCAAGAGCTTTTGCATTCTGCTGCACCTGTTCTTCGCTTCTAGCCCCTACCAGTGCCACCGTGATTCCCGCCTGGCGAAGGGTCCAGGCAATGACCAGTTGGGAAAGCGTGGCACCCTTCTCCCGGGCAAGAGGAGTAATCTTTTCCAGGAACTTATTGATGCGGATCAGATTATTGATCTTGAAATGGGGTGTTTCGGGCCGGTTGTCTCCCGGGGCAAAGGGATAATCGGGTGTAATTTTCCCGGTAAGCAATCCGCGCTGAAGCGGACTGTAAGCCAGGATTCCGCAATTGTTGTTCTGACACCAGGGTACCACATCCTGCTCTATCTCCCGGCGGACCATGCTGTAGGGAACCTGGTTGGAGCTAAGATCAACAACGCTTGATGCCTGTTCCATCTGTTCCACAGAGTAATTGCTCACCCCGGCAGCCCGGATCTTTCCCTGCTCCATCAATATACGGAAAGCCTCCATGGGCTCTTCTATGGGTGTGGTTGGATCCGGCCAGTGAATCTGATAGAGATCGATATAATCGGTCCCCAGGTTTTTCAGGCTCTCCTCGCACTCTGCGATAATACTTTCACGTCCGGAGTAGACATAGATTTCACGCTGAATACCGCTGTTGTCATTGGTGGTAAAAAAATACCCCCCTTTCTTGCCTTCCCAGCGCATACCCGCCTTGGTCAGGATCTCGTAGCTGTCACGCTTCCCTTTAATGGCCTCACCCACCAACTTTTCAGATTGCCCGAAACCATAGATGGGCGCTGTATCCAGGGAGCTGATGCCATGATCGAGACAGGCATGAATTGCCCTGAGGGAATCTTTCTTCTCAGACCCACCCCACATCCAGCCTCCGATGGCCCATGCTCCAAATGCGATTGGTGATACAAGCAAACCAGACTTTCCTAAAGCTCTCTTTTCCATTTTCATCTCTTTTCTTTTAAATATAAGGCATAGCCCATGGGCAGATAATTGTCGTAACTCAGACAAACTTCCCTGGAGAACTGGATGGCTGTTGCAATAAGCCCTTCCCATGTAGCCCTGTCCAATGTTTTTATCTGTTCTTTTCCAATGCCCTTCTTCCACAATCCGTAAAGGAGCCCGGCATTAAAGGTATCCCCTGCACCAATGGTACTTACCGGCTCAATGAGTTCAACTTCCATATGAAAACTGAGTAAGGAACTTCTCAGGTACACTCCGCCTGCATTGGCGGTGTAGACCAGGACATCGGTATAGGAAGAAATCTGCTCCCATGCTTCATCCGGAGTCTTCGCTTCAAAAATGTTAAGGAGGTCCTCATCGGAGGCCCGGACCAGGGAGGCATATTCCATGTTCTCCTTTATCACCGGAACAGCTCATCGCGCTCCGCCAAATGTGAACTTCTGAAATTGGGATCGTAGACAATGGTGGATCCAGCACTTAAGGCTTTCTCCAGCAGTTCCTTCACCCTGGGACGGATCCCCGGGTTAAGAGCATAAAATGAGCCGAACATTAAGAGGTCATCCTTCTGAAAATCAGGGAACTCAACTTCCAGCCGCTGGGCGGGATAATCCTTATAAAACTGGTATTCTGCATCACTTTTCTCATTGAGGAAAGCAAGGGCAATGGCCGATTGACCCTGGCGAAACCGGGAGATGAACTTGGCTTCTACGCCATTCTCTTCCATAAAACCCTGGATCAGGTCTCCTACTTTATCGTCTCCCATTTCACTGATAAAGTTAATGGGGGCTCCCAGTCTGCCAAGTGTGATAGCCGCATTAAAGGAGGAACCGCCAGGTTTGGCTGCCTGTGGCTCCACACCTTTAAAAATTATATCAAGAATGGTCTCCCCAACGGCATATATCTTCATGGGCCAACTATTTAATCAAACGAGAAATAGCTTTGAATTCATCCGTTCCAGCCACCCTGGCCAGCTCAAACAGGATCGATTCGCTGGTGGTGATCACCGCTCCTTCATCACGCATCCGTTCCACTGCTACCCGCTTATCTTCGGGATTACGGGATGAGATGCAATCATTCACCACCACAGCTTTATATCCGGCCTCCTGAAGATCAATTACGGTCTGCAGTACACAAACATGGGCCTCAATTCCACAAATGATAACTGTTCGGCGGCTTTGTAAAACAGAGCTTTGCATCACCCCTGGTTCATCACAACAGGAAAATGCAATTTTCTCAATGACAGGCTTTTGTGCTGTTAAGGCAGAAATCTCGGGAACTGTAGCACCCAAACCCCTGGGGTACTGCTCGGTAATAATCAGTGGAATATCCAGAAGCTTTAGGCCCTCTATCAGTATGGTGCATCTTTTGAGAAGTGCCTCATACTGATCCATATGGGGAAAGAGTTTCTCCTGAACATCAATAACGAGACCCACCGAAACCTCACGCTTAATCCTCATTTCCAGCCTCCCTGCTTTTCTCACCCAGGTAACCCCCGTGATGCCTGCGTGCATAATCTAAGGCAGTGAAGCCGATGCGTTTCATCATAAGCACTACCAGTACATCACCGATCACTGCCATGGCCGTGGCCGAAGTAGTGGGCGTAAGTCCCAGTGGACAAACTTCTGTTGGATTTCCTGTATAGAGAACCAACTTTGACTCCTTGGAAAGAGGACCATCGGGATTCCCTGTAATAATCACAACAGGCACCCTGGAGTGCAAAGCATGTGTAAGGGCCACAAGTTCAAGGATCTCCCTGGTTTTTCCCGAATTGGAGAGCACCAGCAGGACATCATTTTCCCTGATTATTCCCAGGTCGCCATGCTGAGCCTCGCTTGGATGCAGAAATAGTGCAGGAGTTCCAGTAGAACTCAGGGTGGTGGCCATATGATTGGCAACGTGACCCGCCTTTCCCATTCCGCTGGCTATAATCTTACCTCCCCGTTGGTGTACTTTTTCATAAATTAATTCAACAACATCATCATAATCGCTTGTAAGCGGAATCGAACGAATGGCTTCAGCCTCCCGATCCAGTACACTTTTGATATCCTCTTTGTATTTACCACTCATCTCGTCGCATTTCTTGCAAGCCAAAGTTAGTATAAATGCAGATAAATGATAAGCCTAGGGGTCTGATTGGGAGAACTCTTTGATAATAGAATCGGTGGTAATCACCCTTGCATAGCTTCCCTGGAGGGTGCTGAGCGTGGAATAATGAACATTCTTAGCAGGTATGATGAATTCCTCGTACTGCAGTGCCCTGGTGGCACATGCATCGGAAGCAAGCAGGCAGGTGAAGCCAAAGTCATGTGCAGCTCTTACTGCAGCCTCCACACACATATGGGTTTGCATCCCGCAGATCACCAGTTGCTCGACGGAATCCCCCTGCAAGATCTCAAGTAGCCCGGTCCCCGAAAAAGCATTGACCTGATCCTTTGAAATGACCGGTTCCTCCCCCTGGGGCTTTACATATGGATGTATATCTCCTCCTGGTTCGAAATTATGACGAACATGATATACCGGCATCTCATTTTTCCTGAAATGATCCAGCAGCAGTCCGGCGTTCATACCTGCCAGTTCCGGATTCACCAGCTGCATCCTCCCACCGGGAAAGTAAAATTCCTGCACATCAACAATCAGAAGAGCGGTTTTCTGTCCCATTAAGAAACCAGAACTCCCAGTTAGCACCAGGAGCATGAGAAAAGTAAGTCGTCGAAGCATAGCTGGCAATTTACGGATTAGAATTTAACCAATCAAGCAAAAATAGGCAGCTTCGATAAAATCATATAAAAGGGGGTCTATTCATATTTATTATCATTTTTATAATCTATACCCCCTTTTTTAATAGGGGGTATTATTTATATTTTATATTATTTTATCACTTTTACCCCCTATTTTATTAGGGGTCTGTAATATATATTTCTATTTTTGTTTCGATTTATAATTAATTAAACCCTAAAATTTACAGTTATGAAAAGGAAACATGTATTCAGAGGAGTGTTGATGACTCCTGGCAATAAGCTCTACTGATAAGCCCGATTAATCTGAATGCCCAGGATGAAGAGAAATCATCCCCTTTCAGTGTGGGAGGAGACCTGGTAAGCAGTTATATATGGCGTGGAACCAAATATGGAACCGGCCCGGCCATTCAGCCTTATCTATCATTTTCAGTGGGAGGCTTTGACAATTGGAGGATGGGGAACATTACTGTTTCACCTCTAACGAGGGTGCTGAAGCTGATATCTATTTGTCCTATGGCTTTGATTTTGGCTTAAGTATTGGAATTACAGATTACTATTTCCCAGGAACCACTTACTTTGATCTTCAGCAGATTCAACCGGAGCACATGGATTTGAGATCAACCTGGGCTATGAAATCGAAGGATTCTCGGTTTCAGCAAACTACATGTTTAATGAGGCACGGTACTGCCGGAACTACAGGTGGAGACATGTATTTCGAACTGGGATATGCATTTAAATATTTTGGAATTTATCTGGGAGCTGGAGACGGATGGCATACCGAAGACGGAGAATTTTGCAATATGCAACATAGGCATCTCTTCTTCCAAGGATATAAAGATCACAGAAAACTTTTCCCTGCCGGTAAGCGGAGCACTTATATGGAATCCGGAAAGAGAGGAGTATCATGTTGTAGTAGGCGTATCATTTTAAAACAATATAACCATGAAAAAAATTGAAGCAATTATTCGCAAAACAAAATTTGAAGAGGTGAAAGAAACCCTTCATGACAATGGCATTGAGTTCTTTTCATTCTGGGATGCCCGCGGTGTGGGAATGGCCCGGGAAAGCAGGGTATACCGTGGTATTGCCTATGATACCAGCAGTATCGAACGACTCTACCTGCAAATTGTGGTGAGGGATGTAAACCTGGAAAAAACCATTGAAGCGATTTTGAGTTCTGCGGCCACCGGTGAGGTGGGAGATGGAAAGATTTTCATCTCCACTCTGGATGAGAGTGTACGAATTCGCACTGGCGAGAAAGGCGATGAATCGCTTTATATAAAAGACTGACAACCTGATTAATAACAGAGAAAAATATATATATTATGGAAGATTTAACAACTGTCGTTTCTGAATTTGCAGTTTCAATAGATACTGTATGGATCCTGATTGCAGCCGTCCTGGTGATGTTCATGCAGGCCTGGTTTCGCCCTGGTAGAAGCCGGATTCACCAGAACCAAAAACACCGCTAATATCCTGATGAAAAACCTGATGGACTTTTCCATTGGCTCCCTTATCTTCTGGATTCTGGGATATACCCTGATGTATGGCGAAGATGTGGGTGGATTTTTGGGAAAAATCTCGCTCTTCTATGGAAGCAACGAGATCAACGGAGTACCCGATAAGGCATCCTTGATGTTCCAGACCGTATTTGCAGCCACGGCGGCGACCATCGTTTCCGGTGCAGTGGCCGAACGGACCAAGTTTTCAGCTTATATCGTATTCAGTATTGCCATTACCGCCATCATCTATCCCATCTCAGGACACTGGGTATGGGGCGGTGGATGGCTCTCTACGCTGAGTACTCCTTTCCATGACTTTGCAGGATCCACTGTGGTACACTCTGTGGGTGCATGGGTCGGACTCATGGGAGCTATAGTAATTGGTCCCCGGATCGGAAAATATACCAGTGACGGGAAAGCCAAGGGCAATCCCCGGTTCAAACCTGGCCTTTGGTGCCCTGGGCGTTTTCATTCTCTGGTTCGGATGGTTCGGTTTCAACCCCGGATCCCAACTGGCAGCTGCCGGAAGCGAAAATGCCTCAGCCATTTCCCATATATTTATCACCACCAACCTGGCTGCAGCAGCAGGTGCTGTTACTGCCATGATCATCACCTGGAGTAAAGTACAAGAGGCCCGGTCTCTCCCTGACCCTGAACGGGGCCCTGGCAGGACTGGTAGCCATCACCGCCGGATGCGATGTGGTAAGTCCGGGTGGCGCTGTTATAATCGGAATCCTTGCTGGTACACTCCTGGTGTTCGGCGTAGAATTTATCGATAAGGTGCTGAAGATCGATGATCCGGTAGGTGCTGTATCCGTGCACGGCCTGAATGGTGCACTGGGAACCATTATGGTTGGATTTCTCAGTACTGACAACGGTCTTTTCTATGGTGGTGGTGCCGCTCAGCTGGGATCACAGCTAATTGGTGTAGGAGCTGTTGCAGCATGGGCCATGGGACTTGGCTTCCTGGTATTCTTTATACTGAAGAAGACCGTTGGTGTCAGAGTGAGCAAACGAATTGAAGAAGAAGGCCTGGATATATACGAACATGGCGAGTCGGCTTATAACTAAAGCTTATTGCTCTGTGCTATAAATGATTTGTTGCGGTTTTTTAAATGTGAAAGGGGCTGTTCCAGACGGAACAGCTCCTTTCAATTCATAAGTTATTAACACGATTCTCTTGCAAAAACACCATAACAAATACATCGCATGTTTTGATTCGTAATTATAATGCATATCTTTGCATGTAGAAACGGATAAATGCATAACCATTCAAACTCCGTAAAAAGACATGTGATAAAGAGGATCACTGGGTCAGGATGAGAATGGTATGAACTGAAAATATAAAAGCCGTTCTCAGAAGGTTGAGAACGGCTTTTTTTACAATTACCCACAAAGCAAGGCATTAAATGGATAAAGTGAGACCTGAACAGGCCGGATTATACAGAGGCGCATTTGAACATGACAATTGCGGGATTGGCTTTGTGGCGCATCTGAAGGGCAAAAAATCCCACAATATTATTCAGCGGGGACTTGAAACTCTGGTGAATATGACCCACAGGGGAGCGGAAGGATCTGATAGCAAAACCGGCGATGGTGCAGGAGTTATGATCCAGATACCAAGGGATTTCTACCTGATGCAGGGATACTCCATTCCCCATGAAGGTCAGTTTGGAACGGGATTGGTCTTCCTTCCCCGGGATGCAGGGGAAGCCAAGAAATGCGAAGAGATCCTGGTCCAGATTGTAAATGATGAAGGAGTAAATCTGATCGGATTCAGGGAAGTCCCAAGAGACAATAGTGTGATTGGAGATATTGCCAGGGGAGCGGAACCCAATATGAAACAGATCCTGCTGGGTGCCGATTTGCCCCAGGAGGAATTGGAGCGGAAGCTCTATATCATCCGGAAACGGGCTGAGAAATATATATCCAGCGTCCAAACTTAAAGAGAAAACGCTGTTTTACCTACCCAGCCTTTCAACCAGGATCCTGATATATAAAGGAATGCTCACTTCAGAGCAACTGGGAGAGTACTTCCTGGACCTCCAGGATGAAAGAGTGGAGAGTGCCATCGCACTGGTTCACTCACGCTTCAGCACCAATACCTTTCCCAGCTGGGACCTGGCTCAGCCTTTCCGCATGCTTGCCCACAACGGTGAGATCAATACGGTGAAGGGAAACCGTTTCTGGATGCAGGCCAGGGAATCGATTCTGAAATCAGATGTGCTGGGAGACCTGGAAAAGATTTACCCGGTGATCGAACCCGATAAGAGCGATTCAGCTTCCCTGGACAATGTGCTGGAATTCCTGGTGATGAGCGGCAAGTCACTTCCCTATGCCATGTCGATTCTGATCCCGGAATCATGGAATGAAAAGAATCCCATTTCCCCCGAATTAAAAGCTTTTTACCAGTACCACTCCACCTTTATGGAGCCCTGGGATGGACCGGCATCACTGATTTTCAGCGATGGAAGATATATTGGGGGAATGCTGGACCGGAATGGATTGCGCCCCTCCCGGTATATAATTACCAAAGACGACCTGATGGTCATGGGTTCAGAGGTCGGTGTTCAGACCTTTGAACCGGCTGAGATCAGGGAAAAAGGTCGCCTGAAACCAGGAAAAATAATCCTGGTGGATGTCCAGGAAGGAAAAATCTACAGAGATGAAGAACTGAAGGCGAAACTTGCCACGGAACATCCCTATATGGAGTGGATCGGAAAAAACATGGTCAGCCTGGAAAGTATACAGGCAGGAAATGTAGTGGCGCCCGGACTGGGAGATTCTTACAAGCAATACCTGACCTCCTTTAACTACAGCCGGGAGGATATTGAGACCATTATTAAGCCCATGGCAGAAACGGCCAAGGAACCCATCGGATCCATGGGCAATGATGTCCCCACCACTGTTCTCAGCAAAAAGCCCTACAGACTCTTTGCCTATTTCAAGCAACTATTTGCCCAGGTGACCAATCCGGCCATTGATCCCATTCGGGAGGAGATGGTAATGACCCTTACCGGCTACCTGGGATCGCTTCAGACCAACTGTACTGGATGAAACACCCGACCTGGTAAAAATGGTCAAGTTCAAGAGTCCGGTGATCAACAATACCTATTTTCAGGTGGTCAAGAATCTGCGCTATAAAGGATTTTCCAACCGGGTCATCTCCATCCATTTCGATGCATCACGAGGGGGCCAGCAGGACTGGAAGAAGCGGTGGATGATATTTGCAGACAGGCAGAGGAAGCTGTGGATGAGAATAACAACTATATCATCCTCTCCGACAGGGATATTACGGAAGACCGGGCACCCATCCCCTCACTGCTTGCAGTATCGGCGGTACACCACCACCTGATCAATAAGCGAAAGCGGATGCAGATCGATATCGTGGTGGAATCGGCTGAACCCCGCGAAGTCATGCATTTTGCGCTTCTTTTTGGATATGGGGCCAGTATTATCAATCCCTACATGAGCTTTGCCATAATTGAACAAGCTGGTTGAAACCAGGGTGATCCAGCAGGATTTCGATAAGGCACAGAAGAACTACATCGAAGCCGTGAATAAGGGCTTATTGAAGATCCTTTCAAAAATGGGGATCAGCACCCTGCGATCTTACCGCTCGGCACAGATATTTGAAGCCATAGGAATTCATTCGGATGTAATAAAACGTATTTTGAAGGTACCGTTTCCCGTATCGGTGGTATCGGACTGGAAGAGATTGCCGAAGAGGTCCTGATCCCACATCGAAAGGCTTATACGGAGGATGTACATGCCATTGATGCTTACCGAAGGGGTTTACTCCTACCGGAAATATGGTGAGCACCATGCCTGGAATCCTGAATCAGTGGCCCTGCTTCAGTGGAGCACCAGGAACAATGATTACCAGAAATATAAAGAGTATGCCATGCTGGTGGATTGTGAAACTGCCACGTCCCAGCTTCCTGAGGGGATTGCTTACCTACAAACGAAATCCCATTCCAGTGGAGGAGGTGGAACCTGTGGAGAATATCATGAAGCGTTTTGTGACCGGAGCCATGTCCTATGGTTCCATCAGCAGGGAAGCCCATGAGGCCCTGGCCATTGCCATGAACCGGATTGGCGGTAGAAGCAATACAGGTGAAGGTGGAGAAGATCCGCGAACGATTTGAACCCTTGGAAAATGGCGATTCCAAACGAAGTGCCATCAAACAGGTGGCCAGTGGCCGTTTCGGAGTAACCACCCAATACCTGGTCAATGCCGATGAGATCCAGATCAAGGTGGCACAGGGTGCCAAGCCGGGAGAAGGTGGACAGCTTCCCGGGCATAAAGTAGATAAGATCATTGCAAAAACCCGATATTCCATTCCGGGAATTACACTGATCTCGCCTCCCCCCCACCACGATATCTATTCCATTGAGGACCTGGCTCAGCTGATCTTCGACCTGAAGAATGTAAATCCAAAGGCAAAAATCTCGGTTAAGCTGGTTTCTGAAACAGGAGTGGGAACTATCGCTGCCGGCGTGGCCAAAGCATCGGCCGACCTGATTACCATCAGCGGTGCTGAAGGAGGTACCGGAGCCAGTCCCACTTCTTCCATCAAGCATGCAGGATTGCCCCTGGAGATTGGACTGGCAGAAACCCAACAAACCCTGGTAATGAATAACCTGAGACGCAAAGTGGTACTGCAGGCAGACGGACAGATGAAGACCGGAAGGGATGTGATCATGGCGGCCTTGCTGGGAGCCGAAGAGTTTGGATTTGCCACCAGCGCCCTGATGGTTCTGGGTTGCGTGATGATGCGAAAATGCCATCTGAATACCTGTCCGGTAGGTGTAGCCACCCAGAATCCCGAATTGAGGAAAAGTTTCGGGGAAAAGCAGATTTTGTGGAGAACTATTTCCGCTTTGTTGCCGAGGAAGTGCGTGAACATATGGCTGAACTTGGCTTTCGCACCTTTGATGAGACTGGTGGGCAGGTCGGATCTTCTCACCAGAGATGACTGCAGTTAACCACTGGAAGATTAAAAACCTGGATCTGAGTGATCTGACAGCATTCCTGCCTGCAGCAAAAAAGAATTCACTGCACCGGACCGAAGAGCAGCACCATAAAATTGAGGGGGTCCTGGACCATAGTTTGATAGAGCAGGCCGCACCGGCTCTGGAGAATAAGGAGCCTGTCACCATTCATATGTCCATAAAAAATACAGACCGCACCACCGGCGCCATGCTTTCAGGCAAAATTGCCAGCAGATATGGTGGAGAAGGACTCCCGAAGGAAGTATTAAGGTGAGGTTTGCCGGTCGGCCGGCCAGAGTTTTGGAGCCTTCCTGGTTCCCGGCGTGGAGTTTTACCTGGAAGGGGATACCAACGACTACCTGGGTAAAGGTTTGGCAGGGGGACGGATCATAGTGGTTCCTCCCGAAGGTTCCACTTTTGAATCGGACCAGAATATCATCATTGGAAATACGGTACTCTATGGAGCCACCAGGGGAGAAATCTTTATTTCCGGAGTTGCCGGAGAACGATTTGCAGTCAGGAACAGCGGAGCCACTGCTGTCGTGGAAGGAGTGGGTGATCACTGTTGTGAATATATGACCGGAGGCCGGGTGGTGGTCCTTGGAAAAACCGGGCGGAATTTTGCAGCCGGAATGAGTGGCGGAGTGGCCTATGTGCTGGATGAGGAGGGCGATTTTGACTATTACTGCAATATGGGAATGGTGGAACTTTCGCTGGTGGAGGATCTGAATGATAAGAAGGAACTATCGGATCTTATTGCCAGGCACTATGAACAAACAGGCAGCAAGGTGGCCGAAAAGATCCTGACCAATATGGAAGACTATCTGGATCGCTTTATTAAAGTGATCCCCTACGAGTATAAAAAAGTGCTGCATGGAGATGGCGCTGGAAGAGACCAGGAAGAAAATGGCCAGCGTTGAGAAGGATGTGGAAATGATAGGCGACGTTTAAAAGAATGAATCAATGGCAGATCCAAAAGGATTTTTAAAAATAAAGAAGAAAGCCGGCCGGTAACAGGCCGATTCATGAGCGGACGGACGACTATTCCGAAGTGGAACAGGTGCTCAATTCGGAGGACCGTCAGCTTCAGGCATCCAGGTGCATGGATTGTGGAATTCCTTTCTGTCACTGGGGATGTCCGGTGGACAACCTGATTCCCGAGTGGAACGAATTGCTTTACCGGGGCGACTGGAAAGGAGCCAGTGAAAGGCTGCACCACACCAATAACTTCCCGGAATTTACAGGCAGAATCTGTCCTGCTCCCTGTGAACACTCCTGTGTGCTGAATATCGACGAAGAACCAGTTACCATCCGGGAGAATGAAGCTGCCATCGTGGAAAAAGCCTTTGCTGAAGGCTATATCAAACCCAATCCACCCAAAGTAAGAACTGGAAAGAAGGTGGCGGTTATTGGAAGCGGTCCGGCCGGAATGGCTGCAGCCGACCAGCTGAACAGGGCCGGTCATACGGTCACCCTCTTCGAGAAAGGACAGGAAAGCTGGAGGATTACTGCGCTATGGGATCCCGGATTTTAAACTCAATAAGCAAACCATCGACCGCAGGTTGAAGATATTGCTGGCAGAAGGCATTGAGATTAAGACTGGAGACAGAGATCGGAAAGGATATCTCCGGAAAGAATTGATGGAGCAGTACGATGCGATTTGTCTGGCCATTGGTGCCATGCAACCCAGGGATCTGGAAGTTGAGGGAAGAGAGCTGGATGGGGTCCATTTTGCCATGGACTATCTTGACCCAGCAGAACAGAGTAAATGATGGCGCATATGTGGCCTATGACAACCGCATTACAGCAGAAGAACCGCCATGTGCTGGTCATTGGTGGTGGCGATACCGGATCCGACTGTGTGGGTACTGCCATCCGGCAGGGTGCCAAGAGTGTGACCCAGATTGAGATCCTTCCCAAACCACCGGAACAGCGTGACAGGGATAATCCCTGGCCCTATTATGCGAAGACTCTTGAAAACCTCCACCTCCCATGAAGAAGGATGTGAACGAAGATGGAGCCTTTCCACCCTGCGATTTATGGGAATGCAACAGCGTGTTACCCATGCTGAAGTAGAAGAGGTGGCATGGGAACAGCTAAATGGCAGTTATAAGATGAAAGCTGTTCCCGGAACGAATAGAACAAGATTGAAGCTGATCTGATCCTGCTGGCCATGGGATTTGTGCATCCTGTACATGAGGGTTTGCTCACTGAACTGGAAATAGACCTTGAACAGCCGGAAAAATATTGGTATGTAAATCATTCCATGTCCACCAATGTGGAGAAGGTATTTGCAGCCGGGGATGCAGCCAGTGGTGCCAGCCTGGTGGTAACTGCCATCGCATCGGGAAGACAGAGTCGCTAAAAAGATCGATAAGTATCTGGCATCACTGAATAGATATTTTATATATTATTTACCACTACCCCCCATTATTTTATACACCCATCTATTATTTTTATATTATTTTTCATAATATACCCCCATATTTTATAGGGGGTATATTTTTATATATTATTATATTTGTACAGACATGTAAAAACACTGCACAATGAAGAAACAATGGCTCTTTGCACTGATCGCATTTGGAATTATCGCCTTACTGGGAATCATTTTTCCCTTTAGTTTCGATACCGGAGATACTTCAGGTATAGATAAGGGAGATGTGGCCTGGATGCTTGCCTCCACTGCCCTGGTATTCCTGATGACGCCCGGACTGGGATTTTTTTATGGAGGGATGGTTAAGCCCAAGAACGTGATTTCTACCATCCTGCAGAGCTTTATTGCCATGGGACTGATCAGCATCCTCTGGGTGGTTTTCGGTTTTAGCCTCGCCTTTGGAGAAAGCATCGGAGCAGAAGGATTCGGACTTTTCGGGAATCCTGCCACCTTCTTTATGTTCAAAGGAGTAGGCGGAGCACCGGATCCCCAATTTGCTGCCACCATACCCCTGGCCCTGTTTGCCCTGTTTCAACTGAAATTTGCCATCATCACCCCTGCCCTCTTTACCGGCTCTTTTGCCGGAAGGGTTCGCTTCACATCCCTGATGATCTTTATGGTGCTGTTTATGATATTTATCTATGCCCCGCTGGCGCACTGGACCTGGCATCCAAACGGATTCCTGAGAAACTGGGGCGTACTGGATTTTGCCGGAGGTACCGTGGTCCATATGTCGGCTGGTCTGGCAGCACTGGCAGGAGCCTTCTTCTTTGGTCCGCGCCGCGATTATGCCAGGCCCTCCTACCCGGCCAATATCCCCTTTGTTCTTCTGGGAACCGGATTACTCTGGTTTGGCTGGTTCGGTTTTAATGCCGGCTCGGCCCTTGAAGCATCCGATATAGCGGTTAAGGCCCTGCTGAATACAAACACAGCATCGGCATCGGCCATGCTGGTCTATATCTTTTTTGATGGGGTAAAGGGACGAAAGCCTTCGGCCCTGGGTGCCTGTGTGGGCGCCGTAGTGGGGCTGGTTGCTATTACACCGGCTGCCGGCTTTGTCTCGGTGGGCTCCAGTATCTTTATAGGTGGATTTGCAGCCATCGCCAGTAACCTGATGATCTATTATTTCTCCCGCAGGGGGGTAGACGACACCCTGGATGTATTTCCTGCCCACGGAATCGGGGGAATCTCGGGAATGTTGCTTACCGGAGTTTTTGCCGAGGAGGTGGGACTGATCCACGGCGAAACAAGAACCTTCCTCTTCCACCTGCTGGCCCTGGTGATTGTTGCTGCATTTGCATTTGGTGGTTCCCTCCTGCTCTTCTGGATCACCAATAAGATCGTACCCATGCGCGTTCCAAGTCTTTATGAGGATGTGGGTCTGGATATGAGTCAGCACGATGAAACCCTCTTCTATGAAAACGATGAGAAGGTAAAACTCCGCAGAGAGAAACTAAAGAACTACTCTCCCGATTTCTATCCCCGTAAGTCCGGTAAATAGAATTATAAAAAGGAGTTTAGTAACTTGCACTGCAACACAGTGTGATGAAATGTCGTGAAAAATGCGGAGCATGCTGCATCGCTCCTTCCATCTCTTCTCCCATCCCCGGAATGCCGGACGGAAAACCTGCCGGAGTAACCTGCATCCATCTCTCCGCTGACTACCGCTGCCAGATCTTTGATGATCCGCGACGACCAGAGGTATGTGATCAGTTCAAAGCCGAACCTGAAGTATGCGGGACCAGCAGGGATGAAGCACTGATGCTGCTGAGCTCGCTGGAACAGGGCTTGCCATAACGGAGCAATACCGTGTTTACTTCATCATTTGCTAATGGTCAGAATATAAAGCCGGTCGTACTCGGTCGCTTCAACAATGGGCACTCCGGGCTTACCACCCAGTATCTCTACCAGGGCCGGAGTCGTATTGCTGTGTCCTACCACCAGGTGCCTGCCTCCCCGGGCTTTAATGGTATCGGCCAGGTCATGCAGATCGGAAGTGGCATACAATTCCATCTCCAGACCAAACAGATCCGCAACAGGAGCCGCGGTGTTACGGGTCCGGATATAATCGGAGCTGTGCACATATCCGATTTCAGCATCGGCCAGGGTCCGGGCAAGTTCAGTGGCCCTGATATATCCTTCTTCAGTCAACTGGGAATCTTTTTCCATGCTGTCAGCATCTTTTTCAGCATGCCTTACCAGGAAAACCACCAGGGGTCCTTTTTCCTCTTGCTTTGTGCCTTCTTTTGTTGAGGTAACACATCCACCGCAGGAAGATTGCCACGTATAAACAAAAGGAATTTCAGGTTTCTAAGCTTTGCCATATCAGTTGCTTTTTATTTATCAGCAAGAAAGTTCCGCATCAGGATTAGCCGGAGCTGCTCCTTAATAAGCTCAAAGTCCAGTGGTTTGCCCAGTTCTTTGGCCATGGAAGTAACTCCCTTGGTATCAAAACCGCAGGGATTGATATAGGTGAAGTAGTCCAGGTTCGTATTTACATTGAGGGCAAAACCATGCATGGTGACGTGCCGGCCCGAGCGGACCCCTATGGCACATATTTTCCTGGCCTTCACAGGGTGGGTGGCATCGAGCCATACTCCTGTGGCTCCCTCCATATGCGTGGCTGTGATCCCGTAATCCTTCAACAGTTCAATGATGGAATCTTCCAGCAGGCTTATATATTGCCTGAGTCCCAGCCCCAGCAATTCCAGGTCAAGGATGGGATAGCCCACCACCTGTCCGGGCCCATGATAAGTAATATCACCTCCACGGTTGGTCTTGTAGTAGGTGGCCTTTATCTTTTCCAGGAACTCCTTCCGGATAAGCAGATTATGCTCATCCCCGCTTTTACCAAGGGTATAGACATGGGGATGCTCACAGAAAAGAAGGTAGCGAAGGGGGCGGGTCTTGCCTTCGGGCTGACCCTTATAATCCACCAGGAGATTAAAACGTTCTTCCTGGTAATCCCATGCTTCCTGGTAATCGATCAGTCCCAGGTCCTCAAATACGATATGCTGCTCATTATCACTGCCCATGCTTCTTCTTTGAAATGGATGCATGCTTTTCTGCATGATAGGAGGAACGAACCAGGGGGCTGGATTCCACAGCTTTAAAGCCCTTGGCTAGCGCTGTCTTTCCATAAGACTCAAACTGATCGGGATGAATATACTCTTCCACCGGCATATGTTCCATGGTGGGCTGGAGATACTGCCCCAGGGTCAGCACCTCACAGCCGGCTTCCAGCAGATCGTCCATGCATTGAAGCACCTCCTCTTCAGTCTCTCCCAATCCCAGCATAATGCCCGACTTGGAGGTCACCTCCGACTGGGCAATTTGCCGGATCACCTCCAGGCTGCGACGGTATTTCGCCCTGGATCGCACCTGGGGCGTTAGTCTTTCCACGGTCTCCAGGTTATGGGAGATCACCTCCGGAGCCGCATCAATAACCATTTGGACCAGATCAGGATCGGCATCGAAATCGGGAATAAGAGTTTCCATGCTCAAACCGGGCAGCTCCTCTTTCAGTAAGCGTATAGTACGAGCCCAGAATCCTGCTCCCTTGTCACTGAGATCGTCACGGTCCACTGAAGTAATAACAGCGTGACGGATTCCCATGGTGCGGATGGTATTCGCAAGTCGCAGGGCCTCTCCTTCATCTACTGGAAGAGGTTTACCGGTCTTCACGGCACAAAACTTACAGGACCGGGTACATATCTCACCCAGGATCATAAAGGTGGCCGTTCCGGCTGCCCAGCACTCCCCTATATTGGGACAATTTCCACTGGTGCAGATGGTATGCAGGCCATGTTTGCCCACCTGCTCCTTTACCTGCATATAATGCTCACCACCCGGCATCTGCATGCGCATCCAGGAAGGCAATCGCTTTCTGCTCTTCAGATCAATTCTGCTGTTTCCCCCTTTCATGCAACGAAGATAGTTAGAAATATGCTAAATTTAGGTTCCTTATCTCATGGTATGACAAAACAGAATCAACTGCTGCTACTGGCCAAACAGGTGCAGGCCCTGGCCGAAAACGGGCTCCATTATTCAGAAGACGACTACGATCTCGACCGCTATACCAACCTGGAGGAGGTGGCCATTCATATGATCTCACTGATTACCGGCATGTCCAATGAAACGATTCAGATGGTCACTCCTGAAAAGAATGGCTATCGTACCCCCAAGGTGGATGTACGCTGTGTTGTCTTTAACGATAAGGATGAGATCCTGATGGTCAGGGAGAAAGCCGATTCCTTCTGGTCATTGCCCGGCGGATGGTGCGATGTGGGTTATACTCCCACTGAAATAGCAGAAAAAGAGACTTAGGAAGAGGCCGGGATTAAAGTAAAAGCGGGCCGGCTTCTTGCTGTATTTGATAAAAAATGCCATGACCACCCCGAGGATCTTTTCTATGCCTATAAAATCTTCCTGGAGTGTAAAGCTGAAAGCTATAACATTACCACAGGAATGGAGACACTGGATGTGGGTTTCTTCCGACAAGACAGGCTGCCCGAACTATCCACTCCGAGAAATACCAGGGGACAGATAGACCGGATGTTTGATTTTCACTTCGACCGGCTTCATTGGCCAATCATTGATTAAAAGGTCATTTTACATCATTAACTCCCGGGCAGACCCAGTACATATAGCTTGTTGTTGATTTAAATGAAGGGTCGCGTATACCCCTGGTCTCGGCAAGATGTTTTTTGGTATGCTCAAGCTGCATATGTGCATCGTGATCAGCCTTTGTTGCCCAGGTTTCATTGATACAAAACAGGGTACTGTCGTTGTAGGACTGAAATAAGGTATAATCCAAACAGCCGGGCTCTTTGGCCAATACCTCCACTTTGCAGGCATCAAAGGATTGCTTTAACAGAGCTACATGCTCTGGCATCACTTTCAATTCAAAGCGCATCACCACATTCATTGCATCCTTATCGTAAGTACAAGTCACATCGGAATCTTGAGCTGTTGCATTGCCT
Organism: uncultured Bacteroidales bacterium; assembly: GCA_963753765.1. Lineage (GTDB taxonomy): Bacteria > Bacteroidota > Bacteroidia > Bacteroidales. The sequence continues at coordinate 106,366 of CAVWDQ010000024.1, forward strand.
GTAAAAAGAACCAGAGCTAGAAGTCCGGTCATTACATAAAGAAGATTTCTCATCATCGAAGTTTATTGTTGTTAGATATAAAACTGAAACCCAATATACCGAATTATCCTTACGATTAAAGCAAAAGCCTCCACCTTCTATATGAAGGCAGAGGCTATGTAATTAAAGATTACTGTTTAGCGGGGGAAATAATTCTAATGGCTTCCTCCCGGATTTTTTAACATCTCTTCAATTTTACTGAGGTTAAATGCGCCCGGACTCTGGCTTGGCGGGTATTCCTGCATAGACATTAAGAATTTTGCCGCAAGAGATTGAATGGGTACAATAATAAAGGGATGATCCAGGAACCAGTCTTCGTATACATTGGCATTGTGTTGCGCTTTTTCAAAGGGATCTCTGCGTAAATTAAACAGTAATGGAACACGCAATTCTATAAAAGGCTCTCTCCAGACGCCAAAAGCCTGACCCCTGTTTTCCAGGAAAACAACTTTCCAGTCATCATAACGGGCAGCTACAACCTGACCATCATCATTTACATACCAGAATTCGTGTCGGGGTGAAATGTCGGTTTTACCTGAGAGATAATCCAGCATATTGTATCCATCTAAATGGTTGCGGTACTCCCGGCCATTAATGGTCGTTCCTTCCAACAATCTCTCTTTTACATCCGTATCGCCAGCTGCAGCGGCAAAGGTTGGCAACCAGTCTTCATGAGAAACAATTCCATTCAGGGTAACCCCTTCCTGAAAGTGCCCGGGCCATCTTACAAAAGTGGGTACCCGGTAAGCTCCTTCCCAGTTTGAATTTTTCTCTGAACGAAATGGGGTGGTTCCTGCATCGGGCCAGGTATTGTAATGGGGACCGTTATCGGTAGAGTACATGACGATGGTATTGTTGGCAATTCCAAGTTCATCCAACAGATCCAGTAATTCTCCCACATGCATATCATGTTCTACCATGCCGTCGCTATATTCATCCTGACCGGAAATACCAATATGCTCTTCTTTTACATGGGTTCTGAAGTGCATGCGTGTGCCATTCCACCAGCAAAAAAAGGGTTCTCCTGATTCTACCTGGCGCTTGATGAAATCTTTGGCCGCAGCCACGGTCTCATCATCAATGGTTTCCATGCGCTTTTTTGTGAGCGGCCCCATATTTTCAATGGTTTGGCCACCTTTGCCATCAGCTTTGGTTTTTAGTATACCCCTTGGACCAAATGTCTCCAGGAAAGTTCTTCCATCGGCCAGAACCATATCACCGGGATAATCCCTGTGTTCAGGTTCCTCTTCGGCATTCAGATGGTAGAGGCTGCCAAAAAATTCATCGAATCCATGCATGGTAGGCAGATGTTCATCCAGGTCTCCCTGGTGATTTTTGCCAAACTGACCTGTGGCATAACCCTGTGCTTTAAGTACCGTAGCCATGGTAACATCTGTTTTTTGCCAGCCTTCCTTGGCTCCCGGCAGGCCTACCTTGGTCATACCCGAACGGACAGGTACCGATCCACTGATAAATGCTGCACGACCAGCCGTACAGCTCTGTTGGGCATAATAGTCTGTAAAACCAACACCCTCCCTGGCAATTCGATCAATATTAGGGGTTTCATAACCCATCATACCACGATTGTTGTGGCTGATGTTCCAGGTTCCAATATCATCGCCCCAGATCACCAGGATATTGGGTTTGTCACTCTTTTGCGCCATTATTTGAAATGTAGCAGCAAACAGAAATAACAGAACAAATAATTTTCTCATAGTAAAAACGTTTGATTTGATTTTTTATATAACCAGATCTTCAGCCTATTGTTCAGGCAGATGCAGAAGTATACCGGAAGTATGCAAAGGAAAAAAGGAAATAGTCCTGAAACGCTTATAGCTTATACTCCAGGCCAAGGAGAGTTACGGCCCAGTCATATTTTTCTGCAGTTTCAGAGAGGGGCTGACTGTCAGAATTGAAATAGAAGGTCCACTTCAGGTAGAAATCATTGAAGACTTCCCAATTCAGGCTTGAGATAATGCTGGTACGCACCCTGCCCAGGGTAGTAAGACTGGGGATCAGTTGAGCAGATAAATTAAACGAGACCTTTGGATCGTCGTAAATAAAAACTGAATAATTGCCAACCAGAAATGTCTCCATGTTATTCTGATAATCTCCACCGGAGTTCTCGCGGGTAGCCTGGAGGCCCAACTGCTGTATTCAAACGGGTAAAATTGTTACTGACCAGGCTGTTCCCTCCCCCCACAGCCAGCGTGGTCCTAAGATCCAGCTCGAGCTCAGAATTACTCTCCAAAGAAACATTTGAAACCAGGAACCAGTTCTTGGGCAGCAGGCGAAAAAAAGTGATTTTTCCATGCTGATTTTGGTCCTTATTCGATTAAAGAATCCTGAGAAAATAATCCGGAGTAAGAGAGTTCAATCGTGTTCTTTTCAGCCTGGTACTGAACAGAGCCATCAAAATTCATCTGCAGAACCTCGGTGGATTTCATATAACTAAATCCTGAACTAAGGGATCCGGTAAGCCGGTTCACAAATGTATTTTTCAATGGTGAAAGTGATACGATTCGGGCCAATAGCTATCTGCAGGGGATCCCCTTCACTGGACCAGATGTAACACTGGCCAGCCTCCCCGGCGGTCAATATCTTTCCGTACATGATACTCCCATCATCCAGTACAATACGCATGTTATTAAGTATTTTGACACTATCGATCTTGTTCCATTCCACATTGACGGTACCTCCATCAGAAGTGGACAATTTTAGCTGATTGTTCTGGAGCGACTTCACCTCCCCGGTGATTCGGTCGCCGGATTGAAAATAGATGGTATCGATTTTGGATGATGCCAGGGAAACTCCGGAATGGAACAGTCCGATCAGTGCAAGTAATATATGGAGATGCTTGAAGTTCATGTCGCGTAATCAAAAATAGCATTAATGTCTTATCCAAAGGTCCGGTCGAAGGAGAATAATGGGTTTTTTCAAAAGGAATCGCCTGACCACATTAAACCTGATATAACCGGTTCCATAGGTATACCAATCTCCGTATCCCGGACTCATGTTCGACATAAAGAAATGGATATAGCTCAGTCCGACATAATATCTTTTGTTGTTATAACCCAGGGAAACACGGGAGGTATTGCTGTATCCGAAAGTAATACCTGAATTTATTGTGGTTGAGCTTTCCGTATAATGAACCTGGTTATACGCTCCTGAAAACCCTAAAACGGTGGAGAGTGAAAGATACAGCTTTTCCTTCCAGACAAAGGTATAGGTATATCCTCCATTGAACCCGAGCATTTGATATATCAACCTGGTTAAAGGCTTGATCTTCCATAAAACCCGATGAGGGAATATAGCCCCCAACCATAAGCGAATCTGTCATTCCAAGCATCCAGTATGCTTCAATTCCTACAATTGGTGAACCTGCACTTTTCTTCTGAAACTCATTTTGGAGAAAGGAGGCTTTGTAGGAGAAGCGTTTGGAATTAAACAGGTATTGAATATTCAATCCAAGGATATGGGTTCGCATGTCACCCCTCATGGGATATGGTCCCTCAGGGTCCCAACCGGGAATAAGGTCCTCCGGATTGGACACATAGTAGCCCTTGTTCCACTGGAGGTAAAAATCAATGATGTAACTTCTGAGAATGGTATGGGCCTGCAAATCGAGATACTTGGATTCTCCATAGATGTCATCATCACCATTGATAAAGGGCATTTTAACTCCCAGGTTCAAGGTAAGAAAGCTGTAGGTATATCCCAGTCCGAGTATTAGATTATCATTGGTATTGTATTTCAAAAAGGGCTTGGCCAATCCTGTGGAAAGGAAGTATCTGTTCTGTTTTCTGGCAAGATATGCTCTGACAGTCAATTCATCCTTGTATGCTTCGATGTAATTGGTATCAATCTGCACCTTTTCGATTTTATCGAAGACCTGGGCTTTAGCTGAGCGGCCAGAGATGATGAACAGAACAATGACCGAAAGGATGAGGATTCGCAGCATCATTTATACAAAAATAGCATTGTTATTGAATCACCATCTATTTTTATTTACGAATTGTTTTATATTTGCCGTTTGTTTAAAGATGAGCTTTCTACAAGCAACGAGTTGAATTCAAATTTCCTGACTATGAACAAAAGAAATATAAAATTATTACTCGCGCTTTTTGCAGCTTCAATAATATTTTCAAGCTACGATCTATCAGCACAAACAATTGAGCTCAATGCTTTTACAGGATGGCAGCTTAATGGTAAAGCCAAACTGTATGATGGTGAATTCAGAATCAATAATTCTCAGAATTATGGTGGGAAACTGGCCGTAGGTATTTCATCCACCACCTTTGTTGAAGTATCCTATATGCGGACCGATACGGAAGGACGGTATTATCCATATTATACCGGAATACAAGGTGATGAAGTACCTTTTAGTCTTAATTATATCCAGATCGGAGGCTTGCAGGAAGTGGATTTTGGAAGAATTGATCCTTTTGGCACTTTTGCCGTGGGACTTACTGTCTGGAGCCCGAAAACCTCCGGATATTCAGGTTATACACAGTTCAGCCTTACCGTAGGTGGTGGATTAAAGATCTGGCTCACCGACATGCTGGGCATCAGACTGCAAGGGACCATGCTGATGCCGATGGTCTATAACGGTGCTGGCTTAGGATGTGGAATTGGAACCGGGGGTGCCAGTTGTGGTGGTGGTGTTTATACCCGTATCACTCCCTTCCAGGGAGAATTCTCCGGTGGGATTATTATCAGGATTTCCCGGAATTAAGCTATTCAAGTTCTTTTATTGCCCGCATCGGCACAATTAGTGTCATGCGGATTTTTAACATTATTCAAGTACTTTAGCATGAAATTGTGATTTCATGCGAATTGAAAAAGATATTATAGGGGAAGTCTCCATCCCTGCTGGTGCTCTCTACGGAGTTCACTCTGTACGTGCACGTGATAATTTTGACAACCAGGTCCCATTTCCTGTGGAATGGTTTCGTGCTACCGGAAGCGTTAAACTGGCATGCTATCGCACAGTTAGAAAGTTATTGAAGGCTCTTTCAAATGAGCACCCCGATATGATTGCTCACCTCAATATTCCTGATGAAAAAACCATGGGAGCTATGGAGGCAGCAGCAACGGCCATCACCTCGGGCGACTATTTCGAATATTTTATTGTACCGGGTACCCAGGGTGGTGCCGGAACCAGCATTAATCTAAACGTAAACGAGATTATCGCCAATGCTGCCCTGCTCAGTCTGGGGAAAAAGCCCGGCGATTATAAACATGTGGACCCCATCGAGTCGGCCAATATATACCAGTCGACCAATGATGTTATACCCACAGCTCTTACCGTTGCTTCCATGCAACTTCTGAATGAGCTGGAGGTGGCCATTAACAAGACCAGGCAAAGGATTGAAAAACTGGAAACCAGGTACCGCAATACTTTGAGACTGGGATATACCCAGATGCAGGAAGCGGTTCCTTCCACATACGGAAAGCTGTTCAGCACATACAGTGAAGCCTTATCTCGTGACTGGTGGCGCGTTTCCAAAGGATTTGAAAGGATTAAGGTGGTTAACCTTGGGGGTGGAGCCATTGGCACCGGGATTGCCATCCCGCGTTTCTTTATAATGGAAGTGGTCCCGGCACTGAAGAGGATCACATCTTTGCCTGTCACCCAGGGCGAGAACCTGGCAGATTCCACATCCAATATGGACAAGTGGGTTGAAGTGCATGCTATCCTGAAGGCCCATGCGGTGAACCTGGAAAAGATCGTTACAGATCTCAGACTACTTGCTTCAGGAACCGGCTCCAACAAAGAGATTGAGTTACCCTCCCAGCAGGTAGGCAGTTCCATTATGCCAGGAAAAGTGAATCCGGTTATCCCTGAATATATAGTCTCAGCAGCTCACAGGATCTATGCCAATGATCAAAAAATTGCCACTTTAAGCTCCAAAGGCTGCCTGGAACTGAATGCCTACTTACCAGAGATTGGCTGCGCCATGCTGGACAGCCTGAAACTGATGATCTCCATGAACCGTGCTTTTGAGGAAAAGATGCTGAAAGGTATCCAGGTAGATGAAGAGGCGGCCAGCAGGAAACTGTTTAACAGTCCGGCTGTTACCACGGCACTCTCACCCCTGATTGGCTACAACCGCGCTGCAGAACTGGCATCACAGATGAAAAAGGGCGGACAGAATATTTTTGACGCTAATGACTCCCTTGGTACGATTGAAGCGAAGAAACTTAAAAAACTAATGGAACCCGGTAACCTCCTCAAAAAAGGATTTACCATGGACGACATCAGGGAGTTGTTATGAAAGGAAGGGATGCCAAGCCGCACATCGGAATATTCGGAAGAAGAAACAATGGAAAATCATCACTGATCAACTCCCTTGCTGATCAGGATGTTGCCATTGTTTCCAATGAACCTGGCACAACTACTGACCCGGTAAAGAAATCCATGGAGATCACAGACATCGGTCCTGTAGTAATGATCGATACAGCAGGAACAGATGATACCGGGGAGCTGGGTAGAAAGCGTGTTAGCCGAACCAGGGAGGTTATCCGGACCATCGACCTGGGTATCCTGGTGCTGGCGGAGAACCGTTTTGATCAGGAAGAAGCAGCCATCATAGAACAGTTGGATAAATGGGAGGTCCCCTATCTGGTAATTCATAACAAATCGGATCTGGAGCTGGCCACCGGGCCAATCAGGGAGCTGGTCCTGGCAAAGACCGGCCGGGAGCTCATAGAGTTCTCCTCTGTTGACCCAAGCAACAGGGAAGGCCTCATTGGACATATAAAATCAGCCATTCCCGAATCAGCCTATCTCTCCAAATCACTGGTAGGTGATGTAATCTCCCAGGGGGATCTGGTTCTGCTAATTACTCCCATTGATGATGAAGCACCTGAAGGTCGGTTGATTCTGCCACAGGTACAGGTTATCCGGGATATCCTTGACAATGATGCCATCGCAGTGGTAGCCAAGGAGCGGGAAATTGACACTTTGATGAAAAGGCTGAGCCCCTTACCAGCCCTGGTCATTACCGATAGCCAGGTGTTTAAAAAGGCCGATGCGTCCATCCCGGACGACATTCCTCTGACCAGTTTCAGCACCGTACTGGCACGATACAAGGGAGACTTTGAGAGTTATCTCAAAGGAACACCCCATCTTGCAAAACTGAAAGACGGAGATAAGATCCTGATCCTTGAGTCCTGTACGCACCATGTTTCCTGCGATGACATTGGAAGAATAAAGATACCCAGGTGGCTCTCCAGCTTCAGCGGAAAGCAACTTGATTACCAGGTGGTTGCCGGCCTGGGGAAGGTACCGGGCGACATTCGGGATTACAGTATGGTGATCCAGTGCGGCGGCTGTATGATCACACGTAAGCAACTGATTAACAGGCTGAAACCTGCTATTGATGCCGGAATTCCAGTAACCAATTATGGCATGGCCATCGCCTATATGCATGGCATC
>CAVWDQ010000025.1:0-410150 GCA_963753765.1 uncultured Bacteroidales bacterium
TATGTCTGTTTAGTTTCAACTTACGTTTCCTCAAGGTTAACTTTTGCTCGCTCCGTGTGAACTTATACTCGCTCCTTGTAAACTTTTATTCACTCGGGGTTAACTTTTATTCATTGAGAATGGGCTGAAGTCTATTAATTACTCACTTATGACATATGGGGGGATTCACCAGCCTTTTAAATTCATTCACGAGCCTTCATACAGGACCCGAATGCCTACTGGGCGACTAAAAGAAACCCTGAGTGATAGAACGACAAATAGTAATTCATAACATTAAAACTATGTGACTGTCAAACTAAGATCTTATGGATAACAAAGCGAAACAAAAACCTCCTATTGAACTTATACCGGGATATTTGAAAGGGGAGCCGATTGTCAAAATAACTTTCAAGTATAATAAAGGGATTATTGATACCATTAAGGCTATTCCCGGGAGAAGATGGGACCAGCAAAATCGGAACTGGTATCTTCCAAGGAACAATTTTAATCTGCCAATATTCCTTTCCAGACTATCCCCTATGGCAGAAATAGACCATTCAGCGCTGGAGTCTATCAATTCTGAAGTCCCTTCCCAATACCTGGAGATGTTAATAAGGAAGCGATACAGCCCAAACACCATCAAAACTTACATGAGCTACATGAAGTCTTTTGTTAAAGAATTCACCGACAAAGACCTTGAATCAATCTCAAGTCAGCAAATCAATGACTATTTATTCAAGCTGATTCGTGACAAAGGCATATCCTCTTCTCAGCAGAATCAACGAATCAACGCTATCAAATTCTACTACGAACAGGTATTGGGCAGAAAGAAGCAATACTACAACCTGAACAGGCCGAGAAAAGAGAAGAGGCTGCCAAATGTCCTTACAGTTGAAGAAGTGGAACTCATCCTCAAACAATGTAAGAATCTCAAGCACAAGAGTATTCTGATGACACTATATTCAGGGGGATTGAGAAGAAGCGAACTGATCAATCTGAAGACCACCGATATCGATTCTCAAAGGATGCTGATCAAAGTCACTAACTCCAAGGGTGGCAAGGACCGCAATACTCTACTTTCTGAGAAACTGGTAAAACTACTCAGAGACTACTACAAATTTTACAAACCCAAATACTGGCTTTTTGAAGGCCAGAAAGGCGGACAATACAGCGCCACCAGTATTGAAAAAATATTCCGCAAAGCCCTTAAACAAGCAAATATCAATAAACACGCTACCCCGCATACCCTGCGACACAGCTTTGCCACACACCTTCTGGAACAAGGAATAAGCCTGCTCTTTATCAAGGAGTTACTTGGACATTCCAGTACTAAAACCACAGAGATCTATACCCACGTCAGCTCCAGACAACTCTCCAAAATTCAAAATCCCCTCGACAACCTAAACACAGACTAGCAAAAAGTCAGTATATCTTCATAAATTGTATACCATAAACACCACAATTTGTGTTTACCCCTATGTTAGCAACAATTTTTAATTAGAAACTCTATCTAAATCATTAGTTAAATGAAATGCTATAACAGATCTCTTTCGAGATATTCTAGGATCTTAATAAGAAAAACATATATTTTCATTGGCTGCATCGCAATCATTTGTAGTTTAATCTCCTGTGATGATGACAGTAGCTTGGCTAGGAGGTTTGTTTCAGAAATCAATATGGAAGAAATGGCCCAATTGAATTTGCCAGATTTTAGCCTTGTAAGGGAAGGTGCAAAATTCTACGAGGGTAAGGAATATGTTTTTGTCAGGGAGAGCGATGCGACAAACGTATTTATAACCATTGGCTTACACCAATCAGAAATAGATGCAGAATATATTGCCACTGATTATCTAAATGACATAAGCATAAGTATGAATGAGGGAGCACATCAGGGAGTATCAATCGGTGATAAATTCTGGTGGGAAACAGGTTCTGACTCTAATATTATAACAAATATAGTTTTCATTGAAAAGAACGCTCTCTTTATTATGAGTTCTCACAGTTATGATGAATTGAAAACCCTTGCAGTTAAAATTGATAATGATATTCTCAATAACGCTGATTTTGTTGAGTTAGAAAAATCAATAGCTCTCCCGGTAATCGATTCAATTGCAGCATCAAAAACGGTACTGAGATATGGTGAATCTAGTAGAATAACTGTTTATGCATCTGATCCGAATAATGAACGACTAGAATACAGTGTAGTCGGTTTGCGTAATTCTGATCTTGATCCCGAAAATGTTTTTACAGAAGAAGCCACCCATGATTATGTTGGAGAACCTTTTTTTGGTTCGCACATTTATGAATTTGTTGTAGTAAACGAAAGTAATGTTGTCTCAGAAATTGTTGAATTCGAGTTAATAATTTCTGAATAGATAAAATTGGATGAATGAAACTGTTGCTAACACTAGGTAAACTCCATTTGCCATGTCACACTTTTTGCAGATGAAATATTACAATAGAAGAGAAGAAAACTGCTAGGCAAAAAGACCTGCCATTGGCAAACAGTACGTTTACCCGAACCGTTAGCTGTCATAATCTCAAATTCTCGCATTTGACTCGTATTGACTTCTACCCTAACTTGTAGCTTAGAATACAATCCTTAATGGCTACCAACCCCAACAAACTATCCCAATTCTGGCAGGAGCTTAAACGAAGAAATGTTGTTCGTGTGATCACCGTCTATGCGGGAGCTGCTTTTGTTATCATAGAGCTGATAAACAATATTTATGAACCACTCCGATTGCCGGACTGGACACCTACATTGGTTATTGTTCTGCTTGCCATAGGCTTCCCCATAGTCATTATCTTCTCCTGGATCTATGACGTGCATCCGGAGGGTGGCATAGTTAAGACAGAGTCTGCTGAAAAGATTAAGAAAGAAGATATACCAAAATCATCCAACGGCTGGAAGATAGCCAGTTATATCAGTTTTGTGGTGATTGTGGGTTTGATTGTCTTCAATATCATTCCTAGGTTTGAAAAGAAAGATATTCTGGATAAATCCATTGTCGTACTGCCATTCAAAAACCTAAGCTCAGATCAGGAGAATAAATATTTTATCGATGGAGTGATGGAATCCATACTGGATAATCTATGCAGGATAAAGGACCTTCGGGTACCTGGTAGCACTTCTGTGCAGCAATACAGGGACAATCCCAAACCCATTCCCATTGTGGCAGAAGAAATGGATGTAGCCTATGTGTTGGAGGGTAGCGGTCAGAAAATCGGGAACAGGTTGGTACTAACCGTTCAGTTAATTACTGGGAAGGAAGACCGCCATATCTGGTCAAAGCAATATGACCGTGTGATTGAGAAGGTGGAAGATCTGATTGATATACAAAAAGAGATTGCCGAGCTGGTTGCGAATGAAATAGAGGTAATCATCACACCTGAGGAGAAACAAATCATTGAAAAGATACCTACAACCAGCCTGACAGCACTCGATTTTTATCAAAGAGGAAGAGATGAGTTTGCAAAATATTGGTGGATTGATCGTGATAACAGAACAGCCTTGGTAAACGCTGAAGATTTTTATCATAGAGCATTGGAATATGACTCTGCCTTTGCACAGGCATATATTGGATTAGCCTGGATATACTGGAGTAAACATTACTGGCAAGAAATTTTCTCAGAAGATTTTCTGGATTCCGTTCTTATTCTTTGTGATCGTGCTCTTTCCTATGACAGCCAGGTTGCTGATATATATATTATCAGGGGAAATTATTATTGGGAGAAAGGCTTTTCGGATAAGGCTATTGATAAATATGAAAAAGCATTGAAAATTAATCCAAATTCCTGGGAAGCTTATGATGGAAAAGGAGATGTGTATTGGCATATCGATCTGCTTAAATCGATTGATAATTATCAAAAAGCTGCATTTCGTAATCGCGGATCCGAATTACCAGGATTATTAAGAAAAATTGGTACTCAATATCTTTATGCAGGATTCCCGGAGAAATCTGAGTATTATTATCTTGAAGCTCTTAATTTGGACAGTGATTCAGCCAGTTATTTTTCCCGATTATCATTTTCTGAGTTCTGTTTAGGAAATTACATTAAAGCTATCGAATTAGGGGAAAAATCATTTCAAATAGATACAACCATCACTAATACCTTATACAATCTTGGATTCAGCTACTCAATTTGCGGTCAATTTGAAGAATCATTAAAATACTTTAAAAAATTTGTTAAAAGATTAAAAGCTATCCCTGAAGAATCTCGGGTTTTCTCAAATCAACAACGCATTGGATATGCTTACTGGCAAAATGGGTACAAGAAAGAAGCAGAGTACTATTTCAATAATCAGATGGAGCACTGTCATAGTCTAATTGAATTGGGCAGCAAGTATTCACAACTGCTATATGCGTATTATGATATGGCCGCGATATATGCTTTCAGAGGAGAGAAGGATAAAGCCTATGAGAATTTAAAGATTTTTAATCAAAGACAAATGATGGCTATATGGTTGGTCAACCTAATAAAAAATGACCCGTTATTCGACGGCATCAGGGAAGAGGAGGAATTTCAGCAGATCGTCAGTGATATGGAAGCCAAATACCAGGCAGAGCACGAGCGGGTCAGACAATGGTTGGTGGAGAATGATATGTTGTGATTCAATACAAGTTTAATTACGACAGCTAACATTGTGTCATACGCCATACCGCCTGTCACGCCTTTTGAAGATCAGCTCTTCTGCCGTGGATATGATACCCGATGCACAAAAGCCGCGGCCAGTTGTACAGCGCATACACAAACCGTTAGCTGTCATAATCTCAAATACTTCCATTTGATTAATATGTATCAAGGTTGTAACTTGCAGTGACCAATCTCACATGAGATGCCTGGTGATCCCAACAAATTATCCCGGATCTGGCAGGAGCTTAAACGCAGAAAAGTAGTCCGTGTTATTAGCATATATGCGGCAGCAGCTTTTGTGATCCTGGAACTGACTGATATTGTTGCCCCTTCTCTCGGAATGCCCGACTGGACCCTGAATTTCATCATCATACTGCTATCTGCTGGCTTTATTATGTCTATCATCCTTTCCTGGATTTATGACATACACCCCGAAGGCAGAATTGTAAAAACAGAGCCAGCTCAAAATGTGCAGGAGAGGAAATCCCGAAATCTTCCGGAAGTTGGAAGATCGCTACCTATGTTAGTGGAGTTATCATTATCGTATTGTTGGCATTCCACATTTTTGGTGGCAGAAAAAACATCCAGATTGATGAGTCCCTAGTAAAGTCCATCGCTGTATTACCCTTCCATAATCTCAGTGGCGATCTTGAGCAAGAATACATATGCGACGGATTGACCGATGAGATTATCAGTCATCTTTGCAAAATCGAGTCATTCGATGAAGTCCGATCGTTTACCTCCATCATGAATTACAGAGATTCTGAGCGAAATATCCCTGTAATAGCAGAAGAACTGAATGTGAATTATATTCTGGAAGGAACGTTTAAAAGAATCGACGATGAGATGCGGGTGACTGCCCAATTGATTGAGCCGAAAAGCGACAAGCATATCTGGCTAAAGGATTATGACCTGCCTTATAAGGAAGTCATAGGTATTCCGGCAGAGATTGCGCTTCAGATCGCAGATCATTTGAATGCCTTCATTTCGGAGGATGAGCAACAGCGAATCGAAACAATTCCGACTGAGAATCAAGAGGCATTCGAATTATTTCAACAACTTAATTATTCTTTCTTAAGAAGAGATTTCGTCCCAGATTACGTCGAAGAAACACTTTTTAAGATCATTGAGTTGGATCCTGAATATGCAGACGCTTATGCATGGCTGGGATTTTTCGCATTATCAGGACTTACATATAGTGCAGGAATTCCAAGCAATTCACAGTTGTCCGTTTATGATGCACTTTCCTATATGAATAAGGCGCTGGAGCTAGACCCGGACAATGCTGATGCATTCAGTATTCTTGGTCTATACAACATCTGGGTCAAGTGGGACTACCCAGAGGCCGAGAAAAGCCTTCTGAAGGCGACATCCCTTGAACCGAACAATATACTTCTAAGATATATGCTTGCTAATTTGTATCTGGCGATGGGACGTATGAAAGAACTGGCATCCTTAATCCCTGCCATTGAAACTGAAACAGACTTTGCAATGATGTACTATGCAAAAGTAATGAATCACAGCGGATTCCAGGAGGCCAAGGAAAAGTTCTATGGATTTGCCGGAGAGTTCGCTCTGCCACCAATGGGTGAGTATTATACCTGGTTGGGGGAATATGACTCTGCCCGAAATTGTTTTATTAAGGCCATAAACCTGGGAAACCTGGATATGTCCACCCCGCGATTTAAATCATCTCTGGCACTTGCCTGTCATCTGACAGGCGACACAATGAAAGCCCAGGGAATCATTCATGAACTGATCTCAGGAACAGATCAATCATTGTCGGGATCGAACGAGTATTTCCTAGGTTTATATTACAGCGGAACAGGCGATGCGGACAGCGCCTTTTACTGGCTGGAAAAGGCCAATAACCTACACAGTGCAGAGATGTACTGGTTGCGGGCAAATCCAGTCCTAGAAAACATCCAGGATGACCCTCGATACTGGGACCTCTATGAACGTACCGGTCATAAAGCCTATGATGATTATCTGGTAAGCATAAAAGGAAATTAATTACGACAGCTAACATAGTGTATACGCCATTTGTAATTGTCATGCCTTTTGCACAAAAAAGGCAAAAGATCGTGCCACTTGTACAGCGTATAAACCAACCGTTAGCGAACATAAAATTTGATAAAATGAAATCAATAGTCAAAGTATTAGTGATCATGTTGACTGTGGTTTTAATATGTCAATGTGAAAAGGAACCTGAGCCCGAACCTATAGCGGCTTTTGGAGATATCAACTTTTTGAATGCCTTGATAGACCGGGGAATTGATACAAACGGAGACAGCATCATCAGTGCGACGGAAGCTGAGGTAGTAATATCGCTAGATGTTTCCAATGGTGGCATCTCGGATATGAGCGGTATCGAATTGTTTGTCAATTTAACTCGACTAATATGTCATCATAACAACTTAACCAGTCTTGATGTATCTAGCAATACTGCCCTTACATTTTTGTTTTGTCCTGCAAACCAATTAACAGAACTTGATGTCTCCCAAAATCCTGACTTAACATTTTTGAACTGCTCTGAGAACCTACTAACCAAACTGGATCTCAGTAGTGTTGTTAGTTTAATCGAATTGTGGTGCCCTATTAACCAATTAACGTTTCTTGATGTTTCCAGTAATAGTGATATACGCCAATTATGGTGTGGTGATAATCAACTAACCAGTCTTGATATTTCCAGTAATACAGATTTAATAAACTTGTCCTGCCCAGGAAATCAGTTAACCAGCCTTGATGTCTCAAAAAATCCTGACTTAGCTGTTCTGACTTGTAATGCCAATCCCATAAACTCATTGGATGTTTCTCATAACATGTCATTAAGCAATTTATACTGCTCCAACTGCCAGTTAACCTCCCTTGACGTTTCCAATAATTCTTCTTTGATAAATTTGCAATGCGACAATGACAATATACCAGAGAGCAATTATAGTAACCATATAAACTCTCTTGACGTTACAAATAGCACAGCCTTAACTATATTGGAATGCAATAATCTGCAACTAACCTCCCTTGATGTTTCCAATAATACTAATCTACGCCTATTAAATTGTGGTGGTAATCAACTTACCAGTCTTGATATTTCAAATAATACCTCCCTGGGCCTTGGGTTTCCTGAGGACTATCCTTGCATTTTGGAAATAGGGAATATGCCAGGTTTAGAGAAACTGTGTGTCTGGACGATGCCTTTCCCTCCGGAAGGTTTTAATCTTTGTGCTGATGGCAGCCCGAATGTGTATTTTACAATGGATTGTACTGGTGAAATATAATAAGTGATTTAAGTTCGCTAACATTGAGTAAATTCCATTTGCCATTTCACACTTTTTGCACCCCACTCCTAACCCAACCGAGAGTAACCTCGTATGCAAAAAGGTGCGCCATTGGCAAACGTTAATTTACTCTGACCGTTAGCTGTCATAAATTAAATTCCTCAATTTGACTCATATCAACAACTATATTATCTTGTAGCTAAGAACGAAATCATTAATGGCTATTACCCCCAACAAGTATATCCGATTCTGGCAGGAACTAAAACGCCGTAAAGTTCTGCGTTCACTGGCCATCTACGCAGGTACTGCCTTTATCATCCTTGAAGCCTCCTCCATCATTTTCCCCCTTTGGAATTTTCCTGATTGGAGCATGAACCTGGTGCTCTGGCTTTTGATTCTGGGAGCGTTTATCAATGTGATCATCGCCTGGATTTATGATATTACCCCTGGAGGGATACAAAGAACGAGGCCCATGGAAGAGGTCGCCCGGGAAGAAAGAACTCCGGATTCCAGGGGATGGAAAGCCGCCACCTATATCAGCCTGGTGGTGATTGTGGCCCTGGTCATTTTCAATGTGATCCCAACTCAGACGATTAAAGCCGGTGATATCCAATCCCTGCTTATCCTTCCTTTTGACAATTTCACCGGCGATGATCAATTGGATTACGTGGCAGCCGGTATGCATTCAGCACTCATCGGTGATATGGGAAAGATCAGTGCTCTGCGGGTCATCTCTCAAACTTCCGCCAGCGTCTATAAGAGAAAAGATATGTCCTTGCCCCAGATTGCCGATGAAATTAATATGCAGGCGGTGGTTGAACCCTCAGTATTGTGCTATGGGGACAGTGTTTGTATTCAGATCAGAGTAATTACCATGTATCCCGAGGAAAAACAACTCTGGGTAGCGGAGTACAAGGAGGAAAAAAGCCAGATCCTGAACCTCTATAACAGGCTCACCAAAGAGATTGCCAATGATTTAATGGTGGAAATAACTCCCCGGGAAGAGCAAATCCTTGCCAGATCGCGAACCATTGACAAGGAGGCCTATGATGCCTACCTGAAGGGGTCATATTTTCTTGGAGATCTTAGCCCGGAATCTTTGAATAAGGCAAGGGAATATCTGAACAAGGCCATTGAGAAAAATCCTGACTGGGCCCCCCTCTATGCGGGTCTGGCAGAGGTCTGGGGGGGAATGACTCAAATGGGTATTGAATCACCGGAAATTGCAGGTCCGCATATCTTTGAGAACCTTAACAAAGCGCTGGAACTGGATCCTGATAATGCAGATTCACATTATGTAATTGCCCTGACCGCCTTTTTAAGTGAATGGGACTGGGAAAAGGCTGAAACGGCCTTCTTAAAAGCACTGGCCGCTAATCCCAGCCATGCTAGTGCAAGAATCATTTATGCACAGTTATTAAATTGCCTGCAAAGGAATGATGAGGCTCTGACACAGGGCCGGCTGGCCATAGAACTGGATCCCTTAAATCCCCTGGTGCAGGTATGGTATGCAGCAGTATTAATGGGTGTGGGTGATTTTGAGCCTGCCCTGGCTATCGGAGAAAAAGTAACGGCTGATGATCCTGGAAATTTTATGGGCAATAATCTAATTGAAATGGCAGCTTTTGTGTGTGTGGAGTACGATAAAGTGATGGAAGCGGCCAAATATATTATACCTGTCAAAGGAGTTGATTTCAAAGAGCTTGAAAGAATTTACGGGGAAAGCGGTTTTGTTGCGGCCTATGAAGAAATTATGCGCCAGTTGGAGGCCCTGGCTCAAAAAGGATACTCTGCACCCGTTGAGATGGCATACAGATATATGATGGTAGATCGACCGGATAAAGCCCTGGAATGGCTTGAAAAGGGATTTGAAGTGCGCGACCCGGTGATGCCCTATATTGCCACACATGCCTTTCTCTTTGATCCCTTGTTTGAAAATCCAGGGTTCATTGAAATCCTTCGAAAAATGAACCTTCCTTTGCCATAGTATTTTCGACAGCTAACATCGTGTCATACGCCATACTACCTGTCACGTCCTTTGCAAATCAACTCCTCTGCTGTGGGGTTGAACCTAGATAAGCAAAAACCGCGGCCAGTTGTACAGCGTATACAGCAACCGTTAGAGAAAACCTTGAGTCGTCCTAAAAAATGTCTACACAATTTAATGTAGATATGTATAAAAATGATCAAGTAACAAGACGTTACAGTGAAGGTTTCAAACTCAAAATTTTAGCCGAACTTAGCACTGGAAAGTATTCCAAAAGACAATTATGCATGATGTATGGATTACGATCCAGCACCATCAATGGTTGGATTAAAAAGTATGATCGTAAAGATTTAATGAACCATATGGATTAGCGTCAAATCCAATGGCTGCCCTCCCAATTCGCCATTGACCACGTGTGTAACCCAGGCGATTTGCGAACGCCGAACCTAAAAAGATAAATTGAATTAATCAGAAAATGGCACAAACTCCCATAGCTGACCAGAAGTAGCATTTGGCAATTCTGAACTAACCCTATTCCCTTCTTTGGCCGATAAAGCCGATCCATTGTCCGAATTCTGTAAAACGAACTGACCGATTGTATCGGTTTTTGTAACCACCCAATGTTGTTGCTCCTGCCCACTTGGCCCCCATGTCTGACATATATACCCTTCGGGATTATCGGAAGCTGATGCAACCAACATCATACCGCCATATTCGGCGGAAATGGTGAAGTTATCTTCCTTTTGAATTGCTTGCACCCGCCATACCGAACATTTACTGGTCGCCAAGGAGTCGACTATCAGCTGCCCTCCTCGCTCCGGATTGCAATTTTCAATTTTCAGGTACAAGCCAGACTGCTTATTACGAATGAAATAAGAACCATTATCCAACACTTTATGCGACGGTTCCCTTTGTTCTCCAGACGGAGCGCATTGAGTCGTCCCTCCATTTACAGCTGTGCCAAAAACAGGTGTACCATTAGCATCAAAGCTTAATGGTTGAGCACGGCAATAACGTAAAGGAAGGTCTGGACTCCATTTTCTTTTCATTCCAATACTCGTAGATCGAGCATGATACATAAACCAATACTCCGTTCCATCTGGCGACTTGAAAAAGCAATGATGACCTGTACTGAAAACGTTTTCTTCAGGATTCTGCTCAAAGACGGGACCCTTCATCTTGGTCCATGATTTTTTATCCATAGGATCATCGTGCTCGTCCATCACAAGCATTCCAATTCGGTAACGATCATCCAAATACCCGAAAGTCGAGTAGGCCAAGTAAACTTTTCCCATACTGCGAAGGATCTGTTGCCCCTCCATTACTCCAAAAATTGGAAACGAAACAGTTCCTTCCCAGGCCTTACCGACTTTGGAAATATTGCTCCATTTATCCCCAAGTGTCCAAGGATTTATCATAGGTGCAATCCAAGTGGACTGTCCGATAGGGAATCCTTTCGGTGGTCCAGACCATACATAAAAAAGCTGGTCATTTAGTTCGAAAACAGTCCCATCTATACCGTGTCTCTGTTCAGTCCCTCCAATCTTCCCTTTATAAATCCATTCTCCAGAAACTGGGTCTTCTGATGTGCATTCCAAAACATGCATCCTCTGTTTGCTTTGAATACCCTTGGATTTTTCACCAGTTCTATGTCCCGTGAAATAGACATACCATTTGTCATTCAGTTTGTGAATTTCTGGTGCCCATAAAAGTTGGTCAGGACCCTCTTGACGTTCTGGGAAATAAATCTGAACTTTTTTTGCTGAACGAAGACCTTCAAGTGTCGGGCTGCTCTTTATGGTAATGCCAGGTCCGCCAGTTCCAGTAAGAATGTAAACACCGATTGTCTCATCATAGACCACGAATGGATCGGGATAATCCGTAATCAGCGTAGTGAAATAATTACATTCCTCTTTCATTTCCGAAGTACCCTGCCCGTATATTAACTGACTTTGGATGAATGCCGAAAATAAAAGTAAATAGAGTGTCCGTTTTAGTCCCATACCGCTGATGCAAATGTAATAATTAATGAACTGATAGTCTTATTGTAGAAGAAATTAAGAGATTGAGGATGGACTAAAAAACACCTATAACACCAGTAATAAAAACAAGGCGCATGCAGGCCACGCAAAAAATTGAACTCGAATAATCAGTAGTACGCCATAAAAAGCACTTACCTTAACTTGCCCAAGAATAAAAATGAAGGTATTTCTCTAACAATGTAT
This sequence comes from uncultured Bacteroidales bacterium, assembly GCA_963753765.1. Lineage (GTDB taxonomy): Bacteria > Bacteroidota > Bacteroidia > Bacteroidales. Next base: position 12,108 of record CAVWDQ010000025.1, read on the forward strand.
AAAAATAATAGCCGATATTGTAGTAAATTAAGGGGTTGTAGCCCGCTTCAGCTTTCTTGTAACTTGACAGGAATGAAGCCCGCAATCGGCCACTATTCTAATACTCACCGTTAGCGACAATTTAATTCTGGAAATATGGATTCAATCCCATTAACCAATTTAATCCCTCATTCTAGTAACATAACACCCGTGCTTTCGTCTATTAGTTAAACGATCAAACTAATTCTGCTGCCTTGCAACAATTCATTCATCCGTTTCTGCTTCCATTTGTCGTCGTTCGAGTATTAAATACTTATTGCTCCGCTAAAACCGACCACTCAAGCGATTCAATGGTTCCAAGATAAATTGAAAACGAATGGTTGATGATATTTTAAAGGGTTGTAGCTAAAACTTTTTACGATATCTTTCCTGAAATGAATATTTAAACCATAAAATCTGAATTATGAATACCAAACTTAGTTTTTTCGTCCTTTTATTTGGAATACTTTTTTCAGGAGCTTCGTTAGCACAAGACTGTAAAGAAGATGGAAGCCTCGATGAGATAAAAGCATATATGCCCGAAAATGCATATTTTAAGACAGGCTTTAAGGGCTTGCATTTTGTGTTGGAAACGCACCCCATAAACGAGGTAGACACCTTGTTTTGGAAATTAATTAATGCCTATAATTTGCCAGTTTCGACACTCCACGCTGCCGATGGCATTTATACCGGGGAGTCGCCCTACGATCAATTCGATTACAAACATGTGGTGGAGCTTACCATTGAGGACCAAAAAATTACAGCGGTGAATTACAACGAGGTACATAAGGATGGCAGCGATAAAAAATCGGATAAAAAATACAACGAGCAAATGAGCGCAGCTGGAACGTCACCTGCCATTGCCTACCCCGATATGGAAAAGCAACTTGTGGAAAAACAGGAAATGTGGGAGGTCGATGCCACGTCGGGGGCTACTTACTCTTTATACCGTTTTAGATATGCTGTTACACTGGCTCTTATCAAAGCCGAAATGGCTGCAGATGAAGAAAATAAATAGTCAGTCGTCTTATTATACCCGAATTTTTCGGGAAGCTACATAATCAAAATCTGATAGCATATCCGGAGTTGCTGCTAATGGACATTTCTAGTGGAATAATTCAAGATTTCATTAATATATTCAAGTAACTTTTAGAATTAAGATTTAACTGTCGCTAACATTGTGTATATGTCATTGGTAATTGTCACACCTTTTGCGAAATTGCAAAAGCAGCGCCAATAAACGGCGCATACACTAACCGTTAGGCCTAATAGCAGATTGATCTAACTCAGAAAGGAATTTCTTATATTTGATACATATAATATTCTGATATGTTAACCAAGACTCAAATAATTGATTCTCTTAGTAATCTTCCTGAGAATGTGACTATTGATCAGGTAATTGATCATTTGGTCGTTGTTGAGAAAATCCAGAAGGGCATAGAAGATTCAGCAAATGGGCGAGTATACAATAAGGATCAAGCCAAGAGTAAGCTTAAGAAATGGCTGAAATAGTCTGGACTGAATCGGCACTGAATGACTTAGATGATATTGCTGATTATATCGCCAAGGATTCTGCTAGATATGCTGAACTCACAGTAGCAAGGCTTTTCGAATCACCGGATATTCTAGAAACTCATCCACTAGCGGAAAAAGTGGTTCCTGAGCTTCAAAATGAAGCCATCCGCCAACTTATTATAGGAAGCTACCGAATAATATACCACGTTGATGATGAATTTTCTATTGAGATCTTAACGGTTCACCGGTCTTCACGATTGCTTGGCAATACATACGATTTCGATAATCTAGTAAATGAATAAAAGGCTACATGGCCTAACATTAGGTATACTCCATTTGCTATGTCATGCTCTTTGAATCAAAAAGCCCGCGCCAAGTTCCACTCTGCCCCTCATTGGCTGGGAGGAATGGATTCCCAGTTTCGCAAGAGATCAAGGGTGGAAGGAATGAGGACCGGAGCGCCAACACAGCGTTTGCACTGACCGTTAGCGTTTATTGTATTAACAAACAAATCTATTTTTCATGTATGGAAAACAAATATATACTATAATCTCACTTGTTCTCATTCTTCTGGTTGGTTGTAGTAAAGTTGAACAGAAGGAAGTTGTTCCAGCAAGGGATTTAATTGCCAGAGTTATAGGTGAAACCAATATTGATAAATTCGAATTTACCCTCGATACATCATGGCATCAGAGCTATTCAGTTACGGTTAGTGATAATAAAGTACATATTACTGCATCCACTCAGGTAGCACTATGCAGAGGTGCTTATGATTATCTTTCAAACGCCTGTAATTCAATAGTTAGCTGGTCAGGCAACAGCATCAATATACCTGAAGAGTTACCCGAATACACTAAGAATGTACAATCTCCACTTAAATACCACTACTATTTTAATGTAGTAACGCACGCTTACACAACAGCCTATTGGGATTGGAGTCGCTGGGAAAAGGAAATAGACTGGATGGCTGTACATGGTATTAATATGCCACTAATACCAGGAGCTTATGACGCTATTTTATACCGGGTATTTAAGATAATTGGTTTATCGGATGAGGAAATTCAGAATTATTTTACCGGGCCTGCTTATCTTCCTTTTAACAGAATGGGATGTATTACAGGCTGGGATGGACCACCTCCTGCATCATTTTTCGAGAAGCAGATTAAGCTGAATCATCAAATTTTGGACAGGATGCGTGAATTAACAATGCATCCTATAATTCCGGCATTTGCTGGATTTGTCCCAGCAGCGATACAACACCTGTATCCAAAAGAGAAGTTAAGGGAAATGGAATGGGGCGGTTTCGATAAAAAATACCAGTCATCCATTCTTGAACCAGGGAGTGAACTATTTATTAAAATAGGGAAAATGTATATCTCAGAGTGGGAAAAGGAATTTGGTAAAGCGGAGTTCTATCTCGCTGATAGTTTTAACGAGATGGATGTACCCTTATCTCAGGATTCTGTGATTGCCTTGGAGGAACTTTCAATATACGGCGAATCGGTGTATCGTTCAATTAAAGAATCAAATCCCGATGCCATTTGGGTAATGCAGGGTTGGACATTCCCATACCACATGAAAGACGGCAAACTATTCTGGACACCGGAGCGTTTGCACGCTCTTGTTTCGAAAGTGCCTGATGATAAACTGCTGATACTGGACCTGGCAAACGAATATAACCGCTTATGGTGGAAAATTGCACCATCATGGAAAATCTATGATGGGTTTTTCGGGAAGCAGTGGATATACTCTTTCATTCCTAATATGGGCGGGAAAACTGCTTTAAACGGTCGTTTGGATTTATATGCAAAAATGCCTTTTGAAGCCTTGAATTACAGTGAAAAGGGGAAATTAATTGGTTTCGGATTTGCTCCGGAAGGGATTGAAAATAATGAAATTATTTATGAACTCCTTTCGGATGTAGGATGGGCAAATGAGGAGATCAACCTGAACGAATGGATTACACGATACTGCATGAACCGATACGGTGCCTTCCCTGAAAAAATGAAAGAAGCTTTTGAATATTTTAACACTTCATGTTTTGGAAGTTTTACAGACCATCCCAGAAATGCTTATCAATTCAGACCTGATACTAAGAATCCTGGATCTGTAAATGAATCAGACAACTTCACGAAAGGTATCCAGGCGTTTTTAGCCTGCAGCAATGATTGCAAAGAGAGTAAACTTTACGAGATTGATGCTATTGAATTTACCTGCCAGTATCTGGGATTGCAAGCGGATAAATTATTAGCAGAATTTCAGCAAACAGGAGAAAATAACTATCCCCTTTTACATGAGGCATTGCGAATAATGGCTGATATTGACAAGCTGTTAGAGTCGCACCCAAATTGGAAACTCCAAAGCTGGACAAATTTTGCAAGAAATTGGGGAGATACTCCTAAAGAAAAGGATTATTACGAAGCTAATGCCCGACGTTTAATAACAACATGGGGTGGATGGGTAAATGAGTATGCTGCAAAAACATGGAGTGGCCTAATAAGAGATTATTATATCCCACGATGGAGACAATACTATGAAGCGAAAGAAAAAGGAATTCCATTTGACATGTTAGAATGGGAAGAAAAGTGGATAACTTCTTCCGGAATTTCAACAAGAGAACCCTATGAAAATCCCGTTGATAAAGCTATAGAATTATTTGCTCAACAGAATAACAAACGCTAACATAAGGTATACATCATTCGCCATGTCACACTTTTTGCATCTCAAAGCTAACCAGATCAGCCAGGATTCATAATTTAGCAAAAAAGTGTGCCAGCAGGCAACCGTTTGTTTACCCGGACCGTTAGCGTTCAATCTCAACTGAAACGGATCTGAAAATGGAATTAAATATTCGTTTCGGAATAGAATAGCCCGAAAGAAATTATTTAGACATGAGAATAATTATACTCCAATTCCTGACATTGACTTTGTTATTAAGTTGTGTAAACGGAAGAGCTGAAACTAAATCAGATAACTGGTCCAATGCACAATGGATATCATTTGAGCAACTCAAGGATTATATGCTGATAGTTCCGGGTGTACATGGCTCAGGAAACCATCTCGGTGAAAAAGGAATAAAAAGATCGATTGTCCCCATGTTTCGAAGAGATTTTATCATAGAAGATAGCGTGGAAAGTGCTATAATTAACATTAGTGGCTTAGGACATTATGAGCTCTACATTAATAACAATAAAATTGGAGACAGGTTTCTTTCTCCTGGATGGACTAATTATCAAAAGAGGATTTTATACAACACCTTTGATATAACAAAACAGATAAAGGAAGGTGGCAATGCGATAGGTGTTTTTGTTGGCAATGGTTTCTATAATGTAAATCGTGAGCGTTACCGCAAACTCGTCATTGCTTATGGCTATCCCAAATTAATCTTCAACATTCAGATTAAATTTAAAAACGGTACAGTAAAAAATATTGTTTCCGATGAAAATTGCAGGGTAACACCCTCTCCTATTACATTCAGCAGTATTTACGGTGGTGAAGATTATGATGCAAGGCTTGAACAAGAAGGTTGGAGCACCTTCGGATTTGATGATACAAAGTGGCAAAAACCTATATTACTAGACGATTCGATCGAAATACTTGTGCCCGAACAAGACTATCCTTTAAAAGTATTGGATGAGTTTCTTCCGATTAAAATATTGACATCAAAAACTGGCAGAACTGTTTACGACTTCGGTCAAAATGCCTCCGGAATTATATCATTAAAGGTAAAAGGCAATCGAGGTACACAACTAATAATTCGCCCGGATGAATTAATTAATGAAGAAGGGAATGTCACCCAACACAGTGGCGGAGGGCCGTATGAATTTAACTATATACTCAAAGGTGAAGGTATTGAAGAGTGGCAGCCAAAGTTTACCTATTATGGGTTCAGATATGCCGATGTTGAAATTATTGAACCAAAACATAGTAATCCAAAAACGGAAATAGTAGAAATAAAAATGCTTCATACCCGTAACTCGTCTCCTACGGTGGGGGCTTTTAGCTGTTCCGATACGCTGTTCAATCAGATTTTCGAACTCATTAACTGGAGTATTAAAAGCAATATGGCAAGTGTTGCAACTGACTGCCCACATCGTGAAAAGCTAGGCTGGTTAGAGCAAACATACCTTATTGGCCCATCGATGCATTACAATTTCGATATACAGGCTTTATACAATAAGATCGTAGATGACATGATTGACTCTCAACTCGACAATGGACTGGTTCCGGACATTGCTCCGGAATATGTTCCTTTTGAAGGAGGTTTCCGTGATTCGCCTGAATGGGGAAGTGCATCAATTATTATTCCATGGCAATTGTATAAGTGGTATGGAGATCTGGAGGTACTAAAAAGAGCTTATCCAATGATGACAAGATATGTTGATTATCTTCAGAAGAAATCAAAAAATAATATACTCTATCACGGATTGGGTGACTGGTATGATCTGGGTCCCTTACATCCTGGAGAAGCGCAACTAACTCCTAAAGCTCTTACAGCTACCTCAATTTATTATTACGATTTAAAGTTAGTTTCGAATGTAGCAGAACTTTTGAATGAAGATTCTGACGTTATAAAATATAGTGTTTGGGCAAATGAAGTTAGAGAGGCATTCCAAGAGAAGTTTTATGACCATGAAACGGGTTCTTGTGCTACTGGAAGCCAAACGTCCTATGCAATGTCTACTTTATACAGGAATACTGCCTGAGCAGGATATTGAAAAAGTGTTCAATAAGCTTATTGATTCCATAGAACAAAATGATTACGCTTTAACATCAGGTGATATAGGCTATCATTTCCTGGTACGGGTATTGAGTGAAAAAGGCAGATCTGATATTCTTTACAAAATGAATAATCGGAGCGACAAACCTGGATATGGATTACAATTAAAAAAGGGTGCAACTTCTTTAACTGAAAGCTGGGCTGCCCTTCCCGATGTATCGAATCTTCATATGATGCTCGGTCATCTGATGGAATGGTTTTATTCCGGATTAGGAGGTATTTATCAAGCCGACAATTCAATCGGGTATAAAAATATAATTATTGCGCCGAAACCTGTGGGTAATATTACATGGAGTAAATGCTCATACAACTCTCCAAAAGGCGTAATTATATCAGAATGGGAACTGGTAGAGAATGCATTCTCGTTGATAATTGAGGTTCCTCTTACGTCTTCGGCTGAAATTATTTTACCTGTTGACTACCATAATTCAACTGTGGAGGTTATCAATTTGATCGACGAAGACCTTGTTGACATTGATTTTAATGAAGGAGCTTTTACAGTAAAATCAGGAAAATATATAATAACTGCTAGTTTGCAGGAGGAATGGGATCAATAGAAAATACGGAACGCGAACAAAAAATTAACGCCATTAATACAGGCGTTTTTCTAACCCTTATGCACAACTAAAATAAAAAATTGGTAGGGGAAAGAAATCATCTTTCAGAATGAAAATTGAATTGATTATCTCGCAATAAGTTATGAAAAGTAAAAAAATGAGTTTCGATATTTTAACGGCTTCTCATGGAAAGAAACTATTCATTCCAATATTGGGTGCATTTCTATGTTTCTTTTTTGGATGTAAAAATCTCAATAATGAAGATAATCTTTCTAAGTATAATATTCTTTTGATCTGCGTAGATGATCTCCGTCCGGAATTAGGGTGTTATGGAAATCCAATCATTCAAACACCCCATATTGACAAGTTGGCATCATCTGGATATGTATTTAATAATCATTATGTACAATCAGCTATTTGTGGTCCATCAAGGTCTTCTCTGTTAACAGGAAAAGTTTGTCAGCAATGGGATCCCTGGGGAGAATTAAGAAAAACAGACCATGAGCCAGATGCCACTATCTCACTTCCTCACCTATTCAAGAAAAATGGGTATAAAACTATTGGCATTGGTAAAATAACACATGAACCAGGTGGTGTGATGGATGAAGCTCAAAGTATTGCTCAAATTCCATTCAGTTGGGACACAACATACACTGCAGTTGGTAAATGGGAAACACCGTGGAGAGCATTTTTTGCTTATTCAAATGGGGATGCACATAACACAGCTATGAGGATTGGAGTAGAAACACCGCGAATCCCCTATGAAGCGGGAGATGTTGATGATGAAGGGTATCCTGATGGCCTCAATACGCTCGAAGCTATCAAACAGCTTCGAAAATTAAAAGAAGGGGGTGATCCCTTTTTTCTTGCATTAGGTTTTTATAAGCCTCATTTACCTTTTAATGCTCCTAAGAAATATTGGGATTTGTATGAGCGGGATGAAATACCGATGGCAGAAAATAATTTCTTACCTGAAAATTTGAATAACATATATAGTGTCAATAAAAGCCCGGAAGTTACGACGCATTATCCATGGCCCGATGGTCCTGGGAATGTTACCCCGGAAAGTGCAAAAACATTAAAACATGGGTATTATGCCAGTGTGAGTTATATCGATGCCTTAGTTGGTAAAGTACTGGATGAATTGGAACGATTAGACCTGTCTGAGAATACGATTGTGGTATTATGGTCAGATCATGGCTGGCATTTAGGAGAGCACACTATGTTCGGTAAAATGTCAAACTTTGAGATCGCCACACGTAGTCCCTTGATCCTTAGGGTGCCTGATATCACGAAAGAAGGTGCAATATTGAATCAGTTAACAGAATCAATAGATATATATCCAACTCTCGCTGAATTGTGTGGAATAGATTATCCGGATAATCTGGATGGCGAAAGTATAGTTGACGTTTTAAAAAACCCGGAAGTAAATGGTCAAGAGTTTGCACGAAGCTTTTATTATAGAAATCAGGCCCTGGGCAAAACCATCAGAACTGAACGATACAGGATTGTACGATGGGCCACTGAAAATGACAGCACTGTCGCGTTGGAATTATATGATCATCAACTTGATCCAAATGAGAATATCAATATTGCAGCGGAACAAACAGTAATCACTGATTCGCTTTTGGAACAGTTGAAAACCGTGAAGTTCATGGATGAAGGCATGCCTTTCCAGAGTGGATGGGAATGACAATGTCGGTATGTGAAAAAAGACAACTATAGTAGCAATGATAAACTATTCGATAGATATTAATGATTTAAGAATACCACTCTCTAACCGGCTTGAAAAGCCTGGAGGATCATTTTTAAGTGGGAAACCGGTCATCCTCAAGAATTTGAAATGCCAATCAACAAATCCAGATTTGATTTCCATTAATCACTAAAAAATAAGAAGTTAAATTGAAAAATATACTTGTAATAACAGCCATCTTAATTAGCCTTACATCAGCCCAGGGTCAGGAAGTAAAAGATTTGAGAGAAAAATTTGAGAAAGTTGAATTTACATATGATAAGTTACCTGGTATTGGTCACGAAAAAGGGTGTACAAGACGAGATCCCAGTGATGTAATAAAAGTAGGAGATACTTATTATGTGTACTATACCAAAGTATATGGGCGGAGTCCCGGTTATTGGGGGACACTTTGGTATGCTACATCCGGAGATGAAGGATACACCTGGAAAGAAGAGGGAGAGATCTTAGGCCTGGGAAAAAAGAATACATTTGATTCACAGGCAACATTTACACCCAATATCCTTTATGCAAATGGTAAATATTACCTCTATTATACAGGAGTAAAACCCACGCCGGGTAACAAAGAGGGAGCATTTGAAAATAATTCAACTACTGATATTACCGCAATTGGGCTTGCCATTTCCGATTCTCCATCAGGGCCTTTTACTCGTTTGAGTCATGACCCCATATTGAAGGTTAGTCCTGAACCAGATAAATTTGACAGCTACCGGGTAGATGATGCTGTATTACTATACCGAAATGGCTTGTATTGGCTCTATTACAAAGGACGTAGCAGAGTAAACGGAGAGAATGGCCCGGTTCATACTCAAATGGGTGCTGCCTTTTCAAAATATCCTGAGGGCCCCTTTACTAAGCTCGACAATCCAATATTATCTGGAAGCCATGAAGTGATATTGTGGCAAGAAGGCACGGGAATAGGGGCATTGGCATCATTGACAAATACATTTGAATATGCCCCGGACGGAATAGATTTTATGAGCGATAAGCTGGGTGTAAAAGTAGAAAACTGTCCAAAAGCTCCTGGTGTATTCAGACAAGATTTAACTCAATCTACGGTGAGGGGAGAAGGCCTTAAATGGGGAATATCAATGGTGCACAATGGAGATGAAGCTTACCTTATACGATACGAATTGGTTTCGAAATAAAAAACTTAGTATCAACATAAAAGCGAACCTACCGGAACATGCCGTTAAACGCATCATCCTGAAATAGTATGACAAAAAAACAAACAAAACGAATACTCAGAATAGTATTTATTATTGCAAGCTTAAGCTCTTTGGCGTTCGTACCATGGATTTTGGTAAGAGCGTGGTTAGTGCCACTACCTGATACGGTTCAGGAACAAGTAAATGATGCCATCGGATATGGATTGGACGGCATGATTGTTTACGTGGACCAGGCCGGGAAGCCACCGGAGTTTTATGCCGCAGGCTGGCATGACCGAAAAAATAAAATTCCAGCCGACCCACAGGCCTTATTCAAGATAGCCAGCATCAGCAAGTTATATGTTGCTGTTGCTGTCGCTAAATTGGTAAATGAAAAACAATTGTCTCTGGATAAAACGCTCGCTGATTACCTTCCGGAACTTGTGGGAAGAATTGAAAATGCAGATAAAATTACCTTGAGAATGATGGTGCAGCATAGAAGTGGCATTCCCAATTATACGGACACCCCTGGCTATTGGGAAGACCCACCGAAAGCCAATAGAGAAAATCTTAAGTTAGTATTTGATCAGCCTGCTGATTTTGAACCTGATAAAAAATACAGGTATTCAAATACGAATTATTTGTTGATAGGCGAAATCCTTGATAAAACATTGGGATATAGCCATCACCAATATATCAGGAAGGAAATTTTGATCCCGCTTGGGCTGAACAATACTTTCAGTTTGCTTAGTGAAGTGGATTCAGACGATGTTATGAGTGGGTATGTTGTAGCTTATGATGGTGATTTAAAGTATAATGATTTCACAAGCCCTGCCGGCTCAATGGTTGCTACTGCAGAGGATGTGGGCATATTCATGCGGGCATTGAACGATGGCTCTTTGCTAAATGATAATGAACAAGCTATTTATTCCTCTATTTATGCATATGAACATACAGGATTATTGCCGGGATACTCCAGTATTGCCAAGTATCACAAAGATATTGATGCTGTGGTTGTTCAGTTTGTAAATACAAGTGGTGGATACACCTGGAATTTATCGGAAATCGTATATAATCGCATAGTTAAAATAGTGAGCAGTAAAAAAGCTCTTAATAATGTATAAACCTAATAGGCGGTATATTAGTAAATTAAGGAGTTTTTCCTCCGGTTTGACTCGTATTAACTTCTACCCTAACTTGTAGCTTAGAACAGAAGTATCTATGGCTTCTTTTAAGCATTCCATACAAAACTTTTTAACCGAACACCGGGGATGGGTCGTTCTGTTTACCGCTCTGCCCCTGAGTTTTCTTTTCGATAAATATTTCACTTTCAGGAATTGGATATATAGAAGTTTCATTGCCAGCAATAAGTTACACGAAAAACGTGTCGCCGAGGTACAGGAGCAGGTGAGAAGATGGAATGCATCCGGCAGGGAAAAGCTGATGTGTACAGCCAGAAAACCCTGGCTGAATATGTCCCCCCGCACGGCTACATTTAAAAAAAATTGCAACCAGATAGAGATCAATCTTCGTGACATCCTGGAAATTGATACCGAAAGACAAATTATCCGTGCAGAACCTGGCGTTGACATGGGATACATTACCCGCTACCTGCTTCCGAAAGGATGGGCACTCGCGATCCAGGTAGAGATGGAAGACCTGACGCTTGGCGGACTTTGTCTTGGGCTGGGAATGGAAACCAACTGCCATCGGTATGGCCTTATACAGGAGACGGTGGAGGCTTATGAGGTCATTACAGCAGATGGCTCACTTATACGGGCGACCCGCACCGAAAATGTCGATCTCTTTTATGCCCTGCCCTGGTCCTGGGGAACGATAGCTTTCCTGGTTGCTGTGGAATTGAAAATAATTCCAGTAAAGCCTTATATGCACATTAAATATATTCCCTGTCACAGCCAGGAAGAATATTGCAGAAAAATGCAGGAAATATCCGTAGCAGATGATACACCCGGTTTTCTGGAAGCTACGGTCTATGCAAAGGATAAGGCCGTTATCATGTGTGGAGAATTTGCAGAAGTAACAACGCGGGAACAAAGGGCAAAGATTAACCCGATCAACCGGTGGTACAAGCCCTGGTATTATACACATGTGGAGAAATGCCTCGAAAACGGACCCTTTGAAGAATACATTCCATTAAGGCATTACTATCACAGATATACACGCTCCATATTCTGGGAACTGAGAGAGCTGATACCCTTTGGCAATCATCCTGTTTACCGTTATTTATTGGGATGGCTGGGTGCACCTAAAGTTTCTTTCCTGAAATTCACCATGAATAAGGGTGTGAGGAGGAAGTTGATTTACAAGCACGTCGTACAGGATATCATCATTCCTATTTCTGAAATGAGTGAAGCCATTGATCTTTTTCACAATCTTTTTGAAATATACCCTTTGCTGGTGTTTCCTATCCGGATATACGATAATGGTGAACACCAGGGAATGCTGAGAAAACCTGTAAATAACATGCCAGGAAAGAATTGGGAAATGTTCTTTGACCTGGGTGCCTATGGTATACCACCCGCCGTTAAAAGAAAAGAGCCATGGGATGGCAGGGAAATGGTGCGGAAAATGGAAAAATATACCAGGGACGTAAAAGGCTATCAGCTCCTGTATGCGGATACCTTTATGACCCGGGAAGAGTTCAGGGAAATGTTTGATCATAATTTATACGATAAGGTCAGAAAAAAATACAAAGCCGAAAGTGCTTTTCCGGAGATTTACGACAAAATCAAACCAGAGGATTGGCTTTAATAAGATTGCTTGGGATAATCATAATTGACAACTCATGAAAACAGTAATCTTTGTCCTGACAATCATATTCAGTCTGTCAACTTCTATATTAAATTCACAAACTAGAACGAACAAGGAAAAGGAATTCCCGGAAAAATTAAAGACAAAGTGGTATTATCAATTTATTGAAGAACTGAATCTCAGGCCACAGGATTTCAGTGAATTTGGATATTTCTTTATAAATGGGACATTAGCTTCTGAAAATGAATCAGGAAAAGTATATGTAAACGGAATTGCAATACTTAATAGTACCAGAATTGCTAATAGTAAATCCGGAGAATTTGAAGTCTATTATTTTTCAGTATTTAAAGCAAAGACTGATTATGAACTTTTCTTTGAAAAAGTGGAATTCTGGGAGGTAGATCAAAATGGGAAAATGATTATTTCTAAATCATTGAATTCTAAAGAAGGACAATGTTATAGACAAATCTATCAGTCCGCAAATGATGTTTTATATACAGGAGAGTGTCTGATTGATTCCGAGTATAAAGAAATGCTAAAGACCTATAAAATTGAATAAATTAATGAATAACAGAGCTCAATAGTGTGCCATAGCCCAACAGTGCATACACAAACCATTTGCTGTTACAATCTGTATCTCATCCATTTGATATGTATCTGCATATACTGTAAATTGCATTATGACAACATTAGTAGTAGGTGCAACAGGTGCAACCGGGAAACAGCTGGTAGAACAATTATTGAAATTGGGACAAAAAGTTAAGGTAATAGTACGCCCATCTGGAAATATACCTGACAACTGGAATAGCAGTGACAAAATTTCAATAATCAAAGCCAGTATCTCAGAGATTAGTGTGGACGAAATGGCAAATTACTTGAATGATTGTCAGTCGGTAGCTTCTTGTCTTGGTCATAATCTAACTTTGAAAGGTATTTATGGAAAACCCAGAAAATTAGTAACTGATACCGTTATATTGCTTTGTAATGCAGTTAAGATGAATTCGCCCGAAAAACCTATCAGGTTTGTGCTGATGAATACAACTGGTAACAGGAACAGGGATTTAAATGAACCTATTTCGATTGGACAAAAACTAGTGATGGGCTTGATTCGCTTACTTTTACCACCGCAAACAGACAATGAAAAAGCAGCAGACTTTTTGAGAGTGAGGGTTGGGCAGAATAATAAATTAATTGAATGGGTTGCAGTACGACCAGATACCTTAATAAACGAAGACAAGGTAAGCGAGTACGAGCTTTTTGCTTCACCTACAAGGAGTGCACTTTTTAATCCGGGCAAAACCAGCCGAATAAATGTTGGCAATCTTATGGCCAGGCTAATAGTAGAAAATGACCTGTGGAATAAATGGAAAGGGCAAATGCCTGTGATTTATAATAAAGTGAGTTAGTTGAATGAATAATCCAAGAAGGAGATTTATTAAACAAACTGTATTAGGTTCTGCGGCCTTATCATTAAGTCCGGCTCTTGCATTTCCAGGAAATATAAAGAGCGGAGCAGACCGGATCATCAGACTTCTTACGGAGTTAAATGATGAAAAGATAGAAGGGCTTCTTTCAAGTCAGATAGATAAACCGGGCGATCGATGGGATGGGGGAATAATAAATGAGTACGAAATACCTAATGCTCATTCAACCAGTGCTTTCCTGATGGTACTTGGTGCATCATACGCCTCTCCCCTCTCCAGATACTACCTTTCAGAGTCCCTGGTGAAACCAATGGATAGAGCTATAAGCTGTTTGCTGAATGTTCAATATAGCGACGGAACCATAGACCTGCACACGACTAACTTTCACTCCACACCGGATACAGCATTTATTGTAAACTATCTTAGTCCGGTAAGCGTGATATTAAAACGCCTTGAACGTCCGGAATTGGAGAGTTTATTAGCCAAAATGAGCAGCTTCTTTTATAATACAGGTAAATGTCTGCTTGTGGGAGGAATACATACTCCCAATCATCGTTGGGTAGTCTGTTCTGCCCTGGCAAGATTAAACTCTTTTTTCCCTTCTCAAAAGTATATCGACGGATTGATGAGTGGTTAAGCGAAGGCATTGATATGGATCCCGATGGTCAGTATACAGAGAAAAGTGTCAGTATCTATTCTCCTGTATGCGACAATATGTTCCTGACTATCGGGCGACTGTTAGACAGACCGGAACTGCATGATGTGGTAAGGAAAAATCTGCAAATGACCTTATACTATATCCAGCCCGGGGGCGAGGTTTTAACCGATGCATCGGGAAGACAGGATGCTGCCCGTGCGGGTTATGTAGATCGCTATTATTATTCTTACAGATATTTTGCCATAAAAGATAGAAACCCGGTGTTTTCCGCGGTGTGTAATATGATAGAAACTCTAATGCCTGAGAAAATCGTAGGCCAGCTCCCATACCTGTTGGAAGATCCTGTTTTTGAAGAGGAGTTGATATCCCCGACAAAAATACCGGACAACTACTTTAAAAGATTTGAACATTCAGGGGTATTCAGGATCAGGCGGGGTAACAGTGATATTTCCATAATAGAGAAAAACCCTACTTTCCTCTCCTTTATGAAAGGCAAAGCCTATATGCAGTCCATGCGACTGGCAGCTGCATTTTTTGGAAGCAGGGGGCAATTTATTTCTGAAGAGACAGCCTTTGATGGCAGCAGCAGTAGTGCTTTCAAGCTACAAGAAACACGGATATTTTCAACCTTTTCCTGAAGAACACATACCAGAAGATGGAAGCTGGCATAAGATGCCCAGGGGGATGAGGGAACTTAGCGAACCCCAGATCATGCAGGTCAGGGTGGCAATAAGGGAATCGGACGGTAAAGTAAGTATTGAGATACAAATTGATGGCACTGAGAATATCCCTGTGTCGTGCGAAATGAGTTTCAGGGCCGGAGGTGAGCTATCCGGTGTTTTAGAGGATAAAACTGCGGAGGACTCCTATTTCCTTGAAGGCGAAATGGGGGAATACAAACATGGAGATGATATTATAAAATTTGGTCCCGGTATCGTAAGCCACAAGTGGGCGCAGATGCGAGGCATGCTTGATAAACAAGATGGAAATAGTGTATATTTAACTGGATATACCCCGTTCAGGCATATTATAGAGATAAGTTAATTACGACAGCTATCATAAATTGATTTTCTCTGGTTTGATTCGTGTCAGATTCTATCCTAACTTGTAGCTAAGAAAGTAATCATTAATGGCTGCTAACCCCAACAAACTATCCCGCTTCTGGCAGGAGTTAAAAAGGCGAAGAGTTGTGCATGTCATAACGGTCTATGCCTCAGCAGCATTCGTCAGCATTGAGCTAATTAATAATCTGGCAGAGCCGCTAAATCTTCCTCCAAACTTGCTAACTATCGTAGTAATTGTACTGGCTGTTGGATTCCCGCTGGTCATAATCCTTTCCTGGCTCTATGATATAAGCTCCGACGGTGTGGAGAAAACCAAACCTGCCGAAGAGCTTAAAGAAGGAGAAAAAACAGTGGTCCCCAATGCATGGAAAATTGCAACTTATGTGAGCTTTATAGTAATTATTGGACTGGCAGTCCTTAATATTGTGGGTGGAGGCAAACAGCTACGTGCAGGTGACATTCAATCACTTGTGGTTTTACCCTTTGATAATTATACAGGTGATGACCTGCTGGAGAATATGGTATCAGGCATGCACGCACTTTTGGTCGGTGACATAGGCAGGATCAGCGAAGTGAGGGTTTTGGGCAAAACCTCATCTGATGTCTATAAGGATGTGAATATATCTGCCACAAGAATTGCAGCTGAATTGGATGTGGATGCCGTCTTAGAAGCCAGTGTAATGAGTCTTGGCGACAGCGTCTGTATACAATTCCGGCTTGTGCAAACTACAGGTAAGGAAAAACAGCTCTGGATTGCCGAATACAGGGAGGACAAGAACCAGATTATTAATCTCTATAATCAGGTCACCAAGCAGATTGCGGATGAGATAATGATCGAATTAACACCTCAGGAAGAGCGATTATTTGCCAAATCAAGAACAGTTGACAGGGAAGCCTATGATGACTACCTGAGGAGTTATCAATACTGGGACGATCTCAGTCAGGAATCCCTTAACAAGGGTCTGGAATACCTGAACCTGGCCGTTGAAAAGGATCCTGACTTTGCTCCATTATATGTCGGCCTCTCACAGGTTTGGGGTGGATTAGCGCAAACTGGATTTGAATCGCCTGAGATCGCAGGACCGAAAGCATTTGAATACCTGAACAAAGCATTGGAACTGGATCCTGATTTACCGGAAGCACATGCTATGTCCGCTGGTATTGCGGTTTGGGCAGAATGGGACTGGGAAAAAGGCGAAAAGGAGTATTTAAAAGCTCTTGAACTAAACCCGAACGATG
Organism: uncultured Bacteroidales bacterium; assembly: GCA_963753765.1. Lineage (GTDB taxonomy): Bacteria > Bacteroidota > Bacteroidia > Bacteroidales. Next base: position 29,036 of record CAVWDQ010000025.1, read on the forward strand.
TGATGTCCAGAGTATTCTATGGCCATTTATTAATGATCCTGCAGAGGCCGGAAGAAGCATTATCCCAGGCACAATTGGCGGTTGAGCTGGACCCCTTAAACCCTTTGGTCCTGTCTTTAGCCGCAGTTGTATAAAACGATGCCGGAGACCGAAAGAATGCCCTTAATCTTCTGGATAAAGCATTGTCCATTGATCCGCATCACTTCTTTGCGATTAATATAGTTGAACAAATAGCTTTTCAGGACGGGGACTATGACAGGGCATTTGAAGCTGGAAAATTTATGATGACAAATGATTTGCTAAGCTCTGAAAAAGATGCCATAAAAGAGATTGAGAGGATTTTTAGCGAACAGGGTTTCTTTGCAGCATATGAAGCATTGGTACAACAAATGGAAATAATGGCTCAAGATGAATATATTAATCCGATTGAATTGGCTGTGCGATATTCCTGGTTGAATAACTATGAGAAAACCATGGATTGGATTGAAAAGGGATTTGAACTTCGCGATCAGAATATGCCATACATAGCAACCGGGATATATAAATTTGACTCTCTGTACGACAATCCAAGGTTTGTTGACATTGTTGAGAAAATGAACCTGCCCCTTCCAAAGAAATAAGCGATTTATAATCATACTTATCAATACGGATATTATTAAAATAAAGGTCTGAAAACACGAATTGTTAGCTAGCTTAGTGTATAAATTTGAAACTCTACCAATGAAAAAGTACTTTGTTTTAGCGATCTGCATATTCCTGATCAAAGGCACCTTTGCCCAAAACCTGTATATGCTTCCCGAAAATTTTAAAAGCAGTAGCCTGAGTTCCTTCGAAAACCTCAATGGTATTAAAGGTGAAGGGGGAAAAACAAATAAATCCGCCAAAGGAAATGCATTTGAGGGTTTAAAAAGTATGGAGTCAAAAACCTTACTGGAGGTAGAGGGCCCTGGAATCGTCCAGCGAATGTGGTTTACGGTACGGGATCGTTCCCCCGAAATGATGAGATCCATTCGTTTACGAATTTATTGGGATGGAGAAAGCAAGCCAGCAGTGGATGTGCCATTTGGCGATTTTTTTGGCTACGGACTATCCGAAGTTGTGAGATATGAATCAGCTCTTTTTTCCAATCCTGAAGGCCGGTCATTTAATTGCATGATTCCAATGCCATTTCGCTTAGCCGCCAGGGTGGTAATCACCAACGAAAGTGCAAAAGATATCCCTGAGGTATTTTTTGATATTGACTTTATTAAACTGGATAAACTGGAGGAGGATGCTCTTTACTTTCACGCCTTCTGGACCCGTCAGAAGACCTCAGAATTGGGAGTGGATTTTGAATTTTTGCCGGAAATAGAAGGGAAAGGAAGGTTTTTAGGAGTAAATATGGGAGTTAATGCGGATCCCGTCTATGGGAATACCTGGTGGGGAGAGGGGGAAGTGAAAATGTATATAGATAATGACGAGGAGTTTCCTACAATCAATGGAACAGGTACTGAAGATTACATTGGTACAGCCTGGGGACAGGGTGAATATACCAATCTATACCAGGGGTGCACACTTGCTGACGACAGCGCAAGGCAGTATGCCTTTTACAGGTTTCATATTCCTGATATCATAGGGTTTCACCAGAACTTCAGTGCCTCCATACAACAGATCGGTGGAGGAATGCGAGATCTTGTAAGGACTCTCCTGACAAATAATGTAAAGCTGGAACCCATTTCACTGGCATCCATCAAATGGTTTCAGGCGGCTTTTAGATGATCCAAAGGATATCTTTGATGAAGATTTTCCATTTGGCTGGGTTAATTTTTATCGTATCGATGACTATTCGGCCACATCATATTTCTATATCAATAAACCCAGTACCGGACTCAGTGAATTGCCAAAAGTGTCGGAAAGAATTGAGTAATTAACATTCGATCGGTTTTCTCTTGCAGAGCAATTGTCACGCCAATTAACAGCGCATAAACCAAGCGTCAACTTCTGATAAATTCATGAGGATATTCAGGCGAACGATTCTGAAAAGTTAAAACAGACTCTTTTTTAATCACTCCATTATCGGTATTAATAGCCTTCTGTATGGTAGGATTTTCCAGCCAACTTTTACGACCTCCTAAAATCGTTGGCAGATAAACAATCAGTGCTGCAGATATTGACCTTGAAGCACTTTCCCATAAGTAACTTGGCGTATGATCAACTGCATAATAGTCGATCTTATCGATTTTCAGAATTGGGTTTTTAAAAGTTGTAGGTTTGGCAAAATAGAATCCCATCCCTTCGTCGCAACTCACATCAATAATTAAACTTCCTGGTTTCAGGGTATCTTTTTCATCTTCTGTGACAAAATCGACAGGATTGTCTGTATCCTGATAGGTGCCATTAATAATGATTTCAGATTCACTAATTAAATCCGATAAAGGTCGAACTGTGCCATCATGTTCAATAGTTACCATTCTGGCTTCCCCATTATTACCTTCACGAATACGAACATAATGAACATCTAAAACCTCTTCACGCACTTCATAATCCGGCCTTTGGATACAAATTGTAATATCTCTGAAACCATGAGCTTTCAGCGCATAAATAGCTCCGCGGCTAACTGCCCCGAAACTGAAAATAATTACTTTTCGCTGGTTGCCATAGTGACCATCAATACCCCTTAATTGTAAGGCATGAATAACTGCGCAATAGCCCGCCATTTCATTATTCTTATAAAAGGTATGCCTGCCTGACTGACCATTGGGGGACCAAACAAACATATCCTCAAATGCAATAAGTGTTAATTTTCGATCTATGGCAGTCTGTGTAATGTCGCCCTGCTGAGCGCAATGCGGATAGCCCCAAATGAATCCTCCTTCACGTATTTCCTGTAAATCTGCCAATACGGGTTTGGCAATAATTACTGAACCAAGTTCAGCTAATAATTCATGATGGGAAGCTACTCCTCCGGTCTGAGAAACAAAAAAATCATCATCTAAACCAAAAGGTGCACCGTAACCCTTTTCAAAAACTAATTGTTTCCTGATATCCTCTGGTAAACGTGCTAGATGATCCGGATGAATGGGTACACGTTTTTCATCTTCCTTTCTTGAAGTTCCAATAACTCCTAGGCTTAGTTTTTCCATGAGTTCTCCTTTGCTAGTTTTACTATTAAACAAATTAATGTCGGCCCGACTATCCGTAATTCAATGAGAAATCAGTTGCTGAAGTGAGAGATTATATTAACAGTGCAGCAAGAGGGAGTAATGACTGATTGAAATCAGAAATGGTATAAACCTGCTGTAAAGATACTCTATTTTTCTAAGAGATGCCTGAATAAATAGACCTGTCTACATACATAGGGTCATAAAGCATGGGTTTTTAGTTTAGGGTTGATAAGTAATTGTTATATTTATTTCAGCTTCATCCCAAACCGCAAATGAAACGCTATAGAATCACCCTAACAATTCTTCTGATATCTTTTCTTACCCTCCAATGTCAGCTTAGCCCTGAAAAAACGGATATAAAAGGTCTTCCTGCTGAAGTCGTAGAGTCAATTGAAAGACGAATAGAGGAAGGTCTTACTCCAAGTATTACTATAGCTTTAATCGACTCCTCAGGTGTTAAATTTTTCAATTTTGGAAAAACTGCTAAGAATGGTCAGGAAGTAGATGAAAATACCATCTATGAAATAGGATCAATATCTAAAGTATTTACAGGGATATTACTTGCACAACAAGTCCTGGAAGGTAGGCTCAAACTGGATGACGAGATAAATAACTTTCTCCCCGATGACATTAAAGTTCCGGTGATGGGTGATGCAGAAATTACATTCGGCCATCTGACGGATCATACCTCTGGCCTTCCCAGAATGCCCGACAACTTCAGCCCCGCAAATCCCCACAATCCTTATGCGGACTATACTGTAAATGAGATGTATGAATTTATTTCGAATTATCACCCTGTTCGATCTGCAGGCGCAGAATATGAATACTCAAATATTGCCCAGGGTCTTTTAGGGCATCTTCTCGCAATGAATAATAATAGTACGTATGAAGAATTGATGGTCCAAACAATTGCAAATCCTCTGGATATGAATGACACAAGAGTTGAATTGACTCAGAGGATGAATGAAAATTTAGCTTTGGGACATAGTGATGGCAAGGTTGTTGAGAATTGGGACATCCCAACGCTTGCAGGTGCCGGTGCGATTAGAAGCTCGACCTCAGATATGGCAAAGTTTGTTTCTGCTAATCTCGGATATGTGAATACCTCATTACTCAAGGCAATGGAGCTATCTCATCAAATCAGACATGATAAGGCAGGTGAAATGTCGATTGCAATGGCGTGGCATATTAATAAAGGAGATAAGGGGGACATAATCTGCCATGGTGGCGGAACAGGTGGATACAGGACTTTTATTGGATTTGTAAAAGAAACAGGTAAAGGAGTGGTACTCTTCACAAATTCATCAGAAGGAGCCGATGATATTGGTTTTTATTTGCTCGATTCCGGAGCGGAATTAGCGAAATTTAAAAGTGACGCAGTAGATATACCTAAATCCACCCTTGAACAATATATTGGCCTGTACGAGTTGCGCCCCGAACTCAATATCACCATAACCAAAGAAGGGAAACAGCTATTTGGGCGGGCTACCGGACAGGAAAGATTCGGGCTTTTTCCAGAAAATGATACTGTGTTTTACCTGACTGTTGTTGATGCGAAGATTGTCTTTCATCTTGAAAAAGATGCGGTTGAGAGCTTGACCCTATATCAGGACGGACAAGAAATGGTGGGCAAGAAGATTAAATAGAAATCGTATACCATCATGATGAAATACATGCTCTTAATATTATTCATATTTTCCTGTGTAATTGTCGCACAGGGGCAGACCGAAAGGCCAAGTGAAAATGTGGTGATAACATCCGAAAATAATAAAACCCGGGTACGCACAAATGAAAATGGGGAATTACATGTAAATATATCCCCAAAGGATGTCTCCAGATTTAAAGCCAAAGGAGTGGTCCGCTATAGTGACTTCGGTGCCAGGGGCGACGGAAAAACAGATGATATAGACGCCATCGCAGCAACCCATGCATTCGCCAATCAGCATGGCCTTCTGGTGAAAGCCGACGAGGGAGCTACCTACTACATTGGAGGAAAGGAGCGCACAGCGGTCATCCAGACTGACACCGATTTCGGCACGGCGGCCTTCATCATAGACGATAGGGAAGTCCAGAACCGAAATGCATCTGTTTTCATGGTCGCTTCCAGCCTGCGAGCGTTCAATCTTGAGGGGATAGCTTCCTTAAAGAGGAATCAGGAGAAAATCAAGGTCTCCTTGCCGGGAACCTGTCTGATCACAGTCAGCAATTCGCATGTAAAGCGCTATATCCGCTTTGGGCTGAATCAAAACAATGGATCTCCGCAAACAGATATCTTTGTTGTTGATAAACACGGCAATGTGGATATGGACGCTCCGATCATCTGGGACTTCGACCAGATTACGGAAATCACAGCTCTTCCCATTGATGAGAAGACACTGAACATCACCGGAGGACATTTCACCACAATCGCCAACAGGGCAGAATCGAAGTACACCTATTATAGCCGAAACATCGCGATCAGGCGTTCCAATGTTCTTGTGGATGGTCTGGAACACCACATCACCGGTGAAGGAGACCATGGTGCGCCTTATGGTGGCTTCATCAATATCAGCGACTGCTCCTATGTAACTGTAAAGAATACCATACTGACCGGACACCTTACATACCGTACCATTGGCTCGGCAGGGAAACCTGTTTCCATGGGTTCCTACGACATTTCGGTCGGCCGAGCCCTCAATGTGTCATTCGTGAACTGCAGCCAGACAAATGACATCAATGACCGCAGATACTGGGGAATTATAGGTTCCAACTACTGCAAGAATCTTCTTTATGACAATTGTACATTTTCCCGCTTCGATGCCCACATGGGGGTTGCCAATGCCACCATCCGCAACTCGACCCTGGGACACATGGGAATCAATGCCATTGGCAGCGGGATCTTTACCGTGGAGAATTCCACCATCCGCGGAAGGACCCTTATCAATCTGCGCTCCGATTACGGTAGTACCTGGCAGGGAGAAATCATTATCCGCAATTGCATTTTCGTGCCTGCCGGAGGCAGACCTGCCAGTGCCAGCCTGATCGGCGGTTCCAATTCCGGGCAGCATGATTTCGGCTACACCTGTTATATGCCGGAACGGATCACAATCGAAAACCTTCATATCGATGACTCCAATCATCCGGAGGATTACCAGGGTCCCGCCATTTTTGCAAATTTCAATCCACAAATGACCGACGATTCCTACCAGGAGAAGTTTCCCTATGTCAGAACCAGGGAAGTCATTCTCAGGAATGTGACCACCGCCAGCGGCAAGGACCTTGAGGCTCAGTGACAATCCGTTCATGTTCAAGGATGTGAAGATAGACACCGATTAAGTCAAGCAAATACTCGTTCAATTCAATTTATACAATTATTGGCGCCCTCTCTCCCAAGTCAGTTTAGGATAAAATACTCTCCACCATTTATACTTAATCGGATACTATAAGTGTGAAAGATGTAACTAAAGAACAGAATTGTGTAATGGTTTTTTTGATTAATAGCCCAACCTTTGTAAGGTGATATTTCTCTCTCTTGTATCGACAGTAGTGACAACAAAATGAAAAATCACGAACAAAACTGAACTTCGAGGAAACTGGAAATAATATCGGGTAAACGAATTAAAAATTTAATGAACGATAAGTTTAAAACCAAACAAAATGAAAACAACTAAATCTCATACCAGAACAAAAAGAATCTTTTTAGGTTTTTTAGCAGTAATGATAATGCTTCCACTCTCTTTATATGCCCAAAAAATACCTTTCTTACAATCATCTCGTGCTCCAGCAGCAGAGGGTTATGTAAAAGTAAAGAATGACCGTAATAAGAATTATGTCATTAAAATTCGCATTGAGCATTTAGCTGAAATAGAAAGTCTGGAACCGGCTAAGCAAACCTATGTCGTTTGGATGGATATTGATGGGGATATAACGAAAAATATAGGGCGAATAAATAGTACTAATAAATTAAAAGTTTCTTTTGAAACAGTATCTTCATTTCAACCAGTCAAAATTTTTATTACTACCGAAGAGGATGACCAAACTCAGGAACCAAGCTGGAATATTATTTTAACAACGGACAATTTTTGGGAATAATCATTCAGACAGATAATCCCAATCTCCAACTAAATCGATCTCTCATCTTCCTCGAAAGGAGTCTATTTCATCACCATCAGGCAATAAACTTTTAAACACAATGATGATCAAACCCCCGGTTCACGCTGGGGGTATTCTTTTGTTAAATAATTGATTTACTTTTATTGATAAAGAGATAGACCAGCATATACACTAAGCGTGAATGAAATTCTGTATAACAATAGGTCTCTTAATAATCCCATTATTCCTTGGGGCAAAAGAACTCAAGGAATCTGATCTCGAAAGCTTATTGTTTTTCCCAGGGATAGTTGAAACATATTACTCAGAAGGTAATGAAATAAAAGCAAGATATCTTCAGGAACTTGTTCAGGATGCTGTTGTTTTCTTTCAGGATAAATTGCAGGATACATTCGATATTAAATTAATTGTATTAGACAAAAAAGACTGGAAGTTATTAGTTGGAGGCCCCCATATTCTTTATGGATTTTCACGGGATCCTGACCGGATTGAAATGGGTGTTCATAATCTTTTCAAAATTAAGCTACCTGAGAATGAAACATTATATGGAAAGAATGAAGCATTTCTCTGGGATTTTATTGCAGCACATGAACTTGGGCATTATATTTCATACCATAAAAAGGTAAAAGGAATAAAGATGGACATCTGAGTTTTTCGCTCATTAGATAATGATTGGCTTTTTACTCGAAAAAATACCTGACTGGATAATATTACCTTCCTCCATTTCAACCTTTTATAAATACTTACCATTCAAACATAAATCTCTCGAGGATTTTGGAAAGTATTATTCAAGAATAGGTCCATTAAATAATAGTATCTACCAAGCTAAATTTGAGCAGCTTGCAGTCAAAATCTTTAATAAACGTGGTTGGGACTTTATGTTCGAATACATGGAAAACTTCACTCAGGAAATCAGTCCGCCACCTGATAGAAACCATCTTTTAGAATTAACAGTTGCAGATTTTCAGAAAATGGAACCTGAAATATTCAATGAATGGAATGAAGAAATGAAGCAGACTTATCATCCACTGATTATCATAGTATTTCTTCTTGCAATAATCGTCGTTATCAAATCAATGGATAATTCCTATCGTATTCTTGCTGATTATGGTATTAAAACAAAGAAAAGCTATAAGATATTCGGAGCACCATCTCTATTAATTGCTTCCCAGATAAAAAATATTGAATATCAGAAGAATAAATCAAAATTAAAGCGAATAATCGGACTTAGACCAATAATGTACTTAAGCCTTATACTTCTAATATTATTATTGCTTTTACATCATTGAACATAGATTAAGCGAGACAAAAATTTATGTGGGAGTGATATAAGCTTTCAAATCGTTTACATATTTCTGAAAAGCTTCAATTCCTTTTTTAGTGATGGATAAAGAAGTATTTGGATAATTATTCTTGAAGGATTTTTTCACCTTAATATAGCCTGCTTCCTGTAAATTTTAATCTGGATGCTCAAATTACCCGATGTAGCCTGAGTTTCATCCTTAATGAAACTAAAATTTGCTTCATCTACTGACATTAATATCGATACTATGGATAAACGAAGTTGCGAGTGTAATATGGGGTTAAATCTTTAAACATAAGCTTTTCTTCCAGCATTATTCAGTAAAATTCCTGGTATTATCAATCCTACGACAGCTCCTAACATCATGCTAATTCCATGATAATCTGTGGCAATAAAGAAAGAGCCGAGTCCAATCAAATTAGTTAATAAACCTCCAATGGTAAGTGGTTTGAATCTGATGGTAATCCGCTAATAATCATAAACAGGGCAAACAAAACTAAAAATACCGGGCCCATGGCATCTCCAAGGCTGTTCGAAAATAAAAAGCCCATAATCATAAGATTCATTCCAACTACCCATCCCATATTCCCTAGAATATTCCCGATAACAGTTTTGGGTATATTTTTCTTTTTTTCGTTTATCCACAAGTAGATCATATAAAATGAACCCAGCGGAAAAAGAAAAACAGGATACATGGTGAATTTGTAGTATTCCAATAGTGACAGGATAAGCTGACTTCCAAATACGATAACCTTCAAGCAGCCCCAAAAAATAAATATGTGGCCATTTTCCTTGAATCGTTCTTTAGTCTCTTCTATTGTCTTTGCAATCAACAACAGACTCGCTTCAGGTGTTAAAGTTGAACTTTTCATTTGTTTAAGTTTTCAATCATTTTGTATGTATATAAATTAATGATAGCACAAATATAAAGTAGTTTATTTTATAAACCTAATAAAAATAATATTATAATAAATGAATAGGAATCAGGGTTTCGTATTATTCCTAGAATGATAAAGCAAAGCCAAATGTTGGAGTCATCTTTGTATGTCCAATATTTTGAAAATTCAATGTAGGACTTATTGTTACTCCAGCCATTTTAGATTTAGCCAAATTAAAGTTCCTTACATTTCTATCTGCTACTATTGAAGCATCTATCGCAGAAACAATCATTGTTGCCAAATACACTCCCCCTCCTATCACACCATACAACCATCCCTGATACGCAAACGCAAAACCTGTTGCGGCTACTCAAGAAATATTGTACCCTTAATAAACTGTCCATTTATATACTGACCTGTTCCGGGAATAATTATGCTGCTAACAATTGCCACCCCTTTCTCTCCTTTGAAAGGAGGTCTTTTATGGGTAAGTTGACCTGACTCATACAATTCTCTGGAAAGATCCGCGTCTGACTGCGGCATACCCTGTGAGAATAGAGTTTGAGTTACTACTGTCAATGCAAATACAGATAGTAAAAGAAGCTTCTTCATAGAAAATAGGAATTATTATTGAGCTCTAACAACTCCAATTGAAATAAGTTCAATTGCTGACGACGGCTACCCGGATCCAAACAAAAATTCGGCCAAAGCATATAGTGAATTAGATAAACTTTAGAAGATTAGATTATCTAAAAAAATAACTATGAAAAATAAAAAAGTACTATTATTTCTTGCTCAAGGATTTGAAGAATATGAAGCCAGTGTATTCACCGATGTGATTGGCTGGAGTCGGATTTTTGGCAAAGTACCTGTAGATTTAATTACAACCGGATTACGACCCGAGATAAAGTGTACCTGGAATCTGACTGTAAAACCAGAGATGGATTTTGATAAGATAGATGTGAATGATTTTGATGCACTGGCCATTCCGGGAGGATTTGAAAATGCGGGTTTTTATGAAGATGCCTATGATGAACGATTTTTAAAGCTGATTCAGGAATTTGACAAACAGGGGAAAATAATTGCTTCCGTATGTGTTGCTGCCTTGCCCATTGGCAAGTCCGGAGTATTAAAAGGTAGAAATGCAACTACCTATGATTTGTTAAATGGCTTGAGAAGAACTCAACTTGCAGATTTCGGAGCTATAATTCAGGACCAAAGTATCGTGGTTGATAAAAATATTATTACTTCAACTGGCCCGTCAACCGGACTGGATGTTGCATTTAAGCTTTTGGAAATGCTTTCAAATTCAGAGAATGTAGCTGTAGTGAAAGAGTATATGCGCTTCTAATAAATCTGTGGTATTTATATCTTCTTTCCTATATAGAACACATAGCCGTAAAATGCTTTATACTTATAATATAGCTGCGCTTCATGCCGTTGATTTGCAATGAAATCTTCTGCAACTTTATTACCTGCATGCTTCTTCAGAAATACTTCTTCTGCCAGGACCTGTGGTGCATAAAAATGTTCTGTCCAGCAGTTCTCAGGCAAGATAAATGTAGCGACAGGAACGTATCCGGCTTTTTGCATCTGTTCAACTTTATTCGGAATTGTGTCGATTCAGGATAAGCATCCATCCAAAACTCTTCTATTCCTCTGGTCGCTCATCGGTAAACCACGATGCTTCAGAAACAGCGATATAACCCCCGGCTTTTATGAATTTCCGCCATTCGCCAAGTCCACGTTCAAAACCGATATTGTAAATGGCTCCTTCAGACCACATCAGGTCCATTTCTTCCTGCTGAAAAGGGAGCTTATCCATAGAAGCAGTAATGCCTTTTACCCGTTCCTGAAGATTAAATTTACTGGCATTCGAATTAAACAGATCTATAAAAGTTGGAAACAGGTCTACTCCCGTGATTTTTCCTGAAGTACGCTGTGCCAGTACCATGGTCTGGCCTCCTGTTCCACATCCAATGTCTGCAATACAGGATTCATTGGAAAGATTGTCAATAAAGCTCAATGCTTTAATGGTAATTTCGGGACTACCCGGCCCCTGTCGTTCCAGGCTTGAAAAATATTCGACGATTAAATTGACATCGAAATCGTGAATTGATGTATTTTCCTTACTCATGATGTTTAACTTTATAATGCTAATTTAAAATATGCTTTTAAGTCTGACAAGAATATGAAGACTCTGATAAAACTGGTCCTGATAACTATTGCATTGCAAATTACCAGCTGTACACCGACACAAAACAAGCTTCCAAACATCGTAATTATCTACGCCGACGATATGGGTTATGGTGACCTCAATTGTCAGAATACTGAATCGAAAATCCCTACCCCAAATCTAGATCAACTTGCTTCTCAAGGTATGCGTTTTACTGATGCACACAGTTCCTCAGGCATTTGCTCCCCAAGCCGCTTTGCATTGCTCACGGGAACGTATCACTGGCGAAGACAGCATGATATTGTAGGTGCCTTTGGCAAACCATTTTTTCATAAGACTGATATAACCTTACCCCAGGTATTAAAAACAAAGGGATATACTACTGCCTGCTTCGGGAAATGGCACCTCGGCTGGGACTGGCAATTTATAAATGAACCTTCAGGAGAAGTATGGCAATGGGGTGCTATGCGAAAGTTTTACCTTCCGGAAGACATTGACTGGAGCAAAGCAATAGCCGGTGGTCCAATGGATCGAGGATTCGATTACTATTTTGGAGATGGTACCATTAACTTTCCTCCGTATGCATGGGTTGAAAATGACCGGCTTACTGAAGTGCCCACAGAAGTAATGGATATCGATAATATTGGCTTCGATACCAAAGAGGGAGAATGGGAGTTTCGTCCGGGACCCAAGGTAAAGGGCTGGAATCCCTACAAAGTTCTGCCTACGCTCACAAAAAAAACGATGGAATGGATTAATAATCAGGATGAAACCCAGCCTTTCTTTCTTTATTTTGCTTTGCCCTCGCCCCATGCACCTATTATTCCAAACGATGAGTTTGACGGAAAATCACAGGCAGGTGCCTATGGTGACTTTATGGTTCAGACTGATTGGGTTGTGGGGCAGGTTCTGAATATACTCCGGGAAAAAGGCCTGGATGATAACACCATTATTATTTTCACTGCCGATAATGGTCCGGAAGCCTACGCCTGGGAACGTGCCGGGAAATTTGAGCACTTCAGTATGGGTGATTTTCGCGGACTCAAACGAGATGTATGGGAAGGCGGACATCATGTACCATTTATTGTAAAATGGCCCGGTGAGGTAGAATCAGGTTCAGTCACAAATGAGGTAATTTCGCAGCTTGATATTATGGCTACCCTGGCACAAATTACGGGAATAGAATTACCTGAAAGTGCCGCTCCTGACAGTTATAATATGCTGCCCGTTTTAAAAGGCGAAAGATATAAGTCACCCCTCCGGCAAGCTACCGTGCATAATACATACGAATCTGTATGGGGTATCAGAAAAGGAGACTGGCTCTATATAAATAGTCCTTCTGGAGGACATAGAGAAATGCCGGAATCGTTTAAAAACTTAAGGGGATACACTGATTTTAATACAGAAACACTACTGTTCAATATGAAAGAGGATCCTGGACAACGGGTTAATCTTTATGAGAAATATCCTGAGAAAATTAAAGAAATGGATATGCTGCTTCAACTATATCGTGAAAATGAGAAAAACTCTCCCGGCAGTGAAATGAAATTTGATAAGGAGAAATGGAGAGTGAAGGAGGGAAAGGATTATCCTTTCAGAGAGGGAATGCTAAATGATATAATTTACAGTGATACAGTGAGATCACAGAATAAGGATCAAATATTAGCCTTGCTTGGTGAGCCGGACCGGATAAATGAAAATTATCTTTACTACATGATAGCTCAGAAGCGCATTGCTTCCTGGCCATTGCATACGAAGACAATGGTAATTATGCTCTCCGGTGATAACACGGTAGAATGGATCAAAATCCATGAATAGAATAAGAGTGATAACAATTTATAAAAGCATAGCCAAATTGGCATTTACCATTTTTCTTTTGGTGAGTTCAATGGCATGTTCAGAAAAAAAACCTGTGGAAATTGAAAAGTGGCTTCCGAAGGAAAATAAGCTTTCGACGATTTCACCTGAAGTTGATGATTTTTTAAATTCCTTAAATGGCAAAATACGTCTATTGCACTGTAGATATGAAGGCCCAAACCTTGTTGAATGCAACGAATTTTAATCAAAGCGGGCTCAAATTAAATGACGAGGTATGGCAAAGTACCATCAATACAAGTATTGATAACACAGATCCAACAATCCTTGATATTGATATCCGATTTGTCTTAAATAAAGGCCCTTCTATAGAGGCAGGAGTTGCGGTAGTATTTGATTTTAGCGATTGGGATACAGGAAATTATGTAATGCTCCCAGCGTCAGTTTACAATGGGAATCGATGCAAAATTGTTGACCGGGCTTATGCAGAAGGATTGGAGCGGAAGTATTTATACAAAAAAGACATACCATTAATGTCTGTTCCTATTCCGCAACTCTCCCCAGAATTGAATGTAAAATCAAGGCTTGAAGTAAATGCAAGTAATATGGCAAGCCCTGCCATGTGCTTTTATAGCAAGGAAAATAAACGAGGTTTTATTCTACTGGCTAAACAAAAAACACAGTTTGCGGATAATGGTTTTATTATTGAAGAAAGTTCAGACAGACAGAAAGCAAGCTTTGTAATCACAGCACCCGGAGTAAGAGAAATGAAACCTGAGTTTGTTGGCTTTTCAGAAGGAACTGATCTGGGGGCTGATTTTATAAGAGGTGATGAAATCGAGTTGAAACTACGTATTTATTCATTTGAGGTATCTGATATTCCTGTTTTGCTGGATAAATTCATGAAAGTGAGGAAAAGCCTTACTGGTCAAAATAGTCCCAGGAATTTAATCCCCATGAGTCAAACAGCTACCTGGATGACAGAACGCATTGACAGCAGATGGTTTGAAGGGGAACAATTTCAATTTTATTGTCCGGAAAATGCCAATTGGATCTCATTTGGTTGGATCGGCGGATTAATGAATACCTTCCCGATGCTGGCCCTTAACGATCGAATACACTTCGAAAGGGTAGCAAAAACATTTGACTTTGCTCTACCCCGTGCCCAGGGGGAGGCAGGATATTTTTACGGTGCATTAAACTACGACGGCATACCCTTTGGCCGTGAAGGCTACAATGAATTCCCCGAAATTGTACTGACACGCAAGAATGCAGATGTGCTTTTTTGGATGATCAAACAATTTAAGCTGTTGAACGTACAGGGGAAAGAAGAAAGTATTAAACCTGAATGGGAAGAAAACATCCAGGATCTGGCTGATGCCTTTGTTTCCACCTGGAAAATATATGGTCAGTGGGGAAGAATGCTAAATAACCATACTGGTGAAGTGGCTGAATACAATACCTCTGGTGGAGTAATGGGAATTGGGGGATTAGCACTTGCCTCAGATTATTTTAGGAACCCGGAATATTTAGAGATTGCAAAAGAAGCAGCTCACTATTATTACCAAAGGGATTTTATTGAACTGGGAATGACTACAGGGGGATGTGCAGATATTCTTCATAATGCAGATTCTGAAACTGCTGCAGGTTTTATGACTGCCTTAATGGCACTATATGAAATCACCGGTGAACCTGAGTGGCTGGAGAAATCTCGCAACCTTGCTAATCTATGCGCAACATGGACAACATCATATGATTACCAGCTACCAGAAGAAACTGAACTTGGAAAATTAGACGCAAAGCTGGCAGGGGTTTATTGGGCCAGCACTCAAAATAAACACGGTGCCCCGGGAATATGCACCAGTTCTGGCGACCCTCTATTTAAAATTTACAGGCATACCCAAGATAAATTATATGCTGATTTGCTGAACGATATTATTCATGCCCATGCGGAAAGCATACGCCCGGGGGGATATACCAATGAGCGCCTGACATATTGTGATGCCGATAGCAGAGGAGAAAGAGGAACTCATTTAACCGGCTGGAATGAATTAAATGGATTTCTAATGGCTCTTGAAATCCCCGGCATATACTTACAAACCGATGGTGAATTGTTTTATGTATTTGATCACGTCGAGGCAAGAATTGAAAAACATGATAAGGATGGACTTACTTTAGAAATTAAGAACTCAACAAATTTTGATGCCTCCGTGTCAATTTTGGCCGAATCGACAAAGCAAGCTGAACAAATATTGGGCTATAACGCATTTGTGAATTGGCCTCAGGTAGAGATTCAAGCCAGAGATAGCTTAAAAGTTTATATCAATCGAGACGGAGATATCATAATAAAGAACCCTTAGAACTCAAATGAAAACAATACAAGTTTTACGAAGGATAATTCCTTACATAATTATAGCTTTCTTGTCCTGCAGCTGTCAAAGCAACGAAGATCTGAATTCTGCAGATGTAGTTATCTATGGAGGAACTTCAGCAGGCATTTCTGCTGCCATTCAAACTGCAAGACTCGGGAAGTCTGTAATACTAATTGAACCGACCAATCGTCTGGGGGGACTTACAACGGGTGGTCTCGGGCAGACTGATATTGGCAATAAGCAGGTTATTGGAGGAATTTCCCGCGAGTTTTACAGAAATATAAAAAAACATTACGAGGATCCTGCAAACTGGGTCTGGCAACTCAGATCCGAATATATGGATGGGGGGCAAACACGTTCCGGGAAAGACGAAGATGCCATGTGGACTTTCGAGCCCTCAGCTGCTCTGAATGTTTATCATGATATGATCAAAGACCTCGACATCACCATAGTCTATGAGCAGAGGCTTAACAGAGCAACAGGCATATCGAAAGATGAAAATAGCATTGTCTCCATTTCCATGGAGTCGGGGGAAACATACTCTGGGGAAATTTTTATTGATGCGACTTATGAAGGCGATCTTATGGCTGCTGCAGGGATCTCTTATACGGTGGGCAGAGAATCTAATTCTGAATATGGAGAATCTTTAAACGGTGTTCAGGCCAACGACATTGCTCTTACCCTGCTCGGGACAGTTTCCAATAACAGTATATACCATAATTTCATCGATGGTGTGGATCCTTACATCGTTAAAGGCGATCCTTCGAGCGGACTTCTGCCTTTTATTACTGAAGGCGGCCCCGGGACAGACGGAGAAGGTGACAAGGGAATACAGGCTTACTGCTACCGGATGACCCTGACGGACCATCCCGAAAACCGGATACCTTTTAAGAAACCGGAGAATTATAATGAACTGGAATATGAGCTCCTGTTCCGTAACTATGAAGCAGCTGAGGGACCAATAGAAGAAATGTATTCCTACGGCGATCCTCTGGTTCCCTGGATCAATTCAAAAATGCCCAACCGCAAAACAGATACCAATAACCAAAAAGGATTTTCAAGCGATTTTATCGGACAAAACTGGGACTATCCTGAAGCGTCCTACGAAGAGCGCGAAAGAATTGAAGAACGCCATCGTCAGTATCAGCAGGGTTTAATGTGGACACTGGCCTATCATCCGCGTATTCCTGAAAAAGTAAGGGATATAGTGTCGCAATGGGGAACATGCAAAGATGAATATGAACGGGAAGATGGCTGGCAGCAACAACTGTACATAAGAGAAGCCCGCCGCATGCTCAGCGCTTATGTTATGAGCCAAAAAAACTGCGAAGGAATAGAAACAGTCGAGGATCCCATTGGTATGGCTGCCTACGGTATGGATTCCCATCAGGTTAAGCGTTACGTAAATTCCGAGGGATATGTATCCAATGAGGGAAATGTTGAAGCGCATGTTAAAGCTCCTTTCCCAATAAGCTATCGCTCCATTGTCCCCATAAAAGAAGAATGTTGTAATTTAATTGTACCTGTATGCCTCAGTTCAACACACATAGCATTTGGGTCTATTCGTATGGAACCCGTTTTTATGATTCTTGGTCAAAGTTCAGCGCTTATAGCATGTCTGGCTCTTGACGAGGGTAAAGCTGTTCAGGATTTAGAATACAGCAGAATAAAAACAGAGTTGATTAAAGAAGCTCAAATTATTGAGTAAAAAGGACATGTTTAGAGCATACAGACTATTAATATTTGCTTTATTGGGATTCTCCTCCTGTGCTGAACCAGATCAAAAGCCAAACATTATATTAATCATGAGCGATGATCAGGGATGGTATGATGTGGGTTTTAACGGGAATACAGAAGTACAGACTCCCTACCTGGATTCACTGGCTTCCAAAGGTATTATTTTCGACAGGTTTTATTCAGCTTCGGCCGTTTGCTCACCAACCAGGGCCAGCCTGATCACAGGCAGGAATCCCCTGAGAATGAACATTCCCTATGCCAATACAGGACACATGCAAGATGAAGAGATCACAATTGCAGAAATTCTACAAAGGGAAGGTTATGCTACCGCTCATTTCGGCAAATGGCACCTGGGGACATTATCCAAAACTGTTCATGATGCCAACAGAGGAGGAAGGGAGGAATTTATTGATGATTATAGCATACCAACTGAACATGGCTACGATAATTATTTTTGCACCGAATCAAAAGTCCCCACTTTCGATCCCATGGTCTCCCCTGCCTCCTTTATTGAAGGAGAAAGCCTGCGTTATGGCTGGAGAGCTGTAAAAAACTATGATTCAAGCAATCTTTATGGTACTGCTTACTGGACCGGAGAGAATCAAAAAGAGCTTAACAATCTGGGAGGCGATGATTCTCGTGTCATCATGGACCGGGTGATTCCATTCATTGAAAACTCACTGAAAGAAAAGCAGCCATTCTTTACAACAATCTGGTTCCATACACCTCATTTACCCGTGGTCAGCGATAGTATTCATCGCAATCACTATAGCGAGATGGATCTTGCTAAACAACTATATTACGGGACCATTACAGCTATGGACGAACAAATTGGCAGATTATGGGCAAAACTAGAAGAGGCTGGAATTGAAGAAGAATGTATCATATTCTTTTGCAGTGATAATGGTCCTGAGCGACAAACCCCCGGAAGTGCCGGCGTATTCCGTGATCGCAAAAGAAGCTTATATGAAGGAGGGGTGAGAGTACCCGCCTTTGTTGTTTGGAAGAACACTTTTGAAGGAGGCGCAGAATAGATTTTCCTGCTGTTACAAGTGACTATATGCCAACAATTCTTGCTATTCTGAATATGGAGTATCCCCATAAAAGACCTCTTGATGGCATTAGTATACTGAAAGCACTGAAAGGCATTGAGAAGGAAAGGAAAGAAGCCATCGGATTCATATGTACGCCGCAGGTTTCCTGGGTGAGCAATCAATATAAATTGATTGGAGATGAAGAAGGCAATACAATTTGAACTGTATGATTTATTAAACGACAAATCGGAGAAGAAGAATATTATTGAAGAATATCCTGAAATCGCTGAGAAGTTGAAAGCAGAATTGATTTGTATGGCTAAGCTCAGTTGAGAACAGCAGACTCAGGGATGGACTACGATTGACAAAGGGACAAAACAATAATACTATTCCAATGTTTTTGCAACTTCTCGCAAATGCGCTGTAGCACGATATTTTGATGCAAAATCATTATATGCTCTTCCAACTGCATCCTCAGCCAGACCCAATACTTCAGCTGCCTCCTTTGCGGGTACTTCATGCTCCCATGCATAAAGGAGATAATCCAGCTTATCAAATGCGATCCTGAAAAAGAACTCCTGATCACTCACAGGAAGACTGAAAGTATCAGGACTGGGTTTACGATCAATAATTTCCTGAATTACTTCGAGATAGTCGGAAAGCTGGTATATTTGATCTTTGTAAAGGTGAGTAAATGGCTCAATATCAGTACCCCCATCGCCATACTTGCAGAAATCACCCAGTATAAACTCAGTGCGGTTGGTTGTTCCGACAACAAGAAGATTACGTCTTTCTGCTTCTGCATAAAGATGCAACATTCGAGCCCTGATCTTAATATTTGCAAAGGATGTTATAGTGAGTAATTCCTCATGTTTCAAGCGTTTACTCTTTAATTCGCCATCTGGCATCTGAACCTGAAGACGATAAAAGCTAAAGCTGGCCCGCTCCAGAAGATCTGTAGGAAGGGTTATATTGTATTTATATCCGGGCTTATATTCAGGAATTAATTTTTGGAGAAACTCATCTCGCCATTTATACTTAACAATGCTATCGACCGTGGGAGTGATATCGATTTGTCGGTGTTCGATTCCTAAAGCTTGAGCATGTTTAGTTGCATATTCACTGCTGATCGGATTAGACTCTGATTCAGGAAGGATAAGTCCTACTACTTTTTCTTTTCCCAAAGCATGCGCTGCAACAGCCGCTATGCAGGCAGAATCGATACCGCCGCTCAATCCAACGACTACACCTTTTTTACGAAATGAATTAACCTGGCCCACTATAAATTCGGAAAGCACATCTAATTCCTGAACCGGGTCTATTTTTAATACTTCAAGATTAAAACTCATCAGATAACTCCTTTCTTGGTTTAAATTAAAAATAAGCATCTTATCCAGATAATCCAACAGGAATCACAATGAAGAATTGGATAAGGTTTTCTAACATATAAAAGAGCAATGCGGGCAAAATACACGGTCTTAAAACAAAGCGTGGAAAGTGATATCTTTGAACAAGATAACATGGATAAGGAAAAAATAATTCGTAGCCCTCATGAATAGAATAAGTACGAATATTGCTGATCTTATCATATTCCACTATGGCATTGTCCTTATTAGCACAGCGAAGCAAACAGTCGCATTTAAACCAGGAATCATTTAAGTTCAGAGATGGAGTTTATGCCAATGTGGAGATGGTCAAAAAAAATTGTCCAATCCCATCAACACGGATCGAGACCCATATGGAAGTAAATGATCCGTGATTTCTATAAAGAAGTTACCAGGTCCGATGAGATTATATTCTATGATGAAAATGGAGTCAGAACATCGCTGGATACAAAGAGATATTTGGGGATACAGTTATAATGGGGATCTTCATATCAACCTTGGTGGCTACTTTCACAAGATTGACTTTGTTGGCCGGATTTCACATTTCATCGCATCAAAAACGACCTATGTTCCCCAGAGCATTCCGGAAGGTAGGATTTCCCCGGATGTATACTATCCGCCAGTTTTGCTTACCTCCAGGAAAAGAGAATATTTGATAGATATAATGGATAATAAAGTGTGGGAGTTTGATTTGGAAGGTCTGGAAAAGGTGCTGGAAAACGATCCTCAACTCTGGAATGAATTTATGGCTTTGAAAAAGCGCAAAAAAGAGCACATGAAGTATACGTATCTCCTTCGCTATAATGAGAAGTATCCTCTTGATATTCCTTTTGACTAAAAATGCAAAAGTATTTGAACGCTAGTTCATTCTTCCGGATCCTGGAGCTGAGACCAAACTGAACAATAGGGCATTTAAAAAGGAACAAACAAGCTTGGTGTTGCAATGCGGGCTATTTCCCAATTCCTTTCATGGAGAGTCCAATGCGCTTACGGGCTATATCCACCTCCATGACCCTGACCTTTACATGCTGGTGGATCTTCACCACATCGTTGGGATCTTTCACAAAGCGGTCGGCCAGCTGAGAGATATGGACCAGTCCGTCCTGTTTCACCCCCACATCCACAAAGGCCCCGAACTTGGTAATATTGGTGACAATTCCGGGTAGTTCCATGCCGGGTTTCAGATCCTCCACACTGTATACGGTCTGGTCAAACTCAAAGACCTCGATCTGCTCCCTGGGATCCCTGCCCGGCTTCTCCAGCTCGGCACGGATATCCTTCAGAGTAGGTAAACCGATACCACCTGAGACATACTTCTCCAGCTCGATCTGCTTCACCAGGCTTTCATCCCTGACCAGCTGGGTCAGATCGACCTGCAGGTCAGCGGCCATCTGCTCCACAATATGGTAGCTTTCGGGGTGTACAGCTGAATTATCCAGTGGATTTTTGGCTCCCTCGATGCGCAGGAATCCGGCACACTGTTCAAAGGCCTTCTCTCCCATACGAGCCACTTTTTTCAATTGCTTCCTGGAGCTGAATCCGCCAATCTCCTGGCGATAGTCAACCACATTCTGTGCCAGCACAGGTCCCAGTCCGGATACATAGGTAAGTAAATGCTTGCTGGCTGTATTTACATTCACACCCACCAGGTTCACACAGCTCTCAACCACCTCGTCCAGACTCTTCTTCAGGTTCCCCTGGTCCACATCATGCTGGTACTGTCCAACCCCGATGGATTTGGGATCTATCTTCACCAGCTCGGCCAGGGGGTCCATCAGTCGCCTCCCTATGGAGACGGCCCCACGAACGGTCACATCAAAATCGGGAAATTCATCCCTGGCAATCTTGGAAGCCGAGTAAATGGAAGCTCCCGATTCATTGACCATGTAGACTTCAATATCGTGTGGAAAGCGAATCATGCGAATAAAACGTTCGGTTTCCCGGCTGGCCGTTCCGTTGCCAATGGCCACAGCCTCAATCTTGTATTGCTGTACCAGGGAGCTCACCTTGCGGGTGGATCCGGCACGGTCTGACTGCGGGGGATGGGGATAGATGGTCTCATTATGTACCAGCATTCCCTGCTCATCCAGGCATACCAGTTTACAGCCGCTTCGAAAGCCGGGATCAAGAGCAAGTACCCGCTTCTGTCCCAGGGGGGAAGCCAGCAGCAGCTGCCTCAGGTTACCGGCAAAGACCCTGATAGCTTCCTGGTCGGCCTTTTCTTTATAAAGAGCTTTGTATTCATTCTCAATGGAAGGCTGCATCAGGCGCTTGTAGGCATCCTTCACCGCCTCGGACACCTGCTGTCCCACATCATAGGGATTCTTCACAAATTGTTCCTCCAGAGCATCGGTAACCGGGAGCACTTCAGGCTCCACGGTAAGTTTCAGGAAACCCTCCTGCTCGCCCCGGCGCATGGCCAGGATGCGGTGGCCCGGACATTTTTTCAGGGGCTCGCTGAATTCAAAATAATCCTTGAACTTTTCCCCCTCCTCTTCCTTGCCTTTCACCATTTTAGAGTAGATCACCGCACTGCGGTCGAAATGATAGCGGACGGTTTTTCTGGCCCTGGCATTCTCATTTACCCATTCGGCAATAATATCGCGGGCCCCCTGAAGGGCATCCTCCACACTTTCCACCTCCTCATTCAGAAATCCCGATGCGGCTTTTTCGATATTCATCTCCTGCTGCTTCAGGAGGATTTTGGCCAGGGGCTCCAGTCCCCTGTCACGTGCCACCGTGGCCCTGGTCTTCCGCTTGGGTTTATAGGGAAGGTAAATATCCTCCAGCTGCACCGGATCAAGACATTCCTCGATCTTGCGTTTTAGTTCGGGAGTAAGCT
The DNA here is from genome assembly GCA_963753765.1 of uncultured Bacteroidales bacterium. Lineage (GTDB taxonomy): Bacteria > Bacteroidota > Bacteroidia > Bacteroidales. Next base: position 51,810 of record CAVWDQ010000025.1, read on the forward strand.
TCTCCTGCTCCTCGATGATCTTCAGAATATAATCCTGCCTTTTCTGAAGTTCTTTTAACTGATTCAGTGCATCCCTGATATCAGTAATCTGAACCTCATCCAGGCTGCCCGTATGCTCCTTCCGGTAACGGCTGATAAAGGGAATGGTGGCTCCCTCCTCCAAAAGTTCAACTGTATTTTTCACCTGCCTCAGGGAAATCCCTGTCCGTTGAGCAATCACCTCTTCAAAAACAATCATTCTTCTTGGTTTTGCAATATTGTAAGCTGACTATAATCCAGATGTAAATGTAGTGAAACTTCGAATTGAAAGAGAAAGGCCACCCTTGTTTGATGGCTTATTAGTTTAAAAATGTATTTTTACAGGAAAGCTTGTTATTATGAGCAAACACCTGATTGCACCCTCAATTTTAACTGCTGATTTCCTCCATCTGGAGCGCGAAATTGAGATGATCAATGGCTCCGAAGCGGACCTGCTGCACCTGGATATTATGGATGGGGTATTTGTACCCAACCTGACCTTTGGTTTTCCGGTAATCCGCCAGATTAAATCAGTGGCAAAAAAGCCCCTGGATGTTCACCTGATGATTGTGGATCCTGACCGCTACCTGGAAGCTTACCGCGATGCTGGAGCCGACTGGCTGACGGTGCACTACGAGACATGCACTCACCTGCACCGCACCATTCACCGAATCAAAGAACTGGGCATGAAACCGGCCGTATCACTGAACCCCCATACCGATGTGGCCCTGCTTGAGAATATACTGCCCGATCTGAATATGGTACTGATGATGACGGTGAATCCGGGCTTCGGGGGACAAAAATTCATTCAGAAGTCCTACGATAAGATCCGGAAGCTAAAAAGGATGATTACCGAAGCAGGTGCAGAAACCCTGATCCAGGTAGACGGAGGAGTCACCGAAGAAAATATCGGAAAGCTGATCGAGGCGGGGGTGGATGTTTTCGTGGTGGGGAATACCATCTTTTCGGCAAGCGATCCGCAAAAGATAATTACAAATCTTAAGAACAACTGACAGCCATGTACCAACAGAAAAAACCACGTGATTACCGTGCCATGTGGGTCGTTAGCGTAGTAATACTTGTACTGGGGATTCTGCTTACCATGAGACTGGCCCTGCTCCGCCCCCTGGGCTATGTGCTTCTGGGAGTAGGAGGTGTCATGTTGGTAATCAGCCTGGCCAATATGGATACCTGGAAAGACAAGAAAGATAAGGACAACACACGGCACTTCAATTAATCACAATTCTCATATGACTAAAAATTATTCCCTGATCGGTGTGGACCTGGGAGGCACTAAAGTGGCTGCCGGGAAGGTAAGTGGAAACAGGCTTGTGGAACAAGTCACCGAGAAGCTGGATCAATCCTCAGAAGATCCCATGGATGCCGTTGCCATGATCGTCGGCCTGATCCGAAATCTTATGGACGAAAGTGTGGCCGGGATCGGCATTGGGGTACCCGGACTGGTGGATCGCGCTACCGGCGTGGTCTATGATGTTCTGAACATAGCCAACTGGAAGGAGATTCCTCTGAAGGCAATTATTGAGGAGCAATTCAATATACCTGTATACGTGGACAACGATTCCAATTGTTTTGCCATGGGGGAATACCGTTTCGGGGCCTTTGCGGGCCATCCCGATTTTGTGGGGATTACCCTGGGAACCGGAATGGGTGCAGGCATTGTAAAGAATGGCCAGCTGATTCCCGATGCACACTGCTGTTCCGGTGAATTCGGGACCATGTCCTACCTGGATGGCATCTATGAAGATTACACCGCCGGACCCTTTTTCCAGCGCAGCTATGGAAGAAGCGGTGAGGAACTGGCCAGGGACGCAGCCAAAGGAAAGCAGCAGGCACAGGAAGCTTTTAACACTTACGGAAGACACCTGGGCAATGCCATTAAGACCATTATTATGGCGGTGGATCCGCCTCTGCTAATTTTTGGCGGATCGGTAGCCGCAGCCCATGAGCTCTTCCAGGAGGCCATGTGGGAATCCATCTCTGAAATCCCCTTCCCTTCGGTCCTGGAAAATTTCCAGGTAAAGTTTACCAACACAAAGAATATAGCCATCCTGGGAGCCGCAGCGCTCTGTCCGGATGCCGTCAAATAACTTTTAAAAGCTGATAACATGGATAAAAAAGTAGGAGTAGGATTGATCGGAGCGGGATTCATTGGCTCCATACACGCAGATTCCTTCAAAAAAATCAAAGATGCAGATATATTGGCTGTCATATCACCCCCTCCGGGGCAAGCGCAAAAATTCGCTGAAAAACACCAGATCCCCAAGTACTTTACAGATCTGGATGAGATGCTTGCATTGGAGGAGATTGACATGGTGGTCATCGGAGCTCCTAATTTCCTCCATTGCGAGATCTGCTTGAAAGCCGCTGCAGCCGGAAAACACGTAGTGGTGGAGAAACCTTTCTGCATTAATATGAAAGAGGCCGATTTGATGATCGATGCCTGCAAAAAAGCGGGAGTTAAACTAATGTATGCCGAAGAGCTCTGCTTCACACCCAAGTATGTGAGAATGAAGAGCCTGCTGGATGAAGGAGCGCTTGGAAAACCCATTTTACTGAAGCAGTCTGAAAAACACGATGGCCCCCATGCCGCACATTTCTGGGATGTGGAACGCTCAGGTGGAGGAGTTACCATGGATATGGGTTGCCACGCCTTCCAGTTCTTCCGCTGGCTCAATGGCAACAATCCGGTTAAATCGGTCTACGCCCAGATGAGCACCACAGTGCATATGGACAAGACAAAGGGTGAGGACAACAGCATTATTATCCTGGAATTTGAGAACGGGGTCACCGCCATGGCCGAAGAGAGCTGGACCAAACCGGGTGGCATGGACGACCGGGCCGAGATCCACGGTAGTGAAGGGGTGGCCTATGCGGATGTACTGCAGGGGAATTCCATCCAGACCTACAGCAACAAGGGGGTCGGATATGCTGTGGAGAAAGCGGGAAATACGGTGGGCTGGAGCTACACCATGTATGAAGAGAACTGGAACTATGGCTTCCCCCAGGAGATGGAGCATTTTGTGGATTGTGTAAAAAACGATAAAGAGCCGCTGGTGACGGGTGAAGATGGCAGAGCTGTTATGGAGATCATCTTTGCTGCCTATGAAAGTGCCGGTACAGGAAAGAAGGTGGAACTACCTTTTAAAACGGATGCCGCCAAACCCTGGGATCTCTGGAAAAACCGCGAATAATGCGAATCACAAATTGCCGCTCTTACCAGGAGATGAGCGACCTGGCTGCTTCCCTGGTTATGGAAGAACTGATAAATAAACCCGGACTGCTGCTATGTGCGGCCACTGGCAGCTCCCCGGAAGGGCTATACCGGGAACTGGTCAGAACAGCCCGAAGGGAAAGGAGCCTGTTTAATCAGATGCGGATTTTGAAACTGGATGAGTGGGGAGGTGTTCCTGCCTACTACCCGGTTACCTGTGATTTTTATCTGAGAAAAAAGGTGCTGGAACCGCTGGGTATTCCAAAGGAACGCTATATCTCTTTTGCATCCGATCCGGAAGATCCGGGAGCGGAATGCCGGCGGATTCGCTCCAGCCTGAAAAAAGAGGGTCCCATTGATATCTGCATCCTGGGCCTGGGCCGGAACGGACACCTGGGATTCAATGAACCGTCGCCCGAGCTGGAACTCTATTGCCATGTGGCTGAGCTAAGTGAAGAATCGCTCCTACACAACATGGTTGTCTCCATGGATCGGAAACCCAAATACGGTCTTACGCTGGGGATGAAGGAAATCCTCTCCTCCCGGAAGATCATCTTGCTGGTCTCCGGAAAGGAGAAAAAGCAAATAGCTGAGAAATTTCTGAAGAGCAAAGTCACCACGAGTCTTCCCGCCACCTTCCTCCACCTGCACCCCGATGTGGAGTGCCTTGTGGACCAGGAGGCCCTGAGCTAACTACTCCCTTCCCGCCAGGTAATCCGCCAGGTAGGCATAGCGGGAAGTAAGTTCTCCTGCTGCTGTAATGGAGGCGCGCTGCACCATGCCACTGTCCCTGGCACCAAGCAGTTCCGGAATGACATGCTCCATTAATGCTGATCCAAAATCGGCCGAAGCATCCCTGGGCAATTCACCGGGAAGATTGTCCACGGCCATCACCGTAATTACTCCCTTATCAAAGGGTTCGGTTTCCTTACCGGAAGCCGGATCGTATCCATAAAAAGGTGAGGCTATGGTGGAGGCCCGTATGGTGGATGCAATGGGACCGTTTATATCGCAGCTAATATCGGCCACCAGGGAGATAGGTAATTTTCCGCCCGAAAGTGCATCCCGGCTAAGCAGCACAGGAGAGGCCGGATCCCAGAAATGACAGGCAATAAAAATATCAGTCCTGGCTGCATAAGGAAGAAAGCTGTTTTCATACAGCTGGGGATGTTTCATAAAATGGGAAAAGTCAAAAGCGCTTCCATCCTTTCTGCGTGTATAATGCCAGGGATCCAGCCTTGTAAAGATGGCGTTGTCAAACTCCTTATTCAGAAAGACCTCCGGGTCCACCTGCAGGACCCCTGCCCCTTCCAGGATCTCCAGTGCACCTCCGGCTACTCTGCCCCCACCGGTCACAGTGATCCTGTTTCTCCCCGGTTCCACCTTTTTTAACTCCTGCAGGAGTTCCTCCAGGTCAAAACAATCCTGGGCAGGCTTCAGCTCGAAACCTCCACTTTTCAGACCAAAGGCCCGCAAACCATTGTAAGCACCAACCACACCTGCCCAGCGTCCAAAAGCCACTACCCGGATGCCCTTTTCATCGGTCAGATATTCATAATCCACCAGCTGGATTTCCTTAGAAACCGCCTCCTGCAGCAGCTCACGGTTATAGGGCTGCTTCTTGGCCGTGTGGGAGAAAAAGAGATAGGTTTTCCCTGGAATCAGGGCCTCCAGTTTCACCTCCTTCACACCCAGTAAGACATCGCAGTCCGAAAGATCCTCTGAAAGAGAAATGCCTTCGGACCTGTATTCTTCATCGGAGTAACAACGATATGCGGAAGGCTGTACAAGCAATTCCAGATCATTGTAGCGATCGAGTAATGAGCGACATTGTAAAGGCGTTAATGGAACCCGCTTATCGGGGGGTGTCTTTGTTTCGCGTACGATTCCGAAGCTGATTTTTTGCATACACGAATATAGGAAAAATGATCCTACCTGTAAGGGCACACAATTGCTCCTGGCCAGTGTATAATCAATCGTCTGTACCGGTTTACTTCACGGGTTTATATTCGCCGTCAAATGCCACAGACCAGCTCTGGCCGCCATCCATGCTGATATTCCAGGTTTGTCTTACCGAGCCATTCCCGGTTTTCTCCCAGGTAATCCTGTTCAGTCCGGCAGCTTCATCTCCATGCTCCGCATCGTCCAGGACCATTTTTCCCTCTTTTAGTCCACCCGATAAAAAAAGTGTAAGCCCGGAATTGTCAATCCAGTATTGCTCCCAACGCTTCTTTGCAGGGTTATACTTGTTGAGACTTTTGCCCTGGTATTTACCTTTATGCACAGTATAGTTTTCAAGCAAACCCAGACCATCAATAATGGATTCTATATTACTTTGACCCACCAGCGTGTCCGTACCATATTTATATACTTCCCAGCTACCCAGCCAAAAATCGAATTGATGATACTTCTTAACCAGGTCTTCCTGGCTTTCCTGGGCACTGATTAAGGGGGGACTCAAAAGGACTAAAAGAATCAATATATGCTTCATGGGCTTATTGCTTTTGTTTCAAAGAATTGCTGATCCACTGGTTCATGGTCTGCCCCATGCTCATCATGGCAGCGTAACCCTGTTCGATGGGCATTTCCGAGGAGTCTAATCCGGACTGTTTCAAATAGGCCACAAAGCCCTGGTTCAGCATGCGCCCGGCCAGCAAGGGAAATTCCAGCAGATCCGGAATACTTTTTTGATTCCCGGGATGATCATAATCCCTTTGACAGGATGCTTCCGAGGTGGAGAGGTAGATCCGACAGGCCATGGGCCTGGCTTCATAAACCTGGCAGGATCCTCCATGGAGAAATGGACAGGCCGACCGCACCTTTAAGCGCTTATCCAGTGAAAGATTCAGCGTAAGGATCACCTTCTCCCTGGCCCGTTCCAGGATTCGCTCCCTCACTTCTTCTGATAAATTTTTCCAGATATGATCCTGTAAATAAAAAAATTCATGGGTCACAGCAAATACTTCCTGGTGGCAGCACCAGGAGCATCCCTTCCTGCACTCAGGGGGAGAACCCTCAGCATTTGAACGTTGAATAAAGGATTCCAGCAGATCATCCACCGCCTGATAGACCTCAGCAATGGCTTTGCTCAGATCGGCCGCTGTAATCCCCTGATCCAGATGCTCATGTGCCAGGCGGTATCCATCGCGGTAAAAAATTCGTTTGATCTCCCCGGATTCCATGCTATATCAGCGGAAAAACAATCAGGGTCTCCCATAAAGAAGGATCGGATTCACTTTCCATCCCGGTCATGTAGAACTCTAATGCCTCCCCGCTTACCCCGATCTCATTTTCCTCGATAAAGGCTCCGATCTGATCGTAAGAGCTGGTAAACTCTTCATAGGGACCAGTATGGATTGCCTGAACAGCCTGCATTTCGGGATAAGAAACAGCTTTCACCTTACCTGCATCCTTCCCTGCTATATTTACAACAACTCCTGCACGGTAGTTTGAAAAGCCGGTGGCTTCGTCATAATCAAGGTAATGGACAAAAGGGGCACCAACAATTTCCAATTGCTGCTTTCCAGCCTCGGCAAAAAGCAATCCATATAACTCGCCCAGCTGCGCTCCGATGGTCTCCATGGTACCAGCACCATCGGTTACCAGGGTCAGCATGGCTGGCATGGCCTCAACGGCAATGGCTCCCAGAGCACGTTTCTTTTCAGGCATCGATTCCATCACTTCCTTCAGATTGGCCAGGCCCAGTTCAAAACTCTGTTTCAAAAAAATCTTTCCGAACATCATTCCCAGTCTGCCAATGGGATAGCTGGTTTCCTGAGTGAAGGACCAGGTCACATGCGTGCCTCCATCAACGGCTTCAAAAGCCCATTCCACAAGGGCAGGTTCCTCCACATCGCCGAACCAGAGGGAAGATTCGATGTATTCATTTTCACGTACTGAGATTACCTCCATCCGGCCCGTCCCTACTTTTTCACCTGTCCAGGAATAGGTCGATCCAACATAACCGTCTTTGGGCTCTAACCTGGCATCGGCTGTACTGTCCTGGGTAAGCCAGGGATCCCATGCCGGCCTGTTCATATAGGAGGCCACCGGTGGAAATAAAACCGCAGGTTCAACTGCAATGGTAGTTTCCGCACTCACTTCAGCAGTGGCGGGAGAGAAGAGCGGAACAATCAGTATGGCTGCCACAAGAACAACAACAATGATTAAAATAACTCTCAATGCTTTCATAGTTTAGTATTTATTAGTGATTATTTACTATAACAACAAGTTTATCGCACTTGTTCTGTCGGGCTTCATGGAAGTATTCCTTGGAAGGGCCTGAACAGCAATGATTCTGCGGGGAAGTTCGTAGTTTGAAAGCTTAACACGAAGCAGGGCCAGCCACTCGTCCACCGGGGGATCTCCCTGGTACTCCACCATCAGCACCAGCCTGTTCCCAAGTTTCCTGTCGGCTTCGGGCAATACCAGGCACTCCTGCCCGATAATTGTCCCAATTTGCTCTTCCAGCAGCTCCGGTATGATCTTGATACCCCCGCTGTTAATCACATTATCAAATCTTCCCAGCCAGGAGAATCCGTCCCCCTTCTCAGTGATCTCCACCAGGTCATTGGTAGGGAGAATGCCGGAGGTTATTCCACTGACCTCCACTTCCAGGCAAGCCCTGGCATCAATACTCACCCGGACTCCCTCCAGTAATCTGAAGCAGGTATCCGGATCAGCACCATTGATGCGCTTAAGGGCAAAATGTGTGTAGGTCTCCGTCATCCCAAAGCTTTCATACACTTCAGGCCTGTCCAGGGAAGACAGCTTCTCCCGGCTTGCGGGGTGGAGCTCTCCACCTCCGATAAGCAGCTTTGAAATCCGCTCCAGCGGATCGCCATGGTTTAAGGACTCTTCAATCTGCAGAGGTACCATGGCTGCAAAAGCAATGGCAGCGGACGAATCCTTCAAGGGCCGTGAGCTGGGCTCAAGCAGTAGCAGGTCAAGTCCACCCAACAGGGCCCTGACCACCATCATCTTTCCTGCAATATAGTGGACCGGGAGAGCAAGAAGGGCCCTTTCTCCTCTCTTCAGATTAAAAAAACGCAGGGTTCTCCGGGCACTGAGTATCATGGCTTCTCTTGAAAGCTGAAAGGATTTTGGATCGCCGGTGGAGCCACTGCTCTTCTGAATGATTACTCCCCCAGCCGGATCCAGAAAGAGAAGCATAAAGGCAAGGACCTCTCTTCTCCAAAGAGGTAAGCCCGGATCTGCCAGCTGCTCCCTGCAATAAGCCAGCAGTTCCTTCCTTGTATATACCACACCTTCAAGTAAAAGGGGATCTTCTATTTCCGGCAGGTAACTCATTTTCCCATTGAATGCAGGTCCCAGCCGTTCTCAGGCCTGTACCAGAGCTGCTCACCACTCATCTGGAGAGGTGAGTTAATGTTATTGGTATACAGCGCCCCGGTTCCCAGTCCCTGGTGCCTGGACACGCCCAGTTGCCAGGTCCACTGTGCTATTGCACTGAGTCCCACATTGGACTCCAGGGCCGAAGTAACCCACCAGCCGGCTTTATATTTTTCTGCCAGCGCAATCCAGTGCTCTGCTACTGAAAACCCACCCAGCAATCCGGGTTTTAATATAATATAGGGGGGCTTTATCCGGGCCAGAAGTTCGCTTCTCTCAAGTGGATCGCTTAAACCGATCAGCTCCTCATCCAGGGCCACCGGAATGGCTGAATCACAACAGAGTTGGGCCATTGCTTCATGCTGACCAGCGGCAATGGGCTGTTCGATGGAGTGAATAAAGTAAGTGGAGAATTGCTCCATCTTAAGGCGGGCTTCCTCGGGTTTCCATGCTCCGTTGGCATCCAGGCGGATCTCCAGGTCTTCCGATCCAAACTCAGAACGTATCCACCTGAGCAGGTCCAACTCCTCCGAAAAGTCTAATGAACCAACTTTCAACTTGAGCACCTTAAACCCTAGTTTCATCTTCTCCCTGATCTGGCTGATCATAAAAGGTTTCGTACCCATCCAGATCAGTCCGTTCGTTGGTATTCCTGACTCACCCGATGTAAAATCCGATGGATAGAGAATCTGCCGTCCGCCAGTTTCCATATCCCGGAGGGCTGTCTCCAGGGCAAATTGCACGCCCGGTAGTGCAGGTAAGTGCTGCAAGGGGTCCATCTCTCCCCTGCTGATCAGTTTACAAATATGGTCCACCTGTATCTCCAGCTCCTCTTCATCCTCCACGCTTAAGCCAGGGATGAAGGACACTTCACCAATGCCGCTTATTCCCTTAGAGGATGAAAGCCTGATAAACCAGCAGGGTTTCTGCTCAAGAATGCCGCGGGAGGTACCTGCTGGCCTGACAAATACAAGGGGATGCGCGATATAAGATGCCCGGACCATTTAGAGTACCAGTCCGATTCCAAATGAGATCGAGAATAAAAGGGTGGCCATGGCCAGTCGCTTCAACTCCCTGTTCAGTTCCACAGGTACCGTATTGGTGATCACAGTATTGATATCGGAGATCAGGAGTGGAAGCGGCAAAAGGAAAATCAGCTGATAGTAGGATTCAAAATTGAGTATGGTATAAAGCACTGCAAGTACCAGGGCCGTTAGCAAAAGTACCACATGATAGGTTTTGGCCCACTGGACCCCCATGCGCACCACCAGGGTATGCTTTCCATTCAGGGCATCATTTTCATGATCTCTGAGGTTATTCAGGTTCAGTACACCGGCACTGAAGAGTCCCACCGAAGAGGCTGGCAAAAGAATGGATATGTGCAGGAAGTGTGTATGCAGGAAAAAGGTACCTGCCACACCCAGAATGCCAAAGTATATAAATACCATAATATCGCCGAAACCCACATATCCGTAGGGCCGCCTGCCAATGGTATATTTGATGGCTGCATAGATGGCTGAGAATCCAAGCACAAAAAACAGAGCATAAAGCAGCATATTGTCACCCTGCAATCCAAACCATATCAGGAAGGATCCTGAAACAAGGCTCATAACAACAAATACTCCGATCATCCACTGAATCTGTTTGAAGCTTACAAGTCCCGACTGGGTCACCCTTAATGGCCCGAGCCGGTTCTCATTGTCGGTCCCTTTTCGGGCATCGCCATAATCATTGGCCAGGTTGGACAGGATCTGAAGAAAAAGGGTAGTCAGGGTACCGAAAATAAACACTCCCCATTTAAAGTTGTTCTCGGCATAGGCTATGAGACTACCCAGCGTGGTGGCAGATAGAGCCAGCGGAAGTGTCCGCAGTCTAAAAGCACTGATCCATATTCGCGTAGAAGTCATCCGGGACTAAATTAGTGAAAATCTTTGAGTTGAAGGCTAGGGCAATTTGGGAAACTGATCCCAGTCAGGATCCCGCTTCTCCAGAAAGGCATTCTTACCCTCCTGGGCCTCCTCGGTCATATAGTAGAGCATGGTTGCATTCCCTGCCAGTTCCTGGATCCCGGCCTGTCCGTCCAGCTCCGCATTCAGGCCAGCCTTGATCATCCGAAGGGCAATGGGACTGTGCTTCATGATCTTGTTGCACCACTCCACCGTGGTATTCTCAAGCTCTTCCAGGGGGACCACCTTATTCACGAGTCCCATTTCCAGGGCCTCGGCAGCACTGTACTGCTCACAGAGAAACCAGATCTCCCTTGCCTTCTTCTGTCCCACATGCCTGGCCAGGTAGGAGGAACCAAAACCAGCATCAAAACTACCCACCCTGGGTCCGGTCTGACCAAAACGGGCATTCTCGGAGGCAATGGATAAGTCGCACACCACATGCAGCACATGTCCGCCCCCGATGGCATAGCCGTTTACCATGGCAATTACCGGTTTGGGCAGACTCCTGATCTGACGTTGCACATCCAGCACATTCAGCCTGGGAACCCCGTCTTTTCCTACATAGCCTGCGAAGCTTTTCACATTCTGATCCCCTCCGCTGCAGAAGGCCTTGTCGCCTTCACCGGTGAGGATTACCACCCTGATTTCGGGCTTTTCCCTGCAAATAACCAGTGCTTCGCTGATCTCCCGGGTCGTATCGGGTGTAAAAGCATTGTAGTAGCGGGGCCGGTTTATGGTGATCTTTGCGATCCCGCTGCTTAACTCAAAGCGGATCTCTTCAAATTCTTTTAGACTAAGCCAGTTTCTTTTCTCCATTCTCTTACATCTTATGAACTAAACAACTCTTTAAAAATACGACTATTATCACTGCCGGCAGTATCCACCTCAAGTATGGACAGGCCACTCCCGGGAGAGCAAAGGCTCGCCAGCTGATGATCCAGCTCCTGCATGTTCGCGGCTCTTGCAAACCTCCTGCCAAAGGCCCCTGAAAGTAATTCCAGCGATACCGGGTGATGTGTTACACTGAACTCCTCGAAAAAATCCATGCGGCCGGGTCCATCCAGGAGGCGAAAAATACCTCCGCCACCATCGTTTATTACTACAATTTTAAGATTCTCAGGAAAATCCTTGTTCCACAGTCCGTTTGAATCATAGACAAAGCTCAGGTCCCCCAGAATGAGCAGATGCTGCTGATCCGAAACCATGGCAGCTCCAACCGCGCTTGACAGGGATCCATCAATCCCTGATGTCCCCCTGTTTGAATAATACAACAGGTCGGACCTGGACTGCACTACCTGGGAAAAGCGTATGGTGGAACTGTTCCCCAGGTGGACCACCGTCTGAGCAGGGATACTTTCCAGAATACGTGCCAGGGCACTCAGGTTTCCAAAAGCTGCCTGTTGCAGATAGGTTAAGGCTCGTCCGGCTTCCCTCCTTTCAATATCCTTCCATGATCCCAGGTAATGATTTTCAGCCCTGTCCGCGACCGCCAGCCCCTCGAGCAGATTAAGCAGTGATGGGCCCTCCTGTAGCTCTATAATTTCCAAATCCTTAAGGGACTGCACAAAGAGTTTCAAGCGTTTGGAAACCACCTGGAGCCCGAATGCAATAAGCAGATCCGGAGCCAGGGCCTTACCCTCCTCATCCGAAGCACCGGCAAGTACCAGCTCAGGTGTTGATATGAAAAGTTCGGAGTTCTTATTGGAAATATTCTCTGCCACAACCACAACTTGCTGCCGGGAGAGCAATTCTTCCAGAGCCTTTTCAAGCGACGGGTCTTTTGTGCCCATACCTGCCAGTATCAAAGTCCTTCTGCCTCTCAGGTCAATACCAGCGTTCGCATGCATCTCCATATCCGGGTCCTCCTGCTCAAGGCCAGAATTTCCGGCGGGAAGTATGGAAGAAGGCAAAGGCTCATAAAGAGGTTCCAAAAGTGGCAGGTTCAGATGCACCGGACCGGCTGGCTCATGCAGAGCTTCCAGGAGTAACTTTTCCGCTGACCGGATTCCCCCTTCCAGTCCGCCTTCTTCTTGCAGCTGGACAGGAAACTCATAAAAACCCTTGGAGTGATTGAAATAAGGAGCACGTTGATCGGTCACCTGATTGTCAAACTGGGAAATGATCTCACGGGGACGATCGGCCGTCAGCACCAGTAAGGGGATCTGCTGGTGAAATGCTTCGGCCACAGCCGGGGACAGATTCAATACAGCAGTACCCGAAGTGGTGAGCACTACCACGGGCTGCTCAAGCTGCCGGGCCATTCCCAGGGCCACATAGCCAGCGGAGCGCTCATCCACAATACTGTGGCAAATAAAGCGCTTGTCCGAGGTAAAAAGCTGAATAAGGGGTGCATTCCGACTTCCGGGAGCAATGATAATGTGCCTGGCGCCAATCCTTTCAAGCAGGGGACCCAGTTCGGCAATATGTTGAAGATGGATGCATTCGCTTAGTCCGGAATATTCATATAGCTTCCCATGATCTTTAAGAGGGACTGTGCCTTCAGGCGGGTTTCATTCCACTCTTCGGCCGGATCCGATTCGAGGGTAATACCTCCTCCAACATAGAGAGAAATAAATTCAGGAGTAATCTTCATACAACGCAGGTTCACAAACAGATCTGTGGCACTATCATGGGATAAGGGCCCCAGAAATCCTGTATAGTAGTCCCTGTCGTGGGGCTCCAACTTTTTTATAAAGCGAATGGCATCCTCCTTGGGCTGTCCCGCTACAGCCGGAGTGGGATGCATGGCATCCACGAAATCCCACAACCTTCCATTGAGTCGTTCAAAATCAAGGGTGAAATCTGTTCGCAGGTGCAGCAGGTTCCCGGCTTTCTTAACATAGGCTGAACTGATCCTGTAATCCTTAACATCAAAAGCTCTTAATACGTCGTGTATATATCGGGTTACATATTCCTGTTCCAGGACCTCCTTGGCGGTCCACCTGTTAATATCCAGGTGCTTTTCAGCATAGGGCCTGGTTCCTGCCAGAGATACCGTAGAAACCTTCCCTTCCCGGAGCCTGAGCAAAGGTTCGGGAGAGGCTCCAAGCCAGAAGTGCTCATCACTCTTAAAGAGATAGGTAAAAGCGTTGGGGTGTTTTCTGCAAATGGCCTGAAACAGCCTGGGGATGATCTCCATATGCATCCCTTCCACCACCTGGATCCGGGAAAGCACTGCCTTCTGAAAAGCGCCGGTGGAAATAGACGATTTAATGGCATCTACCTGCTCCATATAGGCTTCCCGCCCGGTTACCACCGGAGCTCCTGCGTTCCAATGAGGCTGTGGTCTTGATTCAAGAGCTTCCACCCTGTGGATGACTTCCTTGCTGATCTCCCCGCCATCAATCTCCAGATCAGGCTTTACCAGGATATAGCGATGCCCGTTTCTGGTATCGAAGGGGGCCATCAGAAAACCGGTTTCCCCGGAGATGTCCCGGATACTTTCCCACTCAACATTACCCGGAGTGGTCTGAATATATGTTGTGGAATGCTCCTGCTGGGGCAGACGAAAGGTTACAAAAGGAAGGTTCTTGGCAATGGAGGCGTTATGGATGGCTATGAGACCCTTGTTCATGATACATACTCAGCCTACTGCTTCAGGCTTTTCTTGGTTTAATACTATTGGTAACACGACTGATTGAAATAAGTTTGCCTGAATCATCCTTAATTTCCACATCCCATATATGTTTAAAATCAGCTTTTACAAGCAAGCTGGCTTTCGCATAAAGGGTTCCCTTCCTGGCCGGAGCAATATGCTGACTGTTCACCACGCTTCCCAGAACATTGAAATGTTCCGGATCCACCAGGAGAAATGATGCGGCACTTCCCACACTTTCCGCGAGAGAAATCAGGGCTCCCCCATGTACGACTTCCATGGGCTGGTATAGTTTTGGCGTGATGGGCATCCTGGCTTCCAGGCTACTCTCCGAAGCATCGGTGAACTCGATGCCAAGGAAATCCATAAAGGTATTCTTGCTCGCAGCGTTTATCTCGTCAATGGTCATTCTGTGTATCTCCTGGGTAAATATACAATTTCCTGCTATCTCTTCTCCAATACCAGTAACATGACCGACCCCAGAAAAAGTGACCGGCTGCGGATCAGTTGGAATCCGGCTGCATCCAGAATCTTTCCCATCTCCTCCATGGTATAGTAGTTTTTGGAGGAACTGGCCAGGTATTTATAGGCCTTCAGGTTACCCGAAATCAATCCTCCCAGGTAAGGAAGTATAAAACGGAGATAAAAATTATTAAAAACTCTCCAGAGGGGGCTAAGGGGTTTGCTGCTCTCCAGCACCACCAGTTGTCCGCCGGGTCGCAACACCCTTACCATCTCACCCAGGTGCTTTAAGGCATTGGAATTTTCATAGACCAGGTTCCGGATGCCAAAGGTGATTCCCATGGAATCAAAGCAGCCATCCTCAAAGGGCATCTCTCCTGCATCCCCCTCCAAAAAGCTGATTTCGGGCTGCCTCTTTTTCCTCTGAATCTCTTCCTGCTTCCGCCCGGCTTCCATGAGCATATCCTTGCTAAAGTCAAAACCTGTGAGTTCAGGTACATGGCTAAGCCGGGATGACTGGCGCGCCAGCTCCAGGGCAAAGTCGCCTGTTCCCGTACACAGATCCAGCACCCTGTCAGGCTTCGCCTTAAGCAGTTCCCTGGCCGCATTCCTTCGCCACGCCCTGTCTCTTCCAAATGTGAAAATCCGGTTCACCCTGTCGTAGGTAGAATGAATATCGCCATAAAAAGAGTGCAACGGAAAATCTTTCATTTTTCCCTTCATTTCCTGTTTAGAAGCTGCAAAGATATTGAATTTTAGATGTACTACTCCACCCTGAACTTTGTCTTTGCCGAGTATGCTTCCCCGGAAGGCAGAATGCCGCGGACCAGAACTACATAGCTACCCGTCTGTTCCGGTGCCCGGAAGCTTAGCTCCTTTTGAGTGTCCTGTTCCAGCTTCAACCCACCGGTCCAAAACAGGGTGTTACGGGTATCTGGTACCCGGGCATCAGGGACGGGCAGTTCTTCCTCAGACTTTAGCTCCGGATGAAATGATTGATAATCAAAAAAATATGATCCCTTTGGAAGATCTATACCAGCCATATCCCCTTTTCTCGAATGGATGGCAAGGATCCCGCCAAAAGTCACATTTCCTTTCAGGTAAATTTCATTGATCAGGTCAACCCGCTCGATTTTCTCCGGGGAAAGAGCCAGCAGGGACTGATGATCAAATACGGAGACATGATCAATCATGATCAATGGGCTATAAACCTCGATGGAGCTATTATCACTTAATAACCTGATCCTGGTCACCCCCTTCTTTTTGTAAAACTGGATTTCAGGAACCAGGTTGATAAATACTTCCTCCAGGTTGGGAAGCATCACATAGTCGTCAATAAGCAGGCGATTCACCCTGGTGCCATAAAAGGGGATGCGGTTCCCTTCGGAAAATTCTTCCAGGACTTGCGTTTCCTCTGATACAGACTCCGGCATATAGACATTTGAAAGCTGCATATTCAGAGCTATTTTCCTGGCGAGCTCCCTTTCATCCTCACTAAGCCGGAAGGCCCCACCCGGTAAGTCTACTGTCCGGGAGTCGAACTCCTCATCGATCCGAACCTCCAATCCTTCTCCCTCTTCCTGCTCCGGGGCAATAAAGTACTCCAGTATTTCACCTGCACCTGGAGGAGCATTGAGTACAAACCTGCCGTTCTCATCGGCCATGGCGGCGAAAAAGTCGGGAGACTTACCCAGGAGTGAAAAATGCAGTGTGGCATAGGGCACCGGGCCCTGGCCCGAATCAACAACAGTCCCTGATATGGATATGGTCCTGCCCAGATCAGGGAGGAACCTGACACTGAAGCTGTCACCTTCATCATGGGAAACCGGCACATAGGCTCCCTCCGAGAGATCAATGGCTCCTTCCGGCACCACTGTGACGCATGCGTTTAAGGGCCCAAAATATGCGCCAGATATTCCTTTAAGTTCTAAGAGCACTTCCTCGCCAGGCCTGTAAGATGCAGAAGATGTGGAACACTCCATGATTTCTTCCCTGTACATTGCTTTCCGGGCACTTGTAGAAGTGCCTTCAATATCTGCATGTTCCACCACCTCGGAGCGGAAAGGATTGATAATCTTCAGGGCCGTATAGCTAAAACTTCCGGGACCCTGGTTCCGCATCCACCGGGTATAAGCCTTCAGGTAGTAATTACCCGTTAAGGATTCAGCAGGAATATGTAGCGTACCCTCGGCCTTCCCTCCGGAAAGAAGATACTTTCCCTGCGCAAGGGGCTGACCATTTGAAGCAATCAGTTCCACATATAATACACTGCTCCATGCCTGCTCTTCAATGGGACCGGCAACGCTGTGCTCCGCAACAAAATTAATGGTCTCACCCACCGCGTATAGGGAGCGGTCGCTGAATAAGAGAACCTGCTCACGAATCTGCGATGCAACTTCCCGATACTCCCTGTCAAAAGGTGTTTGGCCCGTAACTACAGAGCCTGCCCATCCTGAAAGGATCGCAATAGCCAAAAGTTGATATGAGACTCTTTTTATCTTCATTACCAGAAATCAGGTACTTCATTATCGCCTCCACGCAGGGTGCACTCAAAGCAGTTCTTCTGACCGTACAACCAGGGCGGACCGGGACCCAGGGGATTCAGAGAAATCACATAATAATAGTTGTCGATGTAAAAACTGTTATTATTCTCCAGCGTGTCCAGGTTGCAGGTGTAAGCACCAACCGGAAAATCCAGATCTTCATACTCCACAAATATCCGGTCCTCTGTTATCGATGTCGCATAAAAAAGGCCCAGGACTTTTTCAAAGCTTGAATTCACGTTATAGATATTGCCCTGACTGCTGGAGGGCTGTGTTTCATAAAGGCTGGCAGAATTTGCCGACTGTGCCGCTAACTTTTCCCAGTATGTATACGCCTGGTCCGTAAGTGATTGTTGTTCCACGAGCAGGCTGTAGCGTTCCGCCAGCCGGGGCGTCTGATCCGATACATAGTGCAATTTATTCTTGAAAATATTGTTTTCTGAGAGCAACTGGGTGGAAGCCGCAAAGACCATTTCTATGTTTTCTGTAAGGTAGCAGGTAGAGACTGAATCCACCAGATAGGGAAGGGTAACTCCATAATACCAGACGTAATTCGACGTATAGGGTGAATGGTACTCCCAGGTGGCAGTGGCCTTCCAGCGGTAGTTCCGGGCACCCCCGTCAAAGCCCCTTACATCGTTATAAAACTGAATACCCTGCCAGACATCGTCCGGATCCTCACCTCCGCTTACCGCATCTTCATAGTATACGGCATCCACTGGAGGACAGGAGAGCAGCGTATCATAATCGGAAACATACACATTGTTGCTGGGAGTAACTACCTGCAGGGAATAGATCTTGTCCACCCCCAGGAAGGGTTCCTCCAGGTTAGCTTCATAGACCCCGGCATCTTCCCAGCTCTCGGTATAGAATTCTATATGACCCAAATTGTCCTGAACCGAAACCACGCAGCCGCTGACAGGCTCAAAAACCGGGTTGTTATAAGGTGTGGAGCGAGAAACAGTGACCGTATGTCTGCCTGGTCTGTCAGAGATCATCCCGTCAATAACCATCACCTCCTGTGTTTCATTAATGATTGGGTCATAGGGCTCCACACAGGAATTAAGCACCAGCACAATCAGTAATATGAGGGTGTTTCTATTCACTGGCATAGTTCCCGAGTTTAAAGTTCCAGGAGAGGGTAATCACCGCCTGCCCGAAAATGGAGAGTTTATACCCGTTAATGGTACCCTCATCGTTCTGGAAATAGATAGAGTAGGCATTTGATCTTCCGGTCACATTATAGAAATTCAGCATCCAGTAGGAGTGAAAAAGCTTCCTTTCCCTCAAATTCCCTTCCAGGTTAATGGAGAGATCCAGCCGGAAATAGTCCGGGATGCGATAGCTGTTCCTGTCGGCGTAGTCGATAAACTGCATTTCATCCACATAGTAAATGGAGACTGGATAGGTAACCGGTCTTCCTGTGGTATATACCAGATTGGCCGAGAAACTGAGCCTCCGGTTGAGTTTGAGATTGGTGACTACACTCAGATTATGCGGACGATCGAAATTGGATGGATAAGGATCACCGTAGTTGATCCTTTCATTTGGATAGGGTGAATCGAATTCCATCATAGAACGTGCGTAGCTGTAAGCTATCCATCCGCTCAGCTTGCCGGCATTCTTCTTTAAAAGTGCCTCAAAACCATAAGCTTCCTGCTCCCCCTGGAGGGTCATTGTTTCTACATTGGGAGTCGTAATGAAGTTGGCCCCATCGCGGTAATCCACCACATTGCTAATGGTCTTGTAATAGACTTCGATGGAGGTGTTTACGCCACCCCTGGGAAAGTCCTGGTAAAAGCCCAGGGAAAACTGATCCACAAAGGGGGGAATAATGTTGTAGTCCACCAATTTCCACTGGTCGGTGGGCGAAATGGCAACGGTATTGCTCAACATAAACATGAACTGGTTTACCCTGTTATACGAGAACTTCAGGGAGTTATTGGCTCCCAGCATAAAGTTCAGCGCCACCCTGGGTTCCAGGCCTGTATAGGTTTTAATTAGTTCATAAGGATCGGCATAAATCACATCCACAACGCTTCCGGGCTGCATGGGTAATCCTTCACCATAAACCTGAACATCATTGGGACCAAGGACAAAATAACTTGCGAACCGCAGCCCTCCGTAGAGCGTCAGGCGAGGTGTAAGGGCGATCTCATCGGCCAGATAAACAGCGGCTTCCACCCCATTGTCCAATCCAAGATCTACGGGTACCCGCATGGATATATCGCTATAGGGCAATACATCTCCCCTGTCGAGGTTGTAGAGGATGGCATTTCCGCCAAAGGTCAGTTTATGCTTCCCCAGGGAAAGCCAGGACATATCCATCCTGGTTTCATAATGATTGACCCTGAATGACTGGGTCCAGGCTTCAGAAGCCACCTGCTCATTAATGGTTGTGAAATCGTAGGTACCAAAGACCAGCGCAAGATCACCGCTTAGCCTGGAACCCATTCTGCGTCTTATATTCACCGATCCACCCGCATTGTTATAATCATACTGGTTGGTGGTTCCCAGCTTGAAATAATCATGACTATAATATCCAAAAGCCTTGATCAATGTCTTTTCACCGGCTTCCCATGTGAGCATACCCGACAGATCGTTAAAATTAGCCTTACTGTCCCTGAGTTGTGGGTCCTGCAGTTTGGAAAGAATCCAGTCCGAGTAGGTGGTACGACCGGCCAGTATAAAGGAACTCTTGCCCTTTTTGATGGGGCCTTCCACCGACAGGCGGGCCGTAACCGGGACTGACCCCGCCCCTGGCAGTATATTTATTCATATTGCCCTGCCTTGCAGTAATGTCAAAGACAGAAGCCATGCGGCCCCCGAAGGAGGCGGGTAAATTGCTCTTGTAGAGTGTGAAATCCTTTACTATATCCGGACTGAAAGAGGTGAAGAAGCCAAAGAGGTGGGAGCTGTTATAGACAGGTACTTTGTTCACGTAGATCATATTCTGATCCGCTGCACTGCCCCTTACATTAAATCCGGCGGCTCCCTCTCCCACTGTCTGCACACCCGGCAGCATTTGGATCACCTTCAGTACATCCTTCTCGCCCATTACCACAGGGACCTCCTTCAAAACTTTGTAATTCAGACGGTCGAAACCCATCTGGGTTCCCCGCACATTGTGGTACCTGTTGGCCTGTACCACAACCTCGGTCAGTGCAATAATGCTTTTCTCCATGGTAATATCCAGGTTACCACCTGAGAGCACATCCAGATAGTTCAGACGATCCTCCATGCCCATGCACTTAAACTCGATGGTATATTTACCTGGTCTGACCACGATGCTGAATCTTCCATCCACATCGGTGGCGGTGCCTTTCTTCAATTCTTCAAAATAGACCGTAGCTCCGATCAGCGGATCGCCTGTCTCCAGGTCGGTAAGCTTTCCATGCAATACCGCAACATTATTCCCTCTTCCCTCTGCCCTGGTTCCAACGCTAAGGGTCTCCAGTATGCCTGCTTTCCTGCCGTCAATATAGCGCTGTTCAGTGGAGGTAAGGCCATCGCCCTCCCCTTCAGCAAGTTGACCGGAAGCAGCTGCGGATCCAGAATAATCGGGCAATCTGCTTACAAAGGCCTTCTGGTTGGAAAGATATACCTCTTTTGTCCCTTCTATATGGTAGTAGAGGCCGGCAGGCAGAAGAGTCTTATCCAGTGTTCTCCGAAGGGAGATCTCCTCGCCCGAAGCTGTAACCCTCACCCCCCGGATCCAGTTCTCCAGGAAATAAAAGCGAACTCCGGTTTGCTGCTCCACATCCTCAACAAACTCGGCAAAAGGTATGTCCTGGTAGGTCCCTTTAAACACAATATCAGGATCCTGTCCTTTAAGTGAAACCGGGACCAGGACTAAGAGCAGCAGGAGTATATGCAAGAGTCTGCCCATCAATCTCCTCCCTCCAGAAGATTCCCGGCTGCTATCATAAACAACTCCAGCTGTTGGGTAGATGCGGTTCTGATCAGCAAATGATTCTGCTTGATCAGTCTCTTCATATCTTTCTGGACACCCTTGGGAAACAGTGCTACAAAACTCTTCTTACTGCTAAATGGTTGCACAGAACCTTCCATTCCAAGCATGTAAGATCTCTTGGGTGAGGTAAACTCCTCTATAAACCGGGAATCGCCACTGACAGGCACCAGCCTTTTCTCCCACTGGATATACAAGATCATTTTTCCCTCACCTATCACCTGGTAAAACTGCTCCCCCACTTCCTCATCCAGTTGCATTCTTTTGAAATAATGCTCACCGATGGTGAATTCATCCAGGCGGTCACCTACCAGGATCACCTGGTTATCTGCACCGCTCATGGTCTGGTACTCAACCTCTACCTGCTGCTTATGTATATCATATTTGAGCCAGACACCGCTGTAAAGTTTGCCGCGAATGATTACGGAGCCCTGATGAACCCAGCCTTCCATCAGATAGGGATGCCCCAGGCTGCGGGGATGCTTATTGTAGTATTGCATGCCATTGACCAGCTCCTGATCCTGGCCATAGGCCCAGTACACCAGATCGGCAAAGGGCAAAGAGGATCCTTCAGAAGACTCTTGTCCCTGCAGGGGTAAGAGAATCATGCATAAAAGAAATAAAGCTGCGCCTGCAGCCTTTCTTATATCAAATCCCATTTGACGAAAATCGCAATGTATAATCAGGTCAGTTCTCACTTTGACGATCAAAAGTAACGATGGTTTAATCAATTTATACTATTAAGGTATTCGACCACCTGTAAATGTCCCGCTTGTGCTGCAAAGGAGGCTGCATCATCGCCATCCACATCTTTTAATGAAGGGTCAGCTTCATAGGCTATCAGGACCTTTACTACCTCCAGGTGTCCTTCGGCAGCTGCATGCATCAGGGGAGAGAAATGTTCATCGGAATCCACCAGATTTGGATTGGCACCACGATCAAGAAGGATCTTTATGGTCTCAGGAAAGGGCCCGGTTGCTCCGTAAAGAAGTGCTGTACGACCCAAATAATCGCGCTGATCAATTTCGGCCCCTTCTTCGATAAGTAAAAGGACTATCTCAGAATGCCCGTTAAAAGCTGCAAACATCAGTGCCGTTTGTCCCCCCTCATCAACAGCATTGAAATTCACACCCTGCTTCAGAAATGTTTTTACCTGCTCCAACGCCCCATCATGAGCTGCCTGCCGAAAAGCCATCTCCTCTGCAGGTCCCAGCTCTGCCGCGGTATTAAGCTCATCGGTCATATGCCAATCCTCCTGGATAAGCTCTTCTTTCTTTTCCTGGTCACCCGGTTTTCCTTTACACCCCATCAATAGAATGATCATTACAGGGAAAATGCTTGGTCTGATAAAGGAAGGCAGTAGCATGAGCAAGGGCTTGTATAAACAGGGTTTGAAGATATAAAAGAAATCGGGGCCGCTTGTCCTTCCCAAGCAACTTTTTATTATTCCAACTGTCTCTTAAATAAAAAAACTATGAAAATGATGAAAAAAATAGCCCTGGCTCTTTTGGCATGGATACTGATTGCGGGATGCGACGGAGTTGGTAATCAGACTATTTATGGCAGTGGTGCTGTGGAATCCATGGAAGTCGAACTTCCGGCCTTTGAAGGAGTATCGGTGACCGGAACCTGCAATGTTGAAATTGAGATTGGCGAACCACAAGCCGTAGAATTTTATGCTCAATCCGAGGTTCTGGAGGTTATGACATCTAAGGTAAACAATGGAGTCCTGGAGATCGGATTCAAAAATGGTTATTCGGTAAATACATCCGAGGAGATACGAGCTGAAATTACCATACCCTCCGTGAACTACGCAGGAATTACAGGGGCAGCAGATTTTGAATTCTCGGGTGCACAGCAGGATGTGCTGGACATTTATATCTCCGGAGCAGGAAATGTGGATGCCTATGACATGCCGGTGAATGAATGCACTATTAGAATCTCAGGTACAGGAAATTGCGAGGTCCATGTAATCGACCATCTGGATGTAAGCATCTCCGGAGTGGGAAATATCTGGTACAGGGGCAATCCCACCGTTGACACCGATGTAAGCGGGGTTGGAAATATCATTCCCGACGGAAACTAAAAGAATCTTCTGCCGTTCCCAAAGCGCGGGTTTACAATATTGTTGTAAATGGAGCCAAAGGTATAGGTAAGTCCAAGTCCCCCATTTATCGTGTAAGTGGTCTCAAGCTCCTGCAGCTGAAGCAGGATCTCCGCTTCGGATGCTTCCCCCTTTACCAGTGATACCTGGTCATTTAGACGGGCCACACCACCCCTGATCCTCAGGGATAAACCCTTCAGGATTCTGATGCTTATGTAACCGGCCAGTTCAATCCTGTTCTTTGAGAAATCATGAAAGAAATTGGATCCCTCCAGAGAAACATTGATGGAACCCCATTTCTCCTGCACCTGGTAGGCAATCTGCAATTGCTGCTGCCATAAGAGCTCCTCAATTTCATCGTAAATGGTTGTATCTTCATATATCCTGTAAGAACTTCCTATACCATACAGGATTCTTAATTGATGTTGGGTGGATTCGTAATAGGGAAAAATATTATACTCCACAGAAGGCATAATGTCATTGGAAAGCTTGGTATTATTGTAGGAAGATGAAAGCAGTTCAGCCCTCAATCCTGCCGACCAGTGATCCCCAAGACTTTTCACCGCCAGTACATCGAAACCCATGTAACTTTTATCATTGGTGTAGAGGGTATCGTCGTAAGTATATTTTGTTCTGGTAAAGCGGTGATCAAAATCCAATTCCAGTTTCCAGTCATGGGTGATTTTGGTGGCCGATACCGAGCTTCTAAGCTCCAGCTCCTTATAGGAGTCCTCGCCTTCAAAATCAGGTTCGGCTTCCAGCTCAAATACCCAGTTGTCCCAGTTATCTTCAACCACCTGTGTCTCCACCCGCTCGGAGGGATTGATCAGGACCTCACTATATAAGGGGGTTTTTGCCACATAGGGCATCATTCCCATCTTGAGCATCTGGGTTCTCCAGATCCTCTGGTAATCCCTGGTATCATCCGGTCTGCTCGAATAAATAAAGCGTATCGTTTATACCTTTATATTCCTGTTGTCCTACAAAACTATACGTATACCTGTTACCTCCGCTTCCTGTCTGCTCCCTGGTTTCCAGGATATATAACTGGGCCTCCTTAACATCCCTTACATAGTTCACATAGGGTATCTCCTCACGAATATAATTCATATCACAACGGGAGCAGTCGATGAAAATCCGAAGCCCGTCCACTCTCTGTGCCAGAGAATCGGCCTCAGGTTCCTGAGCGCTCTCAGGCTCCTGACCAGGCAAGGAAACGGTAAAAAAAAGGGATAAAATCAGGGAGGCAATACATAAAATGCTTGTCTTCTTCATAGTCAGTAGAGTAGTTCAAATTAACAAGTTTGACTTAGCGTATTCGCAAAGGTTTAATTTTAAGCCTCCACGCAGAGTGCCTGGTTTAATACCCTGATGGCATTCTCGTAATCATTCCGTCCAATGACAAACTGCATGTTGACCTGCATCAGCGATTGGGAAACCGCCTCCACGTTCACACAACCCTCAAATAGTGCGGTAGCTGCCTTTGCCAATGATCCTGGATAGGTAATGTTGGTACCCATTGCACACACCAGGGCTGCCTTTTTATGTGTCACTTTATGATACAGCCCTTTCAATTCGATGAGCAGTGCCTCAGAAATATCCTTCTCCCAGAATACCATGGTAATACTATTGGCATTGGTGGCTTTAAGGATATAGGAGATCTGGTACCGTTGAATCACCTTCATCAGACTCAGATCATAACCTACCTGTCCCACCATAAAAGGATCATGCACTTCAATGGCTAACACTTTGTCCGTGCCGGATATAATCTCCACCCTGCTCTCCTCCCCCACATATTCGTTGGAGATCAATGTTCCCGGATGTTCGGGTTCAAAGGTATTCTTGATGCGGATATTGATCCCTGCTACCTCCAGTGGTTTGGATGCTTTAGGATGAATCGCCTCCATTCCGATATCAGCAAGCTGATCGGCCACATTAAAATTGGTTGCTCCCACCGGTCTTGAATTCTCCACTCCCACGATGGCCGGGTCGGCACTTGAGAGGTGGTACTCCTTGTGGATCACTGCTTCAGCAGCCTTTACGGAAACAGCGATCTTACTGAAGGTGACTTCGGAATAGCCCCGATCGAACTCCCGCATAATTCCTTCTGTCCCCTTGGTATACCCGGTGGCAATGGGTACCTGCATGGAGCAATCGATCTTCGAAAAAGCCTGCTTAATGCGCTCATCGATAGTCAGATACTCTGCATCATGAAATCCGCACAGGTCCACAAACACCGCATTTATACCATTGTTATTTAATATGTTTACCGAATTATAGGCTGAATGTGCCTCCCCGATAGATGCCAGGATTTCTCTGGCGGCCAGAAGAATATTTTCTTTGTTCACATAGCCGGAAGCAATCACCTCTTCCAGGTTAAGCAGGTAGTTCCTGCACTGGTCGACCCGATCCCGGATAAAGGTCTCGGCCTCCTCAAGATTCAGTCCAATGCCTGCCATTCCCTTATTAATGTTCACCAGTTTTTCCAGCAACGCATTCAGGGCTTTACGGTAATCTTGATTCTTTGCAAAAAGGTCATATACACCGGGCTCACCGGTCTTTTTATGTTCCAGCAGCCAGTTGGTCACTTTGTTGTAGGCAGATACCACAAAGATCCGGTCGTAATAAAAACCACCGGGGGCCTGGGCAATTACAATATTTTGAAGCACATCTTCAAATTTGGACATGGATGTGCCACCTATCTTATGAACTGTTAGCATATCGAGTACATTGGTAACAATTCGTCAAAAATAGTGCATATTCGCGGAAATCCTAATAGCATGTGCTGCGAAGTGCATACTGAATGATGTCAGGCTGGCTGGCCTGTTTAAAGTACTCCTCAAGATAACGGATCATTTCTTTTTTTGCTTTCAGATCCAGAAATTCAAATTCAGTTAACAACTGTATGATCTCCTCCCTGAATTGATTGATATGTTCAATGGCTGCCAGATAGGCATCATCTGTCCGGCAGGGGCCAAGGTAATAACGCTCCCTGACTGACTTGATCCCCAGTTCCTCATTAGGAAATGAATAGTAGGTGTTTACCAATCCCGTATAGTCAAAGTCGTAGGGAACCGGGCGTGTATCCGTTGGTTCCAAAACCAGGCAGTCCCAGGATCTTTATGTTATGCCGGCCCGACACCGAAAAATCAGTATTACCTATCATATACTGGAACAGGGCCAATACATCCATCTCCAGGGGACGCATAAGTGTGGTTGGCAATTCGTTATTCTTCACCACCCGAGCTCCTTTCCGTTCTGCAAGCATCTCCTCCGGTTCGATCATAAAGGCCCAGCCCTCTGTTACTTTGTTCTTCCGCCCGGTATCCACATAGGTCATCCTCACCAGCCTTACCCTGAAACTGACAGGCGAAATAAGATTGTATATCCTGTAACAGAGGTACTCCTTCAGCACATACTCCTCATAGGCTTCTGATACCCCTGCAGTGGGTGACTATCTTGATTCGCTTAGATTCTGATATTGTTCATTGTTTTCATCAGTGTCACGGACATTCAACCAGAAGGGTGCCATATGGCAATGACTTCTCCTGAACTCACCCCGGGCTTTCATGCGCATGGTTTTCTCCAGCAGCACGCTGTCATTTAACTGGTAAAGAAAATGGACCGGCATATACTCCCCCTTATACTTCTCACGCTGGTATTTTTTTAAATCGAGGGTAAGGGTGATATGCATGGGATCGCTTTCATCAAAAATATCAGCAGAAGTATCAATGGTATCCACCTGCTAGATATTCTCCGGCTCTTCCTGGGAAAACAGGGAAAGTGGGAAAAGAAGTAAAATGCAAATAATAAGGATGCTTAGGCAGGAAATTCGTTGTGAAGGTTCATACCCAAATATACAAAAAATCAATCGTATAAGTCAAGGCTTGATCAAGTGATAATTTGACATTAAAATGGCCTGTTTTTTGTCAATTTGTAGCAAATGTTTCTTACATTTGCGGCTTACGTTACATTTTAACACAAAATGGCAGGAAAAACACTATTTGATAAGATTTGGGATGCCCATGTGGTGGATGAGATCAAAGGAGGCCCTTCAGTGCTCTATATTGACAGGCACTTAATCCATGAAGTGACCAGTCCACAAGCCTTTGCCGGAATCGAGAAACGGGGGATCAGCCTGTTCCGCCCGGAGAATACCGTGGCAACCCCCGATCACAATGTCCCCACGGAAGATCAGCACCTCTCCATAAAGGATGAACTTTCCCGCTTCCAGGTAAATAAACTGACTGAAAACTGCGAGAAGCACGGAATTACCCTCTACGGATTGAACCACCCTTACCATGGAATAGTCCATGTGATCGGTCCCGAGCTGGGCATTACCCAACCGGGCCTGACCATGGTCTGTGGAGACAGTCATACCTCCACACACGGAGCCTTTGGAAGTGTGGCCTTTGGAATTGGAACTTCCGAGGTGGAAATGGTCATGGCAACACAGTGCATCCTTCAGCCCAAACCAAAGAAGATGCGCATCACCGTTGATGGTGAACTTTCGAAAGGAGTGACTGCCAAAGATGTGGTTCTTTACATTATAGCAAAGATCTCCGCCAGCGGCGGCACAGGCTATTTCATAGAGTATGCGGGATCGGCCATCAGGAGTCTCTCCATGGAAGGCCGGATGACTGTATGTAATATGAGTATTGAAAGTGGAGCAAGGGGTGGTTTGATTGCCCCCGACGAAACCACCTTCAACTATATCAAGGGCCGTGAATTTGCTCCATCGGGAAGTGAATTTGATCAGGCTGTGGAAAAATGGAAGCTTTTAAAGAGTGATGACGATGCCGTATTTGATATGGAATTGCACTATGATGCTGCCGATATTGAACCCATGATTACCTATGGGACCAATCCGGGAATGGGAGCTAAGATCGTGGACCGGATTCCAGCTCTGGAGGAGATTGATCCGGCCACCAGGGAGTCTTTTGCTAAATCTCTTGCCTACATGGATTTCAAAGCCGGAAGCCCCATCGCGGGCCGGAAAGTTGATTATGTTTTTGTGGGAAGCTGTACCAACGGAAGAATTGAGGACCTGCGGGAAGTGGCTCAATTTGTCAAAGGAAAAGAAAAGGCTGATCATGTAACTGCCTGGATCGTTCCCGGATCCAAACAGGTTGAAGAACAAGCCCACCGGGAGGGGATCACTGAAGTCCTGGAAGCTGCAGGTTTCAAGCTCAGACAGCCCGGGTGTTCCGCCTGCCTGGCCATGAATGACGATAAGGTGCCCGAAGGAATGCTGGCCGTAGCCACTTCCAACCGGAACTTTGAAGGCAGACAGGGACCGGGCTCCCGTACCATGCTGGCCAGTCCGCTCACAGCAGCAGCAGCAGCTGTCACCGGAACAGTCACTGATCCAAGAATCCTTCTGGGATAGAACCTTTCCTCGTTTAAATTGTAATACTATATAATGTCAGCCTGATGTCAATCGAAAAATTCCAAACCATAGAATCCACGGCAGTACCTTTGCCCATTGAAAATGTGGATACCGACCAGATTATTCCAGCCCGTTTCCTGAAGGCCACCACCCGGGAGGGCTTCGGTGAGAACCTGTTCCGTGACTGGCGCTATGATAAGAAGGGTATGCCCATAGAGAGATTTTGTACTGAACAATAATACCTATTCAGGTACCATCCTGGTGGCAGGGAAGAATTTTGGTAGTGGCTCAAGCCGGGAACATGCTGCCTGGGCCATTCATGATTATGGTTTCAGGGTGGTTGTTTCCAGCTTCTTTGCCGATATCTTTAAGAACAATGCCCTTAACAACGGGCTCCTGCCGGTGCAGGTCTCGGATTCCTTCCTGGCATTCCTGCTGGAAGCCATTGCTTCTGATGCAGGCACCATTATTAAAGTGGATCTGGAGGCGCAGGAGATCAGCGTACCTTCCTCAGGAAAATCAGAAAGTTTTGATATCAATCCCTATAAAAAAGAGTGTCTTCTCAATGGCTATGATGATATTGATTACCTCCTGAGTATGAAAGAGAAGATTGCACAATTTGAAAAATCAAGAAGCTAATTTCATCAGGTCATGAAAATAACCATCATGGATACCACCCTCCGGGACGGCGAACAGACTTCCGGGGTATCATTTACTGCTACTGAAAAACTCAATATTGCCAAAGTGCTGCTTGGTGATTTGAAAGTGGACCGTATTGAAGTGGCCTCGGCCCGGGTCTCCGAAGGAGAGTACCAGGGGGCCAGGAAGATCTTTACCTGGGCCAAAGATAAAGGGTATATCGAACAGGTGGAGGTGCTGGGATTTATTGACGGGGATATTTCATTGAAGTGGATCAAAGATGCCGGGGGTAAAGTGAACAATCTGCTAACAAAAGGTTCC
Organism: uncultured Bacteroidales bacterium; assembly: GCA_963753765.1. Lineage (GTDB taxonomy): Bacteria > Bacteroidota > Bacteroidia > Bacteroidales. The sequence goes on from CAVWDQ010000025.1 coordinate 81,384, forward strand.
CTGAAGCATTGCCAGAACCAGCTGAGAAAAACTCCCGAAGAGCATATTGCCGATATCAAGGAAGTGCTGAGACTTGCCAGGGAGATGGGTATTCGTATGAATATCTATTTCGAAGACTGGTCCAATGGCATGCGCAACTCGCCCGAGTATATGTACCAGATGCTGGATGCCCTGAAAGACGAAAGCATCGAGAGGTACATGCTTCCCGATACCCTGGGAATTCTGAATCAGCAGGAGACCTATGATTTTTGCCTGGATATGGTAACCCGCTATCCGGAACTGAATTTTGACTTTCATGCGCACAATGATTACGACCTGGCCACAGCCAATGTATTTTCAGCCATCAAAGCAGGAATAACAGGAATACACACCACTTTGAACGGACTGGGAGAACGTGCCGGAAATGTTCCACTCTCCAGCGTAATTGGAGTGGTTAAGGATCACTTCAAGTATGAGATGAATGTAAGAGAGGACCGCCTCTACCATGCCAGTAAAATGCTGGAATCATTCTCCGGTGTCCGTATTCCTTCCAACAAACCCCTTATCGGGGAGAGTGTATTTACCCAGACCAGCGGCATACATGCGGATGGCGATCAGAAGGACGACCTTTATTTCAATGACCTGCTGCCGGAAAGATTTGGAAGAAAAAGGAGCTATGCACTTGGAAAAATGTCAGGGAAGGCCAGCATTTTAAAGAACCTGGAAGAACTTGGAATTGAGCTAAGCAAAGAGGATGCTAAGCTGGTCACTGAACGGGTCATCGAGCTGGGGGATAAAAAGGAGATTATTACCAAAGAGGACCTGCCCTACATTATTTCGGATGTGCTGCGGGGAAAACGGGTTGAAGAGCGGATCAGGATTAAAAACTTCCAGCTCTCAGTGGCAAGGGGACTCCGGTCCGTGGCCACGGTGTCCATAGAGATAGATTGCTTTGTATATGAAGAAACCGCTTCGGGCGACGGTCAGTATGATGCCTTTATGAAAGCCCTCTGGAAGATCTATGACAAATTGAAAAAGAAGCACCCGGTGCTGACCGACTATGTGGTGAGCATCCCCCCCGGGGGAAAGACCGATGCCCTTGTGGAATGTATGATCACCTGGAACTACGAAGGTAATCTCATTAAAACACGTGCACTTGATCCGGATCAGACAGTTGCAGCCATCAAGTGCACCACCAGAATGCTAAATATCATTGAAAAAGACAAATAGATGGATTTTAATATTGCAGTATTGGCAGGAGACGGCATAGGTCCCGAAATCGTCGAACAGGCCATAAAGGTGCTGAACGCCGTTGGGAAGAAATTCAATCACAGCTTTAACTTTACCGAAGCACCGGTTGGGGCCACTGCCATCGACCAGGTAGGTGATCCCTTCCCGGAAGAGACTTTCCAGCTCTGTATGAATTCCGACGCTGTACTGTTTGGAGCCATTGGCGATCCAAAATATGATAATGATCCGAAGGCAAAGGTGCGACCTGAGCAGGGATTGCTGGCCATGCGAAAGAAGCTGGGACTCTATGCCAACATTCGTCCGGTTACCACCTTCCCATCCCTGATTCATAAAAGTCCCCTGCGCAAGGACCTGGTGGAAGGTGCCGATTTTGTGGTCATCCGGGAGCTCACGGGTGGCATCTATTTTGGTGACAAGGGCCGGTCCGAAGACCTGAACACGGCCTTTGATACCTGTGTGTATACCAGATCGGAGATTGAACGCATCCTGGAACTGGGATTCGAATATGCAGCTAAAAGAAATAAGCGGCTCACTGTAGTTGATAAAGCCAATGTCCTGGCCACTTCAAGGCTATGGAGAGAAACCGCACAGGATATGACCCCTTCTCACCCGGAGATAGAGGTAGACTATATGTTTGTGGATAATGCGGCCATGCAGATCATTCAGTGGCCCAGGAAATTTGATGTGATGGTCACCGAGAATATGTTTGGAGATATACTCTCCGACGAGGCCAGTGTGATCACCGGATCACTTGGATTGCTACCTTCTGCCTCAGTGGGAATTCATACCTCTGTATTTGAGCCCATACACGGCTCCTACCCCCAGGCTGCCGGGAAGAATATTGCCAACCCGCTTGCCACAGTACTCTCAGCAGCCATGCTGCTGGAACTGGCTCTCAATCTGACTGAAGAGGCAAAGGCCATCAGGAATGTGGTAGATCGCTCCATGAGCGAAGGGGTGGTCACCGAAGATATTGCCGAGGGGAAAGCCTATCTTACATCAGAGGTGGGCGACTGGCTGGCAGCCAAGCTGTAGCAGGTTCTTATGCCCGTTTTGAGGGTTGAAGTTTCCGCTCCAGAAACCATACATTAATCCCCGCAGTGGAATCTTCCCACTTGTGGTATTCTTCAAATCCCACATAATGGTAAAGCTTTCTGACCTTTTCGACTGTGGTTTCTATCAGTATGGGTAGCTGAAGTTTTTCCGACAATCCGAACAAATGATCCCTGATATCAGCCAGTCCTCTCAGACTTTTGTTATTGGGAACACTCCCTAGCACCCATACATAGATATAATCCTCATAATCTGGACGCAGGCTGGCTATATATTTTTCCCGTTTCATGGTAGGGAAAAACTGGGAGGGTCTGATGGCCTGAATAAACATCTTAAGGTAACGGATGTAATCCATTGGCTTCCTGTTATACTGACTTTTCTTGTAGTAAAAAAGCACCGTTGTCTTATCTTCAGAAAGATAAATCCCATCAAATTTCTCCACTAGACGCATAGGCATACTCAGTCATTATGCGCACACTTCTGGTGGGATTTTGCTTCTTCATCATCGCCACGGCACGTGGGTTCTGCTCAAAGGCTCTGGTAACGATAGAGATTACAATGTCCCGGTCGGTTTGATTCATATATGTAAAAGGGCAAAATGCGACTACTCGGATTCCAATAATGATACTAATTTGTGGAAAATTTCTGTATTCTCATAAACCCCTATGAAGTTTTCCGCACCCGGTCCAAAGGCAAAGACAGGAACCAGGGATGCACTATGGTTGGTGGATGCAAAGGTGGGGGTTATCACGGAGTAATCAGCTCCATCGTAATTATCTCCCGCAGCACCCAGTGTAAAACCACCCGTCTCGTGATCGGCAGTAACAATAACCAGGGTCTCTCCATCCTTCTCGGCATAGTCCAGAACCTCCCCGATGGTCTTCTCAAAATCATTGATCTCCGCTTTCATAAACTCCACATCATTGCCATGTCCGGCCCAGTCGATCTGTGAGCTTTCAACCATCAGAAAATATCCCTTATCCCCGGAAGAGAGAAAATCCATGGCAATTAAGCTTGCCTTAGCAAGATAATCTTTTCTACCCTCTGTCATGGTAGGCATACGATCCAGGCCAAGCAAGAAGCCATACCGGCTTCCCGGTTCTGGTTTCTTAATCTTTTTCAGTTTGGTCCAATTCAGCTCTATTCCATATTCTTCAAAAGGATAAACACCTGTGGAATCACGAAAGTGATTTACACCGGCCCCTGCAAAAAAATCAATTTCAGATTTGAGCAGGTCCCAGGCAATCTCATGGTACATATACCTTTCGGGCTGATGGGCATAGAAACCGGCAGGAGTGGCATCGGTAATGGTCGAGGTAGCAATTACACCGGTCATAAACCCTTTCTTGGAAAGAAGCTCTACAATATTTTCCTGTGCCAGTGTATCCAGATCCACCCCAATAGCATAGTTGTAAGTCTTATGCCCCGTAGCCAGAGCAGTGGCTGCTGCAGGCGATTGTGTTACTATTTCTGCACCTGGAGAGGTTATGGCCAGCCCGATATACCGGAAACGACTGAAGGACGGCTCCCGTTCCGCATCTTTCTCATCCATGAAATAGTAAGCAGACGATAGCTGCGAGACTCCCATACCATCCCCGATCATCAGGATGACATTTTTTGGTTTTTCTGATTTTTGATTTCCGGCCTGCCCAAATAAGGGAAGCCAATTGAACAGTGCTATCAAAAGCGCTGCCAGCACTGCACTTGCGTATCTCTGGTTCTTTCTCATAGTCCTACTCTTATTTATGCAATAATCACCAAAATGAAATTATTCCATGAAGAGTCTAAATTAATTACAGGTGGGGGATATTTTCCTATCCAGAAACCACGATCGTTCCGACTCCTCAAAATAGCTTTCAATGTATTCAACAAGGTACTGCTTTTCAGATTCTTCCATGTATTCGAAGGAGAGGATCAGTTCCTTAATCTCATCCCGGTAAGACGCCAGCCATGCAATGGTTTTCATGTAAACCTCCTCGCTTCTGCAGGCCCCCAGGTAGTAGCGTTCCCTGACGGATTCGACTCCCAGGTTATCTCCCGGTGTGGCATATTCGGCATCCACAAACCCGCAGTAATCAAAATCATAAGGAACGGGGATAAATCCGGTGGGACCGTACTCTTTGGGGGTCAGGATCTTCAGGTTGTGACGACCGGTTACAGAAAAGTCGGATTGACCTACCATGTAGCTAAAAAAGGCCGCCTTGTCCATCCACTCCCTATTCACCGTTTTAAGGGAAAGCCTGTCACTTTTAATACTCATGCAATTATTCCGCTCAGCCATCATGGCTTCCGGCTCAATAAAAAAAGCCCAGTTCTCGCTTTCTTTATTCTTTCGGCTCGTATCAATGATTTTGAGTTTTACCAGGCGGGTATTGAACCCATAGGGGGAGAGCAGATTCCATATCTGGTATACCAGGTATTCCCTTAATACATAGTATTCGTGACTAGTACTGGACTTGCACCTGGTTACCATTTTCAGCTTGCTTACATCAGCCAGATCCTCAGCTTCAATCCCGGAATGCCGGATATTCACCCAGAACATTGGTGCAAAACAAATTTTCTTCCTAATCTCTCCCCGCGCCCTGATCCGGACCGCATGTGTTACCTCAAAATTCTCGTTTACGTGACAGGTCATCTCCGCAGGAAGATATTCTTCTTGAAATTTTGTTTTCTGTAATTCCTTCACATTGAATGTCAGGGTCATATTCAGGGGCTCCTTAATTTCAAAAAGATCCTCGTAAACGGCGGCCGTATCCTCAAAGGTTGGAACGCGTTCATCCTGGCCTGTCAGCGGTAAGGAGACAACACATGCTGCAATGGTAAGAATGACAAGTCTGAGCATACAATGAATTATTTAAATATAACCAAGCTTTCCCGGAAATGTTTTCTGCCAGCTCAAGCTTAGAAAATAAAAATACAAATTCGAGATAGAATGACAATTCGTAAACTTTCTTAATTTAGCATCACTATTATTCACACCACTAAATAAGAATTCATGAAAAAAATACTTGCACTGATTCTCTTTTCCGGTCTGATCATCAATATCCATGGTCAGAAACCCGAAGAAACCGAAGATTGGTCCAGAAAACCTGAAGTCGTAACCCCAGGAAAAGGGAGCACGCCACCATCGGATGCCATTGTCCTCTATGCCGGAGCAGAGGACCTGGAGAAATGGGAAAGTGAGAGAGAGGGACCGGCTAAATGGACTGCGGGTGACGAACTGACCGTAGCAGCCAGGGCAGGTGGAATTAAAACAAAGCAAAGCTTTGGTGATATGCAGTTGCATATTGAGTGGCGCTCTCCTGCCGAGGTAAAAGGAGATGGCCAGGGTCGCGGCAACAGCGGAATTTTCCTGATGGGGAAGTATGAAGTCCAGGTTCTGGACTCTTACAATAACGAGACCTACTACAATGGTCAGGCGGGTAGCATTTATAAGCAGACCATCCCCCTGGTCAATGCATGCCTGCCTCCAGGTGAATGGCAGAGCTATGATATCATCTTTAAGACTCCGGTTTTTAATGAAGACGGATCTAAAAAAAGTTCTGCATATGTCACCGTTATTCACAATGGTGTACTGATCCAGAATCATGTGGAAATCCTGGGTACTACCGAATATATTGGTCCTCCAAAAAATATTGCACACCCCGCAAAAATGCCAATCTCCCTGCAGGACCACGGAAATCCAGTCTCCTATCGCAATATCTGGGTTCGCGAACTCTAATTTAATGCCCTATGCTAATTTCACTAACTTACTAACTTTCTAACTTTCTACCTATGCCCCGTCCAGTTACCCTTTTTACCGGCCAGTGGGCCGACCTTCCCCTGGAAACTCTTTGTGAAAAAGCAAAATTCTTTGGTTACGACGGATTGGAACTTGCCTGCTGGGGGGACCATTTTGAAGTTGACAAAGCCGATGAGCATTACTGCAATGAGAAGCTGGCGCTTCTTGGCAAATACGGACTGAAGGTATTTGCCATCTCCACCCACCTGGTGGGCCAGGCAGTGTCGGACCGGATCGATGAGCGTCACAAGAGCATCCTCCCCGATTACGTCTGGGGCGATGGCGACCCCGCCGGGGTGAACAAACGTGCCGCTGAGGAAGTGATAAAAACAGGTGAGGCTGCTGCCCGTATGGGACTGAAGGTGGTAAATGGTTTTACAGGCAGTCCCATCTGGCACCTGATCTATGGTTTCCCACCCACTCCTGCATCCATGATCGATGAAGGATTTGAGATCTTTGCTGCACAATGGAAGCCGATTCTGGATGCCTACCAGGAACTGGGTATACGCTATGCTCTTGAGGTGCATCCAACTGAAATAGCATTTGATATCGCCTCGGCCCGGAAAGCACTGGAAGCACTCCATTATCACCCGGCCTTCGGATTTAACTACGATCCCTCTCACCTGGGTTACCAGGGAGTTGATTATGTGAAATTTATCAGCACCTTCAGCGACCGTATCTTCCATGTGCATATGAAAGATGCCTACTGGTCCGATGTGCCTGTAGAAGTGGGTGTTTTCGGAGGACATACCGAATTTGGAGCTCCGGGCAGGTACTGGGACTTCAGGTCCCTGGGACATGGCGATATAAATTTTGAGGAGATCATCAGGGCTCTCAACCACATCGGATATATGGGTCCCCTGTCTGTTGAGTGGGAAGACAGCGGAATGGACCGGGAGCATGGTGCCAACGAAGCTGAAGATTTTGTAAGAGAAGTTGATTTTCCACCCTCCACCATCGATTTTGACGCTGCTTTTGAAGAATAAACAGTTCATAGCAACTCTGCTTGGCCTTTTTCTGCTGAGCTCCATATTATGGTCCCAGCAGCAGGAGGCTGGATGGACCCACTTTCGCGGATCGGATCTGAACGGAATCTCTTATGAAAAGGGATTTCCCACTACCTGGAACGACTCCACAAACATTGCCTGGAAGGTCAGGGAGACTGGTCAGGGATGGTCCTCCCCTGTTGTTTATGGCAACCAGGTCTGGTTCACCACTGCCAACCGGGTAAGCAGGGAAATGCGCGCCATATGTGTGGATCTGGAGACAGGAAACAAGCTGCACGACCTTCTTGTCTTTCAACCCGATAAACTCTTCAGGATACATGCGGTAAACAGCTATGCCACCCCAACCCCGGCCATCGAAGCTGGCTATGTCTACCTCCATTTTGGCCGCTACGGCACTGCCTGCCTGAACAGCACCAGCGGTGAAACAGTTTGGAAAAGAACCGACCTGCAGTGTGAACACATCCAGGGTCCCGGTTCCTCCCTTTTCCTTTACAAGGATAAACTGATTGTCCACCTGGAGGGTACGGATGTGCAGCACATCCTGGCTCTGGATAAAAAAACCGGAGAAATCCTGTGGACAGCTAAAAGACCCCTTGATATTTATGAAGAGATGGCCGATATCGGGAAGAAAGCCTTTGTCACTCCCATTATAATAAATGTGAATGGACGGGACCTCTTAATCAGCAATGGTTCCAGGGTCTGCATGGCCATTGATCCGGAGACAGGTAAAGAGGTCTGGCGAATTATCCAGGGCGATGACTCCACCATCTCCATGCCGGTGGAAGGTGATGGCCTGGTCTATTTCTATACCAGCTTTGTTACCGGTGAAGATGGTAAAAAATATGCGGAGTTATTTGCTGTGAATCCGGATGGGAAGGGGGATATCGGGGAGACTCATATCCGCTGGAGAATGAAAGCTCCCATTTTGCAGCTATCTACTCCCGTATATGTGGATGGGAAACTATACACCATAGATGCACAGGGCGAGTTCTTCTGCCTGGATGCCCTTAGCGGAGAGGTACTATGGTCGGAAAAACTAAAAGGCAAGTTCCACTCCTCCCCCATCTATGCAGACGGGCTCCTCTACATCAGTTCCACCAGGGGAGAGACCCTGGTCTACCGGGCTGGATCCAGGCCGGAACTGGTGGCAAAAAATGTGTTGAAGGGTGAAATCTGGACCACCCCGGCACTTACCGGGGGAGCTATTTTAATGCGTACCAGCGAATACCTCTATAAGATAGTCGGGGACTGACCATTTATAGTCCCATAAACTGCATTCCTGCACCTGCAAGCAGGATGACAAGTCCGGCAAAAAGATGCAACTGGTGCTCCCTGCCTTTGAACCTGACCATGGAGAGCCCCTGGTAACCCAGGAAGACCACCAGCATCATGGTACCAACGGTGGCAATACCAAAAACAAGCGCCACCAGGAAAACACCCATACCACTGTGATTGGCTGCCGGATAGATGAGCATCGGGATCAATACCTCACAGGGTCCGAATACGAAAATCAGGAAAATAATCCAAGGAGTAAGCCTGCCGGTACTGTCTTCTTCCATATCATTAACATCCAGATGCAGGTCTTTATGCCTGATGGATTTTGGCCGGAGGAAGGCAGGAACATGCATATGGGCACCACGTTTCGCATATTTATAAATTCCATAAGCAGTATAGAGCAGACCAAATGCGATCAGCATCCAGCCCACCAGGCTCCCCCTGCTGGCCTCAAAGGCTTCCAGTTTGCTCAGGCTGATCCCCATGGCAATCCCGATCATTCCCAATATCACAGAGCCAGTCACATGACCTACTCCCGAAATAAAGGTGATCCAGAGCGTCCGGGTACGGGTCCATTTGCGGGCCTTGCTCAATACAATAAAGGGAAGATAATGATCGGGGCCCAGCAGGGTATGGATTACCCCCAGGCTTGCAGCCGACATCAGAAGTACCATCATTTCACTCATATCCAAATTACGTTTTATTTATTTATCAGGTGGGCCTGACAGGCTGCACCAAATCCATTATCAATGTTAACAACACTTACACCGGCTGCACAGCTATTCAGCATGGCAAGCAGCGCCGAAACTCCACCAAAGTTTGCACCATATCCTGCACTGCATGGCACCCCGATCACCGGCCTGTCTACCAGTCCCCCGACCACACTTGCCAGTGCACCTTCCATGCCGGCCACCACAATTACCACCGATGCATTACGGATCAGATCCATCCGGTTAAAGAGCCGGTGGATACCAGCCACTCCCACATCGTAAATCCGTTCTACCCGGCTCCCCAGGAATTCGGCTGTGATTGCAGCCTCTTCTGAAACTGGCATATCCGAGGTGCCTGCGGAAACCACCGCGATATATTTCTCAGAAGGAGCAGGCTCCTTAGTTTGATGCACAATGGCCCTGGCCAGCTCATGATAAACAGCTTCCGGCACCTTCTCCAGGACTGCTTCGTACTTTTCCCGTGTGGCCCTTGTGGCCAGGATGGGGATTCCCCTGTCATAAAGGCGCCCGGCTATTTCGGCCAGCTGTTGAGGTGTCTTCCCTTCAGAATAAATTACTTCGGGGATCCCGGTGCGATTGTGCCGGTCCGTATCAAGGGTCGCAAAGCCCATCTCTTCCAGGCCCGGATAGGAGAGCTTTTCTGCTATCTCATCCTGTTTCAATTCGCCCCTGCTGTATTGCTCCAGGAGCCTGATAATTTCCGCTTTATCCATTATAGTTTCTTAATTACCTCTTTTGTAATCTCTTCCAGGCTGACTCCATGCTCCATGGCCAGTTTGCGACACTGTTCAAATTCGGGTTTCTCATTGACCACCCGGCCGTTCCAGTATGAGCGCTTCACATCCACATCACCCCATTTTGTATTTACTACCAGAATCTCTCTGCGTAAGATGCTTTTTTTCAGACTATGCTCCCTTAAACCAATGCTTGGAGTTTCTGTAAACAGAATCTCTTTGATGTTCTCAACAGTATCATGATTGCAGAGAACACTCAGCACATTTCCCGGCCTTGATTTTTTCATCACCACCGGACTTATAAATACCTCGGCTGCCCCGGCAGCAAACAGGAGATCCATCACATGGGTATAGCGTTCCGGATTCATATCATCCAGATTGCATTCCACCATCAGGGCTTCCTCCACCATCACATCTTTGCCTGAATCACCAATACTTTCAGCCAGGTAGACCCGAAGTACATTGGGAATCTCCCCATCGCGCTGTCCGATCCCATATCCGGTTTTCGCTATGCTAAGTTCCATCCGTTCACTAAAACAATCCACGGTGGCTGCTAAAATCGCTGCCCCGGTGGGGGTGGTCGCCTCATAGTCCACCAGTCCCGTTTTCACCGGAATCGCTTCCACAATTTCGGCAGTGGCCGGGGCCGGAACCGGCATCAGACCATGGGCACATTTCACCATACCCCCTCCCAGCTGCACAGGCGAGGCATGAATCTCATCCACTTCCAGGTATTCCTGGCAAATGGCTGCCCCTACAATATCTGCAATGGAATCCAGGGCCCCCACTTCATGAAAGTGTACCTTCTGAATATCAATATTGTGCACCCTGGCCTCCGCTTCAGCCACCTTCATAAAGATGTCCATAGACTTTGCCTTGATCCGGTCCGATAAGGCACTTTTTAAGATCAATTCTTCAATATGCCTGAGATGCCTGTGCTTCTCATTTTCGGGATGTTCAACCACCACAGTGACCTTGGTACCGCTAATCCCTTTACGCATATCCCGCTTCACTTCCAGGCGGAATCCTTCAATATTCAGCTTCCCAAGTTCCTGTTCCAGGTGCCCGGCAGGAACTCCCAGGTCCACCAGGGCCCCCAGGTTCATATCGCCACTTATCCCGGCAAAGCAATCATAATACAATATTCGTTTCATCCCTTGATATTTTCTCCCTGTGCCTTATTAATGGCCCGGTTCAGCTTACCACTTACCAGTCCCTCTTCATCGATGATCACTTCAGGAAAACCAATCTCCCGTATCTTCTCCACCAGGGAGTTTTTCATTTCCAACAATCTGGGAAGTTCCTCACTTCGAACCTCGATTTTCCCATGGTCGCCATAATGTCTTACACGCACATCCTCAAAACCAAAACTGTTCAGCAGATCCTCGGCCTGTTCAATCTCCACCAGTTTCTTCCTGGTAATGGAATGGGTATAGGGAATCCTGGAACTCAGACAGGGACTTGCCGGTTTGTTCCAGTTTGGAAGTTCAAAATGATGCGCAATTTCCCTTATCTCCTCCTTGGTGATTCCACAATCTGCCAGCGGAGACAGCACCTGGTATTCTGTTGCTGCTTTCATGCCCGGGCGATAGTCACCATGATCATCAACATTGGTTCCGTTTAACACCGGAAATCCGGGATACTTATCACTGATCTTCTGCAGGTCCGTATAAAGATGGTCCTTGCAGAAATAGCAGCGGTCCACCGGATTTTCATTGTAGCGTTCATCCTCCAGTTCGCGTGTTTCTATGACTTCCAGGATAATATCGAACTGACTGCTGAACGATTGTGCCAGCTGAAAATCTTTTCTCTTCAGACTTTCCGAGTCCGAAATAACTCCGATGGCCACTTCCCTGCCCTGCCACTTCCTGGCCAGAAAGAGCAGCAGTGAGGAGTCGATCCCCCCCGAGAAGGCCACAATGGATCCCGGTTGCTCCTTAAACCACTTCTCAAGCTTCAATAACTTTTCTTCCGTATCTCTTTTCATTACTTTCATATCTAATCAAACCTGCTCATGGTCAACTTCCCGTGCTGAATCCCCTTTTCTGAAATCAACTTCTCGGCCAGCTCAGTGAGCCTGGCTGAGATCCCATTAAGGGCAATCACCTCCATGCTGTATTGTCCGTTAAGGGTGAAACGCTGCACGGAAAGTATCTCATCAGGATATTGTAGCTGTATTTCGCCCAGGTGATTAGCAATGTCGCGCCGATGATGGTCATACACCAGGGTTACCGAACCCGCCACCCTGTTGTTACACTGCCATTTTTTCTCCACAATATGACGGTTTACCAGCTGGCGCAGTGCCTGGGAACGGTTAGAAAACTTATTCTCCTGCACATATTCGTCCAGTGCATCCAGCACGTCTTTCTCAAATGATACCCCGAATCGTACAACCGACATCGTGTTACTATTTTACATAAAGGTGTTAACAAAGGCAAGATAGAGAAATTTTCTGAAGCACAAAAGCCTCTTACTTGACATCGCCTCTCAGAAGTCGTAACTTACACTGAACCATAATACTTAAGCATCATGTCGGACAGCGTTTACAAAATCGTTGAGCTGGTTGGTTCCAGCACCGTATCATGGGAAGATGCTGCCAAAAATGCCATTACCAAGGCATCTAAATCCCTCAGGGACCTTCGCATTGCAGAAGTGTTGGCCCAGGACATCCATCTGAAGGACGGGAAGATTGAGTTCTACCGGACCAAGATTAAACTCTCTTTTAAGTACGAAGCATAAAAATACCATCCGGGATCCCAGGTGGGAACCCGGATGGTTGAAGTGGACTTACTCGTACCTGAGACTATCAATCGGATTGGCCCGGGCAGTTTTCCAGGCCAGGAATAGTACGGTAAACAAAGAAAATAATACAGAAAGAAGAAATACAATCGCAAACACCATGATCTTCAGTTTGATGGAGTAGTTGAAAAACTGAAAGAGTTTCCAAAGAGCCAGGTATGCAAGAGGAAGGGCCACCAGGTTAGAGATCACCACCAGTTTTATAAATTCAGAAAGCAGCAGATTCACCACCGAACCGGTTTGCGCCCCCATAACCTTGTGAATCCCCACCTCCTTGGTCCTCCGAGTATTGTTGAACTGGGAAAGCCCGAACAGTCCCATAATGGCGATAAAAATGGCCACTGCAGAGAATATTTTGAAAATAAGTTTGATGCCCTCTGAGCTTTCCAGAGCAGGGTATTTATAATTGCTTACAAAATCATACTCCAATTCATATCCCGGGTTGTGTTCCAGAAAGACCTTCTCAATGATTGACAGCTGCTCTGCAGAGGCGTGCGAATCCAGCCTGACAAAAAGGTATTGCTGCACCGGTTCATAAACGTAAATCAGAGCCTCGCCACCAATACCAGGCAGGTTAAAAGGAAAGAAATTGATATCCTCAGTCACACCCAGGATGATGCGGTCATGCCCCCATATATACATTTCACTCCCTACCGGATCCTCCCATCCCATCCAATCGATCAAAGAATGGCTCACCACCACATAATTGTAGTTCAGTGTATCACGTGCCTGGCTAAAGTACTCTCCCTCAAGCAGGTCGATTTCGAAGGTGGTCAGGAAATCGGCATTGGTCCGGATGACCCTGGCAAATTTATTATGGTCACCCTCCCGCTCCCCCCAGTCGACCTCACCGTAATTGACCTCCACAGGGACATCGGAGGCCGAGCTTACCCCTTTCACAAAAGCAAGTTGTTCCAGTTCTTGTTTAATCACCGGGTACTTGTCCCAGACCTTTCCCTTGGTCCGGATATATAACACATCCTCCCTGTTAAACCCCAGGTCGGCATCCCTCAGGTAATCGAACTGACGAACTGTGAAGATGGAGACAGTGATAAAGAAAATAGAGAAGACAAACTGTAGCACGATCAATACCCTCCTGGATCTTCTTCCGGTGTTTGGATTCTCTATACCCTTTCCTGAAAAAAAGCTTAAAGGTTTAAATCCTGAAATTTTAAGGGAAGGATAGAGTCCGGCCAGAAGTCCCGTGATAATAAAAATACCTGACATTTGCGCCCAGAATCCCCAACCTTTTTGGATGTGCTCCTGGTACACACCAAATGATCGAAAGCTAAGGGGTGTCAGGTGTTCCGCAATAAAGAAACCCAGATAGAATGCGACCAATAACAGAAGATAAGATTCGCTCAGAAACTGGATCACCAGTTGGCTTTTGCCAGCACCGGCACTTTTACGTATAGCAATCTCCTTTAGTCGCATGGAAGAACTGGCCGTGGTAAGGTTCACAAAATTAATAGAAGCAATCATCAGGATAACAACTGCCAGAATCAGGTTAATCAGGTAGCCTATCCCTCCCCCATTCTCGTTGTGAAGATGCATGCGGTCAAAGCGGTCCATGAAAAAATAAGATTCAAAATCTTCCTCGAAATTCTCCTCAACATGCCTATTGATCCCTTCATTCAACGCGACCAGATCACGTCCCTGAGTCAGTTTGAAATTATTAAAGTACATAGTGCCTCCATATCCGTTGACCGGGTATCCCAGTTCTTCCAGGACATGGAATCCAAGGAGGGCGCTGAACTGATAAGTGGATTGAACCGGTGGATCTGCCGCCACAGCAACCACAGTAAAATAACCTCCCTCCCCGATCCTGATCTGTCTGTTCAGTGCTTCCTCCTCCCCGAACAATTTTTCAGCCAGGGTCTCGGTAATGACCATGTGATCCCTTTCGGCAAATACCTCTGCTATATCTCCGGAAACCAATGGGAAGGAGAAAAAGCTGAAAAAGTTGCTATCCACCATAATCACCCCGCTCTCGTCGATGTATTTCATGACTGCTGCAGTGTCCTTTCCCTCAACAGGGATCCCCAGTTCAAACTTTTTGGGCTCACTCACCCTGCAACTGCTCTCAACCTGGGGAAAGAGCTCTGGCAAAACACGGTTATAGATCCCTCCCGTACGTTGAGATGTGTATTCCGCTCCGCTCAGGTTCAGCCGGATATTCAACACATACATGTTCTCAATATCTTCGTGAAACTTATCGAAGCCCGCATCGAACCGTACCCATGAAAGCAGAGTCAGAAATATTCCGAATCCGATGGCCATGCCCAGCAGGTTTATAAGGGAGATCAGTTTGTTTCTCCAGAGGTTCCGGAGAGCTATAAGAAGGTAATTGCGAATCATCTGTTCTATTTTTACCTTATCTATATGTCAATATCGTGCCAGAAATTATTAATGCACTGATTAATAGATATATACGCTAGTATTTCAATGATTCACTGTCGGATTTTCCAACACATGCTGTGCATGAATCCAACAATGGCTTACATTTGTACATATTCAAAGTTATGCTCACATGCCCAGGAAAGAGGGTTCCATACTGATTGTCGATGATAACAATGATCTGCTCATTGCCCTGAAGCTAATCCTTACCCGCAGTTTTGAGAGGATTGATACCCTGCGCAATCCCAACCTGATCCTCTCCACCCTGGAAAAGCATGCCTACGATATCATTCTCCTGGATATGAATTTCAAGGCGGGTCAGGTTACAGGCAACGAAGGGATCTTCTGGATGAATAAGATCCGGGAGAAGGATCCCAATGCTTCGGTGGTATTTATCACTGCCTACGGCGATGTGGAGCTGGCCATCAGGTCCTTGAAAGAGGGTGCTGTGGATTTCATCATGAAGTCCTGGGACGAGCAGAAGATCCTCTCCACCCTGCTAAGCGCATATAAGCTGAGAAAAAGCAGGATGGAGGTAAGCCTGCTGAAAAAGAAACAGGCCCACCTCACCAGAGAGCTGGAAAAGGACCTCAGTATTTGTCACTGCCAGTCAGCCCCCATGAAAGAGCTGGATCAGATGGTGGCCAAGATTGCGGGTACCGATGCCAGTGTCCTGATCCTGGGAGAAAACGGTACTGGCAAGGAGGTGGTGGCCAGGGAGATTCACCGCTTATCGGAACGCAGGAATGAGATCTTTATGAAAACGGACCTGGGGGCCCTCCCGGAAACCCTCTTTGAAAGCGAATTATTTGGCCATACCAGGGGAGCATTTACAGATGCAAAGGAGGAAAGGGAAGGACGCTTTGTGATCGCATCCGGCGGCACCCTTTTCCTGGATGAGATCGGCAACCTTCCCCAGTCACTTCAGAGTAAACTCCTGTCGGCACTTCAGAACAATGAAATATACCCGGTGGGCTCATCTGTGCCCCTGTCGGTGGATGTTCGGGTTATTTCTGCTACTAATATGCCCTTGCAGGAAATGATTGCAGAGAAAAGCTTCCGGGAGGACCTTTACTACCGGATCAATGCCATTGAGATAGAGATCCCTCCACTTCGCAATCGTAAAGAGGATATCCCGGTGTTATCGGCCTTCTTTTTAAAAAAATACAGCGAGCAATACAGAAAGAGTGGTCTGAAACTATCCAATCCTCAGCAATGGATCAACTGAAGGATCATCCCTGGCCCGGGAACATCCGGGAACTGGAACACACCATCGAGAAAGCGGTGATCCTATCCGAAAAAGATGTGATTACTAATATTTCCCTTTCCCCCGGATCCATTATTGGCACAAAGCAGGGCCTTGCAGCCAGTACCCTGAACCTGGAAGAACATGAACGATCAGTGATAGCCCAGGCTCTCAGGGAAGAACAGGGAAATATCAGTGCCACTGCAAAAGTCCTGGGCATCAACCGTTCCACCCTGTACCAGAAAATGAAAAAATATGGTCTTTAGCCGCTTCATATGGTCCATCCTGGCCTTTGTGGCAGCCATTGTGGGAACCTCCATTCTGCTGGGTATTTATTTACAAAAACCTGACTTCCCGGTAACCTCTTCCCTGCTAATTGTAGTCCTGATTCTTGAGACTGTCGCTTTAGTCTGGTACCTGACACGCATCAGGCGGGATCTCCTGAAACTGATCAATGCCATGAGCAACGACGATCCCACCATGCAGTTTTCCCGGGTGCGCCGTGATCCCTATTTCAATGCCATCCATGCCGGATTCAATTCACTGATCAGCGATTTCAGACTGGTTCGCCTGGATCGCGAGGCCGAGCAACGTTTTTTTGAGGAAACCGTCAACCATGTTCAGTTCGGACTGGTGGCCTTCAATGCAAAGGGAGAGGTAAAGATGATCAATCAGGCCTTCCTGGAGCTCTTTGGGCTCTTATCTTTGATTCAGCTGGACGACCTGGCTCCTGTTTCGGAGGACCTTCCGGAATTCTTCCGAAGCTTTACCCCCGGAAAAGAAACACTGAAAAAAATGGAGCTTGGCGGGCAGTCCCATCACCTGATCTTTCTCTCCTCAGGTTTTATTCTGAAAAATGAAGAAATCACCCTGGTCTCGGTGCGGGATATCAGCCGGGAAATGGATCAGAATGAGATGGAAGCCTGGCAGAAGCTTCTCAGGGTTCTGAGACACGAGATCCTTAACTCCATCAGTCCCATTAAACTGATTGCCGGCAATCTCTCCGA
Organism: uncultured Bacteroidales bacterium; assembly: GCA_963753765.1. GTDB lineage: Bacteria > Bacteroidota > Bacteroidia > Bacteroidales. Next base: position 98,644 of record CAVWDQ010000025.1, read on the forward strand.
ACGTTTGCAGAATGAGGGAAAGCTGATTGACATGGACCGGCTGAAAGAGGATGAAGTGGAGGAGATTTTAACCGGACTGGATACCATTCACCGAAGGGCCAGCGGACTATCCGTTTTCCTGGATGCCTACACAAACCTCTACAGGACCCCGGAGTTCAATGCAGAACAAACGGAGGTCCTGGCCCTGCTAAAACGAATCTCCGGCTTATTTAAAGAACAGGCAGAATTGCAGGAAAGTAAGCTGATTATCCATTGTCCGGATCCTTCCATGCAAGTGGAGATGGATGCCCGGATGATCGAACAGGTACTTATCAACCTGGTCAAGAATGCCATGGAAGCCGTCAAAACTCAAAGAACCAGGGAGATCACTCTCTCGGCCATCAACAGCAAGAAAGAAGTATTAATCTCAGTGGAAGATACCGGAACCGGGATACCCGCCGAGCAGATGGATAGCATATTTATGCCATTCTTCTCCACCAAGGAAAAGGGAACAGGCATTGGACTGAGCTTCTCCCAGCACATCATGAGGCTGCATGGAGGATACATCAGGGTAAACTCTACCCAGGGAAAAGGAAGTGTATTCCAACTGGTATTTGGCAGCAGATAAGGCAGAAATATTACCACTTAAATTGGTAAACTTGAGAACAAAATATAGGAGATATAAGTTATTAAATGAAATAAGCTGTCATGCCCATTAATGTACCTACCCAACTCCCGGCCATTGAAGAGCTGAAAAGGGAGAATATTTTTATCATGGAGGAGAGCCAGGCAATTCACCAGGACATTCGTCCCCTGCGGGTAGCCCTGCTGAACCTGATGCCGGTAAAAATGGTCACCGAAACAGACCTGCTCCGTTCCCTGGCCAACACGCCCTTGCAGGTGGAACTGGACCTGCTCTATATGGATGAGCACGAATCGAAGAACACCCCACGCGAGCACATGGAAGTGTTTTATAAGACTTTTGATGAAATTAAAGAACGTAAATATGACGGCCTGATTATAACAGGTGCCCCGGTGGAACACCTTGAATTCGAAGAGGTGGATTACTGGAAGACTCTTAGTGAGGTGATGGAATGGAGCAAGACCCATGTGAGCAGCACCATGCATATATGCTGGGGAGCCCAGGCGGGACTCTACTACCATTATGGTATAAAGAAATACCCGCTTCCTTCCAAGGCCTTCGGAATTTTTGACCACCAGATCAGCGACCGGAAACATCACCTGGTAAGGGGTTTCGACGATGTGTTCCCTGCCCCCCACTCCCGGTATACGGAAAACCGACTGGAAGATATAAAGGCTCATCCCGACCTGGTTGCCCTTGCCTGGTCGCCCCAGGTGGGATCCAATATAGTCCTGTCCAAGGACAACCGGCAGATCTTTATTTCTGGCCACCTGGAGTACAACCCGCTGACCCTGAAAAATGAGTTCGAAAGGGACAAGGCCAAAGGCCTGGATACTGCGGTCCCTGAAAATTATTTCCCCGGGGATGACCCATCAAAAGATCCTGTGATCCGATGGAGGGCACATGCCAGCCTGTTGTTTTCCAACTGGCTCAACTATTACGTCTACCAGGTAACGCCCTACGACTGGAAATAAGTTCGCCCGGCTCTTTTTATGGATCATGATCAAAGATCCACATCCAGATTTGTGAGTCCGCAGCGGCGGGCCTCATCCACTATCTCCAGATACTCCTCCCTGCTCACAGGACGATCTATTTCCGGGTAGAGGTGAGCACGGTAGGCGGGCCTGTACTGAAGCATAAGATTCACATAGGTATCCCCGGGCAAGTTGTCAGCGATCCAACGAACAGCCTCCATGGAGCCACTGACTTCCCCCGGCATCACCAGGTGCCGGATCATCAGGCCCCGGAAAATCACCCCGTTTCTTTCCGGTACAGCCACCCCCACCTGCCGGTTCATCTCCATAAGAGCTGCCTTTGTTACAGAGGGATAGCTCCCTGCATCTGCGGAATAGCCATGAGCCATGTCCGGATCCGTATATTTAAAGTCAGCCAGGTAGATATCCACCACCCCATCAAGCAAAGCAAGAACATCGGGACGCTCCCACCCGCTGGTATTGTAAACCAGGGGTATTCTCAGTCCCCCGGATGCAGCCAGGTTAAGACCCAGCAACACATGGGGGGAATAGTGAGTGGGTGTTACCACGTTGATGTTCTGGCAACCATCCTCCTGAAGTTGAAGCATCATAGCGCCCAGATCTTCAATACTGCATTCAGTTCCGCCCCCATGGTGACTGATATCCCAGTTCTGGCAAAACACACACCCCAGGTTACAATGACTCAGGAAAATCGTCCCCGATCCACCCACTCCCACCAGGGGTCTCTCCTCCCCGAAATGGGCATTGAAGGAGGCCACTTTCAAATTCGAGCCGGCTTTACAGAATCCTTTTTCTCCTGCCAGGCGATTTACCCTGCACTCACGGGGACAGAGTTTGCAATCTGCCAGCATCTCCCAGAGTGCCTCTCCCCGCTGCTTCAATCCCCGCTTCGGTGCAGACTGACATATCCCGGTTTGAAATGGTAGCCATTCATATCATAAAATTATGGAATCTCTTGTAATCACCAGTAATAAACCGTACTTGACTTTCACTCCTAGATGTTATACATTTATTTGAACAAAAGCCCTAATATATGTCTGAAAACAAGAACATTAAGAAAATCATCTCCCTCCCGGTGATACAAGCGCTCCTGATATACCTCAGTAGCGGCTGGCTCATCCTGGAGATGACTGATTATTTTATCAATCATTATGACCTGACAGCAAGATTCAGGGATATAATGCTGATTATAATGATCATTGGTCTTCCTGTTGCACTCTTCTTAACCTGGATATTCAGCAGGGATAAGCCGAAGGAAGAAGAAAAAGGTGTAGGAGTATTTAAAATCCTTCTGAAAAGACTCTGGTTTTCCATTCCCGCCGTTGTGGTGATCGGTCTGCTGATCTTTTCAGCTGTTCGATATGTTTATCAGCACAATACAGAGGATGAAGCATTTCCAAACATTTCAGCGGCAATGCAACTACCAGAAGTTTCGCTGGCTGTGCTTCCTTTTACCAGCTTCACCGGGAACTCTGACCAGGACTGGGTCATCGAAGGACAGCATGAATCACTAATCCATGAACTCTCCCGGGTAAGTCGGTTCAGACCACTCAGGATCATTAGTCGTAGTACGGTGGATGCCTTTAAAAATTATGATAAACCCATCTCTGAGATTGCCAGGGAAATTGACGTGGATTACCTGGTGGAAACTTCTGTAATGGCATCCGAAGATTCAGTAACCCTTCAGCTCAGGTTGATCCATCTAGTTCCAGATGAAAGTGTCGTCTGGGCTGAAACCTTATCCAGCGATTATAGGCATATCCTTGGATTTTACAGCAGTCTTGCCAATCAGATCACACGCAGAGTCAACCTGGCTCTCTCCCCTGATGAAGAGGAAAGACTTGGCATTGACAGGGAGATCAATCCCGAATGCTACAAGGCCTACCTCCGGGGCATGTACAGTTTAAACCAGCTGACACCTGAGGGAATGGAAAAGGGGCTGGAATACCTGCATGAAGCTGTGAGGATCGATCCGGCCGAACCTTTTGCCCATGCAGGCCTGGCCCTTGGTTACCTGGAGGTCGCACACAGCCCCCTGGACCCAGGTGATGCTTTAGCGAAAGCCGAAGCCGCTGCTTCACAGGCATTTAAACTGGATACGACCTTGGCAGAGATATATACAGCCCTGGGTGAAGTATACCTCTATGAGTCCTGGGAATTTGATCTGGCCAGGGATTATCTTGAAAAAGCACTTCGCATCAATCCCAACCTGGCCATTGCCCATTACCATTATGCCTGGGCACTGTTTCTATTCGGTGACACGGAGGGAGCAATCCGGGAACATAATCTTGCCCGGAAATATGACCCCTTTAATCCCTTGCATACGGCCTATTTAGGTATTTTATATTATGCAAACGGACAGTTCGATAAGGCTATTGAAACTACACTGGAATCATTTGAACTCGAAAAAGACTATTCAGGGGGGTATTTTGTACTAGGATTGGCCTATTTACATGCCGGAATGCCTGAGGAAGCCATTGAAACTCACCAGAAAATGATTGAACTCTACCCATGGTGGTCCTGGGGGCTGGGCTATACCTATGCAGCTACCGGTCATACAGCCGAAGCTATGGAGATTGTCAACCAGCTGGAGAGTTATGAACCGAACAATTGGAATGCAGTCGGACTGGCATATATATACGCCGGACTCGGCAGGATGGATGAAGCTTTCAAATGGCTGAATTACGAGCCGCACCATGCCTTCACCGCATGGGCCGCAGTGCAGCCGGAGTTCAAAGAATTATGGAAAGATCCCCGTTTTGAAGAATTCCTGGAAAGACTTAATCTTCCGGAATAAGCCAGGAATTGAAGAACCTCGGAGCAGAGCTCCGAGGAATCTTCGATCCAAATATTATTTTAAAGGTGCTCGCTTACCCCGAAGTAGAACTTCGGGGAATGCGCGAGCGGAATTCAAACAATGTAAATGAGGAGCTCACCACCTTGTTTGAGCATACCCTTGCGATGCAGCTTCAGATAGTCAGGTCTGAATGGGATTCCGTTCATGATCCAAAAAAGCCGGTTTTTCACTCCAATTTAATGAATTTAGATTATACCTTTATGAAATTCACGCTAACTGAACAAACTAATAAAACATGAAAAAAGCATCTCTGATCATTGCGATTATGACTATGGCCCTGATGGCTTCTGCCCAGACCGGCAAAGTACATGACATGCTCACCATGGATAGTGAGATCCTGGAAATGGAGCGTAACTATGCCATCTACCTTCCCCCCGACTACGAAACCTCGGAGCGAAGCTACCCGGTCCTCTACCTGCTCCATGGTGCCGGTGATGACCAGACCGGATGGGTGCAGTTCGGCGAAGTATTGCATATTGCCGATAAAGCCATACTGGAAGGTTCGGCTACCCCCATGATCATCGTGATGCCAGATGGGAATACGAAACGCAGGGGTTATTTTAATGACGCAAAGAATGAGTGGAGGTATGAGGACTTCTTTTTTGAGGAGTTCATGCCCTACATCGAATCTACTTATCGCATCAAAGGAGAGAAAAGGTTCAGGGCCATCTCCGGTCTCTCCATGGGTGGAGGCGGAACATTTATGTATGCCCTGCATCACCCGGAGCTCTTCTCTTCAGCATGTCCTCTCAGCGCCTATTGTGGTCCCCTGAGTATGGAAGAACTGGAAAGCCGGATGGAACGACAAGGCGGGGATCAGGGAAGCAAGGAGCAAATAGAGAGCTGGTATAAAAAACACAGCGCCATTGAGCTGATTAATGCCATCGATGGAGAGGCACTGAAAAAAAACAGGCAAGAACAGGTCCGCTGGTACATCGATTGCGGCGATGATGATTTCCTGTACGAAGGAAATTCCCTGGCCCATATTGCCATGCGTAAAAAGGAGATTCCCCATGAGTTCAGAATCCGCGACGGTGGGCATACATGGACCTACTGGAGGGAGTCACTTCCGGAAGTTCTCTCCTTTATCTCGGATGCCTTCCATCAGTACTGATTCTTATGATCCGGGTCGAGAACCTGACTTATAGCTATCCGGGTACGGAGAAGCAGGTTTTGAATAATATCAGCTTCCAGATCAAGCAGGGAGAAATCTTTGGCTTCCTGGGTCCTTCCGGTGCAGGTAAGAGCACGACACAGAAGGTATTGAACGGATTGCTGAAAGGCTTCGGGGGAAGGGTGCATATTAATGGTACCGATCTCTCAAAAATGGAACGTTCCTTCTATGAAAAGATCGGAGTGGCATTTGAGTTTCCCAACCTCTACCTGAAGCTGACTGCCCTGGAAAATCTCCAGCTCTTTGCCTCCTTTTTCAAATCGCCTACCCGGGATCCGGAGGAGCTTTTGAAGATGGTTCACCTGGAGGGTGACCGTGATACCCGCGTGGAGGCCTTTTCCAAGGGCATGAAGATGCGGCTCAGTTTTATCCGGGCCCTGTTAAACAGGCCCGAACTATTGTTCCTCGATGAACCAACAGCCGGACTGGATCCCGGAAATGCCCGAATCATGAAGGATATTATCCTGGATCTGCAGACAGCAGGGAGTTACCATCTTCCTGACCACCCACCATATGGACGATGCCGCAGAGCTATGCAACCGGCTGGCCTTTATGGTGGAGGGCAACCTCCCGGTGATCGACTCCACACAGGAACTCCGGCTCCGGCATGGCAAGAAAACAGTTAGGGTGGAATTCAGAGACGGTGGTGAAATCTATACAGATGATTTCCCCATGGATCAACTGGGGTACAACCCGGTATTCGTGGATATTTTACAGAACCAGGAAATTCTGACCATCCATACCCAGGAAGCATCCCTGGAGGATATTTTCATTAAGGTAACCGGTAAGCAATTAAAACAGTAGCCGGAAAAGAGATGAATCTACTGCTGAAAAAAGAGATTACTCTACAATGGCGCCAGGGCTTCTGGCTGGTCTATTTTGTGTTCACAGCCATCTATGTGGCAGTCCTTTTAAGTCTTCCGGAAAAAAACAGGCTGCTGGTGAGCCTGATACTGATCCTGACCGACACCACCATGCTGGGAGTTATTTTTATCGGGGCACTGGTGCTGTTGGAGAAACAGCAGGCGGTGATCCAGAGTCTTTTCGTGACCCCCCTGGAACCCTCCCGGTATATCTGGTCCAAAACCATCTCTCTCACATTAATTGCCACATGCATGAGCATCCTGGTCTATTTGCCGACATGGACCTTCAATGCATATACTCCAATTTTACTGGGGACCATCACTATTACTGCGGCAACCTTTGTGCTGCTGGGTCTTGGGCTTACAGCTAAGATTGACACCATCAACCAGTATTTCGGTCTTCAGATGGGAGTATCCATGATACTGATCCTCCCTGTGCTCCCCTATATGCTGCTGGACCAGCACCCCTTCTTCCTCTTCCTGCCCTATGTGGCCTCCCTGGATCTGATGCTGGGTGCCAGGGATCCGCTTCCTTTATGGAGAATTCTTCTGGATGCAGGTCTGCTGGTGGCCTGGGGATACCTGGCATACAGCTTTGCTCTCAGGCGGGTTACCCGCTTCCTTGTATATAAATAAGCATTGTGAATCTGCGCTCCATCCCATACGACTTTAAGCTGCTGAAAGGAGATCCCATGCTGATTCTCAGCCTGATGGTTCCTTTTATACTATGGGCGCTGATGCACTTCCTTTTCCCTGTACTGGAGAAGGTGGTAATGGATCAGTGGAGCGTGGATATCTCGACCTATTACAGGCAGGCTGGCACCTTCTTCCTGATGCTGATTCCCATGATGATGGGAATGGTCTATGGCTTTATCCTGCTGGATGAAAGGGATGGGGGGATGATCACCGCCATTTCGGTTACCCCCACCGGAAAATCGGGTTACCTGAAACTCAGAATGGGTATCCCCCTGGCTCTCAGCTTTATTTTTATCATCCTTTTCCTGCTCTTGCTTGGGCTTTCCGGCAGCCTGGGTATTCTGCAACTCATTGTAATCGCTCTCCTGGTTTCGAGCCAGTCTCTGATTCTATTGCTGGTACTGGGGGCCTATGCCGATAATAAGGTCATGGGATTAGCCATCTCCAAAGGATTCGGTATCCTGCTGATGGGGCCATTACTTGACTATGCCTTGCCCTTACCCTTTAACTGGACAGGTGCCTACTCTCCCCTCTTCTGGGCCAGCCGGTCCCTGCTGGCGAACAGCCCTGGAAGCTTCTGGCTCTATGCCGGCATCACCTTCCTGTTTCACCTGCTTATTATTTGGATCCTATTTCGTAAATTCACTGCCCGAAGCGATTAAGCTATAACTGATACAGTCCATATGAAAAATACGATTTTACTTCTGTCCCTGCTGATTTCCCTGGGCCTGCTTAACTCTTGCAATAGCAGTAGCAGCAACCACTCTGAATCAGGCATTCCCGTGATCTTTGATACCGATGCTAATAATGAACTGGATGATCAGCATGCCCTGGCCTATCTCTTGTTGAATGACCAGACTTTCAATGTGCTGGGAATTACTACCAATGCCACATACAATGGTGGTGAGATAGATGAACATATGAAGGAGGCCCAGCGGGTGGTGGATCTGGTGGGATGGAAGGATAAAGTAGCTGTGATCAAAGGGGCCAATGGAAATTTCTCTGAGATCAGAGAACATCTGGACGACGAGGTGTTTGATGGATCGGAAGCAGTCGATTTCATCATCCGGGAAGCAATGAAAAAAAGGAAGGAACCACTGGTTCTCCTGCCCGTTGGAAAACTGACCAATGTAGCCCTTGCCCTGGAAAAGGAGCCTTCCATTGCCAAAAAAATCAGGATTGTCTGGCTGGGGTCCAATTACCCCGATCCGGGCGAATACAATCTGGAAAACGATACTGCCTCCATGAATTACATCCTCAAAACAGAAGCACCCTTTGAGATGGTTACTGTTCGCTACGGAGACAGCACAGGAACAGCATTTGTAAAGGCAAAACGTAAAAATATATATGTGCGCATGCCGGGAATGGGTCCCGTGGTGGATGAACCGGTTACGGGCAGGCATGGAGGAAGCTTCACATGTTTTGGCGACTATTCGGTGGATCTGTTCAGGCACATAGAGCACCTGGAAGATGGTTGTTTCCGCGCCCTCTTCGATATGGCAGCTGTAGCCATTGTGAAAGATCCCACCTGGGCCGAGACCTTAGAGATTCCTTCCCCGCTGTATATAAATAATGAGTGGGTTGAACAGCCCGGAAACATTAGAAAAATCACCGTTTGGGAGAACTTTAAAGCAGAGGATATCATGGCCGATTTTTATGCTACCATGGAAGGGAATGTAAATCAAGTCTCCGAATAATTTGACTGCGAAGCTGTGATTTTATAACTTGGCATTAAAACCTTAAGCCATGAAAAGAAGAAGATTTATTGAATCTACAGCTATGACCGTACCCCTGCTCAGCATGTTCCCGGCCAATCTGTCAGCCATCATTCGTGAAACCCCCAAAGGGGAAATCGAAAAGCGTGCCTATGGTAAAACAGGCGAAATGTTATCGATGATCGGATTCGGGGGAATTGTGGTAGACAAAGCCACTCCTGAACAGGCTGCCAGCCGGGTAAAGGAAGCCATCGATTCTGGAATCAACTACTTTGATGTGGCCCCCTCCTACGGTAATGCCGAAGAAATGCTGGGTCCCGCCCTGGAACCCTACCGGAAAGATGTTTTCCTGGCCTGCAAGACCACCGAGCGAAAAAAAGAGGGTGCTCGACGCGAATTGGAGCAATCACTTAAATATCTTCGTACCGACCACTTCGATCTGTACCAGTTACATGCTGTAACCACCCTGGAAGACGTGGATACCATATTCGGAAAGGATGGAGCCCTGGAGACCTTTGTGGAAGCACGCGATGAAGGTAAGGTGAAATACCTGGGTTTCTCCGCCCATTCTGTAGAAGCAGCCATGGCACTTATGGAAGGCTTTGATTTTGACAGCATTCTCTTCCCCTTCAACTTCGCAGCATGGTACAACGGGAATTTTGGTCCCCAGGTCATGGAAGAGGCACATAAAAGGGGCATGGGCATCCTGGCCTTAAAAGCAATGGCCTGGAGAAGGTGGGAAGAAGGTGAGGAGAGGAACATAGATAAAACCTGGTACAAGCCGTTCACTGATAAGGAGCAGGCACGGGAAGGTCTCAGATTTACCCTGTCACACCCGGTCACTGCCGCCATCCCCCCCGGTCATGAAGATCTCTTCTCCATGGCACTTGGACTGGCCACGGATTTCAAGCCCATGGACAAAGATGAGATTAGTGCTATAAAAGAGAAAGCAATGAAGACCGACCCGATCTTCAGCTATCCCATGCATGGCTAGGTAACGCTGTCTGGAGATAACTTATTGGTGAAAGGGATCGCCCGATTCAACAAATAGAACCGGGACCTCATCAATGAAGGAGTCCATCCATTCGGCACAATATTTCATACCTGCTTCCTCCGACACGGTATGGCCCAGGATGATCATTGATTTTGGCAATCCCGCCTGGGAAGCATCACGTGCATAGGAGAGCGACTCCCATTCAGGTGCCTCACCGATAATAACCAGGTTTATTCCCTCCCGCTGCAAGTGCCTGATATGGGCTGTTGAGCCGGGAGCACCTGCACTGAATGCTGCCATATTTACCTTAAGCTCCGGATCCCCAATAACCCTTATAACAGCATCAGGAAATGTCTGCTTCAAGTCTTCACTTATATCCCTGAGAGTTTGACCCTGCAGGTCGAAAATATTCCGCTTTCCTTCAAGCAGGTAGGAACGCCACTGCAACTTATCAATCATTCCCACATAAATTCCGTCCGGATTGGTCCGGTGCCAGTGGTCATGAAACCTGAAAACAACCATGTTATTCTCTTCAATAATGGCCTGCTTGGCGGCATAGACCGCATCTCCATTCAGCAGATCCTTATTATCGAGGTGATTGTAGTAAGTGGGTTCATGGGTAATCACCATGTTGCACCCGCTTTCAGCCGCTTCTTTCAATACATCAATAGTGGCCATAAAGGTACAGGCGATCCCTGTAACCTCAGACTCTTCACCACCGGCCTTATAGGTATCCACTGTCTCCTCTGCCCATGAACATGTGAGGTTCTCCTTGATCCGGTCTACCACATCACCTGCAGTCATTGACGGGCCTTCACTCTGGGCGAAGTTTTGCACAGAAAGGAGCATAAAAAGAATTACTGATAAGAAAAATTTCATAGCTGTAGATTTTAGTCAGATAATAGAAATGTGTAATCGGAAGTGTATTCGGGGTGCCCCTGCACCTCCAGGTGCAGGATGAAACCATCTGATGCCCAGCGGGGCAATACTGCTTTTAATACAGGTCCCTCCAGATTGGTATTTGATTCAATAGTGCCAAACTCCCAGCTACCCAGGTCCATTATTTTTTTCCCGGCCATCAAGGTGGCCTTTAGCACACCTGGTTCCACACGCTGATACTGATCATTGAGCATCCAGAGCTGGGTTGAAAATTGTTCTCCACGGCTCCAGGTAAGCTTATAGTTCCGGGCACTTGCCATGACCGGGCGGCAGGCATCCCGAACAGCATAAAATGCAGGTTTGGGCCAGTTGGGCCAGTTGATTATACTGTTATTAGCTGCCGTGGGCCAGGGCTCATTGTAGCACCAGTTCAGGGCCATGGAGCAATAAGGTTTTTGGCGGCGAGCCTCTTCATAAATGGCCTTATAACCCTCACACTGCAACAATTGTCCCATTTCCACCAGCTCCTGCAGGTTGGCAGCCCGGCCAAAGTATCCTTCTAACATATCCATCATCAGCCAGGTATCACCTACCCAGGCATTGAAGGCATGATGACTCTCCCATGAAGTTCCGGGTTTCGGGGGCCAAAGCTCATTTTCGGGAATAATTGCTTCCAGAATCTCCACAGGCGATGGCCCGGGCATTCCAAATTCGGTATAGGCTGTCTGGTGGGCCCGCTGCATGGTAGAAAAGACTTCTTCGCCCGTTTCCTGATCACGAAAAACATAATGTCCGTGTCCCATTCCCATCAAGGGAGAGGTACTTATAAACGGGGTATACGGATCCAGCTCCAGACACTGGCTGTTGAGCAACCTGATGGCCCTGGACTGGTCGGTCATTCCACTCCATGAGTTGAACAATTCATTACCCCCCGACCAAATAGCCAGTGAGGGGTGTTCCCGGATGCGCCTGATAATTGACTTCGATTCCTGCTCAAGCACCTGCAGGTATTCCGGTGTATCCTCATAGTTATTACATGCCAGTGGAAACTCCTGCCACACCAGTATTCCTTTTTTATCGCACAATTCATAAAAGGAAAGCTTATTCACAATACCTCCCCCCCATATCCTGAACATATTAAAATTGGCCTCCAGTGCCCGGTTTATAAGCTCTTCATACCTTTCATAGGTGATGATTCCGGGAAAGATCTCCGGATTCACCCAGTTACTCCCCTTGCAGAAAATCTTCCGGCCATTGATCTCCAGTTGGATGGGAGCCACACTTCGGGTCTTGGGAAAACCCTTTGGCTCACTCCAGGCACCCTCATTCATTACAAGCTTCACCCTGCGAAAACCAATATGTCCCTTCCAGGTCTGAAGTAAAATTCCATACTGGTCGCTTAGCTCAAGGGTATATGTATAGAGGTAAGGATCTCCATGGTCGTGTGGCCACCATAAGTGCGGATCCGGGATCTCCGTATAGAGCACTCCCTTGTCATTATAAACATCCAAATATCCCATATCAACCTTGCTTCCGGATGAATCAACAAGACTCCAGGCCAGGGTACACTCTGAAAACTTCCTCCCCACTGCATCCACTCTCACATAGGCCTTATCAAGGTCCTCACTGAGGGTATAAAGCACTGAGACTTCATCCAGGTGCGAAGCAGGCTGGACCTCCAGCCAGGTCTCATCCCAGATGCCACTGGGAACCAGGCGGGGATGCCAGTCCCATCCATAAGAGACCGCCGGTTTAACAGAAGCTGACGCCTGGCTCCGATCGGCCGGCTCCTGGTGTTTTTTAGGTATGGGAAATATTTTGACCCTGAGCTCATTATTTACCCTGAGCCGGGAGGTAAGGTCAATCCTGACCGGAGTAAACATCCCCTCCTGGCGAAGTAACTTCTCTCCATTAAGAAAGATCTCAAACTTATAGTCAATGCCCAGACTGTTAAATACCAGGTGCTCTCCTTCTTTCATGACAGGTTTAAGAAAATTGCTCACATAGGTGAAACCCCGGTCCTCCATCCACAGATAGTCTTTCCAGTTCTCACCATGCATGTAGGGCGCATAGCCTTCAGCTTTGGCTATATCCAGCTGAACTGCACCCGGCACAGTGGCTGGCACCTTGTTCAGCTTCCCGGGATCATGCTCAGTCTTATACTCCAGGACCCACTCAAGCTTTATGGGGTCCTGCGCCATAAGCTGCACGCAAACCAAACACCCGATTATAATCAGAAGAGATCTATGCATGATGATAGCTTTTAACTTGTGCTGCCTTTTTTCATTCTTGTAAATAACAGTAGTAAAATGATTAAACTGCATATGGACAGGCCTCCAAATACAAAGGCAACGGTATGGTCTTCACTGATCCCCCTGAGCACAAGAAGCACTACCATGGCCGCCAGGGCCAGGGTAAGGAGTACCATAAACACCAGGGCGAATGAGGCAATCATATAACCCAATCCCTGTTTCTTCCTGATCAGAACGGCCCCGATAATAAGTCCGGGCAGGGCAAAAACCAGGTCAATCACATGTACCGGGTTTACCAGCAAATTATACTCCGATACATCTTTGGGAACCTCATTGTGAATCAGTGCAGGCACTATGGATTTCAGCCACAAGAAATAGAATATAAGAGCTACCACAAAGAGGTAGACCGATACCAGCTTTACGGGCGCCTCTTTAAACCACCCCTCCACCTGCTGCACCATCAGATCTGAGAAGAGGAGAATAAAGGAATAAAGTGACAGGGATAGTGTCAGACAATACAGAAGGAAGAACTGATTAAAATGGATGCCGAAACAATAGATAATGAAGGAGTACAGTATATAAAAAAGGGTCCCTCCATAGATCAGTGTAAAAACACGCCTCCCCTTTGCAGCATAGTAAAAGGAGAGCAATAGCAGGGGAACTCCTACTATCAGGTCCACCAGATCCTGGCCCACTCCCTGCGCCCCCAGCGAGGCACTGTCACGGGCATAGGTTTCAGGGAAAAAAGCCCCGGCTATGGATACTACAGCCAGGGAAAGAGCTAGCAGGATCGTAAGAATCCTTAGTATCTTAACATGTTTCATTATATCAAGATACTAAAATTGAAGAAATAACCAGTTGTGTAAGGGGTTTAGCTACCCTGCCAACCAGCTGCCTGACTCGGTATAATCCCCCAGGTAATAGATCCAGGATCCGTTTCCGGCTGCATCCCACTCCATGTGGTAAAAGAGAACATCATTCAAATAGTAGTCCAGGGTGCCCGAACCATCTGCATTAACAAGGATGCTGGATTTCATATAATAATCAACTTCCACATTGTCAGAGTCATAGGTCCATTCAAAATGATAGTTTCCTGATCCGTCAAGACTCCAGGTATAGGTCCAGTGAAGATCCTCATAATCGATATACTCCGCATCATAAATCTGCACCCAGTTAAAACTGTAAACCACCTGTCCCCCACTACCATCCTTATTCTCCCAGGCAGTGATATAGTCATACCTGGGGCCATCGCCAAACTGGAGTTCCATGGTCCAGTATTCTTTGGAACTATCCTCATTATAGGTCCAGTAGAAGGTCCAGCTATCACCCATATAGTTCCAGGTCCAGTACCAGGTATCACCAGATGCCTTCAGGGAAGCACGCACGGCATCACCGGGTACGGCCAGATTTGACTGAAAGGCAGACATATCCAGAGCCTGTTCAATCATATCCACACACTCCTGTGCCTTATCATCTGTAGAGTTTACTAAGCCTTCCGGCAGCTTATCCATTACTACCTGGCTATCAAAAGAGAGTTCTGCAAATTCAGCAGGTACCTCCTCGTCCTTATTACATCCGCTAACAAGAACAGCGAACAGAAAAAAAACTGTCCATCCCTTTAAGATAAATCTTCTACCCATGGATTTTTGTTTTTAAGTTATATTACCAAAGTTACCGGTAATAGAACCCTGGGTCAATGCCTGACCCATCCCATGAAGATGGTAGATTGTTAGTTAAAGCTCTAATGAAAACATCGGGTGGATGTTCCGGTGATCAATCGGGAACCTTCAAATTGAAGATGAGTTTCAGGGTAAAGATCATCCCGTCCTTAAAGGTGACATTGTTTGCGGTCCGCTCGTCCCCGAAGCTAATCAGCGGTAGGCCAAAGCTGATTGTCTCGTCGCCCGAATACTGAGTGTAAGATCGTCCAAAGGTGCGCCCCACCATCCCTTCAACAAAGAAGTTTCCGTAGATCCTTTGCCTGGCAAACAGGGAGAGGTCGATGCTCTGCCTCTCCATATAATCCCCCGCATAATCCTCATCCCCCAGGTAGTAAGAGGTGATCAGTCCGAAGTGATTGAAACCCACATCCAGTCCCTCATTGACCCTGAAGTGAACTTTCAGGGTGACAGGTACCATGCCCTCTATGTACCAGCGGTCCGACACCTTCCAGTCCAGCAAAAAAAGCGGAACCAGGTAGGGTCCGAATAACTCCTGGTTATACATGGCCCCAAAACCGAGATTCAGATTCTCATTGAGATCATTCTGATAGGAGGCCAATCCACCAAACTGGAAACTGTTCCCATCCAGGTTCTGAAAATCAGACATCAGTCTGGGAGCAAACAACAGCTGGAGTTTCCCTCCGTTTTTGAGCTCTTGAATAACTCCGGCTCTGAGTATAATCCCATTAATAATGATGGGACTGGCAATATCGGCGGGCATCTCTGCTTCATCCTGTACATTGAAGTAAAAATGATTCACATTAACTGCAAACAGGGTTTTTGGTGCTACTTTGAAACCTGCTGTCAAGGCGTTCAGCATGCCAAACTCAGTGGCTTTACCTTCATATACTTCCTTATATTCCTCCGGCAAACCGTAGCGGCCCGAGATCGACACAATATCCTTGGTTCCCCTTTCCTGGGCCTGAAGGGTAAATCCAGATACTAGAATAGTTAAGAGAAAAGCAATACGTTTCATACAGTTCAGGTTTTAGCGTGCTGTCTAAATGTAAGGGAAATTCAGAAGCAAATCAAACCAAGGTCCTATGCTCCCCGGGCACTATCCTCTTTTCTGATACGCTCCTGAATCCGCCTAAGGCCCGATAGGACCAGATTCCTGGGGAGGAAACGGGGGGCCAGTGCAAGCAGTTTATTTGAAAAACCGGGGATAACCCTGATCCGTCCTTTCATCATGCCTTTCATGGCGATCCGTGCCACCTGATCAACTGAAGTGGTAACAATCTTTTCCTTTTTCTCGGCCGAGCCCGAATACCTGGCGGCTGAACTGGCAAAATTGGTATTAAAGAGTCCGGGCAACAATACCGTTACCGTTACACCGGTCCCCTTTAACTCGTTGGCCAGAGCTTCAGAGAAAAAGTGTATATAGGCCTTGGAGGCATAGTAGATGTTCATAAGGGGCCCGGGTTGAAAAGCTGCCAGGGAAGAAACGTTCATAATTCTGCCAGATCCCCTGCGAACCATCTTCTGAGCTACCAGTTTGGTCAGGCGGGTCAGATTCAGGATATGCAGCTGAAGCATACTCTCTTCAAACTGCCAGTCGGTCTCCACAAAAAAACCGAAAAGGCCAAAGCCAGCACTATTAATAAGAATATCAAACTCATGCCCCTCTACTTCCCTGAAAAGCTCATCTGCAGCCTTATTCAATCCCAGGTCATTCACAATAAGCTCGGTGTGAATTCCAAATTCATCCTGGATTGACTGTGCCGCCTTCTCCAGTCCGGTCCCATCCTTATCCACCATCACCAGATTACAGGAGCTGGCTGCAAGAAGCCGGCAGAACTCCAGTCCCAGTCCCGAAGCCGCCCCTGTAATTAAAGCCTGTTTCCCGGTCATATAATCTGAAAGTTAAGCACTATATTGTATTCTTTAAAACTGCAATATACTGACTATGATTAAATTTCTCTTCTCCTTCCTGTCCATCTTCCTTCTCCTGTGCCCGGGCTGTTCTCCTGAGACCGAAACTGCGTTGATCGGCGTCAAGATTTACGAGCACAGCGCACCCTATGACCAGCTTTTCAATCAGTGGAACCAAATGGGCATCAATACAGCCTTCAGCAGTGAGAGCCTTATCTCTGACCGGGAATTTATGCAAGCGAGCAAGGGAACACAAGATCTCCACATTTGTGATCTTTCCCGTATTTTTTAATTCTGAAGCCATTGACAAAGAAGCAGGACTTGCAGCCATAAACAGGACGGGGGAAGCTGCTGCCGAGGAATGGGTGGAGTTTGTATGCCCCTCCAGGGAGGATTACAGGCTGGAGGTGGTGGAGCATGCACGGCAAATTGTCCGCGAACACCAGCCCGACGGGATCAGCATCGATTTTATCCGTCATTTTGTATACTGGGAAAAGGTTTACCCTGAACGGGATCCCGCTACACTGCCTGTCTCCTGTTTTGACTCCCTTTGTATAAATCATTTCCAGGCTGAAAGCGGGATTAGCATGCCCGCAGAGCTAAGCAGCATTCCTGAAAAGGCTGACTGGATCCTGGAAAATCACGAAGATGAGTGGACTGCCTGGCGCTGTGAACTGATTAGTTCCATGGCAGAGGCCATTGCAAGAGCCGCAAGGGAGGAGAAAAGCGATATCCTGGTAAACATCCACCTGGTTCCATGGGCCAAAGAGGATTTTAACGGGGCTATCCGAAGTGTGGCGGGACAGGATATCAAAGCACTTTCGAAATTTAGCGACTACCTCTCCCCCATGACCTATGCGCATATGGTCAAGCAAAGTCCCTCATGGGTCCATGGCATCGTAGAGGATATGTTTATGCAGACCGGAGCTACAATTCTGCCAAGCATACAGGTGGGACAGGCTTACCTGGATACCGAGTTTGACCTGGTGGAGTTCAGGGAAACCCTTGAAGCAGCACTATTGCCTCCTTCCGCCGGAGTGGTTATCTGGTCCTGGGACCACCTGATTGCTGAGCCGGAAAAAGCCGACCTGTTCAAGGACATTGTTACTGCACGCTGATTTGATGCTGCCTGAGCTGTGTACTCACATCAATTCTTCATACATTTATCGATTCGATAAAACTTGAAAATCATGAAAATAACTGTTCTTTTTCTTTCAATTCTTGGAATACTTGGCGTATGCCAGGTCAATGCGTCAGAAAAGAGGAAGCCTCACCTCTGATTACAAAAAATCAGCTGACTCTCAGCTCTGATATCATGACTCCTGAAGTCCTGTGGTCCTTTGGCCGCCTGGGTGATGTGCAGGTATCGCCCGACGGACAAAAAATCCTGTATGGAGTAAGTTACTACAGCATTGAGCAGAACCGGAGTAATCGCGAGCTATTTGTGATGAATCGCGACGGTTCAGACAAAGTGCAGCTCACTGAAACGCCCGAGAATGAATTTAATGCCATCTGGCACCCCGATGGAGAGCAGATTGTTTATATCAGCTCAGCTTCCGGCAGTCTCCAGGCCTGGTCCATGCAGGCAGATGGTACGGGCAAGAAACAAATATCCCATGTAGAGGGCGGCATTACCAGCCTGGCATTTTCGCCCGATGGCAAACAAAGTACTCTATACACAGGAAGTGCAGGTGGACAAGACCACCCAGGACCTGCACCCCGACCTGGAAAAGACAGACGGACGGATTATCGACGACCAGATGTACAGACACTGGAACACCTGGGAGGATGGTGCCTACAGTCATATATTCGTAGCAGATTTCAACGGAAATTTCAGCGAGGGAATCGATCTTATGCCAGGCCAACCCTATGATTCTCCCATGAAGCCATTCGGGGGACTGGAAGAGGTAGCCTGGACACCGGACAGCAGGAGCATTGCCTATACCTGCAAGAAAATGAATGGACTGGATTACACATTCAGCACCGATTCGGATATCTACCTCTACTTCCTGGAGAGTGATGAAACCACCAACCTGACAGAGGGAATGCCGGGATATGACCGTGTGCCCTTCTTTTCGCCAGACGGCAGTAAAATCTACTGGCACAGCATGGAAAGGGCAGGATACGAGGCAGACAAGGAACGCCTCTTCGAAATGAATCTGACCACCGCGGAGTTAAATTATCTCACCCCTGACTTCGACTATTCGCCTTTCGGGGAAACCTGGATGGATGATGGGGAAAACCTGTATTTCGTGTGTGCTGTGAATTCGGAGCACAATATCTATAAAATGAACGTGAAGACCACCGAGATCACAGCCATCACTGAAGGCATGCATGATTACCATAGCGTGGCCATAGCAGGTGATAAGCTCATTGCCACCCGGGTTGATATGACCAAACCAGAGGAAATTTACAGTGTGGATCCCGCCACGGGCGAGGCCACCGAACTGAGCTTTGAGAACAAGCACCTCCTGGACCAGCTGACCATGCCCACCGTGGAAAAGCGCTGGGTAACAACGGTTGACAATCAACAAATGCTGGTATGGGCCATTTATCCGCCCCACTTCGACCCCGGCAAAAAATATCCCGCAGTAATGTTCTGCACGGGAGGTCCCCAGGGCGTCCTGGGCCAGTTCTGGAGCTATCGCTGGAACATGAGCCAGATGGCCTCCTACGATTACGTGGTTATTGCACCGGCGCGTCGGGGAGTAAGCAGTCACGGTCAGCTCTGGACCGACCAGGTAAGCAAGGATAACAGTGGTCTGGCCATGCAGGACCTGCTGGCAGCAGCCGACGATATTGCCACCGAGCCATACGTAGACGAGGAACGCCTGGGTGCTGTAGGTGCCAGTTTCGGGGGCTTTTCCGTTCTCTGGCTTGCCGGCAATCACGAAGGCCGGTTCAAAACCTTTATATCACATTGCGGTGTCTTTAGCGAGGAGATGATGTACTATACAACCGATGAAATGTTTTTCCAGCACTGGGAAACTGGAGGGGCACCCTGGGAAAAGGACAATGCCGTAGCCATGAAATCCTATGCAACTTCACCCCATCATTATGTAAAAAACTGGGATACTCCCATTATGATAATCGCGGGCGAGCACGACTACCGCATTCCCTACACTCAGAACATGGCCGCCTTTAACACTGCGCAGATGCTGGGGATCCCAAGCAAGATGCTTTTCTTCCCCTCCGAAACTCACTTTGTGCTGAAGCCCCAGAACGGCATCCTGTGGCAAAGGGAATTCAAGAGTTGGCTGGATGAGTGGCTAAAAGACAACTAGTTTTTCTTTAGCCGGTTAGGGGTATGGTTAGCTGGTTAGTAGGTTAATGGTTATTGGATTAATGAGATATGTTAAAACAATTATTGCTGGTTGGAGCAGGTGGATTTATGGGGAGCGTGGCCAGGTTCCTGGTGTCCAGGCTCAACACCCGGGTTGAATGGTTCGCAATCCCCATCGGGACTCTTACGGTCAATGTGGTGGGAAGCCTGCTGATCGGCTTCCTGATCGGGATCTCCGAGAAGAGCCCCATTCTGACCGTCGAATGGCGAATGTTTCTGATGGTTGGCCTTTGCGGCGGATTCACCACCTTCTCATCCTTCACGGGGGAGAACCTTGTATTGATGAAAAATGGCCAGATCCTCCCCTTGCTTCTCTACACGGGCTTAAGTATATTCCTTGGGTTCCTTGCAGTTTACCTGGGTTATATTTCCACCAAATTAATGGGATAGAAAATGGCAAAAAATATACAGGACTCCGGATACAGCAGGCTTAAGATCAAAGCCAGTACCACAGATAAAATAGGCTCTAAACTGCTCTACCAGCACCTGGTTGAACTGGCCCAAAATAAAGGAATCGCCGGAGCCACTGTTTTCAGGGGCATCATGGGATATGGCTCCAGCAATACGATCAACTCTTCCAGGTTTTGGGAACTGACCGAAAAGCTTCCGGTGGTCATCGAGTTTGTGGATCAGACAGAAAAGCTCCAGCTCTTCTACAGTCAGATCGAAGAGGAGCTGCTGGCCATGCCAAAGGGCTGCCTGGTCACTATGGAACCTACTGAGATTCTCCTTCAGAAAAAGGGTAAGTAGCAAAGTGGGCCATCATCAGGATGGCTCCTGCGGTCCCATCCATGGTGGGCTCGTTGGTAGAATAATCGCCCGTATCGTCATGGTAGACCACAAACGGATTCTGCACGGCAGCAAATTCATCGGGATCGGTCAGGTGCAGTCCATAGAGTGAACGGTAGATACTTCCATATACCGGTCCATCCACCAGTCCACCCGCCACTTCCATACCTGTTAAGCCATATATGCTTGTATGCACGTCCACCGGGTACTCTCCACCTTCCGGGATCCCGGTAAACATGGAGGTTCCCCAGGGATTTCGTCCAAAAAGCCAGTCACGCTGCTGTACCAGGAATTCGGCATAGCGGTCATCGCCCGTCATGTGTTGATACAAAATTACCTGAGCAATCAAACTGGTAAGCAGGTTGTTGGAACACCAGATAAAGGATACACCGATCCCGTAGGGATTTCTTCCTGCCCTGGCCAGGCAGCTTTCAATACCATCGCGATAATATCCTGCCAGCGTATCCTTGAAAGAATCCTCAACAAGTCCGTGAAGGGCATAGTGTCCCATATTTATAAAGGGATAATATTGATAATGTTCTGCGGTATCCAGGGGCATCCAGGAGACGGTCCCTGCCATGCGTGCATACTTAAGGGCATCTTCCAGGTAAGATTTTTCTCCGGTGGTTTTGTATAGTTCAGCGGCACCCCACTCCATATCATCGGCCCAGGTCTCCTCCCCGTAGCGGTAGGGAGCTCCATAGGAATTACCCTGTTGATATCCCTCCTTCTGCCTGCCCATCTGATAAAGTGTCTTTGCAGCCTCAAGACACTTGCCAGCAAAATGGGGATCATTCAGCTCATTCTTCCAAATGCGTGCCGCAAGAGCCATGGCCGCAGCAGAACGCCCTGCCAGGTTGGAGACCCCCGTGGCCTCACTCTGGTAGAGTTTCAGTCCCTGGGGTTCCCCGGTGGCAAAATAGGCCGCCCGGTATGAATTCTCTCCCCAGCCATAATCAGATTTATCCTGGTCGGGCATCTTCCATCCAATATGATCCCGGTCATCTGCCACCTGGTGTACCAGCTGATCCGGAGCAGGATGCAATTTATGGATCCAGTCCAGCCCCCACTTTGCCTCATCGAGCACATCCGGAATGCCGTTTGCTCCAGGCTGACCCAGTGCATTTGTATAATCTGCAAAGTTGTCGGGATACAACTCGTAGGTCAGTAACATATGGGCCGTGGCATAACTTCCCGTGATCAGGTACTTGAGCTGGTCTCCGGCGTCGTGCCATCCTCCACTCACATCCACATAGGTGGAATCGGGTATGAGTCCGTAAAAAGAACGGCCATCATGCTGGTGACAAACCATATCAAGGGTGGGGTTGTAACCGCAGCGTTGCTGCCTCATAAACCCAAGCAATTCATCCTGCAGATGCTCATAGGCATGTTCTGAGATCTGGAAAACCGGACTCCTGTTTCCGGATCGTTCTCCTTTCAGAAAATAAGACCCTGGTGTGGCCATCAATGTGAAATCGAAGGTGTAGTAGTATTTAAAAGCACCCCATCCCATTGCCTCAGATCTCACTGGCCGGGCAGTATGCAGGACCTTTCCCGACTCTGCATGAATCACGGCATACTTCTCTTTGACTGGTCCGGCTGAGAAAAGAATCGCAGACTTTTGCTCATGGACCAGGTAGCCCACCTGGTTAATACGAATAAAAACCTCATCCTGTTTAGCAGGCGCTCCACCCTCTGACCACATGGGGAACAGCAGGAGCCACATTTGAAAGAAAATAGCTATCATAGGCCGAAAGTTATGCATTTTTCATATTAAACTGAATTCCCGTTTAATACTTTTCTGTATGGCTATTTTCCGCTATTTTTATATAAAATCCCAGTTCATGAAATTACTGACAGGAATACTTCTCCTCATTCTTATCACCCTTTCCGTACAAGCTCAATATTCAGGAGGAGGTGAAGCAAATCCCGGCCTGGAGACAAACAGTAAATCACTTCAGGAGTTCCAGGATATGCGCTTTGGCATGTTCATTCACTGGGGTCCGGTATCCCTGAAGGGAAAGGAGATCTCCTGGTCGCGCGGGAGAGAAATACCAAAAGAGGAATATGATATGCTCTATAAAGAGTTTAACCCGGAACTGTTCAATGCTGCAGATTGGGTGAGCACTGCCAAGGCTGCAGGAATGCAATATATCATTATTACAAGCCGGCACCACGATGGATTCAGCCTCTGGAACAGTGAATTTACCGATTATGATATGGCAGCCACTCCATACGGCAAAGGAATCCTTAAAGAACTGTCGGAAGAGTGCAGGAGGCAGGGAATCAAATTTGGAACCTACTACTCCATTTGCGACTGGTACCGCGATGATTACCCTGTAGATTACCCGGCACCCGACTATAGCTTTAGACGAAGCCAGGAGCATGGATTCAGCCACCCGGGAGCAAATGGATCACTATATCACCTTTATGAAGAATCAGCTCCGGGAATTGATTGAGGACTACCATACCTTCCTCCTCTGGTTTGATGGGGAGTGGGAATGGGCCTGGACCCATGAAATGGGAATGGATATGTATGCCTACCTGAGAGATTTAAATAATGATCTCCTGATTAATAACCGTGTGGACAAGGGAAGAGAAGGCATGGAAGACAAATCAAGGAGCGCAAGCTTTGCAGGCGACTTTGCCACTCCGGAGCAGCAGGTTGGTGCTTTTGATAATAAATTCGCCTGGGAAACATGTATGACCATTGGTGAGCAATGGGCATGGAAGCCCGATGATAAGCTTAAATCAACAAAGGAGTGCATCCACACCCTCCTGCAGACCATTGGGGGAGATGGAAACCTTCTCTTCAATGTGGGACCCATGCCCGACGGACGTATTGAGCAGCGCCAGGTTGATCGTTTGCTGGATATGGGCCAATGGCTTTCTGTCAACCAGGAAGCAGTTTACGGGACACGTGGCGGCCCCTATCTGCCAACGGAAACTTTGGTCAGCACCCATAGAGAGAACAAAATCTATCTTCATTTGCTTAAGAGCCCGGGAAAAAAACTGACTCTGCCGCTGGAAAATGGAATAATAGTCAAGAGTGCCTCATTCCTGCAGGATAACACTCCTTTGGATGTGAAGCAGGATGATGATGGCATCACCCTGATCCTGCCAAAAAAATTGCCGGATGAGGTGGCCACCGTTATTGTGCTTTCCCTGGATAAGCCTGCAGCTGAGATGAGCCTGATCAAACTATAAATCACCATAAAACCAAGATCCATGAAAACTACCCTGAAACTGAACTACATTTTACTGCCGCTTCTGGCACTTGTTGTTGCTATCGGAGCATGTACGCCCGCTGAAGAGCAGAAGCAGGAAACAACTTTTAAGGCACAGGAGCTCTTCCCGGAACCTCCCCGGCCTGAAGGACAAAGCGATGTGATAGAGCTGCGCTGCGATCCCATAGAAACGGTAAGGGTAGCCTTTGTAGGACTGGGAGGCCGGGGTAAAGGAGCCGTACGCCGCTATACCTTTCTCGAAGGAGTGAAAATCGTGGCCCTGTGTGACCTGGTTCAGGAAAATCTGGAAATGGCTCAGGATATCCTGGAAGGAGCTGGACTCCCTGAAGCAGAATTATATTCTGGTCCGGAGGACTGGAAAAAGGTATGTGAGAGGGAGGATGTGGACCTGGTCTATGTCTGTACTCACTGGGACCTGCATACACCCATCGCGGTATACGCCATGGAACAGGGAAAACATGTGGCCACCGAGGTCCCTGCAGCCATCTCCATCGAGGAGTGCTGGCAGCTGGTTAACACTGCGGAAAAAACCAGGCGTCACTGCATGCAACTGGAGAACTGCAACTATGACTTTTTCGAACTGGCCACCTTAAATATGGTTCGACAGGGGCTGCTGGGTGAAATAGTGCATGCCGAAGGGGCCTACATTCACGACCTGAGGGCATCTAATTTCAATGAAGAAAACGGGTATTGGGAAATGTGGAGACTTCGTCATAATCAGACACGAAATGGCAATCTCTACCCCACTCACGGCTTCGGGCCCATCTGCCATGTCCTGAATATCCACCGGGGCGATAAAATGGAATACCTGGTAGCCGTGGCTAGCGACCAGTTTGGCATGACCGAATTTGCAAAAAAGAAATTCGGAGAGGATTCAGATTACGCCACAAGGGAATATGCAAGGGGCGATATGAACACGACTCTTATTAAAACGGCAAAGGGAAAAAGCATCATGATCCAGCACGATGTAACCAGTCCGCGCCCTTACAGCAGGATCCATTTGCTCAGCGGAACCAAAGGTTTTGTCCAGAAATGGCCCGTGCAGGGAATCGCCCTGGAACCCTTTGCCCATCAATTTCTGGAGGAGGATGAGATGGAAAAAATTCTGGCCGATTATGAGCATCCCATTACCAAAGAAGTAGGTGAATTAGCCAGGACGGTTGGCGGACACGGAGGAATGGACTTTACCATGGACTATCGTTTGATCCATTGCCTGAGGAATGGCCTGCCCCTGGATCAGGATGTTTATGATGCCGCCGAATGGTCCGCGATTACCGAGCTTTCAGAGAAGTCCATCGAAAACCAGGGCATGCCGGTAAAGGTCCCCGATTTCACCAGGGGTGCATGGAAAAAGGTCGATGTGGTCACCTATCACTGATCCTGCCTTACTTCCGTAAGCTCAGGATAATAATATAGACCAGCCTGATAATACTCACCAGCAGGAGGATGAGCAGCAGGATGGTCACGTAGAGGACCCAGCTCATATTCAGGTCAAACTGAAACTGGAGCTGCTGGAATTTCCAGCTATGCTCCGTCCGGATCATAACACCCGAGACCCTGAGTGGGAGGTCAAGCCAGCTGGACATATCAAACACCACATGTCCGATCATGGAGAACCAGGCCACACTGTCGCTGACAGAGATATTTGAGCTTTCAGTATGCATGGTCACATCGCCCCAGTAAAGCCAGTCTGAAGATACCAGGTCGGCTGCCTCCGCGTAGCCGGAATAAATTTCCCCGGGCATGGTCCCCAGGATCAGGATATTCTCTTTGGAAAACAACTGCTCCATATAGGAATCCAGGATCGAAGTATCCCTCCCGGTATATCCTTTCTGAAACAAGCTCCAGTTGCTGCAAGACTTCGGCCCGAACTTCAGGGGAAGCATTCCCCCTGTCATACAGAAAAAGGCTTGTATCCTCCTGGTACTCCTGATGCGGGATCTCAAAAGTCCTTGTGGTAATATACAGTGCCAAAGCGAATCCAACAAGGACTAAAACATTAAGGATAATTTTCATAAGTCTTATTCGAGTTAATTAAGTTCTTTGCTATTCCATATCATGCAGCCCTACCTCAAAGATTTTCCCATCATAAGATTCGGGATCTCCACTTTGAAACCCTCATTCATCAATTGCTGACCTGAAGCACGATGAACCTCGGTTCCTTCGGGTGCCAGCTTTACCAGGTATTCAAGTTCCGGATCAAGACCCTTCAAATACAGTCGACGGCTTGTCTCCAGGGCTCCCTGTCTGAATACGCCGATTATACCCCCCTGCTTTGTGTCATTGTTGATGCGCATCCATCCATCCCAGCTTCCCTCCCTGGGCTCACCAAAACCCGGAAGATCCCTGCGATACGACATGTAATCATATTGCTCCTGCATCTCCTGCATCCAGAGGGACCATTGCTTGAGATCTGCCCGTTTTCCGGCAGGAATTTCCCTGGGATCACCCAGAACAATGGGAAGTGTCCCAATCAGGGATTTCAGGGCAAACTCAAATCCGGGATCATCCATAGGGGTGTTACCGATCACCAGCGAACTGGCCGGAACTGCAGGGGAGCGCCACCAGGCCATCTGCCTTATCCTCAATGGTCCGGTTGGTACAGGCTCCTCAAAATTAGAGAGCCAGTTGCCATCGGCATGATTGGCAATGGCATAGTCCATTAACTGAAGCTTCCCCGCTGTCTCAAAGGTGCAGTCGATAAAAAGATCCGGACACTCCCTGTGGAGAATATCAAATAGTTCAAGAACCCGCTGGTAGATGACCCAAAAGGATTCATGATGGTCTTTATGATATGGATGGTCGCTTGCATAACAGCCTGAAATCTGAGCTTCGTTCACATAAGCACTGGTTGCAATGGCAAAATCCAACTTGGTATACGCGAGTCCGTATTCCCGGGACATATTTACAATCACATCTTTGATATAATCGACCCAGGCCGTGCCAAAACAGGTGGTATAAAAATCGGCACCATATCCATGAAGGTTCCCGGGTTCTCCCTTACTGTTTTTTACAAAATACTCGGGATGATCTTTGTAGACTTTCGCATTACCGGTGGCCGCGCCTATGGTAATCCAGAGTCCGGGTTTCATACCCAGTGATTTGATAAAATCAAAAGTGGGCCTGAGACCACCCGGAAACTTTTGCTCATCCACCTTCCAGTCACCGTAATTGTTTCCCCAGGCATCAGCAGAGCTTACAGCACCATCGTTTACCTGCCATCCATCGTCGATTATAAACTCCTGAATTCCACATTCAGCAGCTGCCAGAGCTACCTCCCGGACCAGTGAATCACTCACAAAGGTGCGGAATGGATTCCAGGTATTGTAGACAAAAACCGGTTTGTGTTCGTTGCGAATAATCTGAGGATACATGTGTAAGCGCACAAAATCATTGACTGCCCCATCCACCACAGCGAAGCCATCATCTGTGCCACTGTAGAGGCAGATAAAGGTCTTTGGGCTTTCCCAGCTTGTGCCGGGTTCAAGCCATTTCCTGAACGGGAAATCCTGTTCCGGATGTGTAAGTCCAAGCTCCAGGTTTTCGGATATCGTATGATAGGTAGTTCGTTTGATCACACCCGGAGCCTCATTACCCAATGCCATACCTATCCCTTCACTCTGGTGATGCAGCACCACCACCGGGTCGTCCCAGTTACCGATATACTTACCGAGATTTTTCATCCGGGCGTAGTTGTGGAGAATTACTGTACTTACATGGGAAAAGTCCGACTGAAGATCCTCCACATTCAATGCTTCAATTTTCAGATCTTCCTCACCTTTGTTGCTAATCTTGATCCATTTGCGAACCAATGGCAAATCGGGATACAGCATGTAGTTAATCTCCACCAACAAGCCCTGCAAACCGGCGGTCCCTTCCAGAATTACTCTGACACCCTGTCCCTTCCGTTCATCTTCGATGGTTTCGGTACCGAGCAAATCCCAGTTTGCGGAACCATCTGCTTCTTTGTCATTAACGAGGAAAGAGAATTCCCTGGAATCCCTGATATAGTTGCGATCCTGACCTTTCATATGCAATCCGATGGAGGATATACCACCTTTCTCAATCCGGATTTCACGGATCACCTCACCATTATTCAGCTCCAGGGTATCACCATGAATCTTGAAATATTCCTGGGAAAGCAAAGTGCATGAAAAAGATACAAGGAGTAAAATCAGGATAGTTTTCATAGCGGAGGGATTTCTTGATATGTGCAAGATATAGAATTTCCATTTATCTCCCCATTGAACCATTCATCCTCCGAATCTGCAGCTTCAGCACCATTGTTTTTTATGAGCCTGTTTGCTGTCATAATTTTACTTCAGGATAAATCGCGAGGAAGATGAAACATTTAAGCAGCATATATTCTGATATCTTGTAAGCCTGAGTGCCGGGGCCCAGCAGACCATTACAGGAAGTGTATAGCGACCGCAAAGGGAATCCGATCCTATATGCCAATATCTACCTGGAAGGATCCTATGACGGATGCACCACCGATACCACCGGAACTTTTAGACTCTGCCACCTCCCTCACAGGGAAGCAGATGGTGGTCGCCAGTTTTATCGGATTTGAAAAAGGGATAACTGAAGTGGACCTGGATACACTTCAGTCGTCCCTTGCAATTACTTTAAGAGAGGCGGTAAGTGAATTGAACGAAGTAGTGATCACTGCAGGAATTTTCAGTGCCAGCGATGAAAAGAAATCGGCCACTCTAGCTCCTATGATATTGCCAGCACAGCCAGCGCGGTGGGAGATATCTACGGGGCCTACGCCACCATGCCCGGATCTCAGAAGGTGGGCGAAGAAGGAATGCTCTTTGTGAGGGGTGGAGAGAGCTATGAGACCAAAACTTATATGGATGGGATGCTTGTTCAGTCGCCCTACTTTTCCAGCATGCCCGATGTTCCCACCCGGGGGCGCTTTTCGCCCCTGCTCTTCTCCGAAACCCTCTTCAGCACCGGGGGTTACTCGGCTGAATACGGTCATGCCCTCTCCTCCATTGTGGACCTGAGCACCAACGGACTGGAAACAGAGGACAAGGCCAGTGTGGCCGTGATGAGCGTGGGCGCTAATGCATCCTGGGCAAAACGCTGGGAGAAGAGCTCGCTGGCTGTGACCGGTTTGTATGCCAACAGTACGCTCACCCACCTTATATTCAAACAAAATGTGGACTGGACCAAAGCTCCTGTTCTTGGAGATGGGATGCTCATGTTCAGGCAGCAGATTGGGGAGAACGGATTGCTAAAATCCTTTGCCTCCTTCAACTCCATGAGTATGGGGATGAATTATGACAATTTTGAAGCCGGTACCATGGATGACATGAAGTTGGACAATCTAAACTTTTACACCAATACCAGCTATACCGATCAGCTTGCCGAGAAGTGGCTGATCCGGACAGGGGTGGCCTACAGTCGTGACAGCGAAAAGATCAACTATGTGGGAGTACCGGTGACCACAGTGAATACCGGGGCTTCAATAAAATTAACTTTCACAAACCTGACAGGCGAAAACTTCAAGACCCGTTTCGGCGGAGATTTTAACAGGGGCTGGTACAGTCAAGCGATCAGCACCGACAGCACCATCCGTATGGAGATGATAGATAATCTGCCCTCCCTTTTCGCGGAGACAGAGTGGAAAATTTCAAAAAAGCTGGCACTTCGCACCGGGATCAGGGCAGAGTACTCCTCACTTCTCCAGGAACCGGCATTACTACCACGAATATCTGCGGCATACAAAACCGGAACTTACAGCCAGTTCTCCTTTGCCTGGGGCAAATACCGGCAAAAACCGGAG
This sequence comes from uncultured Bacteroidales bacterium, assembly GCA_963753765.1. GTDB lineage: Bacteria > Bacteroidota > Bacteroidia > Bacteroidales. The sequence continues at coordinate 128,458 of CAVWDQ010000025.1, forward strand.
AATGAATATCTACAGTTTGCACCCCAACTTTCTCCTGAAAAGGCAGATCACTATATACTCAACTTTCAGTACCGGAAACATCGAAGGACCTTCAGGGTGGAGGGCTATCTCAAATATTATGACGAGCTGGTGAAGTTTGCCTCACCTTACAGTCCGGTGGCTGCAGACTACAACAACGATGGTTACGGAAGGGCACAGGGCATCGACCTATTCTGGCGTGACAGCGAGAGCCTGCGGGGTTCCGATTACTGGATCTCTTATAGTTTTTTGAACACCTCCAGAGATTACCAGGATTATCCTGAAAGTGTCATCCCCTCCTTTGCTTCGGCCCACAACCTTTCGGTGGTTTACAAGCGCTTCTTCGAACGATTGAAGATCCTGGGTGGAATCACCTACTCTTTCGCCAGCGGCAGACCCTATAATGATCCGAACAGTCCCGTTTTTATGGATGGACGAACCCGGACCTACAACGATATCAGCCTGAATCTCACCTATCTGACCACATTGTTCAGAAAGGATTGCATCATCCACCTGAACATCACCAATCTGCTGGGATTTGATAATGTATTTGGCTACAGCTATGCCGGAACTCCCGACGAGAGCGGGACCTATGCCTCCCAGGCCATCGTACCAACCACGGGCACCATGGCCGTATTAATGTTTATGATTTCACTTTAAAACACATATTATGAAAACCAAATTAATGATTCTGAATATTGCCCTGATTTCCCTTGTAGTATGGAACATGCAGGCAATGGGACAGCAAGATCCTTATACAAATGCCATGATGAGTGCCATCGAGCTGATGGAACAGGTACTGAACCCGGTGAATTTGCAGAGAGTGCAAACCGCTTTGAACGCATTGCCACGGCAGAAAAGAGCCAGTGGATGCCCTATTATTATGCCTCCTACTCCCTTGTTTCGATGAGTTACGATGAGGGCGACGGCGCGCAGAGAGATCTGATTCTGGACAGGGCCCAGGACTTGCTCGACCAGGCGCTGGAGCTGGAACCCAAAGAGTCGGAGCTCCACGTCCTGCAAGCCTTCCTCTATCCCTCCCGGATCCTGGTCGATCCCATGGGCAGAGGCATGACCTACATCGAGCTGATGTTCTCATCGCTGGAGAAGGCAAAGAGCCTGAATCCGGAAAATCCACGGATCTATTTCCTGGAAGGGGTCAACAAGCTGAACCTTCCCCCCTCCTTCGGTGGAGGAGCCGATGCTAGCCAAACCGATTCTGGAGGAGGCTCTGGTCAAATTTGAAGCATTCACAAACGAAGATCCTCTCTGGCCCGGCTGGGGAGAAGAGGCCACCCGGACTGAACTGGAAAAACTGCAATAAATCAAGATCAAATAAGTATCTTGTGTAGCCCCATACTGCCTTATGAAAAGAAAGAAGGTTTATAAATTCCTACTGATCCTGCTGCGGGACCTGCTGATCCTGATACTTATAGGGAATGTGCTTTCCATATTTACCCTTCCAAAAGATTTGTGGTCCCTGGAGATGGTCCTCCGAAATTGCTTATTCTCTGTGGCCGTAGGTTATCCCGCCTGGAAAGGTATGACCTGGATCATCATGGTCCTGGAGCGGCGGATCCCATGGCTGAAATCGCCTGTCAAGCGGCTGATCTACCAGGTAGTAGCTTTGTCCCTCTTTTTCGGATTACTCATATTTTTCGGTGATTTTCTTGTGGGCAAGACTGGCGGAAAACCTAAGCTTCAGAATGATTATGTCCGAGGCGGCTCCAAGCCTGAAAGTGGCCTTCACCTTTATGTTTCTTTCACTGCTTGTCGGAAATGCGGTGCTCTTCTTTAAGAACTGGAAGAATTCGGCCATCCAGCAGGAGGAGCTGAAAAGAGCCCACCTGGCACTACAATACCAGAGTCTGAAGGACCAGGTAAGGCCCCACTTTCTCTTTAACAGCCTCAGTTCCCTTGCAACCCTGATCAATACGGATACATCAAAAGCAACGCAGTTTGTACACAAACTATCGGATGTGTATCGCTATGTGCTGGAACAGCGCGAAACCGAGCTGGTTCCCCTCAAAGATGACCTGAAATTCATGGAGGATTATATCTTCCTGCAGAAGATCAGATTCGGGGATAATCTTCAGATCGAAAGCGAGCTGGATCTGGACCTGAACAGGCTGGTCATTCCGCTCTCCCTGCAGATGCTGGTGGAAAATGCCATTAAACACAACGAAATTTCCAAAGACCATCCGCTTGCTCATCACAATCACTTCAACGGGAAACGGACATGTGATTGTCAAGAACAACCTGCAGCGAAGGGAGGTTTCCGAGCCCTCTCTGGGCACCGGGCTGGAAAACCTGCGAAAGCAGATTAGCTATTTTTCAAAGGATCCCCTGCTGGTGCAGGAAGAAACTGAAGCCTTTATTGTACGAATGCCCACCCTGATGGCTAAAAAAGGAGCGTGATGAAAGTCGTTATTATAGAAGATGAACACCTGACTGCAGAACGGATCGCCACCCTGCTAAGGCATATTGATCCCGGAATCGAAATCAAAGCCGTCATCGATTCGGTGAAGCGGTCGGCGGAATGGTTTCAGTCCAATGAACAGCCCGACCTGGTGTTTATGGATATCCAGCTGGCCGATGGACTCTCTTTTGATATTTTCGATCTGGTGACTATTGAGGTCCCGGTCATCTTTATCACTGCCTTCCAGGAGTATGCCATCAAGGCTTTTAAGGTGAATAGTGTGGATTATCTTTTGAAACCGGTGTCGGAGGAAGACCTGAGGGCAGCCCTGGCCAAATATCAGCGCTATTTCAACCAGGAACTGGACATTCCGCCCATTGGAGGAGATCTGCTCAAAAATATCAGGGATATGATCAGCAAACCCTACAAAAATCGCTTTATGATCAGGGTAGGAGATCATATCAGGACTGTGGATGTGGAGGAAATCTCTACTTTTACAGTCTTCAGAAAGGGACCTATCTCCACTCCTCGGATAATCGAAACTATGTAATCGATTACACCCTGGGAGCATTGGAAGAGGTCCTGGATCCAGGGCGCTTTCATCGCATCAACCGGAAATACCTGATCACACACAGGGCCATCAGCGACATATATACCCTGTCGTCCAGTAAACTTAAGGTGAAACTCTTGCATTCTGACGATGACGAAATCTATATCAGCCGGGAGCGGGTAGCAACTTTTAAGGAGTGGCTCGATAGTTAGAAAGATTGACTATTTTCAGGGTATGAAAATAGTTCATCTGATCAGGAAATGCGTCCTGCTTACTTCAGGGGCGCTGGTCCTGCTTGTTGCAGGATGCGAAAAAGAAACGGTTCAACGGCCCAATATTCTTTTTGCCATAGCCGACGACTGGGGATGGCCCCATGCCGGAGCCTATGGCGATCCGGTCGTACAGACGCCAACTTTCGATCGCCTGGCCAGCGAGGGAATACTCTTTAACCATGCCTACATATCTTCTCCCTCCTGCACGCCTTCCAGGAATGCAATTCTGACCGGACAATACCACTGGAGACTGGGCCCCGGAGCCAATCTCTGGAGCACCCTGGATCCGGCAACTCCTGTATATCCCCTGCTCCTTGAGGATGCCGGCTACAAGATTGGTCGCTTCCGGAAAAGCTGGGGGCCCGGCGATATAAGCAACTGGAAACGCCACCCGGCAGGTCACGACTATACGGAAAGCGGGTTTGCAGCTTTTATGGCAGAACGAAGCGAAGATCAGCCCTTCTGCTTTTTCCTGGGGACCTCTGATCCTCACAGGCCCTATGACAGGGGAAGCGGGGTGCGAGTGGCATAGACCTGGATGAAATCCGCCTTTTTGAGTGCTTTCCCGATCATGAGATGGTAAGAAGCGATGTGGCCGATTACTACTACGAAGTACAACGCTTCGATACCCTGATGGCTGATGTTGTGAAAATCCTGGAAGAGTACGGAGAGCTGGAAAATACCATAATTGTGATGACAGGCGACCACGGGATGCCATTTCCACGATGTAAATCCAATAACTATGATTCAGGAGCCAGGATCCCATTTGCAGTGCGCTGGGGCTCGGGAATAAAAAATCCCGGAAGAGTGCTGGACGATTTTATCATCTACCACCGACCTGGCCCCCACCTTCCTGGAGCTGGCAGGTGTGGACATTCCTGGTGTGATGACCGGAAAGAGCTTCGCCAATCTGATGCTTAGTTCAGAAGAGGGCTTTGTGGACAAGGAGAATCGCGCAACTATGTATTGCATGGGAAGGAGCGACATGTGCCCGGACAGGAAGAAGATATGGGGGGCTACCCGGTACGTGCCATCCGCACCCATGACTACCTCTATATCCGGAACTTTAAGGAGGAGCGCTGGCCCTCCGGAACCCCCAACTACAAAGAGGCAGCCATCCCTTACTGCTGGTTGGGTGATTGCGATAATGGCCCTACTAAAAGCTATATGGTTGAGAACAAGGACAAAGATCAGCACCACCGGGAGCTCTATGAGCTGGCCTTTGGGAAACGCCCTGCCGAAGAGCTTTACGACTGCCGGAAGGATCCTGAGCAGCTTGTGAACCTGGCCGGCGATCCCGCCTATGAAGAGATCAGAGTGAAACTCTCGGCTAAACTAATGGAACAACTGCTGGCCACAGGAGATCCCAGGGCCACCGGAGGCGGTGATGAATTTGATGTGGTCCCCTACCTGGGGATGGGCCCACGGCATCCAAGCTACAAACCAGAATAAAGCAATAAGGGATCCCTGCAGCTAATCCCCGAAACTGGTGGCCAGGTTCCTGGCAGTGAGTACCCAGGGATGATCGGGGGGCACATAATTGATCTTCCCGACCACATCCTGAAGTGGTACTGCTTTGGTTTGCTCGCCATCCACCGCCACCATAATCCCGAACTGTTCCTCCCTGATATAATCTAAAGCGGAAGTACCCAGCCTTGTGGCCAGCATCCGATCAAGAGCGGACGGTGTTCCTCCACGCTGCAAATGACCCAGGATGGTCACCCTGGTTTCCAGACCGGTAATAAGCTGAAGCTCTTCAGCCATCTCCATGGTAGATCCCCTGTATTTTTTGTCCAGTTTGGCCAGTTCCTTCTTCAGTTTTGCCCGCTCCTCTCCTTCTGCCTCCTCTAATTTTTTCTCTACAGCCTTGATCTTACTGGCTCCCTCCAGGTTGATGGCACCCTCTGCAACGGCTATGATACTAAAGCGTTTCCCACGACTTACCCGTTCCAGGATGCTGTCTGCAAGTTTGTCAATGGTGTAGGGGATCTCCGGGATCAGGATGGCATCGGCGCCTCCCGCCATACCTGCTCCCAGGGCAAGCCATCCCACCCGGTGCCCCATGATCTCCGCAATAATGATTCTGTGATGACTCGATGCGGTACTGTGCAAGCGGTCGATGGCATCCACTGCAATACCAAGGGCTGTATCAAATCCAAAAGTCACATCGGTACCCACAATATCATTGTCTATGGTTTTGGGAAGTGTAATGATATTACACCCGGCCTGGCTAAGTCTGTAGGCATTCTTCAGTGTGCCCCCTCCCCCCAGGCATACCAGCACATCCAGATGGTTCTTTTGATAATTCTCCACAATCACATCGGTCATATCCACATATTTCCCACCCATGGGCATCTTGTGAGGTTTATCCCTGCTTGTTCCAAGGATGGTCCCACCCAGCGTAAGAATTCCCGATAGCATGTTATTATCAAGCCGCACGGACCGGTTCTCCATCAAACCACGAAAGCCGTCCTTGAATCCGATAACCTGCATGGAGGCACCCCGGGTTGCAGTCTTTCCGATTCCCCTGATGGCCGCATTCAGACCCGGGGTATCTCCTCCTGATGTGAGAATGCCGATATGTCCTGATCGAATCTGTTTACTCATAATTTCGATGTTTTTATACATGACAAGTTATGAATTTCTTCAACCAGGTGCCAGAAATACGGGACCGTTCCCGTTCTTTTTATTGATTATCAATCCTTATTTACTGGTGCTAAGGACCATCTGGCCTATATTTGGAGTAAATATCAAGCTCAAAGGAAAGTCTATGTGGAATACAGGGATCTGATCCATCATAGTACAATCACCATTGAAGAAGGATTTCACCTGGCTCCCATGACATATTTTGTGCTGGAATAATTAAAGCACCCTGAGAATATCCTCAAGGGTGATTATCTGGTCCATAAAGGTTGTTATGGAGGCCTCGCTGGAAGCAAATCTCAGCTCCAGGGTGTTCCCCAGTTTTGAATAGATCTGCAGCTCCGTCAACTCTCCATCGTTCCATGCCATATCCACCTCGAACCCACCCCGGGCCATCAGTCCACTCACCCTGCCATTTTTCCACTCATCCGGTAGGGCAGGCAGCAGCTCCACATAACCGGCATGTGACTGTATCAGCATCTCGGCAATCCCAGCAGTCCCCCCAAAGTTTCCATCAATCTGAAAGGGAGGATGATTATCAAAGAGGTTGGGAAGTGTGGAAAGCTCAAAGAGTTTCTGAATATGGTGGTGGGCCTGTTCAGCATCCTTCAGGCGGGCGTAAAAATTGATCATCCATGCCCTGCTCCAACCGGTATGACCGCCGCCGTGCTCCAGCCGGTAATCAAGTACCTTCTCGGCAGCCTTCATATACTCCGGACTGTCAGCCCAGTTATATTGTGGTGAAGGATAAAGGCCATAGAGATGTGACATATGCCTGTGTCCTGGCTCCACCTCAATAAGTCCTTCCTCGGACCACTCAAGGATTCTTCCATCGCTGCCTATCTCCACCGGGGCCAGTCGGGCCAGCTGATCCTGCAACAAGGATCTGAATTCATCGTCCCTGCCCAGCACCTTGCTTGCTTCAATCACCGAAGTGAAGAGGTGCCAGACAATCTGCAGGTCCATGGCCGGCCCCATATTAATGGCAGCCGTATCTCCTGCAGGTGTGGCAAAACGATTTTCAGGAGATATGGAGGGCCCGGTAACCAGCTTCCCGGTTTTGGGATGCTCCACCAGGAAATCGGACATAAAGAGGGCTGCTTCGCGCATAACATCGTAGCCATAATCATCCAGGAAAGTATAATCGCCGTTGAAGAGGTAATGCTCCCAGATATGGGTGGCCGACCAGGCAGCCCCCATTGGCCACATGCCCCAGCTGGGTGAACCAAAAAGCTGGGTCTGGTGCCATACATCCGTGGTATGGTGTGCCACAAAGCCCCTGCAATTGTAAGTCTTCCTGGCAGTCTCCCTTCCGCTCTCCCTTAACTCCCCAAGAAATTTCAAATAGGGTAAATGGCACTCCGAGAGGTTGGTAACCTCCGCCGGCCAATAGTTCATCTGCAGGTTAATATTGATATGATAATCTGAATTCCAGGGTGGCTCCAGGTGCTCGTTCCAGATTCCCTGCAGGTTGGCGGGCAGATTTCCCGGCCGTGAACTACTGATTAAGAGATAACGGCCAAAATTAAAGTAAAGCTCGGCCAGTCCCGGATCAACTTTCCCCTTCGAAACATTGGCCAGGCGCTCATTGGTTGGCAGATTTGAAGCGGACGAGCTGCCCAGATCCAGGGAGACCCTGTTAAAGAGGCCCTGGTAATCATTCAAATGTTCGGTCAGTACCCGGTTGTAGTTGCATTTCAATGAACGATTCATACATTCCTCGCATTCCGCCCATTGTGCTTCCCCAAAATAATCTGTTGCTGCAAATACCCTGATCTCAAGATCACTGGTACTATGCACCTGCAGTCCAAATCCGTCGGAGTGAAGGTGGCCATCCTTGAGGAGCACCTTCAATCTTGTTTCGAACAGGACCCCCTGCAATGTATCCACATATTGTTTCATGATGATCATATCCTCCTTGTACATAACCACCTCCCCTTCTCCAGGCCTGGAAAGTTGGATGGTACAGTCGATCTTCCCTCCTTCTCCGGCCTTCTCTTTGTATACAATTACTTTATCCACTGCCGAAGAAAATATCTGGCGATGGTAATCCACTCCACCCCGGGTATAATCTACCCGTACCAGGGCACTATCGAGCCTGAGCGTTCTTTTATAATTCGAAACTTCTGTTGAATCTTCATATGTAATGCTGAGATCTCCCAGGGTCTGGTAAGCATTGGTTCCGGTAGGAAGCCTTTCCTGCAATAATTCCGCTACCGCCAGCTCCTGGGCTTCAAGGTACTTACCTTTAAACAGCAGATCCCTTACTGCGGGAATTGCCACACTCCCATCACTATCCTCATACGAACCCTGCCTGGACCATACCGACTCCTCGTTCAGCTGGATGCGCTCCACATCCGTTCTCCCGAAAACCATGGCCCCAAGACTTCCATTTCCAATGGGCAAGGCTTCGTTCCATTCTGTTGCAGGTTCATTATACCACAGGCTTACTTCAGGATCGTTTGGGATTACGGGCTCCTCCTTTGAACAGGAGAAAAAAAAGGCAGGTATCAAAAACCCGGTGCATATAAGTACTCTGAGAAATGATCTTTCCATGGCTGATTCGGAATTAGAGAGGAGTGAGAGAGCAATTTAATGCTCTTTTGTGAAATATCCTCATTCTACCCTAAAGAAAGCAGATAATCGCATGTTAAAAATGATCAGGAGCATTAATTGCTCCGGATCCACATTCATAAAATCGGCGGCAAAGTATTTATGGACGGTGGGGGCTTCAAAAAGTGGCATGACCCATAGCGCCCCTATGCACAGGTCCTGCAGGTAATCCAGTTTCAATGTGATCCCGTTCAGGTCCCCGATCCCATCTCCATCTGAATCATAAAAAGCCCGGGATTAGATTTGGTATAAGACGGTTTCGGGGAAAGGGTTCTTAGATAATAACTGAACATTTTCTGGTTGAGTACAACCGGAAAGGGCGATTAAAACGACAGGCAGAATAAGGTAGCGAATCATGAAATCAATGGATTATATCTCAGGTACGGCCATCATAATCATTGCCATACTCAGGTTTCAGGGGCCATTTTACAGGAAGTCCATCCCTTGTGGATCGGTAAATGGCGGTAAAGATCTCCACAGTAACCCGGCCATCCTCTCCGGTGATCAGAGGCTCTCTGCCGTCCAGCATAGCCCGCAGAAAATCCTCAATATTACGCTCATGGAAATAGTCCATCTGATTGGGCAGCTCATTGAAAAAGTCACTGTCCTCTTTCACCCATTTTTGCAGCATCTGTTCCTCGCCCGGTACGGTCCAGAGATCATTCACCGGTGGCTCCAGGATGGATGACATCCCTGCCACAAACATGGCTCCCCCATCGGTCTGCACCCCCACAGAGGCACCATTCTCACCATGTACATGTACCTTTCCGTAGATTCCCGGTTTCTGTGAATTGGACACAATGATATTAGCCACTGCCCCACTTTTAAACTTCAGGATGGCATTGGCTGTGTCTTCAACCTCAATATATGGATGGTTCAGGTTGGACCACTGCCCATAGAGTTCATCAATCTCCCCCATGAACCATTGCAGCATATCCAGCTGGTGGGGTGCCTGGTTTACCAGCACACCACCTCCTTCTCCCTTCCAGGTCCCCCTCCAGGGATCACTTTCATAATAGGCCTTATCCCGCCATCCCAACATATTCACCGTACCAAAAACAGGTTCCCCGATCTTCCCGGCATCAATGGCCTCCTTGACCCGCATGGCCGGAGGGTACCAGCGGCGCTGACAAACCACCCCGATCTGTTTACCACACTTAAGGGAAGCCTCAATCATGGCATCACAATCCTCCAGCGATGAAGCCAGTGGTTTTTCTATCAGGACGTTGGCCCCTGCTTCAAGGGCAGCGATGGTTGGTTCCCTATGGTTGGGATGAGGTGTGCAGATGATCACCACATCGATCCTCTCCTTCTGTACCATCTCGGCCACATCCGTATAGGCTTTCACGCCAAAGCCAGCAGCATACTTTTCGGTCTTCTCCTTGCTTCTGCCGCAAACGGCAGTAAAATGCGACTCTTGGAGATTTACAAGGGCACGGGCATGCATATCGGTGACCTTACCCACACCCACCAGGGCAGTCTTAAGTTTTTGAGTCATTTTTGTCAGGGTTTTAAAACTACCTTAATTAATCCCGGTTCTTTTTCATAGAGCCTGCGGAACCATTCCGCCCCTTCAGAAAGAGGGGCCTCCACACTCAGGATGGCATCCACATTCACCTCCTTGCGGGCAATCATTTCCAGTACAGCAGGATATTCGCCACAGATGGCACAACTGCCCTGCAGCCGGATCTGCCGGGTCACCACAGCCTGCAAAGGAATCTCCGCATTGGGAGACAGGTTGCCCACCAGGGTCACAGTGGCTCCTTTTCGAACACTGGCAATTGCAGTTTGAACTGTATCGCTGATTCCCACCACCTCGAAGGCCACATCGGCTCCCCGGCCCCCGGTATGGCTTTCCACCTCCTTCCGGATATCATCCTTGTTTGGATTGAGTCCCACATCTGCACCAAGCTCCATGGCAAGCTGCAGTTTTTCAAGCTCCAGGTCAATGGCTATAATTTTACCACATCCCCTGGCTCTCAGGACCTGGATCACAAAAAGGCCGATCATTCCACATCCCACTACCACAGCTGAATCATTCAGAGAAAGCGGAGTCAGTTCCACCGCATGGGCTGCCACGGCCACGGGCTCCACCATGGACGCCTGGGTAAAACTAACCTCATCAGGAATATGGTAAAGAATATGCTGAGGCACATTCAGAAACTCGGCAAATGCTCCATGACGCCGGTACTCACCGGGTGAAACACCAAGAACCACCCGATTATCGCTCAGATTATAGAGGCCTTTTCGGGTATACCAGTCGTCCAGTTTATAGATGGTGGAATCAAAGGTCACTCGATCCCCCTTCTTCCAGCCTGAAACCTGATTTCCCAGGGCCGTGATGGTGCCGGCTGCCTCATGCCCCATGACCAGGGGCGGAATCCTTCTACCCGAACTCCCATCCATTCCATGAACATCCGAACCACAGATTCCCGCGGCCCCCACCTGTACCAGGACTTCATCATCGGCCAGAACAGGATCGGGGAAGTCTTTATATACCAACTTGTTATATTCTTCTAATACCAGAGCTTTCATAGGTTCTTATTGCAGATTTAAGTAAATATACACATTCAATTTACGAATTTGTTATCCCCCGCATTTATGCATAATTTGAGTTTTTTTAAATCCACACTTAGTAACCTTATGAAAAAGATACTGCTCACCCATTGCTTATTCACGATAATCGGCCTGTGTGGATTCTCCCAGGCACTTGACTTCACATCCATACATGCCAGCGTTGATTTCTCCCGCACTCTTCAAGACTGGGACGGATTTGGTTTCAATTATGTGGAAACGGCTCATAGCTCCGACATGAAAGAATTCAACCAGGAGTATGGCGGATTCAGCCTGCTGGACGAGAACGAAAAACAGGAAATCGTCAACATGGTATTTGGAGAGGAAGGATTGAAAGTAGGACTGGTGAAGATGTTCCTGGGCTCCCTGCACCAGAGCGAAGCTGACGGCAAGTTTGACCACAAGTACACCACCTCCAACATGCGCTATTTTGTCCGTGAAGGCCTGAAGCTTACCCGCCAGGGAGGTCGCGATCTGGAGATCATCACCACCCTTTACGGTCCTCCGGGCTACGCAACCAGACAAAAAGTCCACCGCGGACGTGACCTGGATCCGGCATATAAGGATGCCGTAGCCGATTACATGGTTGACTGGGTGAAGTTTCTGAAAGAAGAGGAGCATTTCCCTGTAAAATACCTGTCACTGCATAATGAAGGAGAAGACTGGCGGAGATGGAACCAGGAGGGATATACGGAAGATAGCGGTCACGATTATAATCTTTACTGGCCGCCCGAACAGGTGGTAGAATTTGTGAAACTCATGCCCGAAAAACTTAAGGCAGCCGGGATGGGTGATGTGGAAATTACTCCAGGAGAATGTACCAACTGGTATCGTTTTGGCACCTGGGGCTATTCGGAAGCACTTCTCAGGGATCCCGAGGCCACAGAAGCATTGGGACTGATCACCAGTCACGGCTTCTACAGCGGCAACTATGGCCGATGGTTCGGAGAGCATAAAAGTGCCGGCATTGACAAACTCCGCGCTGAGCGGCCCGAACTACATGCCTGGGTCACTTCCACCAGCTGGAGCAAAATGGATGCCTTCAATATTAAGGAGATGCATGGTAACATTTATACCGCCAAAGTAAATGCCATTATTCCATGGGCCGGCATCCAGCGTCCTCCCCACTGGGTGGGTGGTGATCCCAACCCTGGCTCTGCTTTTACCGTAAGTGAAGAAGGAAGCTACCAGGTACGTCCGGGCTACTATTTCTACAAGCAGATTACGCGTGCCGGTCAGCCCGGCATGAAGGTGGCAGAAGCCACTGCCATGGATTCGGAGATCGCAGTTATCGCCTTTGCATCCAACGGAACCCAAAATCCTGATGCCTTTATTGTCACCAACATCAATAAAAATGATCAAAAGATTGCTGTTTCGGTATCAGGCACAACTGCCACCACATTTGAAGGCTATAGAACCACCAAATCTCCCGATTCGGGCCTTGATGAAATCCAGGAGAAATTTAGCTACCTTGGCACATATGAAATTAAAGCAGGGATGCTTGTCTTTGAAGCGCCTGCAGGAAGCGTTACGACATTTTTTGCAAACTAATTATATTTGAAACAATGAAGAAAACAAGTGTATTCCTAATTGCTGCTGTAATGGCGCTCATAAGCACAACAAGCATGGCACAAAGCGAATTTTCCAGTGGCCTTATCGGCGTAGGTGTGGTCGCCAGGGACCTTGATAAATCCCTTGACTTTTACCTCAATGTAATCGGCATGACCAAGGTTAGCGAATTTGATGTGGATGCTGAATTTGGTGCCTCTTCAGGACTCACCGATGGAATTGCATTTCACGTGGATGTTCTGAAACTGCAGGACAGTCCGGATGCCAATCAGTGGAAAATCATGAGTTTCAAAAAAGAAGGTTCTCACCCCATGCCCAAATATATCCATGATGATACGGGCATGCAATACATTACCATCAATGTCAATAGCCTCGCCCCCGTCCTGGAGCGCATAAAAAAGCACAAGGTAAAATTGATGGGCGATACCCCTGTGGCTCTGGGCGAGACTGACCATTTTGTATTGGTTCAGGATCCCGATGGGACCATCATCGAGCTGATTGGACCGTTGAAATAAGCAATGAAAAAACAACTGATCCCAGGACTCTTCCTCCTGCTTGCCACGTGCGCATTAAACGGACAGCGCTACCTGAATTCCGGCCATAAAGTACCTGTAATTCCGGAGGAAAGCGTACACATCCGCTTCGACTGTCCGCTTCGTCCCTGGCACGGATTCGGGGTAAATTATGTCCAATCGGCACAGACCAGAGACTACACCCTTTATCAGCAGGACTACAGTGGTTTTAGTTTTGCAAGCGAGGAAAACCGCAGGAAGGTGATGGAAATGATTTTCGGGGAGGATGGGCTCAGACCGGGGCTTACCAAGCTCTTCCTGGACCCCTTTCATGAAGGAATGACTAAAGCCGGGAATGACAATGAGGACCCGTTTCAGATTGATCTGGACAGGTACGATCATACATCCACCACGGAATGGATTCGGTATTTCAACCGGGAGGGATTCAGAATGATGAAAGACTGGGGTGGATCATTCACTTCTATTGCCACGCTCTACTCACCCGCTCCCTGGATGACCAGACAGAAATATGTGCTGGGCCGGGATGCAGATCCGGGGGAAAAGTACGAAATGGCAGAATACATGGCCTCCTGGGTAAAATACCTGCTTGAAACAGAAGGTATCCCGGTTAAGTACCTCTCATTTCACAACGAAGGGGATGCTTACTACCGCTGGCCCAGGGACGGAAGTAACCCAGGGGAGGATCACCGGGATTATAATATGTACTGGCCTCCGGAACAGGTGGTCGAATTCCTGAAAATCACCAGGGAAATCCTGGATGCCAATGGCATGCGAGACGTCGGACTTTCCAACGGTGAAACACAGAACTGGTACCGGTTCGACATGTGGGGATATGCCCGGGCGATCGTGGACGATCCAGTGGCCCTGGAGAACCTTGAGCTGATCACTTCTCATAGCTTTGCCAATACGGACATTCCCAACTCTGTCTATTACGGCGACTACCGGAGTACCGGTCAGGATCTAATTCACCGTTACAAACCTGAAATCCCTGTCTGGGTCACCTCCAGACCATGGGCTGAAGGGCCCGATTTCGTGGAGAACATGCGCAGGGATATCTATGAATCCAAAGCCAACGGAGTGATTCCCTGGGCACTGATAGCAGGGGAAAAGGAATGGCTTGGATCCGGGGGAGCATACAATGATGGATCCATGGACAAGGCCTTCCTGATCTGGAAAGATGGTTCCCTGGAGATAAGCGATCGCTACTATTATTACAAGCAGGTTAGCCGTGCCGGTCAACCCGGCATGCAGGTAGCCGAGGTCATTAGCCTGGATCCTGCCATTGGAGCCATGGCCTTTAAAGGGGCAGACGCTTTCCAGCAGGATGCCTTAGTCCTGGTCAATAAAAGCAATGAAAACAAAAACATTTCACTGTTTATTTATGGATCAGACAGCTCCGAATTCAGGGTATACCGGACATGCAAGGGGGAACAGTATCAGGATCTAGGCACTATGACGCTCTCCCCGGAAGGGTCGATGATCTATGAAAGTCCGGCCAGGTCGGTCACCACTTTATTCTCCACACAGAATCCTTCCTCGGGAAGGAATTAAGAATGAGCCTGTTTACGGAAACATTCCCTATCTTTGACTGCCCTTAATTCAAACCAAGCAGACTAAACAAAAGAATCATATGAAAATTTTAAAAGCATTCTCCATACTGGCCATTACGGTGGCCATGAGCTCCTGTGCCACGGTTAAAGTGGCTGTGGACGAGAATAAAAACATTGACTTCTCCCAATATAAGACTTACAGTTTCCTGGGATGGCAGAATCAAAGTGATCAGATCCTGAGTGCTGAAGATAAAGGCTACCTGAGGGATGCCTTTATCCATCAGTTCGAACGTCGGGGCATGACAATGGTTAATTCTGGCGGAGATATGCAAGTTTCGCTCTATATTATCATAAGTGAGGAAAGCGCCGTCTCCGGGTATAACGACTATGTTGCAGGGGCAGGGTACAACCACTACTATGGCTTTGGCTATGGAACCGGCAATATGAACAACACCTATCAAACAGCCAGTAAGGAGTTTGGTACGCTCATTATGAATTGCTACGACGGAGCCAGCAGGGATCAGATCTGGCAGGCCATTGCCACCAGTGCCGTGCAGCAAAAATTAGAAAAACGGAAGAATTCAATTCCATCCAAGATTGCAAACATAATGAGTTATTTCCCTGTGAAACCTAATAAAGGAAATTAAATGGTCCTTTAGTTGCGTTTCTTTTTTCCCTTTTTTCCACTCTCTGTGGGCTCTTCAGGCTTATCGATGTAATAGCCTTCCCTTGAGAGCTTATGGTCCAGGTTGGCCAATCCGTATACCAGCACCGCGGTGGCTGTGGCGGTTTGTTCCTGGTATTCTGGAATGCTCTTATTATAGAGGTCGCGTTCTGTATGCCAGATCTCTCCGTAGCTGAAATTGTAGCCCCTGGGATCGCCACAGTCAAAGGTAATGGTTGGGACCCCTTTCACAGCAAAGGGACCACTGTCGGTTCCCCAGGCTCTTTCCGGTCTGGGAACAGGTTTGCGCTCCTTCAGTTCCAGTGGAAAATCCGGATTTATGGTGTTGATGACTTCAGCAATTTCCTTAAAATCATCCATTTGTGCTGCTGATACAGTAAGAGAAACAGGGACCGTGGGACCCCCGTCGCGATTCACCATATTGGACACATTCTCCAGTTCTGATTCATACCTTTCTACCCAGCTTCTGGAACCGTAGAGCCCAAACTCCTCTCCAGCCCAGAGAATTACCAGGATGGTGCGTTTTGGCTTCCCACCGGCTTCCATAATTAGCCTGGCAGCTTCCATGGAGGGTGTTACCCCCGAACCATCATCCACCCCACCGGTAGCCACATCGAATGCATCCAGGTGTCCGCCCACAATCACATACTCCTCTGGGAATTCAGTTCCGGGAATCACTCCAATTACATTGTGGTATTTTACAGGTCCCATTTTAAAATGGTTGCGGATATCAAACTCCAGCTGGAAATAACGACGCTCCTCTGCCATCTGGTAGATCAGCTTATACTGGTGTTCATCCAGCTTGATATCGGGAACCATGGGAAGAGTCTCAAAGGTCATATCGTGTACATTCTTACGGTCATAGAGCACCCTGATTGGCGTTGGTGAAGATTGAATGATCCCCAGGATACCCGCTTCCACCATTTCCTTATAGAAGAGAGCCGGTTCTTCATTCATAGGTAACAGTTCCTTTTCTGGTTTGCCTGTTCCCCGATTGCTCCAGTTTTCCCGCCTGATCTGGTTGTTAATTTTTTCTGTATCCGCATTGACCAGTTTGATGGAGTCTCTCAGGCTGTCGGCCTGCACCGAAATATCGATGGGCCATCCCTGGTTTTCTCCACCAACCAGTACCCATGCCCCCTTCAGGGCACCTTTCATCCGCTTGAATTCCGCCTCAGTCCGGGGTTCAATAAGCACATGTCCGCGCTGTACCCCCCTGGTACCTGAAGTATAGGACGGCGTGGAAAAATGCAGTGTCATTCCATTTTCACTAAGAAGTTTCCCGAACCAGGGACCCCGGTTAAAACCCACCGGAAGCTCTCCTACCTCATCCATCACCACTTCCATCCCCCACTGATCAAATTTATATGCGGCCCAGAGCGCAGCATTCTCATACGCGTCCGAGCCAATGAGCCTTCCCCCGAAACGGTTACAGAGAATATCCAGGTGTTCCATGGACCGGTTATCGGTCTGGCCTATCTCTACAATCTTCTCCATTACAGGGTCCGGTTGTGCACTAATGTTCACGCTTAAAGCAATGCCTGTTACCAACAGGAGGAGGGAATGTAATTTCATTGTAACGGGTTTTAGGAATTATAAGAAGCCTCAAATATAACAGATAAAATCTTTTTCAGTAACTTATGGTGCTTCAATGGGAAAATCCGATGAATGAGAACAAACCCGGCAGGGCCCATCTGAAAATCGCGATCAGCACCGCAGCCCTTGTTGCCGCCATGGTGCTGACCATGCAACTTATATCTCATGCCAGGCAGCTACAGGTGCTCAAGACTGACCTGGCCGAGATCAACCACATCCGGTATGGTTTGTTAAATACGGATGAGTGGGCCTATCAGATGTCGACCATCCTGAGCATCAAAATCGTTGAATTCAAATTAACTCCTGAAAGCCGGGAAAAGGTCCTCCAGAACCTGGAGAGCATCCTTAACATGATGATCGATCAGGTAGAATTGATGATGATGGAGAAAACTGCCGGCCAGCTCTCAGGGATGAAACGATTGTTTGCCGGATTTACCCTCAACCTGGACATGCTGCGTGACAGCGTTCCTGCCTATGCCAACAAGCTGCTGCTGGAACTAAACAATCCTGGAAACAAAGAGTTTCTGCAGCAATTCCTCCTGGATAAGCTGGGTGCCATAACCGCATCAACCTATAACCTCGACCCAATGGACCCGCTTCATATGGTGATGGAAAAGCACAATTGCAGAGATAAAGTGGTATGCAAAGAGTTAATAGAAGAAGAGATTGGATTGAAAAAGGAGCGAATTAACTACCTGATAATCCTTGTGATACTCCTGGTGACTGCTGTTTTCATGATCAATCTGATTACCCGGCATAAGATCAATATGGCACAATCAAGCCTGCTGATCCTGGCCTCCCTCTGCCTCCTGCTGGGAGGTATCACCACCCCCATGATCGACCTGGAAGCCAAAATAGATCTGCTGATGTTGAAGCTTTTGGGGGAAGATGTCATCTTCCAGAACAATATTATCTTTTTCCAGAGCAAGAGCATCACCGATGTGGTTCGCATCCTCATTGAAGAAGGATCACTTCCCATGATCTTTGTTGGGATCCTTGTTTTCACATTCAGTATTATTTTCCCGGCCGCCAAGCTAATCAGCTCCCTGCTCTATAGCTACCATGTAGGGAATTTGAGGGAAAACCGGCTGATCCGCTTCTTTGTGATTAAGTCGGGGAAATGGTCCATGGCCGATGTGCTGGTGGTAGCTCTCTTCATGGCTTATGTTGGCTTCAACGGTATCATCGGATCCCAGCTCGACCAGCTTACACAGTCGGCCAAGCCGGTGGAAATCTTTACCACCAATGGCACGCATTTACTGGGAGGATTCTACCTCTTCCTCCTCTTCTGTATATCCAGTCTTTTACTTTCAGAAATGATTACCCGGAAAACATGAAAAAGAGAAATACTCTCCTGCTCCTGACACTTCTGATACTTCCTGCCTTCTCCATCAATCCCCTCAGAGCACAATCTGCCCTGGAGAATATAACCACCATCAAAGATGGAGTAAAAAGCAAACGGATCAGCAGTTTTGACCGTTCGGGCGGGAACAACGACCGTTTTGAAAATATTGAACCCGGCGAAACCCGGACCATCGCTGAAATAGAGGGCGCAGGATGTATCAATCACATCTGGATCACCATCAGCCCGGAGGCACCTGAACTCAACCGATCGGATATCATCCTCCGGATGTACTGGGATGGTTCTGACTACCCATCCGTTGAATCTCCCATCGGCCCCTTCTTCGGGCAGGGATGGGATGAGACTTATCCCTGGGCATCCCTGCCGCTGGCAGCTTCGCCGGTCAAAGGGAACGCCCTGGTCTCCTACTTTAAAATGCCCTTTGCCAAAGGAGCAAGAATTGAGATCGAAAACCAGGCCGATATCAAAATTGGTGCCTTTTACTACTACATCGACTATATGGAACAGGAGAAGCCCATCGATAATCTGGCCTATTTCCATGCCTGGTATAATTATCAGGTGACCGAAGCAGCACCGGAAGGTGAGAACGAATGGGGCCTGCTATCCAACGAAGTGGGGCAGAACCCGCTGGGTGAGGGAAACTACAAAATCATGGAGACCGAGGGAAAAGGGCACTATGTGGGAGTCAATTATTATGTAAACTCTCCCACCCCGGTCTGGTACGGGGAAGGTGATGATATGTTCTTTATAGACGGAGCCCGGAAGGCCACCCTTCACGGAACCGGAACAGAGGATTACTTTAACTCCTCGTGGTGCCCCAACGAAAGGTATCAGCATGCCTATTTTGGTTATGCC
Organism: uncultured Bacteroidales bacterium; assembly: GCA_963753765.1. Taxonomy (GTDB): domain Bacteria; phylum Bacteroidota; class Bacteroidia; order Bacteroidales. The sequence goes on from CAVWDQ010000025.1 coordinate 147,698, forward strand.
CGTGTGCCCGATGATATTGGCTGGCTGGGACGAACGCACTGTTACCGCTTCCATATCGATGATCCTGTATATTTCGATAAAGATCTGCGCTTTACCATCGAGCACGGGCACAACAATTACCTGACCCTGGAAATGTCCAGCGTGGCTTACTGGTACCTGGACAAGCCTTCAAAACTTGAACCCATTCCCGGGAAGGAGGAGCGGAAACTGAAACCGGTTATCAACTTACTTGACATGCATCGCTGGCGTCACGAATGGCGCAAAAATATGGGTGAAGAAAGCAATCCATGGGGAAACGAACGCATCCCCGAATAATCTATGTAACACCATGCCAAAACTCCTCCTTGATAAAGAGAAGTGCCTGCGGAACATGGAGAAGATGGCCCGCAAAGCTGAAACTCACAGCCTCTCCCTCCGGCCACACTGCAAGACCCACCAGAGTGCAGAAATAGGCAACTGGTTCAGGGATTTCGGGGTGGATAGCATCACCGTATCGTCCTTCCCCATGGCCCGTTATTTTGCCAGGGCCGGGTGGAAGGATATCCTGGTGGCCTTTCCCTTCCAGCCCGGCGAGATGGAGAACCTGATCGACTTATCGGAACAATGCCAGCTATCCATACTTGTGGACAGTCCCGCGGCACTCCCCTTTCTGAATCACATCCCCGGGAAGGTAAGTTTCTACCTGGATATCGATACCGGCTATGGAAGAACGGGGATCCTGGCTGAAAACACGGACCTGATTGAACAGATTATTGTAAAGGCCGGTGCCAATTCTCACCTCAAATTCCGGGGCTTCTATTGTCATGCAGGCCACTCCTATAAAACTGCTAAGCAGAAGGAGAGAGCTGATATTCACCAGAAGGCAGTCGCTGATCTGGAAGAATTGAAGAAGCAGTTTGGGAATTATGATCCCAGGCTACTTTATGGCGATACCCCAAACTGCAGCACACAGGAGAATTTCGGGGAGCTTGATGAGATTACACCGGGGAACTTTGTATTTTACGATCTGGTCCAGTATGCACTGGGTGCATGCAGCATGGATGAGATTGCCGTGGCCATGGAGTGCCCGGTGGCCGGCAGGTACCCCTCAGGTGAAAGAATCCTGATCCATGGAGGAGCAGTGCACTTCTCCAAAGAGTCCATAATTCTGAACGGGAAATCTATTTTTGGGCAGCTGGTTCAGCCTTCGGAAAAGGCTTGGATACCTGCAGCAGAAGAGCTTTACCTGAACAGCTTATCACAGGAACACGGCCTGATGGAGCAGGTTGGAGATCTGATCAACAGGGTCAGTATTGGAGAGATGCTCCTCTTCCTGCCGGTCCATTCCTGTCTTACCGCCAACCTGGCCCGGGAGTACTGGCTACCCAGGCAATAAGAGAATTACGAATATTCATTCAATTTGAGCCAAGCAATGAAAAATCTTTCAGTGATTATCGCGATTCTGGGGATTTGCTCTCTGGGTCTGAAGGCCCAGGACAGGTTCCCTGTCAGGCAACTGACCTCCAATCCTGCCCAGCAAGGATTTCCGACCTGGTCGCCCGACGGCAGATACATTATTTACCAGCATTCGGATATGCAGGATACCCTTGGAAACAACGGTCTCTGGCGTATGTCATCCTATGGAACAGGAGCAAAACAGATCTTTAATGAACTGGCTGAACACCCCAGGTGGTCGCCCGATGGCAGCCTGGTTGTTTTTGATGCAGATACAGGCAACAGTATTAAAATGATACCCGCTGAAGGTGGAGAACCCATTATCTTCCTTCCGGATTCCATTCATATTGAGAATGGCGGACTGCCCTGCTGGTCGCCCGATGGAACACAAATTGCCTTCCTGGAAAGCAACAATTTGTCTGTGTGCGTGTATGATGCAAAAAAAGGCGTAATAAACAGCATATTCCGCAAAGAAGGCTTGCTGCCCCTGCCGGGAGGATGGACACCCGACGGGCAAAGTATTCTGGTAGCACTGATGGACAGGGAAACCAGGAAATCGACCCTCTGGAAAGTCTCTTCCGACGGAAAAGAAAAAAGACAGATCACCGGGCATCACGAGAACTTTTACCGCTACCTGGCCCTTTCTCCCGATGCTTCGCTGCTTGTGTACGGAGTTGTGGAAGGAAGACATGTTGGACTTTACGTGATGCCGGCCGAAGGAGGCCCATCGCTTCCCCTTATTATCACTGAAGGAGGTCATAATGATGGCCCCATCTGGTCTCCCGACGGAAGAAAGATCGCCTTTACCAGCACCCGCAGTGGCAGTTTTGATATCTGGGTCATGGATGTGGATGTGGAACAAATTAAGAAGGATCTTCAGGCAGCTCAGTAATGCAGCCTCAACTCCTCGGCTTCCCGTATATATGGTCACCAATGCGACGAATCCGCTCCATCTCTTCCGGTGTAAGCGGACCGCTTTCAAGGGTCTCCAGGTTTTCGCGCATCATCTCCAGGCTACGGGCCCCGGTCATGCAGATATCCACAGCCGGGTTGCTTAATACAAAACGATAGCAATCCTTTGCAGTCAGTGGCTGCTCACCCGGTGGCATCTTAGACTCCTTAAGCAATTGTCCCCAGCGGGTGGCCGTAAAAGAGATCATACCAGGACGATTCTCGCCTCCGCAAAAGGGAAACACATCTTTTTCAGCTCCATTGTTTACTGCATTGTAACGCACCTGGAAAATATCGATGGGGCCCTCAATTAGCTTCGGAAAGAGCTTGCGGCTGTGTCCGGATAATGCCAGGTGGCGCACCACGCCTTTCTCCTTCAGATCAAGGGCCAGGTCCATCACCTGCTTCCTTGGTTTGTTGGGATAGTAACCCAGCATCAGGGCATCCACATACTCAAGGCCCAGCTTTTCCAAGCCTTTATAAAAATGGGGTTTCCCCAGCAACCTGGAGTGGGTGTACTCCATCTGGCAAACCACCAGTTTGTCCCGCTTGCCCTGTTTGGTGATGTTCCGGATTGCCTTGATCATCTCTTTGGAACGCCCTTTCATAAAGCTCCCCAATACAAAATAATTACAGCCTCTTTCAAATGCTTCCTCAAAGGCAGCGGCAGGAGCACCATAGCTGGAGGAGATCCCCAAACGACCGGTAAGGAGTCCGGTTCTGCCAAGGATTACAGGTTCGTTGAATGTCATCGTGCTTCTTTAGATTAAAAGCATAAGATAGTTAAAAGGATCAACCCGTGGTGCCCATGGCATTGGCTATGGCATTTACCGATTGAAGCAAGCTTGGCAGGAGTTTATCTTCCACAAGCTTGTCGCCATTCTTCCGGGCCTCTCGCCAGGAGTTTAGCAGCCTGATCTGCTCCTGATGCATTGGAAGCAGCGCTTCGGCCCTTAAGCGGGTAGAGAGGTAGTGATTGACCCGCCGCGTGGCAATGGGGCCGGTTAGCAAATCAAGCATCATCTTCCGGGTAAGGTCCAGTTCCCTGAGTAACATGCCAAGGATGTCCTGCTTCACCTGCTCCTCCTCCACCAATCCGGCATACATGCTCATGATCGCCTCATCGGTGGCGGCCAGGCTGGTATCCACATTGGTCAGCACATAACGGACAAAATCGTCCCCCCTGGCCAGCTCCTTCAGGTGCATATATTTCTCCTCTTCCTCCTGTTTCATTTTATGCAGGGTGGTCCCCACACCGTACCAGCTGGAGATATTCATCCTGGATTGGGTCCAGCTAAATACCCAGGGAATGGCCCTGAGATCCTCCAGGCTTCTTTTCCCCCTGCGGCGGGAAGGCCTGGAACCAATCTTGCTTGACTCAATCACATCAATGGGAGTGGCCTGCTCGTAAAAGCGGATAAATGAAGGATGGAGGGTCAATTGCTTAAAGGCCCTGTAGCTCTCATCGGCCATATAGGAAAAGAGAATCTGCCGGACAGGATCGCTTTTATGCTGTTCCAGATGATCAACTATGGTTTTTTGGGCGGTCCCTGCCAACAGCAACTCCAGGTTGTATGCCGCATTTCCTTTGTTGGCATACTTTCGCTCTATGGTCTCCCCCTGCTCGGTGACACGGATCAGTCCGGTAAGGGTGGAGTCGGGAAGCGATTTGAGGAACCAGTGTGTGGGTCCGGCCCCCCGGCTGATGGTCCCCCCCTTCCCATGAAAGAAACGGATATTAACACCATGCTTCTTTCCCACAGCTGCCAGCTTCACCTGTGCATCGTAGAGGTGCCATGTACTGGCAAGAATTCCCCCGTCCTTGTTGCTGTCGCTGTATCCGATCATCACATCCTGAACCGGCAGGGTCCATTTACGCTTTTGCCTGACGTACTCCAGGCTGTTTATAGTAACCTTATGTGATAGAAACTCATCCAGGATGCGTGGACTCTCTTTCAAGTCCTCTATGGTCTCAAACAGAGGCACTACCGGCATGGGGCAAAGCAATCCCCCGGGACTCATCTTCGACAATCCGGCTTCCCTTACAAAAAGGAAAACAGTAAACAGATCCCTTGCACTCCGGGTCATACTCACAATCAGCGAACCCAGCGCACGTTCCGAATAATTGCGGGTATGCCTGCGAAGGGAATGGAAAGTCTCCACAGCCTCTCTTGCCTGAGCCGATGGAATAAATTCAGTACGTGTAAGGAAGGGCCGGTTGTGGATTAGCTCTTCCAGTATGAAAGTAGCCAGAGACCCTTCAGTCTTTAATATATCCTTATAACTTTCAGGTATCCCGGTCTTAATGATCTCCTTAAGCGCTTCCTCATAGTACTGGCTGTTCTGTCTGACATCCAGACGGGCCAGGTGAAAGCCAAAGATATCCAGGTGCCGCACTACCTTCTGTACATCGTACTGGGCCAGGGACCAGGCTCCGTATTGGATCAGGGCCGATTTCAGCAGGTTCAGATCCCTGACCAGTTCATCAGAATGCTTGTAGGTGTATTCTGTATCGACCAGCTCCACACCCCCGCCCTGCCCTTCTGCCACCGGCAATTTCAGCTTTAACAGGTTAATGAAGTAGCGGAAGGGTTCATTTCGATTCGGGACCAGAGTGGAGTCCAGTTCCGATTCAAGTATCTTAAGGCGCTTGCTAAATTCCCTGGTCATACAATCGCTTTCACAATAGATGCTCACCTTGTCGGAAAGATCGTCCAGCTGGGCCAGTGCCAGTTTCAAGCCATGAACCCTGAACTCCTTCAGTGTATTTGCGGTTACTTCAGCGGTTACCAGGGGATGACCGTCCCTGTCGCCTCCCACCCAATTGCCAAATGTTATGGAAGGAAAGCGGGTGGAATCCTGCACCATCACCGGATCATAACCTGCTTCAGCCCAGGCCTGCCTCAGCCGGTAATCAAGAAAGGGCAATACCTCCGGGAATACCTTGTAAAAATAGTGGAGTACATTTTCCAGTTCGGACTCCAGGGCCGGTTTTTCAATGAAGATTTCTCCAATAAACCATAGTTTATGCAGGATTCGCTTGATGTCGTGTGTTAACTCCTCCTGCTCATAACGATTGTACATGGAGTTTTCCCGTTTTAACATCAGCAGGTATAACTGGCGGTAGAGCGAAAGCACCACGGGCCTCTTGGCTTCGGTGGGATGGGCGGTCAGCACGGGCTCGGCCTCAATATGTTGGAGCTGCTCCATAATATCCTCGCCACTCACTCCCCTCTTCTTCAAATCAAACAAAACCCTTCCCCACAAACCATTTACACCTTCCAGCCCCTCCTGGTCCATGGTTCGCCTGCGGTTCTGTACGGCCCCGTTTACCTCCGAAAGATTTAGCAGTTGGAAGGCGATGGAGTAAAGCTGTAGCAGTTTGTGCTTATTATCGCCGGAAAAGTCGGGCGTCTTCACTGAGATCCAGGGGATTTGGGCTGCCAGCCCTGATTCACCATTCTCTTCCAGAACCCCGGAAAAGCAGTTTAGTAGGAATTCCAGATCTTCATAAGGTTTCCCAAGTAAATCTTTGATTTCCTTGAATCGTGTGCTTATCATATGCATGGAATAAAAATACAAAACAATCCGGACAGATCTGGCTATAAGTTAGAATTAGTATAAATAATTATACCTGGATAAATACCCTGATATAGGTACCCGGCTTTAGCTTAAATCCTGTTATTTTGCATAAGATGAACAGCAAAGGCAGACAATGGCTTAAGCAGATTGGTACAGCTCTGATGATCCTGATCATCGGTGTCATGCTGATAAACAAGGCTGCCTATACTCATGTTCATATTTTACCCGACGGTTCCCTGGTTTCCCATGCCCACCCATTCTCAAACAGTGCCGAAAAAAACAAGAATACTTCCCACCAGCATTCATCCTTAGAACTCTATCTGCTGGATATCCTGGAAGTTTTAATTCTCTGTGCCATTGCTGCATTTATTCTGAAACCTTCCACCTCAACTTCTATTGTCAGGAAGGCGAATTCAGATCGCCTTCTCCCGGTCCTGGTACCGGTCCACCCGGGAAGAGCACCTCCCACCTGTATGTAAGACCCGGAACAACACCACCCTGAAGGGATAGGTGTGTTCGATTTCCAATCCCAGGTGAAGCTTACATACAGATTTCTGAAATGAAAAAATTACATATCATTACCAGCCTTTTCTTCCTTTCCCTTTTCCAGCTTGGCGTAGCGCAGAAATACAACAGCGATGCTAATATCGTAGGCCATGTGGTTTGCCAGGGAAAGCATATCCCTTTCGCCAACGTATCCCTGAAAGGAACCACCATCGGCACTTCCACCGATGAAACCGGACACTTCCAGTTGATTAATCTCCCCGAGGGTGAGCAGATCATCGTGGTCACCAACATTGGATACAAATCCCAGGAAAAAAAGATCACCCTTAAGGCGAATACAACCCTCGAAATTAAATTCCACCTGGAAGAAGACGTTATGAATCTGGAAGAAGTAGTGGTTTCGGCCGACCGGAGTGAGCAAAAACGTACCGAAGCTCCGGTCATTGTGAATACCATAGGGAAGCAAATCTTTCACTCCTCCCAGTCCCAGACCCTGGGAGATGGACTTAGTTTCTCACCCGGACTACGCCTGGAGAACAACTGCCAGAACTGCGGATTCTCCCAGGTGCGAATGAATGGGATGGAAGGGCCGTATTCCCAGATCCTTATTAACAGCCGGCCCATCTTCAGCGGTCTGGCCGGAGTATACGGACTTGAAATGATCCCCTCCAATATGGTGGAAAAGATAGAAGTGGTGCGTGGCGGCGGTTCGGCCCTCTATGGGAGCAATGCAATTGCCGGAACCATCAACATCATTCTTATGGACCCCACCAATAACAGCTACGAGGGGGGAGCCACTTATGCCCTCACCGGGATAGGTGTGGACGAATCGGGCGGTCCTGCAGCGGATTACTCCCTCAACTTCAATGCCTCGGTGGTTTCGGATGATCACAAATCGGGTCTCTCCCTTTATGGTTTCACCCGCAAACGCGATATGTTTGATGCAAACGGCGATAGCTTTTCTGAACTGGCCCCATTGCAAAATCTGACCTTTGGCACCCGTATCTTTCACCGTTTCAGCCACAGGGACAGACTGGCATTTGACTTCTTCGCCATCAATGAAGAGCGTGACGGGGGCAACATGCAGGATTATCCTCAGCACGAACGCGACATTGCCGAGTCCCTGGACCACTGGATGAATGTGGCTGGTTTGACCTACGAGCGTTATTTCCGGGATTATGATATGCTTTCCCTGTATGCATCCGGACAGTTCCTGAACAGGGATTCATACTACGGGGCTGAACAATCCCTGAGTGGTTACGGAAATACCAGGGACAGGTCATTCAACATGGGGCTGCAATACAAGGCCGTTTTCGGCAGATCGTCCCTGGTCAGCGGACTGGAAAATACCAGTGCATTCCTGCTGGATAAAAAACTTGGATATCCCGATCTGGAAAACGCCACAGTGGTTGATAATGTCATTACCGATATCCCCCATACCACAAATACCATTGTGGCCGACCAGTCTTCGGTCACCACAGGTGCTTTTGCCCAGTACGAACTGAAGCTGAAACGCTTCAAAGCAGCCCTGGGTGCCCGCTTCGATCACTACAGGATTAGTGATCAGGCCCAGGAAGCCGAACGCCGCAAAGGAAGGAAATGTATTCAGTCCCCGCATAAGTCTTATGTACGAGCTTATGGAATCGCTGCAGGCAAGGCTTAGCTATTCCCAGGGATTCCGGGCTCCGCAGATCTTCGATGAGGACCTGCATATCGAAACCTCCGGTTCACGCCAGGTCATCCATAAGAATGCCCCGGACCTGAAACAGGAAACCTCCCATAGCCTGATGGCCTCGCTGGACTTCAATAAGCAGTTTGGTAAGAGTCTATACCGGCTTCCTGCTGGAAGCATTTTATACCCGCCTGGAGGATGCTTTTGTTAACGAATTTGGGGAGCCCGATTCAGCGGGCACGGTCATTTACACCCGGATGAATTCCGAAGGTGGTGCTACTGTGCAGGGTTTGAATATGGAGTTCAAGCTCAAACCAACAAGAAATTTTGCCCTGACTTCAGGATTTACCATCCAGAACAGTAAATATGAAGAGCCGCAGGATTTCGACGAAACACATTTCTTCCGTTCCCCCGACACCTATGCATTCCTGGCCCTGGACTGGGACTTTAGCAAAAAATTCTGCCTGTCGGGTACCGGGAACTACACCGGGAAAATGCTGGTGCCCTATTTCGGGCCTGCTTATCCCGAAGGAGAACTGCGAACTTCAAACTGCTTTTTCGATATGGGCCTGAAGCTGGCATATACGGTGAAACTTAACGGGGCTTCCATAGAATTTTCCGGAGGAGTCAAAAATATTCTGAATTCCTACCAGGATGATTTCGATACCGGCATCAACAGGGATCCAGCCTATATCTATGGTCCGCTTAGCCCCCGTACTGTATATGTGGGCATCCGCTTCGGGAACCTGCTGAGTAAAGAAAGTGATACTTCAGAATCTCCCAGGCGTGGCCGAGGGCTTCGCAGAGGGCAGTCTTCGGACCCGGACAGAGAAAGGATGCATCGTAACAGGAATCAATAGGATGTTGTGTCCGAATAAGAATGGTTCCAAATAAGAGAGAAATTTGGCTGCCAAAGCAGTAAGGTAGATGATCAAAACATTTTTCAATTAAATTCAGACCGTATTTCATTTAATCACCTATACAATCACATACCATGAAGAAAGCAGCACTTATACTATTTACTCTCTCCATTGTCCATCTGATCGCACCTGCCTATGCCCAGGATGCCAGGCAAAAAGGACTTGATGCCATCACCATGCAAGCTGTGCAGGGACAACTGGAATTCCTTGCATCCGACTGGACCGAAGGCAGGGCCACCGGAACCGAGGGAGCCTATATGGCTGCTGACTATATAGCCAGTCTTTTTAAGGTATACGGACTGCAACCAGCAGGTGATATGGTTTCCGAGAGACCCACCAGGGAAGAAAGAATGGCCGGTAAAAGGCCTTCCTCCCACAGAAGCTTCTACCAGAATTTCAACCTGATTGAAACCCGGCCAGGGAAGAACCATGAATTATCCTTAACTGAAACCACACCAGGAGGAGGCTCCCGAACTATGAATTTTACCTACCAGACTGATTTCAATGTGCAGGCTTCAGGTGTTTCCACAGAGATAAATATGCCAATCGTTTTTGTTGGCTACGGTCTGAGCGATAAGGAGAATGGTTATGACGATTTCAAAGATGTGGATGTAAAGGATAAGATCATTCTGCGCTTAAGCGGCTATCCCGGACATAAAGATCCTGATTCAAAAGCATATGAAAAATTCTCAAAAGAATGGGGCCGTGGCAGATATACCCTGATGCGGGCCAAAAACAATAGCGCTTCTGAGCTGGGAGCGGCCGCAGTTATTGAGGTGGATCCAGGAAGTGACATTACCGAAAACTGGGCCTCAAACCTGCCCTTCCGTGTGAATTCCGGAAATTATGAAGGGATAGAACCCAGGGCCTCTTACTATGAGACCCGTATGAGTCTTCCCGGAAATGAGCTAAGCAGCGGATCCGTGCGCATCTCAGTTTCGCAGAGGCTTATGAATGAACTGGTGAAGGGTAGCGGCATAGACCTGGAAGCGTTCCAGGAGAAAGTGAAGGAAAGCATGAAACCGGACTCCAGAGTGCTTGCCGGGAAGAAACTGAGAATTAAGACCTCCGTCGATTCAAAGCTGATCAGGGCCAGGAACGTAGTTGGAGTTCTTCCAGGGAAAGATACCACCGAGATCATTGTAATCGGAGCTCATTACGACCACCTGGGCATTCATGATGGCTGGATCTGGAACGGTGCCGACGATAATGCATCGGGAACCGTAGGCGTCATGAGTATTGCCAAAGCATGTATGGCCACAGGTGAGAAACCAGAAAAGACCATTGTATTTTGCGCCTGGACCGGTGAGGAAAAAGGACTCCTGGGTTCCAGGTACTTTGCGGATCATCCTTACGACGATGCAAAAATGATCCTGAACCTTAACTACGATATGATTTCCCGTGACAATACAAATGATAGCCTTGGAAATATGGCCAGCATGAACTATACCAAGGCCTATTCTGTATTGAAAGAGCTGACCACCAAAAACATTGAGGACTATGATCTGGATCTGGATGTGGAATTCAGACCGGCCGAGCGCCCAAGAGGTGGCAGCGATCACTCCTCCTTTTCAGCAAAGGATGTTCCTATCATGTACTTCATGGCAGGATTCCCACCCGAGTACCACCAGCCCGACGATCATATCAAGCTGGTGAACTGGAAGAAGATGGTTAACATTATCAAAGTCGGATTCCTGGATATCTGGGACCTGGCCAATACGGAGTGGGGAGCTACTGAAGCGGAATAAGATTTCAGACAATATTATCTCTTCGTAAGGGAACCGTTTGACATTCATGGTTGTTAAATGTAAATTACCATAAGAATGACAAGCTTACTTTTAATACTGCTGCTGCTTGTTCCTGTTCAGGAAAAGTCAGACTATCCCTTAAAAAACGGTCGGCCCACCAGCAAAGGGATCGATCGCTATGTGGAGGAAAATGCAGATGCGCTTGTTCTTGAATTTCAGAATTTTATCGGCGACACCCTTTATAATACCAATATTTATACAGAAGACCTGTCAGAGAGTGATGATCTAACTCCCATGGAACTGGGTATCTATTACCCAAATGAAATTTTCATAACCAATGAAGAGATCTTTATCGCCTATGAACTGGAATGGCTCCCCAGGAGTAGCAGAGATACCATTCGTTACAGCAATCTGTTTGTAAAGGCCGCAGTATTTCATGAGCTTATGCATCATTATATCTACCAGCTGGGTATCGAAATGCTGCGAAGAGATCAAATCGAAGTGGACAGGGCATACCAGTCCTTTTTCAGAATTTACAGCCACCGGGAAGATCCCGGACCCAGATTTATTGAAGAAGGCCTTTGTGAATATGTCACTCTGAAAATGAAAGAATGCATTTCCCCAAGACGGCCTCCCATTCCAAGAAAGGCTTCCGACCTGACCCGGCCGAAAAATGCATACAATGTATTTTACAAATATTCTGCTTATTTCCTTACTGAATTCCTCGATACCACTGGATTAAAACAAGGTGTCAAGATATTGCTTCACAATCGCCCCCCCTCCACAGAAGAGATCCTGGATCCAGATCTGTTTTTTGCCAGGCTGGAGGGCATATAATACTCGTTAGGAATTTTCACCATTTCTCTTTAAACTGCATATGTAAAAATTTAACAACTATGAAAAAATTAATGTTTGTCCTGTTCGTGCTCGGAATATCACTTCAATCCTTTGCCGGACCCAAGGAAAAAGATGTGCTTGGAACCTGGAAATACAAGGTTGAAACCGACCAGGGAGATCTGACCGGCACCCTGAAATTTGAGAAAAAGGATGGTGCACTGGTTGGTGAGGTCAACACGGACGACGGGGAGGTATTCACTTTTAGCAAAGTAGAGCTCAAGGAAGATGATGTGCTCTATTGCGAGCTGGATACCGGTTATGAAGTTCTTGAAATTTCGGTAACAGTTAAAGGCAAAGCCATGGAAGGCACCGTAGGCAGCCCGGGAGGAAGCTTTCCGATGACCTGCGAGAAGCAGTAAGAAAGGGCACTCACTATTTGTCGCTGGGTTTTCCTATGGTAGCATTGCTTACAATGGGCCTGGCCCAGAAGGCTATGCTCAGAATGTAGGCCAGTGGCAGGTAGAGCAGAACCATTCCCAACTGCAAGCCGATCATATCTTTCAGCTTACCCACCAGTAAGGAGAAAATAGCCCCGCCGGCAATTGCCGTGCACAGTATCCCTGCGAATGAGCCGTGATATTTGCTTACACTGTTCAGGGCAAGTGAAAATATTATGGCATACATCACCGAAAGGCAGAATCCCAGTGCAGCAAAACCAAAGAGGGCAAATTTAACACTGCCAAAGAGGGTGAAGGTTAAAATAATTATGGCTGCCGAGGTAAAAATCCCCAGCACCAGTTTGCTGTCCATCAGCTTTAATAATCCAAGTCCCAGGAAACAGCCCACGGTCATCATACCCCAGAACATACCAACCGTGCGGGCACCCTCTACCTCGGGTGCCAGCCCATGGTAGGTTCTCAGAAATTCAGAAATCCAGTTGGCAATGCCCTGCTCAGTACCCACATAGGCAAAAATTCCTAAGAAAAACAGGACCACATATTTATTTCTGAATAGCTGAATATGCGTCTCCCATGCACCCACGATTTCATCCTCTTTCCTTTCAACCACCGGAAATTTTGAAGAGAGAATAATCACCAGCATCAGGAAGCTTACCAGGGAGAAAACAAGATAAATGGATACCCAGGGCAGCTCAAGCGGGGTGAGTTTGGATATCAAATCGATTAAAAACCCTCCCTCCGAGGCCGGATTACCCAAATTTGTGACCAGGTAAGAATACACAAAGGGGCTTACGAAGGAGGCAGCACCAAATACCAGCTGGGCAATAACCGAGTTGAAAGCAAAGTGTTCCTCCCCTCCTACCACCCGCAGGAGTGGATAAAGAGCCACCTGCAAGAGAGCCATTCCACTTCCGATTAAAAAAAGTGATCCCAGAAAAACAGGGAAACCGGGGAAGGAAGAAAAGATCAGGGCTCCTGTAAACGCAAGAATCCAGGCCAGGATCAGGCTTTTCTTCTCCCCGTACTTCTGAACAAACATCCCTGAAGGGATGGACATGATGGCATAGGCAATGAAGAAGGAGAATGGCAACATGCCTGTCATTGTACCCGACAGCGAGAAACTATCGCTTACATTTGGATTGATGGAACCCAGGATGTTCGTCAGAAAGGAGATAGCAAAGAATACCAGGAAAATCAGAATCAGGAGGTAGAATGATCGTTTCATATGTAGCAAGTTAGTTTTTTTATTTTCTAAATTGCTTTGAAATTTTCTTCGATGGATAAAGCATCTCGAATTTGTGTTATTGGTCCGGGTGCCATCGGCGGGGTAGTAGCTGCGGTGCTCACCCGCGAAGGCTACACGATCCAACTGGTGGCTAAATATCCCGAACTGGCCCAAAAAATAAACAGCAAAGGATTAGAAGTGGAAGGTGTGTGCGGCAAGTTCACCATCCAGGTCCCTTCTGTGGCCCGTCCGGATGAATTAAGCGGGACTTTTGACTATGTGCTGATCGCTACCAAGACGCAGGGACTGGTGGGTGCGGCCAGGGAGATACTTCCCTTTCTACACGACAATTCCCGGGTGGTCTCCATGCAAAACGGGATCTGCGGGGAAATGCTTGCTGCTGTTGTGGGAAGCCATCGAACCATTGGCTGCGTGGTAGGATTTGGAGGAACAATGAAGGAGCCGGGAAGAGTTGAAATGACCTCAGGCGGTGAATTGATTATCGGGAACTGGAACCGGGAACCTGATCAGGAACTGGAAAAGCTGGTTCCTATCCTGAATCATGTGGTGGAAACCCGCATCACCGGTGAAATCTTCCAGGAGCTCTATTCCAAACTAATTATCAACTCTTGTATTACGACCCTGGGAGTTATTTGCGGTCAATCACTCGGGGAGATGCTGGTCAAACGAAAAGCACGGAATCTCTTTATTGAAGTGATCAGGGAGGCGGTGGCTGTGGCCGATGCTATGAAAATAAAAGTGCCTCCGGGAGCTGCCGGGAAACTGGATTACTACAAATTCCTGGCGCCGGGTCCCCTCTCGGGATTAAAGCGGCACCTCACCATCCGGGTGATCGGCATGAAATACCGCAGGCTAAAATCATCCAGTCTCCAGAGCCTTAAACGGGGACGGAAAACCGAGGTGTATAACTACAATGGGTATATTGCAGCAAAGGGCAAAAGAGCTGGGGGTTCCGACTCCTGTAAACGAACAGCTGACCCTTCATGGTTGGGGAGATCGAAGAGGGTCACAGAAAGATCACTCCTGAAAATTTCAAGGAAATCAAATACAAATAGTCTGTCGCTGAAATGTGACAATCAGGGTTGAACTACCACCACCCAGTCCAGATCTGCATCTGAAGGGGGTGTTCCAAAGGATTGCGCCCCGTTCAGCTGTTATGGAACTTATGCTTCCCTTCTGCAGCTCACCTCCTGTACGGGGGTTGAACCAAAGCACATTCATCGAAGCTGAACGCTTGAGCCGCAACTTTGCCTGAGGTGATCCAGGAGGCAGATAAATCAGGTAAAGTTCACCCTCCTTAGCCAGACAATATGCACCGGGTACATCGACCAATTCATCCCTGCAGCTCATCTCCTCCAGGGGAAAGAGATTCATAAACTGTGTGGCCAGGGTGGACTGCTTCCACCAGTTCTCACGGCTCCTGAAGTCTTCCAGGCCCAGGTCGTTGTGGGCAAAACGATAGCCGAAATACCATTCCACCCCTGCTCCCCCGGCCATAAGACTACCCCAGAGACAGTGGTTTCGAACGGTATCATGATTTGCATCATCCGCATCGGGCATGACTCCCTGCCAGTGTGGCCCTATCTCATCCAGGCAAACCACCCAGCGTTCTCCTGCAGTTTCAGAGGCATCCACCCAATATTTCATCCGTTCATGCACCCGGGTGGGATTGGCGATCTGCATGGAAGGACCATCGATGGTCCCGGTTCCCAGCATGGGTTCCAGGTACTTGTCCTGGTACTCATCATCCGAATGGGTATGAAGCACGATATTGCTGGGCCAGGGAATAAGTGCACGGAGATACTTTGCCATATCCTTCTTCTGTTGATCGGTCTGCCCGACAGGTGTCCAGTTGTGGGGTCCGTTCTCCTCTCCCAGGTTCCAGCTCACCGCCAGGTGGTGACCATATCGGGCGGCTAGTTCGCGAAGGTATATCTTGCGCTGAACATCCGTATATCCGGCATCAAGCAGCACTTCATTTTCAGTTTCCTGCAATACAAAATGCACCATCATACCCAGGCTTTCCATGTGGTCAAAAACCACTTCCCATTGATCCAGCTTGCTGCAGTCGAAGCGGTAGCGTTCATTGTGATCAGCGTAAGGCCAGACGTCCTTGCCATCGCCAAGAATGTTCATGGTAAGCATATAGATGGAGTTAACTCCCACAGAATGCAGGTAGTTCACGGCTCCGATAATCCCTTTTCCCTTACCATCCTGCCAGGTGGGGTCTCCCTCCTTCCAGTCCGGCACATGTGCTTCATAGGCATGAATCTGTTTTTGGGGGTCCGCCTCCCCTTCCCTCACCTCTGTCTTCAGACTGAAACGCAGAGTCTGGTCAAAATCCCTGTAAGCAAGAAAATTCTCCGGACTGTCCGCACCATTCTTGATCCAGAGCTGATCTGTTCCCTGGAATCTGAAATAGCCCTTCCCCCCGTTAACGATCCTTCCATGTGCCCTGAAATCGGATCCGGTTTTATCCGATGCCTCTATCTCAAGAGTGCCTTCAGCACCATCGGGTCCTACAGCATCTCCTGAAACATCCCCATCCAGAATGGCTATGTTTTTACCTTTCAGAAAGGAGATGGAGTAAGTCCAGGTGCCGGCTTCATCGGGTCTGAAATGGACCTTCCAGATGTCTCCTTCCCTGGTAGAGCTTTCTCCAGCCCGGCCATCGGCCGCATAAAAACCAGGAACTGTATATGAGCTTGTCCCATTTGTAAAACTTACATCCAGCTTATAATCCAGAAAGGGATTCTCTTCGGCGTACTCCGAGGTTTCAGGACCCTGGATCATGAGGGTGACTTTGTGCCATTGCATAAGGTCTCCTTCAATGGCAATGGTGGAGCCCGGATCAGGCTGACAGGAAATAAAAAACAGGACAGGAAGCAGAAAAGAGAGGTGTTTCATATAGTTTCATATTAGTAAGCTGCAATGTACCGCCATTAATCATAGCAGTCAAATATCCATCCGAACTCTCACTTTCGGAATAAATCGCCCGCTTCAAAAGCTTTAAAAAGCAAGAACTCATAGGGATCCTTTTCACCGGCTTCATAAAGCAGGCCTATGCTTCCATCAGGCAGAACAGTCAGGCAGGAATAAGCAGCAGGTCCTTCATGTATAAGTATCCCTTTGCTCCAGGTATGACATTCATCCTGGCTGGCTTTAATGGTCATATGGCTGCGGCCTGAAGCTACAGCCGGATTGGAAAAAAGGTATCCCACTTTCCCCTGGTAAGAGCCGTATTCAATGAGACTTGCCTGGCATACCGATTCCACAAGTTGCGGATCATGTTTAATATCGGACCATGTGGCTCCTCCATCCTGACTTCGAGCTATGGCACGACACCCCTTCTTGTTATAAGAACGCATGTTGATCATCAAATCTCCGTTGGAAAGTTCCACTACCTGGCTTTCGTTACATCCCGGAGTGATTTTCTCACTATGGGTCCAGCTGATGCCACCATCGTCGCTGTAGATCACATGAGATCCATAACCGTAGCCCCCACGAATCGCCTCACTCTCGGTCTGAACGTCGTAACTGTGATTGGCAGGAATTATCAACCTGTCCCTGTATTTGTCTGATTTCATCTGGATTCCCACACCTGGTCCCGTTGCATACCATCCCCATAAAGGATCCTTGCAAGACGAGCTCAAATCTTCCGGCTCGGTCCAGGTCAGGCCATCATCGTCGGAATAACAGATATACGGTTTACGGGTATCCATACTATTTTTCCTGATAATTCTATCCTCACTGTCGCTTCCAAGATTCCATGTCATCAAAAGAATAATCCGGCCACTGGTGCGGTCAACAACCGGGCATGGATTTCCACAAGTATTGGCTCCATCATCCCAGACAACAAGCTGTTTGCTCCAGCTACGCCCTCCATCCTCCGATCGTTTCAGAAGAATATCGATATCTCCGGAATCACCACCATCTCGTCCCTCGGCGAAAGCAAGCACAGTACCCTTTTCGGTGACTATCAGAGAAGGAATGCGAAAGTTGTTGTAAGTGGTATCGGAACGGCTCCAGAGTACTTGTTGAGCCAGCAGATCAGCTCCTCCCCCATAAAACATACCGAAAAGCATGGAAATACCTATGAAAAAGCCTGTTGTAGCCAGTATTCTATTCATAAGCTTAATATACAGTTTTCAAAGCAATGAGATGCAAAAATCAGAAGAAATGCAATATATATTTTGCATTTAGCAATTTATATATTACATTTGAAACGTGGAAAACATCAAATTAAAGATAGCACGGGTCCAGAAAGGACTTTCCCAGCAGGAACTGGCCGATTTATGCGAAGTCACCCGCCAGACCATCGGACTCATTGAAAAAGGGAAATACAATCCCACCCTGAACCTGTGTATCAAAATAGCAAACACATTGAATTTAACCTTAAATGATTTATTCTGGGATGAAAGCAAAAAATAAGAAACCGTTTTTGAATATGGACGAAAGAAGTAAGCTGGTTGCATACAGAATCATAGCCATCATGTATTTTATGACAATCATGGCCATGCAGGCCATTGTCATATACCGTCAGTTCGCCCTGGGTCAGGAGATCCGGGAATTTGAGGATATTGCCATAATCATGACTGTCAACTCCCTCTTCCTGATCAGCGCCCTCCTCTATTTTGGCGCAATTCCAATCCAAAAGTTAAAAGTCAAAAGCATCCTGCTACTCTATGCCCTTATTGTCGTACTGGGCTCAGTTTTCACCTTTGTGAAATACAACCTGGTGCGAAGCCCTGGTCTGACTTTCATGGAGTTGTTCCATAAGCTGATCATCGTATATGCCGTTAGTGGAATTATCATGGTATTTTTCGTCCTGTTCTCCATCCTGGGAAAGCGAAAGTTGGAGAAAGAACTGGAATGAGTCGAATTATGTATCTTTTACCGCATGAAAGCACTCAAGCAAAAAATCCTTTGCATGGCACTTGTCCTTGCATCCATAAGCCTGAGCAGTCAGGCCCAGGTACATACCAACGAGCGGGCTGAGTGGTTCACCGATGCCCGTTTCGGAATGTTTATCCACTGGGGCGTATACAGTGGTGCGGAAGGAATATGGAAAGGAGAAAAACTCAGAAACGACAATGACTATGCCGAATGGATCTATTACCGGAACCGGATTGCGCGGGACGAATACCTCACACTTCTCGACCGTTTCGACTGGGAAAGCATAGATCCCGAGCAGTGGGTATTGCTGGCCAAGAAAGCCGGAATGAAGTACGTTACTCTCACGGCCAAGCACCACGATGGCTTTGCACTGTGGGACAGCCAGGTGAGCGAATACGATGTGGCTGAGTTCACCAAACCCAAACGGGATATAGTGAAGGAACTGGCCGATGCCTGTCATAAGCACGGTCTCAAACTGGGACTCTATTATTCCCACTGGGTCGATTGGGAACATCCCGATGGATGGGACCATTCCAAAGAGATTTATGGCATTTCGGCTGAGGATTACGACCGTTACTGGCAGGAGAAGGTGATCCCGCAAATCCGGGAACTGCTCACCAACTACGGTGAGGTGGGCCTCCTCTGGTTCGACATGTGGGTCCACCATTCCACTACCTGTGTGACAAAAGAACAGCTTCTGCAACTTAAGGGTCTGATCCGCGAGCTTCAGCCCGATTGCCTGGTGAATTCAAGGCTGGGTCTATCCATCGAGGAAGACAGCGACATCGATTACAAGACCCTGGGGGACAATCAGCTGGGTAGTAAGAAAGAAGAATTCCCATGGCAGAGTCCGGCCACCGTGGCCCACTCCTGGGGATTTAGTGCTTATGAAAAGCAATGGAAATCGACCACCACCCTGCTTCAGAATCTCATTGGAAATGTGAGCCTCAACGGCAACATGATGCTGAATATTGGTCCCCGGGCCAATGGCGATGTGCCCTTCGAAATCGAGCAGCGGCTTCAGGCCATGGGAGAATGGTTATCCATAAATGGTGAATCTATCTATGGCAGCCAGGCATTTGACCTGGTCAGGGACCAGCACGATTGGGGAAAGATTACCTGCCGTAAAAATCAGGATGGCACTGCCAGGCTGTACCTGCATGTGTACAACTGGCCCCTGAGTCATAAGCTCGCGGTGACAGGCATTCAGGAACAAGCAGTAAAAGCATACCTGCTGGCCGATCCCGAAAAAGCCGCCCTGGCCATAAACACCCAGGGGGTGGTAACGGTGCTTGATCTGCCTGAAAAAGCACCCGATCCAATGGTTTCAGTGGTGGTGCTTGAGTACGACAGCTATCCTTCCACTGTAGATGGGCTGGTGGCTCAATCGGTCTATGGGGGATTTTCTCTGACCCCCGGCAAGGCCCTGGAGTCCTCAGGCTCCACATTACTAAATCCTCCATCCCGCAGAGGCACCGTCCCTGCACATATTGCAGTATCTGAGAAAAGCAGCTATAGCTGGCGAATCTATGTGGACAGGCCCATGAACCTTAATATCGATGTATCCTACAGCTTTCAGGAAGAAGCAGGGAAAGGAACTATTACTGTAAATTCCCAGGCCGGATCGCTGAAAGCAGTTTTCAAGCCAACTGGCATGTTTGTGGGAGAACCCAACAGTGGATGGCAGATCGATAGTTTCGACTCACATCGCCTGGGTCAATTAATATTTCCCGAGCCCGGATATTACGATATCACACTTGAGGTCAGACCCGGTAAGGGTGAAGAAATCGGTTTTCAATGGCTCTGGCTGGGAGAAGAATAGTCAGTCAGAATGCCAGGGTAACCACAGTACCTTCACCAGGAACAGATTCCAGCTGGATGGAGCCCTCATGCTTATTCATGATCTGGCGTACCAGGCTCAGCCCAATTCCTGAACCACTCTCTTTGGTAGAAAAGAAGGGAACGAACACCTGGTCGAGAAGTTCCTCTTCGATGCCGGAACCATTGTCTTCCACCTTTACGAGAACCGAGTGCTCACTCCTATGAGCCCGAATCGTAACACGCTTGTCCTGCCGGGTCTCAGAGAAAGAGTCAAAGGAGTTCCTCAAAAGGTTTAGAAGTATCATTTCGAATTGGTGCATATCTGCAAGAATTTCTAACTCCGATTCCTCCATTTCGATGGAAATCTGAATATTCTTTTCCCTGGCCTCATCATCAAAGAGCAGAAGAATCCCTCCAAGAGCATCCTTTAACTTAAGTTTCTCTCTCTTTGGCAGGGGTAGCAGGGACAGGCGCCGGTACTCTTCAACAAACTCTATTAAACCCTTCCCTGTATTTTCAATCATTCTGAGTCCGTCCCTGACCTTTTCTGCCTCTTTGCTTTTCTCAGATTGCATTCTCTTTTGCATGGATTTTGACAGGGAGAGCATGGGAGCAACAGCATTCATAATTTCATGGGTCAGAACCCGGATTATTTTCTGCCAGGAGTCCGACTCGTTCTTATGCAGCTCCTCCTGAATATTCTGGAGCGAAAATAGTTTATAACTCTCGTCAAAGATCCTTACCTCCTTAAGTCTGACAGATATAAGCTGTTCTAAGCGGAGCACTTTCGGAATCCCGGGATTCAGCTCTTTTAAAGTTTTCCAAAGTTTCAGATTATGAAGCTTTATATCTTCCATATGGGACAGATCATGCCCGGAGATAAACTCCTTGGCCGAATCGTTTACAAAGAGAACTTCTCCCCTGCTGTCAAAACAAAAAAGACCCATATCCGCAGAATTAATCACATGTATGAGGATCCTGTCATCTTTCTCCTTCTCCAGTCTCCTGGCATTCATGGATTGTTTGATGGAATTTGACCGCTCCTTCAGCTCACGAAACAGTGCTTTCCCGGTACCAAATTGAAATTCATACGTTTCTTCCCTGCCAATGAAATCTATAAACTGTTCAATCACCCTGGTGATGCCCAGCACATATCTGGTAAGCAGGAATATCTGCAAAATGATCAGAAATGTACCTGCTAAAAGCGTGAAAAGAAATTCCACAAGCAATGTTTCGCTTATCCAGATAAACAGGAAGGCAGTGGCCATGATCAGACTTACACGCACCATAATGTTCCAGAAAAATATTCGACTATTCATGGATCTTTCAGATTCCGTAGGTTTTTAACTTATTGTAAAGAGTCGACCTTGCGACTCCAAGTTCGCGTGAAACTTTTGCGAGGTTGCCACCGTTTTTTTGGATGGATTCTCTGATGGTGATCTCTTCCAGTTCGGCCAGAGTGGGTCTTCGAGTCTCGGCTAGCTTCGCACTACCTGATGCATCCGGGAAGATATCCCCGGCCTCAATCTTTCTGCCATCGGCCAGCAGAACCGCTCGTTCAACACTGTGTTGCAGCTGCCTTACATTGCCGGGCCAGGGATTTTTTTGAATAGCGTCCAGGGCATCCCCTGAGAACAGAAGGCCTGTTCGTTGATGTTTCAAGCGGTATTTCTCAAGAAAGTAGTTGGCCAGGTCGATGATGTCCTGTCCCCGCACCCTTAATGGAGGGGCTGTAATCTCAATGGTATTGATCCGGTAGTAGAGGTCCTCGCGAAATCTCTTTTCCGATATCAATTCCGGGAGATTCTGGTTAGTAGCTGATATCAATCTGAAATCTGCCGGCTGTGCCTTATTGGATCCTATTCTGTATATCTCCCTGTTTTGAAGCACATTAAGTAGTTTGGTCTGCATGGCGGGATGCAGATTCCCTATTTCATCCAGAAAAAGGGTTCCTCCCGAAGCGATCTCAATTCTCCCGGGTTTATCGGTTTTAGCGTCGGTAAATGCTCCCCTGGTGTGGCCGAACAGTTCACTCTCGAACAGGGACTCACTTATGGCACCCAGATCCACATGGACAAACACCTCATTGGAACGAACGGAAGCCTGATGGATCTCGCGTGCAACAAGTTCCTTTCCGGTCCCGTTCTCTCCCAGAATCAGGACATTGGAGTCGGAAGGTGCCACTTTCCGGATGGTCTCTTGTACCCGGAGCATCTCAGGGGATCTTCCATACAACTTTTCATGCCCGGCATCGATGTAATGGCTCAGGTGATCCTGCTTCGATTTCAACTGTCTGACCTTTTTCCTCGACTCTTTCAACATGATTCCTGAACGAACCGTGGCCACCAGTTTTTCATTATCCCAGGGTTTTGCAATGAAATCAGTAGCCCCGCATTTCATGGCTTCAATGGCCAGCTCCAGCTCTCCATAGGCTGTAATCATGAGTACTACAGCATCCGGATCGTCTTGCAGGATACTTTTAAGCCAGCGAATCCCTTCCTGTCCATCGGTGGCCCCTCTTTTAAAATTCATATCCATAAGGAACACGTCCACCTCCCGGGTTTCGATTATACCCGGAATCAACTCGGGCGACTTGATGCCAATCACCTTCTCCACTTCATATTCCAGCAACTGCCCAAGTGCGGAAAGCACCGCCGGGTTATCATCAACAATTAAAACAGTGTTTTTTAAAATGTCCAATTTTACTACATTTTTCTCCAGCAAGTTAAGGATTTGAAATATATTGTCCAATTTTGAAACACTTAATATTAAAGAAAGCCGCGAAGCATCTTCGTAATTCAAATTATATCAGTATATTACATTGAATGGCACTAGATTTGGTTTAATGAAAGAAACCTTAGCTATGAGTTTCTCACATTTCAAAATGATCCTGCGGATCATGATACAGAACCGAAGGTCCACCCTGATCAATTTCCTGGGACTGGTGCTTGGCTTAACTTCTTTTGTAACCATATTCAGTTGGATCAGGACCGAGTATTCGGTGGACAGATTCCATGAACATAAAGGACAGCTCTTCCATCTGGTGATACAGTTCCCCAATGGCATTCTTGATTCCAATACGCCCTATGCGCTGGCGCCGGAGATGAAAAATACCTTTCCCGAGATCATAAACTACTCCAGATTGGTCAGGCTGGAAACACAAATAAACTCTTCCTTCGATTTCTTCCCCGAGGACCCTGATAACGAACCTGTATACGAAACAAAAGTAGCTCGTGTAGACACCGGATTCTTCAGGATGTTCTCCTTTGACCCGGTTCACGGGACCGGTCAGTATGAACTGGATCGCCCCGACGGGGTGATATTGAGCAAAGAACTTGCAACAAAATACTTCAAAGATGAGAACCCGGTTGGAAGGCAAATCCTGATGAACGCAGGAGAATTGCTGGAGGTCACTGCTGTTGTCGACATCCCTGATAATTCCCAACTCAAATACGACCTGTATCTGCCTGTAACTCCAATGATTCACAACAGCTGGACCTGGAGAGACCCCTCCTATGTAATGCTGCATCCGGATACAGATAAAAAAACTTTTGAGAGTAAGCTTGTTACCTATTTCAACGAGACCATTCCCAGTGAACTTCCCGGGAACCATCAGTTAAAACTGGTCCCCATTGAAAAAGCCAACCTTGCCTTCGGAAAGAGGAAAGAGTTCCTTCTCTTCTCGGGAATTGCCATCATGATCCTGCTGATTGTGGCCATCAACTATATGAATCTCTCCACTGCAAACTATACGAAAAGGATCCGGGAGATGGGCATGCGTAAAATCCTGGGTGCCACCCCCAGAGTTCTGCGGAACCAACTATTTGCAGAGACCCTGATCCAGTCTTTTGCAGCCATGTTCATGGCTCTTTTTCTGACAGAACTATTGCTTCCACGCCTGAGTTTGCTGTTTGACACTTCTGTTCATATCGGGTATAAAGAGAATCCTGCCATACTAATTGGATTCGTCTTCCTTATCCTGATTTTTAGTCTGCTAACGGTGACATACCCTGCGCTGGTTTTTACCCGGGGATATCCCTCGTCTATTCTGAAGGAGACTTTTGTGAAGGGTAAAAGCAGGTCCAATGTGCTGCTGGTTACCACCATTCTTCAATTTACCATCTCCATCTGCCTGTTGATTTCCACCATGGTGGTTATCAGGCAGGTTCAGTTTGCAAAGAATACTCCTCCCGGGGTAAACGTGGAAAATGTGATCGAGGTTCCCCTGAATCCACAACTGAGCAGACAGCTTGTAAGCTTCATAGATGAGCTTGAGACCCATTCTGCAATTTTAGAGGTTACTGCGGGCGAGCAAAACCCTATCAACGAAGATTACAAAACCAATATTGATTGGCCCGGAAGGGATCCCGACATCTTTCCCCTGGTCAGGTACTCCATTTGTTTCACCAACTTTCCGTCTTTTTTTGGTCACGAAATCATTTACGGTCGCCTCTTTTCCGATACCATCGGCGCAGATCTTTCCAGGTTCCTTGTGAATGAAGCAACCTGTGAATTACTTGGGAAAGAGAATCCTATAGGCGACAAGATAAATTTATGGGGTGCAGGAAGGAGAGATTATTGGTGTATTCAGGAACTATCACCACATATCCGTACACCAGGAGATCATGCCTCATATTGTTACCATAAATCCCGTTCATTTCAGGCACCTCCGCTACCTGTTTATCCGAATCGCGCCCGAAAACCAGAATCAAACCATTGATTACATCAAGGACACATTTTATAAATTCGCGGGTAATTTTCCCTTCACCCATGAGTTCCTGCTTGATGAAGTGGATCTTATGTATTCCAGGGAGGTAAGGCTGGCAAAGATCCTTGGTTCATTTGCCTTCCTGGCATTGCTCATATCCTGCCTCGGTATTTACGGTCTCGCCCGTTTCTCGGTGGAGAAAAAAGTAAGGGATTTGACCATAAGAAGGGTCTTTGGGGCCTCCTTCCAGAACATTATCCTGCTGGCCAATGTAGAAATGCTTAAGCGCATCAGCCTGGCGGTAGTAGTGGCTATCCCCCTGTCCTTCTTCCTTCTGGAACGCTGGTTACGCTCATTTGCCTTCCGGACCGATCTCTCCTGGTGGTTCTTTGCACTGGGCGGACTACTGGGGATCATCATCACCGTAGCAGCCACCCTGATAGGGATTTGGAGATCCCTTCAACAGAAGCCCACCGAAGTCCTGAACCAGATATAACTGCAGTTGACTATTGCTTCGACAGGTTAAGTTCTATGATGAGGGTGGCTGTAAAATCGCTCGAGCCGTCCTCATTCATATCAACCTCCTGATCCTCTTCCCAGGCCATGAGAGCAGATGAGCTGTCCAGACTTTCAATATTTAAAGGTGTGTCATCCGGAATATCACCGCTGATGGTCAGGTATAACTTGTCTCCATCCAGTTCCCATGCTCCAGTCTCCTCAAGATCGCCGTTAAGCATCTGGTAGGTATAATCGGCATTGAAAGTGATGGTCCCACCACTAATCTCATCATATTCCGAAATGAGTTGATCCACAAATTCCTCTGCTTCCTGGTCTCCAAGCTGGAGCGTGGTCTTCAGAAACTGTATAAGACTTATGGGGCCGACTTTGATGTCGACAGATGCCTGTCCTATTTCCCAGGTGCCAATCAGATCAGCTTCATTGTAATCCTTGTCCTTTTCACAAGAGCTGACAACTAGCATGGAGGCAATAAGGGTTAACAGAATGACGGGATTTACTAAGAACTTTCTCATAATAGCATATTTAGGTTTGCTTAAGAGGCACTTTCCATGGCACCTTCTATGATAACGTGACAGGTAAACCTTAAATTACGTTGCTTCGCTTAGAAAGTGACGCCAACAAAAATTGAGCTGCGTTGTTTATCTTTTTGAAATGACAGAACAGGCCGAGATAACAGGTACAACCAGGACCAGGACCAGGACCATCAGGGACCTGGCCAATACACCCTTCAAAAAGGCAATGCTGGTGGTGCAGCTAATTAGCTATGTGCTGATTGTAGGATCCCCGCTTATAGGGGGTTTCATTGGCCGTTCTCTCGGGCTGAAGGCATCGCAGACAGGGGGACTTATCCTGGGAGTCTTTATAGCTGGCGAGGTTCTGTTTTATGCATCGCTTGCATTCCTGGGCAAGGAGATCGTCCTGTTGATCCGGGATAAAATGAAAGGCTGGTTCAAAAGGAAAAATCCCTCCAGGAAGTAGTAAATAGAATTGTCAATATGCAAAGATTCCTTAGATTTATTGAACCATGAAAAACATCGCAATAACAATTTCGATTCTATTCTTTGGGCTGGCCCAGGGATGCACACAGGAGAATGTACAGGAGAGTGCGCAATGGCGCGGAGCCATGCGTGATGGCATATTTCACGAAACAGAGCTGCTTGACCATTGGCCCGATGAGGGTCCCGAACTACTCTGGGTCTTTGAGGGACTGGGCAGGGGTTTTGCATCCCCGGCCGTCACGAAAGATGGATTATTTATCAATGGTGAGAAAGAGGGGAACAGTTACCTTTTTGCCCTGGACCTTGAGGGCAAGCTTTTGTGGAAATCTCGCAATGGAAGCGAATTCGTGGGCGAAGGCTTTTCAAGCACCTATCCGGGAGCCCGTTCCACGCCAACCGTTTACGATAATCTGGTTTACACTTCTTCCGGACAGGGGCAGATTGGTTGTTTTGATTCTTCCAAAGGCAAAAAACAATGGTCAGTCAATATCACCGAAAACCTGGATGGAATCCTGGGCTACTTCGGTTATTCTGAATCGGTGGCAGTGGATGAAAAACATGTCTACTGTTTCCCCGGTGGGGCCAGTACAAACCTGGCAGCTCTGGACAGACTTACGGGAAAAATTGCCTGGACACAGTCGGCCCACAGAGATACCTTTGCCTACGGATCGCCTGTGCTCATTGATTTGCCCGATCGCCAGATACTGATGACCACCTCCCGGCACTACCTGTTTACCCTGGATCGCAGCAATGGTGATTTGCTTGCTTCTTATGAACTGGAGGGCTATGAATATGACGGAGAGCACTGCAACACCCCGGTATATAAGGATGGGCTTATTTACTACGTAGCCAACGATATACCAGGCCAGGGTGCAGTGAAGCTGAAGCTTTCCGAAGATGGAGAAAGCATTACTGAGTTATGGCGTAATAATAAGGTATTGAATAACTTCGGAGGGCAGATTGCTTTGAATGGACACCTGTTTACCACCATAAAAGGGAACAAGCTGGTGGCCCTTGATCCGGAAAACGGAAGTGTGGTGGACTCGCTGAAGGTGGCTACAGGCAGCATCATATACACCGACAATAAATTCATCATATATGGGAACAATGGCAGCGTCAACCTGGTGAACTATGAGCAGGATCAACTTGAACCTGCAGGTCAGTTTAAAGTAAAAGAAGGAACAGGCCATCATTTCTCACACCCCGTGGTTGCTGATGGGGTGATGTATATCAGGCACGGCAATGCCCTGATGGCCTATCGCATAAAATAAAGGATGGTACCACCGGTCAATACTGGCCGCGGCACCATCCCCATTCAGGTACGGATCTACCTAAAACCTTATGCGTTTTTATCTAGATTTTTACAAACTCAACACGACGATTATTTGCCCGTCCTTCAGGTACATTGTTATCATCCATGGGCATGCTCTCTCCCAATCCTTTTGAAGTGAGCCTGTCTGCAGCTATTCCCATATTCACCAGGGTCTTCATCACCGTCTCAGCCCTGTCGGCCGACAGCGTCATATTACTGGCATCATCGCCCACATTATCGGTATGCCCCTCCACACTGAATTTCAGATCCGGGTGCTCCTCCATCATATCATAGATTTCGTTTATTACCCCCATGGATTCGGGTTTCAGGGTCGATTTCCCGGTATCGAAGCGGATTCCGTTGGCAATAATTTTGCCATCTTCCATCACCCGGTCATAGTATTTTACTCCTCCTTCAGCGATCCTGATATTCTTTACATAGAAAAGGTTGTCATTCCTGGCATGATAAGTATAGAGCGTAATCCCTTTGGGATCAAAATCGATCCGGGGGATATTGATAAGTCGTGTCTCATCCATATAGGCCTTTAGTTTTCCATTGGTATAGGCAATGGAAACATGCATCCATCTTCTCTCTGGCAATGTTTTCGCATTCGGATGTGCACTGTAAGATTGGGCGAAATCCATTCGTTCATTATCAATCTCCAGGTCGCAATACCCGGAGGGACTACCCGATTTCTGGTTCTTCCGGTCGTAGAGGTAAATATTAAAATCGGAGCGAGAGCAGTAGAGATCAAACTCCACTGTAAATACATCGGGAAGATAGTCCTCTTTGGCCTCTTTGAAATAGGGAACAATAGAAGGTGCACCATCCCTGAACATGATCACATTTTCTCCACCAAATTCAGCTACTTCCACAACTCCCTCCTTCAGGTCCCAGCGGGAAGGAAATTCCCCGTTCTCCTCCCCTTCCAGGTTGTCTTCAAAGATCACCTTATCGCCTGGCACAAAATCGTATTTGGCCCAATTGAGCTCGGGCTTGGCCTCCTCTGTAGTTGCCCCGGCCTGCTGCTGCTGGCCAGAAGCATCCCCTTGCTGCTGATGTTGCTGCTGTTGCTCCGGCTGCTGTGCTGGTTGCTCCTCTTTCTTCTTTTTATTGCCGAAGAGTTTGTCAATGTTCCGGTTGAGTACCTTGGTGCTCTCTTTCTTAATTTTCTGAGTGGGATTCTCCTGAGCACAGAGCGGTTGAAACACCAGAAAGGACGCCATAGCAATCCCCAATGCAATTAGTTTTGTTTTCATGATAGATCCGTTTTGAAATTTCAATCAAGTTAAGGGATCCTTAAAGGCAGAGCTATCCCATGTTTGTGGGATATGGCTTCTTCTGCAATCTCCTTCTCCCTATTTTTTCAAAAGCTCACGAATGTCAACTCTTCCTCCACGGGATGAAGTATTGCTGTAACTTCTTGTTGGTTTAATAATTCTAAAAAGAACAAGCAGCCCGATAATAGCAAACAGCAGCATACCTCCGGCCAAAGCAACATCACCTGCCCTTACTCCAGGTATCAGGACCGCTGAATCGGGAAGCTCGGGGTCGTAAAAAACATCCACGGTTTTTCCCACAGGGTATTCCTGAACTAGTTTTTTTGCTGCCGACATATTACTATTCGAGCTTGAGCTGTTTACACCAATACTATAAGAGATGTGCTCTTTCCCTTCAAGCTGATAGGTGTACTTTATTACTGCACCATATTGAGTCTTACCGTCTTTCATCCAGCTATCAACTTCCGATTTTGTTATGGTGCCGCTTGTTATTGGCCAGCTTCTCGACTCGTAAGCATATTTTAAAGACGGCAAGCCAAAGAAATAAAACATAAGCCCTCCCGCAAGCGTGAAAATAATCCCAAAAAATGTTGCATTTGATTTGCGGGGTCTTTTCTCCGATTGTGTTACTCCTTGGTCCATATCCGTGTATTTAAATTAAGGTCCTCAACAATTCCGGTAAGCAGTATCAGGAAGCGGATATTCGCTTCAATAAAATTGTAATCAACAATGGATTTAAAAAGCCTTGTTTCGAAAAGGTTCTTGTCCAATTTTATGGCGATATAAACTTTTGAGTCGCGAAACGAGAGATAAACCTTTGTATTCCATTTTCGTTTGAATTCCACAATGCGCTGCATCAGCGAGGGTGACAGGATGTAACGCGCTTCCACCTGGTCGCTGGCATACACACAAAACTCTTTTTCAAATTCGGGGTCTTCGAGTTTGATCAGCTCGCCCCTCGACGAAAAGGCTTGCAGGTTTTGCCCGAATTTACCCAGCATTTTTTCGGCGGTATCGGGCAAAACAAGGGTGTATCCATTAAAATTTTTATTGAAATCGGCCACAAAAAACACCCCTTTGAAAATGGTAGTGTACTGTTCTTTCCGTTTTGAACCGGTTCCCGTTGTGGTTTTGTGCCTGCCCACTACTTCCGAAAATTCGATGGCTGTCTTACCAATCTTTCCTTTAAAATGATCTTCTCCAGTAAAACTGTTGCAGTATTTCTGAAAAATGGCACTATTGGTAAACTCTTCGCGCGAAACAAAGCCTTCTGGTGAATAGACCAGGTTTTCATCCACAAAGGCTGCTATTTTAGAAACAATTTTATTTTTGAAGTTCAGCCTGTATTTTTTGCTGGTTACACTTATTACAATTGCGGCGAATACACCAATCAATATCTGAAAATAGAATGTTGCACTTCCCCTGAAACGCCCGATTATAACAATCAGGATGACTGCAATCAGCCCAATCAGCAACACACGGCGGTCAACCTGCTTCCTTTCTTTATCGAGAATTTTTAAGTCAGGAAGCAGTTTTGCGTCGTAAAATTCTTTGAAACTTGCGTAGGCACTCATGATTCAAATAGATTTTTAGCACTCACATTTTGTCGCTCCACCTCGGGAATTTCGAAAAGGGTCCGTCGCTTATAGCCCATAATACCGGCCATTATATTGGATGGGAAGGTTTCCACTTTGTTATTAAAGGTGGTAACGGCAGCGTTGAAAGCCCTTCGCGATGCGGAAATCTGTTCTTCTGCCTCATTCCATGCCGCTTGCAGTTGAAGAAAGTTCTGGCTGGCTTTCAAATCAGGATAGTTTTCAACGGCAACCATTATCCCGGAAATTCCTCTGGTAATTTTATTTTCGAGGGTAACCCGTTCGTCGTCGCTTATTTCGCCGGAAACGGCCTGAGCGCGAAGAGCTGTAAGTTCTGTAAGCAAGCTTTTTTCGTGTTTCATGTAGCTTTTTACAGTCTCCACAAGATTTGGTATTAAGTCGTACCTCTTTTTAAGCATTACATCAACCGAGGCAAAGGCATTCTCTACATCGTTTTTCCTTCGCACAAGCGAGTTGTAGAGTCCAATTGACAAGAGAAGCAGTACTACAAGTAATCCAATTGCATAAATCATCTTTGTAAGTTTTTAAGAGTTATTTTGCCCCGTTGGCTTTTAATATGTCTACGATTTCAGCATAACTCCCCTTTTCTGCCAGCGACAAAGGGGTCTGTCCTTTCACGGATTTCGCATTCACATTTGCCCCATTTTGAATCAGGAAACTGACAAGTTCCTTGTTGTTATCCTCTACAGCCCAGAAAAGGGGAGTATAACCTCCATAATATTCAGTTGTGTTAACTTCATCAATATCAGCCCCTTTTGAAAGAAGGAATTCTGCCAGATCAATGCTCACTCTTCCTCTTATTATTCCCATAACACAATTTGTCATGACGCCGGAGCCATTGTCAGACAGGGCTTTGATATCAGCTCCCTTGAGTAAAAGTATTTCAACCATCTCCCTGGAATTCATTGCAGCTAAAAGCAGGGCTGTTGCATCGTTATTCCCTTTTATCTTTATATCAGCTCCTTCAGAGATTAACATTTTAGCAATGGAGGTATAGTTTGATTGTAATGCCATCATCAATGGCGTAAAGCCATAGGTCTTATCCTTTTGATTGACATCGGCCCCGGCAGCTATAAGGTCTTTCACTGCACCTATATCATTATCCATTACCTTATTTAACAGGTCCGACTCCTGGGAGAAAAGAGTGCTTGTAGAAAAGGTTGCTAAAAGCAATACGAAAAGCATAAGTGATTTCTTCATGCTAGCACATTTAATTTTTAATCAATGTACGGGATCAGAAAGGATGGGAGAATCCCATGTTTGTGGGATATGGAAGCATGTCTAGATCTCTCCGCTGAGGGATTTGCGGATCACATCTGCTTTGCAGTGCACATGCAGTTTCTTGTAAATATTCTTGATATGGGTTCTGACCGTTTCTATGGAGATGGAGGCGCTGTCGGCAATCATTTTATAACTCAGGCCATCCACCAATCCCTGGACAATCTCCTTCTCCTTATCTGTCAGGGGGGATACAACCTGCCGTTTTCGCCCTGCATGAAAATGCTCCATTACCTTTCGTGCAATGGGAGGCGACATCATGGAACCGCCGGCATGAATGATCTCGATGGCCTGTTTCAT
Source organism: uncultured Bacteroidales bacterium (assembly GCA_963753765.1). Classification (GTDB taxonomy): domain Bacteria; phylum Bacteroidota; class Bacteroidia; order Bacteroidales. The sequence continues at coordinate 179,778 of CAVWDQ010000025.1, forward strand.
CTCGGGGAAAGAGGTGTTCTTTAACAAGTATCCCGATGCCCCGGCACAGAGCGATTCAAAAATCCTGTGAGAATCATTATAGACCGTAAACATGATAATGCTGATTCCTGGATATTTTCCCGTAATCAGCTTCATTCCGCTGATTCCGGACATCCCTGGAAGCCCGATATCCATCAGGATCACATCGGGCCGGGTCTCTTCATTCAATACCGCCAGAAAGCGTTCAACGGATGACTTCGCCGCAGTACAGATCATATTTTCCTGACTATCGAGATACTCCCTGACCCCTTCCCGGATCACATCATCATCCTCAACGATGGCAACGCTAATCATGCTTAAAGTTTATATAAGTTTTGCTTAAAAACATATACCATATATATGTGATATTTCTGCTACAGACCTTTCATTCTCAATTCAATCACACAGGAACCGGATGTGGACATCTCCAGCGAGGCTCCTATTCTGGCTGCTCTCATTTTCATGTTTTTCAATCCGTTCCCCCCTTTTACGGAGTCCGGATCGAAGCCTGAACCATTGTCCGAAATAAGCATATGAAACATCGATACGCTGTTGTCTATGCTTATCTCTACGCTGTCGGCACCTGAGTGTCTGGCAATATTGTGAATAGCCTCCTTAAAGATATAGTACAGGTTCTGTCTCACCTCCACTCTCATCGGCCTTTTGTTATCCATCCCTTTCTGTGTGAATGAAACCCTGATCTCTCTTTCCGAAAGCATGCTATGTGTCAGATCCTGCATGCGCCCAAGGAAATCGGACAAAGTATCGTTTCGGGCATCAATGGACCAGACAATATCGCTCATGGTGGAGATGGTATCACGGCTCAACTCGTTGATCTTCTCGGTCGACTGAATCATTCTGTCCGGATCTTTGCGTGCCAGAATCTGCTGGGAATGCACACTGATCCGCGTCAATGCCGAACCAATATCATCATGCAGATCGCTTGCAATGCGCGTTCTCAGCCGCTCTATCTCCCGGACCCTTCTGATGCGGTAAAGGTGGATGGCATAAATAAGCATAAATCCAAGAGCAATCAAGATACTTCTGAACCACCATCTTTGCCATAAGGGGGGCATGATCTCAATCCTGAGGCTGACTTCGTGGTCACTCCATCGCCCATCACTGTTGGTTCCCTTTACCCTGAAAAGATAGTCCCCCGGATCAATTTTGGTATAAGAGGCAAAATTCCGGTCCCCCGACAATATCCATTCCTCATCAATCCCCTCCATCATATACATAAACCTGTTTTTCTGGGGGTCAGAAAAGTCCATGGAGGCAAATTCGAAAGAGAAGAAGTTCTGCTTATACGAAAGCGCTATCTGCTCCATGGCATTCAATGTAAATCCATCATAGAGCTGCTCATTCAGCACCGAAAATGAAGTAAGCGCCACAGGGGGTTCAAAGCTGCTTTCATGCACACTGTCGGGATGAAAAACCAGCAATCCACCTGCCCCGCCATAAGCAAACATCCCCTGCTGCAGTTCCAGGAAGGCTCCTGCATTGAACTCATTCCCGGGAAGGCCATCCCTGTGGGTAAAGTATTTGAATGTTTGATCTGCGGGGTTATACATGGAAATGCCCGCATTGGTGCTGATCCATTGCTTTCCTTTCTGGTCAGTCAGCATGCCATAGATGGAGCGACTGGGAAGTTGTGCATTGACCGGGGAACGGGTAAATCCGTTTTCAGCCTGGTCCGGATCAAAGGAAGCCATCCCGCTGGCCGTACCTACCCAGATGATTCTTGCTGTATCAGTGGTCTCTTCAAAAATGGAGTGTACAATGTTTCCGGGAATAGAACCTGGATCCGACTCATCATTCATATACCTGATAAATTGTCCTGTTTCCCGGTCGAACCTGTTTAATCCTGCTCCCCAGACTCCGATCCAGATATCTCCCCGGCTATCCTTGAAAATACGCAGAAGATAGTTCCCGGAAAGCGAAGCCGGATCTGCCGGATCATTCCTGAAACTTCTGTAGTGATTCGTCTCCGGATCATAACAGATGATGCCTTCTTCAGAGGTGGCAATCCATACAATCCCCTCCTCATCCACTACAATACCGCTGATATGGTCCAGACCCTTCGTATCAGGCATTTCCTCACTTTCCCTGAAATGATTCCAGTCGACCCGAATCCGGATCCAGCCTGTTCAGTCCGCCTCCATTGGTGGAGATCCAGATATTTCCTTCCGCGTCCTCTGTAATGGCACTCACACTATTGCTGCTAATGCTGTTGGATCGGTCCTGGAAATGCCTGTACCAGTTTACCTCTCCCCTTTCTGGCTCAAGGCGGGCCACTCCACTGGCCAATGTACCAACCCATACAAAGCCATTCCTGTCCTCATAGATTGCATAAACAGGATGGCCCTCCAGCTCTTGTTTCAGGGCTTCAAACCTTCCACCGGGAGCAAACCTGAGAAGGCCGGGATTGAAAATATTCAGGCCACCGGCTCCCACCCACAGGACCCCACCCTGGTCGACAAATACACAATAGACATTGTCTGAAGCGATAGAGCCCTGATCAGACGGATCATTACTGAACCTGGTAAATGATTCTGTTTCCGGATCAAAGCGATTTAGTCCCTTCGATACCGTAGCGATCCACAAGGATCCATCAGCCAGTAGCTCCATGGAGGTGATATCATTACTGCTTAAAGAAGCTACATCATCCGGGTCATGCTGAAAGCGTTTGAAACCTTCCACTGCAGGGTCAAACATATTCAGTCCGCCTCCAAGGGTTCCGACCCACAACCGTCCCTCCTGATCCTCACAAAAGGACGTAATACGCATACTTCCTATGGAAGTCGGATCATCAGGATCAATAGAATAGTGTTTGAACTTAGGTAAGCCATCAGACCCAGAGCGGCATCGCCAGAGTCCGTTCCAGCTCCCAATCCATATGGTCCCTTCCCGGTCAAGATACAGTTTTCGAATAAAATTGCCCGGGTAGTTATGATCAGGATCCTCCGTTTTCCTGTACAGTGTAAAAGTGCCGGTTTCAGGGTCCAGCACATTCACGCCACCACCCCAGATCCCTATCCAGATATGACCCGAACTGTCCCTGACCAGCGAAGCCGGCCTGGTTCCGCTTATGGAGCTAAGCTTTGTTGAATCTGGAAGAAATCTACTGAAAGAACGGGTCGACCGGTTATATTTGGTAAGGCCTTGCCAGGTGGCGATCCAGAGGTTATTCTCATCATCCTCAACCAGGTCCCAAATCCAATTGTGCGAAAGCGTGCTTGAATCTTCCGGAACGCTCCTGTAGGTAGTAAATTTAAAGCCATCGTAACAGTTCAGGCCATCCTGGGTACCAAACCACATAAAACCATAATGGTCCTGATAGATGCAGTTGATGGTACTCTGCGATAAACCATCTTCAACTGTCAGATGCCTGAAAGTTACTTCCTGTGCCTTTAAGGGAAGCAGGCAGGTACATACAATGTACAGCAGCAGAACTCTGCTTGTCATAAGAAATAGCTTATAGACTCAAGTTAATGAATCCATTTCACCTGCACTATTATTTCAATATGAAATTTTGCTCTCCTCTGCCTGTTAACGTTAGCCTTAAGGCTTCACTGAAAACTCTGTTACGAGTTCACCGTTCCGGTCCAGGTAATTAAATACCATTGTGATGCTGCTGTCCCGGAACATTTTAAGACGGTGATTTGTTTGAATGTTCTCAATGATTTCGGGTAAGAGAAATGCCTTAAATGCATTCGGATCGAACGCGGATCTTTCCTTATTTGGCAGAGAGTAATAAAAGGTCAAACCCTCCGGTAGCAGTAAAACACTATCAAGACGCGACTCGGGATCTACCCACTCGGGGCACTTATTATTTATAAGCTCGGTTGCCTCAAGGAGGTTATCGGGTACCCAGGGAAGCCCTTCCTCTATATAGTTTTTCCGTTTACATCCGGTCTGAAGAGCCAGCACAAGAAAGAGTCCTGCAAGGAAATACATGGAACTGTGAAATTTCATAGGCAGCCAAAATAGACAATTAATTTTATATGCGCGACCTGTCTGCTATCTTTTGTTTTCAATTTACTTAGCTTTGCAGATCAAGTATAAAATCCAATTATGATGAACCTGACTCTGAAATTACTGCTTTCTATACTAGCCTGCTCCGGCATCCTTCTATCCTGCACGAATCCTTCATCGAAGGATAAGGCCACTTCAGAAGCCACTGACGATTCCGGGTGGACAAGTCTCTTCAACGGGGAGAACCTGGATGGCTGGTATAGCTATCAAATGCGGCCCGAGCCCACATCAGAGGTAAGCGGACTTGATCGCGATGAGGAGGGTAATTACCTGGAACCCATTGGGCTGAATAAGGATCCCCTGAATGTGTTTTCCAGGGTGGTGGAAGATGAAGCGCCTGCCATCCGAATATCTGGAGAGACTTTTGGCATACTGGTGACAGAACAGGAGTTTGAAAACTACCATTTAAAACTGCAGTTCAAATGGGGTACTGCGAAGTATCCACCCCGGAAGAACCAGAAGCGGGACAGCGGTATCCTGTATCACTCCATTGGAAAAGAGGGTGCCTGGGGTGGTGTCTGGATGCGTTCGCTGGAGTGCCAGGTACAGGAAGGCGACTGTGGCGATTACATCAGCGTGGATACTGTATCTGCCGATATTCAGGCCATCCGGGATGAAGAGAATAATTTATACCTGCACTCCCCCGGCTCAGAAACACTCACCTTCTCCGTGGAAAGATCCTACTGTCACAAAAGCCAGGATTTCGAGAATCCAGGGGGCCAGTGGAACACCATGGAGATTTATACTGTTGATGGCAACTCGGTTCATCTGGTAAACGGTGAGGTAAATATGCGCCTCTCCAATAGCCGTCATATTGAAAATGGAAAAGAGCTGCCCCTGACCAAGGGAAAAATTCAGTTGCAATCTGAAGGGGCCGAAATATTCTATCGCCAGATCGAAATCAAAAGCATTGACAGGATCCCCGATGAACTTTGGAACGTAGAAATTGAATGAAATTGAAGATCAGAAAGCAGATCATTCTTACCGGATTTCTTGCCGTCTTGTGCACGCTCGCTTCGGCACAGGATGGAAGCGTGCCGCCACTAGTCCTCAATGGCGTATCGATTCCAAGCAATTTTCCAAACTATAGCCCTGTCATTTATGATGAAACTGCCCCGGGAAATATTTTCATCACAAACAGATTAGGGGCACCCTATCTGCTTATTTATAAAAATGACGGCTCTCCATATTTCTATCAATTACTAAAAGATTATTCTCTCGATTTCAAGCTTCAGAATAATGGCATGCTCAGTCGTTGGATCGAAGAGGATATAAGGGGCTATATACTTATGGATGAGCATTTTCAAAATGTTGATACCCTCATTTGTCAGAATGGGCTTGATACTGATGAACATGAATTACAGTTGCTTCCCAATGGTCATGCTTTGATGATTGGGATAGAAGAGAGAAATATGTCCCTGATTGATCCTGACAGAAATCCCAATATCACAGTGATTGGAAACCATATTCAGGAGATCGATGAAAATCACAATGTAGTGTTTCAATGGGAATGCTGGGATCACTTTGATCTGGAAGACGCATATATAGATAATCTGAATGCTTTGCGGATCGATTACGTACACATAAACTCAATCGCAGTGGACCATGATGGAGATCTCTTAATATCAAGCAGACATCTTTCTGAATGCACCAAAATTAACAGGCAGACCGGGGAAATCATTTGGAGACTTGGTGGAAAAAATAATCAGTTTAATTTTATCAATGATACTGATCAATTTTCATATCAACATGATTTCAGACCGGTTCCGGGCAAACCTGATCATTATACCCTGTTTGACAACGGGAACCAAAGGGAAATCAAATTCTCAAGAGTCATTGAACTCAAACTTGATACAGTAAACATGATCGCGGAGAAAGTCTGGGAGTACAGACCCTCTCCGGATTGGTATTCAAGATTGATGGGCAATGCACAACGCCTTTCTAACGGTAATACCCTGATCAACTGGGGCGATCCTGCCTTGCCAAAAATTACCGAAATTTCATCCGATACCCTGCTCGTATATGAAGCTGATTTCGCTCCCAAAATGAATAATTACCGCACATTTAGATTTGAATTTGGGGGCTCCATGCTTGTCCCTTACCTGATTGCAGAGCCATATCCCGACAGGGTGAGGCTTCTCTTTAACAAGTTTGGTGATTATGGAGTGGATTACTTTAAAATTTATGGAGGTGAAGATCCGGAACAAATGGAGTGGATCGATTCCACTTCAGGTACCTGGATAGACCTGATGGACCTGGCGGACTCAAGATATTATTACCTTGAGGTGACCGCAGTAGACACTTCCGGCCTTGAAAGTGGACCTTCCAACCGGGAAAAGGTCTATGTAAGAAACAGCATGCCTGGCGACAATTTAATCATTAACGGGAACTTTTCTGATGGAGAGAGTTTCTGGATTCATCAAAACCAGGGGGATGGGTCCTCTTCAGGATCAGTCAGCGATTCTGTCTACAGCATACATATCGAGAATGCCGGATCAGCATCATCGGATGTGCAATTGTTCCAGGAGGATATTCCCTTAATACTTGGGAAAGAGTATATTCTGGAGCTGGATGCAAGAGCAGATTTCCCCCGCATGCTTACAATTGAATTGGAGCGGGCCGGTACAATCCGAACCAATTACAGCAGACACGGGCAGAGTTTATATAACATCTCAGTTTTCTCATATTGAACATTCTTTTGTGATGGAGAAGCCCAACGATCTGAAATCAAGATTTGTTATAAAAGGTGGTGAATATGATAGTGATTTCGAGGTAAAGAATATCTCACTCAGACAGGTTGTTGTTACCGGGACCCCTCAACAGGAAGGCAAGGAATCAGGAATGAAATGCTTTCCCAACCCTGTCGGCAACCAACTGCACATCAGGTTTCAACTTGAAACAGCATCGCATATTAAGCTGGAGCTATTCAACCTGAAAGGCCAGTTGATACAATCGGTCTATGAGGGCGAGTCAGATTCCCGGAAATCATGAAATCATTTTTGATACAAAGATGCTTGCCAACGGAGCCTATATGCTGCGTTTAACAAATGGCTTACTTTTCTATTCAGACATTATACTGGTGCAGCACTAATAGAGTATCATCTTTTTTGTTTCCACAAATTCGCTGCCTGCCCGCAGTTCATAGAAATAAATCCCCCCGGAAAGCCCATGTGCCTTAAATATGCTGGTGTATGTGCCCGGCTCCTGAGTCTCATTGATCAGGGTACGGACTTCCTCTCCCAGCAGATTATAAATTTTCAGGCTAACCCTGCCGGGATGCTGAATCGTATATGAGATACTTGTTGCCGTAGAAAAAGGATTGGGGAAGTTCTGTGCCAGGCTGTTTCCTGAAGAGATTTCTTCCTCCGATACACCTATTCCTGTGGGATAAGTAATTGCAAAATCATTACTGCTTACTCCAAAGATTCCATTATCGGATTCGCTAACAATACGGATCCTGAAATTATCACCGGCATCCGAAGATGGCTCCAGCTCCCAGGTATAAGCCTGCAAGCTTCCCATCAGGGTATCCAGGTCCGCAATCTTGTTTTGATCTTGTAAAAGTTCAATCCGCACCGCTTCGAGTACATTGGTTTCCCACCTGATTATCTCCGTCTGGCCAAGTTCAATACGCTCTCCCCCATTGGGAGAAACAAGAGTAATATATGGATCAGTTATTTCAAAGCTCCATACCTCCGACCAGGGGCTGGATTCATCGCCGAATTCAGAATTTACACGCCAATAATATGTAGTATTGTTTAGTAAGCCCTTAATTGAAAAATCTGAAAAATTCGTGTTAGTTTCATACAGTATAGCATTAAATGACACTGTCGGTGGAGACCTGAACATTGAAAGAATCGTAATAGCCTTTACCCGTCCATCGAACAGTGATTGAATCCTGTAAAATCAACTTCTGCTCATTTAAAGGCTGGTAGAGAATCGGGGTATTGCTTTCAAAAGCACCGTAAGGGACCCCGAAAACCAGCTCACCAAAGCCATTCAATGTCGCAATGATCTCATTTTCAATGCTGTCAAATGAAGTAGGCCTGGGAACAAACAGTCCCTGGCCAGGAAATTCCCGCAGGTAAACAATCGTATTCCCCGGATCATTTATCTCCGGATAGCTTGTCAGGTCAATATGAAATTCAGCATTTTGCGAATTAATGGCAAAAACCTCATAGGTGATTGAAACCGGATAAACTGTAATGATCTCATCAATAAACTCGGGATTCACAGGTCCGTAAGGAACACGGGTAATCGTGGACTCGTTGTAATCAGCAGCTTCAAGAGAATTGTAATTGATCTCTACCCCGGTGGTGATAGTTTCATTATTAAAAGAATAGCTATTCCCTTCTCTCACTTCATAGTGTGTAAAGCTTGGTTTGTCAATGGTTTCTTTCCATGGAAACTTGTAGGCTCGGTAGGCAAGCACCCCCTTGGGCAGGGAGAGTTCAAGTGCTTTGGTTCCATCGGGGTGGACTTCTACAGCATTACGTACTACAAATTGCTGGTTTGGAACTCCATAGCCGATAAACCATCCCCCATTGGACAGGGGCTCTGCATTTCCTGCAGTCACACAAAATATATTTCCATTCGGATATCTCCATTCAGAAACCAAAGTAGCTATTTTATTCACTTCATCCAGTTCATATTCGACAGCTCTTGAATAGGGAGGCTGATGAAATTCACCATTATCAAAAAGGGTGATATTTCCGTTTGGACGCCTGCGGATATTATGCTGCCGTGCGTGATAGTAGGGAGCATTTTCCTCATGTTCACCCACATAGGAAAACTCTCCACGCGGTCCACCCATTCTCCAGATCAATTCACCCGTGGTCCTGCTGATTTTCATAATCTCGCTGTGATTCCTGAAGGAGGCCAGGATGTTTCCATCATCATCAATATCAAATGCATTTAAGGTACCGTAATTAATACGCGACGCTGTCAAGTCCAAATCGCTGTCGGTAATGGGGATATAATCAATATTGCGCCATTCAAATACCACATTTTTGTTCCTGTCCTGCTCCTGGATAACATTAATTACAAGGGATGCATCCGTTTTCCCACCTTCTACAACGGTGCTCATATCATAGATAATGGTATGATAGGACATCATCATCACATGGCCATTGGGTTGCATTTTAAACTCATGGAAATCTGCGGTATATCCGTTTTTCATTTTAAAACTATCCAGCACAGCCAGCGATTCATCAAGTACCATATGTTGCAGTTCCTCACCCGGAAGAGGAACACTGCCAGCAAAGTCACCAAGTGCAAAGCTTAAAAGACCATTGGGCTGAACCTGGAAATCATAGGGTGCTCCATTGACTCTGACCGAGTCAACAACAGCCCCATTTTTATCCAGAATGAAAATAAAGTTCCCGTAAAGAGCAGGTACATTACGGTCCCATGTAGCCATAAATATATACCCCTCTGAAGGATTATCGATGGAGTCAATTGTGATGGGTGGAGCAGGAAGGAAGGCTTCAGCAGCTATGCTTTTAAGTACCGCAGTTTCCTGAATATCTGTAAGAGAACTGCTCTCGCTCAATTCTGCGTATGGCAGTTGTGCTATTCCAGCAGGTGCTGTCCTGAATGTGAATGAGAATGCCGGGATATCAATGCCAGTCCGGGTTTTTAGTCCATCCAGTAAAACTACGCTTACCTCTTCGTTCCCCGAAAAGGGTTTGTATGGATTAAACACCAGCGTTTTGTCATCATCAGAAAGAAGAAATTCTCCGCTATGAATACCGCTTACAGACCCTTCCACCCTTAATAGTTCAGCAGATAATGAAACTTTATCGATAGTAGAATAATGTCTCAGGATAATATTCGTTTCAGCAGACACCATGAATGAAGCCGGCTTCGGACTGATATACTGAAAAGGTTTATTGTCCTGAGCATTCAGATTGAATGCCAGCATTAGAGAGCAACTAAACGATAAAACTCTGAAGAATTTAAAATAGAAATCCATAGGACACATTAATTACTCTGGTTTTGTCGTTAAATGTATAAACAAGTCCGAATTTACTGGTTTTACATCAAGGAAACAAAAACAAACTATAATTGCCATTACACAATAATATACCCCATACCCCGGTTAAAAAAAATAGAAAATTGGATTGAATAATTTACTACTTTTGAGCAGCCAGTCCTGGGAAACCAACCACTATGATTTTTAATACCGAGTATTACGAAGTATTTCTACCAACATATGTCCTGATCGGTATTTCTGTTCTCTTCTCCTTCCTGGTAACACTTTTTGCAATCCCCCCCATAGTAAGGATAGCTAATAAGAAAAATCTGACGGCCCTTCCCAATGGTCGGACTTCTCATACCAATCCAACTCCGAACCTTGGAGGAGTGGCTATTTTTGCAGGTGTAATTGTTTCATCGGTGATTTTTACCGGGATCACAACTGCACATGAATTGAAGTACATTATTGCTGCCATGCTCATTATCTTTTTTGTTGGATTGAAAGATGATCTTCACCCACTGGTAGCCTACAAAAAGTTTCTAGGGCAAAGTTTTGCTGTTCTGTTTATCCTGGTCCCGGGGGATTTTCATCTTGCATCGCTTCATGGTCTTTTCGGAGTAGAAGAGCTATCCTACCCCTTGAGTCTGATCATTACTTATATTCTTTTCCTGGGACTTATCAATAGCTTCAACCTGATTGATGGAATAGATGGACTTGCATCAGGTATAGGATTTTTAACTTCATTATTCTTTGGCATTGTCTTCCTGTTGGATAATCACATGGCATATGCTGTCATGAGTTTTATACTTGCAGCAAGCTTACTGGCCTTTTTCTATTTCAATGTTTTTGGTAAAGAAAATAAGATATTCCTTGGTGATACGGGAGCCATGTTGATTGGTTTAATCCTGGCCATATTTTGCAGTCAGATTTCTGAATTTTGAGAGCGATACTTTGTATCCTGAGCCAGAGTCAATCATCCCCAGCCGTATTACTCTGCGTTCTTATCGTACCCATTTTTGATACTGCCAGGGTTTTCATTTTACGTATACTCAGGGGTAAATCACCTTTTGAAGCGGACCGTACTCACATCCACCATCGCCTGCTAGATTTAAGTGGGTCCCACTTAAAGACAACTGCTATCATTCTGTTAGTAAATATTTTATTTATTGCCCTGGCCTTAATTTTCAGGAATATTAATACCGAATTACTCATCCTGGCGGCTCTGATACTTGCCTCAATATTGTCCTATATTCCGATTTATCTTAAGAAGTCGAAATCATCCCCGAGTTAATAAAAACTCTTTCTGAACTCCTTATTATTAAGTACTTTTAACACAAGTTAGTTTTGCTTTCTAGAATCGGTGCTCCCCATCGAAGGTTATAATTTATGAATCAACCGATTAGCGAATTCTAGTGCCGCTTTTGAATATGTAGTCTTAGCTACTTTATAAAAAATACTGATAATGAAAGATCAGGATAGAATAACGAAAGAGAAAAATACAGTAAAAGAAGACGAAATTGATCTGATATCATTGGCCAAAATCCTCTGGGAGGGGCGTAGAACTATCATCAAAACAGTTATCATTTTTGCTTTTCTTGGATGTAATTGTGGCTCTATTCAGCAAGAAGGAATATGCAGCATCATCAATCATGGTGCCGCAAGTTGAAAATCAAACTCCCAAGCTTGGGGGATTGTCATCATTGGCATCACTGGCAGGCTTCAATATGGATATGAATGCCGGGATCAAATGCTATTTCTCCCATGTTATATCCTATGATAATCTCAAGTGTAAATTTTCAGCTGGAAATCATGAACGCTGAATATCTATTTGAGGAAAGTGGAGAACCTGCAAGCTTATTAGATTATTATTTAAATATATATAAGCCTGGATTATTTGGAACCTATCAAGAAATACACCATTGGACTGCCCGGATTAATTGCATCTGCTATCAGGGGAGAACAGTCTGGCGGAGGGAACGATTCTGATTTAAACGTAATCAGGACTTAGTCAGGATCAAGATGAAGTTCGAAAAATAATTGAAGAAAACATTAGTCTCGTAGTAAATGATCAAGACGGTTATCTTACTCTTGTTTCACGTTTTCATCAAGCCTATTTATCTGCCCAGGTTGCTCAAAAATCCCAAGAACTACTTCAGGAATATGTAACTCGGTTTAAGGTTGAGAAAGCTACAGCGCAGTTAGATTTTATTAGAGAACGTTATGATGAGAATAAAAGCGAATTTGAAGAAGCACAGTCAAATCTCGCCGCTTTTCGAGATGCCAATAAAAATATTTCCAGTGCAATTATGCGCACCCAGGAAGAAAGATTGGAAAATGAATATCAGTTAGCCTTTGAGGTATATTCGGAATTGGCAAAACAATTGGAGCAATCATTGATAAAAGTGGAAGAGAATACCCCAGTATTTTCAATAATAAATGAAGTCACAATACCTATCGAAAAATCCAAACCAAACCGAGTATTAATATTAACCATTTGGATTATTCTTGGAGGGACAATTGGATTGATAACTGTTTTAGGTAATCATTTCTTTCTTGCAGTAAAAGATCGCTGGAAGGAATTGAAGATAAAATGAGTGATTTTGTTTTTGTGTTGGGTCCGGGCAGAGCAGATTCTTACCTCCTGTTCTCACACATATTGGGATTGGAAAGTATTTTCCATTCATAGAATCTCTTTATGAAAGTCTATTTAGATAATATAGTATTTTCACTGCAAAAGGCTGGCGGAATTTCTGTTGTCTGGTATGAATTATTAAAAAGGTTGTTGAATGACCTTGATTTTGAACCAGAATTTATTGATTACTCTGGCCAAAATTTATTCCAACGACAACTGGATTTACCTTCGGATTTAATATTAAATAATCCAATGGCCGTTCTTCCTGTGTCAATTCAACGTTATTTAAATCCAAATTATATAAAGGGAAACGGGATTTTTCATTCCAGTTATTACAGGGTAGTTGAAAAGCCTGATATTGTGAATGTATCTACTGTTCACGATTTTACTTATGAGTACTATTGGAAAGGATTGAAAAGATTCATACATTCAACACAGAAAGGTCATGCCATACATAAGTCCAATTATGTAATCTGTGTTTCAGAAAACACGAAAAGTGATCTGCTGAAATTCTATCCGGGTGTAAAACAAGAGAAGGTAAAAGTTATATATAACGGAGTTGATGAGTCGTATAGTCCTGTTGACAAACCCGAAGACAAAAAAATCAAACATTTAATCCCATTTTCGTCAGAGGAATATATACTGTTTATTGGTGACAGGAGTAGCAGTTATAAAAATTTCAATTTGACTGTCGAAACAAGTTCTAAACTGAAAAGGCCCCTGGTAATGGTAGGGGGTGGCCCTTTAACAATAGCTGAGAAAGAGCACCTAAATGCCCGTCTCGGGAATTCTCGTTTTTCCCAAATTGGCGGTATTGAAAATAGCGAATTGAATTTACTATTTAATCATGCTTTTTGCTTATTATATCCCTCATTATATGAAGGATTTGGAATTCCAATTTTAGAAGCTCAAAAAGCAGGATGCCCGGTCGTAACTACTAACAAATCATCAATTCCGGAAATTGCTGGAAATGGCGCACTTATTGTAAATGATATTACAAGGGATAATATCTATGAAAGCCTCAACTTCCTGCAAAACAATTTAGGGGAAAGAGAAAGAATAATTAGTGAAGGATTTCGAAATGCAAAACGTTTTTCCTGGGATAAATGTTACCAGCAAACAAAACAGTTATATATTGAAGCTTACGAAGATTTATTTTCATAATGAAAATCACCATAATTACCTGCACATATAACAGTGAGAAAACCATAGCAGATTGTATTACATCCATTAATAATCAAGTTTATCCAGACATTGAGCACATTATTATAGATGGGGCATCAAAAGATAATACAGTTGAAATTGTTAAGTCGCTTCCAGGACGTGTGGTCAAAATAGTTTCTGAGCCCGATAATGGGATTTACCACGCGATGAATAAAGGTATCAATCTGGCAACAGGTGAAATTGTTGGAATTCTAAATTCAGATGATTTTTATGCATCGAATACTATAATTGCGGAAATTGTAATGGCTTTTCAATCTACCGGATGCGATACACTGTATGGAAATCTTGATTTTGTAGCACCTGAAAATACAAATAAGGTTATCCGGCATTGGAAAAGCTCTCCATTTATTAAGGGAAGCTTTTCAAAAGGTTGGCATCCTCCTCACCCAACTTTCTTTGTCCGTCATGATGTCTATAAGAAATTTGGCCTTTTCGATACATCCCTAAGTATTTCTGCAGATTTTGAATTAATGCTTCGTTTTTTAGAAAAGAATTCTGTAAGCACACATTTTTTTGATGACACTGTTGTAAAGATGCGGTATGGAGGAGCAAGTACTAATTCTTTGAAAGGTATAATGATTGGCAATAAAAACGTTATTCGAGCATTCAAGAATAACGAGATTAATGCCGGTCCTTTTTACACAATTCGACGATATACATCTAAAATAATCCAATTTATAAGAAGATAATAATGCTAAAGTCAGTAATTATTGGAGCCTCCGGATTCGTTGGCACTCGCCTGATCGATCTTGCAAAAGAAGAATTCGACATTAGTAATTTAGATAAACAGCAAAGCTCTTTTTTCTCTGAAATTACAACTTTAGGCGATATACGGAATATTGAGGATATCAACACTGCCATACAAAACAAAGAAATGATTGTACTGCTTGCAGCCGAGCATAAAGATGATGTTTCCCCTACTACACTCTACTATGATGTTAATGTTAAGGGGACCAAAAACGTGCTTGATGCTATGGACAAGAACGGTATAAAAAATATCATTTTTACCAGTTCTGTTGCTGTTTATGGTTTGAATAAGCAATGCCCCAATGAAGAGCACCAAGCGGATCCATTTAATCACTATGGGAAAAGTAAATGGCAGGCAGAAGAAGTATTAAGGAAATGGTTTAATAAGGATCCAATTAACAGGTCATTAACGATTATACGACCTACGGTCATCTTTGGTGAGCGTAATCGTGGAAATGTATATAACCTGCTGAAACAGATAGCCTCGGGTAAATTTTTAATGGTTGGTAAAGGAACTAATTTTAAGTCCATGGCTTACGTTGGAAATATTGCAGCTTTCCTCAAATACAACATGCACAACTATGTGCCTGGATATCGAGTATATAATTACGTTGATAAGCCTGATTTATCAATGAACCAACTGGTTTCACAGGTAGAAAGAAGCCTGAATAGAAGCTTATCTTCGATAAGCTTGCCTTATTGGTTGGGTCTGATAGGTGGTTTTGGCTTTGATATGTTAAGTAAGCTCACTGGAAAAAAATTTGCAGTTAGTGCTGTGCGGGTAAAAAAGTTTTGTGCCACTACTCAATTTGATTCTTCTGCTTTAGAAAATTGCGGATTTGAACCTCCATTCAGCCTTGAGGAAGGGCTCCATAATACACTTGAATACGAGTTTCTCAGCGCAAATAAAGATGAAATTACCTTCGAATCCGAGTAGATTTAATGCAAGGGGGACCTTCACTTCTCAATCAACAATTGCGAAGCTTTAATCTATTGTAATTCAAACCTAATAATAACCAAAAGAGAGAATAGTTTATTTTACTAAAAAATCCAGAATTCACAAAATTTGCAAAGAAAAAGAACAGAAAAAACATATAGAGAAACAATCGCTCTCCTTCGAAAGATATTCTTAATGAACCAAGCAAAATATATATTAATATCAAACTGAAAATCAAAAATATTGGAATACCAAATTCCAATAACATCTTAAACCATGCCCCGTCGGTAATAACCTGGTTTTCCCCGGCACTTTGTCCAATTGGGATACCTCCAATAGGATTCTCAGATATTAGATTAGCAACTGCTATATAATCCTTCACATGCTCAGTATTGGAACCTGAGGCAGAAATATCTCTTCCCGTTAATCTATTCAAGGAATATACTACTGCTTCGTTTTTTAAGATTTCCTTATTAAGAAAAACGAATAGTAAACTCAAACTTATTATAAAAAATACTACTCTCTGAAGCGAAATTATCCTTACGTTATATAAATATATCAGCATAAGAAATACTGAAAAAACCAAAGAAAATCGAGAGAATGTCAGGAAATTTGTAATCAATAATACGATTATAAAAAACATGTCTCGCCTGGTCCTTTTTGAAATTAAAAATAGCTTGAAGATTAATGCACTCATAAGGAAATCGGCATATTCAATAGGATTTCCAATCAGGCCATTTGGCTTCGAGAATATTTTAGTTCCTAGATAAATTCGACTCTGTGCAAAAACATCATCCTTGACAACTAATGGGGGATCAACAAAAAAATCAGGTATAATTCCAAAAAGAAAAGGCTGTAGAATACCGATAATTATAGAAATATTAAAAAGCCTGTTTAAGTAGTATGTCAAATCTTCTGTCGCTTCTTCAGATAGCTTCGCTGGTACTAAGACAAGGACAATTGGCAATATGTAGTTTATGCTCCGACCAATTGAATAATTTGTAATAAAAGAGCCCGATTGAAGACTTAACTTAAGCAAAAGACTTAAGCAAAATAATAAGAGTAATAATAGAAAACCTGTTGCAAACCTGTTCTTTATATCAATTTTGAAATGATATAATATTACAGGACCAAATAATAGGAATGTGAAAAATGATCCAAAATTAAATGCCCCCTGAATACCAATCTGTTTAAAAATAGCAATCATCCATCCTTGAGCAAATAGACTTAGGATTAAGAGCTTAATTAGAATAAGATATGTCGACTTAATCTTGAACATGAATCATTTCATTGTGTCAAAGCAAATAGCTACAAGAGCTCTAAAATTTTCTTGCAGCTTTGAATATATGGATTTATAAAATCCACTAAATCAGTATTATTTTGTTTTTTCATATTCATTAAACTTTTTTCATCAGTGCATATAATATGTTTAAACTTCTGATAAAAGTCAAAGTTAAAATCTCGAGCCCCTTTGTATTCTTCAAAGTCCGGAACATATAATGCAACCAACCTTTGAGGAAATGCACTGATAAAATCTAAAAAAACAGATGAGTAATCGCTGATCAGGTAATCTGTATAAAGGCACAGTCTGTAAATATCAAGCGATGATTCAAAAATTATAATATTCTCAAATTCTTCAATTGAAGGGGGGCTCTCTGTTGGATGAAGTTTAATATAAAACAAACTATTTGATCTCTCCAGCTCATGATTCAACCATGTTAGATATTCGTGTCTAAATATTGGATTATCGAATTCGTAATCACGAAATGTTGGCGCGTACAGTATAATCCTTTTCCCTTCTGGGAATCCATTGCTATTGTCTAATGAAAAAAGAGACGGATTCCTAAGATATTCAATCGTCGGAAGCCCGTAACTCTTGATTTTATCTAATTCAACTTTAAAACTTTGAGCGTAGATTGGAGCAAAATCCCTAGAATTAGAGATCATATAATTAATACGTTTTGATTTAAGAGTGTCCATAATACGAGACTTATATCCCAAATTTTTATCCAAAAATGAGACCCGCTTTATTGAGACTCCGTGCCAAAGGTCAATTACTATTGTTTTACTCTTAAAAGAGACAGGCATTACATCGAAAAGTGAATGAGTTATAAAAACTGCCCTGGCTTTCAATGCATAATTCAATGCTCGCCATGAAAAATAGAAAACCGCTTCACCTCCCTCTCTCTTTACTGCTTCAACAATACTCCTCTTCTTTGAAACCCATATACAAGTATAATTGGTTTGCCTGTTTGAATAAAGAAAAAGATATTTTGCATTCCCTTCAAATCCTACTCCTCCCCTGGCACTAAATAAAATCAATCGTTTGTCAATTCGATATAAATACTTCAAAGGAATTGAAATAAAGTATAACAATATGTAGAGTATATAGCTCATTTTCCTGGTTGTTTCGAAAATAAGTCAAGAATCCACTTCTCAATAAAAATTAATGATCCAAACACTCGGTATATTCTCCAGTTCAAGCCCCTGTTATTTGAAATTTTATGGTAAATAAGCCTGCTTCTGAAAATCAATTTATATTTACTCCTATTCTTTGGATACATCTTATCTATCGAGGCTCCAACACTATGAATAAAGCAATGATTCGGATCAAATAATAATTTTTTCTTAAGCTTCTTAAATTTGAATCCAATAATTCTTTCTTCCGCATATAAAAATGTCCGGCTATCAAAAAATCCAATTTCCTGAAAGCTTTTGAAACGAGCTATAAAAAATGCACCTTGAATAACCTCAACAAATTGAAGTTCGCCAGTGCGTTTATAAAGTAATGGATTGCCAAATAATCTTCTTAATAACGCTGAACTGATTATTAGATCCTGCCAGATTGTTGGAAGCTTCCATGCAGAAGTAAGTAAATTACCAGCCTCATCGGTCATTTGAAGTCCGGCAACACTACAATCTGGGTTCTCAGTCAATAAATTGGACAAAACGACAACATGCTCTTTTTCTATAAGGATATCAGGATTGCAAATGAAAACATAATCAACCAGCAAATTATTGGCTATATATTCCAAGCCAATATTATTACCTTGTGCATACCCACCATTTCTCTCGGAAATTACTAGCTCATAATCAAAACTATCCTCAAAAGCTTTTAGCCTGTTAACAGAATCATCAGCAGAAAAGTTATCGATCACAATTATATAACCAGCAGAATCGAAGGATCTGATTGATTCAATTAATGAAATGGTATTCTTCGCAGAATTGTAGTTTAATATTATATATGCTATTTGTTTCATTCAAACTTCCCCTTAGAAAGTAACTTCCTTAAAGAGGCCAAAAGATCCCGATCGATCGTAAATATTGCAGCACAATAGATAAGGCCCAGGACAATAAGATTAAGGAGGACTGATATATTCGAAAAATACTTTACCCCAAGTGATAAAAGAGTAATTGTGATACCTAAAACTAGCAGGTTTCTCAGATGTAATGGAGAAAATATTCTTTTCAAACCAATTTCGACTTTAACCTTTCTCAGATGTAATATAAAGCTTATTATAAAGCTAATAATTGTACTTATAGAAGCTCCATTTATTGAATACTTAGGAATCAGGATCAAGTTCAAAAGAATATTTGCAACCATGGCTATTGCTGATATCTTTAATTGATATTTCTCTTGATTTATGGAATACAAAATACGCCCAAATATGTTATTGAAGGAGTGTAATATTAATCCACCGGATATAATAGTAAGTGCTAGTGCACCTCTTTCATATTCTGGTCCAAACATTAGTTCAACCAAATCATAACTGAAGACCATCAGAAAGGCGGTCACCGGCAACATAATAACTAGCAAGGGATAAATAAGATTACTTAATTGTTTCCCAAAATTATCATAGTGTTTAAGTCTTAGGAGGGGTACAATGTGGGGAAAAATGGCTGTCCCAAAAGACACTGGAATGAATAAAAATGCTTCGTACATATTATAGGGAGCCACATATAATCCTACTTCGGTTTGACTTTGGTAAAAACCAAGCATGAAAATATCAATTCGATAGTAAATTACTCCAATTAAGCTGGCAAATAGGAATGGTAATGCTTTTTTGAATATTTCCAATAATTTCACAAAATCCCAATCAAATAACTGAAATTTAACAATTCTTATTTGTATATATGCTGCCTCCGAGATCATACAAATTGAATAGTATATAAGCAGGACATAGCTAAATACAAGGATTCCATGATTAGAAATTAAAAAGTAAACACCTATAATCATCAAGCCCAAATAAATGAAGACATCGAAAATGAGTTGAACTTTAAAATATTTATATGCCTGGTATAGTTGATTGAATTGCTGAATAAGCCCTTTAAGCGCACCAATAAAGAAAAAAATTAACAACATTAATTTTAATTCCAGGGTGTAAGGGAAATATTTGATTAATGGGATAAACAGGACTGCTCCTATGATCAATAAGATCAAACGGATTTTTAGTATGCCGTTAAATAGCTCACTTGCAATTCTTTTATCAAAAGCAACTTCTCTGGTTAGATAGAAGCCAGATCCAAAACTGAAAAATGTCATTAGAAAAATGGAAGTTGTATTTGCTGTACCATAATAACCGAATAACTCCGTCCCAAAACTTCGGCTAATTGCAATTATAAAAACAAATTGAAATATTCGGGTCACTATAGAGCCCAGATTCATTACAATGACATCGCTAAAAATTTTATTGTTTTTAAACTCTGCCATTTGAATATCTGTAAATCAAAGCTTACTTATCATCTTATATAAGCGTAGTGAGCTTTCGCCGTCTTTGAAACGATTGAAGCGTTGGACATTTTTTAAGTCAGTCCTGTCAAACGAACCCTTACTCAATATGGATAAAATCTCAATCCAATTACTCCCTTTTTGGCCCTCAATCTCCTTGTAATAATCAAAGTACAATTCTCTTGACTTGCTTATGTATTCTTCGAAATCAAAAGGGCTAAGAATTATTGGTTTATCAGTCAGTAAAAAATCAAAATATACGCTTGAATAATCTGTAATTAGAATATCAATTCCCGTAAGTAAAGGATTTACATCCTCTATTGCCTTATCGGAGAGATGTATTATTCGTTCAATATCAGAATCATCCTCAAAACTTTCGTCGACAAAATGACCCTTTGTAATGAATATACTATTTGTCTTTTCAAGAAATGTATTCCAATTTTCAAAATTAAAATTATAGTCCCTGAAAGGCTTGAAGCTTGAGTCAAACCCTCTAAAAGTTGGCAGGTATATTATTTTCGTTGGCTTTCCAAAGTAACTATCCCATTTCTCAATTAGTGGATGCCTGAAATCTTTATCATAAAAAATATCATTTCGCGGATAACCTGTAAGAAGAATCTGGTCGGGTTCCAAATCAAATGCGGAACATAAAATGTCATTGAAAATCTCTGCGGTAGAAACAATCGCATGCTGATTATATCCATAAATAAATGGATAGATATATTTCAAGATTATATTTCTGATTGGATTATTTACTAAATTATCGTCTAGCCCTATCTTTTTAATTGGAGCTCCGTGCCAGACATGGACAATTTTAGCTCCATTAATAAAAAACCTGTTTACATCTGATTTACCTGAACTATAAATAATTTTTCCTGCAATTAGTGAGTAATAAATTCCCTTTAAGCTGCTAATAAGTGCAGTCTTTTTGTTTTCTTTTTTAAGCCTGTCATATATCTCTCTATTACCGGTTAACCAAACTGCAGAAACTTCTGGAAAATTTTCTAAGATAAATTCATACAGAATTTTGGCATTATCTGAATACTTCTTTCCAAACCAAGCACCAAATACCCAACAATTCTTATTTCTTGGAATGAGTAATTGAAGCCACCAGAAAGGAATAAAAATAGTGTGCGCGACATATTTAAGAACCTTGCTAATAATTCCCATTATGCTTGTTTCATTTATTAAGAAATTCTGACATCTGAAAATCCTTAAACTTTGGAGAAAATACTTTCTTGGCTATTTCATAGTCCTCTTGAAAATCTACTTCAACAAAATCAGCCTTTCCAATATCAAAAACTTCGATGTCCATATTCAATAAAATGGCATGTTGAAGGACTTCTTCCATATATTGATTTAGTTCGCCAGATTTAAAAAGTTCTTCTGCTGTTTGTTGAAAAAAAGAAATCATTGCTGCCTTAAAAAATGCAATCCCCAGAAATTCTCCCTTGGCTATTTGAGGATTCATAGTTTTATTAATCTCTGAGATCTTTCCATTATCAGCAATTCTGATTTTCATTTCTTCTTCAGCACATTGCTTTGATATATATGGTAAAACAATACTTGCCGATTGATCAATTAATTTGAGCCAAATATCCCTATCAACTAATGTGTCTGCATGCAAAAACAAGAAATCATCATTAATATATGGTAAGGCCATATATAGTGAACCCAGAACATTACAATGATCCCAGAAGGGATTGTATATACACTTCACTCCAAAAGCAGAAACATGATTTTCTATCTTCTCAGAAGCAAATCCAGTTACAATAATAATATCCTCAATTCCAATACTTTTCAACAAGAATATATTATAGTCCAGAAGCGAAAATGATTTATCCAATGGTAATAATGATTTAGGCGTGTCCTCGGTCAAATTCCCCAGTCTACTTCCTTTTCCTGCTGCCAAAATTACTGCTTTCATAATGCCAATTTTAAGATTTTCTCTATTGATGTATCGTCTTGATAATATGGATCATCCGATAAGTTACCTGTTACATTATCTATAATATGTTGAACATCCGCCCCTGTTATTCCAAGATCAGAAAGCGAAAGTGATATATCTAAATGATTTTTCAATTCATTGATTTTCTCTGCCAGTCCATTTTTTGAAATTTTCAAATCCTCGCACAGGTTATTAATAGGCCCTTCTTTCATTGAGCATATGTAAGGCAGATACCCTTTATATATGGCTGCCAATCCTTCCGAATGACTTGTATGTGTCATGGGTCCAATTACATATTGCAGTCGATGAGGTAAACATGTTGTACTATAAGCCAGATTTATCCCCATTAACATCGAAGCAATTGACATTTTGCTAATAGCATTTGAATCATCAAAAACAGCATCAACTATATATTCAAATACATTATTTATGGCAGCTACGGATTGATATCGGATCAAATCGGTAGATTGTCTTGATAAGTAAGTTTCTATTGCATGTGTAAGGCAATCATAACCAGCAAGAGATTTAACTCGTTTTGGAGCAGACTTGTACAGTCGGTAATCTAAAAATACTTTAGTTGCTTGAACAAGATTCCCCCGAATTCCACTTTTTACATTCTTAGAATCATCAAACAAAATAGAACCAAAGGATAATTCTGCACCAGTACCAAAGGTTGTAGGAAACACAAATACTTTCGAATACTTATTCTCTATGGCTTTTTTTTTATAAAAAATCGCCTCTAAGTCTTCGAAAGTTAAGGCAACTGAAACAGCTTTTGCTAAATCAATAACTGAACCACCTCCTACGGCAATAATAACACTTGGTGTAAAGTTCAATTTACCATAGAGCTCTGCAATGTAGCTAAATGGATTCTCATCAGGTACATCATCAACATACTGAAAACCAACTTGATTACTTCTAAAAGCAGAAAATGCTGACTCCAGATCATTCTTTTCAGAGATGGGTTTCGATGTTAAAACAAGTGTATCATCCTTATGATCAATATATTCTCCAATCGATTCAACATTGGAAATCCGGATCTCAGGCGAAATGTTATATATCATAAGTTCCTAATATTTTTGGAGGCATAACTATCGAGCATTTTATATAATAACGCATGCTGATCATAGCTGTCAAGTACTACTTCTCTATGTTCAACAAAAAAATGATAGTACTGCTTATATATTTTGTTATTCTTCTCATTGGGATTAATGATCTTTCTAACATTCAATATTCTTTCACTAACTTCAGCGTACTCCAGCGATCTGTCATTGGCTAAAATACAGAGCAACAAGGCACCAAGAGAAGTACTTTCAAAATTCTCCAGTACATGGACTGGTAGTCCTGTAACATCTGCTTTAATTTGGTTTATCAAATCAAATCTTGCAAGCCCTCCACTTACAGAAAGACTCGTAGGATTATAATCTTTTATAACTGACAACAAATCATTTGTAACAAATGCTGATGCTTCAAAAACTGCCCGTGAAAAATCCCTTAACTTGCAACTTCTATTTACACCGATGAATTCTGCTCGAATACTATTTGAAACAAATGGGGCTCTTTCTCCCAACAAATACGGTAAAAACACAATCCCATTTGACCCTATCGACGCTTTAATAGCGTCATTTTCCATACGGAAATATACATCCACATCATTTTCGTCATAAAAAGCTTGCTTAAGCCATTCTATAAGTCCACCACCCATGTTATTTGATGAGCCAATTACTAATTTGTTGATCAGATCAATTTTCTGGACCAGTAAGAAAGGGGAAGAACTCTTATAATCATGGTCTAATTCATCTTCATCTATTAGCATTCTAACCGAGGTGACAGTTCCGGAAACGTCACAGGCGTTATTTCTTAATGAATTTCCCGATCCTAATACGGCACAAACTGCATCATATGTAGTTAATATAAACTGGCAATCGTCATTAAAACCATACTTACTCTTGATGCCAGAGGCTAACTCAAATTTAGTACCAATAGACTCAACAGTTGGAAAGGTTTCTTCTTCAATACCAATTTGCTTAAATAATTCAGTTGGATACCCTTCCTCATCCTTATAAAATGATTTGGATGCATTTAAGGAATCTGTAAAATACCTTCCAGTAAATACATAATTCAAAAATTCTCCAGCGCCAAGCCAGTGCCTGACATCCTTATATATTGGCATGGAGTCCTTAAACCACAAGATTTTGGGAATTGTGTACGATGTGGATATTCCAATACCATCATTCCCAAAATAATCCTGCTCTTTGAGATATTCAACTTGCTCTAGAGCTCTCTTATCCGAAACCATAATTACCTTGGTTAATATCTCGAAATCCTTCCCCACACCAAGAATACATGAAGAACTCGTGGTAACTGTTACGTATTTTACAGAAGGTAATAAATACGTGTTGCGCTTCAGCTCTGTTAGCAATTCGTCCAATAATACCAACCATTCACTCGCGTCCTGCTCAACCTGATCATTAAAAATAAAGGATTGTACAGGTCGTGAAATTGAATGAAGCTGATTTCCTTCAGCATCAAAAACTATTATACGTATGGATTTTAATCCTAAATTAACTATAAGATACATTGTCAAGCATTTTAATAAGTTTGAGTAGTACTGGATTTAGCTCCTCCTTTAAGATATTATAGGATGCAATCTCATCATGAAGTTTCTCTTTAGCCAGGCTATCAATCACTTTCTGATAAATCAATTTGAATTCAGTTGAATAATTCACTTTTACAACTCCATAATCAATTGATTCCTTTACTTGCTCTTCTGATAAACCTGTAGCACCGTGAAGAACCAATAAAGCTTTTTTATTCAATTTTAATTGAAACTCATTTAGTAAGCCTATCTTAACTTCACTTGTTTCCTTGTAAATACCATGCGCATTTCCGATACCTAAAGCCAATAAGTCAACCTCCGTTCGCAGATAAAAATCAACTGCCTCAACATTATTAAAGACAGAACTTTTCCCTGCTTTAAAATCGTCTTCGACTCCGCCTACAACACCAACTTCTCCCTCAACCAGAACATCCTTTTCTCTGGCCATTTGTACGACTTCTCTGGTTCTTTTTATATTTTCTTCAATAGAATACGAGGAGCCATCATACATTACAGAATCAAAGCCATAATCGACACAGTCTTTTATCAGGTTGAAATCCTGGCAATGGTCAAGATGAAAAAATATATACTTGTTCTCCCGGTATTTATCCAGCAAATATTCATAGCCAAATAACTTTTCGAAGTATGGAATATACTTTGCTGAAAACTGAATTATTATTTCTTTTTTAGTTTTCAAAGCCAAATCAGCTGCTATATCAATTTGTTGAATACTCTGTGCATTCATTGCCAACAATGCCGAATTTGATTTGAAATTATCAAGAAGTATATTTTTTAACATCGGTTTAGCTCGTTCCAAATAATGAAGTTGAATTCTAATATCTATCCACCTGTGATTTTATATTATAAACATACGTTCTTTGAAACAATTGACAGATATGGTTTTTAGCTAGGTTAACCACAATCTAGATAAAGTTATTATCATCTGGGATCAAAAAATTCATATGGCACTCACATACAGCATAATAAGTAAATCGTCAAGTATTAAGCATCGGAGATAGAGGGTTAAATTGAGATATAAGTACTGGCTGGCACAGACCCATTTGATCAGGGAGATAAGTTAAAAAGCATTGATTATAGTAACAATAATCAATGCCATAGAAGCGAAAGCTGAAGATATTCCAACGATTTCTCCAGTGCTCATCTTTTCCTTCCGTTGTTTTTGCGGAACTACAATCTCTGCACCTGGAGCAACATCCGGATAATTCTTGATACCCATAAAACTACCTGTCTTATCTACGGAACCGTTGGCATATATTACATAGGTCTTCTTTTTCTTAGCATTATCGGCAAATCCCCCCGACATTGAAATATACTTTCCGAAAGTGTAGGAATCATCATAACGCACTGTAATCGGGAATAGTAGTGCGCCAGATAATCTAACTGTTTGCAATTCCTTGGGAATTATTAACCTGTCATTCTCCTGCAGAAATAAATCAAATTTACTGCCAGGACTCTCCACGATTTTATTAAGATTTATTCCAATTGCCTGCTCATTGCCTTCTTCAACATTAATTTGAAGGGAGTCTTCAGATTCTGACATCAGATTTTCAAGGACTTTTTCACGAAGTTCCTGATTAACTTCGAGTTTTCGAATGAGCTGGGCTCCTTCCAGGTATGCCTCTTCAGTCAACCCGCCTGCTCTCTCAATCAAATCAGATATCCGATCCGATTTTGAGCCAATAATATAGGTGCCAGGGAATCTTACTTCCCCTTCAACTCTTAAGGATTGAGCTTCTTCATATCCGGGTGATTTCCTTATAAATACCTGGTCAAAGGGTGCAAGTTTAAAGCTCGAGGCTTCTGAAGAAATATTCAGATCTTTATCAATATTGAAATAGTAAATCTCGGAGATCTTTCCGTTTTCGGGCTCCGTATCTCCCGCTTTAACTCTGCGGGCAACTTCCGCCTTGCATAGTGAAGCAGATTCTTTTAATCCCCCGGCCATTACTATCAGATCTTCAAGAGAAGTATTTTCCAGAAAGGGAAATATGCCTTCCATATTGATCTCTCCCTTTATCTCCACATAAAAATCTTCCCGTAAATCGAAAATCGAAGCAACGGATATTATATCCTCTTTGATTAGAGTGATACTTGTATCATTGTTTATTATTGACCTGAGATTTACAGGGATTATTTCCAGAGAAAGATCTTTACGCGTTCGATAAATAAGTGCCCTGTTAAGAAATGCATCTTCTCTAAGGCCTTCAGCTGTATTAATTAATTCGTTTAATGTTAACCCATCGTTTAAGGAATATTCTCCCGGACGATATACAGCTCCATTAATGGTGACTCTGTTTTCAAACCTCTTAAGAATTGGTTCCACCGGGATTGAGTCTCCATCTTGCATAATGAAATTCTCAAAATCTTCCTTCTTTATACTTACTATTTTTCTCTCTGTATCAGTATAGCGATAAATGGTAAGCGTTTTTTGAAATGCTTTATCGGAAAATCCCCCTGCAAATGAGATTATATCACTTAATTTCTCGCCCTGGTCTAATTCGTATAGCCCCGGTCTCTTAATTTCACCACTTATATCAATCCTTGAAACATATGGATTTACTTTAATAACGTCCCTGTCCTGCAAACGAATATTATTGTCCTGTTTTCCGTACATAAGGAAATCATATATATCAAGGACAGCAGCCACTTCATTATCCCGAAGCAACTCAATATTTCTGAAAAGACCCGTTAATTGTTGGCCCCCCGGAAGCATACAGGACATTGAAAACTTTTGCGAATGAACTTATCGTATAAGTTCCTGGTAAATTGACCTCACCGAATATATGTACACTTATACTGCGGGTATTGCCCAGGGTAATTTGAGCATAAGTATTGCGATTTGAGCCACCCAATCCGGAATATATACTCTTCAATCTTTCAACTATTCTATCAGATGCCTGCTCAATAGTCAATGCATTCACGTGAATTGGCCCTAAATTCTCAATGTAAATATTTCCATCAGGAGTTATGGGCAATTGATAATTCTGCTGAGAGGCTCCCCATATATCAATGATTAATTCGTCTCCAGGCCCAAGTTCATAATTTAGCGGTGTTGGAATGTTAAGGCTAGGTTCAAAAGTCAGCTTCTCATTCCTGAACAAGTCATATCCAAATATTCGGGATTCCGGGCCCGGCTCAAATTCTATATCCAACTCAGGAGTTTCTAAAGTCTGTACAGTATCCTTTTCCTGCTGTCTGCTTCTATCTGATGTTTGTTCTTCAGACAGACCAGAGTCAATTAGTTTCAGTCGATTCTCAAACTTGTTAATCTCACTTGGTGGAAATCCACGTGCAATTAATGCGGCCTTCATCTGAGATTCAGTCAATCCGCTTTCTTCCGCTCGTTGTCTGATTTCCAGGATTTGCTCATCACTGAGCTCTTCAATATTTATCTGAGATAGATCTCTATTCATGACCGCTGGATCCTGTGCAAGAGCAACGCTACTGGATATTAGCAGAAATCCAAGCAATAGTATATATCTGAATATCATGCGATAACTTTTATCTTTGCAGCGAAATTACTAAAATATAACTTTAAATTGGCAATAACATATTAACTACAATGAATCAACATTCCGGATATCTGATACCCTTCACAGACAAGCAACTTTTTGCAGAAAAGATTGTCTTTTTAAAGCATAATAAGATTGAAATGAATAATTTTGCCGCAAATGCCAGAAAACAAGTCCAAAAAATTCTCGAATTAATCAAGGAAAAGCAGTGAGGAGAAATATTATTCTTTCTTTTATTATTCTTATCTCCACTTGTATATTCTCAGATTTCAGCGCCCAGTATTGATCTATATGCGGGAGCATCTGCAGGAATAGGTGAGACGAAGCCATATTGGAACATATCCAATCAACAGGGGCAATATTCTACTGAGCCCTTTGGGGGCCTGCTTGGACTTACTGTTGAGTCAGTCGATAGCTCAGATTCGTACATAAACATTGATTACGGAATAGAAATGTACAGTCGACTGGAGCAGAATGGGGGATTCTTTTTACAAAGAGGGTATGCTGAGATCAGAATTCCATTCTTAGTTTTTTGGGCAGGTAAAAAAGAGGAAATCATAGGAAATCAGGATAGTTCACTTTCCATTGGATCAACTGTATGGTCCGGGAATGCTTCTCCCCTGCCTAAACTGGTTTTAGCGACCCCGGGATATGTGGATATCCCCTTCACTAAGGGCTATGCGGAGATAAATGGATCCCTTGCACATGGCTGGTTCGAACAGGATCGTTATGTGGAAAATATTTACTTACATCAAAAGCAGCTTCATTTGAGGTTTGGTGGAGATTTCTTCATCAATGGATCATTGGGATTAATCCACTTTGCTCAATGGGCAGGCACTTCTCCGGATGAGCAATACGGAGAATTACCCTCGGGCTGCGATGCCTACAAACGAGTCTTTTTTGCTCAGAAAGGCGACTCTGCATCCGTCGACATTAATGAGTCCATAAATTCACTGGGAAATCACCTGGGATCATGGAATTACAGAATAGATTTAAAAGCAAAGCAGCACACCTATTCTATCTATTACCAGACTATATTTGAAGATAATTCTGGCATGTTAAAAGAGTTCAATCAGGATGGTCTTATTGGAGTTTCTATGACAGCAAAAGATCCCAAAAAGATCGTTAATCATGTTGTTTTTGAATACCTCAATACGACTTATCAGTCAGGACCCATCCATGATTTGGCTGACAGCATAGCTCTCTTTGGAAACGACAACTATTTTAACAGCTATATCTATCAAAGTGGATGGACCTATAAAGGAATGACATTGGGTACTCCACTAATCACTTCACCAGTATTCAATGAGGATGGGAATCATAGAATTCTAAATAACCGGGTGATGGCTTTTCATCTTGGACTTCAAGGAATGATTGGTAAGATTAATTACCGTTCATTCTTTACCTATAGTATCAATAAGGGGACTTATTCAAATCCGGTTGATCCCTCAAAACAGCAATTCAGCTGGTATCTCGAAACAATATTTCCTTCAATCTGGAAAGGTATTGATATGAATATTATGCTTGCTGCCGATATTGGCCAAATGTATGGCAATAATCTGGGAGTGAATCTTTTGTTTAGAAAAACATTCAATCCATTTCAATAAGTCCTGAAATCGGGTGAGATTTTACTCAAAATATATCCTGCCAGGACTTATTCAATGGGCGTGCAGCAATGACTCAAGCGATTCGAGACGGGAGATGGTAGTTCCTATGGCAACAGGTAATGTGCTGGAGATCGGGATTGGTTCGGGCAGCAACCTCCCCTACTACGGATCGAAGGTGAGCCACCTGACTGCCATCGATCCCCTTGAGGAGTTATGGAGAAAGCGGCGTATTGATCTTTCCTCATTGGGATTTGAAGTGAATTACCTCAAAGGAGCTGCCGAAGAGATTCCAGCCGAAGATGGCTCATTCGATACAGTGGTAAGCACCTTTACTCTTTGTTCCGTAGATGATATCAACAAAGTTCTGGAAGAGATTCACCGGGTGCTTAAACCAGGTGGAAAACTCATCTTTTCAGAACATGGGAAATCGCCCGAAACAGGTACCGCGCGATGGCAGAACATGCTCAACCCGGCCTGGAAACGCATCAGCGGGGGATGCAATCTGAACCGTGATATTCCGGCTATGATGAAAAAAAATGGATTCAGAACAGACCATATCAGCACCCAATATATGCCAGGGTGGCGACTCACCAGCTATAGCTACTGGGGATCGGCATTGAAAGTATAAACCTTACAACGATCACATGACACATTTCACTTTTTTGATTCTCATGAGCAGCCTGATCTTCTCCAGTTGCACGAGCAACCCGGAAGAGTCACTTGAGAAGCGCATTGACCGCATCTCCAGGACCGAAATGGAAAGTGTAACCGAGTTGCTGGCCCACGATCTTTTTGAAGGGCGGGCTCCGGGGACCCGGGGCGGCGAACTGGCGGAAGTGACGATGCAGGGCCTGTTCAAATTTATGGACCTCGATCCTGGAATGGAGGGCTCCTATTTCCAAGCCTTTGTGATGACCGGGTTCTCAAACACTGGCTTCGAAATAAGCGCTAATGGGGCGAAGCTGGATTACATTGAGGATGTGGTGGGAACATTCAGTGTTGAGCAGGAAGAGATCGATCTGGAGGGAGAGGCTGTTTTCGTGGGATTTGGAGTAAAGGCTGAAATATGGGACTGGGACGATTACAAGGATGTGGATGTAAGGGATAAGATTGTGATCACCCGGGTAAACGATCCCGGTTATGTAAATCCCGGAATATTCGAAGGAAGCACCCTTACCTATTTTGGACGATGGACCTGTCATATAGAGGAAGCAGCGCGGCGCGGTGCAGCCGGGATCTTGTTGATCCATACCGATGAGACAGCAGGATATGACTGGAACGTAGTAAAGAATTCCTGGACGGGCGAAGAGCTCTTCATCAAATCCGACCTGCAGAACAATTTGAAATTCCGGGGTTGGATTAAAGAGAGTAGTTTACGGGAGGTTCTAAATGCAGAGCAAATTGATCTGGACGCTCTATACGAACAATCTTCCTCAAGAGATTTCCAGCCTGTGGATCCTGGTATCCGCATCCGAATCAAAGGAAACAACTCCTTCAGGGAAGTGAGCAATCGCAATGTGGTAGCAGAAATCCCCGGGAAATCAGAAAAGAGAATTGTGCTGAGTGCGCATATCGATCACCTGGGGATGGACACCAACAAGGAAGGTGATCAGATATATAATGGTGCCATAGACAATGGAACTGCGGTGGGAGCCATGATGGTGGTGGCTAAAGTGCTGAAGGAATTCCAGGATGAGCTCCGGTACTCGGTTACTATTCTGGCTTGCAATGCAGAGGAATCGGGACTTCTGGGATCCAAATACTATGCAGAGAACAGCGATCGAAGTTCCATCATTGCCAATATCAATTTTGAGTCCACACCGGTCTGGGGCAAAGCCAATAGCATCATGGGGATCGGTGCCCGCTTTTCCGATTTTGAGGGGATTATTCAGGAGATGGCACAGAAGAATGCTATCGAATATTCCACTTTCTCCCTTTCTAATCAAGGCCTTTTTTACCGCTCCGACCAGTTTTCCTTCGCCCGCTACGGTATCCCATCTGTCTGGATATCAGCTGGTGAAGATGAAGTATCGGGAGTTCAGAACTACACCGAATTCTGGGGAAAGGATTACCATACCGTGAAGGATGAGTTCGATCCGGATTGGGAACTGGAGGGAATGAAGCAGACCATCAGGTTTGCCCTCTTGCTTGTGGATCAACTAAACCGGATGGAATCACTTCCTCAGATGAAAAGCGATCTCTCCTTCCCTGTCCAGAAATAAAGCCGGGCTGCACGCAACCATCATATTCTGATTTTACTCCTGATTTAAGTAGGGCAAAGCCCGTTTTATTCGGTATTATACCTGTATGCGCATGATTAATTCCTTCGCATTGTGATTTTTATGTATCCAAATGGATGTTTTTTCCGTAGAAGAGAACTGATGATTTTTAATTCCGAATTATACGAACTATTTATTCCTCCCTTTCTACTTATTGGGATTGCCTCCCTGGTGACCTTTCTGGTGACCTTCTCGGCCATCCCCAGCATTGTGAAAATCGCAAGGGAAAAAGGACTAATGGCCCTTCCCAATGGCCGGACCTCACATCAACTTCCAACTCCTAACTTAGGGGGGGTTGCCATATTTGCAGGAGTGATTATCTCCTCGATTATGTTTACCGGTATTGCCACTGCCCATGAATTGAAATACATTATTGCCGGCACTCTCATTCTCTTTTTTGTAGGGCTGAAGGATGATCTTCTGCCCCTTTCGGCCTATCAAAAGTTTATAGGGCAATCTCTTGCTGCACTTATAATACTGGTGCCGGGCAATCTTTACCTGCATTCCCTCCATGGGCTCTTTGGCATTTACGATTTGCCTTATATTCCTGGTGTTATCATCACCTTTTTCCTTTTCCTGGCCCTGATCAATAGCTTCAATCTGATAGATGGGATCGATGGACTTGCCTCGGGGCTCGGCATCCTGGCTTCTCTTTTCTTTGGGATCGTTTTCCTGAAGGACGGATCACTGGTCTATGCCGTCATGAGTTTTATTCTAAGCTCTTCCCTACTTGCTTTCTTCTATTTCAATGTATTTGGCAAGAAAAACAAGATTTTCCTGGGAGACACCGGGTCCATGCTAATTGGTCTCTTACTTTCTATCCTGGCAATCAAATTTCTAAATATGGAGAACAGCGCCCTGTTTTTCCATCAAAATAATACAGCCCCGGCAGTATTACTCAGCGTTCTGATTATCCCACTCTTCGATACTGCCAGGGTAGTGGCAGTGCGTCTTTCCCAGGGAAAATCACCTTTTGCCGCAGACAAAATCCATATTCAACACCATATGCTCCTGTTGAGCGGGTCCCACCTTGCAGCAAGCCTGAAGATATTATGTGCAAATATGCTTTTTATCGCCATACCATTCATTTTCAAAAATCTGAATGGAGAAGAATTGACTCTTATGATACTGGCCCTGGCTACGGCCCTGTTCAATATTCCAGTTTTCATTAACAAACTGAAGCATAAGTATTCCTTCGAAATCGATTTCAAGTCTATTCTGTTGGGATGGTCCGATAGGCCTTTATAAAAGGACACTTTCATTGAAAATCCCTATCTTGGTGCATTCATTTCAAATGCAAAAACCAGATCAAGATGAAAAAACTTCCCTTTCTCTCAATCATGCTGCTTGTTTGCTTCCAGGGAGCAATCCTGGCACAAACGGAATCCATCTTTAACGGAAAGGACCTGACCGGCTGGACCATCTACGGTACCGAACTCTGGTATGTGGAAGACGGACTGCTGGTGTGTGAGAGTGGTCCCGACAAGGAGTACGGGTACCTGGGAACTGAAAAAGAGTATAAGGACTTTGAACTGAGCGTGGAATTCAAACAGGGCGCTGACGGAAACAGCGGGGTATTCTTTCGCTCCTCCATTGAAGGAACCAAAATCGCCGGATGGCAGGCCGAGGTGGCCCCTCCGGGACATAGCACAGGCGGGATCTATGAATCCTATGGCAGGGGTTGGATCATAAAGCCAGACCCGGAACTGGATAAGCACCTGAAATTCGGCGAGTGGAACACCATGAGGGTACGCGTGGTGGAAGGAAAGGTGGAAACCTGGCTGAACGGGTATCTTATGATTACCCTGGATGATAAAATGATCGCCGGTGCAACGGGTATCATCGCCCTGCAAATCCATTCAGGAGGAGGCATTAAAGTTCAGTGGAGAAACCTGCTTATCACGGAATTGTAAAAAGCTAATCCCACACAAATTTCCAGGACCCATCGGCCTGTCTCTTCCAGACCGTATGAAAAACACCTTTGTTTTCAACGGTCGAGCCGGTTGAATCTGTATATGAATAGATAAATTGGCCATAGGTATAGCCCAGATCCCCTGAAGAGGATACATCTACATAATCGGGTTTCCAGCTAAGACGCTCATCTTTTACATTTACTGGTTGATTTTCGAGATAGGCGATAAGGTCCTGCTTGCCAGCTACCAGTTTGTTGTTCCGCATCAATACAGCGTCCTCTGCGGCGTAGCTTATAAAAGCCTCTGAAATTCCTTTCTCAGCTGCCATTGCAGAAAAGTTCATTTCCGCTTCGACAATCTCGCTTTTCCACTTTTCAAGGGAGTCTTTTTCTGTTTCTACAGTACATGAAGAGAGTAGCATAATCACTGGTAAAATAAGCCTCAATTGCGTATTCATAGATCCTGTTAGTTGAATGAAATCGAATATATCCTGATCGAAAATAGCTGAAAAGGGAATACAAACCCAGGATACCGGCATTTAATTGCTTGTTAAATAAGATGTTAATTATCAGTATATCCAGTTACTTTTTACAAATGAGATCGTATTTTAATATAAAGAATATAATAATGGAAAAGTTCCTGATAGAAATAAAAAACGGGGGTGATACAGCCTCCTGCCTGCGATCAATACAATCCTTTCTTTCATCAAGATCTCATTTTGTCACCAGTGTTGAATGGGGATGCCTGGAAGGGGAAAACAAAGCCTGGCTCATTATTAAGACCAGCAACAGGGCCGATGCCATGCGAATTATTCCTGCAGCCTACCGGCAAAGTGCTAAAATCACTAAGCTGCATAAGTTTACCGGGAAAGAGATAAATGAGGACATGTTGAAACATCCCTTGATGGTCTCACCAGAAAATCGACTTAAGAATCATCTTAAAGATTTCAACGCAACTTCTTTGTAATAGACATTGCTAAGCTTTGTCCCCTTAAGGTTCACGATGCTTAGGAGGCCACTCTGTGTGATTTCCATAGTTTTCCATTTACATGTTGAACTCCCGTATCTATCCGCACTTGAGTTCGGAATTAAAAGATTAAATTTATCAGAAAGTTCCTTAAGTGAAGATTAAACCTGGAAATATCATATGGATTCTGTTCTGCACTTTCCTTTTTAGCACCAGCACACTGCTGCGTGGTCAGCAACCTCAATTCATTCATTATAAGGTATCAGATGGACTGTCACAGAGTGAGATTCTCTGTATTTTCCAGGATTCAGAGGGATATGTATGGTTTGGAACTCAAAATGGCCTGAACAAATTTGATGGATATTCATTTGAGCAATTTTTTAACGATCCGGCCGATACCAACACCATCTCCAGTAACTGGATCTTTGATATTGCTGAGGACCTGAACGGAATCCTTTGGATAGGTACCAAAGGTGGGCTAAACAAATTCGATAAGCAGACGGGCCGATTTTCAAGAGTTGGGCTATCCGATATTGTTACCAATACAGAAGACAACTTTGTTTATGGCCTTGCCTCCGATGATAGCCATATTTACGTTAATCAGTCGTCGATCTTAACCATAATGAACTTTAACACCGGGATCAGTCAATCATACAAAAACAGCTTTGAGACTGGAGGTGCACTTTATGACAAAGGTTTTCCAGTTATAAAAAGCTCCGATGGCACCATTTGGATCGGCTCTGCAAATGGCCTGTGCTCTTTCGATCCAGTGGAAGAGCAATTCAGATATTTTCAAAATGGCCATATCACCTCCTTATTAGAAGACAAAGAGGGGAATATACTAATCGGCACAGAGGGGGGATTAGACATATATAATACGGAAACCAGCCAGATCATCCAGTACAAGCATGACGCCAACGATCCTGGAAGCCTGAGTCACAACTACATTCAAACCATGCTCCAGGATCACACGGGAAGCATCTGGATCGGTACCGATGGAGGCGGCCTGAACAGAGTGACAGGTCTGTTCCGCCCGGAAGCTGCAAAATTCACCCACTTCAGAAATCTGGCCGACAACAATGATTTTATAGGTCACGATATAGTACTCTCACTTTTAGAAGACAGATCACACAATCTCTGGATAGGAACTCTTGCAGGTATCGATAAAACCGATCTTAAAAAAAGTAGTATAAAATCTTTTACAAAATCTGACAATCCGAATTCAATTGATATCCTGGATAATATTATTGCTTCGGTATTTGAAGATGATGATAACAAGTTGTGGGTCGGGACCTGGGGCAAGGGTTTAAGCATTGTGGACAGAACTACTAATGAAGCCAGACACTATCTATCCGAGTCGGAAGGTGAAAGTCATATTCCGGAGAACCATATCCATGTAATTTTCAAGGACAGCAAATCCAGAATATGGCTGGGGACAAGAAACGGGGTAAGCATTTTTGATAGCACAGTCGAACGCTTCATTCCTGTAGAGGAGTATTTCGATGCACCAGATTTCAATTATTTCAGCAATAACAGGGTTTATTGCATCATCGAAACGTCAGATGGAAGGTACTGGATCGGGACAGGAAACGGTATCTGCATCCTGGATACGGAAGCAAAAGAAAGGATTGTCATCAGAGAGGATGAGGAGGGACCTCTTACCATTAGCAGAAACTTGGTCTATTCGCTCCTGGAGGACACTGATGGGGAGATCTGGATAGCCGCATCAAATGGACTGGATAGATATGATCCGTCCACTTCAACCGGATTTACCATTACGCCACCGATCCCGGATCGGCCAACAGCCTCTGCGATGACTACACCGTTTCGCTGTGCGAGGACCGCGATGGGCACATCTGGATCGGAACCAGTGGCGGTGCCAGCATGTTCAATAAGTCTGATTCCACTTTTACCAACTTTACCATCAGCGATGGTTTACCAAGCAATATCATATACGATATTGTAGAGGATGGGAATGGGCATCTCTGGTTCTCCACCGGATCGGGACTGGCAATGAAAAATCCCGATATGGCCTCATCGGAAGCATTCATTATTGTGGATGAACTGCTGGGCATGGAGTTTAATATAAAGGCCGTACACAGGAATAAGCAGGGTGAATTGTATTTCGGAGGGATCGCGGGATTGATCTCCTTTCATCCTGATTCACTTTCGGTAAATAAATTTGTCCCCCCGGTAAGGATCACCTCCATCGAGAAGGAGAACAACGGAATCCGGCAAAACATCAATGTCTATACAAAAGAGATTAATCTTTCTCACAAGGATTATGCCTTTACCATAGAGTTTTCAGCACTTGATTTTACTAATCCTTCAAAAAACAGGTATTCATACAAAATGGAGGGCATCTCCAATAAATGGATAGAGCTTGGCACCAGGCGATTTGTCCCCTTTACCAACCTGCCTCAAGGAGGGTATACTTTTCATATACGGGGAAGCAATAACGATGGGGTATGGAATCTTTCCGGAGAAAGCATCCGAATAACGATTCATCCTCCCTGGTGGAGAAGCCCTTATGCCTATGCAGGGTACATCATCGCAATCATTGTATTGATTATTATCATTATCAAGCTGAGAGAACGTAAACTATTCCGGGAGAAAAGATTACTGGAGGAAAAGATCATCGAGCGTACTTCCGAGATTGCGCAAAAGAATATCTCACTTGAAGAACAAAAGGAAGAAATTATCACTACCAATGAGAGGCTGAAGAAACAGAAAGATGAACTGAATGAGCTGAATGCCATGAAGGACACTTTCTTTTCCATTCTGGCGCATGATCTTAAAAATCCATTCTCATCTCTATACTCTTTAAGTGGATTGGTGATTAAGAATTTTCAGAATATGGAAGAGGCAGAGAAGTTGACTGCACTGGAAGAAAATGAATGAGTCGACCAAACACATATACAATCTGTTAATTAATCTGTTAACCTGGTCCCAGTCACAGCGAGGAGATATAGCCTATGCACCTGAGAAATTTCTATTATCGAACCTGGTTGACTTGAATATCAATCTGCACAAAGTGTCTGCCGAGAAAAAGGGAGTTCAACTCATCTCTCAAGTTGTTGATGAAATGCATGCCTATGGCGATCGTGAAATGATAAGTACCGTCCTAAGAAATCTGATCAATAATGCCGTTAAGTACAGCCACAAAGGTGGGGTGATCGAAGTGAGTATTTCTAAAAAGGATGGTATGATGGAGATGATAGTCAGTGATCAGGGAGTGGGTATGTCGAAAGAGAACCGTGAGAAAATTTTTCGCATCGATACGAAATTTAAATCACCTGGCACCATGGGCGAAAAAGGTACCGGATTGGGCTTGATCCTCTGCAAAGATTTTATAGAAATGAACAAAGGGCGGATCTGGTGCGAATCCGAGGAAGGATCAGGTAGCACATTTCATTTTACTCTCCCTGCATCCGGATAAATTCTAAAAGCCTGAAAACACCTGTAAATAAATCACTTAAAAATAATTAGTTAAATAATATGTCGTGTTTACTTGACATTATGTATATTTTACTTATCTTTGTGTATATATTTATTTACATATAGTAAAATATATCATACATAATAAGAGAAATAATGTCATATCAAGAAAAACAGAACATCGTCAACATTTTCACCGGACTGCTGGTTACAGTCATCTTTGCACTCATAGTATACCAGAGGCATCAGCAGGGCCAGTTCGATCTTACAGAGGACTTCCGTACCTGGGGTGTCGTCTTCCTCATATTTATTGGCATCTCCGTTGTGGTGCGAATCATCATCCAGATCATTTTCCATATCATTAATGCCATTGCCACCCGTGAAGAAAAAGTTCCGGTGGAGGATGAGCGGGACAAGCTGATCAAACTAAAGGCCACAAGAAATTCCTATTACGCATTCACCAGTGGTTTTGTCCTTTCAGTTGTGGGCCTTGCACTGGGAATGCCAGTGTACTGGATTTTTATCGCTTTTGTTGCTTTTGGACTCATCGCAGAGATCCTTGACAATGGCTCTCAAATCTATTACTACAGGAAAGGAGTCTGAAATGGCAAAAAGCAGCATACAAAATAACATTCGGTCGACTTCGGTTTAATGCGGCGAAATGACCCAGCAAGAACTGGCAGACCTGGTTAAGGTATCCAGACAGACCATTGTAGCCATTGAGAAGGGGAACTACTCCCCTTCCCTGGAACTGGCCTTTCGTTTTGCTCACATTTTCAAAACACCCCTGGAAGAAGTTTTCAGCTACAAGACTGATGATAAATAGCTGATTCCCTTCTATAACATAAAGGGATTGCAGGGAAGAACCGTAAAAAAAACATACATTTATATAATCCTTAAAATGTATGATATGAAAACCCTGGCAACATTGCTCTTCACGCTATTGTTTGGAGTCACCGTATTCGCACAGGAGGACCATTCTGAATTTATTGAAGGTCCTTTTGCCACCCCCCAGGAAGTTACAGAAACCTGCCTGCTCTGCCACGATGGCATTGACAAGGACATCATGAAAACCAGGCACTGGAACTGGACAGGCGAAAACGCTTTTGGTAAGAAAAACAGTATCAATAGCTTTTGTGTATCCTTACCTTCAAACTGGCCCCGTTGCACCAGCTGCCATATCGGCTATGGATGGAAAGATGAAAGCTTCGATTTTGAAGATCCAAATAACATAGATTGTCTGATTTGTCACGACCGGTCGGGAACGTACAAAAAATTACCAACTGGCGCTGGAATGCCCGATCCTCAGGTTGATCTGGTCAAAGTGGCACAGAGTGTGGGGAAAACCACAAACAAAAGCTGCAGCGTATGTCATTTCAATGGTGGCGGCGGCTCAGGAGTGAAACACGGAGACCTGACCGCCAGCATGTCTAATCCATCCCCTGCCCTGGACTTCCATATGGGGGAACTGGGTTTCTCATGTTCTGATTGTCATGCCGGGGAAAATCATATGATTCTCGGAGCAAGTCACGGCTCAATGCCAAGCGGTACAAACCATATTGCGTGCCTGGACTGCCATGATGACAAGCCCCATAGAAAAAAGGTCGTCAACGATCATGTAAGTTCCGTGGCCTGCGAAACCTGTCACATCCCCGCTTTTGCGCGTGAAGAACCCACTATGACCTGGTGGGACTGGTCCACTGCCGGACAGGATCTGAATAAAGAAGCGGATGAATTCGGAAAACCCGTCTACGACAAAAAGAAAGGTGACTTCCTATGGGAAAAGAATGTGATCCCGGCCTACAGCTGGTACAACGGAAAAGCGGAGTATTACCTGCCCGGAGATAAATTTGATCCGGAAAATATAGTGGAGATAAATAAACTTTCAGGAAGCATTTACGATGAAACCGCCAAAATTACACCATTCAAGCTGATGCGTGGAAAACAAATCTACGATTCGAAAAATC
Organism: uncultured Bacteroidales bacterium; assembly: GCA_963753765.1. Lineage (GTDB taxonomy): Bacteria > Bacteroidota > Bacteroidia > Bacteroidales. Next base: position 220,327 of record CAVWDQ010000025.1, read on the forward strand.
GTTATCTGATTACTCCAAAGATGTTTGGAGAAGGTGGATACTGGTCTGATTTTGATTGGAACAAAGCTGCTGAGCTGGGAATGGCTGCCAGCAACCTGGACTATTCCGGGAAGTACGGTTTTGTGGAGACAAAAATGTACTGGCCCATTAATCATATGGTTGCTCCAGCCGCAAATTCATTAAAATGTACCGACTGTCATTCCCGTAAAGAATCCAAAAGACTCAACTGGCAGGAATTAGGATACAAAGGCGATCCTATGACCATTGGTGGAAGAGCAAAATAGATTTAAATCCAAAGCATACATGAAAAAACTTTTTGCCCTGCTGATCCTGGTTCCTTTACTGGGATTCACCACTTGTACCCCTTCCCCTGAAGAGGAGTCATCCACCAACACCGGATACAGCACTCCTGAAGAGGAAGGGATCTCATCCAGATCTATTTTAGAGTTTATTGAAGCATTGGAAGAAGCCCAACCTGATGCCCTGCACAGTGTAATGATCAGGCGGCACGGAAATATCGTGGCCCAGGGATGGTGGGCTCCCTATTCTCCCGAATCGCCCCACCTCTTGTGGTCCCTTTCTAAAAGCTTTACCTCAACCGCCATTGGGATGGCACAGGACGAGGGCTTGCTCAGCATTGACGACCTGGTTATTTCCTTCTTCCCGGAAGATACTCCTGAGGAGCCTTCCGCAAATCTTAAAGCCATGCGCATCCGCGACCTGCTAAGGATGAATACCGGCCAGGCAGAAGAACCCAGCTTCCGGAATATGCAAAGCGACAACTGGGTAAAAGCCTTCCTGGAGCACAAAGTGGACTTCAAACCGGGAACACATTTCAAGTACAACAGCATGGCGACTTATATGTGTTCTGCCATTATCCAGAAGGTTAGCGGCATGAGCACTCTGGACTACCTGACACCACGACTCTTCGAGCCACTGGGCATCAACAAACCCACCTGGGAAATCTGTCCCAGGGGGATCAGTGTAGGAGGATGGGGACTGAGTGTGACAACAGAAGATATATCCAAATTTGGTCAGCTGCTCCTTCAAAAAGGCATGTGGGACGGTAAGCAGCTGGTATCAGAGGCCTGGGTTGAAGAGGCTACTGGCTACCAGACTGCCAATGGAAGCAATCCCGAAAGCGACTGGGATCAGGGTTATGGTTTCCAGTTCTGGCAGTGCCGTCACAATGCATACAGGGGCGACGGAGCATTCGGACAGTACTGCATCGTAATGCCCGAACAGGATGCTGTAATTGCCATCACATCCGGATCCGACAATCTTCAGGGGATCCTGGACATTGTATGGGAACACCTGCTGCCGGCCATGGAGGAGGCTTCCCTCCCACCCGATGAAAGCAAGCTGGAGCAGATGAATAGCAGACTGCAGCAGCTGGCCATATCGTATGTGGAAGGTGACCAGAGCTCCCCAATGGCTTCAGAGATATCCGGGAATACTTACATCCTGGAACAAAATGAGCGTTCCATCCAAAGCATAACATTCAACTTCAAAGAACCAACAAGCGAAATTACCATCACCAGCGAGCAGGGTGAGCAAAGCTTCAGAGTGGCTTACCAGGGAATGGAAAAAGGAATCCTCACAAATCCTGTTCTTGTTTCCGACAAAGTGGCTGCTAATGGTGCCTGGGAGGCTGATGACACCTACGCGGTGAATCTAATCTACTATGAAAGCCCGGAGAGCGTGAAGTTTACCTTTAAATTCGAAGGAGACAAACTAATCTGGGATACGGAACGAAAGGCATCATTCGGGCCCAGGCATCCTGCCACAGTGAAAGCTGCTCTATAATTTCTAACTTTGGGTTATAATTATTTGGTGTTAGCCTATGATAACCAATTCTAAACGAATTATTTTCCCCCTGATAAAGATCCTTGGGCGCAGGAAGGAAAAAAGAATATTCACCGATACCCCCATTCTTATTGGTGGTGGAGCCCGGTCCGGAACCACACTTTTGCTCTCCATTCTATCGGCCCATCCATCCATCTTTGCATTCAGGAAGGAGTTAAGCCTGTTTAAATACGGGGAGGAGGAAAACGGACAATTCATGCCACTCCGCATTGACAGGTTATACACTGGCATCCTCAGGGTTCGCATGGGTAAAGAGGTGAAGCGCTGGTGTGAAAAAACACCCAATAACATCAGGTACATTAACAGAATCGACTCCTTTCTTCAGGGGAACTATCGTTTTATTCAGATTGTACGCGACGGCAGGGATGTTATCCTCTCCAGGCATCCCCACGACGATGACAGGTACTATCATGTTGAACCTGAGGAATGGGTTCATGATGTACATGAGGGCATGAAGTATATGGATAGGGAAAACTTCCTGACCATCCACTATGAATCGCTGATCGGGGATTTTCAGAATACCATGAAACTGGTTTGTGATCATCTTGGGATTGAAATGACCCGGGAGATCTCAGATTTCTATGACTATGCTACCGTCAGGAGAAATCCTGCTTATGATTCGGGCTTGCAAAAGATGCACAGCAACTCCATCGGCAAATGGAAGAATCCGGAAAACAAAGAACGGGTGGATGAGCTGCTCAGGTACCCTGGTGCCGTGGATCTCCTGAGAAAGTTCGACTATCTCTAATCAAATTCTCTGGCCATTAAAACCAGGATGACCTCCTCTTTGTACTTCCTGCTCAGTGGCAGCTCCACTTCATTCACCTTGATCAATTCTCTGCTGAAGGATTGGATCTTATCTCTGTTTACAATAATGGAGCGGTGTATTCTTATAAAACTGTCGGGAAGTCTTTCTTCCAGTGCAGAGATTTTCTCCTTGGTCAGGATAGGTTTACCTTCAGTAATAATGATTCGCACATAATTCCCTAGACTTTCCACATATACAATCTGGTCGTAGGGGAGATTGATGTTTCTTCTATCTGATCTGACAACCAGATAACCCTTTGTGAATTTCTCCTTTTCTGTCTCCAGTTTCACTTGCTTCTCCTCTCCCCTGAAGTACTCCTGAATCAAGAAAATGATGGTATTTAGAAAAACAAAAAAGTACAGGACTAAGGTGAGAAATACAATATCAGTGGTCTTGGGATTCAATTCCCTGAATTCAAAGTTGGCAAAAACAACAAGCGATATTGTCATCACGAGCATCTCAAGGTATACCGAGAAGACCAGTGTGTAAATAAAGTAGAGCACAAACTTGAAGTAGGCTTTTTTAAGCAGAAAGCGGGGCACCAGGTAAGAGGTAACCAGGTAAGATGTTCCCACAATGACCGGGAACAAAAAAGCAACGAAATAGAAAGAATGGGCAAGCCCCCCGTATGATCTGCCAAAAGTCAGGGTCAGGATTACAAAAACAAGGATCCAGAATATGCTATGGTAAAATCTGCGCATCACAAGATTTTGACCTCAATTTGGCTATTTTTCAGAAACTAGCCATATTTTGGTGATGAATTACAGATAAGCGGATGCATTTCACATTGCCCACAAGCGATCATGAATCTAATTTTGAAGAGTAAAAAATTTACTAACTAAAAACCTTAGATCATGGTGCGTTATATATTTGAAGGAGGTATATGGTTCATGGGAACCCTTTCTGTATTGTTCCTGGCAATTCTCACCCTGTCGCTTATGGCAGGCAGACTCGTGATCAAATCAAGCGCCAGCAATGCTGATGAAATAAAGAACCTGTCAGGCTATATCAAATCCCTTGCACTCTTCACCCTGGTATTTGGCATATTTGGACAGATTCTTGGACTTGTGGATATCTTCGACTACCTCGCAAACCAAAACAGTGAGATCGCACCTGCTATCCTGACCAAGGGAATCAAAATCACCTGCTATACCACCATCTACGGGATAATCATTTACCTGGTCTCCATCCTTATAGTGCTGGGACTGAAATACAGGGTAAATTCTGTCCGGGGAGTATCTCAGGAATCAAAATGAGAGCGTAAAGGTGCAATGCTCTCCCTCAACGGAAGAGACATTTATGGCTCCCTTATGCATCTGCATTACCTGGCGGGCAAGGCTCAGACCTATTCCCGAACCATCCTTCCTGGTAGTAAAAAAGGGCGTAAAGATATGGTCCAGAATCTCTTCCGAAATCCCCTTTCCATTGTCAGCAACCTCGATGGATACCTGTTCTCCAAGTTGAAAAGCATTCAGTTGGATCATGGGATTCTCCCTCTTTTCAAGCGCTGATAATGAATTCTTAAGCAGGTTAATCAGAGTCTGCTCTATCAATTTTTCATCTGCCAGCAAGCGGAGTTCAGGAGGAGTAACAGTAATGGTGATCTTAACACCCGAATGCCTGATCTCCTCTTCCAGGAGAGAAGTAATATGCTTAAAAATCTCACTTACATGAATGGTAGAAAACAGGGGGTCCCCCAGCTCGGTAAAACTCTTATAAGTATTGACAAAATCGGTCAGGCCACCGCTTCTTTTAATAATTGTTTTTAACCCAAGGACTACGCGATCGATCATTTCATCGTCCATCTCCTGAGCTGACTTTTGTCGCTTTCCGTCGTGAAACAAATCAAAAAGACTGGTCGAAAGAATGTGCAGGGGAACAACCGAATTTGTGATCTCATGGTTCAGTACCCTGATCAGTTTCTGCCATGCCTCCACCTCACTGTAAGCCATCTCCCGGGATATATCCAGTAATGAATAGATCCTGACCCGTGTTCCGTCCAGGTTCATCTCGGTAGTCTTTACAGCTAATTGAATCATCTTGCTGTTGACCAGAATCTTCACATGCTGGTCCCTGAGATCGCCCGACGAAACTATATCTGCAAGATCAGGATGAATTTTCCTGAGTCCAGACAGATTCTTCAGGCTTTCAACACCAAATATCCTGAGAGCAGCAGCATTAATCAGGCTCACGTTTTCGTCCTCTGTAACAGCCATGATGCCTGAGGCACTTTGCTTAATGGTTTCCCTGAAAAACTGGTTCTCCACCTCCTTCTCTATCCTCACCAGTCTGAAGTTTTTAGTGATCTCGTTAAAAGAGGCATAAAGCTTTCCGAAGTATCCTTCCTTTTTCCTGTCGTTGAATAGTTGTGAAGTATCCTGGCTTCTCAGGGCATCCATAAACCTTCTCACATCCCGGTGAATCCGGTTCATATAGAAATTGAGAAAAAGGATTTGACCCACCCAGAGCAGTACAAGACCTGCCGTTGTCATAAGCATATACTCCCTTCGGAAGGAAATTGTAATCAGCATTCCCACCACTGCAATGAGAATAATCTGAATGAATACGACAATACTAGTTCGATTCAATACCATGTTTTCTCAGTTTATTGTACAAAGTTGTTCTGTTGATTCCCAACTCCCGGGCAGTTAGTTTCTTGTTATTTCCAAAGGCTTTTAAAGCCTTCATTATAAGCATCTTTTCATTTTCTTCAAGATTGAACTCCTGAAGCTCAGTCTGCTTGTTCCCGGATCCGGAAGTGCTAACAAAATCAGCCGGCTTAAGTAGCGGTCCCTCGCTAAGTAAAACTGCCTTTTCGACCACGTTCCGTAACTCCCTGATATTTCCATTCCAGCTGTACTTCGATAAGAGATGCATAGCATGCCTACTTACCTGAAGACCCGGTCTATGGTATTTATCTGAAAATTTTTCCAGGAAAAATGTTACCAGCTGAGGAATATCTTCAGGTCGTTCCCGAAGAGGGGGCAGCTCCAGCTGGAGGTTATTGATCCTGTAAAGCAGGTCCTCCCGAAAACGTCCTTCTTCACATAATTGATACAAATTCGCATTGGTAGCACAAATCAACCTGATATCCACCGGTATCACCTGGTTCGAACCTACCCTGGTCACTTCCTTTTTCTCAATCACAGACAAAAGCTTGGCCTGGAGTGACAGGGGCAGGTTACCAATCTCATCCAGGAAGAGCGTTCCGCCGGAAGCGATCTCAATACGGCCGGGCTTATCTTCCACCGCATCGGTGAATGATCCTTTCATATGACCAAACAGTTCGCTTTCAAAGACATTTTCCGCAATGGAGCCCACATCAATACTTACAAAGATCTCGCTGCTTCGCATGGACTTTGAATGTATCTCGCGGGCAAGAACCTCTTTCCCGGTTCCGTTTTCTCCAAGGATCAGGATATTTGCCTCTGTGGGCGCCACCTTTTCCACAGTCCTGAGTAAGTCCTGCATAAGCTGATTCTTTCCCTTACAAAAATCAAAATCCCTGTTGGAATGCTTAAGCAAATGCTGTTGTTTTGATTTCAGATTCCGGATCTCCAGTTTGGAGCATCTTAACTGGTAAGCAGCAAGAATAGTTGAAAGAATCTTCTCCCTGTCCCACGACTTCAAAACAAAATCGGAGGCTCCCTCCCGGATGGCCCGGATGGCCTGTTCCACATCTCCGAAAGCAGTGATCAGGATAATTGAGGCGTCCGGATCCATCTCCAGGATCCTGTTCATCCAGTAGAACCCCTCATTCCCCGTGTTTATCCCGGCCGAATAGTTCATATCCAGCAAGATCACATCATAGGTGGCGCTAATCATTGCAGATGAAATGGCATTCGGATTGCTGAGGGTCTTGATGGTCCGAAAATGAGGAGCCAGAAAAATCTCGTATGCAATTAGCAACTCCTCATTGTCATCAACGATTAAAACGGCACCTTCCTTTTTACTCATTTCTCATGTATTGATTCCTGCTAAAGTACAAAATATGTTTAATTATACAACACAGCGTGTTTATATATTAAACACTTATCGCCAGGACTCAAATGGCATATATCTGATTATGTGATATATACATATGTGGCACTCACTTTGATTTGTATTATTGAAACAGAAACTCTTATTTACATTGAAGATGATTAAAAACTATTTCATATCAACCTTGCGAAATCTGGTCAGGAACAAGGTTTTTGCCCTCATTAACATATTTGGATTTGCCATCGGTATTGCCTGCGTGATCCTCTTTTTTTTATGGGTAAGCGATGAAATAAGCTACGACAGATTTCACGAGAACAGGGACCGGACCTATAACCTGCTCTCGATTTTTGCCAGGGGAGATGGAAACTCCATGTCAGTAACTCCCTTCCCCCTGGCACCCACACTGAGTGAACGGCATCCCGAAGTGGAAGCCTACACCAGGTACTGGCAGTATCCTTCCCTGGTCAGCTATGATGAGACCACCTACATGGATGAAAAAGTACACCTGGTTGATCCCGGGTTCCTGGAAATGTTCACCTTTCCTGTGATCCGCGGGGATATAAAAGAAGCATTTACAAACCGCAGCTCCATTGCCATTACAGAATCTGAAGCCGCCAAATACTTCGGGGAAGAAGACCCCATCGGGAAGATCCTTACCTTAAACATGAGACAGAAATTGTCGGTGGTGGCCGTGCTGAAAGATCCACCCAAAAACACCGTGTTTGATTTTACCATGCTCGCCAGCATTCTGCATGTTGACGAGAAACGCTTATTTGACGACTGGACCTATGCAGGGCCTTCTTACATCATGCTGAAGGAAGGTACATCTTATCCGGGTTTCCAGGAGAAAGTCAAAGACATATACAAAGAATTTAATAACGATTCGGACGCAACACTTGCCCTTCAGCCCCTGAAGGATATTTATCTATACCTTGACGGCAAAGCCAACCGGATCATCTATGTATTTCTCTTTTCAGGAATAGCCATCGTCATCCTTCTGCTGGCCTGCATCAACTACATGAATATGAGTACGGCCCAATCTTTGAAACGGACCCGGGAAATAGGCATGCGGAAAGTTACAGGTGCCCGCAAGGATCAGATTGTACTGCAGTTCCTGGGCGAATCCATGTTCTATTCCCTTATATCACTTTTCATTGCCCTGATACTGGTGGAACTGGTCAGGCCCCTGTTTAATTCTCTTACCTTAAAGCAGCTTGAATTGCACTATAACGATCCCCAATTCCTGGCAGGATTAATAGTAATCTACCTCTTTACCTCGATCATCTCGGGCCTGTACCCGGCCTTTGTGCTTTCAGGCAATAAACCAATACAGGTATTGAACGGAGTATCTGGCCCTACAGGTAATAAGAGATTCCTCAACGGACTGGTTATCCTGCAGTTTACCATTTCCATTGCCCTGATCATTTCCTCGGTAACCATTAACAGGCAGGTGAACTATATCCAGAATAAGGACATCGGGATAAACAAAGAGAAGATAGTAGTCATGCCCTTTGGAGGCGACCTCATTGCGATTTACGATGTGCTGAGAGAACAGGTAATGTCCCTCCCTTCCGTGGTCAATGTAACGGCATCCTACGACCTCCCCTTTTTCCTCACCTCAGGAGTTGGGCTCACCTGGGATGGCGCAGCTGAGGAGGATGCATTCGGCGTAAGCTATAACATGGTGGATTATGATTTTATTGAGACCATGGAGATTGAGATGCTGGAAGGGAGGACCTTTTCCCGGGAGTATGCCAGCGATGACTCCATTGCCTATATCATTAACGAAACAGCCATGAAGCGCATGGGCATGGATCATGCAACAGGAGTAAATGTGAATTTCACCCACCCCCATTTACCGGCACATTTACGGAAGGGTACTATCATCGGCGTGGTGAAAGACTTTAATATCCGGCCGGTGCAAGAGGAGATTGCCCCCCTGGTCCTAAGGATTTACAGGCCCTTCTACCGGAACCTGTATATCCGATACAACTCTGAGGATGCGACAGAGCTGCTTACGCACCTCCAGGAGATTCAATCGAAACTCTATCCGGGTTTACCCTTTAATTATACCTTTTTAGACCAGGAATTCGATCAAATCTACAGTGTGGAGTACCGCACCGGCCGAATCATTAAATACTTCACCCTGATCAGCATCCTGATCTCATGCCTGGGATTGTTCGGGATGGCCCTGTATGATCTGGAACTTAAGAAAAAGGAGATTGCCATCCGGAAAGTGCTGGCCTCTTCTGTCAACCAGATCATTGAGATGATCCTTAGAAGATATTTCAAATGGATCATTATTTCATTTGTACTGGCAACGCCCATCGCCTTTTACACCACTAATGTGTGGTTGCGGCGCTTTGCCTACGGAATCCGTATCTCTCCCTGGACCTACCTGTTCTCACTTGTATCGATCATTATAATAACTTTTCTGACCCTGGGATTTATCTCACGAAAAAGCGCCAGAACAAATCCCGCCCAGGTTTTGAAGTGTAATTAAGAAATTCCTATCTTTGTTCGGCATTTAACGAACAATATGGAAAAAGAAGAGGTAATCACGGAAGGACAAAAGGCCATGGCTCGTTTTGCCAAAGCCATGGGGCATCCCATCCGTATGTATGTGCTGGATTTGCTTTCCAGGCAGACATGTTGCTACAGTGGAGACCTCACCGATGTGCTTCCCATTGCAAAATCAACCCTGTCCCAGCATCTCAAGGAATTAAAAGATGCAGGGCTGATCCAGGGCGAGATTGAAGCTCCAAAAATTAAATATTGCCTGAACCAGGAAAACTGGAAACTGGCTCAGTCTCTTTTTAAAAACTTCATGAACAGTTAAAAAAATTTATCATAATAGTTCGTAGTTTTACGAATAACGAATCAAAATAAATACCCGATGGAAATTAAAGTTCTAGGTACAGGTTGTGCCAAATGCAAATCACTGGAAAAGGTAACCAGAAAGGCTGTTGAAGAGCTAAATCTGGATGCTACTGTCACCAAGGTTGAAGATATCCAAAAGATCATGGAGTATGCCGTAATGCGCACCCCTGCCCTGGTCATCAATGAAAAAGTAGTATTGAGCGGACAGCTCCCTAAAGTTGCCGAATTAAAAGAATTACTTACTCAAAATTCATAGCCCCATGAAAATCTTAAAACCCTCACTCCTGCTTATTTTAGTAGCCCTTGCACTCTTTGCATGCAATAGCCAGAAGTCCGGAGATCAGAAGACTGAAGTTCAACTTAGCGAATCTGTGGTAAGTGACGACATCCAGGTATACTATTTTCACAACACCAAGCGATGTGCCACCTGCAATGCCGTGGAAAATGAGACAAAAATGGCCCTGGAGATGTTTTATTCCGAGAGAATGGAGGCGGGTAGCATTGAATTCACTTCTCTGAACCTGGAAGAAGAGGAAGGGGGAACCATGGCTGAAACACTTAAGGTTTCAGGCCAGGCGCTTCTTATAGTAAAGGGAGAAACCATGGTGAATCTGACCAATGAAGGCTTTATGAATGCCCGTACCAATCCAACAAAATTTCACGAAATTCTCAGAACGAATATCGACCAACTTCTTTAGTACATGGAGGAGTTTCTCAACCAGCTGTATGCAAATACATCCCTGCCAATTGTATCTGCACTGGTACTGGGTTTGCTGACAGCCATCAGCCCATGTCCCATGGCCACAAATATCACGGCCATAGGCTTTATCGGGAAGGACATCGGGAACAGGAACCGGGTTTTCTACAATGGATTGATCTATACCCTGGGCAGGGCCTTTTCCTATACGGTCCTGGCATTTATTCTGTTCTTTGGTGCCGACCAGCTAAAAATTTCAGGTCTGTTTCAACGATATGGAGAGAAGATCATTGGCCCCCTTCTCTTGCTTATCGGAATTTTTATGCTGGGAATCATCAGGTTGAATTTTCCTGCTTTTAATCGCCTCACTGCCCGCTTCCAACAACGAAGCACTTTCTCCTACTGGGATGTTTTTCTATTGGGTGCGCTCTTTGCTCTGGCATTCTGCCCCTATAGCGGGGTACTCTATTTTGGCATGCTTATCCCCCTGACGATATCTTCCTCAGGACTTCATCTGCCCGTAGTCTATGCCATAGCCACCGGGATCCCGGTAATCTTATTCGCCTGGTTAATCGCCTATACCATTTCAGGGGTGGGCAATCTTTACAAGCGCATCAAGTCCTTTGAATACTGGTTCAGAAGAGTGGTGGCAGTCATATTCATAGGCATAGGTATCTATTACATTATTACAGTCTGGTTATAAAATGAGTAGAATAAAAAACAAAATCTTACTGCTGCTCCTCCTGATCCCCGTCTGGATCATCCTCTATAAGTATTTGCAAGAGATCGCAGATTTCATTGTGTTCAGGATCTTCCAGATGACCCCTGAAAAGCACATGACCGAAACACTTCGTTTCTTTATCTATGAAGTGCCCAAGGTGATGATGTTGCTGGTCTTAATCATTTTCATTGTGGGGATCATCAGGACCTACTTTTCGCCTGAAAAAACACGGAAGGCCCTGGAAGGTAAATCCCTGTTCACAGGAAATGTCATGGCTGCCTTACTGGGAATCGTTACTCCCTTCTGCTCCTGCTCGGCTATCCCTCTCTTCCTCGGATTCGTGGAAGCAGGAATTCCCCTGGGAGTTACTTTCTCATTTCTGATTGCAGCTCCCATGATCAACGAAGTGGCCCTGGTATTGCTTATTGGTCTGTTCGGCTGGAAAGTTGCCCTGATCTATGTGATTACCGGTCTGACAATCGCCATACTTGCAGGCTTTATTCTGGAAAAACTAAATCTGACCAGATATGTGGCCGACTGGGTCTATAAAACTCATGCAAAGCAGAGCCTCGAAGAGGACACAAAGATGACCTTCGATCAGCGCATTTCTGCTGGCGGAGAGGTGGTCAGAGAGATTGTGGGAAAAATATGGATTTACATATTACTGGGAATTGCAGTGGGTGCCGGGGCCCATGGTTTTGTGCCGGATGAATACCTGGCAGGCGCGCTTGGTAACCAGAACTGGTACTCCGTTCCACTGGCCATCCTGGTGGGCATTCCCCTTTATTCCAACGCTGCAGGGATCATTCCCATCGTTAGTGTCCTTATTGAGAAAGGGGTCACCCTGGGCACGGCTCTGGCATTTATGATGTCGGTAATTGGTTTATCCCTCCCCGAGATCATTATTCTGAAAAAGGTCCTGAAATGGCAATTGATCGGGGTTTTTGTTGGGGTGGTCGCCGCAGGGATCATAATTGTTGGTTTGATTTTCAATTATGTGGTATTCATCTAAAGGGTAAGTGCTGAACAAATATACCTGGGGATGGTTAAAACAACTGTAGATAAAAGACAAGAAAGAAGCAGAAAATGAATTCACTACAGACCCGATTTGCTCTCACACTGCTTTTAATGTTATCCTTAGGACAATTAAGGGCCCAAATGGTTACGGACCGACCCGACCAGACTGAAAGTTCTGTTACAGTTGGAGGTGGAAACCTGCAAATTGAAACCGGCTTTTTTCTGGGCTTTGAAGGGGATGAGCAATTTTCAACCCGTTATATTTTAGCTCCCACTACCCTGTTCAGATACGGAATTACCGAAGGTATTGAATTGAGACTTCTAAGCCAGTTTGAGACAAAGAAGCTGCAGGACCAGGTAACCCAGGGGATCAGTGATTTACAAGTAGGAGCAAAAATTCAGATATTCAAAAAAGAAGGTGTTAATGCTGAGATCGCATTTATCTCACATCTGCTCATTCCAAGCGGTACAGCGGAGCTTTCGAATGAGCATTACGGAACCATTAATAAACTGGCCATATCACACGAATTAAGTGAAAACATGAGCCTGGGATACAATTTTGGATATGACTATCTGGGAACAGGAAAGGGAAGCCTGATCTATTCCCTGGCTCTGGGAATTGAAGTCACTGAAAAAGTCGGCATTTTTATTGAACCCTTTGGAGCACTTGAAGAATTTGAAGATTTTATAATGATTTGTGATGCCGGTCTTACCTATCTGGCGAAAGAAAATTTTCAACTGGATTTCTCTTTTGGAACTGGAATCAATCAAAGAATGAATTACATATCCACCGGTTTTTGCTGGAAAATAGAAAGAGCCAATTAGTTTCTCAATGATTTGATTTTTCTTTTGTGGCATTAAAAAACAGCACTGTCAGGATAAAAATCACCAGTGCGAGGAGTGCGTGAATATGCATAGCCTTGAGCATGCCGGTAGCATCACGTAGATATCCCAAAACTATATTCCCAACACTTATCCCCGCCCCGTAATGAAATGCCCAGATCAGGGCCTGACCGGTACTTTGAAGATGATCAGGTGTACGATGCTGTATATATTCGACCACGCCCAGAAGAAAAAACGCAACGGTGATACAATGAAAAACGCTGAAGAAGATGGCTATCTCCGGAACAGTGACAAACCCGTACATAATCAATCGTAACAGGGAAATCGCCATGGAGAGCAGAATCATTTTCTCGGCCCCAATACGTTTTACGATCCTGGTACCTATAATATAGGCAGGGATTTCGGGAATGGCCTGAAGAAAAAATACCCACCCGATAAATGAAGCACTGGCTCCAATATCGTTGTAGTACAGATTGATAAATTGCATCAAGGGTGCTACTGCTATTCCAAGGAAGAAAATAATCAGCAGGAAGAGCAACATCCGGTAGTTCCTGAAGAAGACCCCGAAACTTCGAAAGGAGACCAGGCTCCTTCCGGTTACAGGTTTACCGGGCATGGTAAAAAGATTAAACAGTGAAAGAAGAAGGAAAAGACCGGCCGATACTTTGAAAATGATATCTGTTCCATGTCTGGCCAGATAGCCTACGATCAGGGAGATGGAGGCATATCCCACCGAGGTCCACAGTCTGAACTGGCCATACGAAAAGCGTGGATTCTTCCTTACAAATCCCACGGTCATTCCGTCTACCACCGCACCGGAGGGCTGATGAAATACAGAAACAAGTGCAATCAGCATGAGCATCCAGTGGAACTTGAAGGTCTCCCCGATCAGGAATACCATCACGGCACAAACCATTGAAAGAAGTAACAGGATCCTGTTGCCACCATATTTGTCTGCCAGCATCCCCCAGAAAGGAACCACCAGGGCCGAGGTGAAAATAAAGATCGCATTAAGGATACCTATCTGCATACTACTGAATCCGATCCCATCGAGGTGCAGGTTGTAGTAGGACTGCCAACCGGCAAAAGCACCCAACACAAGAAAGTAAAAGACCGGGAGCTTATACTCCTCCCTCATAGGAAAAGAGCGCTCCTCAAAGGCTCTGATTATACGCATTGCTTAAAAGTAACAAAACTTCAAGTCTGAAATTCACCTGTTTTTCTTATTTTACGAAAGAAGTATAGTTCGCATGCAAAAGAAAGAGTTCAATCTGAGGTATATCATCAGAATTGCCCTTACAGCAGCACTTGGAGGATTGTTGTTTGGATATGATTGGGTGGTTATTGGCGGGGCAAAACCCTTCTACGAACAGTTCTTTCATATTGCCCGGGATCCATCTTTGCAGGGTTGGGCCATGAGCAGCGCCCTGGTAGGGTGTATCATCGGAGCAATTATTTCCGGATTTCTGGCTGGCCGTTATGGCAGAAAAAAACTATTGATCCTTGCTGCACTCCTCTTTCTTATTTCTGCAGCAGGAACCGGAGGGTCAAACAGTTTCACCACTTTTATTTCCTTCCGGATACTGGGGGGAATGGGAATCGGGCTGGCATCGAATCAATCTCCGGTTTATATTGCAGAGATTGCACCAGCCGGTCTGCGCGGACGTTTTGTGGCCCTGAACCAACTGACGATTGTTATCGGAATTCTGCTGGCACAAATCATCAACTGGATCATTGCTGAATCGGTACCTGAAGATGCAACAGGATCTTTCATACTTAATTCGTGGAACGGACAGACCGGATGGAGGTATATGTTCTGGGCAGAGTCTGTTCCTGCAGGACTCTTTTTTCTGAGTATGTGGTTTATCCCCGAAAGTCCGAGATGGCTCATCAAAAGGGGACAATCGAACAAAGCCAGGACCATCCTGAACCGGATTGGCGGAGAGACTTACTCAAAAGCGACAGCTACTGAAATTGAATCTACTCTAAGATCTGAAACCAGGAAAAGTAAACCTGAATCCATTCTCAGTAAATCGATTTTTCCTGTAGTCCTCATTGGGATTCTACTGGCACTTTTTCAGCAATGGTGTGGCATCAATGTTATCTTCTTATATGCCGAGGAGGTTTTCTCTGCTGCCGGATACTCTGTTTCTGATATGCTTTTCAATGTGATGATCACCGGAAGCGTAAATCTTATTTTCACCTTTGTGGCACTGGCACTTGTGGACAGAATCGGACGCAAGAAATTGATGTTAATAGGTTCCGGAGGACTGGCACTGATCTACTTGATTGTGGGAACTCTTTACTTTACAGGCTCCACAGGCTTGCCTCTGCTCATTTTTGTTGTGGCTGCCATAGCCTGTTATGCCATGACTCTGGCCCCTGTTACCTGGGTGGTGCTCTCAGAAATATTCCCTAACAGAGTTCGCGGCGCTGCCATGGCAGTGGCCACATTTGCTCTCTGGAGCGGGAACGCCCTTCTGGCCTACTTTTTCCCGATCATTAACAACAAAGTCAATGCTTCGGGAAGCTTCTGGATTTTTGCACTTATCTGTATTGCAGGCTTCCTTTATATTAAAGACAGGCTCATCGAGACCAGGGGGAAATCCCTTGAGGAAATAGAGAAAGAGTTGCTTAAAAATTAAAATAATCATGAGAAAAACGTTTGGATTGGTCCTTATCTTGCTGGCTTTAGTCTCATGTAATCAGGACAAAGATCTGATCATTGATCTATCGGGCGAATGGTATGTTAGCCTGGACAGAGATGATAAAGGAATATCCGAAAAGTGGTTCAGTTCCAGCCTCAATGAAACCATCACCTTACCAGGGTCGCTGGCCGGTAATGGCCTGGGCGATGATATATCAGTAAATACAATTTGGACCAGCCAGATTGTGGACAGCTCCTGGTACAAGGCTGATAAATATGCTCCATACCGGACAGAGGGAAATACCAAGATCCCCTTCTGGTTACAAGCTGAAAAAAGATATGTGGGAGCCGCATGGTACCAAAAAGAAATCGTGATTCCTGATAACTGGAACAATAAGCATATTGTCCTTCATCTTGAAAGGCCGCATTGGGAGACAAGGCTATGGATAGATGATCAGGAGATCGGAATGCAGAACACCCTGGGGACTCCCCATAACTACCACCTGAATGTACACCTGGAACCGGGCATGCATACCATCTCCATCAGGGTAGATAACAGGATCAAAGAGGTGAATCCGGGCATTAATGCACACAGCATTTCCGACCATACCCAATCGAACTGGAATGGCATAGTGGGAGATATTTCACTGCAGGTTTCCCCAATGGTTCTTATGGAAAATGTAAGACTATTTCCTGATGTGAAGAATGCTACAGTGAAAGCCGAAATAAGAGTTCGGAATTTCACGGGTAAAGCCCAGTCCTGCACCATAAAACTCCAGGGAATATCCCCGGGAAAGGATGAAAAATTGGCTAAGTTGGTGCATGAGTTTACTTTGAAGGAGAATGAGGATGGCGAAACCATTGAGCTGAGCTATCCCATGGGAGCAACACCCGCCTTATGGGATGAATTCAATCCCAATCTCTACCAGATGAATCTGGAATTGCTCAGCAAGGAAGGACGGCATGATAAGAATGTGGTATTTGGCATGCGCGAGTTTAAAGCCGAAGGAAAACGCTTCACAATCAATGACAGGCCGCTCTTCCTGAGAGGTACCCTGGAGTGTTCCATCTTCCCTAAAACAGGTTTTCCTCCTACTGATACTGATCACTGGCTCAAGATTTTTAGCAGCGCCAGGGCCCATGGTTTAAATCACGTTCGATTCCATTCCTGGTGTCCCCCCGAAGCTGCTTTTGATGCCGCCGATGAGTTAGGTATCTACCTGCAGGTAGAGTGCTCCAGCTGGGTCAATTCAGGGTCAACAATTGGCGACGGCCTTCCCATTGACAAGTGGCTATATAAGGAGGCTGAAGATATCCTGGAAGCATACGGAAACCATCCCTCCTTTTGCCTGATGACCCATGGAAACGAGCCTGCAGGTGGGAATCAAAAAGAATACCTGGACAAATTCGTCACTCATTTTCAGGGGACTGACCCCAGAAGGGTATATACCAGTGGAGCTGGCTGGCCATTTCTGGAATCGGCCGATTACTTCAATGCTCCAAACGCACGTATTCAAGGATGGGGGGAAGGCCTGAACAGCATTATCAACAGAAGCGCACCACAAACAACCTTCGACTACAGAAGCATCATCGAACCCGTGCCCATGCCCTATGTAAGTCATGAAATCGGACAGTGGTGCGTCTACCCGAATTTCAAAGAGATTGAGAAATACGATGGAGTTTTGAAAGCCAAAAATTTTGAGATATTCAGGGAGACCCTGGAAGAAAGTGGAATTGGACATCTTGCCGATAGCTTCCTGCTTGCATCCGGCAAACTGCAGGCGCTCTGTTATAAGGCCGATATTGAAGCTGCCCTGCGTACCCCGGATATGGCAGGTTTTCAGTTGCTCGATTTGCATGATTTCCCCGGTCAGGGAACAGCCCTGGTGGGAGTGCTGGATCCATTCTGGGAAGAGAAAGGATACATCACACCCGCTGAATACAGCCGCTTCTGCAACGAAACTGTTCCCCTTGTCAGAATGCAGAAAAGGGTATTCTCCAGCAGCGAAGCTTTCGAGGCAACTGTAGAGGTGGCTCATTTTGGAAGTGAAGTATTATCAGATCCTGAGATAAGCTGGAAGATAAGCTCCGGGGAGGGCACCATCATAGCTGAAGGCACTTTTGAGAAGGAAAAGCTCTTCCTGGACAATTGTCAAGCCCTGGGCACCCTTCGGATCGAACTGGACCAGATTAGCCGGTCCGGAAAAACTGAACCTGGAAGTCTCTGTAAACCAGTTCTCAAACAGCTGGGATTTCTGGGTGTATCCTGAAGTTATACTCGAGCTAAATGAAAGTGACATGCATATTACAGGCACACTTGATCAAGACGCCATTGATGTATTGAAAAACGGAGGCAAGGTGCTCTGGGCACTTTCTCCCAATTCACTTTCTGAAGCCAGTGGTGGGAACATTGCCCTGGGATTTTCATCCATTTTCTGGAATACGGCATGGACAAGAGGACAGGCGCCGCATACCCTGGGGATCTTATGTGATCCCGGGCATCCTGCCCTGGAAGCTTTCCCCACCGAATATCACTCCAACTGGCAATGGTGGGATGCCATGCACCACGGTCAGGCGATCATCCTGAATGGATTTGAAAATGAGCCAGAACCCATTGTCCGTATTATAGATGATTGGTTTGAAAACCGGTCGCTCGGACTCATCTTCGAAGCACAGGTTGGAGAAGGGAAAATCATCATATGTGGTGCGGATCTGCTAACAGACATGGAAACTCGATTGGAGGCAAAACAACTTCTTCATAGTCTTACAAACTATATGACTTCCTCGAAGTTTCAACCCAAATCAGAGATTTCCATAAGTGAATTAATGAGCCTCTCCGGAGGCTTTGCAGCAAGCCAATAAAGTAAAATAATATGACAGACCTTAAACTCAAAGTTTTAGTATTGGCCTGGGGCCTTTTGATATCCCTGATACCAGCCTACGGGCAGTCTGCACAAGAACAGGCAGAAGAAGAAGCTGTAAAAATGATCACACAGATCTACACAGAGGTATCAGGTGAAAGTGGTGATCAGATTGACTGGGACAGGGTCAGATCCTTTTTCATTGAAGAAGCGGTAATTGTACTCCGCACCTCCCGTGAAGGAAGCACCCGGTTTACCGTTGAAGAGTTTATTCAGGATTTTAAGGATTTTTATAAGAGTGACGCCGTGGGTGACGCCGGCTTTAAGGAAGAAGTTCTAAGGCTGAAGTCAGAGGTCTACTACGACATTGCATACATTCCTGTTGTTTATGAAGCAAGCATCCTGGATTCAGAGCGCCCTCCCCAGAAAGGCATCGACTTCTGGCTCCTGATCCGTAAGGATAATGACTGGAAAGTAGCAGCCGTCACCAACGAGATCATCCGTCCCGGAGAAGAGATTCCCGCGATGTTTGAAGATTAGTCGTTCTTGTGGTCAAAATTGATGGGTTCCAGGTGAATGGTTGTCTTAATTGACAGTTTTTCATCGATCCTGTCCTCTATGGCGGTTGCTATATCATGCCCCTCTTCAACGGTCAGACTGTTTTCAATTTTGATATGAAATGTCAGTTCTTTGCTGCTGATGTAATTATGGATATGAAAATGATGCGCATTCAGATCCGTGCCATACAGGGAACTGATATGTGCCTTTATCTCCCCAAGCAGTTCTTCCGTTGGGTCCTCCCCCAGAATTTTGTTTACCGCTTCCATCAATATCTGGTAGGCTGCATACAGAAGCATCAATGAGACTGCCATTCCAAGGGCACCATCAATCCACCAGAAATAGTTTTTGAACAGAATACCAATAAGTATTACTAGAGAGGAGAGGGCATCGGTCCGGTGATGCCAGCCATCGGCCTTCACAGTGGAGCTGCCAGATTTTCTGCCCAGGAAAAAAGCGTATTGAGCCAATAGCTCTTTCACTACAATGGACACCACTGTAGCAACAATAGCCAGGGTTCCGAAATTGGCCGACTCTTTGATTCTTAATTGCGCTATCGAATCCGTAATGAACCCAATAGCAATCCATACAAGAAAAATGGCGATAATAATGGATGAAACCAATTCCCATCTGCCATGCCCATAGGGATGATCCTTATCAGGCTGTTTTGAGGCAAGTTTTGCCCCGAGGATAACCACAACAGAACTGATTGAATCCGATAAAGTATGCCAGGCATCGGCCATCAGGGCAATGGATCCGGAGACAAGACCAGCCCAGTATTTCAAGGCAAACAAAGCGATATTTACAATGATTGATACAGCACCCTCCAGGTAACTGGCCTTTTTCCTTTCCATAACTACCAGATGAATTTATTCCCTTAAAATACTACTTTTATTGCAGTTAAACTTTAACTATGAAAGCAATCGTTTTATCCGCAATGGTCCTGCTTATGATCTCGTGCAATGCAGCAAAGCTTAATTCCGCTTTGGTAAATGCCCAGGCTCCGCTTATAGTTTATAAGACTGTAGCCGACTACTACCACAATGTTCCTGTCACATTGAACGAAACAAAAGACAGGATAGTCTCCTTCCCTGCCCCATCCGATCTGTTTTATGGGGGTGAACTTGCATTACCCGTCAAACTGAACCAGGGTTACCTCTTAGACCGAAGAGGGGTTAACGTGCACACGGCATTTACTTCCTATACTTACGAAGTATATTCCAAATTGGACTCCCCTCCATCGATGCAGGAATTATACGATAGCATTATTGAAAAAGAACCTTTCGAATCCATGTATGATTGCGGAACCCCGGGCCAGTTCAAAGAGCTGGGTAAGGATCTGAATAAAGAGATCCGGAAGGGAATGAAAAATTTCAGGTCCTTAATGGATTAGACTAACGAAAGGGCTCATCAAGTCCCGGCACTCCCACCGGCTTGCTGTAATAAGCTGCGAAGGAGATCTTCCATTCTCCCTTTACTTTCTCTAAAAAGACTATCTGGATATTGGAGAACCCTTCTTCCACATCACCATTATTCATTTTCCATACATTATCACAGGTAAGCCAGGCACTGTTGCCGGTAACTTTTAAAATGACGTTCTCCTTGAAATTGTCCATTTCAATGGGTTGACCACCCTCAAGATAATCCCCGAGCAAAGATTCAATCTTATCCCATCCCTGATAAGTATTGTAACCATATACACCCAGCTCCAGCCTGACCTCCTCGCTATCCTGGATATGGGTGGCGAAAATACGTTCCTTATCCATTGATTTCAGGCCTTCAGATTCCTCCTGGAGTACTGCCATTATAGCTTCTTTCTCTTTTTCAACGTTAACTGTTGGTTGACAGGAAGTCCCTAAAAAGGCTGCGATAATAAACAGGGGAAAGAAATACTTTCTCATTTTTAAGTGGTGTTAGTGAATATTGCGAAGATAATATATTACTATCTTACCGCAAACTTAGAAGTATGAATACACTCTCAATTATAGGTGCTACAATCGTCACCCTCGCCCTGATCTCCTACAGCATTGGAATTATTACCGAACAGGTGAAGAAAAAGATTATTCCAAGAGTTTTAATCTTCATTACACTTGGCGTAGTCCTGGATGTTACCGCTACCGTATTTATGATCCTGGGATCGACGAACTCACCATTTACCATACATGGTTTTATTGGTTATTCAGCGCTTTTCCTTATGCTCATCGAATTGGTCAGGATCTGGCGGGCATATAATAAACTGGGGATGGGTGCTGATGTTCCAAAGGGGGTGCATCTCTATTCCAGGTATGCTTATATCTGGTGGGTGGTTGCCTACATCACCGGCTCACTGATTGCCATGACCTGAGATCTCAGCAGAATATTTGTTTACTAGTCCGGAACGGATATATCATTTACTATTTTCCATTGCTTATCCCTTCTTCGCCATTCGCTAAGATATTCTCCGCTTAGTGTTCCACCCGAATACAGACTTACAATCCATCGGCCCTTCTCCACGGCAATTGAATCCGCCACAGTTATGGAAACAGCCCGGAGCTGCTCAAACTTGATAACATTCAATTGAGACTCGAAATTCTTACGAATGATTGATTTGCCGCATCCATCGCCCAGGGAGCAGGCATCGTCCCAGTAATTGCTCATTAATGAATCCACCTGTCCTGTATTAAACCAGCGAACAAATTCCACGTTTTTTTCATTGATCATTTTCCTGACTTTCTTTTCCGATTGTGCATTGCCATCCAAACATACACTTAGCAGAACTAAGACCATTATGGCAAACGCCAGTGTTAAAATTGATAGTTTCTTCATGGTGTTGGTTTTTAAGTTAAACAGATCCAGTACCTGTTTCAGAAACATCCTGAGGCGCATGTTCGATGAATCGAAAACCTTGTAGTCAAGCGCTGCAAAAATCACCCTGATGGTGTGACTCCTGGGTACTACTTCCCCCGATTCGATCCGTTGAAGCGTTCGAACGCTCAGATTGCATTTCTCAACGAGTTCCTCCTGGGTGTAGCCTTTTGCTTTTCTCAGGTCTGCGATTTTTTTGCCTAATTCAGGCTGTTTCATTTTCATTTTGAATCTCAGGTAATTTTAGGGTTTAACTTAAAAACAGAGAACGACTTAAGGATGCATTTTACACGACATATATACGACATTAAGCTGACATACTTTGAAGATCAATACATTAACACGCTTGCTATTACATTTCAAGTTAGTGAATAAAACTCTTAATCGGTGAGTCGTATTCACTAAAGCTGCTAAATGAATAAAGTGTTACTCTTACACAATAAAAATATATATCTTCGCGTCCGTGTAACGTAGGAGGTACTTATGCGTCCTTATGGATGAAGATTGCTAAGCATGAATAAAACCCTGATCCTTTTACTTCTTGTCCTCTCTTTCCCAAGTTTAAAACTGACCGGACAGGCCGAATACCTCCCCAAAAAAGTTTATGAAGCTTTCAGAGTGGATGAAGCCCCTGTGATTAATGGAGTATTTGATGATGCAGCCTGGCAGCAGGGAACATGGTCAGGCGATTTTATTCAGCATGAACCCTACGCTGATCGGGCTCCGTCACAACCCACTGAATTCAAAGTGGCCTTTGATGATATGAATCTTTATATCGCCATCAAAGCCCTCGACAGTGCCCCCGACAGCATTACCAACCGCATGAGCCGCCGGGATAATGGCGATGGAGATATGGTCTTCGTGGTATTTGACAGCTACCACGATTTGCGCACGGGCTTTATTTTTGGCGTAAGCTCTGCCGGGGTACGCTTTGATATGATCATGTCCAACAATGGTCAGAATGAGGATACCACCTGGGACCCCATATGGCAGGCCAAGTCAGAATTGCACGAATGGGGCTGGGGAGCCGAAATGAAGATTCCCTTTACTCAGCTACGCTTTAATAAAAACTCAACTAATGTATGGGGCTTTGAAGTGGCGCGCCAGCTTTTCAGAGAAAATGAAATGAGCTTCTGGCATCCCATTCCAAGAAATGCCCCGGGCATAATTCATGCCATGGGCGAACTGGATGGCCTTCAGGAAATAGAGCCACGGAAACAATTTGACCTTATGCCCTATGGGGTGGCTGCCTTGAAGACCTACGAGGCCGAAGAGGGGAATCCATATGCTGATGGGACCGATCCAAAGTTCAATTTGGGCCTGGATGGAAAAATAGGAGTCACCAATAACCTGACACTCGATTTCACCATCAATCCTGATTTCGGACAGGTGGAAGCCGACCCTTCCGAGGTGAACCTGAGTGCATTTGAGACCTACTTCGAAGAAAAACGCCCCTTCTTTATTGAAGGGAGTAATATCACAAGCTTCAATGTGGGCCTGGGCGATGGCGATGTGGGCAACGATAACCTCTTCTATTCCCGCAGAATAGGACGGAGGCCCCAGGGCTATCCTTCCCTGGAGGATGGGGAATATGCCTCTGTACCAGCCTTCACCCGGATCCTGGGAGCCGCTAAACTCACTGGAAAAACGGAGAAAGGCTTGTCAGTGGGTATTTTGGAAGCCGTCACAGCAGATACCAAAGCGACCATCGACCAGGAAGGGGTGGAACACAAGGAGACCATTGAGCCTCTCACCAATTTCATGCTGGCGAGAGTACAGAAAGATTACAACAAGGGGAATTCAATTATTGGCGCTGCATTCACCAACACCATCAGAAAGCTCGATGGTACGGATATGGATTATCTTCATAAAAACGCCACCACGGCCGGCGTGGATTTTACACAATACTTTGATGATCGCAACTATACCCTGAACACTTCAGTCTATATGAGCAATGTTCAGGGTTCAACCGAGGCTATCTCCCTGACCCAGCAATCCTCGGCCAGGTATTTCCAGAGACCCGATGCCGACTATGTTGAATTTGATGATACCCGCACCAGTCTCTCCGGGATGGGCGGGAAACTGGAATTCGGGAAAATTGGAGGAAACTGGAACTACCTGTTCATGAGTGTAATCAAGAGTCCCGGTCTGGAACTCAATGATATGGGATATATGCAGTTGTCCGATAATATGCTGAATGTCTTGTGGACCGGTTATAATTTTACCGAGCCCTTCAGCATCTTCAGGAGTATGAATCTGAATACTGATGTACATATAAGCAATGACTTCGGGGGACAAATCACGGGGATCGGATACGAATATAACGCAAATGCCAACTTCAAGAATTTCTGGAACGCAGGTTTCGGTGGAGGTTTTGGTTTCCACCAGGTCTCCAACAGAACGCTCAGGGGCGGACCATCCATTTATCTTCCCAATGAAGGAAGGGTGAATTACAGGCTGATGTCGGACGACAGGAAGGCCTTCTCAGCAGGATTCTTTGGAAGTTACAACTGGGGTGCTGAGAAGTATTATCGCCGAAGTTCCTATACCCTTTTCATGACCATCCGGCCTGTAAATACCCTTTCCATAACGCTCCTTCCCTCCTACTCCCAAAACCAACACGATTTGCAGTATGTCACCAGACCGATATGAATGGCGAGGCACGTTATATCTTCGGCACCATCGATCAAAAGGTTCTCAGCATGTCGATCCGGGTCAACTTCAACATAACTCCCGATCTCACCATTCAATACTGGGGCCAGCCCTTTACGGCCTCGGGCGAATACACCGATTTCAAAATGATCAGCGATCCAAAAGCAGATGAATTTGCCGATCGCTACCATATTTATACCTCCCAGCAAATCAGCCTGGTCGACAATAGCTATGAAATCGATGAGAACGTAGATGGAAATGTAGATTACACCTTCGATAATCCGGATTTTACAGTGGATGAGTGGTTGTCGAACCTGGTTGTCCGTTGGGAATTTCTGCCCGGTTCCACAGCCTACCTGGTTTGGTCGCAAACCAGAAATGCCTATTCGGAAGATGGCAGTTTCAATTTAGGGGATAACCTGAATGACCTGTTTACCGGAGATAAGCCCACCAATGTCTTTCTGTTGAAATTCTCCTACCGTATTGGTTTGAGATAATCCCAGGGTGCTATTCAGGAAGATAGAGCGGGTTCCTCTCGTTGTATTTTTGAATAAATTCCAGCTGCCTCTTTTTGCGTTGACTTCTTTTTAGAGCACTATATTCCAGAAGGAGCTGAGAATCCCTGATAAGTATTTTCTCCAGATCATCGGGCGTATTATTATACAATGTATTTTTTTCAAAATCGAACAAATATACAGCCCTGTTCCTGGTCGGATTGACGTAGCTGGGCCTCCTTCGGGGCCCATAATAGTAGTTGGGATTGTAAAAACTGGAGTCTCTGTGTGAGAGTTCTCTCTCTTCATAAGTAGTGGCAGAGGCCATAAAGCGTGAAATGTTTCCCTCCAGGATCAGCCTTTGAAAGCTCTTAGCTATTTGAATGTAAAGCTCTCCCTTATAGGCATAGCCCCACAATTGCTCTGGTCTGATATACTCACGCACACCCCGGTCATTGCTCAGGCCAATAACTTCACCTTTCAGTAAATCATTGTAGAATTTATTATCGAATTTGTCCCTTTCTGAAACAATTCTGGCCGGGGGAATTGGACGATTGGCCCTGACCATCTCGGGATTCATATAGATCCCATCCCTGAATTGGTAGTCGGGACTATACACGACCATCCGGGTATCCGGAAGATCCTGGGCTGTTAGCGAGGGGACAAAAAGAATTATGATCAGGATTGCAGTAAGATACTGGCAATTCCTGTTTTTACCCTTAAAAACCATATCCTGTTTACATCAAAAAATATGCCATGTAATTGATATGGCAGGTTCCAGCCTGACCGGGATGGTATTAAAACTTTATGTACTTTTATGTTAGCTTATGTTCAACTCAGATCCCATATATTCCATTCTCTACATCGACGATGAAGAGAACAACCTGACCAGCTTTAAGTCTACATTCAGGCGGGATTACCATATCCATGTGGCAGCTTCCGGACAGGAGGGACTGGAAATCATGGAAAAGCACAACATTCAGCTGGTCATTACCGACCAGCGGATGCCCGATATGACGGGAATTGAATTCCTGGAAAAAATCGTTCCCCTTTACCCCGATTGCATGCGGATGATCCTGACAGGTTTCAGCGACATGGAAGCCATCATACAGGCTATCAACAAAGGGAACATCTACCGCTATGTAAGCAAACCATGGAACAGGGAGGATCTGAAAATAACCATTGACAGTGCCCTGGAGGTATATAATCTTAAATCTCAGAACAAGCACCTGATCGCAGATCTACAGGAAGCAAACCGGAACCTCGAACAAAAGGTCATGGAGCGTACCCGGCAGCTCGAACAACAACGAATGAATATTACCGACAGCATTAAATATGCGAGCCGGATTCAAAAGGCCCTCATGCTTCCATCTGAGGAATTGGAGAAGATTCTTCCATCCCATTTCATCCTGAATAAACCCAAGGACATAGTAAGCGGTGATTACTACTGGGTAAGTCAGAAAAATAACAGGCTGATTATTGCAGTAGCCGACTGTACCGGTCATGGTGTTCCGGGTGCCTTCATGAGTATCATGGGAATCAATTTTCTGAACGAAATAGTGAACCAGTCGGATACCATAAAAGCCAATGAAATTTTGAATGAACTCAGGGACCAGTTGATAAAATCTCTTGGTCAGACCGGGCGAAGGGATGAGACCAAAGACGGGATGGAGATGGCTCTGTGTATTATCGATTCTGAAAAGAAACAGATTCAGTTTTCCGGTGCATTTCGCCCCTTGTATCTCATCAGGAATGAAGAACTCAAAGTGATCAAGGGTGATCCCATGCCAATTGGCAAGTATAACGAGACTGAAGTGTCCTTTACCAACAAGGAGATGCCCTTCTATGAAAATGATATGATCTACCTGTTCACAGACGGATATGTGGACCAGATCGGAGGGCTGGACAGGAAGACATTCAAATCAATACAATTCAAGAAACTGCTCAAAGAAATCCACTACAAACCCTTGAAGGAACAAAAAGCAATATTGCTGGAGGAAAATGGAATATGGAGAGCTGGTCATGAACAGATTGATGATATTATGATCCTTGGAGTTAAGCTCACCCTCAGCCAGTCAGATTAGTCTGTGTTCTTGGCAATGAGATAATAAATTCGGTACCCTTCCCCGGTTCAGAAATTACATCTATGTTTCCATTATGCTTTTCAATGATTCCATAGCTGATGGAAAGGCCCAATCCAGTTCCCTGTCCCACCTCCTTGGTGGTATAAAAGGGTTCGAAGATATGCTCTTTCACATCCGGCGGCATCCCCGGGACCATTGTCTTTGATGATAATCTTAACACCAATGGCACTACTGACAGTCTGAATGAATAATTCACCTCCCTTCTCCATGGCTTGCAGGCTATTGGTGAGAATATTCATAATCACCTGGTTGAGCTTGCTTGGGAAACACTCCAGTCCCTCAAACTCCCCATAATCCTTCCGGACAATGATCTTGTCCTTGATCTTGTTTTGTAAGAGGACCAGGGAGGAATCTATACCCTCATGAATATCATAAAACTGGCAGGCCTCGTCATCCAGCCTTGAAAAACTCCTCAATCCTTTAATTATTTCACTGGATCGGTTAGCCCCTTCTTCAATCCCCTCAAGCAAACTGTAGATTTCCTGAATCAAGTAAGAGAAATCCATCTTTTCTTTCAGGGAGTTCACTTCGGTAAAATAACTTTCCAGCTTATGCTTTTCAATGATCTTATCATATTTTTCCAACAAAGAAAAAACATCTTTCAAATCTTGCTGCAGCGGATACACATTACCACTCATGAAATTAATGGGGTTGTTCAGCTCATGAGCAATCCCGGCTGTCAGTACTCCCACCGATGCCATCTTTTCAGCCTGGATTAACTGAGACTGGGTCAGTTTGAGGTTCTCCAGGGTCAATTCCAATTCACGTTTCTGCTTTTCTGAGGTTTCGCTAATACATACTACCTCATTCCGCAGAGCATCAATTTCCTTCTTCTGTTCTTCAATCTTATCCTGTAATACTTTATTCTCTTCTTTCTGCACTCTGCTCCTTTTAATTTTCCTGCAATAAAGTACAAAAAGTTCCAGACCTTTAAGCCAGAGGTCTAGTTCATATCAACTGCATTTAAGCTCACCGAATAATCTGTGACAGAAACCTCCATGGACTTAGATTCGGAAGAAGGTTCCAGGATTATTGTTGACTGCGAACCTTCCTTGCCAATAGTGCACCTTACAATTACGCTATACTGTTGTCCTGCCTCAACAAATCCGGAACACGACTTCTCGGTGCTGCCTAATCTGGCATCAAAGCTGAGTTCTCCAGACTCGTCATCTATGACATTAAACTTTATGTAAAAGTTTACACCGCTTGGAACGCCTCCGGAGTAACTGTAGGTTGTCGTCAATCCAGAGAGCCACTCAATCTTAGGTCCGGAGGATTGTTCTTCGCATCCAGCAATACTGAAGGGAACAACTATTACTGTTAATAACTTGTCCTAACGCAACCTTCTTCTGGTCGTATACGTCATTAACTTTGAAACCGAAGCCACCCCAATGAAGAAAGTCTGGAATATTTTGTTTTTTGCCTTTTTTGTTTCCTGTATGTTTTTACTTAAACCAAGACAGGATATCGTCTTCGCAGCCATTAACGAATCGCAATTTATCAGGCTGTTTGAAGAAGGTAAGGATTTCCAGCTTTGTATTAAAGAAAACACTACATATACAGGGACTTACACCCTATCGAACGATACGCTTACTCTTTTCTACGAAGAGCAGATAGATTCTAATAAAAA
The DNA here is from genome assembly GCA_963753765.1 of uncultured Bacteroidales bacterium. Lineage (GTDB taxonomy): Bacteria > Bacteroidota > Bacteroidia > Bacteroidales. The sequence continues at coordinate 248,970 of CAVWDQ010000025.1, forward strand.
TCACTCTACCCCCCCTCTCACAGACGAATTTAAGGCACTCCCCGTAAAACTGTATATAGACAAAAGCACTTCAGAGATCATATCGGCCGATGGTATTTCATTTGCAGCCGAAGTCTATATTGATTTGAGGCAGGATATATACAAATCTGCTCCTTACAGGCCAGGAATCCTGAATAGTCAGCAGGCTAAGATTTCAGATCTTAAAACACTTCCTTAACTCAGTCCGCATAGTATTCATAGGAATACTGCACCTGCATGGAATCGGGCCGGTCATCGCTGTTTAATCGAAAGCGTATTTTACCATCGGCTACGGTGGGGTAATCGTGGTTGAAGATCAGATCTTCAAAAATGATATGATAATCCTTCCGGTTTTTGAGGATGCTGTTCTCCTCCGCTGCATACATCAGGTCCAGGTACCGGATATCATTTAGATTAAAATCAATGGTATAGCCAAAGTCCGCAGCATGCCAGAGACCAGAATCATCGAGACTCTCCGCCCACTGGTGGTGATTGTTATAACCTCCTATATCATCATGTGCATTTACAATACCCCATACGGACCGAGCAGGCACATCAACGGCCCGGCACAGGGCAATGAAGAGGCGCGAAGCATTCATGCATGTACCATAGCCAAGTTCCTCGGTGGTGGATGCTTTATCCAGAGATGCATCAAAGTATATTGTTAAGCCCACATGATTATAAACATAGTTGTGTATCATTTTTGCTTTCTCGAGCCGGGAGCTGAGTCCTTCGCATAACTCCAGTGCCTTGGATACGATCACCTCATGATCAGAGTCAATATAGTGGGAAGGCAATACCCAGTCCGGCTTCTCCCCTGCTATTTCGGAAAACAGGTTCAGCTCCTGGTTCCGCCTGGTAAAGACAATTACAACTTCATCTCCATCAGAGATCATGGATTTATGAATATATACCCAGTATCCGCCGCAACTGTCGAAACTAAAATCAGCTTCATAGGTCTCACCTGCAATAAGGACATCAACAGAACTGCCTTGAAGAAAGGAACGCCCCACGGGAATAGCTAAATAATCGCTGTCGTGTCCAGGGGGTACTTTCTCACAGGAAAGCAATAATACGAGCGTGATAACAAACAGGCTGCATGGTTTAAAAGGCTTCATCTTTGCTTTTTACAGAGTGTAAGCCAGTCCCACGTTCCACTTGAACGGGGGGAATGGATCTATATTGCTCCAAAGAGCCTGTATGGCCTGAGCAAAAATGGAAAACGGAATATTCCGCAAGGATGCGGAAACATAAGCTGCTGCAAACAGGCCATCCTCATTTCCGGTATAGTTGATATAAAAGAGTTGAAGGCTTGCATCAAGCAGTCCTTTCTTCCCCAGATTGATATCAGATTTATCTGCCTGCAGATTAAAAAAATGCCCTGATAAGGTCCCCGGATCCTGCCCCCGGTCCAGCAAATAAGTAAAAGCCAGAGATGTTGTTGGATTGAATTTATAGGTTCCCATAAACTCCAGGGCAAGGTATTTCTGAGCCTGTAAGATGGTCTCATCCTCAGTTTCATACTCACTGAAAAAGGCACTGATAACAGTTCCCATTTTGAACTCAAATACGGGTCTGTCTACAATCTTATAATGAAACCAGTTGTCAACAATCCATGGTTTTAAATCCAGGCCATAGGATAGTTGGGGATCATAGCTGAAGCGCCCCTTGTGAAGTGAAAAGGCCCCAATAATAGCTGGTTTGTCAAGTGAAAAAGCAGGTATATAGGCTATACCATTGCTGTTAAGGCTCACCTTTGCCTCGGCTTTTAACTTCTTTGACCTGGTGCTGTCCGCAGCCTCCTGCGACCATGAAATAGTGAAAATGCAAAGTAGTACCAGGGATGCAAGTGGTTTTTTCATGAGGGTTAAGTTAGGAAGGATCAAGATAGTAAAAACCAGTAATAGAGAATGCCTGATTACCTTACCTTAAAAATAGTCTCAGCCATGATAAGCTCTCCGGCGGCATCCAGTCCGCGAAATAATACCAGGTATTCACCAGGGTAATCGGGTGCAACAAAGGATATCTCTGTTGATCTCTCTTTTTCAAGCTTCAGATCCGCCATCCACAAGAATGTGTTCCGAATATCGGGCATCCGGTCGTCCGGCGACACATGATCGGGAGACAGAGGATCCTGAAACGAAGAAACTGGAGTTTGCATGCCCTGGTAATCGAAAAAGAATGAATTATCCGGCAGATCAATTCCAGCCATATCCTGCTCAAGGGACCGGAGATTTATGATTCCTCCAAAGCGCAGGTCCCCCTTCACATAAACATCTTCAATCACATCGACCCTCCTGATCCTGGCAGGGGAAATAGACATAAACATTTCCATATCAGGAACGGGCACCTGGTCGACCATCACCAGAGGGGCATAGAGCGAGAGCGAGGGATTCTCGCTTGAGATTTGCAGGGTGGTAAGATTTCTCCGGGTGACCGGAGTAACTCCCGGAACAAGATTCAAAAAGACTTCCTTGAGTGTGGGCAACAGAATATACTTATCCAGATCAATGGAACGGGTAGGTGAGCCATAAAATGGAAAGGCTTCACGTCCGGCACCCTGATCCGTTTGTGATTCAGTACGCATCTTTCCCGCAGAATAAATCTTCAGAAGCTGCACATTGCGCGACATAATTGTAGCAGCTTGCTCCTCCTTCTGGCTCAGGGCAAAGGGTGTAGCAGGCAGACGGATCATCCGCGGGTCAAAATCCTGATCGATACGCACCTCCACAGCTTCCCCATCCGGACTTTCGGGCAGTACAAACAGCTCCAGATTCCCGGTCCGGGCAGGTAGTCCGATTATAAATCTCCCGGTGGCATCACTGAAGCTAACAAAATACGCGCTCTGATCGCCCATCAGGGTTAAGTGGATCCGGGCCGGTTTCAATTCCTCCTCTTCCGACCCCGGATAGTTGACCGATCCGGAAAGAGATGGCCCGAATTTATCCGGCAGAAAGTTTAATTGGAAATCATCAGGGCTACCCCTGTCCTTTCCCGGCTCCCCCAGGAGATCAGCCGGACGGGCACTGCGTGGGACTACCGTCAGGCAGCCACGAACCGAGTCCGGGAGATCAAGCCCGGAAAGCAAAAGATCCATATTGACAGAGTCCCCCCTCCCAAAAAAGGCTGGATGCGTCTTAAATTCCAGGGGATATTTTTTACTCCTTCTTACCGGGAGGTTGGTCCCGGCCTCCTCCGGTGAAATCTCAGCCACCAGTTCCGGCCGAGTGGGATTAATTATTCTCAGGGGTACATAACAGAAAGATTCTGGTCCCCGGTTTCTCATCCAGCGGGTATAAGACCTGAGGTAATAGGTACCACTGAGCAGCTGATCAGGAATCCTGATTTCCCCGGAAGCAATCCCCTTAAGAAGCGGATATTTCCCATGTGCCAGGCGTTCTCCTTCTGCGCTGAGCAGCTCCACATACAGCACCCTGCTCCAGTATCCGGGAGCAATGGGGCCTTCAGCATGCACATTTGCCCGGAAGCGGATCAACTCATCACAAATATAGAGTGAGCGGTCGGTAAAGCAATCTACCTGTTCATGGATCCCGGCAGCTTCTGCAGACAGTTCCGGATCAAAAGGAGAATGCTGACCATAAAGATCCCCACCCTCCCGGACCAATACGGTCAGGAACAGTAATACCAGGATCAGCACCCCCTCGTAGATTATCCACTTCAGCATATGTTGTTTTCCTACCATGATTCCCAGATTAGAGGTCTGATTGTGTCTCCTCCCTGGAGTCTGCAATCGAAGCATTCCTGAGGCCCCCAGTATTTAGGCATAAAAGGGCCGGAGTCATATATGTATACCGGGAATTTCACATCAGGACTTCCATATTGGGCCCAGAGGGTACTTGTGGGTTCATATTCACAGCTGATATGTGGAATCCAGAAGTCAAAAAGGCCGTTATTTTTTACAAAAATTCTTTGCTCCCTGATCTGGCTGGCGTAGAAACAACCCAGAACCACGTCATCCGGATTATACAAGTTGTAAATGTTCCCCTGCACCGATGCAGGCTGCTTCTCATACATCCCCCCCGACTCGGCAGCCTGATCGTTCATCCGTTGCCAGTAATCATAGGTTTCCAGTGAAAGGGACTGCTGCTGAACATACAGACTGTAAGTAACCGAAAGCCGGTCGGTTTCATTGGACACAAAGTTCAGAGGCACTCTTAGCAATTCATTTTCTGAGAGGTTCCGGGTAGTACCGGTATAAATCTGATCCAGGGGATAGCTTTTCCAGCACTTATAAAGCACATTGCTCCGGAATTCTTCCATTTCGCGCCAGCTATGCATTATATGGGTTCCGAAAAGGGAGACCCAGTATTCCCAGGTTTCCTGCACCCTCCAGATCACATTTCGACAATCCGAATCCTCTCCGGACATATCCAGGTAGAGCTGGATCCCCGGCCTGTTGAACTCCGGATCAGGAGCCTCCAGAGTGCCCAATTCGTAGTAGATGCTGTCAATATCCGGGCAGGCCAGAATGGTATCATAAGAGGATTGGTATTCCCTTTGATTTGGTGTCATCACATACAGGCTCGCCGCATCGCCCACATCCAGGAAGTCATCAGGAACATCGGCCTCATATATACCTTCGCCAGCATCTGCATAGACGATTATGTCCCCATCCTGATTGGTGACCGTAACCACACACGATTCAAGGCCCTGAAATTCGGGCAGGCGATAAGGCGATGACCGGGAGACGGTGACCTTATGCAGTCCACTCCGGTCCGTAATCATACCGCTTATGACCAGCACCTCCTGGCTTTCATCCAGTTCCGGTTCATAAGGAGTCACACACGATCCGCACAGAAACCCCAGCAGCAATATGATATATATTTTATTCACTGGCATAGTTTCCAAGTCTTACATTCCAGGATATAGTGGGAATGGGCTGTGAAAAAATGGATAACTTATAACCTCTGATCAGGCCACTCTCATTCTGGAAATATACCGAATAGGCATTGTCCCGCCCGGTCAGATTATAAACTCCAATCATCCAGTAGCTATGGAACTTTTTACGCTTTCTTAAACTTCCTTCAATATTCATGGATACATCGATGCGAAAGTAGTCGGGTATCCTGTATTTGTTCCGATCTGAGTAGTCGATATATGGAATCTCATATTCGTAGTATACCGAAACCGGGTAGGTCACCGGGCGGCCCGTCATATAGACCAGGTTAGCAGAGAGGCTGACCCGTCTGCCCCGCTTGTAATTAAGCACCAGGGAAAAATTATGAGGCCGGTCAAAATTCGAAGGGTAAGGCACTCCACCATTAATTTGCTCATTGGTCTCAGGTACATCCACCTGCATATAGGAGCGGGACCAGGTATAGGACATCCACCCGTTCAGGGTTCCGGCATCTTTCCGTATCATGGTCTCCACCCCGTAAGCTGTTTGTTTGCCCGGCAGGGTTTCACTTTCCAGGTGCAGACTTTTTGTAAGATTTGCCCCGTCGCGAAACTCCACAATGTTATGTCCCCATTTACGGTAGACCTCCACAGAAGCATTCATGCCGGAGTAATAAAAGTCCCTGTAATAGCCAACAGACAATTGGTCCAGGTACTGGGGCTTAATGTGATAGTCACTCAGCTTCCACTGATCAGTAGGCGCCATGGCTATGGTATTACTCATCATAAAGAGGTACTGATAGCCACGGTTATAGGAAGCTTTCAGGGAAGAATTATCGCTCAGCAGATATCTCAGATTCACCCGGGGTTCAAATCCATAGTAGGCCTTGCTCAGTTCTCCACTTCCAACATACATGGTATCCAGGATATTATCCTCTTCCCTGGGCATTCCCGGGGTGTAGTTCAGTACCTCCGACGGACCCAATGCAAAGAATGTGGAAATGCGCAGACCCGCGTAAACATTCAGACGCTCTGTAAGGGATATCTCATCGGCCGCGTAGACCGCTACTTCAACCCCGTTTTCCAGGCCCAAATCCAGTGGCTCGGCCAGGGAAGACGCCCCATAAGGCTCAATGCCTCCACGGTCGAGCCGGTAATAAATCCCGCTGGTTCCGAAGGTCATTTTATGTCGTCCCATCGATAACCAGTTAAAATCCGATTTCAGCTCGAAGTGGTTGATACGATATTCATGTTCATACCCTGCTGAAAGCACCTGGGTATCCCTGTTTTTAAACTGGTACTGGCTGTATATCAATGCCAGGGTAGAACCGAGGCGCGGGTTGAAGCGATGATTGAGATCCACAGCGGCCCCTGAGTTGCCATAGTCATATTCATTAAGCGTGCCCATTTTAAAATGGTCCCTGCTCATATACCCGAAAGCCCTTAAACGGGTTTTATCGCTGGCATTCAGGGTATAGACTCCGCTCAAATCGTAAAAACCTGCCTCGCTGTTGCGAAGCTGCGGGTCTTCCATCAGACTCAGCATCCAGTCTGAATAGGTGGTTCTATAGCTCAGGGCAAGGGAACTCTTATCCTTCCGGATGGGACCTTCTGCTGCAGCATAGGCCGAAACCGTACTGATCCCTGCCCTGGCCGTAAAGCGCTTCATGTTCCCCTGCTTGGTATTGATATCAAAAAAGGAAGCCAGCCTTCCCCCGTAAGAGGCGGGCAGATTGCTTTTATAAAGGGTAAAATCTTTCACAAGCTCGGGACTGAAGGCCGTAAAAAAACCGAAAAGATGAGAGCTGTTGTAAACCGGTACCTTGTTGATGTAAATCATATTCTGATCCGCCCCGCTACCACGAACATTGAAACCTGCTGAGCCCTCCCCCACACTTTGCACCCCCGGAAGCAACTTTACCACATTCAGAATATCGCGCTCTCCCATAACCAGGGGGACCTGCTTTAAAACGCTGTAATTGAGCCTCTCATATCCCATTTGACTGCCACTCACATTGTCCTGCCGGCCAGCCGTGACCACCACCTCATCGAGGGGAATCAGTGTCCGTTTCATGCTCAGATCCAGATCCCCTCCTGAATGCACCACCAGGGTGAAATGCAGGGACTCCATACCCATACTCTGGCAATCTACTCCATAAGTTCCCGGGGCAATAAGCAAGTCAAAACGTCCGTCAGTTCCAGTGGAAGCCCCCAGAGCAAGAGATTTCACATATACGGTAGTACCAATCAGGGGTTCTCCACTTTCCACATCCAGGATCTGTCCGCTGATCAGGGCCTTCCTTCCGGGAACTGCCTTATCGTCCGATCCCACGTGAATTACTTCAGGCACCCTGACACTTCGTCCGTCAATATAATTTTGCTCGGCCGATGTGAGCTTACTCTGATCGCTATCCTTATCTTCACTAACTTCAGGATTCAGCTCATCATCCTTTGTTGCATAATCCGGAAGGTGAGCAATCAATGAAGCGCTGTCGCTCAGAAAAAGATGCATCCAGGGATCCAGGTAATAGTTCAATCCTCTGGGAGCAAGAATGGAATCAAGCGTGGGCAGTAGTGGAATTTCAGAACCTGAAACACTCACACGGATATCCCTTACCCAGCTTTCGAGATAGAAAAAACTCACCCCGGTCTGAGCTTCAACAGCTTCTGAAAATTCAGTAAAGGAAGCCTCTTCAAAAGGGCCATTAATGGTTATTTCGCTGGTCTGAGCGGCCAGATCCGGCATAAATGACAGCAAACAGAGCAGGTATATGAGGCATCTCCTGCTCATCGCTCTCCCCCTGCTTCATAAAGCTGGACAGTGGAAGCGATCATCTCCTCCATTTCATGGATAGTGGCCTGTCTGAACGAAAACTTCATTTGTTTCAGCAGCTTCTTAAACTCCTTTTCCCTTTCTGGAGGAAAGGCTTCCAGGTAGGACTTCCGGTCATGAAAAGTCATCCATTGTCCATCCTCAGATCCCTGATCCGGGGTGTAGAGCCAGTATTTTCTTTTCGCCGGAGCAAAACTGGAATCAGAAGAACCCTCCCCCTTCATCTCCATGCTCCATTGCACATAACAGGTCGTTGATCCTGCATACAGCACCTGGTAATAGGCCGGCTCCTCCCCGCCGATCTGCATCCGCCTGAACTCATTGCCTTCTATGATAAATGCTGACATCTGTTCAGGCACGCATATCAACTGGTTCCGATCACCCTCCGAAGTAATGTACTCGATCTCGACACTGGAGGAGTATAGATTGTAACGAAGCCAGATTTTCCCGGTCCAATGATCATTGATCCCGAACCACTGATCATTTATACAAACAGCACCATCGCGGTGCTGATATTCCTTCCAGTAAGGATCACCTTCTACCCGGATATACTGATTGCTGAACTGGATTCCGTTTACCAGAACCTGGTCACTGCCAAAGGCCCGGTCCACAAGCATGGAAAATGCAGATTGGCCCGAAAGGACGACAGGCCACAAAATCAAAAGGTAAAACAGAAAGGAAACTCTTAGCTCAACACGCATCTCAACTACAGAAATAGTTCTGAAGTGAAACTACTAAAAACAAAGGAAATATTACTAAGCTCAAGGACCTGGTTTCTACTTTTAATCATTTACAGACTCAGAAACCAGCTCACCCTCTTCATTATACATCTTCCACACTCCGGTTTTTTCACCCCTGGTATAATGCATCTCAAACCGTAGGGTTCCTTCATCATCCCAAATGAACCAGTCCCCATGCTTTAAGTTTTCCTTGTAGTTGGCAAGCCCGATTTTTACACCGGTTTCGTTCCAGGTGGTCCAGGTACCATCCATAAGCCCTTTCTTATAGGAGCGGATTTCATTTTTTTCACCTGATTCGAAGTAGAGGGTAACAGGACCATTGATAAGGCCTTTTTCCAGGCTTAATTCAATTCTCTTGTTCCCATTAGTATAAAATTCCATATACGTACCCGTATAGAGTTCATTGTTTTCATTGTGGTACAGGCCATTTTCATCAATAATTACCTGTGCCGAGGAAACGGCACCGGCAATTAAGAATGAGAAGGCCAGGAACCATTTCCTTGCATTCATAATATGTAGCAATTGAATAGTTGAGTCTTATAATGACCGAGCAGCAGATTCCAGTTCTACTTTAATCTTTACATCGGAACTTGCTGTGGATACACTCTTAAGCGTCACGTCCTTATAAGAAACGTAATCGATCTCAATATCATATGTACCTGTTGAAATACCATCAAATTTGAAGTTCCCCTCCAGGTCAGAATATGTTTTCTGATCACTTCCACTGAGTTTAAGTGTAACCCCGGCAAGAGCTTCACCAGTGAGGTGATCAATTACCTTACCTTCGATTTGATTTGTTGCCTTGGCTAATGACAAATCCTTTACAGGCTCATCGGCCCGTACCTGTGCAATACTCAGCGCCAGAACCAATACAAATAATACCTTTTTCATTTTGCTTGATTTATTTATTAATACATTCATTTATTACTGAACAAACTTGTAGCCAACACCTTTGACTGTTTTTATATAGTTTTCTCCGATCTTACTCCTGATCTTTCTGATATATACATCCATGGTGCGCTGATTAACATCTGTATCAGCACCCCAGATGTGGTTAAATATCTCGTCACGCCCAAACAGCCTTTTTGGTCTGGATGCCATCAGAGACAAAATCTCAAATTCTTTATGGGGAAGCTGGATTTCCCTGTTATTTTTAATAACTAAATAACTATCTCTGTCGATAACAAGCTCATCTTCTGAAGCTATGCTATCCGTCGCCCCCATTACTGCTCTGTTTCTTCTTCTTAACTGGGCCTTAATTCTTGCAACAAGCACTTTTGGGCTCACCGGTTTAACCAGGTAGTCATCAGCTCCGGCATCGAATCCTGCCAATTGAGAGTAGTCCTCTCTGCGTGCGGAGAGTAAAAAAATAATCGGGTCGTAGGCCCCTGTATGCTGCCTGATCTCGGTACAGGCTTCTATGCCATCCATAAGTGGCAGTACTATTTCCATGATGATGACATCAGGTCTGTATTCCATAGCCTGTTCTACCCCATCTTTACCATTACTGGCTGTTCGAACCTCGAACATCTCAGCCTGGAAATTAAACTGCAGAAGTTCAGTGATATCCGCTTCATCATCCACGAGTAATATTTTACTCTTTTCGATCATGGTTCAAATGTATAATGCAGTTGTTAGGATACAGTTAAGTTTAGATTAGCTTACTATTAAAAATGCAGCTTGCTATTTTTGGCTGAGATTTGCATCTTCCTCATTATCTACAATTTACTCCTTAACAAATTTCGTGTTGAAAAAGCGTCTTTTCTGACTAAATATTGGCTTAAGAAGGGCTTAACATTCTCTTCAGATATGCCATCTACATTTGCTGCAGTTAATTAAACTCAAATCGAAAACAAAACTGTAACAATGAAAAATTCTATCAATGTATTGCTTACGCTGGCAATCTTTTTGTTTATGACCGCTTCATGTGATGAAGGAACTGTTAATCCCCCCTCCGAGGAGGAAGATTTTACTATAGTCGAGAATATAAGTGAAAACACAACCTGGGAAACCGGCAAGGTTTACCAGCTTGGTGGACGCATCGCTGTCTTAGATGGTGTTACTCTGACCATTGAGCCCGGAGTTATTGTTAAAGGTGAAGCCGGCTCGGGTTCAAACGCCACTGCACTTCTTATTGCAAAAGGAGCTACTCTGATTGCTGAAGGAACAGCAGCACAACCTATAATTTTTACCTCGGTAGCCGACGAAATCATGCCAGGTGAGATTGCAAGCCCGAACCTGGATCCTACACTGAATGGATTATGGGGCGGAGTGATCGTACTTGGCAATGCTACCATTTCTGCAGATGCCGCTTCCATACAGATCGAAGGTATTCCTGCCTCTGACCAGAACGGATTGTACGGTGGAAATGATGATGCTGATAACTCAGGCAGCATAAAATATATTTCCATTCGTCATGGTGGAGCCAACATAGGTGAAGGTAACGAGATCAATGGACTCACCCTTGGTGGTGTTGGATCCTCAACCGTTATTGAAAACGTTGAGATCGTTTCCAACCAGGATGATGGTATTGAATGGTTCGGCGGTGCCGTTAGTGTTAAAAATGTTGTGGTATGGAATACCGGCGACGATGCCATCGATACCGACCAGGCCTGGTCAGGAACCCTGGATAACTTTGTAATCGTGAATCCCGGTGATGAGTGTTTCGAACTGGATGGAGGAGAAGGAAATTTCAACAATAAGCACACCATTACCAATGGAAGCGTTTCTGCCGGAGCATCAGAAGGATTGGCCGACCTGGATGACAAGGGTCCGGCCGGAACTGTTGGAAATTCATATGTAGATATGAGCAATATCTATTTCTTTAATGTGGCTTATGGGCAGGATTTCGATGATAATCCTGCTGACCTGACTGCTTCAAACCTGGAGATTACACTTCCTTCAGATACATTGAATGTAGCAGACTTCTTTTTGAAAGGTACTGATGCATATGCCACAGCAGTTGCTGCTGGTGCAAACACCGTTGGTGCGGATATGACAAAGTTCACAGGCTGGTCCTGGGCAGCTATTTCCGGAGCTTTAGATGACTTTTAATAAGCAATTGATTTCATAAGCCAATGCACGTGGCCTGAGGGCCACGTGCTAATGTTTTATATAACAGATTATTACATCAGAAATGCGACTCAAATTAATTCACCTCTTTCTTTTCGCCCTTATTTCAACCTGGGGCTATTCCCAATCGGGGTATATCCGTGGTATTGTTTTCGATGGAGAAACAGGGGAATATTTGCCAGGTGTAACCGTTTTTGCGGTAGGAACCACTTCCGGGACCATATCGAATCTGGACGGCAATTTCAATCTTAGCCTTGCTCCTGGCACATATAGTCTACGAATTTCATTCATCTCCTATGAAACAATGGTGATTACAGATGTGGAAGTCAGTGCCGATGAAGTTACCAGCCTTGGGGAGATCATGCTGGAAGAAGCGACCATTTCGCTTTCTGAAGTTACCATTACGGCCAAAGCCATAAGAAATACTGAAGCAGCCCTGATCTCCATGAAGCATAAGTCTCCCAACGTGATCGACGGCATCTCGGAGGCAAGCATTAAACGTATTGGAGACAGCGATGCTGCCGGTGCCATGAAACGTGTGTCCGGAGTCTCTGTGTCACAGGGAAAATATGTTTATGTGCGGGGACTGGGCGACCGCTATACAAAGTCCCTGCTGAACGGTGTGGACATACCCGGACTGGATCCGGACAGAAATACCCTGCAGATGGACATATTCCCCACCAGTGTGATCAACAACATCATCGTCCATAAAACATTCAGCGCTGAGCTTCCTGCCGATTTCACAGGAGGAGCTGTTGATATCGAGATCCGGGATCTTCCGGATAAGAAACAGGGAAGCATTTCCATAGGGCTTGGATACAACCCGAATTCGCATTTCAAAAAGGACTATCTGACTTACGAAGGAGGAAAAACCGATTGGCTAGGTTTTGATGACGGCACAAGAGCCATTCCTGTCACTGAGGACATCCCCCAATTTACCGAAGCCATAGGAGACCCTTATGGAGAAGCCGGAGAAAGATACCGGGAAATTCTCCACAGTTTTAATCCTACCATGGCAACCATGAAAGTCATGAGTCTCGCGGATATCACCTTTGGTATTTCTTACGGGAATCAGAAACCCAGAGAAAAACGAACCATCGGATATAACTTTTCACTCGATTACAAGAATTCCACAGAATACTTTGAAGATGCCGAATACGGCAAATATGGACTTTCTGAACCTTCTGTATACGAAATGGACCGTCGCGAATACCAGTTTGGGAATTTTGGAGTGAATACCGTACTACTTAGCGGTCTTGCTGCTTTTACCGTAAATACAAACAGCTCGAAAATCAGAATGAACCTCATGCATATCCAAAATGGAGAATCTAAAGCAGGGGATTTCTATTTTATAGGCTCCGACCAGGGTTCTGACTTCAATGCCCTCCAGTACGGACTGGATTTCAGTCAGCGATCCTTAAGCCACCTGCTGATCGATGGCACACATACGAAATTAGAAAAGAAACGTACCATTAACTGGAAACTGGCAGGAACCTATTCAAGGCTTTATGATCCCGATGTTCGCTTTACCCGTTATGAAGTAATTGATGACGGCTCCCTGAGAATCGGAACTGAGGTTGGTTTCCCGGAAAGAATCTGGAGACAGCTGGATGAAATCAACACAAGCGGAGTTTTCAACTACACCAAAGGATTCCAATTTCTGGAGAGGGACTCCAAACTTCATGCGGGAGTACTTGGAACCTATAAGTACAGAGACTACCTGATTCAGAATTTTGCTGTAAACCCCAGGGGAGACTTTCCCTTAACCGGAGATCCCAATGAACTGTTCGTTGAGGATAACCTCTGGATAAAAGAGGGTAACATTGGAACGGGAACCACCTATGAAACACCATTCATACCAAATAACCCAAACGAATACAATGCAAGCTCAATCAACATGGCTGGCTATATTTCTGCCGAACTGCCCCTGATGGAAAAGCTAAATGTTATTCTTGGTTTGAGGGTCGAGAATTTTATGCAGTACTATACAGGGTCGGATCAATCAAACGTCAATGTACTTAATAATCAAAGAGTCCTTAGCGACCTGGGCTTCTTCCCCGCCATCAACCTTCTGTATCGCCTCACAGAGAAGCAAAACCTGAGGATCTCCTATACACAAACCATTGCACGTCCTTCTTTCAAGGAATTATCTTACGCAGAGATCTATGACCCGATCACCGGTGTTACATTTATCGGTTCCTTTCATGAGGACGGTAATGATATCGAAGGCGTTCAGTACTGGGACGGCAAGCTGGTGAGCACAGACATACAGAATTTAGACCTTCGCTGGGAAAGATTTGGACAAAGCGGACAACTGTTTTCCATAAGCGGGTTTTACAAAATCTTCAAAAATCCCATTGAGATTGTGCAATACACCAAGCAGGTTGGTGCATTTCAGCCCAGGAATGTGGGAGATGGCCAGTCTTACGGTATCGAGCTGGAGCTGCGCCAGGGTATGGGTTTCATATCTGAATCCATTTCTGCATTACGTTTTAATCTGAATGTAACCCTGAACAAATCCAGCATTGAAATGAGTGAAACCGAATACCAGAGCCGGGTTGATAATGCCAGGGTAGGCGAGACCATCGACAATTACAGGCCCATGGCAGGTCAGTCTCCATATCTTATAAATGGTGGTTTATCCTATAATGGAGGGAAAGAAGGTTTCTGGAGTCGTTTTGAAGCAGGTCTGTATTACAACGTACAGGGTTCTGCACTTGAGTTTGTTGGTGCAGCCGACAGGCCGGACATTTATGTAGAGCCCTTCCACAGTCTCAACTTCAACTCATCTGTTAGCTTTGGGAAATCAGAAAAAATGTCACTTGGCCTGAAAATTAAGAATCTCTTAAATGAGGATATCGAGCTGGTTTACAAATCCTATAATGCCACGGACCGGCATTTCGAACGCAGGTCGGCGGGAGTCTTAAGCACCTTAAAATTCACCTACAGGTTCGGATCCTGATCCGAAAATTCATGAAGCTCCCAGGGAGTTTTCATGAAAAAAACCGGGTATGGAAGTAAACAAAATGGGCCCTCACTTTTCTAATAGATAGAGGGCCTATTTTTTTATTAAAAATAACTGCCATGCCACCCCTAGCAACTCTTGCCACCTACGGGCAGTCAAAAACAGCCTGCTTTCTCAAGGAGAAATTTGAGTCTGAGAATATTGACTGCTATTTTGCTGTTATCAGCACGCATGAAGAAGAATGGGATGAAGTCCGTGTCCAGGTTAAAACAGAAGATGTAGAACGAGCCGTAAAGGTTATGTTACGAATTAAGGACGAATATGGAATGGAGATCGAGCAGATCGAACCGGTCAATCTACTTCGTCGAATTATCGTTCCTACCGACTTCTCCAAGGGATCGGAATACGCCTGCCACTATGCCATTCACCTGGCACAAAAGATCAATGCCGAGATCAAACTGCTGCATGTTTACCCCGATCCAATCAGTGAACTAAGGATCAAGGAATCTGCCACTTACCTGGACTATATAAACAGTGTTATAAAGGATAAAGAGAAGCAGGCTAACGAAGGAATCGTCGATTTCACTCATAAAATGAGAGTATACATGGATTCTCGAAGAATTAAAGATGTCAGAATCCACTCCTCCTTAGCTAAGGGGAATATCATTGGAAGTATAAAGGGTGTAAGCAAAAAGTACAAGCCCGATGTGATTGTACTGGGTACCGAGGGAAGAAGAGAAGACTCAAAAAGTGTTCTCGCAGGATTGGCAAATTCAATTATCAATGGTTTAGATATCCCGGTATATGCCATTCCGGGACCCTGTTCTCCGGAGGACTTTGAGTCTGTCCGGATTCTGTATGCCACCGATTTCAATGAGAAGGATCATAAGTCCCTGGAGCAGCTATTGAAAATCGTAAAACCTTTTGACAAAAAAGTTACCTGCGTACATATCGATACAGCACATAATACTGCTAAATCAGAGCGAATAGTCGAATTAAACAGCCAGCTTAAAAAAGAGTATGCCGGCCACGATATCCATTGCCGCCTGATTGAGGACGAAGATGTATATCATGGCATAAAGGATTATGCCTCCCTTAACCAGATAAACCTGCTCTCATTTACGGTCCACAAGCGGGGCATATTTGAAAAACTATTCAAAGCGAATCTCTTCAGGAAAATATTACAGGAATCCAATTTGCCCATATTACTTTTCCCATCTTAAAACGAAGCTATGAAACAGTACATATACCTCTTACTGACTCCCGAGTCCCTGGTAGCTTCACACCTACCACCGCTTGAATTCGGAAACTATCTTGCAGTTGGCACCAGGAAAAGGCTGCGCGGACAGGCCATCTTCCTGGAGCTGAACCCCGCTGAATTGAGTAATCTGCCGGTGGACCATCTGAACAACAGACTTGTTCCTTATGATGATGGTGAGCCCAAACGTTCGCTCTTCTTATCCATATACAGGGTGCTTGAAAACACCCCCCTTGAAGCAATGATGAAGCTCTACCTGGTCACCGACGATGGCAAGGTGCTGGAGTTGAAGTCTGACATTTATAAGCCTGACAATCTGGACCTTATACATTTATACCAGCAGTTTAATCCCATAAGCACCAGGGTCGCCAGCAAATTAAGTCCTCCGGAGTTTATCGACTTCCTCACCGATCCAAAGAAAGCAGTTTCAGCTCCACGCATCTTTATAGTCGAGCTTAAACTGAACAAGCTGGCCAGGCATCCGGAGGCACCCATTCATGACCTTCCCTATCCAAACCCGGATCACCTGAGGGATTGTCTGACTACCCTGATGCTATCCGAAAAACGCCTTACCAAAACAGTGATCCGCCAGTTTAAGGGAGAATTATCATACCGGACCATTAAGACCGGTTTCTTCGTCGGGAACCAGGAAAGCTATCTCTACTTTGCTTTCCCATCTGCAGAAGAGCTGGAAAGCACCCACTATTCATGGTGGCGTTCAGCCCTCACCCAGTGTTTCTAGAACTATTCGCCCTTATACGATGTGGGGTTTATTTCCTCAGGCTCCGCTCAGAGAAGCAGATGCTCACCAGGAAAATCACCATCTACTAAGGATTCTCCGGAAGGAGATCAGATTCGCCGGGATTTTCGGGCAACATACACCAGGTGATTAATTAGCGGACGGAAAAGATCAGGAACGCTGGTGTCGTTCAATTCCAGGGTCCTCTTCTTCCCCATATGCTCAATGGTAATATGGTAGCGGAACTGATCAGGCATTTGAAGGAAGCTGTTCTCAAAGGCAAAAGCCTCGAAAAATCCAGAACCATCGATCAGTATTTTTAACTCTTCAGCTTCCAGGAAATCCAGGTCCCTGCTATCAATTTCAACAGTGCTGGAAGCACCGGTAAAGCCACCGGACCGTTTGAAAGAAATATAAAACTGTTCCTGTTCCATTTTGTACCAAGAAATTCTATCCAAATATACTACGCCATATCCCCCGAACCTTGCCCAGACATCCTTTCGGCCGGTCAGAATCCGGGATAATACCAACAGCTTTCCATGCATTGTATACAGCCTTTTGCTCAGCGCTGTTCTTACCAAAAAGATCCTCGGCCACCTTATAACTTAAACTGGCTGCTGCCTGGAAATCTGAAGACTGATCCAGGGCCTCGCATAAGGTCTTGTACCAGATTCGACCGGCCTTCTCCCAGGCATATCCCCCCAGCTCCACAGCCAAATTATAAAAGGCTTTGTTTGGAATTCCGGAGTTAATATGCACCCCTCCATTATCTGAAGTCGTATCCACATAATCGTTCATATGACCGGGCTGGGGATCACGGCCCAGGAGCGGATCATCGTAAGCCGTACCAGGTGCTTTCATGGAGCGGATGCCCTCGGCATCCACGTTCGCGGTGAATAATCCTTCACCAATAAGCCAGTCGGCCTCAGGTGCTGTTTGATTTTTTACACGCTGTTTAACCAGCGACCCGAATACATCTGAAAAAGATTCATTCAGGGCACCGGGCTGATTCCGGTATACCAGGTTTGCTTCATACTGGGTAACTCCATGTGTCAGTTCATGGCCAATAATATCAATAGCGCTGGTAAAGCGGTTGAACAACCTTTCCTGTTCAGGAAGATCCTCGTCGCCATCGCCATACACCATCTGCTCTCCATTCCAGAAGGCATTGTCGTAACCTTCCAGGAAATGCACTGTCGAAATAAGCTCCATTCCCTGCTTATCTATGGAATTCCGGCCAAAAACCTCCGCATAAAGATCATAGGTGGCGCCCGAACCATCATAGGCCTCATCAACTGCTGGATCACCTGTTGGAGCATCCCCTTCACTGCGGACCAGGTTTCCGGGAAGGTCCGAAGCATTCCCGGCATTATAAACCTTACGCATCCTCTCCCCTTCTGAAGCCAGTCCCCTTTTTGTAAGTTCGGCAAGCTGCTGGCGCTGACCACGCATCTGTCCGGCAATTCGAATGTATTCCCCGATTTTCTTCTTTTGTCCGGGTGTTCCATTTTCCAGGATTCTTTCCGCCATATGGGGTGGTATAATGCAATTCAGCGGATGGCGACAATCTTCCATGATCCTATAAATTTAAAGTCAGTCCAATCATAGCATAAGGCATAAGGCCCGGTTGGGCTATGGCCTCATTGGCATCCTTATAAGTAAAAGGCTCATCGTCGTTCTCGTTATCGTTCCGGGGATTTACATTATCGTTATCGGGACTGTAGGAGGTGTCGTGCCCATGAAGGGTACTGGGAATATAGTAGTCGAGCCCGATGGCTACGACCAGACTCAGATTTGTTCCCAGAGAGGTGCGATTTTCAAGACCCAATCCCAGTCCCCACTGGTTGGAAACCACATCAAACTCTTCATTCCCGCCAATATATGCAAAATTCCCCTTGAAAGAAGACCCCCTGGGTCCCATAACGATGTAGGAGTGTTTTAATCCGAAAATTGGCTTATGAAATATAAAATCCAGTCTGTAGTCAATGGACCTCCCCGATTTTTCAGGTGTGCCGTTGGTATTATTATTAATGAAAATACGACGGGCGTCCAGAGCATTACCCGGATTTAAAAAGGTATAACCAAAGCCAACCCGGAGCTCTATTGGATTGTCAGTCCCCACATTAGTCAGTCCCACATTTGCCTGGATCCCATAGCCCCTGTTATATCCTGTAAGAAATCCGGCATAGACTTTTGAGGTCGCACTGCCCTTTTCCTGTCCACTGGTAGTACTGGTAATACCCACAAGAAGTATACTCAGCACAATTAACAGCTTATTCGTCTTCATATCCTCAGAATATTAGTTACGGGTTAATTAATTACATGGCTATCTGCAAAACGTAAAAATCTGAGATTTATTTTTTTTAAATTAAGGAGGATTGGGATTCGCTGCTGACGCAACTAATCGAAGCTGAAATTCATCTATCTTTAAACAGGATTCATCGAATCCACCCATAGACATGTGTCATCATATTGCCCCAACAGTAATGAAAAAACTATTTCTGTTGGCCCTTACAGTCTTACTAACAGGCTGCCCGTATGTAGACCCTGACAAGGATTATGAATTTGAATATGAGTCCATTATCACCGACACACCGGTAAACCTGCAGGGGATTAATTCCAGGTTTGACGATTATAATTCCGACCTCCCCTATCCTTACTCTGGCCAGGGTATCTTTTTTTCATCCAACAGACACACGGGCGGCAACCAGTTTAGCATCATTCATATGAATTTATTTTTTTCATACCATATCAAAGACGATGTGCTGAATGTCCATTCCACCTACTCGGAGATTTCAAAATATGATGAGCAAATACTGGATCTGATAATTTCTGAAGGAGATGATTTGGGCCCCTTCAGTTACTGGGGTCCCCAGGAGTACAGCTATTTTTTCTATGCCAGTAATGAGGATGGGGATTTTGATATCAAATATGTCTATAACGATAAATCTGATATTAAGTACGCCCATAAACAGAATATCATGAATGGCCCCGTGAATCTCGATCCGATCAATTCGGAGTACGATGATCTGTATCCGAAAATCAATGACGAGCAAACTCTGCTTTACTTCTGCAGCAACAGAGACAATGAGCAGTTCGACATTTATAACATTCCACTACCGTCAGGAGAGTTATTACATGATTTCCTGGGATCCACAGAGCCAGGAGAGATTACTGTAGAAACGGTGCTATCCGGTGACGGAAATGACAAATGTCCGTTCATCAACGGTGATCTTATGGTATTTGCTTCCGACCGTGAAGGTGGATATGGAGGTTTCGATTTGTATTATTCTCACCTGAATGAAGGAGTATGGTCAACACCTGTAAACTTCGGCCCTTCTATTAACTCAGAAAATGATGAATACAGGCCCATTACCTTTTTCTTTTATGACGAACTTCATCCGGTGATGATATTTTCTTCGGACCGGCCCGGAGGAGCCGGTGGATTTGATCTGTATGCGGTAAAGTTGCCTGATGAGCTGTAATCACTCTATGTGAGAATTTCTCTCGCCAAATAGTATTTCCTGTTCATAAAAAAGAATCCTTCGCGAAAACAAAACCTTTGGGCCCAGCGTTTCGTATAAAGAAGGGTAATTTTAATAATTAAGGTTATTATGATTAACAAAGTCGATATTCTGCGCAATTATCATGACCAGGCAATTATCATTACTCTGTCGAATGTCAATGAATCATTGTCCGGTATGATCGTCGACGACTCCCCGGAAGATCATTGTGTATTTGTCAGGGATCAGGATCTGGTCGATTACTATGAAACCAAAAAAGAATCCCTGCTGGAAAGGGTTTATTTCAAGGATCTGAAGGCCATCGAATACCAGTAGATTCTATCATTTTTAACATACTTTCTGACCACTTGTTGCCTTTAGGATATTCCTGATTATAAAAAACTTACGTTTCTTGGAAAATTTCCGAAAATGTCGGAACTTATATGGCTTTTTGCTTAACTCGAAATAGCAAATCGTCCCAGCTATGAAACCTGGTACAATTTTTAAATTTGTTCAGGAGCTGAAGCGCAGGAGAGTATTTCGGGGAATAGTAGTATACGGCGCTTCGACTTTAGTGATATTTGAAGCAGCCACAAACCTGGCACCATTATTTGGCAAAGAGAGTGTTCCTCTCTGGTTTGCGGTTATGCTAGGGGTAGGATTTTTTGTTTCTTTATGGTTCTCCTGGATCTACGATATCACCCCCGGAGGCATCCGGAAAACAGAACCCGAATCCGAAGAAAAAGTCCCCATCCCCCAAAAAGAAGTCAGGACCTATCAAACCACTACCTTCGTATGCGTTCTTATAATCATAGGGCTTGTCACCTACAATATCATAGATAATGCCAAGGCCAAACAGATCAGGGACCTGGAAAAATCCATTGCAGTACTTCCTTATCATGATCCTTCCCTGAGCCCCACTCAAGCCCGTACTTATGAATTTATCGGCCAGGAATTAACTTCCTGCCTGGTCAAGGTAAGGGACTATACGATTGTTCCCTGGGAAGACTGCCGGACCTACCCGAGACGAAATAAAAACTATTTCGACATAGGCTATGAGCTTGGAGTTGCCCTCGTGGTGGACTGGAAACTCTATACTATTTCAGATAACCAGAAACTGTCCATAGAACTGATTTCTGTGGATGATTCCAGACTAAGATGGTCTCAGAGCTTTACCGTGAAGGGCGATTGGGCCATGGAAATATGCAGGATCAGCCGGAAGATTTCAAAAAGGATTACCCGGGAACTTCGAACCTATCTCACTAAGCAAGAGCGGGCGCTTATTGATGAACAAAATATTTCATCTGCCGCAAGTTTATATATTTCAATGGGCAAGGCTTACACCCAGGATGCATGGACACAGGCTGTTACGGGTACTCCTGAAAGCAATGGAAAAAAGAATGAATATACCGATTCCATTAGTTTCAACATCGCTATAAAATACTTCACCGATGCAATAAAGGAGGACCCGTCATTCGCTGAGGCCTATGCAAACAGGGCAAAAGCTAAGCTTATGGGTATCAGGGCCGGCTATTTTGATAAATCTGTGATGGATGAAAGTCTGGAAGATATCGAAAAAGCTTCTGATCTGAATCCTGATCTCCCGGAGGTACATGTTGCTATGGGATTCTATTATTACTATGGTTTGGAGGCTTCTAACCTAGCTGCATTATCATTTGAAAGGGCCAATGAACTTAGCCCCTCAAACCATGAATACCAATTTTACCTGTCGAAAGTATTTGTCGATCTGGGAAATTGGAGGGAAGCCCAAGTCCTTTCTAACAGAGTCCTGGATTCTAATCCCCAGAATGCTCTGTACTACACCAATCTGGGACTAACTTTTGCCTATCTGGACGAAAATTCTAAAGCACTTTACTGCCAGGACAGAGCCATCGATCTGATGCCCCGGTGGACCGCTCCTTATATAAATAAGGCCTACACTCTGGCTCTCAGGGGGAAGAATGAGGAAGCAAGAGCCACTGTGCGTGAAGCCGAAACACAAACGGGATATTCCTTTCCAAGGTTCCTTGCTGAACTGGATCTGTATGAGGGAGACTACACCGGTGCAGCAAGCCAAATCAATCTTGCAACCAGTGAGGAATTCAAGAACCTGGAGGAGAGTAGAGGGGATGCTTTTCTAATAAAAGCCAAGATCTACAAACATGCAGGCATTACAGGGCTGGCCAAAGATAATTACAGCCTGGCTTTAGATTATTTTCTGGATCAAATGTTATTGAATCCGGAAGATCCTTCTGCCTGCAGTAAGCTGGGGCTTGCATATGCAGGCCTGGAAAAGGACAAACTGGCAATAGAAAACGGACAAAAAGCTCATGAACTGGGCATGGAGAAATATAGTGCTTACCGCTTCCCCTTCGTACTATACAATCTACTCCTGACATATACAATAGCAGGCGACAACGAAAATGCACTACATACACTCCAAGAATTACTGGAAACCCACTCCCTCTATACCCTTGACTTCATAAAAACGGACCCGGACCTAAAGCCCCTGCTTGATGATCCCGGATTTAAAAATGTTAACCCCTAAATTGTTTAATTATGGCTCAACAACCCGCTCCTCGTCCAATTCCAATTGTATGGTATTTGGATGCTACAGATCTCGTAAAAAGAGGATGTACTCCTGTCTGTTACAAACTACTTGTTGATGCCGTCGCAGAATGGGAAGCTGATGGCAACCGGACACTTGATGATTTAAGAGAGGTAATTAATGACATTCTGGAGAAAAAGTGTCCTTAATAAGGCCGGTTAGAACTAATAAACCGATGGCTATTCTAAGTGTATACCCTTGATTTTTTAATAGTTAACCATTTAAATACGATATTATGCCTAGACCCCTTCCAATTGTATGGTATGTAGAGGACCAAGAACTCCCAGATGATCATACTAGAGATCAAACAGTAAATCAAATTGCAGATGCCGTCTCAGCATGGGAAGAAGATGGCACTCAAACTCTAAATGATTTAAGAGCCACAATAGAGCGCATCCTTCACAGGGATTAACTTAAGTTCCTAATTTTACGAACCATGAATAATAAGTCCGTGGTTTTTGTTGCTTTCCAGGAGCGGGAGAACCTCGGGGTTGGATATATGTATGCCATCCTTTCAGGTGCAGGATATGATGTACAGGTCATTGATGTCAGAAAAGATAAGGAAGAAATACTGCAGGAGTTAAAGAAAACCAAGCCATTATTGGTTGGTTTCTCGGTAATCTTTGAAAACCACATCTATGACTTTCAGGAACTCATCGAATACCTGAGATCGGAGCGTATACAATGTCATTTTACCGCTGGAGGCCATTTTGCCAGCCTGCGGCCTGCGGAGCTTTTCGAGTTAGCCCCGGCCCTTGATTCCATGGTCAGGTTTGAAGGGGAGCATACCATTCTCGATCTGGTGAATCATCTGCAACAGGGCAAGGACTGGAAAAAGGTAAGCGGTATCTCTTACAAAGAAAACGGAGCAATAGTAAATAACGATCTGCGTGCGCTGGAACCCGATCTGGATACCTTCCCCTACCCCATTCGGCCAGAGTTAAAAGAATACGCGCTTGAAAAAAAATATACCTCCCTGCTGGCAGGTAGAGGCTGTATCTACAACTGCGCCTTCTGCGATATCAGGGAATTCTACAGCCAATCGCCCGGCCCGGTCAAGCGAATCAGAAAAGCTGAAAAGGTTGTGGAGGAGATGGCCTACCTGCATAAGGAACACGATTGCAGGGTATTTCTTTTCCAGGATGATGATTTTCCATTAAAGACAAGCCGGACAACAGTTTGGGTGGAGGAATTTTGCCAGGCCCTTAAGGAACAGAAGTTGATGGGTAAAATCCTCTGGAAGATCAATTGCAGGCCCGATGAAGTGGATTCTAGCTTATTCGATTTAATGAAAACCCACGGAATGTTTAAAGTGTATCTGGGGATTGAAGATGGCACCGATGCAGGATTAAGTCAAATGAACAAACGCCTGAAGGTGTCTGATCACATAGACGGAATTCAGACCCTGAAGGAACTTGGTATCAGCATCGATTATGGCTTTATGCTCTTCCAGCCTTCTTCTACCTACGAATCGATAAATGAGAATCTGGCATTCCTGGAAGAGATTTGCCAGGATGGTTACATGCCGGTTTTCTTCCTGAAGATGATGCCCTACCTGGCAACCCGGATTGAAAAGGAGTTGAGAGAGAAAGGGCGTTTAAAAGGCCGGCCCGGTTTTCTTGATTACGATTTCCAGAAAACATCTATGGATGATTTTTACTTTTTTGTGAGTGAAAATCTCAATACCTGGTTCCATGATCCTGGCGGATTGAACAATTATTTTAAATGGGTCATCAACTATCTGGCAGTATATGATTTCTTCCATGGCTACCATGCAGGGATCGAAGGTATTTGTGAAACCATCACTACTCAGGTGGAAGATGCCAACCGCTTCCTTATTAAAACCATGAAGGAGCTTTCTGCACTTTTTGAATCCGGATCTTACTCCATGGAAAATGACAGGACCCTGGATAAGTACAGAAACTCCATCAGGCAAAAACATAAATCCGCACTGAAGGATGCCGCCGACCTGCTGGAGAAGATAGAAATATATTATGTGACAAAGGGACTTTATGTATAGCCTCCAATCTCAAAAAATGTGGCTATCTTGAGGATATGAACCGAAAAGCGACACCCCTTGTATTGCTTCTGGCTTACTTCCTGCTCCTGGGCTGTAATCCAAAAAGCATCGAAATATATGTTTCACCGGAAGGAAACGATACCGCCGAAGGCACTCAATCGGCTCCCTTAAAAAGTCTGCAACATGCCGCGGAGCTGGCCGGACAGAAAGCCGGGCAGGTGCCTGTCACAATCTTTCTGTCAGGAGGGACTCATACGCTTAATAAAGCCCTGGTTCTTGGCCCTGATAATAGCGGGACAGCAGAAGCCCCTGTCCGCTGGGAAGCAATGCCCGGGGAAAGTCCGGTGATCAGTGGAGGGATTCCTGTAAAAAACTGGAAAGAGGAAAGGGATGGTAGCTGGTCAGCCAAACTCCCGAATGACTATAATGGTACATTCAGATCACTTTATGTAAATGGGAAACGGGCCACCCGGGCAAGATACCCCGATGAAGGTTATTTAAGGGTTGGAAAGGCCGGTGATGATCTGCGTACCAACTTCTATTTCAATGAGAATGACATCCCGGAAATTGAAAATGCACAGGGGCTCGAATTGATTCTCTTGCATGACTGGTCCGTCACCCGCATCCCGGTAATGTCCATCAACTGGAAAGCAAGGCATCTTACAACGGTGGACTCCATTGGCGCATATCTAAACTTCTTTAACCTCACCAACTGGGATATACATCCCCGTTACTACCTGGAAAATGTAGCAGAATTTTGCGATCAGCCGGGAGAATGGTATGCCGATTCTGAAAACAGGCAAATATACTACCGCCCTAATCCGGGAGAAAGGATAAGCGAATGCACCGCCATCATCCCCCTGGCCAAAAAGCTTATCATTATAGAGGGCACTAAAGAGCATCCTGTGGAACATATCAGCTTTACAGGGATCACTTTTGAGCACAACGCCTGGCAGCTGCCTGAGCTTGGGTACTGCGGCATCCAGGCCTGCATGTATACAGACCGGGCAGCAAAAAAGAAGGGCTGGAGCAAGCTCCCCGCAGCCATAGAGCTCAACTTGGCTAATCATTGCAGCTTCGAGAAATGTACCATTCGGAATACGGGCACCTCGGGTATCTGGATTCGCAGGAGCTGTTTAGAATGCGAGATCTCTCAAAGTCATATCTATGATATAGCGGGAAATGGTGTATGTATAGGCGAAGGAAATGATCGGCTTGTAGATGGAGAATCCTGGTGGAAAGCCCAACCGGAAGATGTCTCAAAAGGCAATAGGGTAAGCCATTCCCTTATCGAAAGATGCGGCTTAGAATTTCATGGGGCTGTGGGCGTCTGGTGCGGACTGGTGGACAATACGGTAATCCAGTACAATGAGATCAGAGATCTTCCTTACACCGGTGTTTCCGTGGGATGGTTGTGGACCGCAGACCCCACTCCCTGCCGGGAAAACATCGTTCATGCCAATCACATTCATCAGATTATGACCATACTCAGCGATGGAGGAGGAATATACAGTCTGGGACTCCAGCCGGGGAGCCGGATCACCAATAACCTGATCCACGATGTAAAGGTGAATGCCGGACGGGCCGAGAGCAATGGAATGTTTCTGGATGAAGGGACCAAAGAGCTACTCATCGAAAATAATATTGTTTACGACATTGCCCGGTCGCCTCTGAGGTTTCACAAGGCAAAGCATCCAACCATGGTTCGCAATAACGTGCTGGTATGCAAAGACGATAATCCGCCCATTGCTTATAACAGCACCAAAGAAGATGATATCCAGAAGGTAGACAACACCATCCTGAGCGAATCCTCTGAATCCGATATGAAACGATTACAGGAGCTGGTGAAAGACCAACTAGATCCTTAAGCCGATCACACTTACATCATCTATCTGTTCGATTTTACCCCGCCAGTTCTCAAAAGCCTTTTCAATAAGCAGCTTTTGTTTTTCCATGCTCTCTTCCTGGATCGAAAGAAGAAGCTTCTTGAAATTAACGCTCTTATACTTCTTCCGTTTCTCACCACCAAACTGATCCACAAAACCATCGGAAAAAATATAGATTGCGTCCTGTGACTGAGGTTTGATTACATGATTGGTAAAACCCCTCTCATCCCAGTGAACACCTATGGGTTGCTTGTCACCTTTCATCTCAAAGAGCTGGTAATGGTTATTCTCCAGAGATAAGTAAGGTTCCAGTTCACCCTCTACGATCCCATTCTTTTTCCTGATAAGATAAAGCGGGAAATTTGCCCCTGCATATTGAAGCTGAGGATTTGTTTTGTCAATCAAAACAAAGGCCATATCCATTCCATCTTTCTGATCCTCGGCCTTGCCCTCCTGTGCCAGCAGTTCCTTGACTTTAATCCTCAGGTGTCCCAGTATTTCACTGGGTTTTATCATGCTACTGTCCCCCAGCCCTTCATTCAGCAGGGTAACACCCAGCATACTCATAAATGCTCCGGGAATACCATGCCCTGTGCAGTCAGCTCCAACTATAACCATGCTGTTTTCAATCTCCTTGAACCAGTAGAAATCTCCACTTACAATATCTCTTGGCTGAAAGATGATAAAGTGCTCCGCAAAGAAATTCTGAATGGTTGTTTGTGAAGGCAGAATGGCAGATTGAATCTTCTGTGCATATGTGATACTATCTGTAATGGCCTGCTTCTGCTTAATAACCAGGTCTCTTTGCGCAACAATCTGGTCCCGCTGAGTTTCAATTTCCTCCAGCTGGTTTTCAATCTTATCTCGCTTGGCCTCAATCTCTCTGTTGGCCTCCTCCAGTTCAAATGTTCTTTCCTTAACCTGGTGCTCCAGCCTGTTCTTCTGGTTTGTAATAACTTTGACACGAAGAAGATCGGCCATATAGCCCAGGAGAAGGAACAAAGTAACAGCCAGAAGGCGAAAAATCCATGTGTTATACCAGGCTTTCCGGATTGAAAACTCAAACTTCTCTGAATAGCCCCATACGTTGTCCTTTCCTTTCGCCTTGTAGATGAACTCATACTTACCGGGGGGAAGGTTGTTGAAGTTAGCTCTGTACTCACTACCCCGGTGATAGGCAGAATACTGGTTCCCGGTCCCCCGAAGATAATACTCATATTCCACCGAAGTTTCATCGGAGAAGGACAGCGCCGAAATCTCGAAAATTAAATTATTTTCCCGGTGCGAAAATGACTTACCGCTTTCAGCTTCTACTTGCTCCCCGTTAAGAAGCATTTTTTCGATATGACATACTGGAGTATTAGTAAGGCTGGATCTGGCCTTGATGTTGAAGTTGGAGATGCCATGATAGGTGCCCACCCAGAGAAGGTCGTGATTATCCAGAAAGAGCCCCCCTTGCGTCACCTCATCTCCACTCAGGCCATCCTTCGCATTGACTGTAAATTCAAACCCCCTGCTTTCCTTATTGAAATAGCTAAAGCCCTTATTGGTTCCCAACCAGAGGTAGTTGCGGTTCTTTGCAGGAAGAATAGACTTAATAACCAGAGCACGGTCAAAGGTGGTGAGCTCCATTTCATCAAAACGGTTCCCGGTTACCAGTCCGATCCCGCAATCGGTACCCACCCAGATCTTATCGTCCTCCATGTGGAGCGACCAGATGCTGCAGTCACTTTCCTGCAGAAGCTCAAAGGCTTCTCCGTTAAAGCTTACAAATCCGGTATTATTCCCCCCGATTACCCTTCCGTTCAATTCGATAAGCTGAAAGATATTGGAGGTGTATCTGTTTTTTAGTTCCGCGGGTTCAGAGTTAAAGTCCGGGAAATAGTAAATAATGCCATTAATCCCTGTAAGCAGGAAAATCTCCCCCTGACCGGTGATAAAAA
This sequence comes from uncultured Bacteroidales bacterium, assembly GCA_963753765.1. Classification (GTDB taxonomy): domain Bacteria; phylum Bacteroidota; class Bacteroidia; order Bacteroidales. The sequence continues at coordinate 277,412 of CAVWDQ010000025.1, forward strand.
TGTTCTCCAGAATATGTGCGATATGACTGAAAGGATTGTGATTTACAATTTCAAGCGTAAGGCAGCTTACCTCATACAAACCATTGCTATTAGCCAGTAGAATATTATTGTTTGGCAGAATGGTACCGGTGAACTTGGTATTGCTCATCCCCTTCCCTTGCGTGAAATTTAGCAGTTCACCTTCCTGAAAGTAAAATACTCCATTGTCGGAGGTGATCCAGGTGCGATTCATGTCGTCCTGGAATACAGAATAGACATAACTATCGATCATCTCGGGATAAAAATTCCGAAGGCCCTGATTGTTAGTGAGTCGCTGCAATCCCCCCGAAAATCCGATCCAGATATTGTTTTCATGATCAACCAGCAAGGAGAGAATTTTATTATTCATTATACCTATCTCATTTTCATAAACAATTGGCGCCTGATCCGTAGAGATAAGCTGCATTACCGTAGAACTGGTTAGCAGCCAGACGGAGCCAAGCGGATTGCTGATAATATCTGAGATAATGTCTGTGGGGAAGTGAAGTCTTTTATTCAAGTTTTGAAATACCGCGTCGGAGCTGTTCTCCTTCAGGTCGTTCATGCCGGTAATCAAGAGTCCATCTCTGGTCGAAATCCAGAGACTGTCGTGGTCATCAACATACAGCGAATAGCAGTCAGTATCGCTCAATTGTGTGATCCTGTGATTTTCAATGTTGTACATGAATACCCCGGCGATAGTAGCTATCAGCATATTGCCTGTTCCACGATCTTCAGTAATATTATGAATAACCCTGGGCAATGCAAGGAGCTCTGAATTCAAATGCCGGGTGGAACCCTTTTTTTCCCGCATAAAAACACCATCGTCTCCGATAAACCAGGGAATGTTTCTGGAATCTACAAAGATCTTGTTGAAAGCAACACCTTCCAAAAAGGTTTCAACTGTTCTTTCACCATGGAATTTTGCAATCCCGTTGGTGGTGGCAAAGTACATGAAGCCGCTACTGTCCTGTTTAATATCTCTAACCGAATTAGCAGGTAAACCATGTTCATGATTGAATACGGTCATCTCCCTTCCGTTGTATCGTACAGCCCCCAAATTGGTCCCAAACCACATATACCCATTCTGGTCCTGAAAGATGGAAAAAATATCTTCCTGTGGAAGACCGTCAGCGGCACCATAATCCACATAGGGAAGTTGCCCGGTCTGGAAGCTTTCATAATAGCTTTGAATAAATGCCTGTGGGGTCTGAAGTGTATTTCCCTTCAGGGCCTTAATCAGAACACCGATTAGCCCCTCTTCCCGGGATGTGGAGATGAAATTTTCAATTTCCTTATGAAGTTCAGGCTGGTCCTTTCGAAGCGCCCAGCTCACTTCCAGGGAACCGAGCTCCAACTTCGCTTCTAATTCGGGGTAGGCCGATAACTCAATAAAAACATTATAGATTATGGTGTAATCTGCCTTTCCATCCACTATGTCACGTATGTAATTATTTACATTCTCATAGTAGAAATTTGTAATTCCATTGGACCTGAGAATATCTTCATAAGAAGTCCCGATGCCGGTAACCCCACGGTAATTCTTCAAATCATCTATGGAGCTAATATCCAAATCCTTCCGTGCCACCACCGTATAGTCTGAAGGATAAATGGGAATCATATTTACTTTGTCCCCTCGCCAGTCTAAGGGAGCGATTGTCTCACAGGCCAGATCAAAGTAGTTAAACCATTCCGGAGTATAGGAGGAATCCCGGACAATGATCCCATCTTTGGTTTTCCAATATTCTCCAAAACTGGGGGTTATTACAAACTCCAGTGAAACACCCAGGTAGTCTGCAAACTCCTCTGCCAGTACATGCATAAACTGCTTCTGACCATTTTCATGATAAACAAAATCTCTTTCCCTCAGAGCCACCACCAACTTTTTTGAAGCCAGGATCTCATCCAGGTCACGATGATAGCGTTCAGGTTCCAGATTACTATTCAGTTGGTCCAGGTAGGCTTTGTAAGTAATCCCAAAGCGCTGAAAAAAGATCTCATCCAGAACCCCGTTGCCAGCAATGGTCTCGAAGAAATTCTCCACCTCCTGCCTGAGCGGATTATTTCTTTCAATGGCCCAGGCCGACCGGGTTACATCGCTGATAGGAAACGCGATCTTATACTGCATATCGCTTCTGGCGTTGAATGTCAGGGCTTCATCGGAATCAAGTACAATCCCGTAGACTTTTTCCTTTTCAAGTAAACGCAGGCTTTCTTCCGAATTAGCTGTTCGGACCAGTTGCATCTTCTCATCCAGTGATGTATTGATTTCGAGCAGGTGCTGTTCAAAAGTAGTGGCACCCATGAAAGCAATCCTCTTACCCGCCAGATCACCAAATTCATCGGGATCCTCCTCGTTTTTGTTAATCAATAGCAGTTCAGCCGTATAGAAGGTTTCGGCAAAACCAAAAATCTTTTTGCGCCATTCATTCACGGTAAATGTGGAGCAAATAATATCGGCCTTATTAAAAGCGTCGGGAGTATACCTGAGATCCGGATCGGTCTCCATGTCTTCCGGGATGGAGCCATTCAACCGGAATGCTTCTTCCCAGGTAATTTCCACCACTTTTAACTCCACTTTCAGATAACGGGCTAATTCAAGGGCAAGATCGTAGTTGATATTTCTTAGATCGGCAGTGGTGAAGGCCACATAGATGACCCCACTCCGTTTGATTTCTTCCAGACTTCGTCCATGTACTCCTGCATAAACAAGAAGAAGGGTAAACAGCACACAGATCTTCCTTATTGATCCTGGCATTTAGGCAAGCTATTTAGATTGATTCTTCCCAAGATACAAACAAGCTGAGTCTTATTCAAATATGAACTTGAAAATGAATTTTACCTGGGCGAGAGATTTGCTGTTTTCCTGAGGCAGCGCACCGAGAAACCGAAGCGTTTATCATGGGTATTGCGGGCTGACTGATCGAAGGAATAGGCCATGCTCCTGAACCAGGCTTCGGAGGGTTCCTCCTCCGCACTGCTCCACCAGAAGCCGCCACCTCCCAGTTGAAAGTAAGTTCCATCGCTGACCCGGCGCTCTCCACCCGGAAGGGCACAGAAGCCATAATTATCGGTGCCGTTGCCACCTGATCTCCATCCTGATAGCGCCTTCAGTTTCTTTGCAGCATCATATCCCCGCAGCAATGCGGGCTTATACCATTCGAGGTCGTCTTCAACATAGACGCTATCCACGTATGCTTCCAAATAATTCCACTCCATATCTGAGGGTACCCGCCAGCCATCGGGGCAAAGCATACCGGTCTCAACAGCATACCAGTTGTAAAGCGCACCATAGCTTTGGGCATTGCTTTCATCATTATCGTACCAGCAGAAAGCACCAGTGTTTAATTCCGTCCATTTATGGTTTTCTGCAACCAGGGGTATAACTGTGCCGTTGTGGTAGGTGGTGACATTAAGATTCTCTGTCATCCACTCGTAATCACCAATTATCACGGTAAGGTAAGCATGTCCATCTATATCTCTCACGGTGTCTTTTACTGGAGTTTGACCATGAAGGATAAAAGAGCTATTCAAGAGAAACCATGATAAGAGAAGCGGAATTTTCATTCGTTCAAGGGTAAAAAAGCAGTTTTCTGATGTAAAATTATTCCTGAATCCGGAGAATAATTCATGACTTCCCCCATATAGGAGCCGCTCAGGACGAGGATGCTGGTATCGGTGATGGGATATACAGGACCATAAGGAGCCGACATGCTCAGGACATGGTCTTCAATTTCTATTTCCATACGACCACTGTAGAACTCTCCGATGGTATTTCCCGGAACCAGTTCTGCCCGTTCGTAAGATCCTTCAAGGGCCTTCCAGCTTTCCGGAACCTCCAGTGGAACAGGATATCTGGGGCATATCTCATAGGAGAAATTGTTTATATTGAGGATCATATAAAAATCATCATTCCATGGCTTGTCCATAAAGTTAATCCTGATCTTACTAATATCCACAGGTGGTTTTATAATCCGGGTCAGTCCAATTTCATCCATCCAGTTTGTTACTGCAAATTCCCGGTCATTAACAGGAACCAGATTCAATCCCATTCCTCCAATACTGGCTTTAAGTTTTTTGCCTTTAAGCCTGACATCCATGATGGATCCGAAGGCTGCATATTTACCTTCCAGTTCCTTCAATAATTCAGGCTGCACCTCTATCTCCTTTGGTTTTTTGGGCTCCGGATAATTTATTCCCGATTCTTCTTCTATCAGTCGTGTAAGGATTTCTATGGCAAATGTTAAAGAATAATACCCGGAAAACCCGGTTCCATTGCCAATCACAGCGATCCCTATCTTTCTCTGGGGGAGAAAAGCAATCAGGGAACCAATACCTTCACTGGGGCCTCCATCGTGCCATATTAATGGTTCAGAAGAACCTAATCTGGCCAGTTTCCATCCCAGTCCCATGGGCTGCGGATCCCCGGGTTTGCTGTAATGATCTACAAACATGCGGGATATAGTCTCTTTTTCTGCAAAGAGATCGTTCTTAAATACAGCCTGTAAGAAAGCAGATAAGTCTTCAATGGTCGCATAGAGATTGCCGGAAGGAAAGTTATTTATATCGTACTGAAAATAGGGATAATACTTCCTCTTATGGTACTCGTAACCCAGAGCCCTGGGTAGCGAGCTGTCAATTCCACCTGAATAAAAAGCACTGTTTAGCATGCCCAGATCATTCAGAATATTCAGTTTCATGTGTTTGAAATATCCTTCATCCCTGGTCTCCTCAATGACCCTGCCAAGCAGATCATATCCCAGGTTGGAATACTTGTATCGATAAGCCACAGGGTAAGTCCTGTAAGTTTTCCAGGTACCCAGTTCAAAGCGCTCAATATAGTTTGTATCCCTCTCCAAGCCGGCGGGCATTAGACCTTCATGCCTGGGTAATCCGGCCCTGTGAGCAAGAATTTCCTTGATGGTAATGGCTTCATTATGAGCGAATCTGCTCTGAATCCTGAAATCGGGCAGGTAGGTAGTAAGTGGCGCATCCAATTCAACCATGCCTTCTTCAATCTCGCGAAATATCTCAATGGCAGTGAACACTTTTGCCAGCGACCAGAGCTTGAAAACAGATTGGGTGGAGGCAGGAATATTATTCTCTATATCGATCAGGCCGCTTGCTCCCAGGTATACAATATCCTGATCATTCACAAGAGCTACAGCCATGGCGGGGAGATGCTGCTTTCGCATGGTCCGCCGGATCTGCTTTTCAATAAAATCTCTGTCGCCCGGTTGACAAGAGAGACAGGAGACACAGCAAAGTAGGCATAGTGCAATCAATGTTCTACAGTGCATAACTTAAGGATTTTTAATAGCTGGCAGTATATAAGTTTGCAGAAGCCGCTCCGGAGTACTCCATTGAAGATCGTTATTCTCAACAAAGTTATTGGTAAAAACAACCACCAGATCATGCTCAGGCACTACCATAATCCATTGTCCCCCGTATCCTACTGCAGAGTAATAGTTATCACTGCTAACCCACCAATGATAACCATAGTAATCATCAGGAATGTACTTTCTCTCCATATGCTTCTGCTGTGATTTCTCAACCCACACGGCAGGGACTATCTGCTCCTCCTCCCACCTGCCATCATTCAGGTACAGATAACCAAATTTTGCCATATCCCGTGGCCTCATCCAGGCTCCGTGTCCCCCGTAGGCTACCCCCCGGGCGTCAATGGGCCAGTAATAGTCATCTATTCCCAGCGGCTCAAATATGTTGGAAAGCGCAAATGAATCGGCCCGGACCCCGGTACTCCCCTGAATAATGGCCGAAAGCAGATGCGATGCTCCAGAGTTATAACTGTATTCATCTCCAGGATCGGCAGCCATGGGACGGTCCAGAACAAATTGAACTCTATCCTCACTTCTGACAAAATTATAGAAGGTATTTCGTTCATCTCCATAGGGATATTCAATCTCATACCATTCAAACCCGGCACTCATGGTCAGCAGGTGCCTCAGGGTAATGGCCTCTTTGGCATCGGTCAGATTCGCTATCTCATATTCCTGGAAATAATCCATCATCAACACATCCTCGTTGTTTATGTATCCCTTCTCAATAGCTATCCCGATAAGCGCAGAGGTCAGGCTTTTTGTACAGGAATAGATTGCATGTAAACTGTCGGCCGTATAGTCCTCCGAATAATACTGCTCGGCCACTACATATCCATCCTTCACAATTAGAACACTGTTCACATCAACGTGCAGCTCAAGGAGCAGCAGAATCTCATCGTTCAGTTCCTTCAGTTTTTCAGAATCCATTCCCACCTCCTCCGGCTTGCAGTACCTCCACCCTGAAGTGGGCCAGTATGCACCGGACCAGGATCCTTCCGAAATAAAATCACCCGAAGGGAAGGGCGTATTCGCCTCCTCTTTCTCACAGCCTGAAAACAGCACCAGGAGCAGAGCCGCCAGATAAAATATCCTATTTCTGGTTTTCAAAATCATATGCATGTTTCCTTAAAACTGAATCCGGTAGCTTATTACCGGTATAAGCGGGTTTTGATATTCAATATGTAAAGCATTTTCGCTGCTGTCCCAGTATTGATATAGTTCGTTCCGGGTGTTGGTGAGATTCATCAGATCAAGGCTCCATTCACTTGAAAACTTCTCCCGGTTCCTGGTAAATTTGATCAGAAAATCGATCCGGAAATAGTCCGCATTTTTCTCGGTGAAACCATTCTCCAGGATCCTTACCTGGTATCCCAGCTCCCGCGACTGTTCTTCATCGATGGGAAGGTAACGCATACCCCCTATGAAAATCAAACGCGTGTTAAAACTCAAAATATGCTGTTTCAGTTTCCCAAGCTTGAATTCCTTGCCAAACTGACCATTCATGGAATATGAACCGTTGTATTTTGTATGAAGGACCTCACCCAGCTTATTGATGTATTTTGAATCATAGAGGGAGGCATTCATCATCATATGAAAGCCTTTCCTCAGGCTTCTCTCCACCGTAATCTCCACACCTTTATTATATGCGGTTCCATAATTATCCAGTATATTCCCCTCAAAGCCATAATCGTTATTCACCGTGGAAAAGTAAGGCGGGAATGGATAGGCGGGAATATCATAGAGGTCCTGATAATAGGCTTCAAACTTTAAGTGAAGTTGATCCGTCACCAGGAATCTGTATCCAAGAATATAGTGTCTGGCCTTGCTTAATTCCAGGTCCAGATTTGGCTGGATCACGGCACCATCATGCAGTGTCATCATGCCTGTATACAGGGTCATGGATTCCTTTTTACTATGAACCCCGAATCCTGCACTAAGGATATGACGGGGATGAACTGCCCATTGCACTCCGAATCGCGGCTCCACAGAATAACTATTGGTGAGAAAATACTGGAGATAATGTATTCCGGTGTTGAAGCTTAGCTTTTCGCTCATCCTGTATTGCCAGTTCAAATAGGCCTGGATGGTTGCAGCACTACTGCTGGTATCAATATTGGAAAATCCGTTCTGAAGTGTATCAGAATGCCAGCCCATGTATGAATCGTTAAATGCCTGCTCAAAAATAAACCCGGCCTTTAGTTTGTGCTTTGCATTGATCTTACGATTTATGCTGAAAGCACCTTTGAGGGTATATTCCTTAATATCTGTTCGCCATGCATAGTCCACCGGATCCGTATCAGTGCCTATATCGGCTTCCTCATCCCAGGTGTATTTCCAACCCGATAAGGCAATGGTAGTTTTTAAGAAGGTCTTTGAATTCAGAGTGAGATTATTGGACAGTCCCAGGGTCGACATATTGGAATTCATTTCGTACTCGCCATACTCTCCTACCTCGTGACTCAAGCCTCCTATTCCAAAAAATGAAAACACCCCCATTTTCCTGGTTGGATGGTAGATCTTGAAAGAGAGATCCTGGAAATCGGGGACACTTCCCAAATCAGCACCCAGGGCCTGTATTATTTTCAATGTACTGTATCTGTAATGCGCCAGGTAGCTTGTGTTGGTTTCCCTGTTTATGGGACCCTCTGCCATAAACTCCGTTCCCATAAGCCCCACCTGGAAGGTCTGTTCATGCTTTTCAATATTGCCTGTTCTTAATCTCAGGTCGAAAACCCCCGATAAGGCATTTCCATACTCGGCCGGGAAAGCCCCGGTGAGAAAGTCGGACGTGGCAATCATATTATTACTGATGATGCCTATCCCCCCACCTGAGGCCCCGATATTTGAAAAATGATTCAGGTTTGGGATCTCAATCCCTTCCAAACGCCACTGGAGCCCTTTGGGACTGTTCCCCCGGATAATGATATGATTCTGACCATCGTTTGGGGAATTGACTCCAGGAAGTGACTGCACTGTCCTTGAAATATCTGACAATGAACCAGCCGTATTTTCAATTTCATAAGCCGAAATACTTCTCCCGCTAACGCTTACACGCTGATTGATAGCTTCGGATTTGGGGGTATAGCTTATATTAACTTCTTCAAGTTGAATTAAAGATTCCACCATTTCAATATTCAGCACAAGCTCCTTCCCGGAACTCAACACTTGATTTGCGATGGTTTTTGACTCATATCCAACACAGGAAAACCTTAAATTATACCGCCCGGTAGGAACTGCCGGGAAACTGAAGAATCCTTTCTCGTTGGTCATGGTTCCCTTGCTTGTTCCTTCTGCTTCCAGGAGAACATTCACGAAGGGAATGGGAGCTTTGTTGTCCTGGTCCACCACCTGTCCCCGGATAGTCTGAACCGACTGGATATACCTGGGCTCCACAGATGAACTGCTGCCGGCCATTGCTGTTTGAATCGACACCGCCAGGAGGAATGCCAGCAAAAACTTGGGTCTCGAGCTATTTAACTGTGAAAAACTCATTCTGGTCAACCTACTCCAACATCAGGAAAAGCCTGTTTGTCAGAGTCTAAATTATGGCAAAGAATGATAAATGTCCACTATTCGGGCAAGCTTTCGACAGGTGGCCTATCAGGTCTGTAAGTGGCCAGAAATTAGCCCATTTTTTCCTTCAGGAGCCTTGCATAACGCCTGCTCATAATAAGACTCTTTTCACAGTTCTTCAATTTCACATTGAAATCATAATTGTACTCCTTTTCTATCTTCTCGACAAAGTCCAGGTTAACGATATATGATCTGTGAATTCTGCAGAAATGGGAATCGGGCAGACGGCTGTTCCACTCCTTCATGGATTTAAGTATCAAACCTTTCCGGCCATCCGATGTGGTGACTTGCGTGTAATCGCCCTCAGCCTGAATATATATAATTGAGCTGATCTTCAGGAAAACCATGTGCTTCCCCATAAGCAGAAAAAGCCTGTCATCGTAGCGAAGATCCTGTTTCAGAGGGACCGCTTTCATCTCGTCTTGTTCATTCAACCTGTCAATGGCCAGCTTAAAGCGGTCGGGAGAAATGGGTTTCATCAGGTAGTCCAGTGCATTGATCTCAAAAGCCCTCAAGGCATACTCATCATAGGCGGTAATGAAGATGACCTTGCCCCTGAACTCTACCTCATTCAATAAATCAAACCCGGTTTTCCCAGGCATCTGAATATCAAGAAAAAGCAGATCGGGATGATGCCTGGCAATTAACCCGGCAGCCTGCTCTACATCCTCGGCCTCCCCTGCTACCTCAATGTCGGGATACTCCTTAATCAAGCTGATAATCGCCTTTCGGGCCAAGCTGTTCATCATCAATGACGAGTGCCTTGAATTTCTTCATATGACTCAATATTTCGGATGACTAATCTAACAATAACTTTCTTGCTAAGCTTCTCAAAAAGAAGCTGGTACTTACCTGGATATGCAATTTCAAGTCTGCTGACCGCATTTTGAATGCCCTTTCCTGTTCCACTATATTCAGGGCCTTCGGCACTATGTTCCGAAGGATCAACCCAGGTCCCCGTGTTTGCTATATTTAAGATCAGGTCCTTGCCTTCCAATCGGCTTGACAGGCTGATCTTTAAGGGCATATCACTGGTTTGCATGCCGAATTTAATCGCATTTTCGACGAAGGGTTGGAGAATAAAACTAAGGACCCGGCAGTTCTCTGTGTTTTCAGCAATATCAAGATCTATTAGCAGCTTCTCCTGGAAGCGTTTCTTCTCGATGGAAAAATAGTTCTTCAATGCCTCGATTTCGTGCGAAAGAGGCTTAAATGGCTGATGATCGAATAGCAAAGAGTAGCGAAGGAAATCGGAAAGTTCGTTGACCATTTTCTTTACAGCTACCGGATCATCATCCACCAGGGCCCAGATGGAGTTCAGTGAATTAAACAGAAAATGCGGATTAAGCTGATAGCGCAGCATTTCCAGCTGGGCCTTCTGGGCCTGCATCTGTGCCTCTTTAGCGGTTTCGCGTTCTGCTCGCAAATCCAGAAAGGACTTAAGCCCGAAATAAAGAAACAACCAGAGAAATACGATAAGAAATACAATGAAGCTATGCACCCCCAGAAGGAATTTCCAGAACAGTTTATCAAAGATAATTCTGAAACTCGTTAAGTCGGGATACTCCGCTTTGAGAGAGGGTATGCTTACCATGAAATGAATCAAATAAATGGCTATGGTCGAGGCAAAGGCAAGCAGGAAGATAATCAGAAGCAAACGATACAGATTATACTCCCTGGCCGAAATCCTCCTGAGCCATGGACGAAGTGCCAGAGTAATAAGAAACCCAGCCAGATAGTAAGAAAGAAAGCGGAAAAATTGTGCAGTGGATTCCAGGCCTGCATTAAAATAGGCATACAAGATAAGGGTAACAAAAACCCAGCCCGAGATATGAAACAACCAGAACATTCTCTGCCTGTTCCAGAAATGGAGGCTCAACGGTGAAGGTTTCATTAGGTCTGTGGTTTACAATCTCAAAATTAATCAATCTCGGTACACAAACCCCTCCGTCGGGCTAATCAATTGTCCGCTTAACGATTTTTAGGCCTCCGGGTACAAGTTCCCGGTGGCCCGGTTGAACAAGCGTGCTGTGATCTTCCTGGGCAGTATCCTGGTCAGCAGAAAATAGTTGAGCCGGTTGCGCCATCCCGGAACATAAAAGGCTCTTTTGCCCAGCGATCCCAGGGCTCCCTCTGCAACTTGCTGTGGGGTCATCACATGAACAGGAATCCTTCCGTAGCGGGGATGGGTTGCAAGGTAAGCGGGTGTTGAAGTGGGTCCTGCCACACATGCCATAACATCAAAGCCCTCCGATTTCAATTCATGATGGAGCGCCTCTGCCAGAACGATATTATATGCCTTGGTGGCACCATAGGGGGCCAGAAGACCGGATCCCCATAATCCTGCCATGGATGCCATCAGGATAATTCCCTTCTTTTGTCCGGCATTCCCGGAATGAAGGCCGACCAGACCATGCACCAGCCGGGCAGGCATCCTGACATTTACCTCCAGGTAGCGATCCAGATCCTCCTGCGAGTATTCCATAAATCTCCTGATCCTGCTGAAAGCTGCATTGTAGACCATAAGCCTGCATGATGTTTCAGAAATGGCCTCCATAATCCTGCCGGCACTTTCGGTTTCAGCCAGGTCCATGCAAATCCTCCGGGTACTGATCCCGAAATCCTTCTCAAGCCGGTCCCCAAGCGACTGCAATAGTTCATCCTGATTGTCCACCATGATGATATTAATTCCCCTCTGGGCCAACGCCATGGCATAGGCTTCACCCAGACCCTCGGCAGCACCTGCCAGCAGGCACCAGGACCCATATATTTCCTTTATCTCTTTCATGCGAACCATAAGGAATCAAATCACATCTGGCAGCAGAAAAGGAGACCGGTACACCTTGGTCAGGTAGCCGTTCGCTTCCTCATCCCCCAAAATACGCTCCCCGGCCGGATCAAAATTCAAAGGTCTTTTTAGCCTGCAGGCAATATTACCGAGGTGACAGAGCGATGTGGATAAGTGACCTTCCAGGATATCGGCATTCAGGTCCTGCCATCTGCGCGATCTGACACAATCAATGAAATTGGTAAAATGATTCACCACTGCATCGCCGGTGGCCGGATCCTCATCGATAAATTCCGGCCCCTTCTCCTCAGAATAGGATGAGTAACCACTGGGTCTCAGCTCTATATCACTCAAATGGGCCTGGGCTTTCCCCTCTTCCTCACTGGCAATATCCATCCACCCTTTGGACCCGAAAATCAGGTTTCCTATCCTTATTCCACCCTCGTCATTGGTGGCCAGACCTCTCACCTCGAATTGAAGGATCCTGCCATCTTCATATTCAAACTCAAGATGCTGGATATTGGGGGTTTCCTGGTCGCTGTCCCAGATAAAAAAGTTGCTGAAGCCCTGGATCTTTACCGGATGTGTATTCTTGTTCAGGACCCACCTGGCGATATCCGCCTGGTGAATACCCTGGTTTCCAAAATCACCATTTCCCGTATCCCAGAACCAGTGCCATTTATAGTGAAAGCGATTTGCATTGAATGGACGATAAGGAGCAGGCCCAAGGAATTTGTTCCAGTCGACCCCCTCCGGAACTTCGCTGTCCTTCACGTGCCCGATACTACCGCGAGGTTTAAGGCACAGTCCTTTGGCCATATAGATATCCCCCAGTCCACCCTCATCCAGATAGCGGATGGCCTGAACGGTCGCTATGCTGCTTCGGGCCTGCGTGCCGGTTTGAACGACACAGTCATATTTCCTGGCTGCTTCCACCATCTTTCTGCCCTCCAGCAGGGTATGGGAGACGGGCTTCTCCACGTATACATCCTTCCCTGCCTGGCAGGCCCATATACTTTGCAGGGCATGCCAGTGGTTGGGAGTTGCAATGGACACCGCATCGATGTCCGGGTCCTCAAGCACCTTTCTGTACTCCGTGGCCGTAGCGGGTTTATATCCTGTCAATTTCTCCACTTCGGCCACCGCCCCTGGTAACAAACGCTGGTCAATGTCACACAGGGTGGCAATTTTCACATCCGGAATTTGCGCCAGGGCGCGGCAATGATCCATGCCCCTGCTTCGAATCCCGATCACCGCTACGCGTACCGTGTTGTTTGGACTATTCAGAGTTGAATGCCGGCCCAGCAGCTCGCTGCCCATAATAGCACCTGTTGTTGCCACACCTGTTTTTTTGATAAACGAACGCCTGTCAATATTTTCCATGATCATCCTATTATCTTTCCAAATTACTCATATCTGAGAAATCTGGACCATATTCAAGAATAAAATGAACTACAAATCCGGATTTTGTTTAGCCTTTGTAAAGGTGAATTCTTAGATTTAACTTATGAAATCAGCAACAACAATGCTCTGCATTGTGGGCTTATCTCTCCAACTGTTTGCCCAGGAAATCCAGGGATACATTCTCGATTCCCTCAGCTCTGCCCCACTGGAGTATGCAAGTATAGGCATCCTGAATACCCGCTATGGGACCATAACGGATCAGCAGGGCATCTTTCACCTGGAGGTGCCGGACCTTGATCCGGAATCAATGGTACGTATCTCCATGATCGGATACAAAGCGCAATCCTTTAGCCTGAAGGAGCTTCAGAACAAGAAAAAAACTCATTAGACTGGCATGGATCCCATTCCCCTTGCCGAAGTCAGCATCACACCCCTGGGAGAACCCTATTCCATCGGGACAACGCAGTATAACCGCCACGGTAACTGGTGTGGATGGGGAGGCTCCCGCTTTGGGAAGGGGCATGAGATAGGCACAAAAATGGATCTGGGCGATCAGCCTGTTCATATCAGAAAACTACATGTGCATGTTCATCGCCAGGCCTATGACACCATCTGGTTCCGGCTTCATATCCGAAGCCTGAAGGATGAAAAGCCTTTTGATGAGCTGCTTACCAGCAATGTGATTGTAGCCATTGATGAGGAGAAAGGATGGGTTGAACTGGATCTGGATAAATACAAGATCGTGCAGCAGGGTGAAGTTTCCATCAGCCTTGAATGGTTAAAGATAAGCGGCATTAACGAAGACCGGGCCATGAAGATCAATCAGAAGGTCACGACAGAATACCTCCTCTTCAACACCAAAAAGAACCAGGGAATCATTTTTACAAGATGGGGAGTTGAAGGGAAATGGAACACCGGAAGCGAGGGAAGCCCGGCCATGTACCTGACTGTGCAGAAATAGCGATCAGCCAAAAAAAGAACCTACTCAATAACGTAGATTCATTCTATATTACGTATTATTCAGTAATATAACGTATATTTTAGTAGTATTACTGAAAAATAAGTAGTAATTTTGGTTTATGGAAGAACTCACAGCGAAAGAAGAAGAAGTAATGCAGGTCATCTGGAACCTGGAGAAGGCCCTGGTCAGGGATATTATGAGCCAGCTCCCCAATTCAAAACAACCCTATACCACGGTTGCCTCCATTGTCCGGATTCTGGAAAAGAAAGGCTTCGTCGGTCATAAACCCTACGGCAAAACCCATGAGTATTTCCCGCTTATTTCAAAAGCCGAATACAGGAAACTGAAATTTAAAGGCTTAATCACCCACTACTTCGATAATTCTATTGAGAGTGTGGTTTCCTTCCTGGCAAAGGAAGAGAAACTGAGCCCCAAAGAATTTGAGGATCTTACAAAGTTGATCGCCAAAGAATCAGAAAATATAAAGAAAGATGACACTGAATGATTTCATAGTTTTCATATATGAATCGGGAATTTGCCTGGCTGTCCTTTTCACCATGTACTGGTTTTTTCTCCGGAAGGAAACCTATTTCCGCTTCAATCGCTTCTATCTGCTCAGCATACTCGTAGTTGCTTTCACCCTTCCTCTTGCAAATCTTGGTGTATTTGAGAACAACAGTGAGGTATCCCCTTTAAGAAGCATATCCGGCTTATCGGAGACCATCAATATCCCCGCCGTGACCATCACCAATGGATCGGAAAGTCTGTCAATTTCCTCATATAACTGGAAGGCTATTGCTCTTGTGACATATTTGCTTGGAGCTTCTCTCCTTTTTGCCAGGGTTATTTTGGGAATCATAAGAGTTGAGAAGCTGAAAAGCAAAGGAAGAAGGACAGATCTCGATGGATATTCCATCGTTTATACTCAAGAGGTAGTAGCACCTTTTTCTTTCTTCAGGACCATTTATCTGAATGATACACTGGCTGAAGAACCTGATAGCAAATATATTATCAACCATGAGGTAATCCATATAAAGCAACTACACACCTACGATAACCTTTTCGTTGAACTCTTCCTTGCCGTATTCTGGTTCAATCCTTTTATGTGGCTCCTGAAAACAGCCCTGAGAGAGAACCATGAATACCTGGCCGATAACGGCGTTCTGAACCAAAAAGCCAATCCAGCTACATATCAGACCCTGCTTCTGAAACAAACCATTGGTTTAGCACCTATAACCCTGACAAGTACATTCAACTCAACAATTAAAAACAGGATCATAATGATGTGTAAGAATAAATCATCCGTATTTGCAAAGTTTAAACCTTTGCTGCTGATCCCCATATTAGCCACTCTCTTCCTGATTTTCACCTGTTCTGAGAAAACCAAAGCTCAAACCCTCCCCAGTACCCAGCCTTTAGCCGCACAGGAGGTACAAGATGCCAATCCCCGGCCCATGCCTCCGGATGAGGTCCTGGAGCAAAGCTTCCCGGACGAAATAATACAGATAACCCGGAAACCCGATCAACCTGATATGGAGCCTGATGTGGAACCAATAGCAGAACCAACAGTAGAACCAATAGCAGAACCAATAGCAGAACCAGAGAATGTCCAGCAAGACACAGTTAAAAAAGACCGTGAAGTCTTCTATGTGGTGGAAGAGATGCCCACATTTAATGATGGAGAACCTGGTGTCGAATTCCGCAAGTATATTGCCAAGAACCTCCAGTACCCCGAATCTGCCGCAAAAGACAGTATCTCTGGCCGTGTAATTGTTCAGTTCGTTATAAATGAAGAAGGAAAACTGGTAGATCCTGTGATTGTAAGAAGTGCCAGTCCCGCGCTGGATGAGGAGGGTATCAGGGTCGTTTCGGCCTCACCCATGTGGACTCCCGGAAAACAAAGAGGCAAGGAAGTGGCTGTGATTTTCACCTTCCCCATAAATTTCGTGCTTCAATAATGAATATGCCCCAAAGTATTGCCCTGGTAATATCCCTGTTACTGCTTACAAATTGCATATCGGATAAGGATACCCCGGCTGAATCAACCAGTCTATCATCTCCAGAGCATTATGTCACCCTGGATGGTTTGTGGAAGAGCACTTCTGAAACGGCCTTGCATCTGCCATCAATTACACTGCAACCGGTTATTCATATTCAAGGGAATCTTCAAAATGATCTGATGGTTCAGGCTTGTTTCATTGCTGACGGGGATTTCATGAATTCCTGGAAATTATCAAACCTGGAATACACCCCGGAGGACCAGAAAATCATCTTCCATGATCAGCAAGGGAGCACTTTTATAGGGCATGTGAATGAAAGCAAGGATAGCATATCAGGAATGGTATATACTGGTTATCCTGATGATCCGGTGCCTGAAGACAGGCTTGATTTTATACGGGCACAAGACCTGGATATTCAGTATTTATTTATGCCAAAGGCGCCTGAAAAGGATGGCAGCATCATGTACGCATACCAGGAACCAGAAGTACATGAGGACGGGATCCAAACGGGATCGGTTTTCAAGCATATAAAGGACCCTGCTCTTCTCTCCAGCTTGCTGGAGGAGGTCATCGGGCAGGAATATGGCAGGCTTGAATCGCTGTTGATTCTGAAAGATCGACAGCTTGTTCTTGAAGAATACTTCTATGGCTATGACGAAAATCGAACCCATGACATTCACTCATGCACCAAAAGTATTGTTTCCCTGTTGGCCGGACTGGCAATCAAGCGAAAATGGTGAAGCAGATGTAAATCAACCTATCGCCAGTTTCTTCCCCAATATGGACCTGAATCTGGACGATGAGCATAGCCGTATTACACTTCAGCATCTGCTTACCATGAGCGCTGTGTTTCAAACGGACGACAGCTATCTTGGTTTGGAGCAGGAACAACTGGCAAAGCAGATTCTCAACTCACCACTTGAAACAGCAGCCGGAGAACAATTCAGCTACAACAGCGAGTGCCCTTACCTCCTGGGTGCTATTATTTATGCAAATACAGGTCAGGAGGTGGATGCTTATGCAAAAGAGAAGTTATTCGCCCCACTGGGCATCACTAATTACCAGTGGGATAAAGAGAATGGGACACCATGCTGCCAGGCTCACATTCATTTGACTCCAAGAGATATGGCCAAGATCGGACTGCTGGTATTAAATGAGGGCCGGTGGAAGGATCAACAGATTATCCCTGAAAACTGGATCCTTGAATCCACGCAGCCTCATATCAGCGAAAGCGAGTTCTTTAATTACGGCTATCAGTGGTGGCATCGTTCCAGTTCAAATAACTCCTGGTGGAAGGAAGACCATTCCCCTACCGAATCCGAACATGAGATGGTACATGCAATGGGCTGGGGCGGACAGTATATTTTCATTATCAGGGACCTCGACCTGGTCATCGTAACTACCGCATCCGATTACGATGAAGGCAGTGGCGAAGCCCATAAGAAGGTTCCCATGGTCATCGAAGAGATCGCTCCAATGTTTGAGTAGTCTACAAAAAGTTAATCATCACAAACTTATTGACTTGAATCGGCCTGTTTCGTAAATTGTTGCTATTCCAAACCTTAAATCTGCAAATCATGAAAAAACAGACCATTTCTACTTTAGTAATTATCGGGTGCATTTGTGTTTTACAATCGTGTGCATTCAGGCCCTGTACCACCATGGACGTGAATTTAGCCGGAGTACACAGCAGGCTTGTTGGTGAAAGCGATAGCTGGAATCGGCGCCTGGGGATTTCAGGGAGGCGTAGAAGCAGAGGTCCCTTTTAATTGCAAGCTTCCTCTCAGCTTACTGGGGTGGATTCAATATTTCCATGCAGGGTGCCGGTTGGGAAGATGATTGGGGTGAGGGACTCATTGAAGGTACAACCAGACTGTGGTATCTCAATCTTCCCTTAACCACAAGATATTATTTCAGCTAATAATGTCTATGGTGAAATTGGTCTTCAGCCCGGTTTCCTGTTAAGTGCCAACGACAATTGGGATGGGGAGTCCTACAATCTTAAAGATTATGTCAAAACATTTGACCTGGGCATCCCTCTGGGAGTTACTTATGCCTTTCCAAATAACTTTGGACTGGGCCTGAGGGTAGTTCCGGGAGTCCTCAACATTAATGAGGGAGAATGGGCCGATTATAAGGATCGCAACTTCACGGTAGCCCTCAGGGGAATATATACATTTAAGAAGAAATAAGGCAAAAGTACCTAACTTTCAGACCTTCAGCATAGATACTAAATGACTGATAAGCACGTTTTACCTTAAAAGCAACTTATCATGAAAACTGTTCTCTTCATCTTTTTCATTTGCATATCAGCCATAGCTTTTACTCAGGTTCTTTCTGAAGATGAGCTCCAGTTGATGGTCAAAACTGCACAGGATAAGTCTGTTAATGCGCACGAAAGTGTTATTCAGCGTACAAATGAAGACTTTGCAAAGTCTATCTGGGGTAAATCGGTCAGATTCAACGATGCGAATATTATCAGGTTCTTCAACCATCCCCAGGGAGAAAAAGTATCGGCAGGTGTTGATATTCAGAATTCTTATAAAGGTAACTGGGCCTATTCCTATGACCAGAAAACAGCCGCAGACCTTCTAAAAAATAACGGGGTAAGGGTGACTACCTCTTACAATACTTTATGGATCATAGCCAGACAAGATCTGCTGTATGCAGAGATTACAAAGAATGGCAAAAAAACTACCCTGGAACTTTACTGTCCCAAGCAAGAATTTCTTGAAGTACTAAGAACGGGACAGACTCAAAGCATCGAATTCCTGATTACCGGCTACAAGGGAAGTCTTTCTTCCACCAGCAATATTTATGGTGTCCTGACACAGGTAAATACTGAAAAACAGGTGGTTAAATGTTCCAATGGCCATGAATTTGACAAAGGTCTTGGTTACAAGTTTTGTCCTACCTGCGGAGAGCCACTTGAGTGAACCTCACCAGTCGTATTTTTTTCCTGTCAGCTTATCCAATGTTTGAGTTATCTTTCTAACTTACTCATCAATTATTGATCATATTCCTGAGAAAATGAAAATACGAACTTGCCTTTTAATCCCACTAATTCTGATGTCTATGTTTGGCTGTACTGAAAAAAATGGAGCCGCATATGTGGAAGGTTTACTCTACCTCGATGGCAACCCGGTAAGCATTGAAATTGTTGATGGTAAAATTAGCCAGATTAAGCCCCTTGCCAAAGGATCCGATTTGCCGGAAGTATACCTTGCCCCTGGTTTGATTGATATTCAGATTAACGGGTATATGGGGGTGGATTTTTCCGATCAGGAGCTCAGCCCCGAAATGATGCATGAAGCTACTTTTGCCATGTGGAAAGAAGGTGTAACAAGCTATCTTCCCACAGTGATTACCCGGGATCATGAGAGGCTGGCCCATAGCTTTACCCTGCTGGCCGGGGCCATGGATGATGAAATAATCGGAATGTCAATTCCGGGGTTTCATCTGGAAGGTCCCTATATTTCACCAGTGGACGGGTATCGGGGTGCGCATCCTGAAGAGCATGTCAGGTTAGCTGACTGGGAAGAGTTTTCAGAATACCAGGAAAGGGCTCATCAGGGAATCAAGCTCATTACGGTGGCACCGGAAATGGAGGGAGCAATTCCCTTCATAGAGCTATGCCATAAAAGCGGAGTAGTGGTTTCACTTGCCCATCATAATGGAACACCCGAAATTATTGAACAGGCTGTGGAGGCGGGTGCATCCCTTTCAGGTCACCTGGGAAACGGCTGTGCCAATGAAATAAACCGTCATCACAATCCCCTCTGGCCACAATTGTCCAACGACGGGCTCTCAATTACCATCATTGCCGACGGGTCTCATCTGACCAAAGAAGAAGTCCGCACCTTTTACAAGGTTAAAGGTGCAGAAAAGACCATTCTTGTCTCTGATGCCCTCTCATTTGCCGGGCTTCCCCTGGGAGTATATGAAAAGGATGGAGCGATCTACGAACTCAC
Source organism: uncultured Bacteroidales bacterium (assembly GCA_963753765.1). Classification (GTDB taxonomy): domain Bacteria; phylum Bacteroidota; class Bacteroidia; order Bacteroidales. The sequence continues at coordinate 297,469 of CAVWDQ010000025.1, forward strand.
CAGCGAGGTGGTAAAATTCCCATCCGAGAACGTACTGGCAGGAGCTGCAATGCCCATAAGCCGGTGCATCAGTAATGCAATGAAATTTACTGAATGCAGCCTTGGAGATGCCATTCGTATGGCCAGTACAAACCCGGCCCGCCTGCTGGGACTCGATCACCTGGGTGAGATCAAAGAGGGCTTACGCGCCGACCTGATCCAGTTTACCATGGAAGATGGGGAGATGGTCATTCAGAAAACATGGCTTGCCGGGAAAGTGGTCTACCTGAAAGACTGACAGGCTATATATCATTACTGATTCTATCCCATTGTTACTTTTTGATTGGTATCTTTGTTTTGTGTAATTTAAGTTCTGCACAAAATGTACAGCATGTATAAGCCCAGATTACCCCTTACTATTCTGATTCTATTACTATCCTCCTCCCTTACGATGGCTCAATCCAAAATTGGTCTGTTGGGAGGATTGAATATGAGTAAACTCTCAGGCGATGCACCTGCCAACGCTGCTTACAGTAGTTTGATGGGGGCAAATCTTGGTGTTCTGCTGGATATTAGCTAAGCGAGGATATATATCTGGGGATTCAGCCCTCATACATCCAGGAGGGGACTAAAGTTCTCTATGATGTTGCAGGTTCGGACGATACTATGGATAGTATCCATATTCGCCTTAACTATTTTTCATTGCCTCTAACATTAAAAATAACAAGCACAAACAAGCGCTTCTATGCCATTGCAGGTTTCGAAAGTAGCTTGCTGCTCAATAGCTCAGCTACTTCCGGGGGACAGGAAGGTGCAATTAATGCTGAGCTGACCCAATGGAATTTCGCCATGCATTTTGGTGCAGGCATCCGAATTCCCCTTGGCTTTCCAAGCCTGTTCTTTGAATTAAGATACTCTCAGGGTCTCAGAAACCTAAGCAACGAGCCACTGAATAATAGTATTATCCCCAGGGTAAAAACCTCCGGCTTTAAAGTATTGACCGGCATTGAGGTCCCCTTAAAGCGTTCAAAAAACTAAGTTGTTATGAAAAAGCTGATCTACCTTTTCATAATTCTTTCCATCTCTTACGCTGCGGTGAATGCCCAGGTCGGCCTACATCACCGGCTGAAATAAAAAACCCGTTACTCAATGGTCACTTGTTCCCTTCTGTCAATTACCTGAGAAGTCCGTTTGTAGCACCAGCTTGCAGGCAAATATTGGACTTGGCAACACATCCTATCTGAAAATGCCCGGTAAAACAATTGGCGATTATGAAATTGCAGGTCGCGAAGGGAGAATTCAATATGTGGATATGGATATAAATTACCAGCAACGTTTCACTCCATGGTTATCATTGTTCTTTTCCATAAAAATGGCAGCTCGTCTGGGAACCAATATGCCAACCCTGTTGGTTGATGGAGTAAACAAGCTTTCCGCGGGTGAAATTGGTTGGCTGGTCAGGATCGTGGAAACAGATAAATTTTACCTATCCGGAAGTGTAACCTGGCAAGTGTAACAGGGGACTTTATAAACGTTGCTGACTATTTCCGGGATATCATTAATAATGAACCAAACCCATCGGTCTATAAGAAGGTCCCTGGAATGACCATCGGTTTAAGTTCTCGCGGGGCTTACGCTTTTAATCCAACAATTGGTTTACAGGCTAACCTGGAGTATGCTTATGGCGAATCTCTGGAAAGAGGGGCCACAAAAGGATATTTTTCAGGTGGTATTTTAGGTGATATTGATTTTAATCCCAAATATAAGGTGCCCCTGGGACTGGCATTTGGATATTCTTTGTCTTCAAATCCTGAAATAGTAATGTCCGACGGTGGATCAGCAAATCTGTTTATAGGCAAAATTGGATATACCAGGGCCCGGGACTTTGAGTTAGGCCTGCAATTTACTTATTACAGTGTTTACCTTGAGAGCCTCTCAGATAATGCTTTCGTTTCTGAAATGATATTAACATTCAAATTCTATTTTTAGTGGAATTTTGAGTCCTTATTTGATGGTATAGCCTTTCCCTTCCATACATACAGAGAAAGCCTTTTTATAACTATCCTTCATCTGCTCTTCTGTAGCGGAAGCACTGGCCTGAGCCTGCTGGTTTTGCTGAGCCTGGGCCTGCTTTCCTGCCCTTCTGCCCTTCACGGCACCTAAAGTCGCACCAACAGCAGCACCTTCACCTGCATCACCTGTAATACCACCAACAGCCGCACCTACAGCTGCTCCCCTTGCTGCTCCCCTCACTGCTCCACCGGTAGGCCCGGCCTGAGGAGGAGGTGCCTCAACTGTTGGAAGATTCAGCGGATCAATACCCGACTGTTCAATGGCCCATTCATAACATGCATATTCGTCTGCCTTTTGTTGGGCCTGGGTTTCCTCATTGCCCGGAAACACATAAAATCCCAGCTTTTGAGAGATTTCGTTATAGGCCATATTTGCAGTGTCCGGCACCAGCTGAGTGGTTGGTGCTTCTTGAGCAAGCACTGTTTGTCCAATAATAAAGATCATAGCCGCCAAAAAGCAGCAGCTAAAAGTTTTAATTAAACTTTTATGTCCCATTTCTTTTTGTTAAAATATACGAAAGTTTCACCAAGAAGCAATAAGGAAATTGTACCTTGTACTTATACTCAACACTAGTTTAGTGAGCCCATGCATATAGCAAAAGACATCCACATCGAAGACCTGGTTCAGCTGAAGCCTGCCAGTGTCATGTACCTGGCCGACCGGGGAATCAAGTGCATCGCATGCGGGGAACCCATCTGGGGAACTCTTGAAGATGCTGCCCGTGAGAAAGGCTTCAGCGATGAAGAGCTTGAGGCAGTCGTCAAAGAACTGAATGCACTTTAGTCCATTTTGACCAACGACACTTTCCATGCTATTTATTATTAATGAATTTACATATATTTATATGTAACTGTGCGCATACTAAAACTTAATCCACATGAGAACTTCAGTCAGCCTGCTTCTTTGTTTCGTTTTATTTGTATCAATTAATCAAATTGCTTTCGGACAAACCACATACTCCTGGACAGGTGGGTCAGGACTCTGGAGCGTTTCTACAAACTGGTCACCCAATGGTGTACCTGCATCGATCGACAATGTAGTTATAAGCGCTGATGGCACTTACGATGTAACACTGGATACTGATGCAACAGTTGCCGGTATTGAAATTGGTGGAACAAACGGAACTCAAAGGCTTGTACTCTCCGGCAGAACACTCACCATTAACGGAGATTTAAATATAAACGCAAATGGGGGTGTGGCATTAAGCGCCAGCAGCACAATAAACGGAACAGGCACTATAAATAATTCAGGTGCTTTTACTGCCTTCACCAGCGTAATAGACATGGATTTTGTTAATGATGCTTATATCGCATTTACAAATATTTGCTCTGTAAATGGGTCGCTTACCACCACAACAGATTCCAGGATAAACATTAACTGTACCACCACTGCCAATGAGATCACCCTAGCCAATGGTTTTACAAATCACGGTTTAATCTATTTTACAAACAGCGGCACCACATCACTGGGCACCATTAATATCACCAGTGGCACTTTGATAAATGCCCCGGATGGCACCATCGAAAGCACCAGCATAACGCTATATCCAACCTTTGGAAATAAAATATTTGCCCCGCTGGATAACCAGGGTGAACTCATTATTTCCCAGGGATTCTATATAGATAAAGAAGACGCCGCTCATACAAACAGTGGTACTATTCATGTGCAGGAAGGTGGAACCCTATATCTGACTCAAACAGGAAGCGATCCCTCCTTTACCAGCTCCGGCTCCCTTGCAGTGGACACCCTGGCAGCATTATCAGTCACTGGTGGTGATTTCAGTCATACCCCGGGAACTTTTTCTCTGGTTGGGACTTTTTCGGCAAAGAACAGTGCTGTAATTACTTTTTCCGACCCCATAGTTAGCCAGAATGTAATTGATATTCAATATTCAACCTTACACTGTGAATCTACTTTTATAAACCGGAGTAACTTTAATCTACTCTATTCGACCATGACCTGTGCGGGAGACATTGATAATCAAAACAGCATGAATATCCGTAACTCGACCGTTTCAAGCGATGGTACTTTGACGAATTCAGGAACGCTGACTGTCTTTACTGGAATTATAGACATGGATCTTGTTAACGATGATTATATCGCATTCACAAATATTTGCTCTGTAAATGGGTCGCTTACCACCACAGCAGATTCCAGGATAAACATTAATTGTACAACTACTTATAATGAAATAACCATTGCCAATGGTTTTACAAATCACGGATTAATCTACTACACTAACAGCGGCACCACATCATTGGGCACCATTGATATGGGTAACGATACCTTGCTTAATGCCCCTGATGGGACCATAGAAAGTAATAGTATTCCCCTCTATCCCACTTTTACTAACAAATTATATGCAACCCTGATCAATGAGGGACAAATAAGTACCTCCCAGGGATATTTAATTCTGAATTCAGGAGCGACACATATAAACAGGGGGACGATCACAGTAAACTCGGATATTTTAGCGATCAAGGGCAGTCCATTTATTAACGAAGCCACGGGCACCATAATGGGTAAAGGGACGCTCGATATATCCAGCGTGTCTTTCACAAACGCAGGCACTATCTCCCCCGGACTATCTCCTGGCACCTTGAATGTTACAGGTACTCAGTACCAGACTGAAAATTCAATGATTAATATTGAGATCGGAGGAAAGGTGGTGGATAGTGAGTATGATCAGTTAAAGCACACCGGCAACGTCGCACTGGATGGCCACTTGAATATTGCATTGATTGATGATTTCATCCCCGATCTCGGAGATGTATTCGATGTTATGACACATGCCTCATCCTCAGGTGAATTCAGTAGATTTTCCGGTCGAAGTACAGGAAAGGGATTTTCATTTGACGTGGAACAGGCAGCTGCCTACGTTCGGTTGACAGCTGTTGAGCCCTATAACATCCTTCCTTATGTGGAAAATATGATTGGTGATTTCGAGCTTAACGAAGATTTTGACCACCTGGTTGTTGCGAATCTGGACACCATATTCCAGGATGAAGATCTACCCTTTGGTGACAGCCTGATTTATTCAGTATCCCTCTCGGAGAATCTGCTTGAAGCATCTGTAACTGACAACATATTAAGTTTGTCTGCCCTGCCGGATGCCAACGGAACGCTTAGCGTGATTGTTTTTGCCAAAGACACAAGTAATTTTGGTATCAGCGATACATTTAATGTCACTATTCTCCCTGAAAACGACCTTCCTCTTGAGTTTTCCCTTTCTGAACCTTCAGATAACCAGACATTAACAAGCCTTGATAATATTGAATTTAAATGGAATAGCTCATACGATATTGATGAGGATCCACTCCTGTACGAATTAAAGATCATGGGTACAGCATGGGATACTATCATTCAAGATATAAGCGATACTTCCCTGGTGTATATTCCAAACTCATCCCTGCGCTCAAGTTCTGAATATGAATGGACCGTATCTGTCTCTGACGGCCATGGTGTTGTGTTAAGTCTGGATACATTCTCTTTTACCACCCCTTTCATCTCCTCCGTTGATGATCCCATTGTAAGCGAAGGATTTGAGCTGAAACAGAACTACCCCAATCCTTTCAGCCAGAATACGACTATTGAATTCACCATTCCCAAATCCGATCATGTATCACTGAAAATATATGATGTTGCCGGACACTTAGTGGACATTCTAGTTGAAGAAGTATTGCAGGCCGGGAGTCATTCATACAGACTTGATGCCGGGAACCTTGGTGGCGGACTATATTTATACAGGCTGGAAACTGGTGAATTAGCACAGGTAAAAAGAATGACGCTGATGGAATAATACCACTCATGCTTCAGATCATTTTTGATTATTCTTTTACCATGTTGTACCTTGTAGGGATCAGCAAGACCAGTCTAAACCCAAAAACATCCCTAAATGGTATCAAATTCAAGAAGAAGCTTCATTAAGAAAGCTACAGCAGCTTCAGCAGCAGTTTCATTTGGAGGGGTCCTGCCCGCTTTCAGTGCAAAAAGTTATGGCCGCATCATGGGCTCCAATGAAAGGATAATAGTATCTGTGATGGGGGTAAATTCAAGGGGGAAAGCACTTGCCTCCAATTTTGCCCTGCAGAAAGATTGTGATGTGCTCCATATTTGCGATGTGGACAGCAGAGCAATCCTGGCGTGTCAGGAAGCTTTAAAAACATCCCAGGATATAAAGACCAGAGGATTCCGTGATTTTCGAGAATCACTTCAGGATAAAGAAATCGATGCGCTGGTAATTGCCGCACCCGACCACTGGCATGCTCCAGCCGCCCTTCTGGCCATGCAGGCAGGGAAACATGTCTATCTTGAAAAACCCAGCAGTCATAATCCCCACGAAGGAGAATTGCTTATTAAAGCTGCAAGGGAATACAATAAAGCGGTTCAACTGGGAAATCAGCGCCGCTCCTTCCCCAGGGTCATACAGGGCATGCAGGAATTAAAAGACGGAGTCATCGGCCGTGCCTATTTTGGGAAAGGCTGGTATGCAAATAATCGTGGACCCATTGGTATAGGAAAAGAAATTGCAGTACCTGAATGGCTCGACTGGGATCTCTGGCAGGGCCCTGCTCCCAGAAAGACATTTAAGGACAACATCGTTCATTACAACTGGCATTGGTTCTGGCATTGGGGAACAGGCGAGGCTCTGAATAATGGTACGCATATGATTGATCTTTTGCGTTGGGGAATGGATGTGGATTATCCGGTAAAAGTGAGTTCCAATGGCGGAAGATACCGTTACAAGGACGATTGGGAAACACCCGGACACACAGGTAATAAATCTCGACTTTAAAGAGGGCGTTTCCATGACCTGGGAAGGAAGAAGTTGCAATGGAAAACTCATAGAAGGAAGCGGCGCCGGGGTGATCTTTTATGGAGAAGAAGGCAGCATGCTATTTCCCGGAGGCGATAATTACACCATCTTCGATCTTCAAAACAATATTGTAAAAGCGGTAAGCCCGGAGCAAAAGTTGGATACGGGAGACCTGGTAAATCCCTTTAATAACCTGGATGCCATTCACATCAATAATTTTTTCGACGGGATCCGTAATGGAAGCAGCATGCTCAACGCCGATATCGAATCCGGACATATCAGCACCCTGCTTGTGCAACTCGGCAACATTGCTCAACGCGTAGGACATTCTCTTGAAATTGATCCGGAAAACGGTCATATTCTTGGTGATGAAGAGGCCAATAAGTACTGGTCACGAAGCTATGAAGAAGGCTGGGAAATGAAACTCTAGTATGGAAAGGATAAATCTCATCACATGAATTCAAGAAGATCATTTATAAAAACCGTGGGTACAGGAGCTGCACTATCTGCTTTTGCGCCCCAACTTTTGCGTGCCCGTGAGCAAGAGCTGAAACACTTGCGGATCGGGATCATCGGCGCGGAGAATTCTCATACCATCGGCTTTGGCAAAATGTTCAACATTGATAAAAAATTCCCGGCAGCAGAAGTTAAATACGTCTGGGGTGAAACTGATGAATTTGCCAGGAATGCAGCAGAAAAAGGAAATATCCCGCATATCGTGAAAGACCCCATGGAGATGCTGGGGAAAATCGACGCACTGATTGTCGATCACCGGCATGCAAAGTATCACCTCGAAGCCGCCACCCCCTTTATAAAAGAGGGTATTCCTACCTTCGTTGACAAGCCCTTTTGTTACAGAGCGGCTGAGGGGGAAGAGTTCCTGGAACTGGCCCGGGAACTTGGAACACCGGTCACCTCTTACAGTACCATTGCCCAGAGTGCTGCCACCTTTGATATGAAAGAGCAGGTAGCCTCCATGGAAAATATCAGGCAGGTGGTAAGATCCGGACCTGTCGATATGGATTCGAAATATGGAGGAATTTTTTTCTACGGGGTACATATTGTTCAGCCCCTGATGTATATGTTTGGTGAAGATATCGAACGGGTGAGGGTCACCAGAGAGGGGCCAAATGGCAGCGCCAACCTGGTTTACAAAAATGGCTTATTTGCTACCTTGATTTTTAAGAATGCATACGGCTGGGAAACCTTTGTGGAAACAGAAGAAGAATTCATGGAACTCGAATCCTTTGTTGAAGAGAGCGACCCGGCACTCTGTTATACCGATATGGTGGAAATGTTCCGATCAGGTAAAGAACCCCGCACACATCAGAGCATTTTAAATTGTGTCCGGGTACTTGAAGCCCTTGAAAAATCTGTCGCCACCCAGAAATGGGAAGAAGTAGGGGCTGAAGGTACTTAACTCAACGCTCATCGAAGAGAATGCTGAAGGTACTCCCCTTCCCTGGTTCTGACTGAACCTGGATGGAAGCATGGTGCAAGCGCAGAACCTGCCTGACAAAACTGAGGCCGATCCCTGAGGCCTTCTCCTTTGTGGAGTAAAAGGGCATAAAGATGTCGTTGAGTTTCTCTTTTGGGATACCCCTTCCATTGTCCCTGACCAGGATTCTTACCCGGGAATCGCTCTTATGTGCATTTAATTCCAGGCGGGGCCGATGGGCCCCTGACATGGCTGTAAGAGCATTGGTGACCAGGTTAATCAATACCTGCTCCAGCAGCACAGTGTCGGCCATAATTTCCAGATCCTCGCTTTCCAAATCCACCATCAGCTCGGCCTCTGCAAGTTCAGCATGCATAATGCTGCAAAGCGAATCAAAAACTTGCCTGACCCTGACAGCTTTAAGTTCCAGCTTATCGGGCATGCGGGTCAGGCTGCGGAAACGGGTCACAAACTGATCCAGGCGTCCAGTTCTTTCCTGGATGGCCTGCACCGATTCCAGGATATCGTCATAGTTAAGCCGGGTGATCTCATCCTGTGCTTTCGATTGGCCATCTACACCGGTCATTAGCATGGTTATGGTTTCGGTCAGGGAATGAACCGGGGTAAGCGAGTTCATGATCTCGTGGGTGAGTATCCTCAGCAGGCGCTGGATGGCATCCACCTCACCCGCATCTACCTCCCGGCTTATATCCTGGGCCAGGACAATCCGGTGCATTTTATTCACCAGGGGAAACTCCCTCAGTGTAATGGAAAGTTTTCTATTCTCTCCCTGTTGGGAATGCTCAAATACGTATGTGCCCGGAATGCCGGGCCCAAGGATCTCTTTATAGAGATCGGGCTCTTGCTTCTGAATCTCTTCCATATTCCTGGCCCCTGAAAGATCCAGTAACCTTTCAATAACTTTATTAATATGCAAAATAGAGCCTTCCTGGTCCACTACCAGGATACCAGCCGGAATGGCCTGTACCAGGTGATGCATAAGGAAGGTTTGACTTTCTTTTTCCATGTAGACCGACTGGTACTGTTCAATTATAGCATTGAGAGCGTACCTAAGCTCTTTATGGGGAGTGCGATCCCTGCCAGGTGACTGGCTGAAGTCCTGGTTGGAAAGCGACAGGACCAGGCGGGTGAGTACTCGGTTGGTCTTTTTTACATAGAGGAAGAGCAGGACCACCTGTAGGATAAGGATCCCTGACAGCACGATGAAGGTAAAGAGCATTTGACCTCCGATCAGATCACGGATGGCAAAGGCCTGCAGTACCATATTGGCCAGGATCAGCAAAAGGCGGATGATCAGGTTGATATAGAATCTCTTCAGTAACATGGATGCTGTCTTATAATCCGTATTTCTTTATTCGCCTGTAGAGCGCTGTGCGCTCAATTCCAAGTTCCTGGGCGGTCCGGGTCATATTGCCCCTGTTCCTTTGAATCACCTCCAGGATCAACCTTTTTTCGTTTTCCACCAGGTTGTAGGCTTTCTCCGGATCTGCCACAGAAGGCGAAACCCGGGGCGGGAAAAGCGATTCGGCGCTGATCTGGCCGCCCTCCTCCAGGATAACGGCCCGTTCTAACGAGTTTTTCAGCTCCCTCACATTTCCCGGCCAGCGATACTTTTTCATTTTTCCGGTAACCGAAGTAGAGAGTCTCAATCCCGGTTTATTGTATCGCGCTTTAAAATAATCCAGATAATGATCCACCAGCAGAGGGATATCGTCGGGTCTGTCACGCAGGGGAGGTATCTCAATTTCAAACATATTGATCCGGTAGTAGAGGTCCTCCCGAAAATCGCCCTCCTTGACCATGGCTGCAAGGTCTCGATTGGTGGCACAGATAAGCCTGACATCGACGGGAATACCTTTTGATCCCCCCACCCTGAAAATCTCCCTGTTTTGCAGAACACTCAGGATCTTGGTCTGCAGTTTCATATCCAGGTTCCCGATCTCGTCCATAAAGAAGGTGCCTCCCGAAGCCAGCTCGAAGCGACCCGCTTTCTGTTCCTGCGCATCCGTGAAAGATCCCTTTTCATGTCCGAACAGTTCACTTTCAAATAAGTTTTCGCTGAGGGACCCGATGTCCACCTTCAGAAATATCCTGTCAGCCCGCTCCGAATGCAGATACAGCTGGCGTGCAGCCATTTCCTTTCCCGTTCCGTTTTCTCCGGTAATAAGGACATCCGCATCGGTGGGACCCACTCGGCGTATCAGTTCGCTTACTCGCTGCATGGCCATGGATTCACCGACGAAAGCTGCATAGTCCTGTGCATTATCATTCCCCAGCAGCTGGGCCCTTTCCCGGCAGGTAGCAGCAATTCTCCGGGATTGCCGGAATTTCAGGGCGGAAAGAATGGAGCCATGTAGACGCTGATTTTTCCAGGGTTTGACCAGGAAATCATAGGCCCCGGCCTTGATAGCCCTGACGGCCAGGTCAAATTCCCCGTAGGCAGTAATGAAAATCACAGGCAGATCGGGATCCAGGTCCAGGATCTGCTGCAATAGTCCGATACCCTCTTTCCCATCGATCTCCCCGCGGCTGAAATTCATATCCAGCAGGACAACATCCACATCCCCTTCCCTCAGGAGCTCCAGCATCACCCGCGGATTGCTGCTTACACTGACATCCGTAAACAGCTGCTTGAGAAACATCCTGGCAGAATGCAGGATGCCTGGGTCATCGTCCACCACCAGGATACTGGCCTGTTCTAATTCCATGGAACTTCGCTTTGTCTAAAGTTAAGCATTGTATCAATTTCGCACAATAGCTGTTGCGTTATTGCAACATATTTATAATGACACTTAAGAGTATATGCATGGTAAGTCTCACGTAATTAGTGAAGTACATATTATGGCATGTTTTTAGATTCTTAAGGGAAAACCTAATATATTTATACTATGCTAGCTGTCAGCCTCAGGCTTATTCTTCGAAACATCTGGAAATACAAGGGGGTTTCCATTATCAATATATTCGGATTATCGGTGGGCATGGCCTGCTCCATCCTCCTCCTGCTCTGGGTAAACTACCATCACCAGTTTGACAGGTTTCAGACACAATCGGACCATGTGTACCGGGTAATCCAGCATATCAAGTTTGAAGACATGACCACCTGGACCATCACCCAGGGGCCGCTGGGTCCCAGCCTGAAGGAAGAAGTTCCGGAGATTGCAGACTACTGTCGCCTGATGCGATCAGGACTGCCCTTTGAGCTTGATGGGGAGCAGGTGAGCGAAACGGGCACCTATGCCGATCCTTCCTGCTTTGAAATGCTCTCCATTAAAGTGATGCGCAAGCTGACCAATGTCCCGCTTTCGGAGCCAAATCAGATTGCGATCTCCGAAAGCCTTGCACGGAAACATTTCGGGGATAAGGATCCCATCGGACAGGCCATGCATGTGGCACCTGACAGGGATTTTATGGTTTCAGCCGTATTCGAGGACTATCCGAAGCAGAGCCACTACTGGTTCGATTACATCATTCCCTTTGAGTACCTGGGTACACGGGACTACGGCATCGATCTTTGGAGCAACAGTGGTTATCATACTTATGTGGCGCTTTCGGAAGGAGTATCCCGGGAGGAGGCAGTAGAAAAAATTGAGGATTTCCTGAAGCCTAAACCCACCCTGGAGGAATTTGCCAAACTGGATCTGCAGCCCATTCAGGAGATCCATCTGACCACGGGGTATGATTTTGAGGGCGCTAATACCATTGAAAGGAAATACCTGAGGATCTTCCTCTCCATTGGAATCTTCCTGATCGTGATCGCATGCATTAATTTTATGAACCTGGCCACGGCACGTTCCTCGGGAAGGATGAAGGAAATCGGGATGAAGAAAGCTCTTGGAGGCCAGAAAAAGAACCTGGTGGGACAATTTATCGGAGAGGCCATAGCCATTTCCATCATATCCATGCTCGTAGCCATGATGCTGGTGGAGCTGGCCCGGCCCGGATTCAACCAGATCACTGAGGCTGAGATCAATATTGACTATACAAATCCCCTGGTCTATATTTACCTGCTGGCATTCGGAGTTCTTATCGGAAGTCTTTCGGGCCTGTATCCGGCCTTCTACCTTTCGTCCGTCAAGCCCATTTCTGCCCTCCGGGGTTCCAGCGAGGGACCAAAGGGTAGAAGCAATTTCCGAAGGACCCTGGTGATTTTCCAGTTTGTGATTTCCATTGTACTGATCACCGTGACTCTGATCATATCCTCACAGATCACCTATATGCTGAACAAGGACCTGGGTTATGAGCAGGAAGGGGTGATCTGGTTTGGTATGTCGGAAGGATTCCATGGAAACTACGAGTCGATCCGGAACGATTTGCTCTCTTATCCGGCGGTGAAATCAATGACCCGCTCGGGATCCCTCCCTACCCGGGGATACAATTTCTCCAACAGCCGTTTTCGCTGGGATGGTCAGGATCTTTCCAAAGAAACCCTGTTCCGGGCCCTGCTGGTTGGATACGATTATTTCTCCACCCTGGGTATTGATATGGAAGAAGGAAGGGAGTTTTCGCGGGATTTTGCATCTGATTCGATGGCCATTGTCCTGAACGAAGCAGCCATCCTGGAAATGGGTGTTGAGGATCCCCTGGGCATGGAGGTAAGACTGCTCACCAGCGATACCAGCCATGTCAGTCTGAGTGTAATCGGGATCTCCAGTGACTACAATTTCCGTTCCCTGCATACGGACATCGAACCCCAGATTACCATTTTGAATCCGCGTGCAGCCTATGTGGCGCTGGTAAAGATCGATCTGCAGGAAATCAAAAACATTGAAAAGGCACTGCAGAAGCACTGGGAAAATTATGAAACTCCGGCTCAGCTTGAGATCAATTTCCTTGAGGACACCATCTCTGCCATGTATGAATCCGATCGGGCCATACGCAGGATCATCCTCTTCTTTACGGTCATTGGATTGCTGATTTCCATCCTGGGACTGATCGGGCTAACCGGCTTTACCATCGATCAAAGGACCAAGGAGATTGGTATCCGAAAACTGGTGGGAGCCCGTTTCCAGGATATCCTCCTGATGATTTCCACCCAGTTCATGAAATGGATTATGATATCTCTGCTGCTGGCCGCACCTATTTCCTATTTCCTGATGAACAGCTGGCTGAATGGTTTCCCTTACCGGATCCGGCTAAACTGGTGGCTGCTTCTCACCGGGGGAATGATAGCAATCCTGGTGGCTTTCCTTACCATTGGTATTCAAAGTCAGAGGGCTGCGCGGACCAACCCGGCAGACAGCCTGAGGTACGAATAGGACTTCACTGATTAACGCACTTATCCAGAAAAAAGTAATATACATCGGGGATCTCCTTTAGCTCTTTATTTTCAATGGCATGGACCAGTTCCGGACAATCCCGGAAATATGCGATCAGCTGCTTTTTCTTTAATCCCAAAACACCCTGGCTTACCCTGACCATTTCATTATATCCATTTCTGTAGAACAGGGGAATGTAATCCAGGTAGTTATTATCCTCCTCTATATACTCCCAATGGTAGTAAGTCAGTGCTTCATTTTTTAAAACGACCCTTAAAAAGACCCTTTCATTGCCTTGATTCACATAGTATCTGAATTTAAAAAATGTGTTTTCTTCCACCAGTGGAAGGGATTCATACATTTGATTGCCACAGGCATATCCCAGGATCTGATCTGGACCGTATTTCTTTTTAAACAGTGAATTCTCAGCTTTAAAACGTATGCGTGAGTACAATGTTGTGAAAGTTCCGCCGGAGCGGTCCTTTACCTGGCCCTCCAGCGTATCCCCTTCAAGAGTAATGATATAGCCCTGTGAATAGCTCTCGTTTTGTCCCTCAAGGGGGATAAGTATAAAGGCAAATAGTATCAGCAGAAGGCTTTTGTTCAGGTACTTAAACATAAATTCTATTTTGTCTGAATATAAAACAGCTTCGGTTAAAACTCTTTTCCATGGAATTTGTTTTACTTTTAAATACTGCAAAACCCGTGCCTCTATGAATTTCCGGTCCCTCGTATCCCCGTTTCCTGCTTTGATCTCTCTGGTCGCCGGTATGCTTATTTCCTCCCTGCCCATCCAGGCCCAGGATCTTAAAGCATCACTGGATCAGACTGCTTTTGCAAGGGCAGCAATCAAATGGAACCCCGATACCCAATTGCCTTCAGACATCAAACTGGATGCTTCCAAATCCTTAAACAAGGATGAATTCTTTGTCAGCCTGCGGAACACATTTAAACTTCCGGATGCATCTGCTCTTTGTTCCAAAGAAAGAAAGCACCGGCCCCCGGGGCGACCGACACATTCGTTATACCCAGCAATACAAAGGCCTCGAACTGGCACGCACCCAGTTTATAGTGCATATGGAAAATGAACGTGTGACCCATGCCCATGGTCAGCTCCCTGGTGAGCCCACAGTAAACCTGACCCCCACCCTGGACCGGCAGGAGGCCTACAAGTTTGCATTAAGCCATCTGGGGCTGAATGTATTCGAAGCCAAACAAAGCAGCGCCCTGATGTCCCGCTTATCTTTCAGGCCGGAGGCCGACAGCGCTTACGGAAAACTGCTGCTTTCATCGGGATTTAAAGAAAAAACGCCTGAGAACTACAGGCTGGTATATAGTTTCGATATTACCACCATGGATCCGCTGAGTCGCTACGATGTTGAAATCGATGCACATAGCGGGGAGTTGGTGGGGAAATATCCCACCCTCTACCATGAGAACATCCCCACCAGGGGGTACAGCCTGTACAACGATATGGTTGACATCGTCATATCAGATACCATTTTCAAAAGTGAATGGCCCGACAACGAAGCATACTGGCATCCGGACCAGTGGAACGCCTACCAGGGATCCGGTACCAGTTGGTGGGTGGCCGATACCGCTTCCTTTAATCCGGGTGGATATAAGGATAGCTGGTATGTGGTACTGGAAACCGATCCAATCGTTCTGTCCGGACCGCAGCCCAACCTGGCATTTTATCATCGCTACGCCCTGGAAGACCCCGATGGAGCTTCCGATTATGATATTAATTACGATGGATGGGA
Source organism: uncultured Bacteroidales bacterium (assembly GCA_963753765.1). Lineage (GTDB taxonomy): Bacteria > Bacteroidota > Bacteroidia > Bacteroidales. Next base: position 312,814 of record CAVWDQ010000025.1, read on the forward strand.
TGGTGTAAATGTGCGGATCAGTACAGACGGCGGAAGCACCTGGGAGGTCCTGACCGGACCCCAGCCAGCCTACACCTGTACCAGCCTGTGGAGTTTTGGCGGGATACATTCTGAAGGGCCTGGAATCCCCGGTTGGGCAGGCAGACAGAATGCCTGGACCCAGGTTAATTTTGATCTTTCCGCCTACCTCGACGAAACGGTTAATATCCGCTTTGAGTTTGCTTCCGATGGCGGATATTCCAGCCTGGATGACAACAGTCTTTTCGGCTGGCAGATCGATGAGATTGAAGTTAGCAACAGCAATACCACGCTTTATGCCAATTCAGGAACCAGCAATAAGATACAGGCATACAGCATCACCAACTGGGTAGGCAGTATAGAAGGCAAATACCGGCTCAGGGAAACAAGCCGCGGCCAGGGAATCGCGACCATCAATGCCGAGAGCGGCCTGGGATTTACGAATTATGTGGACTTCGTACAGGATACCTATCCCATGGACAGCGAAAACAACAGGGCTGGAGTAAGCATTCACTGGGCCAGCGAAATGACTTATGATTACTTTATGGAGACCTATGGTCGCAATAGCTATGATAATCAGGGAGGAACCATTGTATCCTATGCAAACTGGGTAGAGAATGGGGATCAGAATAATGCTTTCTGGTCCAGTACATTTGCGGCTTATGGAGCCGGCGATGGATATACCTATGGATCATTCGGGTCCATCGATGTGGTGGGCCATGAGATCACTCACGGCGTTACCGATCATTCGGCCAACCTGATATACCAGGGCGAATCAGGTGCCCTGAACGAGTCCTTCAGTGATATTTTCGGGGCAGCTGTTGAATTTTACGCAGAGGGCAGAGATAAAGGCGAATGGTTGATGGGTGAAGATGTTTATAAAGACCTTGGTTCCCTCCGGTCCATGAAAAATCCAAAAGCTCTTTCCGATCCCGACACTTACCTGGGTGAATACTGGTTCAATACGATTAATTCAAATGATAACGGAGGGGTACATACCAACAGTGGTGTGCAGAACTACTGGTTTTACCTGCTTACAGAAGGTGGATCGGGAGAAAACGACGATGGAGTCTCCTACCAGGTCACCGGCATCGGCCTGGATGATGCCACCGCTATTGCATATAGAAATCTGACTCAGTATTTGCTCCCCGATTCCAGGTATTTCGATGCGGCCACTTACTCCATCCAGGCGGCAGAAGACCTGTTTGGTGAAGATTCACAGCAGGTCCAGTCTACCCAGGCGGCCTGGGAAGCAGTTGGAATCTATATAAGTCCCCGCCTGATCCTCAGCGATACCCTCCTGCATATTGAATCGACCGTAGATTATTCCGAATCCGAATCTCTAAGTATTCAAAACAAGGGCATCGAATCGCTTAGCATCACCGGACTCAGCTTAAGCGACCCGGATCACTTCGCCCTCCAGCCTGCGCAGTCAACTCCCCTTCAACTCGCCGGAGGAGACAGCCTGCGCCTGAAAATTGTTTTCTCGCCCGAGCTTGAAGGCCTCCTCGACGACACCCTGACCATAGAAAGCTCAGATCCCAGGAACCCGGTTCAGACCATACACTTATCCGGATTGGGGACAAAAGATGTAACGGGCCTGCCTGTTTATGATCAGGGTCTGCCTGAAGTCGAGTTAGCGGTCTCTCCAAATCCCTTCAGCGACCGGCTACTGATCAGCTATTCACTTCCCCAACCGGATAATATCTTTATTGAGATCCGTGATATCACCGGGAAACTCCTTTACCATTCAACCCGTGAAGCCTCGGGTAAAGAAGCAGTCGAAATCATATGGAGCAACTTGCCAGAAAATCCTCGTTCAGCCTCCGGTGGCATCTACCTGCTTTCTTTCCGCACCAGCACACAGGTGCTGGTTAAAAAGATAATGAAGCGATGACTTTATTTTGGTTTATCTTTGCTTAAAATTCAAATGGTGTCCCCCGACAATAGCGATTCATTTCAGGAAAATGACAAGAAATGGGAATCTCTTCTGAAGATTTCTGAAGAAGCTCATGCGGCAAAAAACGTTGTGGAATTTGTCGCCACCATTCATGACATACTCGCAGATCTTGTAAATGCCAGGAACTTCTTCATTGGTCTGTATGATGAGAAATCCAACAAGTATTTCTTTCCCTATTTCGAAGATGAAGCCGATAGCATAGAAACCACGGGAGCGAGTTCTGCCTACGACGAATCCCAGGATCTTACACTATATGATTTGTCCGGAACACTTACAGACTATGTGCGAAGAACCGGAAAGCCCATTCGATTTCCAAATGAAACCATCAAAAACTTATATGAATCGGGCGAAATAACGCTATTTGGAAGCCAGTCCATTTCATGGCTGGGTGTTCCCCTGATACTTTCAGGGAAAACGGTTGGCGTGATGGCCGTCCAGGATTATAAAAGCGCATATGCATATTCAGCTAAAGATGAAGAGTTGCTGGTTTTCGTTTCGGATCATATAGCCCGAGCCATCGAAAATGTCAGGGCTGAAGACAGAATCAGAAAACAACATTTACTGGTTCTTGACCAGGCGCAGGCCATTACCGACAGTATACGTTACGCCAGGAGGATCCAGAAAGCCGTTCTTCCTTCTCCACCCTACTTGGATAATATCCTTTCTGACTATTTCACCATTTATAAGCCGAAAGATATTATCGGCGGAGACTTCTATTGGGTAAGAGAGATAGATGGTAATGTTGCAGTGATAGTCGCAGATTGTACCGGGCATGGGGTTCCAGGAGCACTCATGAGCATGTTGGGTGTAACGCTTCTCAATGAGCAATTCAGAACCTTCGGGATCAGGCAGCCGGGTGTAATCCTGGGACATTTAAGAAACAAAGTAAAAGAAACTCTCGCCCAGGAAGGATCCGTTAACGACCAGAAGGATGGGATGGACATGGCCATTGCCATTATTGACCCTGAGAAAATGGAACTTCAGTTTGCCGGTGCAAACATCCCCCTGTTCCTGATCAGGAAGAAAAAACAGGAAGAATTGCCCGATAGTGATCTAATGTCATCATTAGAGAATGATGTTTACAGATTATACAGAATAAAGGCAGATAAGCAACCCATTGGAGTACATTGGGAAGAACAGGATTTCACCACCCTCACGATCAAGCTGCAGGAGCAGGACTCCCTGTATATGTTTACCGACGGTTTTGCAGATCAATATGGAGGTAAGAACCGTAAAAAGTTCAAATCCCGCAGATTAAAGAAACTGCTCCTGAATGTTCAGGCCGAATCCATGGAGGATCAGAAGGAAGTTGATCGAAGCCACATTTGAAAGCTGGCGCGGCAGCAATGAACAGATCGATGATGTATGTATGCTTGGAGTAAGGAATTAATGCCGGAGCCTTACTAAAGCTCCCAGCCTTTTCTGTATTCCCGTGTCAGGTAAAGATTGGCCTCATCATCATTGGTAATCGTCATATTCTCAGAATCATACTCTACCCTTTTACCTGCTCTCAAAGCAACCGCAGCCAGGTTGATGGCCTCGGTAACTGTAGTGGCATACTTAAAGCTTCCGGGAGATTCCTCATCATTCCTGATGGCAGCTGCCCAGGTATTGGAACGAGGGCCCCGCTCCCTTTCCGGAAGTTCTTTCTCTCCCTGGTAGGCTTCCATAAGCCTGGAAGGAATGATCTCGGGATCCCTGCCGTGGAAACTGGCCAGGATCTTTCCCTTATCCCCAACAAACATCATCCCTTCGTTGGGCATGTCACGTTTGTCCTCCTTCAATTCTTCGGGGATAAAGGGCTTCATGCCTCCATCATACCAGAAAAGATCAAAAGCAGGAAGATGTTTTTGTTTGGGGAATTCTATCTGGATCAGGCTGGATAAAGGAAAGGATACATTGTTTTCAACCCATTTATAGGTATTTCCATCCACGTAACGATGTGTGGTCCCATAGGCTTTTGCCGCTACCGGGGGTGTATCGATACCCAGGTTAAGGAATAAAGGGAAGAGACTGTAATGACCCATGTCTGCAATGCTCCCACCTCCAAAATCATACCATCCGCGGAAGCGGTTATGCGTATAATAAGGGTGATAGGGCAAATCAGTTACCGGTCCCAGCCAGAGCTCCCAGTTGAATCCATCGGGGATGGGCTTCGATATCTTTTGGCCGGCTTGGCCATTGTTCCCACACCGGCCTGTAGGACCAGTTGTGTATCTCTTTCAAATTTCCGATAACTCCGTCCTGGATCCATTTCAAATGAGGTCGTGTTCCGGTATACTTACTCCATGCCAGCAAATGGGTCTTAACATTTGACTTCTTTGCCGTCTCAATGGTGAGCCTTCCTTCCGACATCCGGTTGGCAATAGGTTTATGGGTGATCACATGTTTGCCCTTATTCATGGCTGCAATGGCAAGATATGCATGGTGATGATCGGGGGTCATGATTTTAATCACATCGATATCCGATTCTTTTTCAAGAAGTTCGCGGTAATCCTCATAAGAGCTGCATCCCTTGTAAGTACCTGAAGCCTGATTCTTGCCATAATATTGTTCCACATACTCCTTCCCGATATCCCTTCCTCCCGGAATCCCCTGATAAGAGGAACCCCAGTTTGGATCCTCAAGAGTCTTTCGGATCGAGTTTCGAATACCCTGCGATGACCAGTCCAGGTAATCGGTCGTAAATTTGTTTACATCACAAACAGCTACGACCTGGAGTTCAGGATTTTGCAACATTCCAGGCATCTCCCTTAAGCCCTGTGTACCACAGCCAATATTGGCCACCGTAATTTTATCTGAAGGGGCAACATATCCGGGTCCGCCCAGCACATGCCTGGGAACCACGGTGATGGTCGCTGCAGTGGCAACTGCTGTACCAATAAACTTTCTGCGGGTCATTGAGTTATCTGATTCCATAATTATTGTGTTTGCTTTTCAGGTTAAGTTTAGGGTATTACTTCACTACAAGGACATCATCTAATGAGAAATGGATGTAAGTAAAACATTCAGGTACATGTGAATCCCAGACGCCATGTGGACTCCAGGCCCAACCACCGGGATCATCAGAGGGTGGTGCCTCTTTGTACTGGTTAAAGCGTGAAAAATCCATCCGCCAGACATCATGATCCCGGGGTGGAAGGCTCCTCTTATCCCCCATAGCCAGCACCTCCATCCCTTTCCAGGGGAGAGCCAGTTCCACGGTCCAGCCCCGGTCCCGGTCACTGGAATCATTGATGGTACCATCCATGTATACCGCACTCTTCAGACCGGGGAAATCCCACTTGAAAAAGCCTGTTCTAAGTCCCCGCGGATGCGATTTATAGCCCACCCCGTTAAATGGCTGGCTTCCGGGTTCACCCACAGCCAATCCTTCAATGGTATCATAGCTCCCCGTTTTATAGGCTTCATCCCAGAGGAAAAGCACTTCATATATGGTTCCAAAAGCATTAATCTCAAATTCGTAGTAGGCATCTTGACCCGCTATGAAAAATTCCACATCATTGTTCTGGTATATGGGAGCATCCCGCTCGGTTAAAGTTGCCTGCAGATCCGGTTCTTCGATCCAGTAGGCTATATAGAGATATTCATCATCCCACAAAACAGCAGCCCTGGTATCATGGATAGTTTCCCTTCCATAAATCAGATCCCTGAAACGGGGAGAACGAGGAGCATTCTGCCAGACATACTCGTCCAGGCGACCGTCTATCTGGGGACTGGCAGCAGTTCGGTAAGCAATATAGTGTGGAATCTCTCCTTCCACACAGGGCGGATGAGTGAGGGTGTCCCCCTTTTCTGCGGCATACAGGCCGGGAGTATGAGCAAACAAAAGTGAAACTGCCAGAATGCATAAATAATTCTTCATAAGGTCTTCTTTATTTGCGGTTTGAATCCATTAATTTAATAAATTACTTGGAAATAGCTTAAAAACCAAATCTGCTTTCCCATGAAGAGAAGATCATTCCTTACCAAAAGTATGGCCGTTGGCATGGCCCCTCTCTCATTTGAGGCATATCGGCATAAGAGCAGGACCGAAGAAGCCGTGGCTGGTTCCGAAGAAGCAGGGGCTGGTTCTGAAGAAGTAATAGTCGAAAAATTTCAACCCGGCTTACCCCACAAGGGAAAAGTTCTGGCTGCTATTCAACCCCATTGTGACGATATTCCCATTTTTGCCGGGGGTACTGTTGCCAAATTGATCAGGGAGGGTTATACCGGTTACCTTATCCGGACCACCAATGACGACCACGCCGGCCGCGGGGCCTCCCAGGGAGAAGTGATCCTGAACAATGAAAAAGACAATGAAAAAGTAGCCGCAGCACTGGGTCTTAGCAAGGTATATGATCTTGGCTACCGCAATCACAGGATGAATAATATCAGCATGCAGGAACTAACAGCCCGGTTTATCTTTCTTTTCCGGATGCTAAAAGTCGACACCATCATTTCATACGATCCCTGGGGCCATTACGAAGAAAATCCGGACCACTATGTTACGGCCCGTGCAGTGGAAGCTGCCTGCTGGATGGCAGGTGGAGGGCTCGACTATCCGGAGCATAAGGATGCGGGGATCTTACCGCATAGCGTAAGGGAAAAGTACTACTTTGCACGTGGCCCACAACTTGTAAACAGGATCGTAGACATAAGCGAGAGCATTGAGCAAAAAGTGGAGTCCAACCGCGTGATTGTGACCCAGGGACCAGGGGGAGATGCCGGAATAAGATTAAGAGATCGACTGGCTAAGGAAGGTAAATCCCTGCCCATACTGGAAGGAAGCGACGAGAGTGCCAATAGAAACTACATCGAAAACATTGTCCTGGATATTGACTCACAAAGAATACGAGGGATTCCTTCCGACAGGGAAGCAGGCAAAGCATTTGGCTTGGAATGGGCCGAACGCTTTCACTATATTGGCCCCCGTGAGTCAAAACTGGAAGAGTATATCAGATCTCACAATTAGCGGACCTAAGGATATGAGCAAGATCAAACAATTCCTTACATACTTTAATCGGATTTGCAGCATTTGCCTTCATTTTCTACCTGGTGTTCAGGCCCGATAAGAGAATGATGATAGGAATTGGGGCAGTTGTAGCTGGTATTATTTTAATTGTTCTTTTTGTAGGGCTGATAGGACGAATAAGAGAAAAGATGGAAGAGAAAAGGAGAACGAAACCCTATAAGGATTAACTGGAACGAAATGATAGGTATCAACACATGAACAAACCGCCAGAAATAATATCCTATTATACCATGAGAAGGGCCATCGGGGTTCTGGGGATCACCCTCCCGCTGATCCTGGTGGCCGGGTCATCCTTGTTCGGAACCTGCAGCGAGGTTCAGTATTCCATCAGTACCTATTATCATACGAACATGAGGAACGTATTTGTAGGGTATAACTGTGCGGTAGCACTCTTCCTGTTCGCCTACAGGGGCCATGACTGGAGGGATAACCTGGCCGGGTACCTTGGCTGCATCTTCGTCCTGGGAGTTGCCTTTCTGCCCAGTTCCATAAGTGCCACCAGCCAGCCCTGCCTGATCCAGCCATCAGCACAGAATCCCATGGTGGGTAAGATTCACAACCTGAGTGCACTCCTGTATTTCATCATCCTGATCATATACGCCTTCTTCCTTTTTCCCAAAACACATATGGACATGGTGACCGGTGAAAAAATGTTTATGGCGCGCCAGAAGAAGAAACGGAACGTGGTCTACTATATCTGCGGCAGCCTGATGACGGCCTCACTGCTTCTGATAATTTTGTATTTTTGGTTCCTGGAGAACCATTACCCCGACCTGAATCGCCTCAAGCCGGTCTTCTGGCTGGAAACCGTTTTACTGATTTCATTCGGGATTCCTGGCTCACCAAGGGTCAGCTGATCTTCAGGGACGAAAATTATAAAAAGGGGCCGTAGTGATCAGATAAATTATGCTTACAATACTCGGACCCGCCAAAACCATCGACACCTCTCCGCACGGAGTAACAGAACGCACATAGTTCTCCTCAATATCTTGACCAGGCCCGGGAACTTGTGGAACAGCTGCAACAGTATAGCGTTTCTCAGCTAAAAGACCTGATGAAGGTGAGCGATAAACTGGCCACACTGACCTTCGAAAGATATGCCTCCTGGCGCAGTTCTTATTCTGCAGAAGATGCTCAACAGGCCCTGCTGGCTTTCTCGGGCGAAGTATTTAACGGGCTTCAGGCCAGATCGCTGAACGAAGAGGACCTCCTCTTTGCCCAGGAGCATATACGCATCCTATCCGGATTATACGGGGTATTAAAGCCCCTTGACCTGATCCTTCCCTACCGGCTCGAGATGGGCACAAAAATGAAGAACCCGGGAGGCAGGAACCTGTATGAATTCTGGAAAGATATCATCCCGGGAAAAATCGCCGGGGATACAGGCACTCAGGACACTCCTGTACTGATCAATCTGGCCTCAAATGAATATTTCAAATCCATTCAACCGGGTTCTTTCCCTTACGAAATAATTACCCCGGTCTTTAAAGAATCAAGCGGGACAGGTTTCAGAAATGTGACCATCTATGCCAAGAAAGCCCGGGGAATGATGCTGCGCTTTATTATATTAAACAGGATTAACAAGCCGGAATACCTTAAGGCCTTTGATGAAGAGGGCTACTATTTCAACAACAATCTATCAACTCCAAAGGAATGGGTCTTCTGCAGGTAATAAATCTATAAATCACATCAATATGAAAAAAGTAATATTATTTCCACTACTGGCCATTCTTATCATGTTGTTTAGCGAAGCAAACAGCCTGGGACAGGTTCAATTATTCGATGGCCACAGCCTTGAAGGATGGTACACCTTTCTCCAGGACCGGGGTCGTGATAATGATCCCAAGGAAGTTTTTACGGTAGTGGACGGAACGATTAGGATCTCCGGCGAAGAGTGGGGTTGTATCACAACTAATGCCGAATATGAAAATTATAAGATTGTGCTGGAATTCAGGTGGGGTGAGCTGAGCTATGAGCCCAGGCTGGAAAACGCCCGGGATTGTGGCCTTTTGCTACACTCCCGGGGCGAAGACGGGGGCTCCCAGGGAATATGGATGCATTCCATAGAATGCCAGATGATCGAAGGCGGCACGGGCGATTTCATTGTTGTTGGCGACGGGAGCGATGCATTTCAGCTTACCTGTAATGTGCAGACAGACCCGGAGGGCAATCATTATTTCTCACAGGAAGATGGGCATCCACAAACCATAAAAGAAGGTCGGATAAACTGGTGGGGACGTGATCCGGAATGGAAAGATGTTTTTGGTTTCCGTGGTAAGCAGGATGTGGAGAAGCCGGTTGGCGAGTGGAACACCCTTGAGTGCATTGTATCCGGTGATCAGATCACTGTAATGCTGAATGGAACGCTGGTAAATAAGGCCACAAATGTCAAACCAAGTAAAGGACGCATACAGATACAATCAGAAGCTGCTGAAGTTTTCATCCGGCGAGTGGAGTTAACACCACTTTCTGATATTTAGGCTCCAGTAAATCCAGGAGAAATGTCCAACAACTGGTTTCGATTCAAACAGTTTACCATACAACAGGAACAGGCCGCCATGAAAGTGGGGACCGACGGTGTACTTCTTGGTGCATGGGCATCTCTTCCCCCACCCGGCAGCAGGGTCCTGGATGTTGGAACAGGAACCGGACTGATTACCCTGATGATTGCCCAGCGAACGATGGATGTAACAGTGGATGCCCTGGAAATAGATGCTTCATCGGCCAGACAGGCCATGGAAAACTTTCAGAATTCCCCCTGGAAGGAAAGAATTTCCTGTACTCATTCTTCTTTCCAGGATTTTTCTTCCCGGTGCAAGAGCACCTATGATCTGATTATTTGCAACCCGCCATTTTTCTCTGCTTCTTCGAAAACACCCTCCAAAGCGAAAAATCTTGCCAGGCACGATGACAGCCTGAGCCTGGGGGATATTTTAAGTGGCTCCCTGGCACTTATGAAAGAAAAAAGCATCATCAGCCTGATCCTTCCCTTTCATAAGGAAGCACAGGCTCTTGATCTGATCAGGGAGCATCATATGCACTGTAAGCGGCTTACCCGGGTTAAACCTGCACCGGGAAAATCCATAAAGCGGGTATTAATGGAGTTTTCCTTTGTTCCGGGTGAACGCATCGAAGACGAGTTGACCATCGAGACTGCATCGAGGCATATCTATTCCGATCAGTTTAAAAAGCTTGTGGATAGCTTTTATTTAGGCGAAGGTGGTTAACTACATGTCCCACTGTGCAACTCTTTCCCAGAGCGGCCAGTCATATCTGATAAGTATCAGATTCCATGATCCCGAACCGCTAAAATCTGGTATATGAAAAGAGCTATCACAATAGGACTGGTATCGCTTGTTCTGTTAATGGGGGCATCCTGTTCCAGTACAAGAAAGATTTCTGTAAGCGAACAAAGACGTGGTTTGCTACTGCTGGAAGGTGAGCAGATCTACAAAAACAAGGGTTTCTACAAAGCAAAAAAAAGCAAAAAACATCGCAAGAAAACCCTCAAAGCCTCAAGGCGAAAATACAAGAGATAATGCCCTCAGGAAATTTTATCCTGCAGTTCTGACAACCTTTCTTTTATGCATCTGAAGCTGGATCACCATGGCTATGGGACCTACCAGGAATAAGGAATAAAAAGGGGCATATATAAACTCATTAAGCCGTAAGAGGAACTCGACAAAAGCAATAAGGAAGGCCACCAGCATCTGAGCTTTTTTGCCTTTAACCGTGGTTGCCGGATCGGTGATCATAAAGAAAACAAACAGTTGATACATGGGCCCGGTAAGCGGAGCAACTTCAGTGAAGAAAGAAGCGCCGGTAATAAAGCTTCTCAGGAAAGCAAAAAAGAGAAAGCCAAGGACATAGCTCAGGGTTATATGCAAGCGCTTGGCTTTCAAGACAATCACAATCCCAAGCACCCAGATTACCAGCATGGGCAGGATGTTGTTGCCCCATTGGATACTTAATCCTGCCACGCTTAAGGGGGCAAAAAAAAAGAGCCAGGACAAACCGAAGTTGGAAGGATTCCAGATATGTCTGCCCCGGTACCTCAGCACATACTTCGACATAATGGAGAGAACGGCAGCCAGGGCAAAGGGCCAGAGAAAAGTGGAACGAATGAGCATGCTGATGCTGATGCCGGTGATGTATGCACTGGAGACATTCTTTTTCCATTGCCCGTACATCAGTCTGGAGAGTACCAGTTCTGTAATAATGCTTGTCCCGATGGAAATCAAAATGGCGCTGAAGCTCTCCAGAATCCCAAAGCTAAAATGCCCCACAAGCAAGATCAATGTGATAAATACAGGAGGAGCATACTTGAACTGAAGTACCTTTGAGACAGCAGACATAGGCTTAGTTTTCAATAATTTGATGTACTTTCATCACTTCAGGTTGCTCAATAATCTGGGTCTTTCCTCCGGGCCACAGGATTTCCACCCGGTCCACCCGGTCATTTTCTCCCAGGCCAAAATGAATGCCTCGTTGATTCTGTGAACTGAATCCGATCCCGCCGCTAATCACCTGAACCTGCTCGTGAGTATCCCAAAAGATCCTGACAATGGCTCCAATGGCACTTTTGTTTGTCCCGGTTCCCCTTAGCTCAAATGCTATCCAACGGTATGCTGGATTCGTATGATTTTTATATACCAGGAGCTTGTCATTCTGACTGCCGACAATCACATCCAACACACCCCTGTTCCATAAATCGGCCATGGCCACAGATCGGCTGTCATAGGTCTGCCGGCCAACTACTTTTTCAGAAACATCATACATAAAGCCCGTACCGGTATTTAACCAGACCATGTTCCTCTGGTAGCCCGAATGACTTCTGCCTTCCATGGCAGGCCAGTTCCGTATATCCGAGATAATGGACCGGTTACCCCCTGTCACTTTTGAGTAGTCGTACCAGTAATTGGTACCTCTTTTCCCGGAAATGAATCCATTGGCCAGAAACAGGTCCATGAAACCATCATTGTTCAGGTCCCCGAATTGGGCCCCGTAACTCCAGCCTCCGGCTTCTATACCCGACTCTCTCGCCAGGTTGTGAAAAGACAATTTTTCCCGCTCATATCTCGGGACCCAGAAATTATTTCCCTGCAATAACACCCCCTCCTCGGTAATGTTGGAAATATAAAATCCGAATTGTCCGTCGTTTTTCACATCCCCAAGCGACACATTCATTCCACTTTTCGGCGAAAAGCCGATGGAAGTCTCAGATCCCTGTTCAAGAAAGTATTCTCCGTTTTTGTTCAGATAGAATTCATCTACACCATAATCATTTGCCACAATGAGTTCAGGATATCCGTCCAGATTCACATCCACCGCTCCAGCTGCCAGGGTCCATCTGGTAGAAGTCAGTCCCATCCGGACGCTTACATCCTCAAACCGGCCCTTTCCGTCATTTCTCAACAAATAATTGCGGCCCCCGTTCATGGCATACTCGAAACTCTCTGTCAATACGGCTGTATGTTCCAAATTCCACAAATCCAGATTCTCCGGAAAGTAGCCCCCGATAAACAGATCCACATATCCGTCCGAATTATAATCCAACCATATGGCCGAATTGGCATTCATCCATTGGGGAAGTCCGGATGCATGTGTTACAGAAACGAAACCTTTCCCCTTTTCATTCCTGTATAATTCAGGACGCCCCCATTTAAAGATGAATACATCTTCAAAGCCATCGTTGTCATAATCTGCCCACACAGCCCCCATGGAAACTCCAGTGCCTTTCTGATTCACATCGGCCAGACCATAGTCTTTTCCCACTTCCTTGAAACTTCCATCCTTCTGGTTATGATATAGCGCATTCATACTACCATAGGCACTATTGGTCAGATAGATGTCATTCCATCCATCACGGTCAAAATCACATATGGATACAGAAGCTCCCATGGAAGCGATTTGAGGGAGTATGGGGGCGAATTCCGGATCGAGGACCGGACTCTGGTGTATAAATGTGATGCCCGAGGGTTCGCTTACCTCCTCCAGGTAGAAATCAAATAGCATCATGGCTGATTCCGTCGATGCATCTGGTAATGCTTCCCCCGGGCCCCGGGCCCTGTGTTCAAGGTAAAGGGGCAATGCAAGCAATCCCATAAAAACAACAACAAGCGTAGATTTTAATACCATCCTTTAATTTTTCCTATTCGCTTTTTGCATCTGTCGTATGACCCACTTTCTCAAAAAAAGAGGTGGGTATTTATAACCTTTCCTGGCCATACTTTTGCCCATGTCTGCATACTCATCCTTGCTATCGGGCAGATTTGTCCCCAGGCCATCCACATACCTGTTGTACATGCAAAAGGCAGCCGCGATCAACACGGTATCATGAATATCCTCATCAGATGCCCCGGCTTCTCTGGCTGCCTCAATATGAGCTGGCTTAACTTCCTTTCCTCCTGCCTGGACTTTAGCAGCAATTTGAAGGAGTGCCTTCATTTTTTCGGAAACCGGAGCATCAGCTACCTGTAATTTTACAGCTCTGACCGTTGCTCCCTGGTCATTCAAATGAACATTGGCTGAAGCACTGTGGGATTCATGACAAAACTCACATTGATTCAGATTGGATACATAGGATGCAATTAACTCACGTTCTCCTGAACTCAGCTGTGACGGTCCGTGCAATAAGGTATGAGCCAATCTGGAGAGCGCTTTCCCGGTAGGTCCCTTGTAAAAGAGAAGCTCTACAATCCCGGGTTGCGGGATATTAGTAGTAATATATGTCATTTCCTGGATTCGTTTGAAATAAACGATAGAAAAACTTATTCGAATAAGTATTGTTCAAAACAAGGTTGTTAATTTTTACCCCCAAATTTAACAAGCGATTACTAGCATCACTCCCGAATGAGCCTGAATTAATTATCTTGTGCAATGATTAAAGCCAAAAGAGACAGACTATATAAGGACGTGGAATTCCTTTGCGCGATCAGACCGTACAGGAATTACAAGAACCTGGATTCCCTGGAAAAGGCGTGCACATATATATCGGCTGAGTTTGCCAGTTTTGGCTATAAGCCCGTGGAGCAGATTTGGGAAGCAGAAGGCAATGAGTATAAGAACATCATTGCATCATACCGGGAAGAGAAAGAACGGCGATTGATCATTGGTGCACACTATGATGTGGCCGGTGACCAGGAAGGAGCGGACGATAATGCCAGTGCAGTGGCCGGACTGCTGGAGACGGCCAGGCTCATATCAGAGAACCAGCCTGACCTGGATTACGGCATTGATTTCGTTGCCTACAACCTGGAAGAGGCCCCCTTCTTCACTACAGAAAAGATGGGGAGCTTCATTCATGCGAAGTCACTTAATGATTCAGGAGTTAATGTGCTGGGAATGATCTGTTACGAGATGATCGGTTACTTCTCGGATGAACCTGGCTCCCAGAAGTTTCCTTCAGAAGAAGTGGCTAAATTGTTCCCCGATACCGGTAATTACATTGTCGTGGTCGGGATTGAAAAATGCCGTGAGTTCAATGCCCTGGTTCATAGCTTAATGATAGAGAGCGGCGAGATCGCCGTTGAAAGAATTGATTTTCCTGATTCCAACGAACTTGCTGCCCGATCGGATCAGAGAAATTACTGGACATTTGGGTACGACGCTGTGATGATCAACGATACCTCATTCATGAGAAATCCCAATTACCACCAGTTGTCGGATACCATTGACACCCTCGATTTTGATAAGATGACCGGGGTGGTAAGCAGCTGTTATCATGCCATCACCAATTTAGACCCATGATAATCATTATATCTGCCATCGGAAGTAATCGTGTTATTGGCAACGGAGATGGACTGCCCTGGCATATCCCGGCGGAATACAATCAATTTTTGGATTATATAAAAGGCCAGACTGTGCTTATGGGACGAAGATCTTATGAAATCTTCAAAAGAGACTTGCTCCCTGAAAGAATGGTGGTTGTGTCCCGATCTCTTCAAACAGATAAGGCATCTGTTTTTTCTTCATTGCCCGAGGCCCTTGAGTATTCACAAAAGTTCCCCGAAGACGTTTTCATTTGTGGCGGACAAGCCGTCTATGAAGAATCGATTCCATATGCAGATTACATGTACCTGTCATTTATAAAAGGGGAACATCAGGGCAATGTATATTTTCCCGAGTTTGAAGAAGGAGAATGGATTGTAGAGAAAAAGGAAGAACATGATGAATTTACTTTCGTCATCTACAAGCGAAAAACATAAGCCGATTGCTTCATAGGGTGCAACTCTATTTCAAATTAGCCTGTCATATCTGATAAGTATCAGATTCCATCGATTCCAAAAGGCTAAAATCTGGTATATGAAAAGAATTGTCTTATCAGGACTGATATTGCTTGTTCTGTTAGTGGGACCATCCTGTTCCAGTACAAGAAAGATTTCTGTAAGCGAACAGAGGCGGGGTTTGTTATTGCTCGAGGGAGAGCAGATATACAAGAACAAGGGTTTCTACAAAGCAAAAAAAAGCAAAAAGCACCGCAAAAAAACCCTTAAAGCCTCCAGGCGGAAATACAAGAGATAATACCCTCAGTCTTGCATCTTCAATAGTTTCCCTGCATAGGTGGACCTGTTTGTCTTAACCCTCAGGAAATACAATCCGGGTAACAGGTCTTCCATCGGAATATGGATGGATAAGACAGGGCCCCTGGGATGATCAATATGCCGGGCTTTCAAAATGATCCCCGTGCTGTTTATGAGTTCATAAGAAATGATATGCTCACTCTGATCCCTGAGGCGAACTTCCGCATGATTTAGCACAGGATTTGGCATAATCTCA
This sequence comes from uncultured Bacteroidales bacterium, assembly GCA_963753765.1. Classification (GTDB taxonomy): domain Bacteria; phylum Bacteroidota; class Bacteroidia; order Bacteroidales. The sequence goes on from CAVWDQ010000025.1 coordinate 328,584, forward strand.
AGATTCTCCTGAGAGAATACCTGTTTCACCTCCTCCGTTGAATTGCTGCAGTTACCGCCAAAATGAGTACACATCCAGTTATAGCTTGCATCCCCGTACTGGACGCTTGGCACCCCTGCCATCCCTTCGGTATATCCGTTCCAGGCATTAAAAGTCAGGGATTGACTCCCAAAATCGGAGATAGCCTGGCTTTGCAAATCGCGCCACGACTGCGTGTTCCCGTAGACCGGAGAAGACGGAAACAATATATGTGCATCATAACCCGGAGTGAGATCGTGAATAAGGGGGATCCCGGTATTTTTCCAGGAGAGGAGATAATTCCTTTTCCAGGTATTCAATGCATTTTCATTGCTCATACCTGTCCATATCTCGGGCAGAAAGCACTGAATTGCAAGAACTGATTCCTGTTGTGCCAGCCATGATCCGGTGGATCCCGGGGTGGCTTTGAAATTACCCGGGGCATAGTTGTCGGGCGGCAAAACATCCAGTGCAAATCCCACATGAACACCTGTGTTTTCAAAAACCACCTCGGCCACCCGGTCAAAACCTGCTGCAAAAGCCTGATCAGTAATTGAGGCCTGGTTGGATGCCACATGGATCAAAGAAACCAGGTAGCGTTCCTGGCCATCCTGGTCATAAATCCGTGCCCATTTTGAGGGCCATTGGGCATGAGAAGGATTCACCAGGTAGCGATCCACAAGGTCTTCGAGCATGGAGACCAGCAGTAGGAGCAGGATTGGCATATGTTCCGGGAAAATCATCCGCAAAAGAAAATCCATCATCATTGTCAGTCTGAGCGAAGGATTCAATATAAGGAGCAATAAGAATCTCTTTTCCCAGCGCAGCGTTAAACAGTTCATCGTGCGACGCGGTGGACGATTGCATGGGGGCCCAGAATGCCCAGTTGTCCGTACCCGGCAGTCCCCAGTAGGACATGTTAACCACATTCACTCCGGCATCGATCATGCTCTGAACAGTAAAGTCCCTGTTTGATTGATTTTCGGACCATCCCAGGTGGCGGGCATCGCTGGGGTGCAAGGTATAGAGCCCCCGGTTATCCGAAGGATTGTAATCATAAAACTGTACCCCATTCCGCCAGTTTCCGCAGAAGAAAAAAACACTATTTATGGCTTCGTTCTCATAGCCCGGATTTGCCAGGTAACCCGGCACCGGGTCCTGGGCAAATGCACTACTGGAACAAAACCAGTGCAAGGCATAAGAAGGCTGAAAATTTACCCATGATGAAAGTTAAAAAAAAAGCCCGCAGTCTACAAGTGATCCATTAACTGCTTTGAAGTGATATTTTTAGTAATTTAAACCTCAACCAGGTTGATCCTGCCTAACATGAAACCTTAGATCATGAAAGTAAAAATTGCCTTCTGTTTTTTTATTCTGCCTCTGATGATCTCCTGCTCCGAAAACAAGGAACCCTCCCCCTGGATAATTACTGCTCCGGCAGGCAATCGCTATGTTAGCATCGATAAAAGCGGTGAAACGATTATTCCCAATGGACGGATTGTTGCACCGGCAGGAAAAAGTATTGTAGTCGCGCCTCACCCCTATGGGCTCACCGTGAGTCCGGATGGAAATACGGCCGTCACTGCCAACTCGGGAACAGGGCCGCTTTCAATTACAATAATCAGGAATATTCTGTCCGACACGCCCGAAGTGCAACAGGTCCCGCCCGGGCCGTCAAGCGACCGGGGCGTCCTTGCTTCAGTTTTTATGGGCCTGGCCATTTCCAATGATAGCAAAACGGTCTACGTTGCCGGTGGCCAGGAAAACAAAATATTCATATTCGATCTTTCGACGGGTGAAAAAAGAGGCTTCATTGATTGCTCATTTGTCTCAGGCGATACCGATTACAGTCATGGCTATATTGGCGATATGACCCTTTCAAAGGATGGTAAAAAGCTCTATGCGGTGGATCAGATTGGCTTTCGCATGCTTATCGTCGATATTGCCAGCGGAACACTTGAACACAATGTAGCAGTTGGAAGATATCCCTTTGGAATATGTTTATCCCCTGACGAAAAGAAAGTCTACGTGGCCAATGTGGGCATGTTCGAATACAATGTTATCGATGGAATTACTGCGGAAAATGTTGGTGAAAAAGCCTTGAAATTTCCGGCATTTGCGTATGGAAGTGAGGAGATGATACATGGAATTGAGAACGATAGTGTGTCCGTTCCGGCATTGGGCGAAATGAATGCACCTGAAGCATTTTCGGTATTCACCATTAGCCTTGAAAATCCGGACGATCCGCAAGTCATTGCAAGAACCAAAACGGGCCACCTGGTGGGTGCCAAAGTGGAGGGTATTCCCGCCGTGGGAGGTGCCAGTCCAAATTCACTGGTGGCCACCGACAAATTTGTGTTTGTAAGCAACGGAACCAACGACAATATTTCTGTGATTTCCATGAATACAGACACCGTTGAACATACCATCTATTTGAAACCCGATCAACGAGTAAGACAGTTTCGGGGTGTGATACCCTTTGGTCTTGCATTGTCGCCCGACCAAAAACGGCTGTACGTGGCCGAATCCGGAATAAATGCGGTGGCAGTGATCGATGTGGAAAGTCTGGAGGTATTGGGGCATATCCCCACCGGCTGGTTTCCTTCCAAAGTTCAGCTTAGCAAGGACGGGGAAAAATTAATTGTTGCCAATGCCAAAGGCTTTGGCAGCGGCCCCAACGGGGGCAGGAATTTCAGGGTGAATGAGTCGGGAAGCTATATTGGGTCCCTGATGAAGGGAACGGTTCAGATCCTGGATATTCCATCAGATGAAGATTTGAAAACATATACCACGCAGGTTATCAGTAATAATTTCGACTTTAAGAAAGCCTCATCAGAAAACTTCAAATGGCGCAGAAATAATCCTGTACCACTTTATCCCGGAGAAAAAGAAAGTCCCATTAAACACATTGTTTTTATTTCAAAGGAGAACCGCACCTACGACGAAGTTTTCGGTCAGCTTGAAAAAGGAGATGGAGATCCGGAACTGGCACGTTATGGCACAGGGGTATCATTTCATAATTCAGCACGAACAGCTTCGGTTCAGGATGCGGATATCATGACCAACCATCTGAAAATTGCACGGGATTTTGCCATAGGTGACAATTTTTATGTGGATTCGGATGTTTCAGCGGACGGCCACCGGTGGTTGGTGAACACCTATCCCAACGAGTGGTGTGAGACCTGCACGGCGGCCAGCTACGGAGGAAATCGCAGCTTTGATTTCAATTCCAAAGCACCCGGGGTGTATGCCATGAATGGTGCTGCCGGAGCTATCTATCCTGAAGATTATAACGAAGCAGGCTCCATGTGGGATCACCTGGAGCGTCATCAAATCGACTTCTTCAATTTTGGATTCAGCATCATGTTTGAACCGGGGATTTACGATGAGAAGTACAAATACGAAGGAATAAGGCATTACATAAACTATCCCCTGCCCAAACCCATCTGGGACCGCACCTCCAAACAGTATCCGACCTATAACATGGCCATTCCCGACCAGTTCAGAATCGACCAGTTTCAGAAAGAGTTTGAAGAAAAATGGATCAGTGGTCAGGACACCATGCCGGCCTTTATAACAGTTATTATCCCCAATGACCATGGCGCCGGTGATCGTCCCGAAGCAGGTTACCCTTTCCGTGAAAGCTACATGGTGGATAATGACCTGGCAGTGGGCCGTATTGTGGAATACCTTTCCCATACACCTTATTGGGAAAATATGCTGATTGTAATCACGGAGGATGATGCTCAAAATGGCGTGGACCATATTGACGCCCACCGCAGTCTGCTAATGCTTGCATCACCCTGGGTGAAAGAAAATTATGTGAGTCACGGGCATTATAGTTTCGGAAGCATCTTCAAAACCTTCTGGAATATCCTGGGAATACCCTACCTGAATCAATACGATGCAGGTGCAACAGATCTGGCTGACTTCTTCAGCGATACACCGGATCTGAGAACCTACGCCGCTCTTCCTGCAGATCCAGGGATATTTGATCCTCAAAAAGCGCTTGATCCCTTCGATGAGGATTTCGACTGGAAAGCATTGGATGAATCACCAGTGATGGACAACAAAGAGGACATGATTAAGGAGAGCAAGGAAAAAGATGAGTACCGGCTGGAGAACAGGGAGAAGAAGTAGTTCTTGAACAAAAAAAGCTAAATACCTGTTAATCATCTTATACTCTGTTGTCAAATAACTGTTCAAAACATATCTTTACAAAGTAAGAAGAAAGCCAGAAGCTTAGAAGTTGATCAAACTATACAGATATCGAAGTAAGAGAAATTCCACTTTTACCCTTAGACGATTAGCAGGATTCCTGCTACTGATATGTCCATTCGTTGTATTCCCTCAGACTCCAATGATTGTCTATGACGGCATTACCGGTATACACGATGTAAGCTTTCAAAATGACACAGCTTTAATATCTACCCTGATTCCGGGAAGTCCGGCCCAAAAGGCCGGAATCAAGCTTCGCGATCAGATTATTACCATCAATGACTCCCTTGTTGCAGGAACAGGTATGAACCGAAGAGCTATCAGGCAATTGTTGAGCGATCGTTCCGGTTCGCTCCTCGAAATGAAAATTAAAAGAGAAGGGGAAGAAAAACTGCTCTCTTATGCGTTTCAAAGGGATCCATACCTCTACCAGATCGATTCATACGACTATCTGTACCTTGTGGATTCTTTGGAACAATGGGACATCCAGGATATCATGTCCCCTTCGATGGATACACTTTTTAAGGATCCTTTAAAGGCAAAGATTACGGTATATGCTGTTGAAAAAGGCAGTCCCGCAGAAAAAAATGGGGTATTGCCAGGCGATCAAATCATCAGTCTGACCGATGAGGTGGATAAGGATAATTCATATCATATCAGTTATGACAGGCTAAATACGATTTCGCCGGACACTTCCATTTCGATCCTCAGAGAGGATTCCCTGATCTACTTCTTCCTTCTTGAGCCTTCTCTTCAGGGAGACCTCATGGGGATTAAGAGTGAGTTCGAAAGAGATTTTTCCTTTCCCTGTGTATGGCTGAAGATCACCACGGAAAACAGACTGAAAGACAGCCGGAACTACATTATCAATGTCCCGGAAATGTCAGGTAAAGATTCTCTGAATTTTTTCTACACCCTGCCTTCAGGAGAGCTCATAGAAAAGAAATCGGGTATACTTCTACCCGTTCAGGACCGCGATTTTATATACAAGAACTGGCATGCCGTCAAGGTAATGCTGAACAAAGGTGAGAAGCAAACCTTTTATCTGCGATGGAAAGCTGAAGATAGTGTGGAAGGCCCCCACCTGCAGGTTTATGCTCATGAAACCATCGTCAGATATGACCGCTTCGAGCGGATGGTATTGTATGGTTTCATGTTTACGATGCTTATCATATCGGCATTCTTTCTTTTACTCTTTGCTGTTATAAAAGGAAGACAATATTTATACTTCGCCCTCTATATAGGGAGTCTGGTTATTTTCCTGTTTATCACCGATGGCTATCTGGATGAGTATTTCTGGAAAGAGAACAATTTCTTCCTGAAATTCCTCGAAAAGTATCAACCCTATATCATGTCCTGGATATCCATATTCTTCCTCTTGTTTGGGATTGCTTATCTGGAGCTCCGCAGATTATTTAAATATTGGTACAGAAGTGTTGTAGTCGTACTCAGTCTCACCGGTATCAGGATCGTTCTGGTCCTCTTCGAGGCCCTGTTTAATCTGGACTATCCCGCATTTATTGATAATATTTTCACCGTTATATGGATCTTTACAGTCGGTATCATTCCTCTGTTTATCCTGATCATACCTGCCATAATCAGAGGTAGAAATGGATTCCAGCCAGCCTGGTACTTCCTTGCCGCCAATCTGGTTTTGATACCCTTAATATATGTCACCCTGTACTCCTCCCTGTATTCCAATACGGTCATAAGCATATACGAACCCATCATAAGCAGGCTTTTCATTACCTCAGGAATGTATATTGCTGCCATATTACAAATCCTGATCTTTTCCTTTGGTATTGCCCGAAAAATGAGGCTTGATGAAATAGAAAGGAAACAAAACCAGGAACAAATAATTGACCAGCTAAAGGAAAATGAGATACTGAAGGACAAAGTCAACAGGGAACTGGAGCAGAAGGTAAAGGAGCGGACCAGGGAGATCACCGATAGCATCGACTATGCACAGCGGATACAGGATGCCGTACTTCCCGGTAAAGAGTATCTGGACCAGATCATGCCTGAATACTTTGTTTTTTACAAACCCAAGGATGTCGTTAGTGGCGATTTTTACTGGATTAAAGAAGTAAACAGCAGCCTCATTGTTATCGCGGCCGATTGCACGGGGCATGGGGTGCCAGGTGCCTTTATGAGCATGCTGGGCATCACCTTACTTGACGAACAATTGGGAAAAACCAGGCTGGAGCCCCCCGGAAAAATCCTGGACAATCTAAGGTCCAAAGTAAAAGAGATGCTTGCCCAGAATGGACAGGTAGAAGAGCAAAAAGATGGAATGGATATGGCCATGGCCATTATTGACAAAGAGAAGAAAGAGCTTCAATTTGCAGGGGCTCATAATCCCCTCTACCTGATCCGAAATAGCAGCCACACTAAAGGAACAGAGACGGGATTAGAAGCATCCCTGACCAGCAATGGATCTCAACTATTTGAACTGAAAGGAGATCGGCAGCCAATTGGAGTTTACTGGGAAGAAACAAAGTTTACCACTCACCGGATTCAACTGATGGACCACGACACCCTCTATGTATTTACAGATGGTTTCATTGATCAATTCGGTGGTGAGCACCGCAAGAAATTTAAATCCAAAAGGTTTAAGGAGCTACTTTTGTCCTTTCAACAGGAGCCAATGGACAAACAGAAGCAGCTACTGGATGAAACCATAGAAAACTGGCGCAAAGACATCGAACAAATTGATGATATTTGTATCATTGGAATCCGCCTTAGCTGAGGGTTACACAGGATCTCCCGGTAATCATTCAAGATTTTTTTTACTTGATAAATGCCACATACCGCAGGTAGGACATTTATAGGCATGCAATTCTCTTACTATCCGGTTTTCATTGATATAGCGGATCATATCCAGGGCCTCTTCATGCGAATTGTATATGGCCTTCTTACATGAAGGGCCTATTGGATCGATAGACTTATTGCTTGACGATTTGTAGGCCACCATTTTATTTTACTCTAAGAGATTGATCAATATCTTCCATAAAATTAAGCAATTCCGGCATAGGGACAATGTTGGGATATTTGCGTACTTTAGCTCTACCGTTTCAAATAACATATATGGCTCTCCTTTACAAAGTACCGGATAATCATGTAGTTCTAATCGAAAGATTTGGCAGGCATTCCAGAGTTTTGTCAAGTGGATTGCGGATTAAAATGCCTTTTTTTGAAAGCATTAAAACAGTAGAGGATTGGGAAGGAATAGCCAACAAAGGAGACTATCAGCTTGATCTGTCTGAACAACTCTTACATACCCCGAGGCGACAATTCAAAACCCTTGATAGCATTACCGTCTTTGCAGATGTATCCATCGCCTGGAGAATTATAGATGCTGTAAAAGCGGTGTACAGCATAGAGGTCTTGCCCACCTCCCTAGTTTATATGGGAACGAAAGCCTTAAGAACTAATATTGGTGATTTATACCTGGATCAGATTATGTCAGAGCGACAAAAACTAAATGATTTGGTTGCTGACAGAATAAGTGAAATAAGCAAAGGATGGGGGATTGAAATCACTAAGATAGAAACCTATCTAAAGTGCGATTCGCTTGACAGAAATCGTAAGCGGGAAAAGGTTCTAAAAGAGGAAAAATAAGCCGATCAGAGCTGAAAATATTCTGGAAGCCTTTCCGGAAGCTTAAGATAGATACTACTCCCAGGATAAGCAGATAAAGGATAAGAATCGTCAATGACATATCGCGCATTTCTTATCTGAAAGGATAAAACTCCATTGCCTCATCGAAAAAGGCTGCAATATTTTCCCCGGGGGTTCCGGCCTGTATAAAATGGGAAGGGCCGCAGAGGTAGCCACCGTTTTTGCCCAGGATGGAAATCAGCTTTCTGCATTCTTCCCTGACTTCCTCAACGCTTCCGAAGGGAAGCACTTTCTGTACGCACATACCCCCTTCAAAGCAAAGGGTCTTTCCAAAAGTATCTTTCAGATGCCGGGGATCCATGTTGGCCGCGCTGAACTGCAGGGCCTGGAGCACATCAATGCCCATATCCATCAGTCCAGGCACAGCTTCCGAAACAGCACCATCGGTATGATAGATGACCTTTGCTCCCATATTATGGATCATCTCATTGATCCGCACATGGTAGGGTTTTATGAACTCCTCCCACATATCCAGCGATAAAAGCAGACCATCCTGGTGCCCGATATCATCCGCTGTAAAAACCATATCGATCTCTCCCCTGCACCTCTTCAGGATCTTATAAAAATAATCTGTAAAAAAGGTGGTTACCGTCTCCATAATGAAATGAATAAGATCCGGTCTGAGCAGCATATCCTCGAAGGCCTGTTCGAATCCACGCATGTACCAGGAAGTTTCAAAGAGGTTGGCATTAGCCAGCACTATGGCCTGGTCGCTCGTGTTACGAAGATGATGAATCTGCCCCACCCTTTCAGCCACAGCCATATCCCCTACCCGGGGAAAATCATAGTTCCGGATCTCCTGCAGACTTTGCATTTCCCTGAGCGGATAATGCACTATTTCGCTATAGCTTCCCGCTCCATAAGAGATTTCTTTCCTTGCAACTCCCCACATATCCAGCGCCTGGTCAAAATCGCCCGTCACCCACACCTCGGCCACATCCAGGAAAGAGTCTATATAGCTTTGCGCATCCATTCCCCTGTTCCTTTTCACGAAGGCATCCAGGGCCTGCATGGCCGGGGGATTAATGCCCCCGCATACCATGGCAATGGGGATCCGGTCCGTTTCCTGATGATCCAGAGCCGCCAGGACACGTTCTCTTGAGCTCATTTCAGCCATAAATGATTCCAGACAGAACAATCTTTGGCAATCTAGCAGAAAAAGTTCAAATTACTGGGGAATTACTTCCAGCTTCCTCTCTGCAGTGGCAAAATCTATCCTTTGGGCCAGAGGTTTCATTCCAAATATCACTCTTGTTATATTGAAGGGACGCACCACAAACCAGTATAGTGCAGAGGTGATCCCAAAGCTTGAAACAGTCAGCATAAGGAATCGGCTCAGATCTGAAATTTCCACTTTGTTTAGCAAGAATCCCAGTATCAGAATGACCGGCTGATGAAGCAGGTAGAAGGGATATATGGCTTCGTTTGCAACTTTGCGTAATACGGAATCCCGGTTCATGTACTGTTTCGCATAACCGATGGCTGCCAGAGCACAGGACCAGGCCAGAACGATGGAGGATATGCCCCACACCAGGTCAGCCACAGACTCGTTGGTGAAGAGATGCGGTGAAGCGAACATAAGCCCGGTGGCAATGGAGGCTTCCCCTAGATAGAGATTCTTCTGATCCCTGATGGATTCGATGATATTCTTGTTTGATAAGAGTATAAATCCGGCCAGGAAAAAGATTATGTAGAAGGCCATATAGGCCCAGTCATTCACCAGGGCATGGGTATTCTCCGGGAAATAGGGTCTGAGCAGCAGCTGGGATGCTATCAGTATCACTACCACTAAATTAAGTGCCAGGGGCTTGCTTGCCAGCCCTTCCATCCAGATGGAGAAACGCAGGTAGCCATTGCTTTTGAACAGTTTCAGGAAAGGGGCTATGAACAGACTGATCACGAAAAGGTAGAGAATGAACCACAGGTGGTGCCAGCTGAAATTTCCACCGGGATAGACCCCATCAAACATTTGGGGATAGAAACTCAAAAGGGAGTTGAACTGGTCCGCCTTTTCCAGGTATACTTGTACGGGTACCAGGATAAAGATGCCTGCAAAAAAAGGAATCATCAGTCTCTTAAAACGTTCGCCAAGGTACTTCTTTGGACTTCTTTTACCCAGCGCATAGTAGGTTCCCGCACCGGAGATCAGGAAGAGCAGGGGCATCCTCCACTGGTGTAAAAAGGTCATGATATTTGTAAGGAACCCTCCATACTCGGTTGGATTCTTAACATGCCATCCCCAGGTATTAAAGAACATTCCGATGTGATATATAAACACACTCAGGATTAAAAGAATTCGCAGCCAATCGATGAAATACTGGCGTTCTGTTTTTTGTTTTGTATTGCTAAGCATGATGCTGAATTTTTGATTTCTGATCAAACTTATAACAGCATCATGGGATATGAAGAATGTCCCTATCGGAACGATGTTCGAGCTTATCGGGACGAACGCCGGGATGCTCGCCGGAACTCTGATGGAGTCTGGCCAGATTGCTTTTTGAATACAGTGTTGAAGCTTGATTTTGAGTTATACCCCACCTGTTCGGCAATGTCCTCAACGGTCAGTTTAGCCTCACTGTCCTCACGGATAATACGCTTTGCTTCCTCCACCCGGTACCAGGCCAGCATTTCAAAAAATCCCTTACCCATTACCTCGTTAATCACCTGCGAAACATGGTGTGAACTCTCCCTGATGGTATGGGCCAGGTCCGATAGTGAGGCAAGGTTTCGGGCAAAATAGCGATTCTCTTCCATCTCCTTCAGGATCTTCTGATGGATGACAGATTTCTCCTGCTCACTCAGGGAGGATTTTTCATATTTTGCTCCGGGAAACTGGAGGAAAAACTGCGGCTGACCAAAAAAGGTCGAATTTTTCACTACCATCCATGAAGTAGTGAAAATCATAAAAGAGAGATAGCTTGATATCAGGTAATCCCCGACATCGGCCTCAAAACTTAGTTTCACAAAACCAAAGATCAGGATGATGATCAGGAAATGAATGCCCACGCTTCTTGCCAGCTTAAGCTTCTGGTCTTTGAGACTAAACAGGTGTTCGTTCAGCTCCTTCATCCTTTTTACAACCAGAAAGAACATGGCAATGACATAGCCCGTAAAATGAATTCCGGTGAGTTGGTTGATGTAGTTGCGAATACCCAGTGGGTTACTACTGAACCTGGTGCTTACATCCAGGAATTCCCAGTCGGGGTGCTTCACATCCAAATACGAATTGTATTTCAATTCGTCGGGTTGAATGAAATAAGGCACCATGTAGAGAACCCAGAAGGCAAAGATCAGGAAGTGGGGCCAGACCTTCTTTTTTGAATCGGGATACAGCAGGCTGCGGATATAGAGAAAGGCCAGCGGACCAAAAGCGAAATTGAAAGGTTCGGCAAAATTTGAAATGGGCAGCACCCTGACAATGTAACCTGTATTGTTCAGGAGTTCTTCTAACATGGCCATGGTCATGAACAGCAGCAACAGGCCCTGGTACAAATTTGGCTTTACATCCCTTCGCCCGCTCCGGATGAAAAACCAGGATATGAATATCCCCTGGAAGACCCCCAGGAAAATAATCAGGTCAAACAGCGATATAAAGGTATCCGTGATCATTCCCGGCCTCCAAATTCCTGGATCAAATCTGAATTCACAATTTGCAGCTCAGGTAAGGTTTTTGCGATACTAATCATGGCTGCTGCAATACAATCGGCCTTAATGGCCCGGTATTTTTTCAGGTTTCCAATCAAAAAGAGATGGCTTAATTTCAGCAGGACGGCTCCAACAGCTTCTCCCAATCGCTTTTCATTTCTTTCTCCAAGAATCAAAGAAGGCCTGAGGATGTAAGTGTGGGGTATAGCCTGATCCAAAACAGCCTGCTCCATCTCCCCTTTTGTCCTGCTATAAAAGACCTTGCTTCTGACATTAGCCCCCATGGACGACATCACTATGAAGGTGGGAATGTTGTTAACTTTTGCCAGTTGGGCAGCGGCAAAGGGGATCCCAAAATCGATTGCCCTGTAAACGGTCCTGTCTCTGGTTTTGGCAGAAGTCGTTCCAATACAGCAAAACACTTCATCTGCCGTAAAATCCTCTTTGAACTGTTCCAGCTGAAGCATATCGCCGATAAACTCCTTTACTTTAGGGGAGGTGTTCCCGGAGGCTTTTCTGGAAAACAGTTTGATGCCTGAATAGCTATTGTCGTCAAGTAACCTGCTCAAAAGCAAACTTCCTGTTAAACCTGTTCCTCCCAATACGATGGCTGTCTTTTGATTCATGGCAAATGATATAATGGTGAAGTAGGCTCAGTCTGGGCTTTTCCTGGTCAACAGGTAATCGATGGAATATTTTCGGCTACCCATAACAAGGAGAGTGATATAAAACAAGAGGTACAGGAGGGCCATTTCCTTTTGCCGGAAGGGATCCGGACCATGGCTGATAAAAGCAGCCACAAACATGGTTATCATCAAGGGAATGGAGGCCAGGCGTGTTCCCAGTCCAATGGCAATAAAGATGGAACAGAAAAATTCAGCACCTACAACAAGAACCAGGGAAAAGGCCGGTCCCAGACCAATAGGATCTCCAAACTTTATCTCCCCGCCTTCCAGCAATTTTAAAAGTTTTGGCCAACCATGCGTAATCATCATAGCCGCGATGGCTATTCTCACTAGCAGGACGAGGAGATTCAAATATTCCTCATTGCTTCCGGTTTGAAATAGTCTTTTCATGTTCGGTAGTTATTGCAACAATGATTTCCTGCTAATTTAGGGATTATGCCGGAGCTTCAAAAAACTCCCCCCTGTCAAAACAAACTCCCCGTTTAAAGGTTATTGTATAATTACTCTATAAATAAGAGATTCTATGGATCATATTTCCCTTGCGGTTCTGCTTAAATGGATTCACCTGATGGCCACTGTGGCCTGGATCGGTGGCATGTTCACCAATTTCTTTATTTACATCCCGGCTATTGGGAAAACGCTGGACGCGCCCCTCGCTGGGAAACTCATGGGTGCTGCCATGAAGCGCTTCCGGGTGATGGTCTATATGGCCATGGCTTAATTTCATAATTACCGGGATCATGATGGGATCCCTGCACCTGAATTATGAAGGGGCATTCCAATCAGGGAACCCGATGATAGCCATCCTGATCTTCAAGGTTCCCCTTTATGTCATAATGGTCATACTGGCCATCGTTGCCTTTGAGGTTCATGCCCCAAGAGTTGCCAGGCTCGCTGCAGAAGGACCCTCCCCCAAACTTCTCAGAGCACAGAGGTCCCAGAAGATCCTGGCCATGGCCGGCTTCGTGGTGGGCGTTCTCATCCTGGCCCTCTCTGCTGCCCTATAGGAACAAATGAGAGCCAGGCGTGTTAAACCTGGTAAGAGCTCAAATAAAATCATAGAACATGGGAAACAATGAATTTGAAAAAGGGAAAAAATTCTCCTTTAACGAAAGTATCGGCTATGCCGGCAAGGCCGTTGTAAGCAAGCATATACTGAAAAAGGAAACCGGTAATATTTCCCTGTTTGCCTTTGACAAAGGAGAAGGCTTAAGTGAACATACCGCCCCTTTCGATGCGCTTGTATTCATTGTTGACGGCAAGGCCGAAATCATTATCAACGGGCAGTCACATATGCTCGGTGCAGGAGAAAGCATTGTGATGCCTGCAGATGTTCCTCATGCGCTGAAAGCCACAGAACAATTCAAGATGGTACTTACTATGATTAAGAGTAAGTAAGCCCCAACTGATCCTTGTATCCCGAGCTGATAAACCATTCATACATCAGGGCCAGAGCTAAGTATTCTTCCCAAAAAAGTTAAATTAGCTCCCTTATTCACCTCAAAAATTACACTCTTATGATCGGATCACCAGATTTGAGGAAGTTGGTACTGATACTGTTATCAGGCTTTATTGCCATCAACGCAAGTTCTCAGGGAACTTATATACCAGGTTATATCATTGATTTAAAAGGCGATACCATCCAGGGCCTGATTGACAATGCCGGCGAAGTCGAGAGCACCGGTATATGCCATTTCAAAACCAGCAAAGATTCCGAGCCTGTGGACTACCTTCCCGGGGCGATCTCTGCCTACCGCTATACAGGCAGCAAGTATTACGAATCGAAGTCCGTCAACTTTGACGACAGGGTCTTTCTGGTATTTGCTGAATGCCTTGTGAAAGGTAGCGCCAGCCTTTATTACGTGCGAAACGAGGAGTTCGAACTCTATTTCATAGAAACAGAGAACTCCCCCTTTGTTGCGCTTACAAATGAGAAAAAGGAAGTTATTATTGATGGTAGTAAAACCACTGTGCGTACCAACAATTATATACGAATGCTTAAGGCCACATTTTCCGATTGCTATGAAATCCAGTCCTCCATCGATAAGGTCAAGCTGAGTCATAACTCCCTGAAATCCATCACCTGTAAATACAACGACTGTGCTGGTAAGGACACTGCGTGTATCACCTATGATAAGGGTTCCAGGATCAAGTTCCGCATAGGTCCGCTTGTTGGATTCTCCATGAACAAGCTCATGTTGAAAGGTTCTGAACCATATGGATCCTTTGAATTTGATAATAGCAATGGTCCTGTTTTTGGTTTGGTGATGGATCTGAGCTCCAGCCGCCTGGGAGAGCATTTATCGTTTCAACTGGGGACCGATATTGGGAAAAGTGAGTTTAATACCACCTACGAAGAAAATAGCCCCATCTACCCCTCAACCGAGTATCAGTACAATGTATACATGCAGGGTACCTCCATGAAGATTTATGCCGGGGCCAAGTATAACTTTGGCAAGAGCAGGGTCAAACCCAACCTGGGTGGAGGCCTGATGTTCAACAAATTTATTCAGTCCGATTCCTGGTATGAAGTCGAGACCTATGTTTCGAATATCATGACAATTACTGAGGAATGGGAGGGAGATTTGATCGCCAACGTGCTGTTCGGTGCCTACCTCCAGGCAGGAGTGGATGTGGATCTTGGCAAGAGAATGATTCTGTTTGCCAATGTAAAGGGCGGATTTGGCACCAGCAATCCAAAAACCATTGCAGGTCTCGTTGATGATGCTAATTATGAACAGATCCGTGTTAGGTATGACATGATCCCCATTACATTCAGCCTGGGAATTCTTTTTTAGTTGGCTTAACGGGCCGACTATCGCAGTTCACAGACATTTCCAGGTAGTTGGTGCTCTTAACTCTGCTGTTGGTCTATTCCATTTCCATATGGATTATCTTTTTCTTAAGTTGGTTAAATACAAATTCATAAACATGAAAACACATCGACTTTTAGTACCTGCTTTGCTGTTCGTTTTAACTTTCGCAGTTCATGGACAGGCCGTGGAAAAATTCTCCCGGAATCAGGCAATAAAAATTGAGTCCACCATCCTCAATGAAACCCGCCAAATGAGCATTTATCTGCCGGCTGATTATAAGTACTCGAAAGTAAAATACCCGGTGCTTTACCTCCTGGACGGAGGCGCACACCTGCAACATGCCAGCTCAGCAGCCGATTATCTCTCCGTGCGTGGGATCATTCCTGATATCATCGTGGTGGCCATTCACAACATTGACCGGACCAGAGATTTTTCTCCGATTCACGTGGCGAGTGCTCCCACCTCTGGTGGGGCAGAAAAATTTCTGGGATTCCTGTCCAGAGAGCTGGTCCCTTACATGGATAAGAGTTACCGGACCGCAGGATTCAATATACTACTGGGCCACTCCTTTGGGGGCACTTTTATTGGCTATACCCTCCTGGCCGAACCCAAGCTCTTCGATGCCTACCTGGCAGCGAGCCCGGCCCTGAGGTTTGCAGACAATTTTGTGGTAAACAAGACCTCGGAAAAACTGAAGCCATTCAAGGATACCAGATACTTCTATATGACCGTGGGCAATGAAGAGCGTTATTTCGAATCATTAGAGGAATACGCAAGCATCATGAAGGAGAAAGCAGGAGAAAGCGTGAAATTCAAATATGTGAAGATGCCGGAGGAGGACCATGGCACTACCCCCTATTTAACCGTGTTCAGTGGCCTGAAATTTATCTTCGCAGGATGGCAGTTACCTCCCGAAATGCAGCAAGCTGATCTTGAAACCATTGACGAACATTTCAAGATGATTTCGAAAAAATACGGCATCAAGGTAACAACCCCCGAATTGATAATAAATGCCCTGGGATACAGATACCTGCAGGCCGGGGATTCTGAAATGGCCATATCAGCCTTTAAGACTAATGTGGAACGCTATCCCGGCTCCGCCAATGTATATGATAGCCTGGGCGAAGCTTACGAAACCAAGGGGGAACCTGAACTGGCTGCAAAGAATTATGAGAAGGCAATCAAGCTGGGCCAAAAAATCGGAGATCCCAATTTGACAGTTTATAAAACCAATTTGGATAGAGTCAGTAAGCAGTAGGACCTGGCGGTCAGCTTCTAAAAAAATTACCTGGTTTAGCGTATTGTTATTTACCCGAAAGATCCGCACAAACCAGGCGCTCATCATTCCTGATAAAGACATGCCTGTTGGCAAAGGCAGGATGCGACCAGGTAACTCCACGACCCAGTTGCTTCCGGGTGGGCTCGATGAGTTTTGCCCGGCTGATCTCCTTAAACCCTTCGGGTGATAATTGGGTGATGAGCAGTTCGCCCTGCTCATTGAACATCCAGGTAAGATCTCCCTGCTGAATAAAATGGATGTTGGCCCAGCGATCGATTTTAACGGCAGTCAGATCTTCCCATACCCGGTCGCCCGTGGAGAGTTCAAGACATCTTAATTCGCCGTAACTATCCACGCCGTAAATAAAATCATCGATGATGACAGGGGTATTCATCACACAGTGCAGGGCATCGGTTTCCCGCTCACTTTCGCCACAGCGCAGCCATACTGTTTCGGCAGTGGTGTAATCGTCGCCCAGCTTCACCAGCAGGGACCCGCTGTAAAAGGCACTTACAAAAATATGGTCCCTGTACAGCACCGGGGTTGCAATACTCATTCCGCTACCGGTTTTCCAGGGGATGCGCCAGTAGACTTCACCGCTTTCCGGATCCAGGCCCGACAGGCTGTGTTCCGTCCAGTTCACCACCACCTGCACCCCATTCTTTTCGATCAGGATCGGAGCCGAATACCCTGCCCGGTCTTCCAGGCTGCGCCATATCTCCTTCCCGCTATCCTTGTTAAAAGCGACCACACATGCATCAGGACTGCCACTGACCTGGACAATGATTTTATCATCCACCACCAGGGGGGTGGAAGCGATGCCCCAGATGGGCATATTGATCTCATATTCGGTGTTCAGGTCCTTTTGCCAGAGCACCCTGCCAGTTCCGGCATCAAAACAGAACAGGTGTCCCATGGTGCCCAGCGAATAGGCTTTCCCGTCCTTAATGACCACCGAAGCCCGGGGACCGGCCGGATAGCCCACACTTTCGTACACACAATCGTATTGATGCACCCAGATCTGCTCCCCGCTCAGTTCATCAAAACAGAGCACCCTTTCGGCCTGTTTGGGACGTTCAAGCCTGTCGGTTACATAAACCTTCCCGTCGGCCACCGTTGGCCCCGAATAGCCCGGTCCGATTGGCACCGACCACTTCAATTCGATAACATCCGAGTCAAATTCCTCCACAATACCGGAGACCTCCCAGACCCCATCCCTGTTCATGCCACGCCAATCTGGCCAGTCCTGTGTATGGCACCCTACATGAGTGATTCCTAAAATAACAAGCAGAAAAATTCTATGCATATGCTGTTTTGATAAAGATATTAGTCCGTGAGTATTTTAAAGGTCCAGGCCTCTTTGCAGGGTGGAGAGCTGATGAGCTTTCCCCGGCACATGGATCAGCATTCCATTGCCGGACCTTTCCCATTTAACCGTGCCATGTCCCAGCAGTTCAACCCGGGAGCCCTCTTTGGCCTGTATGCTGTTCAGCCATACTTTCGAAGGCAGGGTGGTCTCATTTTCGTCGGGCAGGTAAATGGCATATACCGTATCCTCATTCTTCTTTGTAAGGCATACTTTTCCATCCTTATATGGGGCGATGGCGCGGGTCCCGTAAATGGCCTCACCATTGACTTCCATCCAGTCTCCAATCTCCTTCAGCAGCACATAGGCTTCGTCATGCCACTTCCCATCCGGTCCGGGTGCAATATTCAGCAAGAGGTTTCCCCCCTTGGCTACGATATCCACCAGCATATGGATGGCCTCTCTCCCACTCTTATATGTGGCATCGGGCACCCATGACCATCCGCCACCGGCTATGATGCAGGACTCCCATGGGAAAGGCAGAGTGGTTTCCGGAACTTGGTTTTCAGGTGTGAGGTAGTTCTGATTCTTACCCGGAACAGCCCTGTCAACCACAATCAAACCAGGCTGTTTTTCGCGCGCTTTTGCCGCCAGTTCATCCATCCGGATATCCTGATTCACCGACCGGCTCTTCATGAAGCCGCCGGGTGATTGCCCGGGGAAAGCCTGGTAATAATCTCTTATTTGATCCGGATCCTTTTTGGCCACCCATCCGCCATCCAGCCAAAGGATATCGATCTTTCCGTAGTCCGTCATCAGTTCCATGATCTGATTGTGGGTGAACTGAACAAAGTTTTCCCACTTCTCGGGATACTCCTCGGGATCATAGTTAACATTCCGGTCCAGCGGCGGGAAATAAGGATCCCAGTAATAGGGGCTGTGCCAGTCCGGCTTCGAGAAATAGGCCCCTGCCCACATCCCCTGGTCCCTGAAGGCGTCAAAGATTTCCTTTGCAATATTGGCCTTTTCATGGGTTCGGAAAGGACTCTTTGCACCGGTAACCTTATATTCAGTCTCTTTGCTGTCAAACATGCAAAAGCCGTCATGGTGCTTGGTGGTAAATACCACGTATTTCATTCCTGCATCCTTTGCCGCCCCTGCCCATTTTTCCGGATCAAAATCCACCGGATTAAAGGTGCTGATCAGATTCTCATATTCTTTCTTGTATCCGAAATAGTCACCCGGACTGGAGCCGGATCTTCGTGCACACCATCCATAATCTTCGGGGCACAGCGACCAGGATTCAACGATGCCCCACTGGCTGTATGCACCCCAGTGCATCAGCAGCCCAAATTTCAGGTCCTGCCATTCCTCCAGTTTTTCCAGCACCAGTTTATCCTCCACCGGGTAATAGGCCTGGTTGTGATCGTGGACCGCCTGTCCATGCATATTCAGCGTATTGAAAAGCATGCTGCAGAACAATACCATCAGGAAACTTAATGTTAGTCTTTTCATCTTGAACCTCCGGGATTATGATTTTAATTCTTAAAGATATTATTTCCTCAGTACATTCTGACCAGCATGGCAGTGACAGCACTGATGGCATATGCTGTCAGGGGTCCTGTACAGGATTAGTTTACATCTGCTCCCACTCTATTCCGAGCCTCTTCAGAGCGTACCCTGTCTCCCGCAGGTAGTCCCCATACCCGGTCATCCAGTGAAATCCCGGCATCCGCCTGGCAAGCAGATGGCTATCCACGTCGAAACTGATGTCAATCTGTGAGCGGCAGATGTCCATAAAGGGATTATCTATAATGGTTCCCTTTAATCCCACATAGCGGTTGACCTCAAAGTCTGGAATAATATTGCTTACTACCTGTCCTTTCTTCATCTCTACTTTGGGCGCAGCTCCGTAATCCGATTCAAAGTGTGTAAGAATCCTGGTTGGCTCACATATTTTTCCATCCATGCGCCTGGGGGCAGTACAGTGAGCAAGAGTAATGATTCCGTCATGAGGATATGTAGGATCATTCAGAAATACAGGTTTGCCTGAAATGTTGGCCAGTAAGATACCGGCCGGGATCACAACAAAATCAGATTCACAGAAAGCAAGATACCCGGCATCATTCAGCAGACTAAGTGTCATGCAGGCTGAAGTTTCAGCCAATGGCATGATGGTTCCCATACATCCGTTGATGGTAATGGCCCGGCAGTTCTCCTGATCCATAATCTTCCGGAAGACCTCATCCAGGAGAAAACAATTGTCTACATAACTGCGCTTTGTCTCCAGGGACAGACTGCTGTCATCCAGATACTCTGCTGCCCGTTGCCTGGCCCGGTTTATTGCTGAGGCATCCTTCCTTGCCTCAACAATAATTTTTCCAAGCTCATCGTATGGGAGCGTTTTAATCCCGAACTTGAATTTATCTTCCACAAGTCCAGGAACCACTCCATCGGGTTGGGCCCAGCCCCCGGCTCCCCCGATAGCAATAATGCTTGTGTTTCGGGTGTTTTTCAAACCACACAAAGCTCTCAGGCGCCAGAGTATCTCATCCTGGTTGTCAATCACCACATCCTCCTCATCCACACCGGAGACGGCAAGTTTGTCAGTATGTTGCCTCAGAAAGCGCGGACTGATAATCTCGTACCACAGATAGACGGGGCCCGATTTATGCCGACAGAAGAAGATCATGTCTTTCTTTCTTTGATGGAGGGCATCAAATGTATCCATCCATCCTCCCGCTGCATAAACCAGAAATGTATCAGCAGAATCCAAATCAGCGATACTATCGACATCATCCGGCCCCTTAATGGCTGCTGCAGGTAAAAAGTCCACAGGAAAATCCGCTGTGGACTTCAGCTTGTCCAGCTCCCCTCTTATTCTTGAAATTTCTTCCCTGGCATCTTCTTCGGTCTGGATACCTCCCCATGACCTCCAGCTGGATTGAGGCCGGTATTCGGGGGTGCTGTATACCAGGATGGGCTTAACCAACAGGGCCTGTCTGATCATCCCGCTTTGCTCCTTCAGACCTGAATTTGCCAGTACGGACCAGGACAGGCCTGAGAGGGCAGCTACCGACAGGGTGGTACCTCCCGCTACCTTGATGAATTTCCTTCTGTTCATGGAGTCACCATGGGTAAGGTTATGTTCATGAGCAGGACAGCAGGCATGGGAGTGTAATTCGGGAAAATCTGGTTCGGAAGTTTTCATACGATTGTTTTTCAGGTGCAATTAAATTTAATAAATTACTTCCACATAAAATCCTTTTACGATGCAACGCAGCAAACTGAGCAGACGAAAATTTATTACGGGCACTGCAACAGGGGCAGCAGGAGCATTATTATCATCTCAGATGCCTGTATCGGGTATTTCCGGTAAAGGGGCGGCTTCTGATCTTGCCATCAATGGTGGCAACCCGGTCAGAAAATATATGATAACAGAAAACAACTCTTATGAAACGGACCATACTTTTTCCTGCTTTTTCTATCTTCTTTGTTCTGACTCTCTTTGCTGAGGATGTCACCGGAAATTCAGACCACCTTTCCTCAACATGGCGGGCCGGGGTTGCACGAATGGTGATTACGCCGGAGCAATCGATGTGGCTGGCGGGATACGCAGCCCGTGACCATCAGGCCGAAGGGACCCTGCACGATCTGTGGGCAAAAGCTCTGGCCATTGAAGATGCTAACGGCGAACAGGCCATACTGATCACGACAGACTTACTGGGATTTCCTAAAGCTTTATCGGATCAGATCCGGGATCAACTGGAAACTGAGTTTAAGCTTTCAAGAGCCCGGATCATACTCAGCAGTACACATACCCATTCCGGTCCAGTACTTAAGGATGCTCTATATGATATCTATCCATTTGATCAGCATGAAATAAGTGCCATTGAACACTATTCCAACATGCTGGCAGATCAGATAGTTGACCTGGTAAGCCAAGCTTTCCGCTCCATGGAGCCGGTACATATCTATGCTCAAAATGGAGTGACAAGATTTCAGGTAAACAGGCGCAATAACGACGCAAGCACACTAAATACACAAACAGAATTAAAAGGGCCCAACGATCATGCCGTTCCGGTATTAAAAATAGTTGATAAGCAAGGTGATATAATGGCAGTGGCATTCGGGTATGCCTGTCATCCAACTGTGCTGGATGCCTATGAATGGTCCGGGGACTATCCTGGTTTTGCACAAATAGAGCTGGAAGAATCCTATCCGGGTATTACAGCGCTGTTTTTTCAGGGTGCCGGTGCAGATCAAAATCCCCTACCCCGCCTTACAGTTGGACTGGCACGGCAGTACGGGAAGGAACTGGCAGCTGCAGTCGAGCGGGTGATGGAGGAAGATATGCGGGAACTGTCGCCCCAACTTTCTGCAAGCTATTCAGAAATTGAACTGCCTTTAAACCCACCACTATCAAAAGATGAACTGCTTGAGATCACTCAGAGCCCCGAATCAGCGGATTATCAAAAAAGATGGGCGGAAAATATGATTAAGAAAATTGAGAAGGAAGAATCCTTCATAAGCTCTTATCCTTATCCGCTGCAGGTCTGGCACATGGGAGATCAGATAATGATTAGTATGGGAGGCGAAGTGGTCGTGGGATATGTAAACAGCCTCAAACAGATCTTCGGCCCGGAAACTTTTGTTGTTGCTTACTCCAACGATGTAATGGGGTATATCCCTACTGTCACGATCCTTGAAGAAGGAGGCTACGAAGGTTATATATCACAAATGGTGTATGGATTACCAAACACATGGAAATCTGATATTGAGTCCATGATCCTTCAGGAAATTGAAAAATTAGCTGAACAGGCAGGTGTCCCGCAACCTGAAGGCCTGATTAAAATTCCAGACCCTGGTTCAGGAGAATAGACTACATCAACCTGACCAGCATGGCAGTGACAGCACTGGCCAGCAAAAACTTCATGTCCGGATCCAGATCCTCTCTGATCCAGATATACCATCGGTTGGCTGGCAGGACCTGCACAGCGGCCAGGGACTTTGAATCCAACCAGAACTCGTATCCCAGAACCGGGCTAAGAAAAGAATTATCACCTTCTTCATTTACATTGATTTCAGCGATCTCGATACTGGTATTGTTATCGGTGAGTATACCGCGGAAAAAAGTATGATCATCCATTTGAAAGATACCATCTACTTCCGCAGCCACAGGATAGATGGCTACCAGGTTCCATGGCACGGTGTCTGAAGAAAAAGAAAAGGAACATTCAAATATACCCTCACCATTTTTCACCTCTGCATCGGACCATGGTGTGAAGGTTCGTATGACCCAGCTGCCTGCATCAATCTCTACATTTTCAGCCACAGTAATATTGGCAATGGAGGTATCTGCCTCTTGGCTTACGAAAACAAAGGACTTTTTGGTCGAATATTTGCTGGAGGAATCATCACTAAAAAGAGGTGATTTAGAGCTGGTTTTCTCCCACCCTCCCTTTCCGGAAATTACTTTGTAAGTGCCGAATTCATATTTCCCAACGCTACTTACTCCTTTTCGTTTTGCCCTCATCTGCTGACTATTCAACTTCAGGTTCTCGTCTATCCTGATTAGTTTTTGTGCAGAGGAAGAGTGGGCAAAAGCCAACTGGAATCCAAAGATCAACAGGACTAAGCGAATACTGGTTTTCATGGCGTTTGGTTTGGAATGTAGTTAATTAACTCAAATTATAGTCCATTCACCCCATTGATGAAATGGTCGACGCAATATGGGATATCCATGTGATAGCCACCTTCCAGAACTGCGAAAATATGATCAAAAGAAGCCGCCAGTTTATTTCCTACCTGGTAATAGCCATCCAGGGTGTAACGTAAATCCAGCAGCCTGTCGTCAATATAGCCGTCAAATCCGGCGGAAACCCCCACCGCATTGGGATTGAACTCCTTCGCCCTGGCAATTGCCTTATCCACCACTTCCAGTAGTTCCCTGTCTCCCGAACCAGCCTGCAGCGGAAAGTTCATGGTATATCCTTTCCCTAAGCCTTCCCCCGTCTCATGGGATTCTCCCGTATATGGATAGGCATATTGCTGATGCACGGAACAGAATAGTACCTGGTCTGAATCATAAAAGATTCCCTGTGTTCCATCCCCGTGATGGCCGTCAATATCCAGAATGAAAACCTTCTGTCCCTCGTTGACCAGTTTCTGAGTAGCGATGGCAATATTATTGAACAGGCAAAAACCATCTGCCCTTTCCACTTTGGCATGATGACCGGGAGGACGAACCACTGCAAAATCACCCTGTTTGGCAGCCATGATGGTCAGCCCGACAGCTGCACAGGCTGCCTCATAGCTTTCCGGAGCGAGATGCACCTCCGCCAGAACCTGGTGTTGCATGCAGGCATCCCTGACCATTTTAAGATGAGGCTCGCTGTGTACCAGGGTGACATATGCTTCTCCGTTTCTATCCACCTCCCGGACCTCCGGTTCGAAAGCTTCGATGCGGTAGGGTCCTTCCACAAAACTGCCGGGATTATGATCCAGGAACTTACTATTAAAGAGTATCTCCATGGTGATTCTTTCCCAAAGTTCCTTAGAAATTGATTATCAAACAAGAACATTGCAAATTAGAAGCGAATACTTTTCACTATTTGTTGTAATTTGATAATCCTTAAATCAAAGAACTGTAATATGCCGGGAGTTGAAGGTCAGGTGGCACTTGTAACGGGAGCGGGTCGTGGGATCGGCCGGGTGACGGCCGAACTGCTGGCATCCCGTGGTGCACATGTAATGGCTGTTTCGCGCAGCAAGAATGAACTAAAAACACTGGGCCTGGACTACGTGGTGGCAGACCTGAGCAAGCCCGAGGACTGTGCACGTGCTGTGAAGGAAACGCAGGACCGGCTGGGGCCGGTGACCATTCTGGTGTGCAATCATGGCATTGGCTCTGCCCATGAACGCCTGATCTGGGAGCAGGATCCGGAGGTCTGGCGGGAAAGTATGCGCATCAACCTGGATGGCCCTTTTTTCCTGTCGAAACTGGCTGCCAAAGACATGATTAAAAATGGCTACGGCCGGATGGTATTCACCAGTTCCACAGCCGGACAGGTGGCGGAGTACGCAGGCAGTGCTTACAACAGTTCAAAACACGGTCTGCTGGGCCTGATGCGATCGGTGGCTCAGGATGCAAGCCGCTACGGCGTAACATCCAACGCAGTTCTGCCAGGCTGGGTGCGGACAAGCATGTCCGAAACTTCGGCCGAAACTGAAGCCAGAGAGCGTAAGATCACCACAGAGAAAGTGTGGGAGGAACGTGCTGCACTTAGCCCTGCTGGCCGGGTGGTAACACCCCTGGAAGTAGCCGAGGTAATCGCCTTCCTGGCATCCGAAGAGGCCAGTGGCCTTAACGGGGAAGCCATTACCGTGGCCCTCGGAAGCCTGAGTTGAAAAACACAAAAATCATGGAAATGAAGAAAGTTGTTTTATGTACAGTTCTGCTGGCTCTATCCCTGCCTGTCATTAAAGGGCAGGATAATGAGCATTACTTTTTCAAGAATTCACATATCCTGAAACCTTTCCTGTCTGAGATCAGAAGCACGGCCATTAAGGCCGAGCTTGCCTGGCTCAATAAGCTTGACGAAAATTACTATGTAAGTGACTATACAAACAGACCCTTTATTGAGGTGCATCTGGGAACCGAACTTCCCATATATTACCTGCTAAACAGGCAGAAGGATTTCAAATTCAGTGTCAGCGGGTATATCGGGAATATCCTGCTGATCGATATGTTTGAAGACATTACCGCCCCCGTCATAAATACAGATTATTTCTTCGGGCTGAAAACCGCTGCAGTAAAGTATATCGATAATCCCCACATCCGGAACATTGGGCTTAAGCTGGTGCCTTTATTTCATGAAAGCACCCATATCGGGGATGAATTCTCCATCCATGGCTATCATGATCTTCCCGGGTTCCAGAGGGTGAATGTTTCATATGAAGCATGGGAAATAGCTGCTGTATTAAATGATCCGGACACCATTAAATCCAATCTCTTCTCGGCAAAGGTGGGTTTCCATGGGCTCTGGAAGCCTTCCAAAGGATACTATACCACCGACAGCATTGAAACGAAAAATCAACTGGCACCGCCTTCTGAAAAGAACTATGAGTATTATATCCAGTTGAATTTGCAGCGCACAAAGGGTTTCCTTTGCTCTGAAAAGTGGATGAATGTTTTATCTGTGGAGGCAAATAACAGACTGAAATTCAGCTACGATGAGGCTATCCAGGAAAAGAGAAGCTGGAATATCAATCTCTATTTCGGGTGGAAATATATTGCTGAAAAATCAGGGCACAATCTGGGATTCTTTTTCAGGTACTACACCGGGATTATACCAAACGGACAATTCAGGAATACGGGTGGATATCGGTATGCTGCCCTGAGTATCGTCTATCACTAATACTGCAACTTCGTTCTAATCGCTTTCAGGACTCTAATAAGTGATATTTTCCAGGCTTTTATATCCCCATTTTTCTCAACTGCTTGAAAAGCAACCCTATCGCCTTCCTTGAATTTCTTATTTCGGGACTTTCCCCGATGAATCGGAAAGGCATCAGAAGGGAAAGGCCATGTTTTCCAATCTATGACATCTGCCCGAACAAAATAATACTTTCTCCTGCCTTCCTTCCAGATAGTCAATTGTGCCTGTGGCATCGAGCTTTTTCATTTTAAATTTGTCTGTTTTCAATTTAAGCAAAATTAGTGTGCTCCGAAACTTGTATATTTGAGTAAAGCATCTCCCAAAACATGAGCAGAGGATTTGTAAAAGAAGACGATCAGGAAGAAATTCCGATGGTACCACCAAGGGCTGATCTTCCTGAAGGAGTAGTGAACTATGTAACCCAGGTGGGTATGGATGAACTATTGGCCGAAAAACAAATGCTGCTCAATGAAAAAAACGACCTGGATAGTTCCAACGAAGATGAGAAACGAATAGCCCCGAATCATATCAATGCAAAATTGCAACTCTTAAACAACCGAATCGCAACAGCCAAAATAATTAAGCTGAACGAGCAAGCTCCTGGTGAAATAAGGTTTGGTGCGCTGATAAAGCTTAAAACAGGACCAGACAAAAAAATTCAGACTTTTCAAATAGTAGGCGTTGATGAGGCAGATATTTCCAAAGGGAAAATCTCCTTTACATCACCCCTGGCCAGAGTACTGATCAATAAAAGAATTGGAGACAAAGCAATTCTGAAACGAGGTCAGGACGATCTGGTTTTTGAAATCATTGATATAGCCTATGATTTAAGCTTTTGATTATCTTTAATTAAAATCATAGCTATGGACTACGATCCTATCAGAATAAAATTCGAACAGGAAATTGGGAAGGATATTTGGGAGGTACTCGAAGGTGATGTTATCAGTAAAATAAAGAAAGAGGCCAAGGTCGAAAAATCGGGGAATTACTATAAATACCTGCTGGAAGGACACAGTTTTAAACTTGGAAAGGATCTGCTGCCCGAGCTTTACAAACCATTTAAGGATGTTGTTGAAGCACTGAATTTTACGGAGCCGGTTGAGTTCTATATATCGAATTCGCCGGATTTTAATGCTTCCGCTTCTTCGAGTCAGGAGGAGGATGAACCCCACCTGGTCAATTTAAATTCCGGCCTGGTAAATGCCCTGGACGAAGATGAATTAAGATTTGTGATTGGTCATGAGCTGGGGCATATCATCAGTAAGAATATTGATATAAAGGGGATCATAGAGTTTGTGTTTCCTCATTATCAGGGAATTCCGCTTTTACTGTACAATAAAATATCACTGTGGGACAAACTCTCGGAATTGACCGCCGATCGCTATGGATTAATTGCCTGCGGGGATCCAAACAAGTGTGTGTCAGCGTTCTTTAAGATGTCGTCGGGCCTGAGTCTGACCAGATTCAATCTCAATCTGGAAACCTTCCTTGAAGAAAATGAGAAGCTGCTGGAATCCTTCAAAAAGGAAAACACGATAAATGTCGCTTCGCATCCCATGAATCCCATAAGAATTAAAGCACTGCAATACTTTGCAAAGTCCTCAGTATATGCATCTCTTGTGGAGAATACATCTGTTGATCAGGATCCCGAACTGATTTCTAATATGGAAGAGCTCACCAACCTCTTGCTTGTTATCAGAAACTCGGCATTGGACCAACAAAGGAGTATGTTCATAGCTTCAGCCGGATTGGTGATGGCAGGAATAGATGAACAAATGACAAAGGAAGAGTATGAAATCATCATACAGCAACTGGCTAATTTCCTGATATTCCCGGAGGAATTACTGAAGGGAATTATTGATCAGAAGGCTCAGAATAAGCTCTTCCTGCAGGCGGCGTCAACCATTATGCAGTACAATCCTGCTGAACGCGATCCCATGTTCGAATTTCTCGTTAGTGTGGCCATGTCGGACAATGAGTTATTTACCAAGGAAATAGATTTCCTCTATGAAACTGGTGCGAATCTGTTCAAATATTCAGCAAAAGAGATTGCACAGAAAATTAGCTACGTAATCCGGGGGAATTTTCTCCCCAGGTTGTATTAGTCCCCTTGTGAGAGGTCAGGATGAATTAAATAGAGACTGCTTATCAGTTTTCAATCCATTTGACCAGCTTATCGCTGTCAGGTTTTACCGTGGGCGCGAAATGCCCAACCAGCTGTCCTTCTTCATCGATCATATATTTCTGGAAATTCCAGGTGACCTTGCTGTTATCCACTCCATTTTCGCTTTTTGAAGTCAACCAGGTATACAGCGGATGCTGATCGTCTCCCTTCACGGAGATCTTGCTCATCATCGGGAAGGTAACCCCATAGTTTATACTGCAGAATGTGGCGATCTCTTCATCGGAACCAGGCTCCTGCTTGCCAAAATTATTGGCTGGAAATCCAATGATCATAAAATCATCACCACCATACTTTTCGTAAAGCTCCTGCAAACCTTCATACTGTGGCGTAAATCCACATTTGGATGCTGTATTCACTACAAGCACCTTTTTACCCTTCAACTGTGAAAGCGGAAAATCCTCCCCATTGATATCTTTTACTGTAAAGTCGTGAAAGGAAGTCTGTGCATATCCTGTTCCCATTATAAGTATTAAAAGTCCGGCTATTAATATATTTCTTTTCATTTCGGTCCTCATCAATATGTTTGTTTACACCTAAACAAGCTACTAAAACAAAAGTTCGACATGCAACAACATTGTCTTGAAGAACGTAAGAAAACTTAGTTCAACCCGTTTATAAAAGAAAAGCAGCTATGAATCCACCCGAACCCCAACTCGACGAACAATTTTTGAGCAGTCTTAAGATTGCAGTCATACTAATTGCTGTACTTGCTCCGGTTATTATTGTTTTTCTGGTTCTTCGATTTAAGCGGATAAAAAAACACCTGATCAATCAGCATCAGACTAATCAAAAACTCATTGAGAAGAGGATTGAAATCTATGACCGGATTGGTCCAAAACTAAATGATATATTAAGCTTCTTCTCTTACACCGGAAATTGGAAAGAACTGAGTCCAGTTGACATCATGCGATTAAAAAGGGAACTGGACAAGGAAATTAATATTAATACACCCCACTTCTCGGATGATCTGAATAATAAGTACAATTCTTTTATGCAACTATGCTTTGTCGCCCATTCAGGATGGGAACATGAAGAAAAGATAAAGACCCTGTATGAATTGCGCCAGGAAAATAACCCGGAATGGGATGATGACTGGATCCCCTACTTTGACACTAATAATGTTGTGGAGGGAATAAAACTGAAAGAGCGTTACGATGAACTGCTGGAGTATTTTAAAAAGGAGTTGGGCATTAGCTTAAATGTGTGAATGATGCAAGTTATACCTATAAGATTGTAACATATACCTTAATGAATGAACTTACCTTTGTTCCGAGGAGATATAGTTACGATCTCAAGAATAATTTTCCTTCACAACTAAATTTTAAAAATATGCCACATCCGGAATTTCAGGTTTCAACAGGCAAAGACGACAAGTTCTACTTTCATCTGACCGCCAAAAATGGTCAGGTTATCTTTTCTAGTCAGGGATATACCAGCAAAGAGAGTTGTAAAAATGGTATCGAGAGTGTTATAGAAAACTCTGGTGACAAGAAGCATTACGAACGTAAAGATTCTAAAGGCGGACATTTTTATTTCGTTCTTAAAGCAGCCAACAGCAAAGTTATTGGTAAGAGCCAGATGTACACAACGCACGATTCGGCGGAAAACGGTATTGAATCCATTAAGACCAACGCCCCACTGGCAGAAATAAATTATCTGTAAGCAACGAATTGGTCTGATCACAGCTTTGGTCTGATCAAGTATATTAATAGGGAAGCCTAAAGCATAGGTTTTAGTTTAGCAAGTTGTTACGAGAGGAAGGTTTATAAAAAGAACTTTCCTCTTATTTTTTTTACCGTCCATCTTTACCATCCACCTGATGCACCTCCTCCACCCGATGAACCGCCTCCACCGGAAAATCCACCAGAGGAACTGCTGCCCGAACTCCATGACCCGCCCGAACCTCCCGACGAAAATGTAAAGCCTCCGATTGAAGCTTTTCCTTTGGTACGCAGATCCGTTTTGGCCTTTTTATACCAGGAAGTTCTCCGCATGTACAATTTCGCTGCCGGATACCCTATCAGGTAAATGAAAAATACAACAAGGGTAGGCTTTCCGCCAATCACCATGATGGGGAAGGTCGCCCAGAAAGGTATTAAGAACAGGTAGAGGAACCATCCAAAGCCAGGGGTAAAAAGGCCCACGATGGTGAATAAGCCGATGATGCCGAAAATAAATGCACCCATCAGGATTCTTGTGCCCAGAGGCATATCAGGAATGGCCAGATCTGAAAAGTCTGAAAATGAAGAGGAATCAGATGTATCATCAACATACGTCCCTTCAGCAAGCTCCTGGCCTTCCAGCACGCTGATTACTGCCAGGGCACCCTCCGTAACTCCTCCATCATAATCTCCTTCCCTGAACAGGGGTGCCATGACTTCACGTATAATCCGGCCGGCCATTAAATCCGTCATCGTACCCTCCAGGCCGTAACCCACTTCTATCCTCATCTTTCGTTCATCCGGCACAACAACAATGAGTACGCCATTATCCATATCCTGCTGACCCAATCCCCATTCGTTGTAAACCTTGTATGAAAAATCCTCGATGCTCTCTCCCTGAAGTGATGGAATGGTCAGAACCACCACCTGGTTGCTGGTCCTGTACTTCATGCTCTTTAAGTTTTTCACTCAACAACTCTCTCGCACTTTCCGAAAGGATCTGGGCATTGTCATTTACCCTGCCTGTTAAATAAGGGATTTCAGCACACCAGGCCTCGCTTAGCCCTGCGAGGATGGCAAAGAGCAGAACTAATAGCTGATAGCTTTTTCATATCCCTTCCTCCTCAATAATTTCGTTCGAAAGTTCATTCTTGCCGGTCCCACCCGGTACAGGGGAAGCAAGTGCAACATGGATTCCGTCAAGACCAGTCTCCATAGCCTTCCTTAATTCATTCCGCCTGAGGTCTACGGTCATATTTGAAATAACCAGCTTCAGGACCTCCTGGCTCAGCAGATCTCTGACACCAGTATCCGGAAGGATTACCACCTGTCGTTCGAACTGGCTAACCAGGAGAAGGATCCCCCTGCGGCCTTCGGTGGAAAAAAGTTCTCTGGAAAGGAAGAGAGATTCGGCGTATTGCATGGTCTCCGTTTCTTTACGTTGGGGGGAAAGAAAGAGCCTGGCAATTCGCGGACATAAAACCGTCAGGAGCGCAAAAATGGCCCCGGCAGCAAGAATCACTGCAACCGAGACGATAATCAATGTTGCGCTTAGCCAGCCCAGTACAAACAGATCCAGGAATAGCATAAGCATGCTCGCAATGGATGCCCCGATGGCAAAAGCTTTCCATGGAATTTCAACATAACTGTCGCTCCGCGCCACCGATGCAAGGACAATCTGGGCCCCTGTTTGCTTTTCAGTTTCAGCGATTCGCCTGTCGAGCAGGCTGCGGTCGGCGTCTGTAAGAATTTGTTTCATTGTGACTGGAATAAAACGGGTATAAAACAAGAAGAATATACGAAAAAAATGTATCCCGGAGTTTGTTTAGAATTTCCGGACAACACGAACATAGACCTGATCGTCCTTACCATTGGTAAACCTGGCACCCGTCATGAAGCTCTGAAACCAGGTATTAAGACTGCTAACCTCGATCTTCTTCCATCCTGTGGCGAAATCACCATATCCTCCAATCACATGCCTGTTAAGATATAATTTGTTAAGATCGTATCTTGTTGCCAATTCCCAGTCGCTCAGATTGTCATCCCGACGATCGGCCAATACCGGGACATATTCAGTCTCCGTATCTCCGGAAGTAATCGTGCCTTCAGTCAGGATTTTACCTCCAGCAACTCCACCGCTGAAATTAATGGTATCGGTAAATGCATTATTCTGCCTTTGTTTTCTGGTGCTTTCGTCAACTACAGCGCATATTAAACCATGTTGACCGTCCTCAGATACATGAAACACAATACCGCCACCGTAATATTCACCAATGTAATGAGTTGATTCTGCTGAATAAGGATCGTTCTCTGCCTGATAATCCCTTTCACCGCCCGCTTGACCAAAAAGATTTGTAGTCAAGATCAATGCTGCAAAAATGCCTGATACCCCTTTCATAACTACTTAATTTTGAGTAATTCTGAGTAATAATTCCGGGGTACACTAATATTAACAATGGAAAAAGCCAAAATGTTTTCTGATAGGTGCTGTAATTACAGAGGCTTTATAAAGGACCTGTATCTGGCCTGGATTTCATCGTTTATCTCATCGCCCTCATCGAGGTTGGCCGATGTGAAAACTTCGGGTATGTGGCCTTTTTCAATCAGTATTTCAACTGCAGAAATAACAACAGTGTGCAGGAGCATGGCCCCCAGAGAAGTTGAAGTGGCTGCAATATTCTGGTCGAGCTCGGGAATAAAGAGCGAAGCGTCGCCCAGACAGCCCTGGTTGTCCAGCACTACATCACCAACCATGTATAGCTTTGCCCCTGAGGTATGACGCGATTCCTGTGCCTTGGAATGTTCCAGATTGGTTAGTCCGATAACTTTCATGCCCCGTTTATGGGCTGCTTTAACCATATCGATGCTTACGGCATTCCGGCCGGAATTCGAAGCAATAATCAGGCAATCCTTTTCATTACACTCATACCTGTCGAGAATAAGCTCGGCATAACCGTCAAGCCGCTCCATTTCTGTACTCTTAATGGCTCCGTTGTGCAGCATTAAAGCATCTTCAAGAATGGGGTAAATCCTTGCCAGTCCCCCGGCCCTGTAGAACAATTCTTCGGCCATCATGTGCGAATGGCCTGTCCCGAATGCATAGACAAAGCCATCGCTCATCAGGGTTTCAGCAACTATCGCGCCAGCTTCATCGATTTTATCCATCTGGGTTTCAAGCACTCCGTTAATCAGGTTTTGGATATTATTAATATACTGATGTGTTTTTCTCATTTGACCTATTTTCAACTGTATTTCGAAAAATTATCTATCACTGAATCTGTAAGCTTGTTGCCCGATTCGCGAAAAGCGCCAATCAGTGCGCCAATTTCGGGTTTAAATCCGGGAACCTGCAAACGAATATCCTGCTTTGAAAGCAAAGCCGAAAGCTTCGTACGTATTCTGTCGTTATGGGTAAGCACACCTCCATAATATCCAAGGTTCCGGGTCTTACACTTACTGGTAATGGCAAGGGCAAGTTTATACAGCCATATTGCTTCGCTTTCAATAAGGCCCAGGGCAATTGAATCCCCTTCGTCTGCAGCGGATTCCACTTCAGGGGCAAAAGCTGCAATTACACTTTTCTCCACGGGCGGATTGTATATCTTATCGATGATATCGGACATTTTTTTCAGCTCGAAAAACTGCATCACCCGCTCACCAAGCCGAGTGGGCTCCGAAAGACCATCATAAGCGCACAGGGCGGCTTTAATCCCGTTCAGTGCCAGATGGTAAGCACTGCCTTCGTCGCCCAGTACCTGTCCCCAGCCACCTGCCGTATGATAAACTCCCTCAGCATCAATTCCGCAGGCCATGGAACCTGTTCCCGAGATCAGAACTGCTCCCGGATTTCCCATCGTAAAACTGAGAAGGGCAATATAGACATCGGAGTGAAAAACAACTTTTGAAGGATGGAACACCCCACCGGTAACTTCCTGAACCAGTACATCTTCGGCAAGTCCGTCCAGGGCTGAATTACCCGTGAAAATGCATCCCGGCAAACAGGTAAATTTTGCATTGAGCCTGGATGCTATGCTTGCAAAATTCTTCTTTACTTTTGGAATGCCTGCGCCATAATGATTTATGGTTCCGGTTTCAAAAGAATGAAGCATCTGGCCTTCCAGATTACACACGATCACTTTGGTCGTTGTGCCTCCCCCATCGATCCCACACAATAATTCATCGGAACAATGCTTTACCTGAAAATTTCCCATGATCTAATTTATTCAAAATCCGGATTACATGTGCAAGATAGCAAGAGGAATCAAACAGTGAGTGAGTCTCAGTCTGGAATTGAGAGAATAAAGGAAAGGAATTGTTTTGAAGTGCGTTTATGTATAAGTTGCAGTACGTTCACAAATAATATATCAGTAAGCACATGAAAATACAGCCAATAACTTTTGCTCTAATTGTTCTACTGGGATTCTCCTGTAAGCCAGACGGAAGGCAAAATGAGAATTTGGAATACTCAGGGAATCCTCTGTTTCCAGGGTGGTATGCCGATCCTGAAGGAATAATATTTGATGACAAATATTGGGTTTATCCAACATATTCGGATCATTATGAGTATCCCGACACATCGACAGGATTGTCTGAAAACCAATTGGCAGTCAGAAAGAACGCAATTAACAAACAGTATCTTATACAAACATTTTTTGATGCTTTTTCTTCTAAAGATTTGATCGAGTGGACCAAACATTCTCATGTTTTAGATATAAAAGACATTGAATGGGCGTCTTATTCATTATGGGCACCTTCCATCATTAGAGCTAACAACAAATACTATCTGTTTTTCTCTGCAAATGATATACAAAGCAATGAAGAGCTTGGCGGTATTGGTGTAGCTGTTTCTGATAGTCCGGGTGGTCCCTTTGTAGATGCTTTAGGTAAACCGCTTATTAATGAATTTCACAATGATGCCCAACCAATAGATCAATTTGTATTTAAAGATGATGATGGTCAGATTTATATGTACTACGGCGGATGGCGACACTGTAATGTTGTGAAACTGAGTAATGATTTATTGAACCTTGAACTGTTCGAAGATGGTGATCGTTTTAAGGAGATTACACCTGAAGATTATGTTGAAGGACCCTTTGTCTTAAAGCGAAATAATAAATACTACCTCATGTGGTCAGAAGGAGGCTGGGGAGGACCAGATTACAGAGTTGCCTATGCGATCGGAGATTCTCCGCTTGGACCCTTTAACAGAATTGGAACAATATTGCAACAAGATTCAACAATTGCCAGAGGTGCAGGGCATCATTCTGTAATTACAGTTCCCAATACGGATGTACATTATATCGTCTATCATCGTCGCCCGCTGAATACAGATCATCCACATCACAGGGAAACTTGTATCGACAGGTTGACTTTCGACCAGGATGGATTTATAAATCCGGTAAAAATGACTTTCGAAGGCGTGGAAAAAAGAATATTAACACAAATCAACCAGCAGTAATGAGCTTAAAGCTATATTCGACTGTTCCTTATTCATACCTCAGGGCCTCAACCGGGTTTCGCCTGGCTGCCTTCCAGCTCTGGATGCTCAGGGGAATGGCAGACAGTAGAAAGGCAATGAGACCGGCCACTACGAAAATCCACCAGCTCAGTCCGGTTTTGTAGGCAAAGGCTTCCAGCCACCTGCGCATCCCCAGCCAGGCCAGTGGCATGGCCAGGACGTAAGACAGCAATACCCACTTTAAAAAGTCCCGGTTAAGCATCGCGACAATGGTTCTGACTTCCGCACCGTTCACCCTGCGAACTCCGATTTCCTTAATTCTTTGCTGACTGGCCAGCAGGGACAGGCCCAGCAGACCCATGGAACAAATGAACAGGGCAATCAGGGTAAAGAGCAGAAGGAGCGCTGCCTGCAGCCTTTCTACCAGGTATACCTGCCGGTACATGCTGTCCACAAAGTCATAATCAAAGGTGTGGCCGGAAAACATAGACTCCCAGGTCTTTTCCGCATCCTTCAGTCCCTGTGCAAGATTTCCCGGATAAAAAGAAATCAGCAAATTGTCGATCCACATGGTATCCCGCTTAAACAACACAAGGGGCTCGATCTCTCTTTTCAGGCTGGAAAGGTGAAAATCTTCCACTACCCCTGTGATCCTTCCTGCGGGAATCTGTATTAAATCAGTATGAAAGAACAATTGAAATTCCCGGTCAATTATATCAGAAGGATCGCTGTAACCCAGTCTCTCCATGGCCGATCCATTGATGATGTATTCGCCGGAACCTTCCGGATCGCTATACTTTTCGGAGAAGTCGCTACCCGCCATGAAGTGGAGTCCGAACATGGAAGGCATGGAATAATCACAGGGCAGGATCCCGATATACTGGTCCTGGGGCCTGCTTTCGTCCGGCTCATAACCTTCCATGGAAAATCTGAACCGGTCATTGGCGTCACCCCCGGGTGGGTCCAGCATACCCGAAACATACCTGACCGAAGGGTATTGCAGTAGGGCCTTTTTAAATTCCGGAAACTTCTCCACAATGCTGCTGTGTGCATTTTTCACACAGATAATCCCGCTATTCTCGGCACCCATTCCGCTCTGCAGGGCATAGGTAGTCTGGCGCTGGATGACCAGGACCGAGACGATCAGAACGATGGCGATGGCATACTGTACTACAATCAGGCCTTTGTTCAGCCTTCTTTTCCGATGCACTCCCCCCGAGGTATTCCTGGCCGAGGCCAACAAAGTCCTGAAATACGCCTGCACCTGGGGCAAGAAGCCGGACACAAAACCAGCCAGTCCGATGCCGGCAAGCAGGAGCAGAATGATGAGGATATTTCCTTTCAGCAGGTCCAGGTTAAAACGGCTTTCAACGAACATGGCCGACAGAAAAACAAGCAAGATGCTCAGCAGCGAGGGCCAGGGAAAGGATGCTCAGGCCTTCGTAGAGGTAGTATTTCAATTGTTGCCTGCGGGAGGCTCCGAAAACCCGCCCAACGAACATCAGGTCTTCAGTGTATCGGAGCATGCCCAGGTTCAGGTTGTTGTAATTAAGCAGAGCAATGAAAAGCAGAATGATCACGGCAATGGTAAAGGCATAAACAACAGCCATGTTGCTGTTCCCTTCGATCTCCCTGGTTTTTTGCGAGTGGAGATGAATGTCCGTGATAGGCTGAAGGTGCGCCACATAGTCCACTTCATCCACTTCCACCTCTCCACGCTCTGCAAGGAAGGAAGGGAAGCCATCGATGATTCCCTCCCTCTGGGCCCCGGGTTTAAGCAGCAGGTAGGTCCATGCCCAGCCGTCCAGCCAGATAGGGTCCGGGGGTGAGGCCACGAATTCGGGGTGAAAATGGCTATGGCCAGGGAAATCTTCCATTACTCCGGTAACGTTTAGAGAGATCGCCTCTCCTTGCATGCGGCCTGCGGGAATGGTCAGGATCTTTCCTACCGGATTCTCATCCCCAAAGATCTTCCTGGAGTAACTTTCCGAAATGAGCATGGAGAATGGAGCGGCCAACACCTCCTCCGGATCGCCGAGAAGGAGGCGAACATCAAAGATCTTCAGGAAAGTGCTGTCACAAAAAAAAGTCTGCTGCATGGGAATCTTCTTCTCCTCCCACTGGATCAGTCCGCCCGAAACCGGCGACAGCCTCACATAGCTCTCGATTTCGGGGAAATTCTCCACCAGATCGGGTATGTACGCTGCCCCCCAGATCCGGGCAAAGTGCTTTCCTGAAAAAGCTGAGGGACTGGTGGCCGTAAAACGGTAAATGCGTTCAGATGCCTTATGAAATCGATCGTAGGACAGCTCGTGCTTCAAATAAAGTGCAATAAGTATCATGCTGCTGAATGCGAGCATCAGACCTGCAAGCTTGATCAGGTTCAAAAATGGGTGCCTGCGCAGGTTCCGTAACACGAGTTTCAGGATCATGCCATTAAATTAGCCAATATCCCTTTGCCAGGGTCGTTCACCCATGAGTTTTAAGGATTTTTAAGAAATTCGTCTATTTCTAATTTTCTATAAGCCTTAGTTCGAATCCGAGTTGCATCATCATCGTCAATTCATCCATGATTTCCCACTCCTCAGCAATTTTTCCATCTACAAGACGGAAAACAGTAAAAATTCTGACATTTACTTCATTTCCCGTCGGAGGTATGTCAAAAAGAGGACCATTATTTATGCCCTGAATCCGACATTGACTCATCACCCTGTCACCTTCTGCAATTAGCTGGTCAATTATGATTTTAGTTTCACCAACTGCAGATAAGTATATACTATATGCTTTCTTGTATTCTTCAATACCATTAATTTCATCGCTCCCATGATTAATCACATCCCGGGTTAAAAGTTCATCCAATATCTCAGGGTTTCTTTCATTCCACTTTCCATCCCAGTAACGCTGAACCACCGATTTGTTGAGTTCTTCAAGTTTAGTTTGAGATATACATTCTTCAAGGTTGGCAAGTACTTGTTTGTCCTGGCAGCTAATCATAAAGCAGGCCAATACGACTAAAAGAAATGAGAATTTTTTCATGGCTTTTATTTTTGGGATTAGTCTACAATCAAGACGTATGAGTCAAGTATTTTGTTGACTTCTAAAAACTTAACCTGGCATTTTTCATACTCTGACAATTATGTTACCTGAACCACGTGTATGCGTCTTCTCTCATTCATCGGGATGAACCAGTACCCATATGTATACGTCTTATCATTAACTATCAATAAATTACTTTACAACCTCCCAAGTCTAATGTAACTTGACTAACATCCCTAAATCTCCGCAATCATGAAAACACCAGCCCTGGTAGTACTGCTATTTACAGTTAGCTGTGCCTTTTCTCAAAACGGGAAGATCGCTTTGAAAAACCCGGCAGCGAATCCTGAAGGGCGAGCACCTTCATCTATGAACCACCCGCCGGCCTATACATGCCTGAAGAAATTATAGTGAATGCGTCCTGTACTGATTTTCAAACAAAATCCTTCCCCCTGGAAAAGAAGGGATCGGTCTATGAATTCTCATTCAAGCTTCCGGCCACAAGCAGCGTAATATTTTTCTCGGTGAGTGACAGCAAAGAAAATGCAGTAGACAACAATTCCGGGAAAGGATATGTGGTATATCTCAAAGACCCTTCCTCGGAAGGATTTGAAAAAACATTATTAGAAAAAATCCGAGTTTCAGGAATGGCTGTATATTTTTTGAAATTAGATTATACGCCGCAGGATATGCTTAGCGAGTATGAATCATTATTTGAAGATTATCCATACTTGAAGAATGAAAGTACTTATGCCACCTATCTGCTTATCAAATTCCAGACGAATAAAGAAGAAACAAGAGCAGAGCTGATCGAATTTGCAAAAAAAATGGCCGGAAAGGACGATGAGAAGAGTTTAACAGCTGCTTACAGCATATTCAGCAGGTTAGACATGAACGAGGAGAAAGAGGAAGTAGAAAAGGTGGCCCTGGAGAAATATCCGACAGGAGAAATAGCCAGGACTAAATTCATGATGGATTACTTCAGTGTAACAGAGAAAAATGATACTTACATATCAGACAAAATCAACGAATACATCGAATTATTCGGGGAGCCACAGGAACACGAACTTGATTTTCTTTACCTCCAGTTAATTACTGCTCTCCTGGACAAAAAGGATACACTTAGCGTAGCAAAGTATAAGGATCAAATAACAGACAAGGACTTATGGGTATCCATTTACAACAGCTATGCCTGGAAAGCCTCCGGGATGGATTTAAGCAGTGCGGGTACAGACCTGGATTTTGCTGAGCAGATATCCAGAAAATCCCTGGATATCATCGAGTACCAGATGGCACAGCCCGGGGCAGATGAGGATATGAATCGCTTAGAAGAGACCCATCGCATGTGTGCCGACACCTACGCCCTGATCCTTTATAAACAAAAGAAATATGATTTAGCCTTCCGGTACCAGCACGAGATCGTGGAAGAGATGGGGAATAAAATGTATGCTGACGGAAAGGAACGATATGCGGCTTTCGCCGAAAAGGCCAAAGGCCCGGAATTTGCAAAGGAGTACCTGGAGAAGGAACTACTGGCGGGAACCGATTCCAAAGTAATGGTAGAACAGCTTCAGAGAATTTATTCCGAACTAAACCTTCCTGAGGATGAATTTGAGAACATCCAGAAGCAATATTTGGAGTCCGCCGCTCAGAAAGACAAAGATGAAATCATAGAAAAGTATGGGGATATCAAAGCCATTGATTTCACCCTGGCAAATCTGGAGGACCAGAAGGTAAGCCTGTCGGATTACACAGGAAAGGTGGTAATACTGGATTTCTGGGCCCTGTGGTGCGGACCCTGCATTTCTTCATTTCCAGGTATGCAGGAACTGGTTAACAAATTTGAAAATGACAATGTGGAGTTCTTTTTCATCAATTCCTGGGAATCGTCGGAACCAGAAAAAACCAAGGAAAAGGTAATGGAGTTCTTAGAAGAAAAAGGCTACAATTTCAATGTGCTATTTGACTACACTGATGAGGTAATTACCAAATATAAAATTCGTGGAATTCCAACACGGATCCTGATTGACAAAAGCGGTAACATGAAAACCATTATCAGGTATACCGATGATCTGCTTGCATTAATTAATGAGAGTCTTTAATAGTGAAAGAGAAATCAGCGCTTAATCCCTTGACCTTACGGTGGTGTTCTCCTGGATGCATCCGCCCACCAGAAAGTTGCTTCCAATCTTGAGGTCCTGAAAGAAAATGTCCTCTTTATTGGGATACTGGGCAGTACAAATGGCCAGCTTCTCACTGGATTCTTCGGCAAGGGCCGGATCCAACCTTGAAGCAGTTTTGTACATGTCAGTCGCGGCCCAGTATGCACATCGCTGCTGGAAATCATCACCCAGCTGTTTGCGGGCGGCTATGAAAGCATCTCCAAGGGCAATGTATGCCTTGCCATAATCATTTTTGCTAGTTACGGCTTCCCTGGCATAACTGATGGCACCACATTCATCTCCCTGTGCCAGGCTAATGACGCTGAGTTCATAAAACCATTCTGCCCTGGTGTCATCGGGTAAGTTTGCATCTGCTACGGCCATCTGCAGGTATAAGGCGGCCTTCTCAAGATCGTTCCTGCCGATAAAAAGCAGTGCCATGTTATGGGCCGATTCGGAACTGGGATCTACTTCGAAAAGTTTTTCAGAAGCGGCCAAATAGAGATCCGACTGCTTGCATCCTGCACTTGTATAATAGTTGATCATCTTTTCAAGCAGGCCCTGATCCTCGCTGTTTTGGTCAAACCGTGTAGCGAAATACAGATCCAGTCCTACACAGGAGAGAATGTCTGCTTTCAGTATCATTTCATCAATGGAGGCCCTGGCTCTGTCCACGCGGGAACTACGTCCACCCACCTGGTCCAGGAGTCCGCTGACCAGGAAGTAATCTTCCAGGACCTGACTCTTATCTATCACATCTTCGCGGTTCAATATGAGGGCGGCTGCAATGTAATTGATCATGACCGTCTCCCGGGATTTGGCTCCCTCGATTTCAAGGCTCTCTTTAAGCATGCCATAGGCTGCCTGTACCTGTTCCTTGTCATCACTCCGGTATTTAAGTAAATCGCTTCCCTTGCGGCCAAGAATATTCCCCTCTCCTCCAAAATAGGCCATGCGCTGATCGTATATAAGCATCATGGTATCTATCTTACCGTTTCTCGCCTGACCTTCGGGTGTTTCTTCGATATAGTGACGGTACATGGTCACTCCATCCACGTAAAATTTCTCGCTGATATCAGGAAAATCATTAAATATGGTCCACCAGGATTCCAATGGCAGCATCATACTCTTTCCATTTAAAGAATTCCCTGTATGTGGAGAGCAGTTTCCCACGATAGAGGCTGTCCGTAGGATTAAACTCATCAGCTTCTGCAGATTGCTGGGAAAACCCCACCTGCGGAAGGACCATTATAAGTACTGACAGAATCAGGATTCTGGGGATATATACTATTTTCATTTGCAACATTTATTTAACTACAACAAATATTGTACTACAAATGTTTTCGTGTGAAAATTAATTAGTTACAATTGTACGGATATTCTCTAATCGTCCGTTTTCGTACAAGACCATGTACGATTCCGGTCGAATTTCTTGTAGCATCTCTCACAAATCATGGATATTGCTCTGATTCCCGGTTTAGAACATAATAGGGAATTTTATGTTAATCATTCATAATTTCTTAATATAAAATGATGAATGATATGAATTGGACAGTAGAGAATATACCTGATCTGGCAGGAAAAGTTATCCTTGTAACCGGTGGGAACAGCGGGCTTGGTTATGAATCTGTGAAAGCTTTTGCGGCTAAAGGCGCCGAAGTAATCCTGGCCAGCCGGTCAACCGAAAAAGGTGAAGAAGCAAGAACGAAAATTTTAAAGGATCATCCCCAGGGAAATATCAAGGTGATGGCGCTTGACCTGGGTGACCTGGAATCGGTAAGGGGCTTTGCATCTGCATATAAAAAAAGTTTTAAGAAGCTGGATGTCCTTCTGAATAATGCCGGCATTATGATGCCGCCGTATTTTACCACCAAAGATGGATTTGAAGGGCAATTTGGAACCAATCACCTGGGGCATTTTGCACTGACGGGGCTATTAATGGACCTGTTGCTTAAAACAAAAGGTGCAAGAATTGTGAATGTAAGCAGCGGCGCACACAAAAACGGAGAGATGGATTTCTCTAATCTTCAATTTGAGAACGGCAAGGATTATTCTCCCATGAAAGCTTACGGGCGCTCAAAACTATCCAATCTTCTGTTTACCTATGAACTTCAGAGAAAACTGGAAGCAGCTCAAAAGGAAACAATTGTTGCAGCGGCCCATCCAGGGGTAGCCTTAACCAACCTCGCGCGTCACATTCGACCCAGGTTCCTTGTTAAAATCATGACTCCTCTTCTGGGCTGGATGGCCCAGGACCAGGCCATGGGCGCTTTACCACAGATCAGGGCCTGTGTCGACCCCGGAGTGAAAAGTGGAGAATATTACGGACCTGACGGCAAAAAGGAATTCAAGGGTTACCCGGTGATCGTGCAATCCAATGAAGCATCACATCATACCGGTGATGCATCAAAATTATGGGAAGAGTCGGAAAAACTGACTGGGGTAACATTTCACATATAACGAACTCCGGTCAATTCCTCGGATAAATCCCACAATTTACTGGCAGCTTCCGGGTCATGCGACCGGGCATTGGATTTAACCCTGACCGCGTATCCATGCATTTCAGCAAACCCGGAGGGCCCAAAATAATCACCGGATTGGGCCTCCGGATCAGTGGCAGCCCTTAATGTTGGAGTAACTCCCACTTCCACTTTTTGTGCAAAGAAGTTATTCAGGAAACTGAACAATCCGGAATGCCGTTGCAATTCGGTTTTGGTCCAGCCTGGATGTGCTGCTGTGACCCCTGGCGCATCGGGATCGTCCCTGAGCTTTTCTGCCAGTTTGTAAGTAAAATAGAGATTGGCAATTTTGCTGTCTCCGTAAGCTCTGCCCGTATTATACTTTCTCTTTTCCCAGTTGAGGTCAGAAAAATCGATATTTCCCTGCTTATGCGCTATGCTCGAGGTCACAACAATCCTTGAGCCTTTCGTCCGTTTTAACAATGGCATCAGTTGTCCTGTCAGGGCATAAGTGCCCAGGTGATTTGTGCCCATTTGAATTTCGAAGCCATCCTCCGTTTTTGAATAGGGACACATCATTACTCCTGCATTGTTGATCAGGATGTCCAGATGATCAAATTCCTTATTCACTTCTCCGGCGAATTTCTTAATCGATGACAAACTGCCTAAATCGAGATGCTTAACCTTTATTTCCGATTGGGGGAAACGAGCTAAAATTTCCTGTTTGACATCCT
Organism: uncultured Bacteroidales bacterium; assembly: GCA_963753765.1. Lineage (GTDB taxonomy): Bacteria > Bacteroidota > Bacteroidia > Bacteroidales. Next base: position 372,369 of record CAVWDQ010000025.1, read on the forward strand.
CCGCTTTCTTAAGATTTCGAACAGCCAGAACAACGGTGGCATTTTTTCCTGCCAGCTGTTTTGCCGCTTCTTTCCCAAGTCCGCTGGTTGCCCCGGTAACCACAACCACCTTTCCTGCCTGATCCGCTATTTTATCAATATTCCAATTCGACTTTGCCATTTGTTTTCAATTTAATTTTTTACACTCTAACACCCATTACCAGAATATCATCGACCTGAGAATTATCACCCATCCAGTCTGTCAGTGTAAGCTCCAGGATGTCTTTCTGATCATGCATAGCCCGGTCATTAATTTCCAAAAGAAGGTTTTTGAAATTCTTACTCAGAAATTTCTTTTCCGCCTGCCCTCCTTTCTGATCAATAAATCCATCAGAAAACATATAAAAGGTATCACCCTTATCAAGCTGTATATTATGATTGACAAATGAGACATCCTTCCTCTGATAATAACCCAGGGGCATACGGTCTGGTTTAATCTCCATTAATTCAGGCCTTCCTTTAACATCTTTGATTAAATAAAATGGAATATTTGCGCCTGCATACTGCATCTTCATACTTTTCGTATCCAATACACATAAAGCCATATCAATTCCATCTTTTGGATCGTCACGTTCGCCTTGTTGTCTGAGTGCATACTTTATCTGCTTTCTTAGCTCATTCAGAACCAGGTTTGCCTGTGTTATTTCCCTTCGTTGCACTATTTCATTTAAATTGCTCACCCCAAGCATACTCATAAATGCTCCCGGTACACCATGACCGGTACAATCTGCAACAGCCAGCACGATATACTGTTTCACCTGTTTAATCCAGTAAAAATCCCCACTTACAATATCTCTTGGTTTATAAAGAATAAAATGATCGTTTAACAGTTCAGAAAAATAGGATTCGGGTGGAAGCATGGCCGATTGTATCCTCTTGGCATAATTGATGCTCTCGATGATCTCATTCTTTTGAACGACTACCAGGTCACGATGCTTTTCAAGCTGGTCCCGCTGAGCTTCAACCTCGTCTCGTTGCGATTCAATTTCATCGCGCTGTTTTTCAATCTTAACGTTGGTAAGCTTGATGAAAATGTAGCGTCTGTAAAGTCCTATGGCCAGCAGGATAATCAAAAGCAAAGCAACGGCTGCCAGGATGTTAATGTATTTCTGATTTCTTCGTTGATGGGTTAGCAGATCTACTTCGATCTGTTTCTGAGCAACCTCAAAATCGGTTCTCATATCAGCCATTTGTTGCATAGCTTCGAAGTTTCGAAGGCTGTCCCTGTACATGATGTGATTCTTATAATATTTGAAAGCTTCTTTCGCATTGCCTGCTTGTTCATGAAGTTCGAAAGCTGAAGGTAGGCATCACCGATCTGTTCTTTTAACCCGCTAGGCGGTTGCAAGCTCCAGGCTTCTTTCGGTATAACTGAGTGCTGAATCAAAATCATTCTGCTTTAAATAGATATCAGACATAATTGTCAGATAGACCGATATGGGGTAATAATCTTCCAACTCTTCCAGGATGGCGATCGCCTCACTAATGTTTTTTTCTGCCAGGGCATCTTTTCCCTGCTTGGCGTAAATCATGCCAATATTGCCCAGATTATAGGCCGAGCCAGTTAAATGATTATATTCCTTGAAGATGGGTCCCGCCTCTTCAAAACTTCGCAGGGCATCTTCATACTTCCCCATGGTATAATAAGTATCTCCGGCGTTTAATAAGGCAGATGCCAATGCAATTGAATCAGCTGTGCTTCGCAATATTTCAATGGACTTCATTGTAGAATCGTTCAGCATTGCTGTAGTTTTCCAGGATCGCATACACGTCAGCAATGGAAATGTAGGCGATGCCCTCATCTTTAATATCTTTTGAGTCGACCGCTATCTGAACCGCCTTAAAATAAACATCTAATGCCAATTCTAAGTCTCCGGTCTTTTTGTAGTATTCCCCTTTTTGAAGGTAACCACTAAAAAGATAGTGAAAGTTTTTTTCCAGTTCAGCCAGCCGGATGAGCTCTTCAGCGTATTTTAAGGATAATTCCCTGTCATTCAACTCATTGAATGACTATATCTTTCAACAACTCCAACTTCTCTTCACCCTCCAGGATTATCTTCCTGATAGATTCTGTTCAGGCTATCTGCCACCCGCTGATCCTGTCCGGAAACAGGATGGAGATTGAAGCATAGGAAAACCATTATAAGAAGGCAGGCCAATCTGGGCATAGAGAAACAATTTAATGCCCGCCAAGATACAACCTTGGAACAGATGAGGCAAATAGTGACAATTTTCAATTCTTTCTTTTATCCTGGCAGAGTTCCCTTTTTCAACCTCGCTTCATAAGTGGCATCATTTTTACAGCGGTTGATGACAGTTGTGTTATCTATAGTTGCGCCCATTGTCCAGTAGACCATCCCCTCATGGTCAAAATAGGTTATCGATTTCTGATAAAACATTCCTTCATATCCATATTTCCTGATGTGCTTAACTAATTCATTAAACAATGTGACATTCACATCCTTCTTTACGATGTAGTCATGTGGCCACTCAGACATAGTATTATCACATGTCCATGTGACTGTATTGATGAATTCTGAAAGCCTGTTATCGAACGATTGCATCACTTCAGGAATTAGATATGCTCAAGTTACGCAATTAGTCCACATTCAGGACAACTGATAAAAATTACTGCGCCCTAAAATGGAGAAAGATTCAGTTAAGGCACTAAATGTCAACAAAATATCGGACTCATACGTCTTTCTAATAGCTAAGATAAAAGGATGATGAGATTTCTCGACATCTTCTTTACGGTCTTTCATACCAGCCTCGTCATATTCAACCTGTTCGGATGGATCTGGAAGATTACAAGGCGTCTGAATCTTATCTGCCTCCTGCTGACTGCCGCATCCTGGCTTATCCTGGGAATATTCTATGGATTGGGATACTGTCCCCTGACCGACTGGCACTTTAGCATCCTCCGGAAACTTGGATTCACCGATCTTCCCGACTCCTACCTGAGTTTTCTCTTTACCCGCCTGACCGGAATGCAGATAGACCAGTCCCTGGTAGATGCAGTTACTTTATGGGGACTCATCGTAGCTTTGCTTATAAGCCTTTACCTGAATCTGCGTCCCTGGTTTAAAAAAAGACCATAAACTAAACCAAATCTGCTACTTATCGTATGAATGCCTATATGCTTCTATTATGAAGGTACTGGCTGCAACACTTGGATTATTTATCCTGTCGATATTCGTCTTAAGCGACAGCATGGCACAAAAGGCTAACTATACCACCCCTGATGGGTGGACCATCGGTGTTGGGGGAGGATATGCATACCAGAAATCGGATCTGGCCAATTCAAAGGGATTTGGATTCGACTTCGTACTTGGCAAACAACTCTATTACAAAGAAAATGCTTTCCTGAGTGTTGACTGGAAATTCCGCTTACTGGGCGGGCGGAACACGGCATATGATCACCGGATGAATCCCGATGCTACCTACAGCAACATTCGCTATAAATTCTTCAGCTACGACCTGGAGCTGGGTCTGACCTTAAACCGGCTGAGGGAACGTACAGGGATCATACTTACCGGATTCGCCGGTGCCGGCCTCACCCACGGGCGCACCTTTACCGATCTATACAATGCCAATGGCTCTTTGTACGACTTTAGCAGTATCGATCCAAACAGCGACAGCAAACTGATCTACGAGGACCTTGTGGCGCTCAGCGACGGAGACTTCGAAACAAGTCTCGTCAACAAGGCTGCCCTCCTGCCCACAGCAGGCATCTTTCTCGGTTACCAGCTTTCCAGATCCCTCTCACTCGGGCTTGAATACAAAACCAACTTCTACCTTACAGAAGATAATAGCTTCGTCGGTATCGATCTCGACAACAAAGCCATTTCCGGGTCCGGAATAGACCGAAACAACTATGTAAGCCTGGGAATCAGGTGGAATTTCAGAGGGGGTTCCTCCCGTAGAGGAGCATCAACGAACAGCTCCTACAATGGGAACAACAACTACAACGGGACCAACAACAACAATACAACGGAGACATACACGCAGGTAGTAAGGGCTTCCGTCCCCCACCCTGTGGTGAATATTACCGAGCCTTCCTCCGATCCCTACCAAACATCATCACCCAACCAGAGCATCCGGGCTACAATTAATAATGTAAGCGGACCTGGTAGCATAAGCTTTTTCCAGAATGGATTTCCGGTCAATATCTTCACCTACAATGTAAATACGAAGAGCTTTATTGCGAATATCAGACTGCGTGAGGGAGAAAACATCTTCAGGATACAGGCCACAAACCAGGCCTCTACCGCTGAAGATCAGGCAACTATTACCCTTGACAATCCTCCTGTGGCAGATATACCTGCACCCCTGGTTACGTTTACATCCCCATCAGGAAACCAGCATACCTCTTCCGCAGACAGGGTCGAAGTTAGTGCCAGCGTTAAGAACATCAGCAGCAAAGAGGATATTCATCTTACGCTGAATGGCATCAATACTCCCTTTGAGTATCACGCTTATTCCGGATTAGTTAAAACCAGTGTCCAAAGGACTGTGGAGGCCAACAATCTGTTTATCGAGGCATTCAACGAATCGGGAAGTGCGCAGGACCAGCTTACGGTCCATTTCATAGATTCTGAAGAGACAGCTCCTCCCTCAGTCCGGTTTATTGATCCTCTTTATCCGATTGAAGTGAATAATAATCGTTTCCCCGTGAACGCGGCAACGCAAAACGTGTTCAGCCGAAACGACCTTGACTTGAAAATCAACGGAATCCGTACCGAAAATTTCTCTTTCAACCCCGATGGAGTGGTATCTGTCAACCTCCTCCTTGCAGAAGGCGTCAACACCATTGAAATCACCGCCTATAATGAAGCCGGCATGGCAGCGGACAGGACATCCATTACCTACCATCCAGCTATGTATATTGAGCCTGTGTACGTTGAACCTGTGTATCACGAACCTCAGGTAAGGATCTATCCGCCGGTGATTCACATCATCAGGCCTTTGACCTATCCGTTCAGGACTTATGATGGGTCCGAAGAACTGCATGCCACAGTTTTGAATGTATATTCGAAAGAAAATATCATGCTGAATGTTAACGGTTATAGTACCCGCAATTTCAGCTATAACAATGTCACAAAGGAATTAATTGCCAGGATTTCTCTAAGAGAAGGGGAAAATGTACTGACTATTCATGCGGAAAATGAATCAGGAGGAGATGCCAAAGACCTGTTATTCATTAAAGAGACCAGGCACTGTCCTCCTCCTGTAATCAGACTACTTGACCCGGCCGGGGGCCAGATCAGCACCAAGCAGCAATCCTATACACTCAGGGCCGATGTACGGAATATTACAAACTCCAACCAGGTGAGACTATCAGTAAATGGGAAGGCGGTGGCTTACAGTGTAAACAACAATGTCCTGACAAGCCCCCTGCCGCTTACCAGGGGACTCAACTCCGTTTCTCTGAAGCTTGTAAATGAATGTGGAGAAGATAATGCTTCCGCAAGTATTACTTACAATCCAACTGTTATTGTCGTCCCGTGCAATCCACCCACGGTAGCCTTTAGTCTCCTGGAAGTAAACCTTAAGGATGCCAGCCATGAACTTAAAGGATCGGTCTCCGGAGTCAAGAACAAAAGTGATATCTCTCTGACCATTGACGGCAAAGCCAATAATGGATTCCAGTTCATTCCTTCAAGTGGTGAGCTGAAAGCGAAGTTTAAACTGTTGCCCGGATCGCACACCATTATTGTAGCGGTGAACAATTCCTGTGGAACAGATAACCAGGGTGCCAGTGTTACTGTGAAAGAGCCATGCAATCCACCCACGGTAGCCTTTACCCTGCATGAAGTGAACGGTGAGGATGCCAGCCACGAACTCAGGGGAAGGGTCTCCGGTGTCGGGAACAAAGCCAATATCTCCCTGACCATTGACGGCAAGGCCAACAACGGGTTCCAGTTCGTTCCTTCAACCGGTGAGTTAAGTGCGAAGTTCAAACTCTCCCCCGGACCGCACACCATTGCAGTATCTGTAAACAATGCATGTGGAACAGACCACCTGGGCACCAATGTAACCGTGGAGGAGCCGTGTAGCCCACCCACACTGAGCTTTACCCTGACAGCAGTAAGCCGTGAGGATGCCAGCCATGAACTCCAGGGATCGGTCACCGGTGTCAATAACAAAGACGGTATCTCCCTCACCCTTGACGGCAAAGCCTATAGCGGTTTCCAGTTCGCTCCTTCAAGCGGTAAGCTGAGTGCAAAATTTAAACTGACGCCCGGATCGCACACCTTTAGCGTAACTGTTAAAAATGCCTGTGGAACAGACAGCCAGAGTGCCAGCATAACTATGGACGAGCCGTGCAGTCCACCCACGCTAAACTTTACCCTGAATGAAGTGATGCGTGAGGATGCCAGCCATGAACTCAGTGGATCGGTCACCGGAGTTAAGAACAAAGCCGATATCTCCATGATCCTCGATGGCAAAGCCTTCAACGGATTCCAGTTCATTCCATCTACCGGTGAGCTAAGTGCAAAGTTTAAACTGACATCTGGATCGCATACCATTGCTGTATCTGTGATTAATGCCTGTGGAACAGACAGTAAGAGTGCAAACATAAGTTTGGATGAGCCCTGTAGCCCACCCACTTTAAGCTTCACCCTGAATGAAGTAACCCGTGAGGATGCCACACATGAACTCCAGGGATCGGTCACCGGAGTTAAGAACAAAAGCGATATCTCGCTCACCCTCGACGGTAAAGCCTACAATGGGTTCCAGTTCGTTCCTTCCACCGGAGCGCTCAGTGCTAAGTTTAAACTGACGCCCGGATCACATACCCTTGCAGTATCGGTGAATAATGACTGTGGAACAGACAGCCAGAGCGCCAGCATAACTCTGGAAGAGCCCTGCAGCCCACCCACACTGACTTTTACCCTGACGGAAGTTAAGCGTGAGGATGCCAGCCATGAACTCAGTGGATCGGTCACCGGAATTAAGAACAAAGGCGATATCTCGCTCACCCTTGACGGCAAAGCCTATAACGGGTTCCAGTTCGTTCCTTCTACCGGTGAGCTAAGTGCTAAGTTCAAACTGTCGCCCGGACAGCATACCATTGCTGTATCGGTGAACAATGCCTGTGGAACAGACACTAAATCGGAGACTGTTACCATCGAAGAAGAGGAAGATGAGGAAGAAACTGAAGAGTGCGGAATCAGGATAAATCCGGGGAACTCAGACTGGCAATTCTGCCTGGTAACCCCCTCCGGGACATATTCCAGGGAAAATCTTACCAATTCGAACTTCAGCTACTCCGGTTCAGCTTCCAGCATTTACTTCATGCCCATTGGCGGCGGCGGAGCAGCCACGGTCAGTGGCAAGCCCTATGCCGTCAAATCCGGGCAATACTATCTCTTCTCAGGTAATTTAAACGTGACAGTCAGCACCTCTAATCCAGGTGCCATGGGTCACTGGTCGGTATGTATCACTGCCAGTAAGGCACCTGTATCCGGGAACGGAAATAATAGACCCAAGAGTCCCTGCGAGGTGGATAAAAATGGGAAATTGAAGGGAGCCAGCACAAATAATGAAACCAGTGATTCAACCAGTACCAGATCGAATAGTGTATCCCCCATTAGAACCATAAACAGAACAAACACCAGGACTAACACTGGAACAAATACCAGGACTAACACTGGAACGAACACAAGAACCAATCCTGGGGCTAGCACAAGAACGGTTACTGGGACAAGTACAAGAACCAATCCTGGATCCAATAAGGCAACTAACACCAGAACAAACTATAGAACTGACGATAAAACAAAAAAATCAACTGATGACAGATCTGTAGATTCAACCAGCAGCAAAACTAATACCCGAACCACTACCAGTGGCTCTACCAGCAGAATCCGGAGATGATACCAGTATTAATCAAGCAGTCTGAAATCATGTTGCAGCAAGACTCCATGTAATAAATGGTTCAGATCTAATCAATCTTCATGGCCTTGTGCTCGCCGTTCTGGTAAACTATTCAACAAAGTCGTACATTTATATGTTATCTTTTTTTACCCAAAAGAAAAGTCTATGAAATACATTACCATTGCCTTGTTGTTCCTTGGCCTTTCACTCTATGCCCAGGAAACAGACCCAAAAATCGATTCTTCACTGGTAGCCGGACTCGAATTCAGAAATATTGGTCCGGCCTTCAGTTCCGGCCGTATCGCAGATATTGCCATTCATCCCGACGATGAGCAAACCTGGTATGTGGCCGTTGGTTCAGGGAGTGTATGGAAAACCGAGAATGCCGGCGTCACCCTGACTCCCATTTTTGACGACCAACCCTCCTACTCCATCGGCTGTATCACCATTGATCCCGGTAATCCCAATACCATTTGGGTGGGTACCGGGGAGAATGTAGGCGGAAGGCACGTGGGATACGGAGATGGCATCTATAGAAGCAGGGATGGTGGTAAGACCTGGAAGAATATGGGTCTCAAGACTTCTGAGCATATTTCAGAGATCATCGTGCACCCCGAAAATTCAGATATCATCTTTGTAGCTGTGCAGGGACCGCTGTGGACCCCCGGTGGTGAACGCGGACTCTATAAATCCACCGACGGAGGCGCCAGCTGGAAGCAGGTGCTGGGTGTTAACGAGTGGACCGGTGTCACCGACATCGCCATGGATCCGGGTAATCCGGATGTTCTGATAGCTGCCACCTGGCAACGCCACCGTACCGTGGCAGCATACCTGGGTGGCGGACCGGGATCCGGGATCCACCGGAGTACCGACGGAGGCGAAAGCTGGGAAAAACTGAGCACCGGGCTTCCCACCTCCAACATGGGTAAAATCGGTCTGGGCATCTCGCCCTTTAATTCAGATGTCATCTATGCGGCCATCACCCTGGACCGGCGTACAGGAGGTGTGTATATCTCCCGGGACCGTGGGAGCAGCTGGACGAAACAGTCCGACGCCGTAGCCGGAGCAACCGGACCACATTATTACCAGGAACTCTATGTATCCCCGCACAAGGAAGGCCGGATCTATCTGGCCGATGTTCGTATACAGGTATCAGAGGATCATGGGAAGACCTTTCAGCCGCTTAAAAGAGCTCAACAAACACTCCGACAACCACTCCATGAATTTCATTGCCAGCGATCCCGACTACCTGCTGGTGGGTACCGACGGGGGTATTTACGAGAGTTTCGACCTGGCAGAAAACTGGCGCTTTATGGGCAATCTCCCCGTGACACAATACTATAAACTCGCCCTGGATGATGCCGAACCCTTCTACAATGTTTTCGGGGGAACGCAGGACAACGGGACACATGCCGGACCTTCCCGAACCCTTTATACCGAAGGCATCCGGAATGCCGACTGGCAACATATCCTCGGCGGCGATGGTCACCAGACCGCCACAGAGCCCGGAAACCCGGGGATTGTCTACGGGGAGAGTCAGCAGGGCTACCTGCATCGCATCGACCGGGTCACAGGCGAACAGGTCTTTATTCAGCCCCAGCCCGGCCAGGGCGAACCGCCCGAACGATTTAACTGGGACACCCCGATCCTGGTCAGCGCACACGACCCGGCCCGGATCTATACAGCCTCCTACCGCGTATGGAGATCCGATAATCGCGGAGATAGCTGGACAAGCCTGTCGGGCGATCTGACCCGTGGGCTGGAACGTATTGAACAGCCGATCATGGGACGTAAGCAGAGCTGGGACAATGCCTGGGACCTGGATGCCATGTCAAAATACAGCACCATTACCAGCCTGGGTGAATCGCCCGTTCAGGACGGAATTCTATACGTGGGAACGGACGATGGACTGATCCATGTAAGCACAGGATGGGGGAAGCAACTGGAAGCGTATAGAGGTGGGATCCATTCAAGGAATCCCTGCCACTGCATTTGTAAACGACATCCGGGCCGACCTTTTTGATGCCCGGACTGTTTATGCGGTTCTGGATAATCATAAATACGGCGATTACAAACCCTACATCATCAAGAGTAGCGATGCGGGGGAACGCTGGAAGCTGATTTCCGGAAGCATTGATCAGCGTACCCTGGCCTGGAGACTGGTTCAGGATCATGTCCGGAAAGACCTGCTCTTTGCTGCTACCGAGTTTGGCATCTGGTTTACCATAGATGGGGGCGATAAATGGATCCAGCTGAAAGGCGGACTTCCGACCATCTCCTTCCGTGACATCCAGATACAGAGAAGGGAAAACGACCTGGTGGGGGCCTCCTTCGGAAGGGGATTTTATATCCTCGACGATCTGTCGCCTCTGCGTGAACTTAGCCCTGACATGTTAAAGGAGGAGGCAAAGCTCTTCCCGGTGAAAGATGCGTGGCTTTATAATCCCCGTGGTGTGACTATAGATCCCGGCGCATCTGAATACCGGGCAGAAAACCCGCCCTTCGGTGCCACCTTCACCTACTACCTGAAAGAAGATCTGAAATCGCTGAAACAGCAAAGGAAAGAAAGCGAAAAGAAACTCAATGCTTCGGGAAGTGACATCCCCTTCCCCGGTTGGGATGCTCTGGAGGCAGAACTCCAGGAAGATGAACCCATTCTCGTTTTTGCTGTAAAAGATGAAGACGGTAAAGTCATAAACCATCTGAAAGCGCCCGCAAAGAAAGGGATCCACCGGGTCAGCTGGGACCTCCGGCATGCTTCAAAGAATCTGATGGACCCTGAGAAGGATACTTCTTTACAGGTAGAAACGAAGGGATACATGGTTACACCCTGGAGTCTATTCCGTAAGCCTGTATGCACTAAATAATGGAAAAGTGGATCAGCTTGCGGAGGCTGTTTCATTCGAAGTTGTGGCCTTGCATGAACAGGTCCTCGAACCGGCCACAGTTGACGAGATTGAGGAATTCAGAAAGGCACTCGAAACTGCCATACTGGAATACGGAGCCATAAATAAAGCCCTGCAGGAAAGCTCCAGGCGCTTAACGGTGCTAAAGAATGCCTGCTTCAGGATGGAAGAAGATGCCGGAGATCTGCTGGAAGAGGTGTACAGAACTGAAGCTGAAGTGAGAAAGCTGAACGAGATGCTGAACGGCAAACAGACCAAAGCCCAGGTGGGAGTGCAGGATGCAGTCACCCTTCAGACCAGATGGTCTGTTGCCCGGAGTGGACTGTCTACTACCTATGGCCCCACCACCATGCACAAAGAAAGTCTGCAGAATGGAATTGACGAGATGAAACCCATCGAGGAACAGGTGAGAACCTTGAAAAAAACCACCCTGCCTGGCCTGGAGGAAAAACTAAGAAATGCCGGGGCACCAATTGTAAAGGGCTTATAGTAAATTAATTAACTTTGGTTTAGGATTGACGTAACTTCTGATGCAAAATCAGAAGATATGAAAATCACAATCACTTTATTCATATTGTTCTGCCTGTTATCTGCCAGGGACATACAGGCGCAGGAAATTGATATTACCGGAACATGGATCATGTATGAAATGACCTGGACCAAAGGTAATGAAGTCAACACAAGCACTGAAGACCAATTGAAGGACGAGGGAATGATTAGCGAATATTCCTTTATGCCTGCCGGGAAACTCAAATTCATCAGCAACGGATCCGTTTCTGGAAATATCGAAACCCTGGAGGGCACATGGAAGCTTGATGGAGACAAGCTGACCAACAGCTTCATTCTCCCAGATGGAAATCCAGTGGATATGGTCTGGGACTTTGAATCCAAGGACGATGTAATCTGTTTGAAGGGAACATTTCCAGATGGATCCGCATCTGTGGTCAATTCTTTCAAACGGAAATAATCTTGTTCGTAAGCCCGTAACAAGTCACTGCATAGCATTCTGCTTCAGCTTATCTTAAAGCATAATCCAATATCTTCATTTCCCTGTAGTTGATCATGGTAGCATTGGTTTTCACTACCCCGAGGCGGACATGCCCTGAATCCAAATAATTACTTTCATGCATGGTAGCGTCGACGGGAATCCATCCCGCCTTGCCCATATAGACTTCGTTCCAGCCATGATGGCCGAAACTTCCACCATATTCAGGCGTGTAGACGCAACCCCAGACCACCCTGGCTGGAATGCCCGAAGCACGGCAAAGAGCAGCCAGCAGCATGGATTGTGCTCCACAGGAACCCTCCCCCCGCTCCAGGGTTTCAAGGGCCGAGCCCTCAATGATGGAGCCTCTGATGCTGTCTGCCACCCATGAGCTCAGATGGCAAGCGGCTTCCCAGAAATCCTGCGATCCTTCTGTAAGTCTCAAGGCCAGCTTTTTTAGTTCGGGATCTTCCGACTGGATCAGCTCTTCGGCTTGCAAATACATGTTTATGTCCCCGGGAAAGTGATGGGACTTCCCAAAGGATAAGGCATCTTCCCCTTTGTAGGTCTGGTATTCCATTTCAAATATTCCCTCCAGGCTGTTTCCTGTGATGGAGCCCTTAAAGGATTGCCCTTCCACATTCAATTCTTCCATCACCGGACCCGGGAAAGCATCCAGGTCCGCCTGCACTCTCATGGTAGATATTCTTTGAAGATCTTCGATCCACTCATTGGTTCGCACGAAGATCAGATCATCCACGTTCCCAACGCTAATCTTATCCATCACTGAAAGATCGGTAAGGTACATCTGGATTCCTCTACTGGATTCCATTTTCAGGCGCAGCCCCTTGTCCTTATCGATCCAGTAGGTGGTCAACATCCCGGTACCGGGATCTTTTTCCTGTACGATGATCGCCTCATAGATGGTGCCATTCAGTTCGATCTGCTCCATACCTGTCTTGTAGTAAGCAAAGTCCTCTACCTTGCCGGACCTCACATTGAACATCCGATAGGTTGCAGAATCCAGTCCGCCGGTCCCGAAATCCTTTTGCAGGTGGGGGAAGAACATGGTATTCGGTAAAAGCGTGTTTTCGGGGAGATATACCCCGGTAGCCGCCTGGTCCTCCGCTTGAATATAGAGGGAATCGTCCACTACGGTCATTGTCGCAGACAGCTTTTGTTCGCCCTGTTCCATGTAGCTGTCATGGTACATGAAATTTCCATTTTCAGGGTCAATGTGGTAGGTAAAGAGCTGTTTCTGTGTTATATCCTGACCGATGGCCCTCAAGGATATATAGGTCTTGTAATCAATGGTCAGGTAGGGGCTTGTGGTTGACTGCGGTGGGGTCACGTATACTTCGGTGTAACCGCATAAGGTATTATTGAGTTCAATCCCAATAAAATACTTTTCTATCTGGCCCTGGGCAGACAGCCAGCATGAGCTGCTTAGCAGGGTAATAAACAGGGTGATGTATAAGGTGACAGTTTTGCGGTTTCTGGATGACGAATTACAAGTTTTCATGTTAGTGAATATTTCAGGTTAAAACAGATTTGAATAGTGTGAGAATTCCCACGAAAGCCAAAAAGATGGCCACCTGGATCAGGATGGTGATGATGTGATCCATCTTCCTTTTCAGTTCAATGTTCTGGGAGGCCAATAGCCAGGGCATTGTCATTCAGGTCCGACAGGCAGATCCTGATATGCTGGATGTGATGCTTTACGGCTCTCATATCAAGGACATACCCGGAGGCGGTACCCAGGATCCCCAGAAATGCGTAGAATATATAAGTCTGCTGACTAACTGGCTTAAGATAGCCGTATGCCACAGTAAAAAAGAGTAAGATCATGGGAAGGCAGATAATGATGTAGCTGGTAGCGGCAATCAGTGCCTGATAGCGGAACCTTCGCGAGAGGAAGGTGAGCAGGGAAGAGAGATTATCGCGGGATGATCTTGCCGGATCTGCGCTATTTTTGAATTCCCGGTAAAATTTAATGCCCAGCAGGGTGAAAATGATCCACAGGATTCCTAAAATTGCATTGACCAGCCTGATATCCGGATCGGTCCGGTTAAGCACCAAATTCAGACTAATAAAGAGGAAGGCAAGGGATTTAAAAATGAAATCCCGTACAAAGATGCCCCTTACCTTGCCGGCGATAGAGATGGACCGGCCCTGCTTAAACTTCTCCACCGAGGTGATACCGATCCCCGGAATCCCCGCAAACTCATCGATGTTTTCCCATCCTTTTCTTAGATCATTCATCTTCCAGCTTATTCATAATTGACTTCAGTTTTTCCCTGATCCTGACCAGGCGCACACTAACCGCCGACTTTGAGATCCCCATGACCTCGCTGATCTCGGCATATTCCTTCTTTTCGAGCCAGAGCAGGATGATGGCCCTGTCCACCTTGTTCAGCCTGGATACGGCTTTGAACAGCATCCGTGTCATTCCCTCACGCTCGCTGTCCCTCGACACGAAATGTTCCACCTGGTCCAGCGGTACCGTCTCTATTCGTCTGCGGTCCTTTCTCACCGAGCTGATGGCCGTGTTCAATGCGACCTGGTAAAGCCATGTACTGAATTTCGATTCACTGCGGTAAGCCTTGAAGGATCTCCAGAGCTGAAGGCTGATCTCCTGGTACAGATCCTCTTTGTCGGCTTGTGTTGAAGTATACATCATACAGATCTTATGAATAATACCCTTGTTCTCTTCGATGAGCTGAATGAAAGATCCTTTATGGCTAACTTTCTGGTCCATTAAACACGTTTCAATTAATCTGTCGCCACATTCGGGCAAAAACTACATGCGTGGTAAATTTTTTGTTGATCGTTATCAAATTTAGTTTCGGAGAGATAATCAGGATAAGTGTTTACATTGATTATTGACTACAATATATCATTCTCCTCCAGCCACGGCCGAACCCTTTCATGCTATGCCTGGTATTTTTCTCTTCTCGGACAAGCTTCAGAATAATTTACACTCTTACCCCAACAACTAAAATATCATCCATTTGAGAATTCTCACCCATCCAATCTATTAATGATCTGTTCAAAACATCCTTTTGATCGTACATAGATTGATCATGAACCTCTAACAATAGACTTTTAAATCTTCTACTCAGGAATTTCTTGTTTTCCTTCCCTCCTTTCTGATCGATAAATCCATCAGTAAATAGATAAAACGTATCACCGGTTTCAAGCTGAATATCATGATTGGTAAATGTCCTATCCTTGCCATAATAAAACCCTATTGGCATCCTGTCTGCTTTTATCTCTATCAATTCGGGGACACCAGCTTCATCTCTGATCAGGTATAATGGATTATTTGCACCTGAATATTGTATGGTCATATTTCTTGAATCCAATACACATAATGCCATATCAATTCCATCTTTTGCTTCGTCGGGTTGTCCATGCTGTCTGAGGGCGAACTTTATCCGTTTCCTTAGTTCATCCAGAATTTGATTAGCTTGCGTAATTTCTCGTCTATGTACAATCTCATTCAAATGGCTGATGCCTAACATACTCATTAATGCACCTGGCACACCGTGACCCGTACAATCGGCTGCTATTAGTATAATGTATTGGTTAATATGCTTAATCCAGTAAAAATCCCCGCTTACAATATCCCTTGGTTTATAAAGGATGAAGTTCTCGTTTAAAAGCTCACTGATATAGGTTTCAGGAGGTAGCATTGCAGATTGTATTCTCTGAGCGTAATTAATGCTGGAAGTAATTGCTTCATTTTGAATGAATAAGTGATCTCGTTGGGTTTCTATTTCTTCCTTTTGAACAATGAATCTCCTCATTCAATTGTGTTAGTTCTTTGTTAGCTTCGGAAATTTTAGTATTCTTTTCACGAATTCTATCATTATCCTTTCTCTTTTGAATGTAGGCATATGAGGTCAAGAAGACGATAATAATAATGGCTACTAAACCACTCAGCAAAGAGTTTCTAAATGTCTTTTGTTGTTTGATTGTGGCATCGCGGGCAATGATCTGTGATTCCTGTAAATCGATCTGTTGCTGTTTTTTCTCTGTTTCGTACTTCGTGTTCATTTCATGGATCGCCCTCATCTTATCCTCCCTATACATACTGTCCTGTGTTTCAATAAATATCATTAGCCCATTTCAATCCATTCTTATGGTCCCCCAGCTTGTTGTAGGCTAAGCATAAGGGCATTGGCCGCGTCGTTAACTATGGGGAGCAAATCCATCTCCCTTGCCAGGGTATATGATCTGATGGCCAGTTGTAAGGCATCTTCATAGTATCCTGTTCTCTGAGCCTCAGTTAGAGCCGATGAATCTGCAACTGTGATCTCCAGATTTGCCCTGTCAATATAGATACCTGCCATGCCCATTTTATCTTCACTCTCTTCATATAATTCCTGGGCTGAAGAATAGTATTCACGCACGAGGTTATAATTACCCTGTATTAAATGTATATCACCAAGTAATTGAGTGCTTTTGGCCATAGGTCTTGTCAGACCAAGGTCTTCAGAAATCCTGAGGGCTTTTAGGAAAAAGTTTTTGGCCTGTTCAATGGAGTCCAGGGAAAAATAGATTTCTCCCATGTTGTTATAGGTAATCGCCAGGCTACTCCCGTATTCACGATCTTCGTAGGGCATAAGCTCTTCGTGAATGGAGATTACTTTTCTAAAATACTCAAGAGCTTTATCAGGCATATCCTGTAACCTGTAAATTTGTCCTATATTGTTATAACCTACAGACATCTGCCATTTGTCCCCCTGCTTTTCACGTATTTCCAGTGCTTTCAGAAAATACCTCACCGCTTCATCAAAAAGGCCCTGATCATTGTATACTACACCTATACAATTGTAAAGCCATGCCTGTCCACTTTCAGAGCCCCGTTCTTTGGCCATGGTCAGGCATTTGAAATAGTTGGCAACAGCAGAATCATACATACCCATATCATGATATAAAGATGCAGCTTGTGCATAATAGATTTCTATTCTCTTCCTGTCGCCCATTTCTGTAGCGATCTCCAATGATTTTTGAAAAAGGTGTTTTGTACTGTCATATGTTCCCTGGATCTGGTGATTAATCCCAACGTCTATCAGGGCATCGGCCATCAATCCCTTTGCATCGATGTTTTCAGCAAGTTCTATGGCTTTATGGAAATAAGCGTAGGACGAATCTATTTCCAGAAAACGATATTTTTTCCCAAGTTCTATAAAAAGCTTTACGCTGGAGGTATCATTCTTCATGTTGGGCAGAACAGCCTTCAGACTATCAATTTGAGAACTTTGGGCGAATGATTGATCCGCAAAAGAGAGCAGGAATATGAATATGGTCAGTCTTACGCACCTTATTATATCAACTTTAAAGAAACAATTTGTCGATTTATCCTGCCAGAATTTGGATAGCTTGTTAGGCATGGGATTAGGGTTACTTATTGCAATTTACGATCTAAGTAGATGTGAGTCAAATAATGAGTTGCCCCAAGAAATTATTAAGGGAATTAGCTCAACCTGTTTTAGTTCCGTACCTTGCAACATTCAAACAGTACCAAAACCCTGATTTTCAATCAATAATTTCAGCCATGCATTTAATAACAGACAGAAAGAGGATATTGTCCCTTCAGCACAAATTGAAAAAGAGATTAACGGAGCTAATGCCTGATACAGCGATGCGGCGTACTGATATTCCCAAACTTACTATTGATGTCCCGGTAAATCATAATATCACGATTAAGAAATGGTACTTCTACCAGGACAATATGCAATCCCATAAGCATAAATTTTTTATCGGAGATTGGAAGTATGGAGGTGTAAATCTTCCATATACAGGGTCTATAAGTATCTCATGGGATGGAACAGGAAGTAACGCAGGAATCTTTGCGGAGGAAGCCACCGAGGTCTATTTACTGCATTCTGGAAATATGGGCCGTAGAAAAAAAGAGGATTTTTTTGAAACCTATCAGGGAGAAACGAAGCAAATTGAAATTGGTGATGAAACTAAAAATTATGCAGTAATAGGAAGTATGGATGATCCTGATATTGCAAGTAATGTTGTTAATTTTTTCGATTAACAGTTAGCACCTAAACCCGGTGCTGTGATAAAGAAGCTAAATTGGGATGCGTCCTCCTATACGGTATAGGGCTCACGCATCTCTCGTATAAACCATCGGTTTGCTTCCGGATCACCAACTACCTCACCCTTTTCTGGATCCCATTTAATCTTTCTGGCGGTCCGGATGGCGATATTGCTCATATGACTCACACAGTCTGAAAGTATAGCTTCATCCAGCGGACAGACTTCTGGAATAACTCCTTTCACCACATCAACAAAAAGCTGTGCTATCGAATGACTTGGACTATTCACATTTCCGTTTTTGTCACGTAACTCTATGAATTTTTTCTCCAGTTCAGGAATATTGGACTCGGCCTTTCCCCGGGCCAGTGAAATCCATCCTTTAGAACCAAAAAATGTAGTTCCATTTCCTTCCTTAAACTTCAGATAGTTCAGCATATCACCACTGAAAGCTTTGTCTGCATCAATAAAATGAAGCTTCACACCCGATTCATATTCGATTTCAACATCCCATGCCCTGATATTATTGTACATCCCACCTGGTTCCCAAAATCCACCGCTTCCTTCGCAGGTATAGGGACCAGTCAGTTCATCCTTTGCTCCCCAAACCATTACATCCAGGGGGTGAGCTCCCCATCCCCCAAGGAAACCAATGCTGTAATCCCATTGAAACCAGGAACTGTTATTGGTCACCCGGTCCGGACAATACGAATTAAGTGGTGCCGGTCCGGTCCACCTGTCAAAATCAAAACCATTGGGAACAGGTACTTCCTGACATACGGGCGATTCAACATCATTGTACCCCGGGGCCCACACTTCAATTCTTTCGATTTCACCAATTAATCCCTCCTTGATCATTCCAATCCCCAACTGCAAATGACTCTGGGCGCGTTGCTGCGTCCCATAATGAAACTTTACATTATTGGCTTCCAGCTCCTTTTCCAGGATCTTATAATTCGGGTAGCTCAGCCCCAGGGGTTTGGCCAGATAAATGTGCTTTCCCGCACGTGCCGCTTTAATAGCTGCAGGGACATGCCAGTGATCGGGCGTTGTAATATGAACCGCATCAATATCATCACGTTCAAGCAATTCTTCAAAATCAAGGTAAGTTTTGCATGGTGGAGCTGCCACTCCTCTGTTTTTATACTCATTTGTGATATATAAGGCAGCTTCCTCTCTCCGTTGCAACCAGGGATCACAGGTAGCCACCTGATAAGCAGTATCGAGAGGCATAAACCAGCCTTTTAACTCTCCGGTCCCCTGACTTCCGACCCCTATATGGCCGATTAATATTCGGTCGTTTGCTCCTTTGGCCGAACAGGAAAGAATGGTCGGAGCAACCAGGGTGCCGGCGACTCCAACTGAAGATTTTCTAATAAATTTTCTCCGCGACAGCTTATTCTTCGATAGCTTCATGGTAGATTAGTTTTCTCGTTAATATGGAATAATCTATACTCTCACTCCTATAACCAATATATCGTCAATCTGTGAATTATCTACCCATCCAATCTTTAATGGTCAGATCTAAGATCTTCTTCTGTTCCCGCATGGGCTCCTGATGAATTTCCAGAAGAAGTTTTTTGAAATTCTTGCTCAGGAATTTCTTACCGTCCTTTGCCCCCTTTTTGATCAATAAAACCATCTGAAAACAGATAAAACACATCCCCATACTCAAGTTGAATATCATTATTTGTGAAGGTTTTAAACCTACCCGGATAATATCCCAGGGGCATTCGATCTGCCTTGAATTCTGTCAGTTCAGGAGCCCCATTCTTATCTCTAATAAGGTACAATGGATTGTTAGCACCGGAGTACTGCAGCGTATTATTCTTTTCATCAATTACACATAAGGCCATATCCATCCCATCTTTGGACTCTTCTGCCTGACCATGCTGTCTGAGTGAATTTCTAATCTGCTTCCTGAGTTCATTGAGCACCTGGTTTGCCTGGGTGATCTCCCTGCTATGCACAATTTCATTGAGATAACTCATGCCAAGCATACTCATAAATGCACCCGGTACCCCATGACCCGTACAATCGGCCGCTGCAAGGATAACATACTGGTTCACTTGTTTAATCCAGAAAAAATCCCCACTCACGATATCTCTGGGCTTAAATAAAATGAATACATCATTTAAGATCTCATGCAAATACTGCTCAGGGGGCAACATTGCAGCCTGTATCTTTTTTGCGTAAGTGATGCTATCGAGTATTTCATTTTTTTGCTTGTTGATGGCCTCATTCAAAACAGTTAGTTCCTCATTGGCTTCCAATATTTGTTTATTCTGTTTATTGACGGCCTCGTTCAAAACAGTTAGTTCTTCATTTGCCCCGAGAATTTTGTTATTCTTTTCTTTCAGTTCCGAGCTTTGTTTTTCCAGTAATAAGCGGCGTTCTTCGAGGGCGCTGAGTAAGCGTTCTTGAGCGTTTCAGGTTGTAATAATACGAGGTGACAAGCCATATAGCCAGAATTAGGATTACTCCTAAACCTAAAATTGTTATACTCCGTACCAGCTTTTCTCTCTTCACTTCATCCAGCTCCACCTGCATTCTCCCAACTTCATGTTCAAAACGCAGATTAGCCATTTCCTGCACACTCTTGATGTTTTTTACGCTGTCGTTTATGACAATAAATATGGATTGATAATAATAGGCACTGTCTATGCTGCCGGAAATCTTATATAGCCGGGCAAGTAGATTGGCCGCATCACGCTTATATACTGGGTCATCCGCATTATTTAATACCCTGGATGCATAGCTAATGGCCTGATCAAATTCTCCTTTTTGCTGAAGAATACTTGCGTATCCAATCATAAACTCCGGTACGGCATATTCATCACCCATGCTGACAAGGGTATCCATTGCCGTAAGAAGATATTCCTCTGCCTTATCAAAATCCGATAGCCTGGAATAAACCAATCCCAGGTTGCCAAGACAGACGAAATATGAATAGATTGAATAGGGATCGTTATCCTTTTTTAATAGATCAAGTGTTTCGTTGTATAAGATCTGTGCAGTATCATACTGCCCCATACTGTAATTCGCATATCCGAGATTATGAAGGGTGAAAGCCAGCGATACCGAATCCTTTTCCTGTTCAAAGATTTCGATGGCGTTCTGAAGATAGTGCTTTTCATTTTCACGGTTTCCCAGTACGTTATATGTTCCAGCTATTAAATTGTAAACCGTTCCAATACCACGCCTATTACCATTTTCTTCATAATAGTTAACCGCCTTTAAAAAGCATTCCAGTGCCAAAGTGTAATTACCGGATACAAGATATGCATCGCCTTTCTCTCGATATGGCAGGGCAGGCAGAACATCCAGCTCTTGAGCTAGTTCTATGGCCTGGTCACAATATCGTATTTTGCTTTCAGTATCACTTATATCCTCGAGTACCTGACTTAATAGATCGTATTTCTCAGAATCATCCTCAACCAGGTCGTTGTCTATCAAATACAACAAACTGTCAATTGATTGCCCCTGAATAAGGTCCGGAGAACAAACTACAGTGAAAAAGGCAACAAGAATGGCTGAAACAATACGATGATACATTGATCTAGGGTTAGGGATCTATTCCTACTGTTGCCTTGGAAGCCTTAAATAAGGATCTATTTTATAGGGATTACCATCCTTATCTAAAAATACAATATCGTATTTTTCTTTTTCGCTCGGCTCTGGAGCATTTCTGGGTACTCTATATTGATATTTCTTTAGTGCCATGAATTTTTTTCGCGTCATTCTTCATTATTTTACCTGGTTTTTTTGGACTAATCTTCAAAAATTCCTGCATTTCAGAATCTTGAACCCATCTCCAAATAACTTTAGTCCCACGCTTAACATCTGTATGAAGAGTATCGATTACTATTTTTGATTTGTCATTTGAATCATACATTCTAAGGTGCATTGCCCCAGCTATTTCAATAGCTTCACAATAGATTTCTACATTTTTCTTTTCTTGTAAAGACTGGGTGCTTGGTTCTGAGCTACATGCAGCGGCAACCAGAATTGTAATTAAAAACACAATTCCTGTCAGATGTGTGAGAATCTTTTTCATATTAAGCCAGGTTTTAAATTAATAAAATGGATATTATTTAGAATAATATTTCGCCTGAACTGATTAGTAATATGATAAAATCAACGAGTAATAATTCCCCTAAAAAATTAGTTCCCAGTCAATTCGATGAGGTGCACTATCAAAGGTAACCTTTAGCCAGATACAAGTCAAGTTTATGCAGGACTGCGATTTAATAAGGTAACTTTGCTTTCTGAATAATGAAAAGAAGAATTGAATTACTGGCTCCGGGAGGAGATATAGATTCCATAAAAGCGGCTATTGTGTCAGGGGCCGATGCTGTATACTGTGGTCTGAATAAATACAATGCACGAAACCGGGCAGCAAATATAACTTTTGAAGACTTAAATGGCATTTTAAGACTTGCCCATCGCAACAGTTGTCAGGTTTTCATTACCCTGAATATCATCATCCTTGAGAGTGAAATTCCCGATCTTATCCGTCTGCTGAACAAACTGATCAATACAAGTATAGATGGTGTAATCATTCAGGACCTGGGCTTGTTCTATCTCTTATCCAGCTATTTTGGGAGTTTGAAAATACATGCATCCACACAACTTACAACTCATAACGAGGGACAGATAAAATTCCTGGGAGATCTGGGATGCTACCCGGGTTAATCTCTCGCGGGAATTAAATCTGAATGAGATAAAAGAACTGAGTGCTGCCGCGCATAAAAACAATGTCTTAACGGAAGTGTTTGTGCATGGCTCCTACTGCATCTCTTATTCAGGGCTCTGCTATATGAGTTCTCTTCACGGGGGAAACTCAGCAAACAGAGGCCGGTGCAGTCAGCCCTGCAGAGACCAGTATATAACAACGCCGCAGGGAGTCGATTTCCCACTTAATCTGAAAGATAATTCGGCCTACTCCGATTTAAGAGAATTGTCCAATGCAGGGGTTAACTCCATTAAGATTGAAGGGAGAATCAAAAAGTTTCATTACGTGTATATGGTGGTAAGCTCCTACAGGAAACAGCTTCAGAGCCTGTACGACAATAAAAATATAAGTTCCGATAAGAGCGACCTGTATAAGGTATTTAACAGGGATTTTTCAAATGCCTTCTTAAAAGGGGATATTCATAGAAATATGTTTATTGATAATCCCCGGGATAACTCGGCGGCTCATTTAGCTGAACATGAAAAAAGCAGAGGAAGAATTTTATGCAGAAACGGAAGAAACCAGGTCGTTTATTAAAAATAAAATTGATCTCTTAAGTATAGAAAAAGCCCCTTTAACCATAACTGTTTCGGGGAAAGCGGGTAGCCCTTTGAAGGTGCGAATAGAAACACCCGACTCCTCATTTGTTCTCTTCTCAGAAACGGATCTTGTAAGCGAAGGTACATCACCATTGGATCTCAAGACGATAATGGGAAAATTCAAAACCATAAATGAATCTGAATACTTCATAGAGCAAATAGAATTGAATAATCTTCAGCCCGATCTGTATATTCCTTTTAAAGAACTTGCCTCACTTAAGAATCGGATTCTGTACATCCTGAAGGATTCAAAAGAGACCTACCCTCCCATTGAGCTTCCGGGTTTAAAAAGGCAAAAAAACGTAGAAGTAAAAACCACTATTTCCGTATTAATCTCCTCTCAGAAAGATTTGAATCTTTGCCATCGAGAGCCCGGCAGATATCTATTTCCAGGTTCCGGATGGCTTAAGTAGCAGATCCCCGGATCTGATAGATATGCTCAAAAAAAACAGACATGTAATTCCCTGGTTTCCTTCCGTGTTAATAGGTGAAGACTACAGTGCTGCGGTGGAAGTACTCCAACAGGTGCAGCCAGAACTTATTGTAACGAATAATACAGGAATAGCCTACGAGGCGAACAAACTGGGAATCTCCTGGATAGCTGGCCCATATTTGAATCTTGTCAATTCCTACAGCCTCTTATGTTTAAAAGAAAAATTCAAGTGCTCAGGCGCATTTATTTCAAATGAAATTAACAGGCAGCAGATACGGAGTATGAAGAAGCCTGATGATTTTAAGCTCTACTACAGCATCTATCATCCAATCGTACTTATGACCAGCCGCCAATGTTTTTTTCACCAGGTTCTTGGATGTGAAAAAGAGCGCATCGATACCGAGTGTATAGGAAGCTGCAGCAGATCGGCAACTATTACAAATTTGAAAAAGGTCTCCTTCATCATCGATAAGAGCAGGGGATCATATAATAGCATTTATGCCGATACCCATTTCCTGAATACCGATATAGTTTCAGATATACCCGGTAAATTTTCCAGTTTTTTTATCGATCTAAGGGATATAAAAACCGAAACCCTTGCAGAGCTGGATAAAGTCAAAAATCATTCAGCTTTTTCGAAAATCACCTCAGTGGCAGTTCTCAGTCAAAACAGCGGCTCCATCAGACCATTCATCCAACAAATAACACCCAATACAAAAAGGGTCTCTAATGCTGCTTTAGTATAACAAAAGCAGTTTACCGATACAGATACGCATTCATGGCATCCAGCAGATATTCATTGGGATCACTCGCATATTGCCAGAACATCATCCCTGCCATGTGGTGGTCAATCACGTATTCACATTTAAGCCTTACAGATTCCTCATCGTCATAGGTGATCAGCTGATTGGTTTCGCTGTTGAACAGATAGGGTGCATTTGCGTTTTCATCCCAGTACCGGACAAGGCCATTCTTATTGACCAGGCTATCTTTGATGTAGGTGTATCCTCCACCCCTGGCTCTTCCTTCAACCGGCATGTTAATACCGTGTTTTTCTGCGCTTTTCATGATCCAGCTCCTTCCATAAAAAGGTACTCCCATGACCAGCTTTTCTGCAGGCACTCCAGCTTCCAGGAATAATTGAACCGACTTATGGGCTGAAGCATCCTTTTCATAATCTTCCGGTGGATACAGATTCGAATGATGACCCGCCGAATCCCCTGAGGTATAGAAGTCATACGTCATGAGATTTACAAAATCAAGGTATTTTACAGCTTTATCCATTTCTGTATGCTCGATGTAACTGGAAGAAGCCCCGACCGCTGTGGTCAATTCATAATACTTCCCGGTCATTTTTGAGAGCTCATCCAGCTCTTTCCTGAGCGCTTCAAACATAAGTGTATAATTCTGCTTGTCTTCCGGCCGGAATACATTGTTGTCACCTATCTGACCCGGGTATTCCCAGTCAATGTCCACACCGTCCAAATCATGGTCCGCTACGATTTCCACACTGGTCTTCGCAAACCTGGATCTTGATTCAGGGGTCAGCACTGCATCTGAAAAATTACCACTCCAGGACCAACCCCCAATGGAAATTAAAATTTTCAGATCCGGATTTACTTCTTTCAACTGATTCAGTATCCTGAAGTTGACCGTATCTGTCTCCCTGTTAGTAAGCCAGGCCATGCTGTCCTGCACATCCACAAAGGCATAATTGATATGAGTGAGTTTATTGGCGTCAATGGACAACTCATCCAGCACACCACGAAAACCCGGCGCGTAGCCCACGATGATCTTTTTGTCCGGTGAAGGGGATTCCTTGGGTTTTTCTGAACAGGATAATTGCGTAATGAATAGCAACAACAAGCATAATTGGATGGACTTCCTCATGATTTCAGCTCTGGTTTTAACAAATATCCGTGAATGTAGTTAACAGTCAATTCTTGACAAAATCAGGTATACGATTTGGCTGCTTTTCTGAAAATTCCAGTCGCCTTGAGCACCTCATTCCGGAGTGTAGGATGGTCTTGCAGCAAGGTATATCACCTGGGAGGCACTTACGCCCTTCTTGCTTAAGAGAAGCTCAACCGTGTCGCATGTTCCCTGATTAAAGGTAATAGTTCCCTCCCAGTAATACCCCAGGTTTGATTCAGCTGTCAGCGTATAAGTCCCATCTGATCGGGAGACATTCAGTGCCAGGGGCAGAACACACTCAAGCCCATTCGGCCAGTAGTTCGAAATAGTTCCTACGTATTCACCATCTATTTCCACGTCAGTATTACCGATATCTTCAGTTGCCCCGATCGTCAGGATTCCCTGATCCCCGCCGTAGGGATTATTGGGATTGTAACCGGATCCTCCCTCAAGAACGGAGCCATCCGCTTGCGGAATGTAATAACCCACCAGTTCGATTTCGTCGCTCCCTCCATAGACCGGACAGGTAAAACAATCGCGATAATTGACGTAGCGCGAGGTCAGCCTTCCAAGGAGACCAATATTCGGATTCAGGAACTCTTCTTCTGAGATATCATACCTTTCAGAAGCATAATTGTCATCCCAGTTTTCCCGGTGGTGCATCACGCTAAATGCTTCGAATGTTCCTAAGCCGAGAGACACGGTTGCGGATGAAAGTGTCACTGATTGACTCGATCTGGGCGAAAAGAACATTGCAAAGTGAGTCCAGGAAGACTGGCCGAGATTGATCATATATTGATATTCATCCGCCTCATAATGTTTTACACGGAGGTTTTTCCCGGCTGTGTGAGCCAGGTAGATGAAATCTCCCAGGGATCTCCCGGTGTAGTATTTCTTACCTGTGACCCTGAGGGTCATATAATCTACACCATCAGAGTCAAGATTCAGCTCTTTGACGGTAAGGTAGGTGTAGCCCTCCTCATAATCACTTACAGCTCCATTCTCGGTATCGGTAGATTTCACAAAATACACCCATTGCGCGTCTATTGACAGTGGAAAAAGCTTCAGTCGTGGTGGCTCATTCACACGTATGATGGTCTGATCCTTGTCCGACAATCCTTCCGGATCGCTTACTGTCAGTATGGCGGTGAATGAACCCTCTTCGTTGTAGGTATGGGAAGGAGCAACACTGGTTGAACTTGATCCATCTCCAAAATCATAAAGATAGCTAAGCATATCTCCTTCAGGATCGGTTGATAAACCGGCATCAAAGGAAACATTCAGGGGCGAGTCACCCTCAAGCGGTGCAGCCACAATATTAGCGCTTGGTGCTTTATTTACATCTTCAGGTTCTTTTTCTTCACATCCGGTGCTAATAGCAAGAAAACAAACTAGTAATAGGAAATTTGTAACTCTAAACATGAGAATATTGGGTTAGTTCTATATACAATATATAGAATACAACATATCGTGTCAATTAAATGCATAGAATAATTCATTATTTCTAACTCATTCAGTTCATGAATCTCAATTCATCTTATTCCCAATATTTGATTATATTATGTCATCAACTTAGGTCAGCTAAGCAGTGCAATCTTTCCGTGTGTTCGAATTACAACTAAAAGAATTATAGAATATGCCTGATTTATCCAATTATTACGAAGATGTTAGAGATAGCTTAGATCATTCAACACCAAACCGATACCCTGCCAACCACGTCAGTTTCTCTCCTCTTCTTGGCCCCCTAAAATGGATAAGTTCCATCTATAAATTATTTGGCAAAAGGGCATTTACCATGGAAAAGGGAATGTTGCAAGAGTTTGACAAGTCTGCTCCGCTTGACCGATACATTGGGGATCAGAAAGATCTGTCCGATATGAGAAGACTGCTTGTATCTTACTGCAGAGGTATGGATAACAATTCACATCTCTCAGTTATTGGAAGGTTTCTCTTGAATAAGATAGGGATTGACGCATTAAAGAACAGAAGAAGAATCTTACAGTTCTATGACGAAAACAAGGATTATATAACCATGAATGGAAGTTTTAGATCTCCATTAATCGTTGTAGGATCTCCTCATTCTGGAACTACAATACTACAACGACTTTTAAGTGAAGATCCAAATTCAAGGTCCCCATATACTTTTGAATTGGAACTACCCTTGCCACCTTTAAAAAACGAAGACGATCCGCTAAAAGATCCAAGAATAAAGAAAAGTGCTGCGGCGATCAAAACTTTATCGCAGCTGGCTCCTGGTTTCATGGAGAAGTTTTCCGAGTCACACGTATGGTCAGCCACTGAATTTGAGGAGTCTATAGATTATACCTTATCCCACAACGGAATTACGCAAATGAATTGCCCTTTGGCCGGTCTGACTCATATTAAAGATATCTTAGAAGTAAACGATAAGCGATCCTTGTTTTTATATGAAAAACTATTCTTTACTACTCTGGATGCTTATAGACCGGCAAAATCCCACTGGGTTTTGAAAGCTACAGAATATGCTCGCTATTTTCCGTTGATTTTCACCGAATATGAAAATGCACGAGTCGTACTTACACACAGAAATCCTTTAATTACATTACCTTCTTTATGTCGACTATGGGAATCCTGGTGTATAGCCTTTGATAAAAATGGTTCCTTTGATAAGCACCAATTTGGTCAGTTTATTAAACAAATTCAAGAACAATATTTGATGGTTCCCATGAATTTTCGAAGCAACAATCCGCAATACGAAAACCAGATAATGGATTGTATGTATGAAGAACTGTTCGCCGATCCCATTGGAATGGTAAAAAATATCTATAAGCTATTTGACCTTGAGTATACGGATGAGTTTGAAAAAAGGATGATTCTTTACCTTAAGAACAATCAGCAGGGCAAATATGGAGGCATTCATATGCCTTGAATCAATTGCGCGTTGACATGAATCAGGTTTGTAATGATTTCTTTCATTAAATGAAGCATTATAACTACAAATTTTGAACAGATAGACAGACCGCAGTCTTTCGATTTTTTAAGCCAGTATTTGTCTGCTTAGTGAAATTCTATTTCTACATCCCAGATATCTGAAGGAATCAAAAATACAGCGAAAAATTCGTTGTTGCACAGCACCCTAAAATGATACGGATCTGTTAATTTCCATACGATCTGAAAAATCTGTTGTTTGAATCCTGTGGTAAGGGTTCCTGCGAAAAATATCTTGGTCTCAGTTTAGTCCAGATAAGCATACCTATACCTGCAAAAATAAATGGAAGGCTCAGCAACTGCCCCATGTTGAAACTCAAACCTGCCTCAAATGCTACCTGGTCATTCTTCACAAATTCGATTAAGAATCTGGCACTAAACAGAGCAATCATAAATACACTAAAAATGAAACCATCCCGTATTTCCATGTTCTTTTTCCGATAAAAAACGAATGATGCAATGAATATCAAAAAGTAACTTAGTGCTTCGTAAAATTGCGTTGGATGTCTTGGCACAGTTGGGAGTAAAGCACCAGTGCTACTGTCGTAAAGCCTATCTCTGACAAATTCCACACCCCATGGCAAAGAGGTTGGAAGGCCATAAATTTCTGAGTTGAAAAAATTCCCAATACGGATGAATGCAGCACCTAATGCCACTACAATAACAATCCTGTCCATAAGCCATAGGAAAGGAATCTTATATTTTCTATAATAAAGCCAAAGAGCAAGAAGAATACCTATGGCCCAACCATGGCTTGCCAGTCCCCCTTTCCAAATTTTAAGAATCTCCAGGGGATTCTTCAGAAAATATTCAGGCTCATAAAAGAAGCAATGACCGAGCCTTGCACCAACAATAGAAGCTATTGCAATATAAACTAATAAACTATCGACCATCTCTGGTGAGAGTTTGTCGCCACGGAGATATCGCTTAAAAATCAAGTATCCTGTAAATAAGGCCAGAGCAATCATTAAACCATACCATCTAACACCATGATTGCCGATGGAGAAAATTTCAGGATTAAAATCCCAGGTAATCACATCAAATATCATCAGGATAAGAGCTTAATATATCAGTATATAAATATACTAGTTAAAAACATCTGTAATTCGTTTTACTATGAGGTTATGGGAGCTGCAGAACATATTATTCACCAGCCAATAGAGATAAAACC
Source organism: uncultured Bacteroidales bacterium (assembly GCA_963753765.1). Taxonomy (GTDB): domain Bacteria; phylum Bacteroidota; class Bacteroidia; order Bacteroidales. The sequence goes on from CAVWDQ010000025.1 coordinate 402,050, forward strand.
AATTTAAGCAAAGCATAGAGAGAGTCCAATAATATTTATGATTTTAGATTATCGTTTATCTCTTCAAATTTGCTTTTTATTGAAGAAAGTCTCCAGGGGATTCTTCAGAAAATATTCAGGCTCATAAAAGAAGCAATGACCGAGCCTTGCACCAACAATAGAAGCAATTGCAATATAAACTAATAAACTATCGACCATCTCTGGTGTGAGTTTGTCGCCACGGAGATATCGCTTAAAAGTCAAGTATCCTGTAAATAATGCCAGAGCAATCATCAAACCATACCATCTAACACCATGATTGCCGATGGAGAAAATTTCAGGATTAAAATCCCAGGTAATCACATCAAATATCATCAGGATAAGAGCTTAAAATATCAGTATATAAATATACTAGTTAAAAACATCTATAATTCGTTTTACTATGAGGTTACAGGAGCTGCAGAACATATTATTCACCAGCCAATAGGAGCTTTAAAACCAATAATACTAAAAGTATAACAGCTAAAGTAATTCCGGTAATTCTATTGGTTTTTTTGTTATAAAATATCCCCATAATCCTATCTTTTTTTATTGTATTTGAGTGCCTTATGCAATGAATGGCAACATTCAAGTGTAAGTGATTTACAGCTTTAAATATTAAAATTGATCAATAATTACCATCCCTGAATTACTGTAGGTATCCATATTAAGCAATTCCTGATGAAGATCTTCCAGTTTAACTGTTCTGTCAATGAGCAATGACAGGTCTATCTTTTTGCTCGAGATCAGGTCAAAAATGATATCATAATCAGCAAGCGGCATTCCATGGCTTCCAATTACTTCAATTTCTTTTGCTATTAAATCAGAGCTTGATACTGTAATATCGTTTTCGCTTCCTAAAATACCCACCTGGATATGCTTCCCTTTTTTTGCTAAACAATTGATGGAGTTCGCACTCGTCTCATGGCTACCCAGCGCATCCATCGATATATTTGCTCCATCCCCGGTTATTTCAAGCACTTTACCAACTACCTTCACTTTGGTGGCATTTATAGTATAGGCAGCTCCAAAGGACTTCGCCCTCTGCAGGTTTTCCTCATTGATATCAACAGCTATAACTTTGGCTCCATATACAGCGGCAATCATAATTGCTGATAAACCTACACCCCCACAACCATGAATCGCTACAAACATTGAATTATCTACTTTGCCCTGATTTACAATTCCGTGGAATGCAGTAATAAAACGGCATCCCAAACCTGCCGCTGATACAAAATCGATGGAAGATGGCAGCCTGACTAAATTGAAGTCAGCATTTTTAATTTGAACATATTGAGCAAATGAACCCCAGTCTGTAAATCCCGGTTGAAAATGCCTGTCACAAATATGTTGATTTCCTCTCATGCATTGGGAGCATGTTGAGCATCCACAGCAAAATGGAGCGGTAACACGATCACCCGCTTGAAATAAGGTCACTTTGCTCCCAACTTCTTTCACAATCCCTGAAAACTCATGCCCCGGCACATGGGGTAAGCGTATATCAGGGTCGTGCCCTTTCCACCCGTGCCAATCGCTTCGGCATATCCCTGATGCCCTTACCTCTATAATGGCTTCTGTTTCAGTAAGCACAGGATCATCTACCTGCTTAATTTCGATTGCCCCGTTGAATGTATTGTAGACTGCTGCTTTCATTAAATAACACTTATTTTAACTAAATTTGATAGAACATGTAGTCATATTTATTGTCTTTTAAACAACAATATAGCAATTAAAGGAAGTAATTATTACGCTTTATTAGCACCATATAACTCAAAATATAAATGTTAAAAGCTGGCCTTTTCCTGTATTTAATCCTATTTATGCTTTGGCCCCGGGCCAATGGCCAGTCGCCCAGCAATACTTGGAGCGAGGTGAAAGCTTATGGCGGTGGAACATTGGTTATTGCTTACTCTGAAAATAGCCCATTTATTTATAACGATGCACAGGGGAAATTAGCCGGCATTGAATTCGAAATTATGGAGGAGTTCGTCCGGTTTATTGACGAAAAATATGGTGTGGAACTTAATTTGGAATATGAGCATTTGTATGATTTTGAAAGCCTCCTTGATTCCTTAAAAAATACGCAGCGTCCTATTCTTGGCATTGCCTCTATTTCCAGCCTGGAAGAGAGAAAGAAGGATTTTAAAATCAGCGATCCCTATATGCCCGATATTGAGATTATTATCTCCAGCAGTGTTTTTGGGTCAGTTTCGAGTTTGGGCGAATTTGCCGACATGGTTAAAAACAATAGAGCCATAACTGTTACAAATTCAACGTTTGAGCGAAATATCCTGGATTTACAGAAGGATTATTTTCCTGAAATAAAGCTAGAGTACGTAAGACATGTTGATTTTTTAATAGAAGCAATTTCAAATTCTGATAATGCCTGGGGCTATGTTTCCCTTCCGAATTATTTGACCTATTACAGAAGAGGTAAAGGCATAAGCCGGCAGCGCTTTTTTATGGTTGAAAATCCCGGGCTTTCCATCGCGACACCCTAAACAGTGATTGGGATATAGTATTGGATGCCTTTATTAAGGATAGCAGATTTAGGCCTTTGCTGGATCAATTGATTGAAAAACACCTTGGCAAAGCATTTGGTGAGGTGGTCGCATCCATTTCCAGCTTGAACCCGGAGCTTCAGCCTGACATCGCTGCCAATCGTGAAGTGGGTGTGTTAACGTTGGAAAAAGAGTTACAGGATTTAAAATTAAGACAAAGCGAACTTGAAATAGAACGAAAGAACCTGTTTATATACCTGGCAATAAGCGTGATTGCATTGGTTTTGATTGCCCTGTTTTTTCTATATAGATTGGTTCGATTGAAAATAAATACAAACAAGAGTCTATCGGAGAAAAACGAACAAATACAAACACAAATTTTAGAGCTCAATGCACTCAATATTGAAAAGAATGAAATGATGGGGATCGTAGCGCACGATCTCAAAAATCCTTTAACCAGTGCATTGAGCATTTCCGCTCTTTTAAGCAAAGAAAAAACCACGGAGGACCAGAGGGAATATCTGCGTTTGATAAAAAAGTCTCTGAACAGAATGAATAGCCTGGTTTCTAAAATACTGGAGATTAAGGTACTGGAATCATCTTCATTCAAAACAAACTATAGCCAGGTTAATTTAAAGCAAGTTACTGAGCAGGTGATTTCAGCTTTTAAAATCCAGAGTGATCATAAAAAAATACAAATTGTGGCCGACCTGGATGAGGTGGTCGCCTCCCTGGACAGAAGCCTGATCGTCCAGATTATTGACAATCTATTATCGAATGCGATTAAGTTTTCAAATCACAATACAAAAGTCCGCGTTACCCTGAAAGAAAAGAACCAGGCAATACGTCTTGAAGTTGACGATGAAGGCCCTGGAATCATGGAAGAAGATATACCTAAACTTTTTCAGAAATTTCAAAAATTACACGCACGACCGACCGATGGCGAGAACTCAACAGGCCTTGGCCTTTCTATCGTTAAAAAATACGTAGAGGCCATGAAGGGAAAAGTCTGGTGCGAAAGTGAATTTGGCAAAGGCGCCAAATTTATTGTTGAGTTCAAAAAATAGCAGAAATATATACGGTCAAAGTATTCATCAGCATTTGACCTTATCCTGTGACCCATGGTATGATTTCCCGGACGAATGCCTCTCTTAAGGTTCCTGATTCGAAATCCGCCTGGCTTGTAGACCTACATAAAAAAAACGCCAATACATCAAAAAATCAGCAACTTATAAGAAAATTCCTTAACTTACTATATTGTACTAAGGCTAATGACATGTATTACCGGTCTAAAATTAAAGTTCCTGGTAAGACTATGCTATTCTCAGCATTTCTGATGACAGCATTCCTTGCATTGTTCAGCCTCAAAGCGCATTCACAGGATCCGTATTATCATGTTATCCAGGCTGAAGCCAAAAAGGGGGGAAGCATCAATCCCTCGGGGGATGTTTATGTATTGACACAACAGCAATATAACCTTTGAACTTCATTCCTGATTCGGAACATCAAATCAGGGATGTGGAGGTGGACGGTGAAAGAATCGGACCCTTATCTTCTTACACATTCGAAAATGTGACCTCTAATCATGAAATCACTGCTCATTTTGAAGACAGGGAGTATGTTATCACCGCCAGTGCAGGTGCTGGAGGGACAATCGATCCTGAGGGGGAAGTGATTGTAACGCATGGAGACAATCAGGAATTTGATTTTGATGCCGACCGGCATAATGATAATTCTGGATGTTCAGGTAGATAATATCAGCATGGGTCCTATAGACAGTTACAGGTTTGAGGATGTTTATTCAGATCACACCATTCGTGTGTTATTCAGTTCGTCTTTTGAAATCCTTAACCTATCCATTCCTGATGTGCCCATGAAAATCGGAGATGTGGTTATTGCCACCCTGACTGTAAATCCCCCTTCTGAAATTCCCTATACCATGATATCCGGGAATGTGGGAGGGTATCCCCTGGAGGATTTCCAATACCTTTCTGAAAATACCTGTGTTGCAAGTTTCACTATTGAGGAAGGAGGAAACAGCTATACGGCCTCCCAGAATATCCCGGTTGGCGACCTGGTTATTTCAGATGGAGAATTTTACAGCCCACCCTACAATCTCCCTGTTATTCAGGAAAATGATCCCATTTACTCCCATCAACCGGTGATTACGCGCCTGGAGGTGCTTTCAGGGGAAGTGGGCGTCGGCGGGATTGTAAGCATGCAGGTGAGTGCCGATGGAACAGGATATACCGCAGGAACAGGATCCTTCATTAACGGGGTTCCATTGAGTTCAAACCGGGTATCTTTTACAGAGCTTGGAGATAATATGTATGAGCTATCCTACCTGGTGGCAAGCGAAGATGCGGCTGTGGCTCCGGGTATGCTGGAAGCAACAGTGGTGCTGGTGGATGCTGCAGGCAATGAAGGGATTCCTTATTCATCCATTGAACCGAATACCCTGGAGATATACACGGATGTACCGACAGCAACACTTGACGGCCCTCAGCAGATCTGTGAAGGGGAAGCGGTTGCACTCAGTGTTTTCCTTACAGGCAGATCGCCCTGGAGTTTTGATCTCTATGATGGTACGAGCACCACTTCCTTTACCGGCATATCCACGGAAAGTTACATAATCAATTTTACCCCGGTTCAAACAACAACTTATCAGATCACTTCCCTGACCGACGTAAATGGAGTTGTAAATACAAACTCCACCAGTCATACGATAACAGTGAATGAGCAGCCCGAGGTGGAGATTATTAACCTGGCACAGGGTTATCAACGGGAAGATGATCCTGTTTTGCTTGAAGCGAATATTCCCGGCGGAGTCTTCTCAGGCCCCGGGGTGAACAGTTCAACGGGCTACTTTGACCCCGGTCTGGCCGACACGGTGAATTCTCCACATACTATTTATTATACCTATGAGAATGCTTCCGGCTGTATCAGCATAAGCAGCAGGCAGGTATATGTGTGGGGTTCAGAAAGGGCCATTTTTATCCCGGGAAACAGGGTTTGTCTCAACAGCGCACCCTTTACCGCCACCGTTCTGAATATTCAGGGAATAACCGGATCCTTCAGCTTGCTGGATTCCGATGATCAAGCTGTTGCGGGGCTCACCGATCACGGTGATAATACAGCAACCATTGCTCCGGATCTGCTAAGCATAGATACCTTTACTATCGTATTCCAGTACGAAAACGTGACCACTCAATATCTCAGGAAATCATTCACGGTTGAATCTTCGGTCCAGCCTTTGATCCTTAACCTGGATCAAACAGCCTATTGCCAGAATATCATCCCGTTTGTCCTCCAGTCAAATCTGGAAAATGTCCTGTTTGAAGGCCCGGGTGTTACCGGAACTATCAACGATGGTTTTACATTCAATCCGCAGAATGTTCCACCGGGAAGCATCGAAATCAGCTGCACCTACATCTCGGATTTAGGGTGTTCGGCAAGCACCCTGAGAAATGTGGACATTTTGGATGCACCTGATGTGAACTTTGACCTGAGTACAACCTGCACAGGCGAGGGAGGAGAGATCGCCATCTTTGATAACCAGACCACATCTGCTTCAAGCATTGAATTATGGAACTGGAATTTCGGAGATCCGGCCAGCGGAACCAATAATCAGAGCAATCTTGGGAATCCCGTACACTATTACCAGATGCCGGGGCTGTTTACCATCGGGCTTACTGCCACCACACAGGAAGGATGCATAGCCTCTTATGAACTGGATACCTTAATCGATAGTCAACCTGTTGCAGATTTCACATGGATCAGTGATTGTTTTGACCAGGAAGCAGCTGTGAAGTTTATTAACCGATCCGGCGGCTCAGCCTCGATCGATACCATCCTGTGGACATTTAAGACCCGGGATGAGGACATTCTGGGTGAGATCCTGGCAGATCCAGGCAACGATACGGTTTCATTTTTATTTGCTTCGCCTGACAGCTACCTGGTGGATCTTTACGAGGTAAGCCGGGGGGGATGTTCCAGCAGAATTACCAAAGAGATCATCCTGAAGCCTACCATCCAGCTGGACCACGATGGGTATCTGGAGGATTTCAATAATTCCGATGGAATGTGGAGCATCTATTCTGATGACCAGGTAACGAGTTGGGTATGGGCCAGTCCTGACTTTAACGGATACACCCAGGAAGAAGGGGATCGTGCATGGTATACAGATTTACCCGCCGGGATAAGCGGATACCAGGAAAATTCATGGATCCAGAGCCCCTGTATGGACCTGTCTGGCATGGACCGGCCCATGATCAAATTGGACATGATGAAGAGTTTTGTACCCTATATCAATGGTGCCGTAGTTCAGTACAGGGACGTGTTCGGGGAGGGTTGGAAAAATGTGGGCAAGAGCGCTACGGGTATTGCATGGTATAATATGGAGGATATACTGCAGCAACCCGGTGGCAGTTCAACGGGTTGGGGCCTGACAGAGTTTACTCCGGACACGGCATGGATACATGCGGTGCATGACCTGGAGCAGGTGGCCGGGAAACCCAATGTGGCCATCAGGATTGCCATAGCGACCAGTGGCGGATACAGTATGGGCAATCAGGGTTTTGCTTTTGATAATGTAGCTATCGCACCCCGGACAAAACTTACCGTACTGGAGCACTTTACAAATTGCAATGATGACACTTCCGCCCGGGCAGACGATATTATTGATGCGCTGGTAAGCGCGAATCCAAAGGAGGTGATCGACCTCCAGTATCACATGGATTATGGGAATCCGGATCCCATGAACATGAATAATCCAGATCCTCCATCAACACGATCTTTCAACTATGGGATTCCCAAAGTGCCATTTTCAGTGCTCGAAGGTGGTTCCGATTTAGATCACAGGTATAATTATTCAGATCTCAAAGAGGGGGATATGGAGGAACAGCTGCGCAGGCTTACCCTGGAGAATCCGGCATTTGATATTGATCTGTCTGTCCAGTGGCTGGGAAGCGGAATGGAGGCTTCCGTAACTATTGCCTGCCTGGATGATTGCTTTGATGAATACCTGCAGTTATACCTGGTGGTGTTTGAAACTGAAGTAACGGCCTACACCGGCCACAATGGAAACATTCGTTTCCGCAATGTGGTACTTGATATGTTGCCCACACCAGCTGGTAAATTGCTTGATTACAACTGGCAAAAAGGAATAAACGAAACCCAGACCTTTTCGTGGAGCTATAAGCCCTACGTGGAAGACATCAATGACCTGGCGATTGCTGCATTTATTCAGGAGCGCAACTCGAAGAAGATCCTCCAGGCTGCAGTGAAATATTATGATCCGAGCGTTGGTAAACCCGATCCATTATCCGAAAATAGAAGTCTCCATGTTTATCCCAATCCGGCTCACCAGTTGATCCATGTGAACCTGGGTTACAGGATTGAAAACACCGGCAGGATCGAACTGTTCGATATACAAGGTAAAGTTGTCCTTGAGGAAACAATTCCACCCGGTTACCAGGTCATCCAACTCGACATTGACCAATTAAATAAGCGGATTGTATCTTTTACGCTGGAGTGAGACCGGTAAGGTCAAAGGCGTGAGCAAATTTGTGGTAACCCGCTAG
>CAVWDQ010000026.1:0-77459 GCA_963753765.1 uncultured Bacteroidales bacterium
AAACAGGTAATTTTTCCGGCCGAGTGCGATTGGGCCGAATGGCATTTTCAGCAAGGTTATTGTCGATTTCCAGGCTTCCATCCAGCAAGTATGCCAGTAAGTTATCCCAACGAGGGATACAATATGCAGTTGCTTTGCCCAATGGTGATTTTGGCTCAGAAGTTTTGTACGTTTCTACGATCCATTTTCCCAATTCATTCATAACCGGCAATGCCTCATCCAGCCTCAGGGTATGGCGTTCTTGCGGGGAAATGTTCTGCTCTCGAGCTTTTTGCTCTGTGGCATAAAGCTTCTGGAACATCCCCATAGCATATTCTGCACGTTTCTTATCGTAGGGTAAAGCTTTTTCAAAGCCTCTTCGGGAATGGGCCATGCAATTCACATGAGTAATATCCTTTCTTTTACCAAACAAGTCATATACTTTGTACCCATCGGTTTGAAGGTATCCCTTGAAGTCTTTGAGTAGTTTTACCGGTCCCTCCCGGGACCTGCCGATATTGTAATCAAACAACACCATTTTTTCAAGTGGACTATGATATATCCAATGGTATCCCCGGTGTGTCTTTCCCTTTTTCTGCTTATCAAGAACAGGTATCGGGGTCTCATCCACTTGCAGGTACCCCTGAGATAGCACTCTGTGCTTTAAGGTGTCATACAGTGGCTCCAACAAATTGCATATGCTTTCCTGCCAGCCATTGATTGTAGAAGAGGATAACTTGATGTCTTCTCGTTTAAAACGTTCGATCTGTCGATACACGGGAAGGTGATCAACGAACTTGTCTACCATGATCTGGGCCAGCAACCCTGGTCCGGCAATGCCCTTTTCAATCGGGAACACCGGAAGTTCGGCAATTACACCTTTGTGCTTTTCCTGGGATTCATCTGTAACGGCAATGTATTTTGGACGGATAAAACGCTTGATAAAGAGTTTGGCCGGAACAAGCTCCAGTTGATCTGTTACTTCTTTACCAATACATTTCATCCTGGAAGTATCTTCTTCGGGTTCCAGGATAATCTCTTCTACCGGTAAATGTCAGGGAAGTGCTACACGACCTGGATGTTCTTTTCGCTTTTTCTTTTCCCGCACATAGGTAATAACCTCTTGTTCCTTTTCCGGAGCTTCTTCCTGCTCAACTTCAAAGGGCAGGGAAAGTTGATTTTCATCTGTATTGGAGATGAAGCGTTCACGTTTTGCCCCATAAAGCAGACGGTTCATCTGATCGATCTGGAACTGCATCTGATTGACCTGAGATTCTGAATGAGCAATCTGAGTATCCTGCTTCTGATTCACCTTCGAAGCTCTTCTTTTGTCATATTTTCCAGCGCCTTTGACATGTGTCAAAACTATAGAAACACAGCCAATTAGCGAAGAAAAACACAGGGTATTTCTTCACAAAATAAGTGTCAAATTCTTTAAAAAAACAGCACGGAAAAATTGCTCGTTACCCTTGATTTACAGGGGCTTCAAGAGGAGTGTAACGGGTGCGTTTTTGAAGGTTTTTAATGGATAATCCATCCATGATCATGACCATTTGCGCATAGCTCAATGTGATGCTTCCAATCGAGGCATCATACCTGGGAAGTTCAAAGGTGCCTTTTTCCAGGCGCTTGTAATAAAGCAAATATCCGGATCCCTGCCAGTGCAACAGCTTGACCTTATCACGCCGCTTATTGATAAAGATAAAAACCTCTCCTCCTGTGGGATTGTTCCCAAGATTATTACGCACCAAACCGGACAAGGCATCAAAGCTCTTTCGCATATCCGTGGGATGACTGTACAGATGAAAGGTGTTTTCTGCGGTCAGTGCAAACATGGCTACGAATTTAAGCAGCGTTCTCAGCACCTCTGGATGAACACTCTCAGGACACATTACCTGTATTCCATTGGGAAACAGAAAATGCAACTGCCCGGGAGCACGAACTTGGTCGATCTCCGGATCTGGTTGAACTTGTAACGGAATAAAACCGGGAGTCTCGTCTGAAGCTTCATCTTCAGAAAACTCCTCACGGTACTTCTTTGCCCAGTACTGGAAGGTTGATAAAGCAAGGCCCTGTTGCTTGCAATAGATCTTTTGTGACTGCTTGCTGCTCCTGCAGGCCTCCACGTGAGAGTACATCTCAAACCGGGAGTGTCTTTGGATTTTTCGCATGCACCAAATCTACGCACTCATCAGCAGCATTGAAAGACGGGGTTGGTAGGACGGATACAGAGAATGGGCTTTTTCTTATTATAGATCTCGATACTATTTTTAACTAATTCTTTCATGACGGGAAGCTTTCAGAGGGAAAGCCTAATTACTTGATTATGAATAACATATCAAATATAATGCTAAGAACAATCTACAGTGTGGTAAAATATAAACCCATTATAATGAGGACCATTGTATCTTGATCCGGAGAGAGAAATATTAACAGCTCCATTAAAAAAGTGGCTTGAAAACTTTTAGTTTATTTGAGTATATAGAAAAACCCCAGCGTGAACCGGGGGCTTATCCTGTGGTCCTATAATACTATCACTGCTTAACGATCTTCCGTGTCGTCACATAGTCCTGGGACCTGACCGTGACGAAATACACGCCTGCCTGGAACGGTGTGAGATCGATTTGGCAAATCGGATCTGTGATCTCTTCAGAATGTATGAGTTGCCCATTTATTGAGGTAATATCAAGTTTGTAGGCTCCAAGTTCTCCAGTCTCTATAAGCAGTATATTCTTTGCAGGGTTTGGATAAATATTGACAATAGCTTCTTCCAGATTGCTTATCCAAGATGACGAATCAACTGTTATTAAGATTGTATCCGATCCTTTACAGCCATTGTAATCGGTCACTGTAAGGCTGTATAAGTAACTGCCATCTTCCAGGATTGTAGGATCAATTATCCGTGAGCTACCACTATATCCATCATTCCAAAGATATTCATCATAAACTCCAGAAACACTAAGTTCATATGCTTCATTTGTTAATGTAGTATCCTCACCTAAATCTATTATCGGATTTTCATTAATTAATAGTTCTAAAACCACTACATTATCAAATCCATTTCTTGACAGCAAAGAATCAGAATAAATCCCTGATTCATTAATATAATCATCTTACAAAAAATTATATGCCTCCACAATTCTTCTAATTCACGATGCTACTATCAATATAGGACTATATACTATCGTAAATCTCGATATTCACTGTATCTGCAATGCTTGAACAATTATCAATCGTCTGCGTTACATAAAATTTATATGTTCCACTATCGGTTATCTCTGGAAAGAAGAAGTTACCTTCACCTACAACAGTAGTAAGAGATGGATCTGAATACCATTTGAGACCCTCACCAATGCCTTCAATTCCGGTAAATGATTCTAATCCACAATGCGCCTGATCATCCACTAAAGGATGTGATATCACCTCTAAAACTAAAGTATCCATATAGGTGTCTTGAAAACCCAAATCATTAAAAATGCTCAATTCGACAACAAATGTTCCAGAACTGTTGAAAGTATGCATTGGATTTTCTAAAGTAGAAGTACCACCATCACCAAAATCCCAATGATAGGAGGTGATAGTAGAAGCTAAATCTCCAACAAATGACAAATCTTCAAAATGAACTTCATATGGCATTTCACAATTTAACTTCGTAAAAGAAAATGAAGCATGGAATGTATGGAAAAGGTTTGAACTCAATAGCTCCAATATCAGGTCCATATCCATAATAATCCAATCCCACATCAATACCCGTTTCTACAAGATCACTCTCTGGTCTTAATTTGCCAAAGTCAATATCTGGTAATGAGCCATCTGGTTTTCTTGGTCTATATAACTGCATAGTATCAAGGCTAAAGAAATCACTTGCATCAACTACAGGGCCATTTGGCTCATCAGGCATCATATGAATTATGATCATTCCTTATCACTTCATGATCCCCATAGTAATTAGATCATCATTTCCAAAAGAAATTATATTACGATAAATGGAAGCTAAATCATCACCATCCCACATAATACCAATAACCATGATTACTATAACAGTAAATTGAAAACCTTGATTAACCCATTAGTTTCATTTTCAACCAGACCGATTGCTTTATTTCCAACGGCTATACAATTATATACTTGTCTAATATATATTGATGATACCACACTATTTGTTCTTCCAAATTTAAATCCATTTCCATCTCCACGCTATATATCCATTATTAAAAGCCCAACAATCTTGAAACACTATAATACCCTCTGTTTCCCATCCGTCATACCCATCATCTGAGTTACCCCAAGCACGACATCCAATTAATATATGAGTCTGTTATATTTGTATACCTGATATACTAAAGCCATCCGCATCACCTCCATCAGTCGCACTATAAGGATCATAATTATCATAAGAATCACAATTAATAAACTTGTTTCCTGTCATCATACCCTACCATCTCGACCATCGATTTAACACCAGTTCCTCCAAATCTGATAACAATCATATTTTCAAAAATAATATTACTTCTATTATGGCTCCAATACCATTTGTATAATTCTTCCCGATCTTCCTTGATAAAAATTCCTTATAGTCAAACCTTTTAAATGCCAATATTCTGACTCAAGAAAATCTGAATCCCCATTAATAGTATCACTGCCTGCGTCTAACAATGAACCATCTAAAATAGGCTTCTCGCCTGGGTAATTAAATACACATATCTGTTTGTAGCAGTACCATCTATATCATCTATATATACCCCATAAGTCCAGTGAACCCAGTCTATATAATGTTACATAATAAACTCCACCACGCACATATAATGTATCTCCCGCACTAAGCTTATTAAACGCATAATGCCATGTTGCCCAGGGAGACCTATTGATCCATCATTACCATCATCCCCATCAGTTGAAACATAATAGGCAGAAGGTTCTTGACAATCTCCTAAAAGCGGAGTTATTGCTATAATAAATGTGTAAATTATTCTTTTCATTTTTATACAATAATTTGCCATTTCTTTTCAAAAACACACTTCCACTTTTCAGGAGATTACAATATTCTATTGCTCCAAGATCGGGTGCATCTTCACGATAAGCCAATCCCACATCAATCCCTGCATCTATCAATTCACTTCCTGGGATTAAATTCAGGAAATCAATATTCGGTAAGGAGCCATCGGGTTTCCTATCTCTGTATAATTGCATAGTATCTAAAATTACAAAATCTGCATCGGTGATTCCAGGATCATCTGGTTAGATTAAAGTCTGGTATGTAGTAACGTGTCTTAACCGCATAATCCTCAACATAAGTACTGACCCCATTGTCATAAGAATTTATACTCCAATAGATCAGAAACCTCATCAGCATCATCCCATCTAATACCATAGAGATCATGTCGATAACTTGTAAAATTGTGAGCCTTGATTAGCCCTGCCGTTACATTTTCAGTCAGACCGTGTAATATTTCCAAAGGCTATAAAATTATAACCCTGCCGGATATATTTTGTTGATACTGGACTGTCTGTCCCACCCAAGTTTAAACCCGTCTCCATTACCATCCGCTCTATATCAATTATTAAAAATCCAACAACCTTAAGATACTATAATACTGCCTGTTACCCATCCATCAAATACTTCAGATTTACCTCAAGTACGACAGCCAATTAATATAACAGAGTCTGTTAGAGATTGTTCATACCTGATATACTAGTGCCGTCCGCATCACCTCCAGCAGGATCAGAATTATCACAAGAATCACAGATAATAAACTTGTTTCCTCTACTCGCTACACCCCCTCTGTTTAAATTCAAATACTCTTGGACAGATTGACAGTAATAGCTAAGAGATACCTTTTAAGTATTTAATAAATACTAATAATACTTTTAAGCTGATTTTCTTCTGTGTGTTTTCCTCCTTTCTTTCAAAGTTTTCATTTTAATACTTGGCACTGTATTATTATCCACTTTGCCCTTCCAAAGTATACATCTCACAGAATAACGTTCCAGAGAGCTTCATGGTATCTTTGATTGTTTTAAATAAAAAACAAATTCATCTGAAGACCTATATGCACTCCAACTTCAATTCCAGTAAATTAATCTGACTTCCTCTATTTTAGATTGGCTCAGTTTTTTGGGAGGACGTCAGAGAAAAAACCACCACCACCACCTAAGGACGAATTGGACGAGTTGTTTTCTGGTTGGTAAGGGCTATTTTCTTAGTATATGGTCAGTTTTCACCTACCAAATGATTCAATTGCTCCAATATCAGGTCTAATACCATAATAATCCAACCCCACATCAATTCCTGCATCTACCAATTTGCTTTGCGGTTTCAAATTCAGGAAATCAATATCAGGTAGAGAGCCATCGGGTTTTCTATCTCTGTATAATTGCATGATGTATCTAAAACTTACAAAATACTGCATCGGTAACTACAGGGCCATCTGGAAAGAATGGATCATCGTATGAATTATGATCAAGAATCCTCTCTATCACCTCATGATCCGCCACATAATCACCATAGTTGTTATAAGAAATAATATTTCGATAAACAGAAGCCACATCAGCAGCATCCCAAATAATACCATACCCATCATTTCCATAACTAGTAAAATTGCAAACCCTGTTTAGCCCTGTCGTTCCGTTTTCAACCAGACCGTGTTTTTTATTTCCAAAGGCTATACAATTATATACCTGCCTGATATATGTTGATGATACTGGACTAATTGTCCTCCCAAGTTTGAACCCGTTTCCATCACCATCAGCTTGATATCCATTATTAAAAGACCAACAATCTTGAAACACTATTATACCCTCTGTTTCCCATGCGTCATACCCATCGTCTGAGTTACCCCAAGAACGACAGCCGATTAATATAGCGGAGTCTGTTTGATTCTGCATACCTGCTATATTAAAGCCATCCGCATCACCTCCATCAGTCGCACTATAAGGATCATAATTATCATAAGAATCACAGTTAATAAACTTGTTCCCTGTCATCTCTATACCCTCTACACCAGCCAACCAAATACCAGGCCCTCCATTCTGATAGCTAATTATGTTTTCAAAAATAATATCTTTTACACCATGCCCACCAATACCTCCTACTTCGAGAGGATACTTGAGAGAAATTTCTTATAATCAACCCTTTTATATGCCAATATTCTGACCTCGCAATCTGAACACCATTAGTTGATACTGCCTCGTCTAACAATGAACCGTCTAAAATAGGCTTCTCGCCTGGATAATTAAATATACATATTCTGTTTGTCGCAGTGCCATCTATATCATCTACAAACACCCCATCTCTCCGATCATAATAGTTTTCATCAGTTACATAATAAACACCACCACGTATAAATAAAGTATCCCCAGCACTTAATTGGTTAAACGCATAGTGCCATGACGCCCAAGGGTCTGAAAATGATCCATCATTACCATCATCGCCCCATGTAGCTACGAAATAATCACCATCGACTTGGGGTGTTGATTGTATATCTATTTCATCCTTCCAACAGGCAGTGCATAATAATAACACAAGGAAGATAATCCCAATACTGAATCCTTCTTTTTTCATATGGTTTCTAAAGCAAATTTAAAATTATACATGTACGTTTAGAAATCGAATTGGTAAAGCCCCAATACTCTGACAATTTGATTTTTAAACTGCAAAAGTAGTCATTTTTCTTTATTAAATTGCACCAGCAAGAAACGACCGACGGTGATTATTAAACCGATGTTTGTAAAATTGAATCGAAGCCGATCACTTCGTTTTGATACTTGTTCCCCATCGAAGGGTTTCGAATGAGAGCAAGAAATACAATTGAAAATGTTCCTATAAAAACCGAGCTGGAAAGAAATAATAATACCTTTTGATATTTTGGATTTATCAAGTAATACAAGACAAGAATAATGAGAACAAATCCAAAAAACTGAGGACTAAAAAAACTCATATCAGATTATTAAAAAAAAACAAAGTTAAGATTTTCTTCTCAAATATTTGCATATAAGAATACGATCTAAATCGTTTAAAAGTTACAACGCATAACTAAACCCCAACATCACCCTGAACCTGTAAGAGGGGTATTGGTGGTAGAGGTAGTAGGATTGGGCAGCCATGTTGTTGAAACGGGCCCAGAAGGAGAGTAGCTTGCTGTAGCGGTACTCCAGTCCCAGGTTGAGATCAAAGGTCAGGGGAAGGGTTTCCTCCAGTGCAAGATCAAAATTTTCGTAGTACCTGGAGCCTATGGTAAATATGCCTGCATCCAGGATGATCTTGTCTCCCATGTTATAGCGCATCTGCAGGGAGATATCAAATTTGGGCTTGTTCCAGGGATGGTCTTCGGTGACCATGGTGAGGTAGCTGTAGTAGTTCCCCGTCAGAATAAGCTTCCAGGCATCGCTTGGACGCACTGCAAGCTCCCCGTGCAGGGTACCCAGGGTCACATCGTCGTAGACTACAACGAACTGGTTCATCAGCGGATTAGTGATATCATTCACATAGAAATACGCATCGTCAATAATGGAATAGCTTGCCTTCAGATTATAGGCAACTGCCTTTGAAAAGTTACCTTTCAAACCAAAGTAGCCAATCAGTTTGTTGTTGGTGGGTCTGACCGCCAGGGTGGGAACCACATAGGGGTTTTCCTCCACGATCTTTCTGTAAGCGTTGTTCTCCAGATTACCGTCCACTCCAAAATAGGGAATAATCACCTCCTTCACCATATGGAACTGGAACAGGGCCCTGGGATAAAAGTGTGGAGTAAATAGTCCGTCGTTCACTTCGCCATAGAAATTGAACCCGGCAGTGAATCGCCATTGGGATGTTCCTTTGGCCACACTGGGATTGAGCCAGAAGATGGTCTGGTTGCCAACCAGGGTATCCCAGTCGGGAGAGTGGCCCAGGAAAGTGGTGCCAAGCTCTCCGGCAATATCCATCACCCGTAGTTTTTTATTA
Organism: uncultured Bacteroidales bacterium; assembly: GCA_963753765.1. Lineage (GTDB taxonomy): Bacteria > Bacteroidota > Bacteroidia > Bacteroidales. The sequence continues at coordinate 8,921 of CAVWDQ010000026.1, forward strand.
AAATCAAAGTCGAGCTGTGCCCCGTGTTCCACTTCATCAAACCGGTGGGTGAAATAGTAGTATTCCAGCGAAGCATCATAGTTGAAATGAAATGAGTCGGCATACATGGAGTGCAGTCCGAGCTTTCCTTCAGCAGTGAAATAGGGATTAACGGCATCCTCCCTGGCCAGAACCGTATCCAGCTCCGGGTCCACACCATAATGCACATAGGAGTTGTAACTGGCTCCTGCATCATAATCAAATACGGCATTCTTCAGAAAACGACTGCCATAAAGCTCAAGTTGGTTTTCATTAAACCCGGCTGGTGCTTTCAGGTCATTATCCAGTTTCACTTTCCCATTCATGGAATGGTGCCTCAGGTATAAACCAAAGGTCCCGTTCCTGGATCGCAGCTGGTTCATATTCAACTCGAGCAGCGGGGTCAGATAGTTGCCAAAACCCAGGGTTAGCTGACTCTTATAGAGCCTCTCCAGGGGCATTTTTACCATCCGGGCAGCCATGATCGGCTCCACCGAGAACTGACTCTCATAACGTTTGGGATAGAGCTGGTAGCTGATCTCCGGAATATCAAAGTCGATCTGCTCATCCATGCTGGGCAGAAGCTCAATCTTCTTTGCGCCGGAAAGTGTTGGAGAATAAGGCTTTACCACCCTCACCTCTTTCTGCTGAGCCATCATTGCCACCGGCATCAGACAGATCACCATCCATATCCATAATCTCTTTGAAAATATCCTGAATTGTCTCATTTCAGCTGGTTTCATTTTAATACTAAATGCCGGATCTACTGGATTGACTCCGGTTCCGGTGCGATTTCACTTTCTGCCTGTTCTGTAAGTGCCGCTTTGCGCTGTTTCGCATTGGCTATGATCCCATCATCGGCAACGGTATAATAATCGATCAGACTTTGCAGGGAGTTGATGGCAGAAAATTCATCCCCTTTTTCAATATAGATATCCGACAGTGTCAGAAAGGCCATGCCCATCCAGTACTGATGCGGTGTATTCATCTCGATAAACTCATAGGCCATTGTTTCAGCCTCGTCCAGTTCCCCTCTTTCATAAAGAATCTCGATCATCAGGTATTTGGACTCGGCACCTTCCACACTATTGACCTCATGGGCAACCTTGGCATAAAAATCATAGGCAAAATCCATTTCATTTAACTCGGCGAAGGAGGTGGCAATTTTGAAGTTGGCCTCCCTGATAAACTCCTCCTGGATCTTATCCAGCTGAAGTACCTGTCTTGCTGCCTCAATGGTATTGGCATACTCTGCCAACTCAAAATAGCAACGCATGAGTCCCACATGAGCATCGAAAATATTCTTTTTCTGTTCGGCAGTTTCCAGGAGGGCCCTGTAGTAATCGGCAGCCCTGTGGTAGTCTTTTTCACGATAAGCAATCTTGGAAGCAGCTTCAAGGGCCGGTACTGTAAACATATTCCGTGGCTGATTGATAATGTAGTCCAGAGACTCCAGTGCCTCATCATTCTGCTGTAACTTCAGCTGGCAATCGGCCTTGTAGTAGTGTGCATTCAAAAGGTAAAGCCCCTGCGGGAAGGCATCCAGATAATCTATGAAGGCACGAATTGTTCCCTCGCAATCGTCCCGCATATAGATCATTTCGGCAGCTGTATAGGAAAGGGAATCCTGTTCGCTCCGGGTAATATCCCGACCCAGACCGGTCACAAATGCAAGGTAGCCATCCACATTATCCTTTCTAACATAGATGTTTTTTATACTGGTAAGTGCATTCTCTGCCTCGGGAGTGCCGGGGTAATTGGTGGCAACCCTTTCATAGTAGACAAGTGCTTCGTCATATTCGCCAGCGTTATAATGTATTAGTCCCAGCTGGTTCAGCGCATTGTTGGTGTAAGAAGAATTAGAGTGTTCATTGACCACCCGCTCGTAATATGTAAGCGCCTGTTGCGGCTGGTTCAAAACCACATAGCTCCTCCCTATCTCAAAAAGAGCATCGTCCACAAAGGCAGATTCAGGCTGCTCTGTTATAAGCTGACTCAGAACATTAATCTTTTCCTGGGTCCTGTCGAGCAATCCCAGCGTAAATCCTCTCTGGAACATGGCATAATCAACATCGGCCTTCCCCGAGGAAATGCTCCTGTTATAATAATCGATGGCCCGGGTATATTGGGTCTGAACGAAATAACAATCGGCCATCCGGTTGTAGGCATCCGAAACGGTGGCCGTTGACTGACCTTCCGATAAACCAATGAACTTGGAAAACCAGTTGAGCGATTCATTGTAGTTCTTCTCGTCAAAATAGAGATAGCCCAGGCTGTAGTTACTCAGGGCGTATTCCTGCTGTTGACGGGCACGTCCGTCTTTCAGAAACTGGTCATAATACATTTTTGCCGTAAGCCTGTCACCTGTCCGGTAAGCTGCTTCCCCCAGCCAGAAGTAGGTGCGGGCTGCAATTACAGGATCATAAGCAGCATATTGCATGGAAACTTCCAGGGCATCCACTGCCTCATCAAATCTCAGGTTCTTATAAAGCTCCAGTCCGCGATAGAAAGCTACCTTCTGATAGGCCCTTTCAATGTTCGCATCCTTTACACGAATCTTTTCCAGGGATGTCATGGCCATGGAATAATTCCTGGTGCCCAGGTAGGCAGTTACCAGGAAATTGTAGGCTTCATCCGTATTATCCGCGGCCGGGTAGGTCCTGATGTAGAGCTCCAGGGCCCTGATGGCTTCATTAAAGGGACTGTAGGAGAGTTCAAAGGTGACCTTGGCAAAATTGAAAAGTGCATCCTGCTGGATCTTTGGATCAAATTCCATATTGGCAGCCTTGGAGAAGGCTATAAGAGCCTTCTTTTTATCTCCGGTTTTCAAATAACAGTCGCCCAGGTGGTAGAGCGCACTCTGGGCAATTTCTGTATTCCGGTAGCTGATCTCTTCGAAAAGCGGAAGGGCATTCTCATATTCCTGGTTGTTGTAATAGGCATAAGCCAGCTGGTAGCGGTCATGTATGGTATAGCTGGTCGTATTGGAACGGTAGGTTTCCAGGAAGGGAATGGCCTCTTTAAACTCGTTCAGCATGAAATGGGACTCTCCAATGATCTTGGCCACCTCTCCCAGCCTTTTCTCCGATACCGAATCCATAAAGGGGGATGCATAGTCAATGACCTCTTCATATTTCTTCTGCATAAACAGGATCTGGGAGATATAGTAGGGCGCAATCCCGCTGAAAAGAGGATCCTCGTCAATATCACGGAAACCTTTCAAAGCAGTCTCATAGTTCCCCTGCTCATAGTTAATATGGGAATAATAATAGGTTGCCGGTCCTGTATATGTTGATTCCATCTCCAGGATCTCATAAAAGTTAACCCTGGCATTCTCATAGTCATTCCTTTTATAATAGCTGTAACCCTTCTTGAAGTAGTACTCCGGGAGTTTCTCCTTTCCAAGATTGTAGCGGTCCACCCTGTTGTACCAGGAGATGCTTTTTGCCCAGCTGTTCTTATCATAAAAGTAGTCGGCCAGACGAAAAGATGCTTCGTTTACATAGGGGCTTCCCGGATATTCGGAAATAAAAGTATAAACCAGGAATTCAGAATCATCATTTCTCAGCTCCACTGCCGACATGGCCATATAGAAGGAGGCTTCTGAACGGATCTCGGACCTGGAACCCGGGTTTTGCTCCAGATAGGTGCCCAGTACCCTGCGGGCTGCCCCATATTTTTGATTTTCGTACAATTCGAGCCCTTTCAGGTATTCATTGTCGGCGTATTCGTACACTGCACTCTTCTGACTATAGGCCATCACTGAAGCCAGGAGGAATATGATTAGTGTGATTCTATGTTTCGAACGGATCATATGCATGAGATTAACTTGATAAAAGTACGATAATAACAGCCTGCTCTTTTTGCACTACTTCTTTTTAATTAACAGTGATATGTTAATTTTTAGTATGATTTTAATTCTTAATTTAGCCGCATATTCTAGAAACTATGACGCTGGACAATGTCATCTCCCTTGAAAATGCACGTATCGGAGTCGATGATCACATCATTCTTGAGCAGGTTAATCTCTCGGTAGGAAGGGGTGAATTCGTCTATGTGATCGGAAGGGTTGGAAGCGGTAAGACCAGCCTCATTAAGACTATAAACGCGGAGTTGCCTCTAATAGAAGGGACCGGTATGGTTTCCGGATTCAGCCTGGAAGACCTGAAGCGTAAAGATGTTCCCATGCTCAGAAGAAAGCTCGGGATTGTCTTCCAGGACTTCAAACTCCTCATTGACCGGACGGTGGACAGCAACCTGGAGTTTGCCTTAAAAGCTACGGGCTGGAAAAACAAAGTCGAGATCAAAGATCGCATTGCAGAGGTCCTTGAGAAAGTTGATCTGGGCTATAAAGGCTATAAAATGCCCCACCAGCTTTCAGGCGGTGAACAACAACGTGTGGTCATTGCACGGGCCCTGCTCAATGATCCGGAGATCATTCTTGCCGACGAACCTACCGGCAACCTGGATCCTGCTACCTCGGAAGATATCATGCATATCCTTATGGATATTTCAAAAAGCGGCCGGGCAGTAATGATGGCTACCCACAACTACAACCTGATCAAGCGCTTTCCATCCAGAACCCTGAAATGCGAAGGAGGACAGCTGCTAAGTGCCAATCTCTCAGAAGCTGATTTCGACAAGTTGATCCAGAATGTATAAGTTCGGTCTATGGATCTGAGATCATATACCCTGGGAGAGCTGGAATCCCACATGACTTTACTTTATTCCGATCCAGAATCCATTATTCCAGTCAGTCCGACCCGCCTTCGCTCCTACCTGGCTAATCCCAGGGCAAAGCTGTCCGACAAGGTTCTGTTTGAGATGCAAAAGGATGGTGAAGTTATCGGATACCGCACTCTTTTACCTGACCGTTTTTATGACCGGGAGGGGCATCCTCAACCTTTTGCATGGCTCAGTGGAAACTGGGTCAGGCCCGATATGCGGCGCCGGGGGATCTCCACTCAATTGCTTAAGGCGGCTGAAGATCAGTGGGAAGGTCGACTCATGTATACCAATTATGCTCCCCAGTCCAAGGCCTTGTACGACCGCACAGGCCGGTTCAAGCTTATTGCAAACAGGGAAGGTAAACGCTTCCATCTCAGATCTGCAAGCGAAGAGTTACTGGGTCACCGAATGGGATCCCGGAAGTTATTACATACCGCCGATCTCATAATCAATCTGCTTCGGGAACGAGGTCTTAAGAGCTTCAAATTCCGGCAGGGAAATCAGTGTAAGGTGGAAGCAATTGACGGATTCATTGCTCAATTATCCGAGTTGGTAAGCAAGCTTCAGCAAGACACGCTTTTCAGAAGAGACAGAGAGATTTTTGAATGGGCACTTCAGTATCCCTGGGTTACAGAACAGGGCTGCGATCCCATCAATTATCACTTTTCTTACCGTGCCAACCGTTTTGAGAACATCATGCATCATGTGATTCACCCCGACGGGAACAGCCAGGGTATTCTCTGGCTTATTATTCATAACAATGTCCTGTCGGTACCCTACCTGTTTGCAGGAGATAAGTCGCTTTACACCTGCATGGCAGAGACCATTATAAAAACCATGATTGACTTTGGTATTACCCATACCACCATAGGTAATCCGGAGCTTATTGCCGGGCTGATGAAAAATAAAAGGGTATTTCTCTCGGTACGAAAAATGCCCCAGCTGATTTTTGCCCATAAGGAATTAGCCGGGCTCCTCCCGGAAAATCCTGTGATTCATGATGGGGACGGGGATGTGATGTTTACCGGCTGATTACTGCCTGAGCCGGTTCCGGCCCAGGGGAGCTTTCAAGAGATAATAGAGGTATTCGGCTTTAAGGGCTTCAAGGGCGGATGTTTGATACTGCTCCATGGGTATCCGCTGTATATAGTCCAGTCTGCCGGTACGCTTTAATCCGGCTGTACCCAGCAGCGCCGTTGCAGTTCCATTATCCAGCAAGGTTTCAATGACCTTCCCGGGAACCCCGTCGCTGGTAAAGGGAAAAGAAAAATAGGAAGTCCGGATGCCAAAGCGCTTTTGAAGGTCCCTGATACTGGATCTGATCTGCTCTATCATTTCATCAGCTTTCAGCAAGCTAAAATCCATATGATCAGTAGAATGAGCACCAATTTCAAATCCCCATTCAAGCAGATCCTTTACCTCCTCACTACTCATGTAGACCGGCCTGTTGTGCAAATAAGAGCTATAGTCCAGCTCTGCTTCCCTGGCCAGGGCATCCAGAAGTGCGCGTTGATTCCATCCTATCAAGCTGATTGATGCCTCCACCTGCTCCTTGTCGATCTTAAGGAAAGCAGCCACCTTCTCCCGGGCCCTGCAATCATCCCTCACCTGGTGGATCAGGAGGCTCGCCTTATACCGGTAGAAAAGTCCCTTGTTATCAATAAACTTATTATTCAGGAAAAATGTGGCCGGAATCCCCTTCTCTTTTAACAGCGGAGCAACAAAATCATGACATTCTTTCAATCCATCATCAAAGGTGAGTACCATACTGTGTCGTCCCTGCTTCCCACCTTTGCCTTCAAGATAATCCCCCAGGCTAAGTGGCTCAAAGAATTTCAGAAGCTGATCCAGGTCTTTCTCAAACTCGTCTGGTTTAGGGATCCGGTACAGGTGACTGATATGAGGAAGCGATTCTTTAGAAACGGTATGATAAAAAGGGAAAACAATTCTCTGTCCCGACCAGGAGATCATCCTTTCCAGGCTCAATGAACGGGCCATGCTTGTGAGTCTGTTCCTGACGTATTCGTTCATACTATTTCAACTTGGTAAATGCGCCCGGCAAGCGGTTGAAACTTATACTCTGGTATATTTCCGGCTGTGCTCCAAATCCGCTGAAAAAGCGCGCCACAGAAGGTATATTTGAACCTTCGAAATCGAGGATCAATCCCGATCCCGCATGATCGCGAATAAAGGCATCCACGATCCGGAACATGCCTCTCTGTTCCTTCCCTTTCTGACTGGAGGCTGAAAGCAGGTAAATTGCCCTGGTTTTACTGAAGGCAAAAAATGCAGCAGCGGTAATTTCATTCCCGGTCCTTATGGCATAAATTTTACCCGCATCCCTCTCCTTTATGGTTTCGAAGAGCTTCACCAGCCAGGGATAATCTTTTTCGGACCGCTGTATCACATCGTTCTCCTTTTTTAATCTGACCAGCTCCTGCACCGGCAAACCTTTCTCGATGATATCTGAGAACTCAATGGATTTCCTGATGTTCCGTGTGGCATTGCTTGAATACGCTTTGCTATGGCTTTCGTAATCCCGGTTCAGGGTCAGTACATAATTGGATTTATCATCCACAGCGAAAGGTTTCTCCTCCCCGACCAGGTTCCTGGTATTTAAATTTATTCCTGCAAAGCGGAATTTCTTGTACAGAATCCTGAGCATCTTACGAATCAGTTCAGGGTCCACATACTCCCTGCTGAACACCCCAAGCTGCTGGGTGTAAAAGGGTTGATATATATATTTCATACCTGCCTTCTTCTTCCAGACCACCGGCATCACAAAGCGGTAATCATCCACCACAAAGGCTGACCATTTTTCTGACACGGCATCCAGGTACCAGGAGTAGGGATAGATGGTTTCGGCCGGGGAATGAGCTATCAAATCATCCCACTTCACCACATCAATCTCTTTTCTCTTAAGTAATTTCAACATCCTTTCTATTTATCAAGCCTGTAATCATCCCAGGGTGAATTCCCCATTGCCCTGGGATCCCTGCTTTCCATTAAATATTCCTCCAGCAAGCTACTTAAGTTCTCCTTTATCCCAATATAATCAGCATGATCTGCCAGGTTGCGGATCATATCCGGATCCTCTGCATGATTGTATAACTCTTCCTTTTCCACTTTCCCGAAGGCCAGATCGTAAAACCAGCTATACTCCGGATGCGCCCTGTTGCGGACGTAAAACTCCTTCAAAGGTCCCGGATCGGTTTCTCCAAGTATATCCCAGTTGGGAATTCTTATCTCGAAGTTCCCCATAGGATAACGGTCCGGTTCATAATTAACGATATAGGTCCATTGTTCCGTATGTATGGCCCTTCGGGGAAATCCAAGTTCGTTTGGACGACAATGTGTATGCTTTTCAAAAGATGTGACCACAAAGTCTCTTTTATCTGAATCAAATTCCACTTTATCTGAAAGAAGAAGAGTGGACATACTCTGCCCGGTCATTTGCTCCGGAACACCTGAATGGGAAAGTTCCAGGATGGTTGGAGCCAGATCAATCAGGTTGACCGGATCTTTTACCACCCTCATCCCTTTAATTTTCTTATCCCATGCAATAATCAGGGGCATTCTTACTCCATGATCATACAGAGTGGCTTTGGAGCGTGGGAAGGGCATTCCGTTATCCGAGGTAAATATGACCACTGTGTTTTTCATCAGGTCCCTGGATTCAAGTACTTCAAGTACCTCTCCCACAACATCGTCGGCCCACTGTATCTCTGCCAGGTAATCGGCCATATCCTCCCTGGCCACCGGCACATCGGGAAAAAATGCAGGAATCCTGATCAGAGAGGTATCAATCCCTATGTCCACTCCCCTTCCCTGTTCATAAGGCCTGTGTGGCTCAGATATTCCAAGCCAGAAGAAGAATGGGGATTCATCCTGATTGTCTGTAATAAACTGGTCAAAATTAGCGGCATAGTCGCGTATGGAAACACCCTCAGGTACCTGATCATGCCTGTGTCCGTCATATCGTACTCCAATGGGTTCATTCACACCACCCGGTGCATCTTTGGTAAAGGGCCAGTATCCCTTTCCCGTGTACCCCACCACATATCCGTTTTCAGCGAGAATGGCAGGAAAGAGTGCATATTGTTCTCTGATAAAGCCGGTTAAAACTCCGCCCTCCTGAAGGCGGTATGCATCCTGGCCCGTAAGTATTGCAGCCCGGGAAGGTGAACAGGAAGGGCAGGCCGCATAGGCATTTTCAAACCGGACTCCCTCCTCTGCCAGCCTGTCCATGTGTGGAGTCAAAACAGCCATATCCCCATAGCAGCCAGCATGTTCCCATGACTGATCGTCTGTTATGATCAAAAGAAAATTGGGCTCCTCCAAACTGGTCCTGCAGGAAGTAATCAGCAATACCCCTGTCAGAAAGAGCAAATGACCAATAGTTCTTAAAAATCCTGTCCTGATCTGTTCGCTTTTCATACTTCCATTTTTACCACCGTGATCCCTGCCCCGCCCTGATCCATATGGGCATCTCCGTACCATTCCACCAGGTCCACCGAATGCAGGTACTCCCTGATCAGTTGCCGCAGGACTCCGTTTCCCTTTCCATGAAGTATCCTCAGATCCCGGGCCTGGACCATGATGGCCTCATCAATAAAGTCAACCACAATATCCATGGCTTCATCGGCCCGTTTTCCACGAAGGTCGATATCGGGTCGGAATTGAACCCTGCGGGTACTCACATTCCAATCGCCCAGGTTAACTTTCGACTGATCTTTTCTCCTGAGCCTGCCTGCTTCCTCCGACAGGATCTTTTCAAGCAGTCCAAGCTTGGTATTGGTTTTTAGCATTCCAAATGCCACAACGCAGTTTTTACCCTTGATTTCCATGACCTCCCCGGCAGCATCCTGTCCCTCGATCCGCACCATATCCCCTACCCTGATCTCGGGATCTTCTTTCACCTGCTTCTGGGCCAGCGTCTTTTTTGATCGTTGCCTCAGATCGGGCCGCCTGGTTTCCAGTTCACTTCCCTTCCGGCGTATCTCCTTCAACTGCTTTTCAACTTTCTGCTCCTCTTTCCCCTTTTCAACTTCCAGTTTCTCCTTGAATTCACCAAGTTCCTTACGCACTTCCCTGGTCCGCTCTTTCTCGGCTTCCGCCTCCTTAATCTCCCTGATGGTCTGTTCTATCTTCTTATTGGCACCGCTAAGCATGGCATCAGCTTTCGCTTTTGCCTCTTTGACAATGGCCTTCCGCTGCTTTTCACTTTCCTGGAGTTCCTGCTCATAGCGCCCCATGAGTTCTTCCAGTTTACGTTCAGATTGCCTGATCTTCTGCCGCTTGCTTTCCCAGTATTTCTTATCCCTCAGGATCTCCCTTAAGTGCTTGTCAAAATCGATATGATCCTGTCCCACTTTTTCAGAAGCAGAGCTGAGCACTTCTTCAGGGAGTCCGATTTTCCTTGCTATCTCAAAGGCAAAGGAGCTGCCCGGCTTCCCAACCTGCAGTTGATAAAGGGGTTGCATTTTCTGATTATCAAACAACATGGCCCCATTTACAATCCCCTCCGAAGAGGTTGCATAGTGTTTCAGGCTGGTGTAGTGGGTGGTGATGATTCCACTGGTCCCCGACAGGTTCAGCTGCTCCAGGATGGACTCTGCAATGGCTCCTCCCAGCATGGGTTCGGTACCGGTCCCGAATTCATCAATAAGAACCAGGGTATCCGTTGCAGCATTCTTCAGAAAATATTTCATGTTGAGCAGGTGGGAGCTGTAGGTACTCAGATCGTTGTCGATGGACTGCTCGTCACCTATATCGATGAAGATACCTGCAAAGATGCCAAATACCGAACTTTCATTGCATGGCACCAGCATGCCGCACTGCAGCATATACTGGAGCAGGCCGATGGTTTTCAGACAAACCGATTTGCCCCCTGCATTGGGACCGGAAATTAAGAGGATGCGATTCTTGTCCGCGAGGTGAAAGCTAAGGGGCACCACCTCCTTCTGTTCAGCTTTATGTGCCAGGTAGAGCAGTGGATGACGTGCTTCTCTCCAGTCGAATACCTGTTCTTCTTTTAGCTGGGGACGGATGGCTTCCAGGCGTGCTGCAAAGAGGGCACGGGCCCTTATAAAATCTATGGTGGTCAGAAAGACCTGGGAGGAGAGCAGATCCGGAATATAGGGTCGGATATCGCTTGTAAACTCCAGCAGGATCTGGATTATTTCCCTCCGTTCGGCATATTCCAGCTCCCTGATCTCATTGGAGAGTTCCACCACTTCGGCCGGTTCAATAAAAACAGTTTTCCCGGTGGCCGATTCATCATGGATCATCCCTCCCAGCTTGCGCTTATTTCCCGACATGACCGGAATCACGGGGCGTCCATCCCTGTAAGTAGGTGCCGCATCGGCATCCACCCATCCCTCTCGCTGGGCCCGGGCCATAACCTGGTTTAGTTTTTTGGAAACAGCTCCCTGTTTCTCCTGCTGACTCCTGCGGATCTGATGCAGTGTTGAAGATGCGTTATCGCGGATCTTTCCATGCTTGTTCAGGATCTTCTGGATCCGGTCCAGAACAAAGGGAAACATCTTCACAGGTTTGCACTGTTCGCTGAGCTCGGGATATTTCTCCTCTTCGTCCGATTTAAAGAAGTGCAAAATGGCACGGATGGAATCAAGACTCTTTTGCAGATCAAAGACCTCCTCGGTAAGCAGAAAGGTTCCCTCTATCTCTGCCTTCTTCAGCGCCTCCCTGTTATCTGTAAAATGCTGAATGGGAAAATCATCCTCACTCCGGTTGATCTCCATAAACTCTTCCACCAGTTTCAGTTCATGGAGAATAAGTTCATGATCGGTCAGAAAGCTCATCTCATCGACCCGTTCCCTGCCGGGATCAAAGAGACAGTGGGACTTGACAAGCTCACGTATGCGATCAAATCCTATTTTAGTTTCGAAGTGTTCCGGGTAGATCAAATCAGCCTTTTTTGCCCTCCAAAAGTAATAAAAAAGGCCTCTTCTCTCTGAAAAAAAAGTTAGCTTTATCTTATCAACATTAAAACCATTTTTCTACAATGACAAATCGAAAACTCAGGATGGGAATGGTCGGCGGAGGAACCGATGCATTCATTGGGGCGATTCACCGCCTGGCAGCATTAATGGATAATCAGATTGAACTGGTATGTGGCTGCTTCAGCGTGGACCCTGAAATATCTAAAGAATCGGGCAAACTTTATTATCTGCCTGAAGACAGGGTCTATGGCACCTACCAGGAAATGTTTGAAAAAGAAGTCCTGCTTCCTGAGGGCGAGAGAATGGATTTTGTAAGCATTGTTACGCCCAACTTTGTACATTTCGATCCTGCCATGATGGCCCTGGAGAATGGTTTTCATGTGGTGCTGGATAAGCCCATCACCTTCACCCTGGATGAGGCACTGAAACTGAAAGATAAAATTGATGAAAGCGGATTGACTTTTGCTCTTACCCACACTTATTCCGGCTACCCGGCTGTCAAACATGCCAGAAAGATGGTCGCCGATGGTGCTTTTGGGAAAATCCGGAAGGTGTTTGTTGAATATCCCCAGGGATGGCTCTCATCGAAACTGGAAGATACCGGAAACCCACAGGCCAGCTGGCGAACCGACCCCAAACGATCGGGCAAAGCTGGCAGCATGGGCGATATTGGCACCCATGCCCACCATCTGGCTGAATATATCACAGGATTAAAAGTAATTGAACTTTGTGCAGAAATAAAGGTGTTTGTTCCCAATCGCTTACTGGACGATGACGGAGCGGCGCTTCTGCGTTTTGATAATGGTGCCACGGGTACCTTAATGGCTACCCAGGTTGCAGCCGGGGAGGAAAATGCCATCAGGATCAGGGTATATGGGGATAAGGGCGGACTGGAATGGGCGCAGATGGAACCAAATTCCCTTAATTCTGAAATGGGTTGATGCCCCCATGCAGGTATTGCGGGTTGGCACCAGCATGAACAGCGATATAGCGGCACACAATACACGCACTCCCGGCGGACATCCGGAAGGTTACCTGGAGGCTTTTGCCAATATCTACCGCAATTTTAGTCTGACCGTCAGAGCCAAAGCAAAAGGACAGGCTCCCACAGCTGAAATGCTTGACTTTCCCGGAGTTGAAGATGGCATTCGGGGAATGCAGTTTATCGACACCGTAGTCAGCGCCGGATACAATGATGAAGTGAAATGGGTGAAATTCGGGGAGGCTTAGTGGAATACGGATTTATTTTTGATATGGATGGTGTTGTTATCGACAGCAATCCTTACCATAAGATCGCATGGGAAAGCTTCCTGGACGGACAGGGATATGCCTATGATGATCAGACCTTCGACCAAATGCTCAGCGGGCGTACCGGTCCCACTTCTTTGAAACTGCTCTTTGGAGATGATCTTACAGAAGAGCTGATAGAGCTTTACCTGGAAGAAGTGGATGGCAAGTATCAAAGCATCCTTCGAAATATGGAAAAAGTCACTCCCATTGCCGGTGTACATGATTTCATAGGCAGGGTGAAAAATGGGGGCCACCGCCTGGCCCTTGCCACATCAGCTCCCCCGCTGAATATAGAAATGGGACTGGAGAAACTGGACATGAAAGAGACCTTTGAGATCATCATAGGCAAGGTGGATGTAAGTCAGGGGAAGCCCCACCCCGAAGTCTACCAGAAAGCGGTGGATAAACTGGGTCTGCCCAAAGAAAACTGCATTGTTTTTGAAGACTCCAAAGCCGGGATCCAGTCGGCCCTTGCTGCAGGCTTGCCCGTGGTGGGAATAGCCTCAGCACATAGTAAAGAGGAGTTACTGGAGGAAGGAGTTTCCATGGTTGTGGATGACTTCCGGGGCCTTCAGCTTGAAACCGTCCTTGCCCTGATCCGGAAGAACTGAACAGATCCGGCGGAACTGAATTTTATTATTAAAATAAAACTTATAGAAAAATCATATCCAAATGAAAAGAGTAGCCCTTTTAGTGTTGATGACAGCCATGCTGTCCCCTCTTCTTAGAGCCCAGGTTAACCTGGATTACCAGAAGCCCCCGGCTGAGATTCTCGAACTTGTTGATGTGCCACTGGCACCCTCTGTTTTAATGGACAACAAGCAGGAGCAAATGGTCCTCCTGTACAGGGATGCCTTTAAAAGCATTGAGGAACTCTCCAGGAAGGAGTTGCGGCTGGGTGGACTGAGAATCGACCCTGCAACCAATATTGGAAGCAGGACAAGATATTATAATAAGCTCAAGGTCAAAAACCTGACCGAAGAGGATGCCGCAGTTAAAGAAATAGAGGGACTACCCACGGCTCCGAAACTGGCCAACTTTACCTGGTCGCCCGATCAACTCAAAATGGCCTTTACCCATACCACCTCCACCGGCGTGGAATTATGGGTACTGGACATCCAATCGGCCAGTGCCAAAAAACTGACAGAGGCACGAATTAATGCCAATATGGGCGATGCCATCAACTGGTTCGAAGATAGCCAGGCAATGCTGGTCAAGATGATCTCCTCAAAAAGGGAAGCCCTGATCGATGTGGGAAATGCAGTCCCGGGAGGCCCTACCATCTCAGTGGCCGATGGAAAAAAAGCTCAGAACCGGACCTACCAGGACCTGCTGCAGAATAAAAACGACGAACATAATTTTGAGCAGCTTGCACTCTCAGAGCTATACAAAGTAGGACTTGATGGCAGCAGCGAGCTATGGATGGGGAGCGCCATGTATGACTATGTATCTTTCTCTCCCAATGGTGACTATATTATGATTACAAGGGTCGAGAAACCCTTCTCCTACCTGGTCCCCTATTATCGTTTTCCATCGACCACCACCATTTATACAAGAGGTGCCGAGAAGGTGGAAACAGTTCTTGAGAGTCCCCTGATTGAAGACCTGCCCAAAGGTTTTATGGCAGTGGAAAAAGGCAGAAGAAATCTCCAGTGGAGAGCCGACCTGCCTGCCAGCCTGGTATTTGCTGTAGCTCTTGATGAGGGGGATCCACAAAATGAGGTGGAGTTCAGGGATGAAGTATTTCAACTGGATGCCCCTTTCAATGGCACTCCTGTTTCACTGCTGAAAACCATAAACCGCTACGGTGGCATTCAGTGGTGCAATGAAGAGCTGGCAGTGGCCACCGACCGTGGTGGAACAGCCGGAATACCAAAACCTACCTCTTCAATCCTTCGGATGCCTCCAGCGAAGCGGTGATACTCTATGACCGTAATTACCAGGATCGTTACAGCGATCCGGGTCGCTTTGTCACCCATAGAAATGCCTATGGAAGCCGTGTGCTGACCATTCATAAAAACAAGCTTTTCCTTATCGGAAGCGGCTACTCTGATAAGGGCCAGTTTCCCTTCCTGGACCAGTTGAACCTGAAAACCAGGGAAAGTGAACGGCTCTACCAGTCGGAGTATACCGACAAGCTGGAAAATCTGAGCCAGTTTGATCAGGAAAAAAACAGGCTGCTGGTACGTATTGAATCGCCCACCGACTATCCCAATTACTATTTCAGAGATCTGAAAAAGAATGAACTGCACCAGATCACTGCCTTTGAAAATCCATTTAAAAGCATACAGGATGTGCATAAGGAAGTGATCACCTATAAGCGTGACGACGGACTGGAACTTTCCGGGACCCTCTACCTGCCCGTGGGCTATGATATGGAGAATAAGGTGAAAGCCCCCATGATCCTCTGGGCCTACCCGAGGGAATTCAAGGACAAATCCAGTGCCGGGCAGACCACCGCCAATCCCAATCGTTTCACCGCACCCAATTATGGATCTCCCATCTACTGGGTGGCCAAGGGCTACGTGGTGCTCGACGGAGCTGCCTTCCCCATAGTAGGTGAAGGAGATGAAGAACCCAATGATTCCTTCCGCAAGCAGCTGGTGGCGAATGCAAAGGCAGCCATAGATGCAGTGGATGAACTGGGCTACATTGACCGCAGCAAGGTGGCCGTTGGCGGACATAGCTACGGGGCCTTTATGGTGGCCAACCTGCTCTCCCATTCCGACCTCTTTGCCGCCGGAATAGCCCGGAGCGGAGCCTACAACCGGACCCTCACCCCATTCGGATTCCAGAGCGAAGAGCGTTCCTACTGGGAAGCGCCCGAGGTATACTATAACATGTCGCCCTTTATGCATGCCGATAAAATGAAGACGCCACTCCTGCTGATCCACGGGGAAGCGGACAACAATTCAGGGACCTACCCCCTTCAGAGCACCCGTTATTTCAATGCACTGAAAGGGCTTGGAGCCACCGTAAGGCTGGTGATGCTGCCAAAGGAAAGTCACGGTTACAGTGCCAAAGAGAGCGTCCTGCATATGCTATGGGAGCAGGACCAGTGGCTGGAGACCTATTTGAAGTAGATGGCAGATAAACTTAACTGAACAGGAAGTCAGGAACATGTCAGGAAGCCGTATTGGAATGCTTTTGCTTCTTCTTTGTCTGGGTGCATGGACAGGATGCATACGTGAGCACTTACCTCTCTATTCTGTAGTCAGGGATCCATGGCCAGAATCTTTCGGGAACCACAGAGCAGTGCTGGATATCCGGAAGGATGCTGAAGCGGCCCGTATTGATCTTCCCTGGAGAAGGCATGACCGCGATCCGCAGAAGCGAATGCTGTTGCTGGTATCTGCCCAAAGTACAGACACCGTTGCCAACATTCACAGGATCAGAGTTGATAACGAAAAGTGCGAGATCCTGGCCGGACCTCTTAAAGCGGGCACCTACTATTTCTACTACCTCCCCTTTGAAGTACAGGAAGGATATGGATTCTATAGCAAGGATTACCTGCCTGCGGAACCCGCTCCCGATCCCCTGTGGCTTGAAAACAATGTTCAGGAAGATTTACCGGAGATGGTACTCAAAGGATTTGAGGCCCGAACCGAACTGGATAACTTTTATCCCATGGAAGTGATCCCCTTTGAATCTGAAATGCAGGCCTTCCTTGAAGTCCACCCGGATACCTTCCTCTTCTTTACCGAGGATCGGTCTGACCCGGTACGTATGTGGGACAAAATTCCACATAAATGGATCCGGGATCCGAAGCTCAAGCACTTTTCAGGGACTGCCTTAAGGAATGAATATTATGTCTTCCAGGTGGCCCTTTATACCAGTAAGGCAGCCATGGAAGATCTGGAACTAAGTTTCACTTCCCTGGAAGGGCCTGGCGGAGAAGTGCTGGATAAGAGCAGGCTTACCTGCTTTAATACGGGTGGAACAGACATCTACGGGAATCCCTTTGTTAAAGACGTTGATTTAAGGCAGGATCGTGTTCAGGCACTGTGGATAGGAGTGGATATCCCGGAAGATGCGAAACCGGGCAGCTATCATGGCAAGATCATGGTGGGGCCGGCCGCAGGGACAAAACAGGAAGTAAGTGTCGATTTGAAAATTGGGAAAAAGATGCTGGCAGACAGGGGTGACAGTGAAGCCTGGCGGCACTCCAGGCTGCGCTGGCTCAACTCAACAGCCGGACTGGACTCAGAAGCGGTGGCCCCCTATACCCCCATCCGTCAGACCGGGGATTCTGAGTTTCAACTACTGGGGAAAAATATAGGCACAGGAGAACGTGGACTTCCGGATTACATCCGCGTGGGAGATTACGAACTTCTCCAGGGTCCTCTTGATTTCCAGGTCATCCACCGGAACAGGAAAGTTATTTTTTCCGAAAGCCAGTTCCAGACCATGGAAAATAAGGGCGGAATTGTGAATTCAGGGTGGACAAGCCAGAGTGATGGGATGGAGCTTGTGGGAGAAGGTAGCCTGGAATCGGATGGCTACATGCGTTACAAGTTCACCCTGAAAACCCAGCAGGATATCCATCTCTCAGATGTGAGACTTGAAATACCCTTCAGGAAAGAGCTGGCCGAGTACATGATGGGAATGGGCCTGCCCGGAACCAGGGTACCTTCAAAACACCAGAGCAAATGGAAGGGTCCGGAAGACAGCTTCTGGGTGGGCAATACACGCGGGGGCATGTGGGTGGAGCTCAGGGGAAGCAACTATCATGGTCCCCTGCTCAATCTTTATCATCCCGCTCCTCCCCGGAGCTGGGACAATGAAGGCTCAGGTGGCTTCAGGATAACTCAGGAAGAGAACAGGGTGCTGGCCACCATCTATAGCGGAGAGCGGGAGCTGAAAGCGGGAGAGGAGATCGAATTTGAATTTGCCCTGCTGATCACCCCCGTAAAGACTGTTAACTCAGCTTCCCAGTTTCGTGACCGCTACTACCACAATTCTGTCAAGCCGGATCCGGGACCCGAAGATCTCGAGGCCGGGGTTCGAATTGTAAACCTCCACCACGCCAATTCCTTCAATCCCTTTATTAACTATCCCTTTAAGGCAGTGGAGGTGATGAAGCCCTTTGTGGAACGCAACCATTCCCTGGGTCTAAAGGTTAAGATATATTATACCATCAGGGAGTTAAGCAACCATTTACCGGAGCTTTGGGCACTCCGAAGTTTGCAGGACGAGATATTCGCTTACGGTGCCGGCGGAGGCTATCCCTGGCTCAGAGAACACCTGGTGGCGGCCTACCGTCCTCAGTGGTACGACCATGCCGACGATACCCGGGTAGATGCCTCCATCCTTACAGCTGCAGGCGACAGCCGCTGGATCAATTACTATATTGAGGGATTGGGCTGGCTGATACGGAATGTAGGGATCGATGGATTGTATCTGGACGATGTCACCTTTGACCGTCATATCATGAAACGAATCCGAAAGGTTATGGATCAGGAAAAGCCGGGTTGCCTGATAGACCTGCACTCCAATACCGGATTTTCCAAAGGTCCCGCCATCCAGTACACCGAATACTTCCCCTATGTTGACAAGCTCTGGTTCGGGGAAAGCTTTATGTATGATGAAATGCCCTGGGAAAACTGGCTTGTGGAAGTCTCCGGTATTCCCTTCGGGCATATGGGCGACATGCTCCACGGGGGTGGTAATCCCTGGCTGGGAATGGTCTTTGGCATGACCACCAGGCTGCCCTGGTCCACCGAAGGAGTCACCTGCAATCCTGTAGCCATCTGGAAGATTTGGGATGAGTTCGGCATAGAAGATGCCAGGATGAAGGGATTCTGGGATACAGATCCCCCGGTAAAAACCACTCATCCCCATATCAAAGCCACGGCTTACCTTCACGATGAAAAAGTACTGATCTCACTGGGGAATTTTTCCGATAAGCCCGGGGAAGTGCTCCTGCAGATCGACTGGAATCAACTGGGATTCGGACCGGAGCATGTTCGGCTGACAGCACCTGAAATTGAAAATTTCCAGAAAGCCACAAGCTTTAGCATTACCGATGCCATAAGCTTAGATGCGCGAAAAGGCTGGTTGCTTTACCTGGAGGCTATTTAGCCAGGATCCACTTCATTCCGCCCCGAAGGTGTTCCACAAATAAGGGATCTTCGTAGAACCAGGGGTCATGTCCCAGGGCGGTGTACCATTGGCGCCCTCCTTCAAACTGGTGACACCAGCAGAGGGGAAAGAGCTGACCAAAGGTCTCACCCGGGTATACAGCCGTTTGCTCATCCTCTATTGTTGTTAAATCGACTGAAAGGAGTACATGAATATCCGGATTCAACTGGAAGGAATAATAACACTCATCCTTAACGGTCCACCTGGCAGGCAGGTGCGAGGTGGAGGGGTGATCGGGATCGGTGACCACCACATCAAACTCCTGGTGGGGGGGATGACGCAGGAACTTCCCTCCCACCATGGCCCAGTACCAGGGCCAGTCACGCTCTGAAGCATTGGCCGAATGGATGGCCGCAAAGCCTCCCCCACTCCGGATGAATTCCTGGAAAGCCTTTCGCTGCTCATCGCTGTCAAAGGCTTCATTATTGGAATTGGAAAAGACAATGGCATCATACCTGGCAAGGTTATCAGGGGTAAACACGGATGGTTCATCCGATACTTCCGTCAGGATTCCTTCTTCCCTGCATATCTTTTCAAGTGCGGCAACACTTGCGGCAATGTTTTCATGCACATAACCTTCGCCGTTTTTTGTATAGATCAGAATTCTTTTTTCATCTTTGGTCACGGCAGATAAGAGATGGAAGAATCCAAATGCAAGCATCAGGGCTAAAGCAAGTTTTTTCATAATTCCTTTGTTGTATTATTATACTTCAATTAAATGCTTTATTTTGAAATATGAAAAGAAAATCACTGCTTTGGGGGCTTTTATTTCTTCCCTTCGGCTTTATTTCAGCTCAAAACGATGAGCCAGAACTGGCTGAAGGGCTAATAGAGGTTCATGATCTTTTTAACACCTCCATGAATACAGAGGTATCCTGCTACCGGATCCCGGCCATTGTTACAGCCACCAACGGCGACCTGGTGGTGGCCATTGACGAGCGCGTGCCTTCCTGCAACGACCTGCGGGGAAGCAGGGATATTAATATTGTGATCCGGCGAAGCCAGGACCACGGGAAAAGCTGGTCTGAGATCAAAAGGATTGTAGATTTTCCCCCTGGAAAATCCGCTTCCGATCCATCCATGATCGTGGACCGGGAAACCGGGAGAAATCTTCCTGTTTTACAATTTTATGGACCTGGATAAGGAAAAAGATATTTACTATCTGCATGTGATCAAAAGCTCCGACCATGGGAAGTCCTGGAGCGAAGCCAGCGGACATCACTTCCCAGATTGCCAAGCCAGAATGGCACAAAGATTTCAAATTCATAACCTCGGGAAGAGGCATTCAAACTCGTGCAGGGAAACTCCTGCATTGCATGGTCAACCTGGACCATGGCATGCATCTCTTTGGCAGCGATGACCATGGAGATTCCTGGCACCTGATCGACACCCCCATCAAACCTGCTAACGAGTCAAAGGTAGTGGAACTGGATGATGGAAGCTGGATGGTAAACAGTCGTGCCAATGGAAAGGGTATACGCTATGTGCATGTTTCCTCAGATCAGGGCGCTTCCTGGAAAAGCTGGCCGGAGCCTGAGCTCATCGATCCAGGCTGTAACGGGAGCATTATCCGCTACACCTCCGTTAAAGATGGATATGAGAAAAGCCGTCTGCTCTTCTGCAACGCAAAAATGAAAAAAGGAAGGCAGAATCTCACCGCAAGGATCAGCTATGATGAAGGACGTACCTGGACCGAAGGGAAATGCGTTTATCCGGGTAGTGCTGCCTACTCTTCATTGACAATCCTGGAAAATGGAGATATCGGCCTGTTTTTTGAAAAAGATAATTACACAGAAAACCCCTTTGTGAGCTTCTCCCTGGAGTGGCTCAGCGATGGGGCAGATAAATATAAAAGACCCTAAGCACAGGTGCCATGGAAAGAATCAATGGATACATCGCCGCACCCTTCACTCCCATGATGGAAAACGGGGAACTGAACCTGGATCTCATTCCGGAATATGCCACTTATCTGAAACGAAATGGTCTGGATGGAGCCTTTATTTGCGGAAGTACAGGAGAAGGAGCCCTCCTTACCAGGGAAGAGCGAATGGCCCTGACAGAAGAATGGATCAATGCCAGTGAAGGGACTTTAAAAATTATCGTACACACCGGCGGTACCAATCTGCGGGATCAACAAAGTCTTGCTGCCCATGCAGAGAAAGCTGGTGCCTGGGCCGTGGCTGCTATGGCCCCGGCCTTTCTTCCTCCCAGGAGAAACCAGGAACTGGTGGAGTACTGTAAATCCATAGCCGGTTCCGCTCCTTCCCTGCCATTCTATTATTATCACATCCCGGTTTTGAACGGTGTGCACATGTCTGTAAGCGATCTCCTGGAGGCCGCCGCTGAGATCCCGAATTTTGCAGGGGTGAAGTACACCTATCACGATATGTATGAGTTTGAACAGTGTCGTCACATTGCTGAAGGCAGGTACGAGATGCTGTGGGGACTGGATGAGATGTTTCTGGACGGACTGGTATATGGAAATCATTCAGGAGTGGGGGGAACGTACAACCACTGTTTCGGACTGTACAGCGACATGAGTAAAGCGTATGCTTTGAAAGAGATGGAAAAATGCAGGGAGCTCCAGCATAAATCGCACCAGTTTTGTGAGATCCTGGGTAAATACCGGGGCAATCTCATGGGCGGGAAACGGATCATGAAATTTCTGGGAATGGATTGCGGCCCCAACCGCCTGCCCCTGCAAACACTATCGGATCAGGAGGAAGAAAACATGAAACAGGAGCTGGAAAGCATTGGATTTTTCTCTTATTGCAATCAGTAAGATTTCCAGATACAGAATGTATGATAAATAAATATCTCCACGCTGTTCTGCTGCTTATACTCATGTCTGTGACCGGGCATTTAAGTGCCCAGTCCACCTATACCAATAATTTTACCTGGTCGGAATACCCTGAAATTCCACCTCCCCCGGGTTCGGCTATCCAGCCTGGCCTGGCCTCCTCATTTGCCGGATCTGTTGGGAATGTGATAATTGTGGCAGGAGGCTGCAATTTCCCGGAGCTGCCGGTCCGGGATGGAGGTATAAAGAGGTACTACGACGACGCTTTTGTTTTCACCCAAAAAGATGGAAACTGGCAGTGGCTTTCTGGATTTCAGCTCCCCCGGGCCACCGCATACGGGGCTTCAGTCTCATTGCCCGAAGGACTGTTGTGCATAGGTGGGAATGGAAGCGATGGTGATTACAAGATGTTTATCTTCTGAAGTGGAACGATGAAGCGGAGCAGCTTGAAGTGGAAGAGTGGCCCGACTTGCCCTTCCCCCTTACCCAGATGGGAGCTGCAAAGATCGGCGAAGTGGTTTACGTGGCCGGTGGCCTGGCCAATGGTGCAGAAGCCAATACCTTTCTATCCCTGGATCTGTCGAAACAGGGGAAGTGAATTATTCCAATGGGAGGTCCTGGATGACTTTCCCGGACAGGCAAGAATCCAACCCGTGGTGGTGGCTCAGAACAGTGCTGAAGAGATGCGGCTCTACCTGGTCAGTGGTTCAAGTTTTCCGGAGCAGGCGGATGAAGCCCTGATCAGCACCGATGGCCTGGAATATTCTCCCAAAACAGGCAGGTGGCGTCCCATTGCTGAGATACTTATGGAAGGCCATGCTCCTTTCTCCCTGCATGGTGCAGATGGCATTCCCCTGGGAATGAATCATATCCTGTTTGTGGGAGGGGTGAACAGGGCTACCTTTAAGAAGGCATGGGAGAACGAAAGATTGGGGAATATGGCTATCCAGAGCAGGGATACAGCAGGTATAAATGTGTATACCCGATGGAAAAAAAGCTACCTGTCCCATGAACCCGAGTGGTATAAGTTTAATAAAGAAGTACTTATTTACCATACCATTACCAATACCTGGAGCGTGGGGGCTGACTATCCTTATCCTGCACCTGCCGGCGCAAAGCTCACTCCCTGGAAGGAAGGATGGATGATCATCAGTGGGGAAATTATGCCTGGCATCCGATCACCAAAAGTTTATCATGGCGAACTAAAACCCGAGCCTGCATTCGGACTATCTGAACTGGATCCTGCTGATCAGCTACCTGGCAGGAATGCTGGGCCTGGGTTATTTCTTTATGAAGAGGGAAAAGGGCACCGATGACTTTTTCAAGGGAGGGGGAAGAATCCCCTGGTGGGCTGCAGGAATGAGCATCTTCGCTACCATGCTCAGCGCCATCACCTTTATGGCCATCCCGGCGAAAGCCTTTGCCACAGACTGGAAATATTTCCCCATGGCCATTGCCATTCTGATCATGGCCTTCCCGGTGGTGAAATACTACCTGCCCTTCTTCAGGAGGCTAAAGGTGACCACCGCCTACGAATACCTGGAACGGCGCTTCTCGTATACCATCAGGTTCCTGGCCAGTGCTCTTTTCATTCTCTTTATGATCGCCCGTATGGCCCTGGTTCTCTTCCTCCCCTCACTGGCGCTGACCACAGTCACAGGCATCGACATTTTCGCCTGCATTTTACTTATGGGAGTTATTACCATCGTGTATTGCACCATGGGAGGTGTGGAAGCAGTGGTCTGGGGAGATGTGATCCAGGGTTTTGTTTTGTTGGGAGGGGCCCTGTTTGCATCTGTTTTCCTGATCACAGGAATTGAAGGAGGAGTTGGCAAACTTATGGAAATTTCCCTGGATAATCAGAAGTTTGCCATGTTCGATCTGGCATTCAGCTGGAAAAGCGCCACGCTCTGGGTGGTTCTTCTGGGTGGTCTGGCCAATAACCTGATTTCCTACAGCGCAGATCAAACTGTGATTCAAAGATACCTGACCACTAAAAATGAGAAATCCGCTGCAAAAGGGATTATGATGAATGGCATACTGAGTGTGATCGTATCGGTGGTATTTTACTTTATTGGCACGGCCCTTTATTCCTACTATAAAACCCATCCCGGCGAATTGAATTTCGCCATGCAAAACACCGATGCCATTTTTCCTCATTTCATTATGTCAAAAATGCCGGTAGGGGTCGCAGGGCTATTGATAGCAGCCATCTTCTCCGCTACCATGTCCACGGTTTCATCCAATGTTAACTCCATTTCAACAGCATTTACATCTGACTTTTACAGACACTTTTATCCAGGGTCCTCAGACAAAAGACAATTAAAAGTGGCCCGTTGGTCCGGGGTGTTTTTTGGTAGTGCCGGTGTGGCACTGGCGCTTTTGATGGCCTCCCTGAGCATCCTCTCCCTCTTCGATTATTTTAATACCATCCTTGGCTTGCTGGCCAGTGGCCTGGGTGCACTGTTCCTGATGGGAATCTTTTTTCCCCGCATCGGAGCAAAAAGCGCCCTCATTGGTTTCATCCTGGGAACCGCATCACTTTTTGTGGTAAGCCTTACTACCCAGATTTCATTTTTACTTTATGGCTTTATCGGTATAGCCACCAGCCTTCTATTTGCCCTGCTCAGCACCCTGCTGTTTCAAAACAGTAAAAAAATAACAGGCTATACATGGAAGAGCCTTCAACCTGAAAATAAAGAATTGTGAAAGAAGAGGACATAAAACATTACCTGGATATCTATAAAAGAGGGTTGCTGGAGAATATTCTCCCCTTCTGGATCAAGCATGGGATTGATTGGCAGGATGGAGGTTATACCTTCTGTCTGAACCGCGATGGCCAGGTGATTGATACGGATAAGGGCGTGTGGCAAACGGCCCGCTTTGCCTGGATGATCCTGACCCTGTACAATGAAGTGGAGAAACGGGAAGAGTGGCTCAAAATAGGAAAACACGGCATCGATTTCCTGGAAAAACATTGCTACGATGACCAGGGAAAGTTGTATTTCATTGTGGATAAGAAGGGGGATCCGGTGCGAATGCGCAGGTATGTCTATTCCGAGTCTTTTGCTGCCATTGCCTATGCTGCCTGCTATAAAGCAACAGGAATCGAACATTATAAGGAAAAAGCAAAGGAAGCCTTTGAGCGCTTCCAGCTCTACAACAACACTCCTGGAATGATCCCATCCAAATTCACCGCTTACCGGCAAAGCCGTGGTATGGGTGTTCCCATGATTGGAATCGTTACTGCCCAGGAACTTCGCAGTATGCTGGACGATGATTCATATACGGCACAAATCACTGGCTGGATAAATGAAATAAGGCAATACTTCATGAACGAACAGTACCAGGCAGTCATGGAAACGGTGGGTCCTGAAGGTGAATTAATCGACCATTTCGATGGACGCACCCTGAATCCCGGTCATGCCCTGGAGGGGGCCTGGTTTATTCTGAGGGAAGCCCAGTTCCGCAACAATGACCCCGATCTGATCAAGCTGGGTACCACCATGCTCCGGTGGATGTGGGAAATTGGCTGGGACAAAGAATACGGGGGCATCTATTATTTTCGGGATGTGAAAGGCCTGCCTGTGCAGGAATACTGGCACGATATGAAATTCTGGTGGCCACATAACGAAGCTGTGATTGCCACCCTGCTGGCCTATCAGCTTACCGGGGATCAACAGTACGCCGACTGGCACAAAGAAGTGCACCTTTGGGCATTCAAACATTTCCCCGATCCCGACTATGGAGAATGGTATGGTTACCTTCACCGGGATGGGAGAATTTCAGTACCCCTGAAAGGAAACATCTGGAAGGGCCCCTTTCATGTTCCGCGAATGCATTATATGGGATGGAAAATCTGTGAATCCCTATTGAATAATTAACTAAAACTTGCTATGAAAAAGAATCTACTTCTTCTGATTTCCTTACTGGCATTAACTAACTGCACCAGAACCCAGCCCTCCTTGCAACCTTCCCCACACGACCTGGTATTCGACCAGCTGGCTGCTTCCTGGGACGAAGGGATCCCTCTGGGCAATGGAATGATAGGCGCCCTGATCTGGGAAAAAGAGGGGAAACTCAGGATCTCCCTGGACAGGGCCGATCTCTGGGACCTCCGTCCCATGGAAAATATGTACAGGGAGGACTTCGATTTTAACTGGTTATTGCAGCAATGGGAGAAGAACAGCTACGAAAATGTCCAGGCAGTCTTTGATCAACCCTACGACCAGGCTGCCGGCCCCTCTAAGATTCCTGCGGCAGCATTGGAGATTCCGCTGGACGGTTTCGGGCCGGTCAAATCGGTCAGACTCTATACACAGCATGGTATCTGTGAAATCCTGTGGGAGAATGGGATGTCCATGGAGCTCTTTATAGATCCTGTGGAGCCGGTGGGGTGGTTCCGGATAACAGGCGCAGAAGAAGAAAGTGAAATAAAGCTGGCAGCTCCGCCTTATACGGTGGATGTTGCCCCCTCTTCCCGGAACAGGGTGACCGGTGGCGAGGACCTGAGGCGACTGGACTACCCTCCCGGGGAGCTGGACAATGGGCCTCTCAAACTCGACTATCTGCAGGAGGGATGGGATGGCTTTCAATACCGGGTAAACTGTCAGCTGGAACGAAAGGATGCCTCCATTACGGGCTGTTGGAGCATATCTGCCCATTACCCTGATCTGGAGCCAACAATCACTGCATCGAAACAGGTGGAAGAGTCCTTGAAGGGTTCTTATGAAAACAGCAGGGGAAAGCTGATAAACTGGTGGGATCAATACTGGTCCGCTTCTTCTGTTTCGATTCCCGATAAGGTACTGGAAAAGCAATACTACCTTGAGATGTACAAGTTTGGGGCAGCCGCCAGGAAAGGGGCACCGCCCATCAGTCTGCAGGCTGTGTGGACAGCCGACAATGGTAAATTGCCACCCTGGAAGGGGGATTTTCACCACGATCTCAATACCCAGCTCTCATACTGGCCCGCCTATGCCGGAAACCAGTTGGCCCTTGAGGAAGGTTTCCTGGACTGGCTGTGGGATATTCGTGCAGAGGGAGCAAGGTATACCAGCTGGTTCTTTGGAGTGGATGGATTGAATATACCCGGGGTTACCACCTTAACAGGTCAACCCATGGGCGGGTGGACCCAGTATTCGTTCGGATTTACTGTTTCTGCCTGGCTGGGACAGCACTTTTACCTTCACTGGAAGTACAGCAAGGATGACGTATTCCTGAAGGAGCGCGCTTACCCCTGGATCAAAGAGGTGGCTGTTTTCCTGGATCAGGTGGCAATTACAGATGAGAAGGGGAACAGACAACTTCCCCTCAGCTCCAGTCCGGAAATATTTGACAACAGGCGGGAAGCCTGGTTTGAGGAGACCACCAACTACGACCTTGCTTTAATTCGCTTTACCTATACAGCAGCTACCGAGCTGGCCACTGAACTGGGGCTTATGGATGAGGCAAATCAATGGACGAATATACTCTCCCAGTGGCCCGAGCTTGCAGTGGATCCTGAATCAGGGCTGGTGTTTGCCCCGGGTTTTCCTTACCATGAATCGCACCGGCATTTTTCTCACCTGATGGGCTTTCATCCGCTGGGACTCATAGACATGTCGCAGGGAGACAATGCAGAGGAAATTATAAAAAACACCCTCCGGAACCTGGAAGAGTACGGACCAGATTGGTGGACCGGTTACAGTTACAGCTGGCTGGGGAACCTGTATGCCAGGGCCTTTGAAGGTGAAAATGCAGCGCGTGCATTGACTGATTTTGCCACCTGCTTTACCCTGCCCAGCAGTTTTCATGTGAACGGGGACCAGTCGGGCACGGGGAAAAGTAAAATGACCTACCGTCCCTTTACCCTGGAAGGAAACTTCGCCTTTGCATCGGGCATACAAGAAATGCTCCTGCAGAGCCATACCGGGGTGGTCCGTATCTTTCCGGCCATTCCCGCGTCCTGGAAAGATGTTGGTTTCAGGAATTTGAGAACCGAAGGAGCCTTCCTGGTCTCCGCCAGACGGGAAGCCGGACTATGCACCCAGGTGGAGATCATTGCAGAAAAGGGAGGTATAATCCGCCTGGCAGATCCCTTCAGTGAAGGTCCGGACCCAGAAATTCTTGAACTGGAGCTGCAGGAAGGCGAGACTAAAATTCTGAAAAGAGAATAACTGAAGCGGCTATTCTATCCTGCTGATCTCAAGTCCCTGGTCACTGCCCAGCAGAAGGTCCTGAGCTGGCATTCCTTCCAGGAGAATGTTTTTCCCAAGCACCTCCTCCGAGATGGTATTGCCTGAGATTTCTACGTTCGAACATGAAAGCAGACTGAAGCCATACTTTCTGGGATGAAAGGGAGGAAAGCGGTGACTCCGTGTCATGCGGTTGTTTTTGAATTCCAGTCCATCCACCGACTTGGCATAGAGTACCGGATAATCATAGAGCTGGAAGTCATTCTCCAGGATCCGGATGTTCCGGTGATACTTTTCCTTAGCAGCCTCCAGGTCCGGGATCTCGGGATAAATACTGATGACCGCCTCCGAGAACTGGTAGAGTGAGGTAAGGCAGGGAGCTGCAAAGACATTGTTCCGTATGCACACATCCTTAACTGCACCTGTTTCATACCAGTTGTTGGCATCGCCGGCGATCAGTATGGCCGAACCGCTCGATTCAAAATGATTGCCTTCAATAAGCACCTTTCCCGGGGTGGAGATCAGCACCCCCCTGGCCCGGCAACTCATAAAGCGATTGTCAGCAATACGCGCATCCGGGGTCCAGCTCAGATTTTCAAGGGCATCTCCCACCGCAAGTCCCGGGGGAAGCGGCTCCTTAAATGTGATCTCAAATTCCTCTGCAGATAGTATTTCAATTTCACTGACAATTCCATAAGCAATGGTGGCCATGGAAGAGCTTTCAAGGTAGCCGATTCGTTCTCCGGGCCTGGCCCACTGAAGTCCCACACTCTGATGGTGCATAAACTTGCACCGAAGCTTATTCTCAGTCAGTATTTCTTCTATCCGGACACTGGTTCCGTGAATGTTAATGGGATCATCCATCAGGGCCGCAAATTCACATTCGCTCACCGAGATCTGTCCCCTGCAGTTTGAAAAATGAAAGCCATCGTCATGTCCGCTCAGGTAGCGGTTCTTGTTTGGATTGGGAATCATTTTCACCCGGTGCATGGAAATATTCTCGCTGTACTGACGACAGGATTCCCAGTCCGGCCGTATGATAGACCTCCACATTCTCCACCCTAATATCTTTGCTGTGATAGAGAAAAATACCGGCATGATCGCGCTGACTATGCCTGAGGATCAGGTAATTTCCCACATCAGGGCGCTGCTCTCCAAAGGGTTTGTGTACCCTGACCAGGCCGGGGGACTCCTCCTCCCAGTGGGCCCAGTCCCATCCCCGACCACAGCAGCCCGGATCACCGGTCTGGGGAGCAATAAGCCTGGACTCCCGCTCGATTTCCATAAGGCTGCTCAAAGGACTCTTCCAGCCCTCCCCCACAAACTGAATCTTTCCTTCCTCTATCAGGTAGGGTGACTCCAGTTTATCAATCTTCAGGAGCATGGAGGTGTCATTTACTTCCATGACTTCTGCCTGGGCAGTGAGAGGAATATCCCAGTCAATGGTAAAATTGCGCAGCTCCACCCGGCTGCTATGATCCACTGTTACCGGCTGCATCCGGTCATGAAACACAAAGTCGGCCCCGTTCCCGTCAATAATCAGCTGGTCGAAACCTTCCACCAGGATGCCCAGGCGTTTGGGATTGATATCCGTGGTATTGGACTCATAATAGACCCGCTCCTCGCTGTACTGGGGCCAGAAATCGTAGCGACCCTTTTCAAAAAGCAGCAGGGGATTTTCCCTTTTCCTGGCCTCCTCCAGGGCGGCTTTTACATTTCCGGTAACATTTTGCCTGGAATCGACCCTGGCTCCAAAATCGCTCACCCGGATAGTATCATAGTCGTCACACCCCTTACCGGAAAAAACTGTTGCAGGGGCATCGGGATAATCCACCCAGGGCAGACGGGCATAGCCGAAGAGAAGCTTTCCCTTACTATCCCTGCCAAGCAATTTAGCCGTGAAATTAGCTTCGCTTAATCCGTTCCCCTTTCCTTCAAAAATCAGGACGAGGTCACTCCCCGACTCCTGCATATCTATCAATCTGCTGCCAAATCCGAGATTCACTTCTTCCGGTGCTCCGAATCGTAAGGAAGCGAAATCCATATCCCCATGAGGATTAAAACCCTCCTCCGTCTTAACCAGGACCCGGATGCTATCGGTTCTGCAATCGATCCTTTCCTTATTCAGAATCTCAAGCTGCCTGCCCACTGTTAGCGGGATACAGATATGCTTTGAACTGTGATTGTCCTTTCCCTTATCCTCCTTTTTCAATACATCAATGACCGCAAAATGAGCCTGGGTGGCCCTGCCCAGATCGTCCTGCAGAACCTTCATCCGTTCATACTTAAACCAGTCCTCTTCTGTCCCATCCTCATATAAGGCAATACCTGGCAGGTAGGCCTCTCCCGGATCCACCTTCCATGCGATTCCATCCTTCGACCTCAGGTAGTAGGCAATACGACCATACCAGTCATTTACCACCATGTGGTACTGGATATTGGTGCGCCAGAGCACGGGATCCTCAAACCTGCCTTCCACTTTGGGATATACGCTTTCTTCACTGACCTGCCTGTAGGGTGATATGCCTGTTTCACTGATCCATATACCCCCGCCCCTGCATACCATCAGGATGGATCCGTCATGCCTCTGTGCAAAGCTCAGGTTGGACAGTCCCTCTATGATGGGTTTGCCCCCGGGATCGAATTCAAATTTCCCGTACTCCCAGGGCCCCTCAAGCTGGTCCGAAATATAGTATCCATCTATAACGTAGATCACATAGCGTCCATCCTTCAACTGGAAGATTTCAGGATTATGCCCCTTCCCCACACGTCTCATGCACCTTGTAGGGGCCCATGAGAATTTTCGGCCACGGCATGCACAACAAGGGACCCGGGCCATTCCATATGGCCCTTTCGGGAATCCTCCCTCCACCGGCAAACAAAGAGATGATAACTTCCCATCCGGGCCCTTCAGGGCATTGCCTCCCCAGTAGGACCACTCCCGGTCCTCGATCCCGTTGTCCACATAACGTGGCAGCACATTATCAGCGCCCCAGGTATCGGAGCTCAGCGGACCCAATACAGGGATTGGAAGAAAGCGATCCATAAATCGTCCGCCATAGGCCAGGTTCTCCCATTCTGCGGGTCGCTCTCGTTCTGTAATTTGTGCCTGAAGTCTCGCCTATGGGTAAAAGGATCATCAGCAGCACGCCGGCCAGCGGTCTCATTTTCATATATTTTATTGCTTTATTTAAGCTTCAGCTCTTCTAAAATAATCTATAAATTTCATAAAAGGATATTCCCGCCATGAAAGCTTCAAAAACATATGGCTTAGAGGGAGCTTTTCACTATTTTGCCACTTGTACTCTTCAACTCACATCCATGATGAAATCATACCTCATTCTGTTAATCCTGCTGATAAACGGCATATCATCCTGGTCCCAGACTGAAAGCTCAAAACAGATTCCAGTTGCCGAAACAGACTGGCTGATTGAAAACCCGGAAATCAAAGCGGAGGTCTTCAAAAACGAGAAAGAAGTGATCCTGGCCAACGGGCTGGTTTCCCGGACCATCCGCATCGTTCCCAATGCAGCAACGGTGGGACTGAAGAACCTGGTAACGGGAGAAGAATTTATCCGTTCGGTAAAACCGGAGGCCCTGGTAAGCATCGACGGCATCTCTTACCCCGTAGGCGGACTTTCTGGTCAGAAGGAACACGGATACCTGAAAATGGAGTGGCTTGATCATATGACATCCCCGGAGAATTCTTTTGAATTCAAAGAATTGGAGGTCCGGGAGCTGGGACCTGGTCTTCGCTGGGAAAAGAAGCGATGGATCCCTTCCACCCAGTGGGAGAGATCGGGAAAGGAAGTCATCTTCACCTACCTTCATCCCGATCCGGAGCTGGAAGGGATAAGCGTGGAGGTGCATTACGAAATCTACGACAATCTGCCCCTGCTGGGAAAATGGATCGAAGTCCGGAATGCAGGTTCACGAAGTATACGCATCGATCATTTCACCGGGGAGATTATCGCCCATCCGGAAAAGAACAACTATGTGGATGAGCCCTCCCGCTGGGACCTGCCCAACCTCTACCTGGAAAATGATTATGCCTTCGGAGGCTTTACCTATGTGGAATCGCCCAATGCCATACACTGGGAGCCTGACCCGGATTACACCTCGCAGGTGAACTGGGAAAGACTTACCCCCTGCGTCCTGAAGAGTCAACCCGCTGAGGGACCGGATTACAGGCTGGATCGCGGTCAAAGCTTTGAAAGTTTCCATACCTATGTGCTGGCCCTGGATGGAACGGACCGGGAACGGAATGGCTTAAGTATAAGGAAAATGTACCGCACCCTGGCGCCCTGGATTACGGAAAATCCCATCTTCCTTCACCTGGTTACCACCAATACAAGCAAGGTGAAAGAGGCCATTGACCAGTGTGCCGAGACCGGCTACGAGATGGTGATCCTGAGTTTTGGAAGCGGACTGAATATGGAGGACCTGAGTGAAAAGAATATCAATAAATTCCGCGAACTGGTGGAATATGCCCATGGCAAGGACATTGAGCTGGGGGGCTATTCGCTGTTCTCCAGCCGGAAGATCGGCACCCGAAACAGATGTTATTGATAAGGAAACGGGAGAGCCCGGAGGTGCCAAATTTAATAATGCTCCCTGTGCGGGAAGCCAGTGGGGCCTTGATTACTACCAGAAACTGGAGGATTTCTTTGAGAAAACCGGATTTGATGTGCTGGAACATGATGGTCCCTACCCGGGCGATTTCTGTGCCTCCACCACCCATCCGGGTCATGAAGGATACGGGGACTCCCAGTGGAAACAGTGGCGACAGGTAACGGACATTCTACAAGGAACTCAGGGCCAAGGGCATCTATATGAACCTGCCGGACATCTACCACCTTTCGGGCTCCAACAAAATAGGTATTGGTTACCGGGAAGTAAACTGGTCCCTCCCCAGGGAACAGCAGATCATGCTGGGCCGCCAGAATATCTATGACGGCACCTGGCTCAAGCCACCGTCCATGGCCTGGACCTTTGTACCCCTGACCCAGTATCACGGGGGCGGCGACGCGGCTACCCTGGAACCCCTGGCCGAACACCTGAAAGAGTACGATGCTCATATGACCCAGAACTACGGTTCGGGGGTGCAGGCCTGTTACCGGGGGCCGCGCCTTTACGATACCGATGAAACCAGGGAGCTGGTAATTGAAAAGATCTCGAACTATAAACAATACCGGGAGATCCTGAATGCCGATATCATCCACCTCCGCCGTCCCGACGGACGAGACTGGGATGGCATCCTGCATGTGGATCCCAAACTGGAAATCAAGGGCTATGCCCTGCTCTATAATCCCACCGGTGAGGAAGTGGAAAGAAGCATCCGTCTTCCTCTCTATTACACAGGACTCACTGATACAGCAAACATCCAGATTGGGGAAACCCAGGCCAGGGATTACCAGCTTTCCCGCGACTACAGTGCTGAGATTCAAGTAAGCATCCCTGCCCATGGCTACCTCCCCATACTAATTAAATAACTCAAGATGAAAACCAAACATTTCCTTTGCCTGATCACTGCATTACTTGTCCTTCAGACAGTAGATGCACAAAAGCCTTATGAAGCCAACTGGGAGTCCCTGGACAGCCGCCCGGTGGCACCCTGGTTTGAGGATGCCAAGTTCGGGATCTTCATTCACTGGGGCCCCTATTCGGTCCCCGCCTGGAGCCCGCGGGGCACCTATTCGGAATGGTACCAGTACTGGATGCAAACAAAGACGCTCTTCGGAAACGGTGATTTCACGGGCACTGAGGTCTATGATCATCATGTGAAGACCTACGGGGAGGATTTTCCTTACTACGAATTCGGGAAGATGTTCACAGCTGAGGACTTTGATGCAAACCAATGGGCGAAGCTTTTTGAAGATGCCGGAGCCAAATATATGGTTATTACCTCCAAGCATCACGATGGCTATTGCCTCTGGCCCAGCGAAACCGCCAGTCAAACCTGGGGCTTTCCCTGGAACGCCGGCGAAGTTGGTGCCCAACGGGACCTGCTGAAGGAACTGGAGGTAGCGGTGAAGAAAACTGATGTGAAATTCGGCACCTACTATTCTTTATACGAATGGTTCCATCCCTGGTGGCTGGACGATAAAGAACGTTTTGTAGATGAGCACTTCCATCCCCAGTTTAAGGAGCTGGTGGAAAACTACCAGCCAGATGTTGTATGGACCGACGGGGAATGGTCCATGGAACCGGAGTACTGGAAGACTCCCGAATTGCTGGCCTGGTTGTTCAATGAATCCCCCATCGGAGAGACCGTGGTTATCAACGACCGCTGGGGCAAAGGAGCCAGGCATAAGCACGGGGGCTACTACACCACCGAGTACGAGTCGGGAATGGAAGGCAGCCATCCCTGGGAAGAGTGCCGGGGAATCGGCTTCTCTTTCGGATACAATGTGAATGAGACCGAAGAAGACTATGCCACCACCCAGACCCTGATCTATCTTCTGCTCAATACGGTCAGCAACGGTGGTAACCTCCTCCTGGATATTGGTCCCGATGGCCAGGGAAATATCCCGGAGATCATGCAGGAGCGACTCCTGGAGATGGGAGAATGGCTAAAGGTAAACGGGGAAGCCATTTACGGCACCCGGAAATGGGGTCAGGCCTGCCAGTGGTCCGAAAAAGGCAAGAAAGACTGGAAACCCAAGGACACCCATTACCTGCCGGCAGATTATATCCTCAAACAGACGGTGGATCAACAAAAGGGCTACGCGGTCAGGGAAGCCTTCTTTACACAGAAGGGAAATGATCTCTACGTCATCGTTCCCGGCTGGCCCAAGGAAGACCTGTTGATCAGGGACCTGAAAATAACTCCGGGCACAAGCATCAGCCTGCTGGGGACGGATCTTATGCTTGAAAGTAAAAAAAGTGGGAATGACCTGCTCATCAGGATCCCTTCGCTTGAGCAGGAAGATTTACCCTGTGATTATGCTTATTCCTTTAAGATCAGCAGCCAATGAGGGGATTATTCCTGAGCCTGACCATCCTGTTTGCCTCCTTAGGTGGAATAGCCCAGACCGGGGATTCGGTCTACCTCTTCTCCTATTTTATCAATAACGGAGAGGATGGGCTTCACCTGGCCTGGAGTGAAGACGGACTCAGCTGGAAGGCGCTGAATAACAATCAATCTTTCCTCAAACCGGAAGTCGGGAAGGACAAACTGATGCGCGATCCCTGCATTATTCAGACCCCCGACGGGATCTTTCATATGGTGTGGACCCTGAGCTGGGGTGAAAAGGGTATTGGCTATGCCCGGTCCATGGACCTTATGAACTGGAGTGAGCAAATTACATCCCGGTAATGGAACACGAAAAGAAGGCACAGAACTGCTGGGCCCCGGAGATCTTCTACGATGAAGAAAACGAGACATTCATGATCTTCTGGTCCACCACCATTCCAGGGCGCTTTCCCGAAACGGATGGCACAGGTGACGGGAATAATAACCACCGCATGTACTATGTGAGCAGTAAAAACATGGTGGAATTCAGTGAGACAAAACTGCTCTATGATCCGGGATTCAATTCCATCGACGGGACCCTGCTGAAGCATGGCGGTTCCTACCTGATGTTCCTGAAGGATGAATCGGCCAGACCCATCGCACAAAAAAACATCAGGATAGCCACTGCAGCGAGTCCGACAGGTCCCTGGTCACCCGCTTCAGAACCCATATATGACAAAGACTGGGCAGAGGGACCGACCATCGCCCGGGTGGGTGATCGATGGATCCTCTATTTCGATCGCTATGTTACAAAAGCCTTTGGTGCCATGGCCTCCACCGACCTGGAACACTGGACAGATATCTCGGATCAGATTTCCTTCCCGGAAGGAACGCGCCATGGAAGTATACTGAAGGTATCGCGGGCAACTCTGGAAAAACTCATAACCCTGGAGAAACAATTTGCCGATTTATGGGAGTATGTCGGGATTGCCGTGGAAGAACCAGGATATACGGTCTGGGGCACATCGCCCATTATAGACGAAGAGGGTCAGGTTCATCTCTTCGTTGCCAGATGGCCCGCAGAGCTCAAAGTTGATCCGGGCTGGCGCTCCCACAGCGAGATTGCCCATTACGTGGGTCCTTCCCCGGAAGGTCCCTTTCGCTTTTCAGATATTGCCCTCACCGGCACCGGGAAGGACACCTGGGACAAATACGGGGCACACAATCCCACCATCCACAAGGTGGGAGACAGCTATGTCCTGCTCTATATCGCAAACAACAATCCGGAGACTCCTCCCCACCCGGCCAACCAGCAGATTGGGATGGCTCTTTCATCCTCCCTCTACGGGCCCTGGGAGAGGGTAAACGGTGATGGACTGATCCTGTCTCCACCCAACGATTCTTCCTGCTGGAACTTCGGGGCCTCCAACGGGGTAAACAACCCGGCCCTGCTCTGTCACCCGGACAGTGGTTTTTACCTTTATTTTAAATCAGAAGGCGGCATGATGGGACTGGCCAGGTCCATGAAGATTGAAGGACCCTATGAACAGGAGCCAGGGCCTGTGACCTCCAACGAGCAGACCATTGAAGATGGCTATGCCTTCATCCATAAGGGCAGGATCTGTCTTCTGACCACGGACAATCATGGCATCCTGGAAAAGGGAGGCGGACTCCTCTGGATATCGGACGATGGTCTGCATTTTAAGCTGGCGGAACAGGGTTTTTATCCGGCAGAAAAATACCTGGGAAAGGAAAAGCTTCGCCTGGCCAGAAGGCATTACGGGGGAGATATCATTAAATTTGAAAGGCCCCAGCTCCTGATGATAGACGAAGAGCCTGCCTGGCTCTATGTAACTTCCGGATACCACTTTTTCGGCAAGGAAAGCACTGCAAGCTATGTTATGCGATTAAAAACTGAATAATATGAAAATCTCATTTACACTTATCCTGAGTACTATCCTGATCGGATTCTCCTCCCTCATGGGCTGCAAGACCGAGCAAAAACCCAACATTATTCTCTTCTATGTGGATGATATGGGCTGGCAGGACTGCTCCCTGCCCTTCCACAGCGAAACTACCCGCCTGAACGAGATCTATCACACTCCAAACATGATAGCCCTGGCTGAAGAAGGGATGAAGTTCACCCAGGCTTATGCCTACGCCGTATGCTCCCCCTCACGAATCAGCCTGATGACCGGAATGAATGGAGCCAGGCACCAGGTAACCAACTGGACCCTTCGCATGAACAAGTCACCCGATCCGGAACACAAGGAGATCACTCCTCCTGAGTGGAACATGAACGGAATGACCCAGGGAGAGGATGTTCCCCTGACCGTGCAGGCCATCACCATGCCCCAGCTGCTGAAGGAGGCAGGCTACCGGACCATCCATGCAGGGAAAGCGCATTGGGGGGCAGTGGGAACACCGGGGGAAAACCCATTGAACCTGGGATTTGATGTGAACATTGGCGGTCACGCTGCCGGTGGACCGGGATCCTACCAGGGATACAATAACTATAGCGCAGCCTGGAGGAACGCGGACCGGATCTGGGATGTACCCGGACTGGAAAAATACCACGGGACGGATACCTACCTGAGTGAGGCGCTGACCCTGGAGGCCATGGCGGAAATTGACAGGGCAGTGGCTGACGATAAACCTTTCTACCTTTATATGTCCCACTATGCCATTCATGCCCCCTGGGAAAAGGACAGTCGTTTTTACGAAAATTACACCAGAGAGGACATCACTGAATTTGAAGCTGTTTATGCTTCCATGATCGAAGGCATGGATAAGTCCCTGGGAGATTTTATGGAGAAGCTGAAGGAGCAGGGACAATGGGAGAACACCATTATCATCTTTATGTCGGACAACGGTCAACCCAGTCAGGCCACCCTGAACAAGCCCCTGAGGGGACACAAGCTGCTGCCCTATGAAGGAGGGGTCCGCGTGCCTCTGATCGTTTACTGGCCGGGGCATACCCAAAAAGCTTCAGTAAACAGCCAGTACGTGATGGTGGATGACCTCTTCCCCACCATCCTGGAAATGGCCGGAGTGGATTACCGCTACTAAGGTCAGCCAGACGGTGGATGGACTTAGCTTTGTCCCCTACCTGGAAGATCCGGAGCTCAGGGATAACGAGAGACCCCTGTTCTGGCATTTTCCGCATACCTACGACCAGTTCCCGTACAGCAGTGTAAGGAAGGGCGACTGGAAACTGATCTACCGGCACCTGGATCAGAGCCTGGAGCTATACAATCTCCGCACAGATCTTTCCGAAACCCGGAACCTGGCAGGAGAAGAGCCGGAAATTAAAAGGGAGCTGGCAGAACTTCTCTCGGCCCACCTGAGAGAAGTTGATGCAGGAATGCCCACCTACAAGAAGGATAACAGCACGGTTCCCTATCCCGATGAAGTGGATTAAGTACCTTAAATCAATATACATATGACCATGATCAGACTTTTCACTATTCGCCCTAT
The DNA here is from genome assembly GCA_963753765.1 of uncultured Bacteroidales bacterium. Lineage (GTDB taxonomy): Bacteria > Bacteroidota > Bacteroidia > Bacteroidales. Next base: position 47,471 of record CAVWDQ010000026.1, read on the forward strand.
TTCTGGCCCTTCTCAGCTTAAGCATTACAGCGCAGGAGCAAACCACCTTCTCGACCTCATCCTTCCGCCTGAGCCTGGATGAGAATGGAGCTGTAAGCGAGCTGACAGATATTCAAAATAATGTGAACTATGCTGGCCAGCGAGCCGGCTTTCCTGCTGGGAGTTAAAACAAAGGGTTCGGTTCTTGACCCCGTGGGATTCAAAGCTCAGGGTGAGCAACTGAGCTACCTGTTCCCGGACGGACTTCAGGTGGATCTGAAGGTAGAGAACAAAGGAGACTACCTGAGACTGGAAGTGCTTGGTGTCTCTGATGAAGAAAAAGTGGATGCCATTCTCTGGGGGCCCATCAGGACCACCATTGGGGAGACGGTGGGAGAATTTGTGGGAGTGGTCCGCAATAAGGACTATGCCATCGGGATCCAGGCCCTCAATGTGAAAACCACCGGCGGAGTGCTGGTCAACGACGAAGGCAAGGTACCGCCCCGGGGAAGTGCCGCCCTGGTGCAGGAATACGGATCCAGTCTCCAGGCCTTCTGCATCGACCGCAGCCGTCCCCAAACAATTGAAGTATGGAACGGTTTTGGCAATGCCGCAGTGGTGTCCAATCCGGACTTCGACATCCCGGGTTCGGCCATAGCGCTATTTGGTATTGAAGAGAAAGCTGCGCTGAAGCTGATCGGCCGGATTGAGCAGGCGGAAGGTCTCCCGCATATGCTCATTGAAGGTGAATGGGTGAAAAGCAGTCCCCTTGCCGGGCGGCCCTACATCATCAGCAACTTTGGTGAAGCGACAGTGGATATGATGCTTGACTTTACCGAGAAGGTGGGATTTTACAGCCTTTACCAGAGTCACCCCTTCAGCACCTGGGGACACTTTGACCTGATCCCCGCCCTCTTTCCTAAGGGCAGGGAGGGCATGAAAGCCTGTGTGGAAAAGGCCAGGGAACGTAACATCAGGATGGGTGTGCATACCCTGACCAATTTTATTACCACCAACGATCCCTTTGTGAGCCCCGTTCCCCATCCCGGACTTGCCACCTTTGCAGGCACTGTAATCACACAGGACCTTGGAGAATCGGATACAGAGATATCCATTGAAGACAGCACCTTCTATCACAAAAAAACCACCCTGCAGACGGTCCGCATCGGGAATGAGTTGATCCGCTATTCAGGGATATCCGAAGAAGCCCCCATTCACACTGCTGAACTGTCAGAGAGGAGCTTTCGGGACCAGTCCCGCTTCCCATGCCAAAGGAGAAAGCATTGCCCGCCTTGTGGATCATCCCTACAAGACCTTTTATCCAAATATGGATCTGCAGAACGAGATGATCGATAATCTGGTGGACTTTTTCAATGAAACGGGAGTAGACCACCTGGATTTTGACGGCCATGAAGGAGCCTATTCCACCGGTTACGGCGATGCCTCCAAGGACTATTTTGCCCTCCGCTTCATGGAAGGAGTGGATCATATGGTGGTCAATGGCACCAGTCAGTCCAGCCACTTCTACTGGCACATTAACACCTACATGAACTGGGGGGAACCCTGGTACGGGGGCATGCGGGAGAGTCAGAATGAAATCCGTTTTAATAACCAGGCCACCCTGGAGCGTAACTACCAGCCCAATATGCTGGGTTGGTTCTGGTACCAGGCAGGCACCACCCTGGAGGAGATGGAATGGATGCTGGCCAGGGCGGCAGGATGGAACGCCGGTTATGCCCTGGTGGTAAATCCCATAGCCATTGAAAAGAATCCTTATACGACAGAGGTGATCGAAGCCATCCGGACCTGGGAAGAGGCCAAGCACCGCAAGATTTTTAATGAGTCTCAGATACAACTTCTGAAGGCCGGGGAAAATGATTTTTCTCTCCATAAAATCAGTGAAAATGAGTTTCACCTCCAGTACTACAATAAAGTGGCCTTTGAACATGAGAACCTGGTGCTTCAGCCGGGGCAACCCCATTACAGCGAATGGGAGTTTCAAGTCAGCTCCGAAGAACAGGACTTGTATTTCCAGCTAAAGGCATCGGGGGAGGAAGGAGAGATCGAAGAGATCAGCCTGGAACTGGATGGATCCCAATCCATAGAAATCCCGGTCTCCCTGAAAGCAGGCTACAGCTGCATATTCGATGGAAAGGGAACCCTGTTCTTGTACGATGACAGGGGATCCCTGAAGAAGAAATCCGAGGTGGAATGGAAACAGCTCCAACCTGGACAAAGGAAAGCACACGCTGAGCGTTTCATGCTCTTTCAGCCCTGACAGCGACCTGGTGCTTCAGGGAGTAGTGAAGCTCAAAGACAGGGTGGAGCTTATCAGTGCTCAATGAATGGCAGGTAATAGTTCCAGCACACTTAAATAGTGCACAGTGATCGGATGCAATGGAATCGCAGATTACCCTGGATTCCAGGACCCTCCAGCGCTCCGGCGGACCGTATAAGATATAGTCGATCTTTGAGCGCGGACCATCAGAAGGGATGGTGGGCGCCATATCCCCGGAGCTGGGCTCCAGGTCTTCAAAAAGGATCTCCATGGGCCGGCTCTCCGGCCTGGCATTCAGGTCCCCGGCAAGTATAACAGGCATGTTCAGTCCGGCTATGATCTCCCTCAGCTCGCTGGCCTGATTGATCCTGTCCTCATCTCCCGTATGATCAAAATGGGTCCCGATAAAGGCAATGGTATCTCCGCACGGAAGCTGAATCCGGACTTCAAGGGCCGCCCTTGGCTCTTTCCCCTCCCCTGCCGGGAGTGGATGATTCCGGCTTGAAATAAAGGTATACCTGGATAAGATGCCTTCCCCGTATTCGCCTCCATCATAGTACATGGCCCTGCCAAACAGGGGAACCAGGGCGGTCCGCATCCCCAGCTCACACACCAGGTCCATATTCAGGGCCCGCTTGGTACGAAAGTCCACCTCCTGAAGAGCCACCAGATCCGGATCCGCCTCACTGATCACCCCGGCAATCAGGTCCAGGTCAAAATCCCCTTCATGGTTTCCCCGTGCAGAATATTGTAGGTCAGAATCCTCACCAGCCTGTGAACTATCCACAGGCTCTGACCCGCAGGAATCTGAGCATCAATGGAATCGATTGTAAAGCAGCAGGAGGACAGCCAGGATCATTCCACTTATATGAAGTTTTTTTCATGTTCTGTTCTAATCTGATGTGATAATCCCCAGCTCTGCAATGCTTGCAAAAGCTCCGTCATTGATCTCCCGTTCAGCCACAAATTTGATATATCGTGCCTTTAGTGTTCTCAAAAGTTATGGTCTGAAGTACGGGACTGTTCCTGATGTTGCTAAACTCCCCTGAGGATACAGGATCGCCCCATTGTTTACCATCTTCACTCACATAAAATTTGTAGTAAGAGATGGTACCGTCAATGTAGCGCTGCTGGGTAGGCAGGTAGGTAAACCCGGTAAGCTCCAGGTCCTCTCCCAGGTCCACCACCATAGCCTGAGGCAAGCCCTGCTCCGCATTGCTTCTCCAGATGGTCCGGGGATTGGCATCAATGGCTGCCTCTACCCTGTGATACACTCTCTGGATCGGGTGTGAGTACTTTCCAGAGTTCCTTGCAAATATCATAGAGCTGGAGAGTCACCCCGCTGGACTCCTCGGTGTCGGGATCATAGACCATGGCCCTGATCTCAGCCTTTACCTTTATGCTCAAATGATTCAGAATACAAGATTGAATTTACATCAGGTTCCGTACCATCGGTGGTATAATAGATTTCCAATCCGCTGTCAAAGGCTTCCATGGATACATTGCCCATCTTGTCCCGCTCTATGGCAGGGAGGTTCCAGCAGCTTGGGAGCATGGTAAATCTCCACATTTGAAATGGTGGGACAGGCTTTGGCATCCAGGATATTCAGGCGGAGTTTGTCGCTTGTTACATTCTCAAACCTCAGTATCCGTTTGTCCCCGATGGTCGTCTGCCTGTCAATCTCTTCCCAGGCCCCGTTCACCCAGGCCTCCAGGGAGAATTCCTTCACACGTTGTCCCAGGGGAATGTATTCCTGTACCAGGAAACGATTGAAGGTGAACTCCTTTCCGAAATCAAAGGTCAGGGATGCACTTACAACTCCATCATCAGTGGCCCAGTACGTTTCCGGATCGCCATCCGCTACATTTCATGGCATCAAATTTCCTGGAATCACCTCTCACCTGACTTGCTTCAATGTTTGCTTCCCAGGCCAGGTCCGTGGCCAGGTCGCGCCTGGATCACTTCCACCATCTTCATTAGCTGCTCCACATCCCTTTCGTGGATCAATCCCCGTCTGTCCACCGGAAAGTTCAACAGAAAGGAGGCATTCCTTCCAATGGAGTGGTAGTAGATATCCACCAGGTGCTTGACCGATTTCACCTTATGATCTTCCGATTTATGGTAGTACCACCCGGGCCGTATGGACACATCCACTTCGGCCGGCACCCAGTGGGTTCCATCCTCATGTCCCGTTGTCAGATCCTTGTAGTTGGGCGATCCCGGCCAGAATTCATCCCTTCGAATGATGCTCCAGTTGGTCTCCCCGGCCCAGCCAGCTTCATTTCCCACCCAGCGTACTCCCGGGCCTGCGTCACTGAACATCACCGCATTGGGCTGCAGCTCACGCACGATCTGCCGGGTAACCGGCCAGTCATAATAGGTTTTGCGGTCGACCCGCCTCTCCTCGTTGGCACCCCCGTAATAACCGGTGCCCCCATTGGCCCCGTCAAACCAAACTTCAAAAATATCTCCATAGTTGCTCATCAGTTCGGTGAGCTGGTTCCGGAAATAGGTGATATAGGCATCGGTCCCATACTCCGCATGATTGCGGTCCCAGGGCGACAGGTAAAGTCCCAGCTTCAGATCCATATTGCTCACAGGCATCGGCCAGCTCCCTTACCACATCTCCCTTTCCATTCTTCCAGGGAGAATTCTTTACGGAATGCTCCGTATACTCCGAGGGCCACAAACAAAAACCATCGTGATGCTTGGCAGTCAGAATGATGCCCTTCATCCCGGCTTCCTTACATACCCTGGCCCATTGCAGGCAATCCAGTTCAGTGGGATTGAACAATTCCGGCGATTCCCCGCCCAGGCCCCATTCCATATCGGTGAAGGTGTTCATGTTGAAATGCACAAAAGCATAGAATTCCATCTCGTGCCATAGCAGCTGCCTGGCTTCGGGCAGAGGTCCTACCGGGTCGGGTGCAGGTGTGGTATCGCAGGAAAACAGCAGGGCCGTTAAAAGTAAAATCGTGGTGATGCGTTTCATAATTCATTTGTTATGGAATTAGTATTGAATATTATTTATCTGACCTCCAGATCATCCTTGGAAGGCAGGGCCGGGAAGGCCTGGTGGGGTTCGGTCTGATACCAGAAAGCCACCGAGGCAATATCGCTTCCCTGTTTCAGGTAACGTCCCTCACTGCGCCAGCCCAGGTCCTGGATGGTCACCCGCATATCCTTTTCAAAGCGAATGGGATCGGTGATATGCCAGCGGTAGAGACCAAAACGCGTATTGGCCTTATAGGTTCCGTCGGGCCTGATTACCTGGTGCAATCCGGAATAGGCGGTGGAAAATTCTTTATACTGTCCTCCCACATCAAAGTTGTAGGACCCGCAGAAATAATCCTCGGCACCCGTCCCGCAAATGGTGGGAAACTCCTTATCCCCATCCATGAAGAACTTGATTTCGCCTTCACCCCACCATCCGCCATTATTCACCTGCCAGGCCAGGAAAGTTCCGATGTACTGTCCTTTCCCCTTTATATTGTCCACAATGGTATAGGCCTCCTTATCGGCATCAGGGGCCGGACGTCTGAACTGGGCATGAAAATAGGCCGCATCGTCGGGTATATCGGTCAGCACGTAATCCACCTGGTAATACAGCCGGGTGGCCTTCACATCGATGTTCTCCATGGTAATTTTGCACTTCTTGCCAAAAGGCATCTGCCAGTAACAGTTGAATGCCCTTCCCGGATTTACACATACTGCCAGTGAATTCAGGTGGGCATACTCCCCCCAGCCCATGCCAAAGAAATCGCCCACAGGCACCTCCACCGAGGGCTCCTCCTCCCCGTCCCAGTAAAAGCGAAGAATATAAAAGCGCCAGTTCCCGGTGGGAGTCAGCCAGATATGCTGAATGCAGCCCGAACCGTCTATCTCGGCCATGGTAAAAGTCTCTCCGGGTTGAATAATCACATAGGGACTTACCTTATATCCCTGACCCAGCTCCCTGGCTTCGTGGGAAGCGGCTCCCTCGCCCAGTTCTGCCATTCCGCCTTTACCCTTTTCACCGGTGAAATTTTCCGGGGAAATACTGCGGGTTTGCGCATCAGAAGTCATGTACAGGTTTGAGAGATTGTTGTTAAGCCCATCAAACTTCTGCCCCAGTAATCCTGCATATGAGAATAGAAAGATCCCCAGGATAACAATAGTAGCCTTTTTCATGTTTCTTGTTTTATGGATGGATTTACTGATCCAATTTAGCAATAATCTCCCCACCAAATTTCAGTTGAAGTATTTCATTTTCCTTCAATTTTCGTGGGGAATCAAATAATTTCTCTGCTCGCTCATCAATCATAAACCGGCTTAGCTCAACCTGGCCATGCAAGACAGAAAAATCGACCATCAGCTCTTCACCTTCCTTTTGAATTTCGCATACGCCCCAGGCAGATCCATTGGACCAGAAATAGTTACCGGGCCGGTCGGTGAAGCGGATGGTCTTGTCCACGCCTGAGTAATGGAATCCACTCAGGGCCAGCACGGCACTCCAGGAAGCCATGGCGCGGGCATAGTGATGTCCGCATTCAGCCTCATCGAAGGGATTTCGTTTGCTTCCATTGTAGCGGTCCCTGATGTTCCGGATGACCTCAAGCCCTTCTTCCTCCATGCCTTCATAAAGCATCCCGATGGCAGCCGCATATTCAAACCCGGTCATCACCTCCGACCAGTATGGAAAGGGAATCTCCGGACGTCCTCCCTGGGGCCAGCTTGCCATTAACAGGGCCTTCTCATCTCCCATGGCATAAGAGCGCATGTTGTTAAAATGATCCGACATATCTTCCTGCTTGTTATAGGCCAGGATGCTGCGATAGGCAGACTGAATATTCTCTTTATCAGCCAGATATCCCAGATCCAGTACATGCGCCATATACTGTCCGACCAGCTGATCCACCAGGCAACCGTTCATCAGCTGGTAGTCCGGGTTCTCCAGATCCTTGCTACCCATATTGGCCATCAGTCCCCAGGCGATATCATCCTCCGACTTCACGGGAACCAGCTTGTGGAAATAATACTCCCCATTGAAAATCAGGCTATCTGTAAGAGCGCTCCCGCGAGTATATAATTCCCTGCAAGTACCGGCAAAGTCCTGATCTCCCATTGCAAGTGCCATAAGCTCACCGGCTCGCAGCGCGCCCAGGTACCAGAATTGCATCTGGGGATTGGGACCAAAATATTCAATATCCATGGTATTGTGCTGCACTCCCTCCATGACTCCATCCTTATCGGCATCCCATCCGCCTTTGATCCAGGCAAAGGCCAGGGCGGCTTTTACATTCGCCCAGTATGTTTCAAGAAAAGCCTGATCCCCGGAAAGCTGCCACTCACGGTAGAACTTCATAATGGTCCCCATTTGTCCGTCTGCAGCTGAATAAGGGTAAGTCTGGGCCTGGTCCAGAGGCAGATTGACCCTGAAGCTCATCTTTCCATACTCATTGGTCGCATGGCCAAATTCCACCTCCCGCATGGTTTTTGCCAGGTCATTAAATAAGAAAGCCGTAGCATTCTCATAGTTCCAGACATGGGTGCACGAGCCATAGCAGGAGCCAAAGCGGTCCATGACCCCCTCCCAACCAAACATCTTCCCGTCCTCCGTCCTGAAGACAGTCTGGGAACGCAGGGTACTCAGGTTAAAGAGGGCGGCTTCCTTTACCACATCCGGATAGCTGCTGTTCATCAGAGCGCTTACAAAGGCAATGCTCTGGTCGGTTAGTTCCGGAATTCCGGGTGCTTCCTTTTCAATCACCTCCCAGGCATCTGTATATTGAGTGGTGTAGTAGTTCCCCACCCTGTCGCCCGGCGATGTGCTCCAGCCACCCCAGGTCTGCCTGTTTGGGAAATGCCAGCTGAAGTAAAAGGTGAAGACCGATTTTTCTCCGGCCTTCAGTGTCTTCTGCACTGCCAGGGAGGCCATGGGATCCTCATCTGCCCGCTTCTTTTTATTGGTCAGTATCCCATCTGCACTGAAATCGTCCCAGAAATCAAGCAGGGCATGTCCCCAGGCATTGGGAATGGAAGTGGTCCTGTAAGTGACATTCGTGTTTTCCTCCCTGGGGGTGGTAAGTGCAATGGTGCCCCAGGCAGGATGCTCTTTCTCCACTCCTTCAGAGTACATATATATGCCCTGAACCAGAGAACCCTCCTTATAGGTATTGATATTATCTCGATGCCCCTATGGGAGCCTGGTCGCCTTTCCAGTCCTCACGGGTTTCTCTTCCATCCTTGCCAATGAAATTACGCAAACTCCCTGCAATGGAAACACTTAAATCCGTCCCGCTCAAATTCTCCACCTCATATTGAAGAATGGCCATGGGAATCCCGGAGGCATTTGCATCCCCTGGAATCAGTGGATTGTAACCAAGCAGGCGGATTTTTACCGGCATCTGATCATCGCTGAGATTAACCACCCCAAAAGGATAAGTAGTTTCAAATGTGGCATGGTCGAAACGGGGCAGGCCATGGTTATTTACACTACGTCCCTCCTTATCCTGGAACTCGGAATCATACAGAGGGCCCAGTAGGGCTTTGGTCTTTGAGTTCCCGTCCTCATCCCGGGTGTAGATGGCAAAAAAAGGAGCATCGTTCCCTTTTACCACCGTACTGTATCCCTTGCCCGGAATGTTCATAATCTCCCAGTCCCTCAGCTCTCCCCTTCCACCCAGGGAGACAGTTCCAGTTCCTATTCCTCCAAGAGGAAGTGCTACATTCAGAAGGTGGTCCTCATCATAGTTTTTAAGTATCGGGACACGGTCGGCCGTAAAGCCAGATTGCGCAACAAGTCCGGTGGATAGGACAGAGCACAGGATCACCAGCAGTGCGACCCTGATAAAAAGGAATCGGGTGAGGTATTTCATAGTCAGCTTAGTTTTGCATTAAAGGTAAACAACTAAGCTGTTCGATCAAATAGGGAAGATTTCGCCGCGATCCTAAGGTTTTGTATCAATCTTAAGCACAGTGGCCATCTCATTCAATCCATTTTCCGGCATCAACACGCTCAATCCATCCTCACCCAGGCTCCATTCCAGATCCCCTTCAATGCCGGGAATGCTGATGCGGTCAATGGCCAGGGAACCCTCCTGCTTCTTTGAAGAGAATGCTTTTAGCAGAATGCGTTCTCCACTGACCGGTCTGCCCATAAATATGGCATATACGGAAGAAGCAAATGTGGTATAGCGGATATCCGCAGCGGTGTAGCTGATTCCCTGGTAACTTCCCGGATTCTGCCGCTCCGGTTCCATGGTGGGCCCCTCCCCAAAAGTATACCAGGGCCGGGTTCCGTAAATGGCCTCGCCATATTGTTCCAGCCAGGACCCCAGCTCCAACAGGACCTCCTGCTGGTCCATGGGAATGCTGCCGTCGGCCCGTGGCGAAATATTCAGCAGCAGCACCCCGTTCTTGCTGACAATATCAATCAGAATATGGAGATGCTCCATGGCCGGTTTAATCTGCAGATTTTCTGTATAGCACCAGCTCCCATCACTGATAGTTTCGTCGGTCATCCAAAGCTTTTCAGCCAGATGATTTTTTCTGAACTTCTCCAGGTCGTCCACACTGCATTCCAGGGGAAGATCCTGCTGTTTGCGTGTGATCACCACCTCCTTCCCCTCTGCCAGAGCATGGTTGTAATAGTAGGCACAGAATTTCAGGCGCATGCTATCCGGAATATAATTGAGCCAGGAGTCGAAATAGATCAGATCGGGACTGTAATTATCAATTACCTCCACCAGCTTGGCAAACCACACCTCCTCCAGCCAGACGGGCTCGGGAATGTTCCCATAGAGGTAATTCAGCTCCGGCTCATCCATGGAGGGGGGCATGCCGGGGAAGAGAGGATAGTGGCTCTTGCGAAACTGGTAGTGTATGTTCTTTTCCCTGGTGATTACCTCTTCCTCCCTGCCCTTGTACCGCTGGAGGTGACGGGCATGATGAAAGGTGGTGAGAAATTTGAGTCCCCTGGCCCTGATGGCCTTTTCCAGTTCTCCGGTAATATCCCTTTCAGGCCCTTTATCCATACTGTTCCAGGGGGTGGCTTCGCTGTCCCACATGGCAAAACCGTCGTGGTGCTCCGCCACAGGTCCGGCAAAACGGGCTCCTGCCTTTACAAAGAGATCTGCCCACTCTTCGGGATTAAATTTCTCCGCCCTGAACAGGGGTACAAAATCATGGTATCCAAAGACCGAAGGATGACCATAGTTCTCCACGTGATGCTCGTATACACCCAGGCCCTTGAAATGCATCATCCTGGGGTACCATTCATTGCTGAATGCCGGAACCGAATATACTCCCCAGTGAAAATAAATCCCGAATTTGGCATCTTTGAACCAATCCGGTTCTTCATTTGCCCGGGCCAGGGATTCCCAGCTCTCTTCAAAGGGCCCCACTTTTTCTTCTGCCCCGTTTCCTCTGTCATTTCCACAGGAAATCAGAAGCAGGGAAAGACCTAGCATCGGCAGGAAGCAGCTCAGCCTATGGATTAAGTTCAACATAGATCTAATATATAAAAAGACCGGGAAGGAAACTCCCCGGTCCGGCACTAATATCGCTAAACAATACTATTTCTTTTTCTTGGCTGTAATGGGAATATCTCCATCTGAATAGGAAGCGGTTCCTGTCATTTCTTCCTTCTCTACAGTACATTTAATATCGATGGATTCGCCTTCGATATATACCACAAAAGACAGTTCATTCTTCTCATAAACCACTTTCTCGCCCTTTACCTTATAATACTCACCAAGTACAATCTCCACGGTATAGTCTTTTCCATCCTTGTTGACTACAATGTCTCCTGAGCTGTATTCATAGGGAGCATTGGTGGCCTCATAGGTCCATGTTCCGGCGGGATCCACATTTTTCTGTGCTGAGATCGTCGAAGTAAATGCTGCAACCAGCATTAGCATAAAAAATAATCTTACTGCTTTCATACAAATTGTGTTTAAATGAATAAAAGTTATTATGTAATCACGAATTTCAATCTTTTTCGCCTGGCGGCAAGATAATATATTTTCATTTACGATCCTTAGAACTGATTTTGTATCAGAAATTTGTTTTGCTACTTTCGTTTCCGGCACCAAGGTGAATTTTAACTGGAAACACTCCATAAGCAGCTATGATAAACAAGGGTTTTGCAATCTCTGAATACCACGACACCCGTGAAATATATACAAAAATAAATGCACTGGTAGAACGACCCATCCGTCCCATCCGGAGGGATGAAATGGAAAAATACCTGAAAAACTTTGAGGAAAAATATAAGTCCTCCAAGCCTGTTATAGAGCATGCAAAAAAATTCATCCCTGGAGGAGTTCAACATAACCTGGCCTTTAACTATCCCTTCCCCATTGTATTTGACCGGGCCGAAGGAGCATACCTTTATGACAAAGATGGCAACCGTCACATCGACTTTCTTCAGGCTGGCGGTCCCACCGTACTGGGTAGCAACTACCCCGTGGTGAAGGAGAAGATGCTGGAGCTGATCGCTAACACAGGTCCTTCAACCGGACTTTTCCATGAGTATGAGCTGAAGATCGCCCAATTTATATGTGAGCACATTCCCGGGGTGGATATGTTCCGGATGCTGGGAAGCGGAACGGAAGCCTGTATGGCAGCCATCCGCGTAGCAAGACTGGCCACCGGGAAGAAGAACATTATTAAAATGGGGGGTGGTTACCACGGTTGGAGCGATAGCCTGGTCTATGCCTTACGGGTACCCGGCACCGGCGGATTTGATGCACACGGCATACCAAAAGCAAGCAGGAAATATACCCAGGAGGCCTTCCCCAATGATATTAAATCGCTCGAACGGAGACTTCGACGGAACAGGTTGAAGGGACAGGGTACTGCAGCGGTGATTGTGGAGCCCATGGGAACCGAAAGCGGAACGCGGCCGGTTGACTATGATCATAACAAACAGATCAGGGAACTCTGCGATAAATTCGGAGCCCTGCTGATCTTTGATGAGGTGGTCACAGCTTTCCGGATCGGTATCAGCGGCGCCCAGGGATATTTTGGAGTAAGGCCCGACCTTACCGTCTTTGGGAAAGTGGTGGCGGGAGGCTATCCGGCCGCAGGCGGACTGGGCGGTTCACGGGACCTGATGGAGTACCTTGCTGCCGGTCTGCAAACAGGTAAGAAGCGTGCCATGGTAGGCGGCACACTGGCAGCCAATCCACTGAGTTCGGCTGCCGGTTACTATACCCTGGTGGAGATTGAAAAGCAGAATGCCTGTGAGAAGGCAGGAGCTGCAGGTGACCGGCTCACCAAAGGACTACAAAAACTGATCGGGTCCTACGAACTTCCCTATGTGGCCTACAACCAGGGATCCATCTGTCACCTCGAGACCACGGGCACCATGTTCCTTCCCATCAACATGAAAAAATTCTGGACCATTCCCAAAACTCTGAAGGAGATCAAAATCCGCAAACACATGATGGAAGAAATGGGGGCAGCCTATATGATGGAGGGGATTGTGACCCTGGCAGGAAGCCGGATGTATACCAGCATGGCCGATACGGATGAAGTGATAGACGAAGCACTGCTGGGATTTGAGCGGGTCTTTCAGAAAATGTAAGAATCCCGATATATTTAGAGTAGCTCTACAAATGAGTAATAAAGAAATATATGTCCTTGCCCATGATGTGGGGACATCCAGTGTGAAAAGCACCCTGGTCAGTCAGCATGGCGAAATTATTTCTCATTCAACCTCCTCCTACGGATTTAGCTACCCGAATCCGGGCTGGGTGGAACAGGATCCGGAAGATTACTGGAAGGGAGTGGTTGCAAACACACGGAAGCTTCTGGAGGACGGTGGAATTGATCCCAATGATGTCACGGGCATGGTGTTTTCCACACAGGCCATGGGTATTATTCCCCTTGACAGGGATGACCGCTGCTGATGCACAATATTACCTGGGTGGATGGACGTGCAGAGGAGCAGGCCCAGTGGCTGATGAGCCTCCTGGGCGGCAGGAAGATCTTTGAAAAAGTGATAGGTGTTGAGATCACAGGGAAGGATGTGATCCCTAAATTACGCTGGATCAAACAGAACAGGACTGAGCTATACAAGCAGACCGAGACGATTCTGGATGTGAACGGCTATCTGAAGTTCAGGGCCACCGGACGAAAAGTATTTGAATGGACAGGGGCCTGCTCCTACGGGTTTAACCTGAAAAAGAAGGACTGGGAACGCATGTTGTTCAGGATCTCAGGCATTGATATAAATAAACTCCCTCCGCTTGTCAGATCAACCGATGTGGTCGGGACACTTAGCCCGGAGGCTTCGAGTGAGCTGGGACTGCCTCAGACTGTCCAGGTTTTCGGTGGATGCGATGACACCCAGAGCGCAGCCGTGGGCTCAGGCTCCACCGCTGAGGGTGATGCCCATATTTACCTGGGTACTTCAGCCTGGGCCGGCATCACCACGGGAAAGAATCTGAAGCATAAAAATGGTGCCGTGGTGCTGCAAAGTGCCGATGCCCAAAAAAATCTGCTGGTTGGTATTACCGAATCGGCCGGGGCCAACCTGGACTGGATGATCGAGAAATTCTATAAACTGGAAAAGAACGATCCGGCCATCAGTAATATCTATTCTTTTATTGACAGCGAGACAGCAGGTGTTCCTGCAGGGTCGGACCACCTGATATTTACTCCCTGGCTGCTGGGCGAACGCTGTCCGGTTAGCACCACCACCACACGGGGTACGGTTTTTAACCTGGGACAGGAACATACCCGGGGTCATTTCGTGAATGCCTTACTGGAAGGGGTAGCCTTTAACCTGAGATGGATCTTTGAAAACTACCAGCGTGATTTTGGTTTCAGGCCTGCAAAGATAAGGGCCATCGGGGGAGGATCGGTCAATGAAAGCTGGATGCAGGGCATTGCCAATATCACAGGAAAGCAGGTAGAGACTATCGATCGTCCCACCATGGCAGGTGCCCTGGGTGCTGCCAGCTGTGCCTTTGTGGGCAGTGGTCTCATGGACTCCTTCCACCAGATCAACAATTTTATTAAAGTGACCCAAAGCTTTAACCCGGATCCATCCACGGAGTGACCTGTACAGGGACCTGTTCCGCTCCTATAAGGATGTATACCGTGGATTGAAAAAAGCATATATTGCTGCCAATCTGGAACGTTTCCAGCAGCTTAACAGGCAGGCATAAGAAAAAAATATCGCACAGATGGAAAACAGCAAAAACTTAGACCAGATCAGGCAGGAGATTATCCAGGGAGGATGCAGATTACTGAAAGAGGGCCTGGTGGCCCGCACCTGGGGGAACATAAGCATCCGGGTGGACGAGACTTATATGCTGATCACCCCCAGTGGACGCACCTACAAAGATCTGACCCCCAACGATATTGTCCTGGTGAACTATCATACTTCCAAACATGAAGGAAATATCAAACCTTCCTCGGAAAAGGAATTACACTGTGAGATATACAGAACCCGCAAGAAGATCCATGCGGTGATTCATACCCACCAGATGAATGCCTCCACAGTGGCCGCCGCTCGCCGGGAAGTTCCTCCCATCCTGGATGATATGGCCCAGATTATTGGTCCATCGGTGCGTGTAGCGGATTATGCCCTTCCATCCACAAAGAAAATCACAAAAAAGACCGTCAATGCACTGAAAGGAAGAAATGCGGCGCTGATGGCCAATCATGGTGCTGTATGTGTGGGGCGAGACCTTGAAGAGGCTTTTGTGGTTTGCCAGGTCCTGGAGAAGGCCTGCAAAGCCTTTATTGAAGCTGAATTCCTGGGAGGAGCAAAAGGGATTAATAAGTTTGAGGCCCACCTGATGCACCAGCTATACATCCGGAAATATTCCAGGGAGGCTGAAAAAAACAAATAGCATGAACAAAGAGAATCCCTATCCAATTTACCGTTATGTGATTCTGGCAGCCTTTATGCTGATTACCGTGGCCATTGAGATCCAGTGGCTCACCCATGCCGCTGTGGCGCGACCTGCAGAGGTGTTTTACGGAGGGCAGTTCAATCCGGAATCCTTCCTGAATATTGATTTTCTGGCCATGATCTATATGGTCGCCTTCCTGGTCATGAGCTTCCCGGCATCCTATGTGATCGATACCTATGGAATACGAACCGGGCTGGCCATCGGGGCCATAATGCTTGCCGGCTTCAGTCTGATGAAGGCTGCCTTTGCCGACAGTTTTACCGGGGTAGTAATTGCACAAACGGGACTGGCCCTGGCACAACCCTTTATCCTCAATGGGGTTACGGCTGTTACGGCACGCTGGTTTCCGCTCTATGAAAGGGGAATGGCAGCCGGACTGCTGGCCCTGGCACAGTATATCGGGATTATCGTTGCCATGCTGGTCACCCCCATACTGGTAGGATCCGATCCAAGCCAGGCTGATTATGGGAGCGGATTTGAAAGGATGCTATGGATTTACGGAATCATAAGTGTTGTGGCCGCCCTCAGCAGTCTGCTGCTGATCAGAAACAGGGAGGCACAAAATGACGATGAAAGAGGTGAACGCTATACCTTCAGCAAAGGGATCGGACATATCCTTCGAAACAGGGACATGCGTATCACCATGTTTCTTTTCCTCATCGGACTGGGAATTTTCAATGCCATCAGCTCCATGACCGACTCCATAGCAGAAAGAGTGGGCGTGGAAGACTCGGACGGCCTCATCGGAGGAGTGATGTTAATCGGGGGTATTATCGGAGCAGTGGTAATCCCCACGCTCTCGGATAAATATAAAAAAAGAAAACCTTTCCTGGTTATCTGCATAGCAGGCATGCTGCCAGCCGTTGCAGCACTTGCCTTTGCCGGTCAGCTTGCCAGCGATCCTGAAACAATCTACAGGATTTCCCTGGCAGCCTCCTTTACACTGGGTTTCTTTGTTATGAGTGCCGGTCCGCTTGGATTTCAGTATGCCGCCGAGATTTCTTACCCCGCACCAGAATCCACCTCCCAGGGAATCCTCCTGTGGGTGGGTCAGCTTACCGGGATGATTTTCGTGGCCGGAATGAGTGTCAGGGAGAATCTCTACCTGGGCATTTTCATGAATATTTTTGTTATTCTGGCCGTCCTTGCCCTGATCGGAACACTCATCCTACGGGAGAGTAATTTCATGGAAACTGATTTTCGGAAATCTGACTCTTAATAATTTTAGTGTAAAAATATTTGGCGTTCACGTAAGTATTATTACATTTGGTCACAAGATCTGAGTGTATTATGGTAAAAAAATGTGCCCGTCATAATATTGGATTAAGGAGAATCGCCACTGAAGATGGCGGATTTCTGCTGCAGGTGCTCCTCACAATTGTTGTTATTACAGCAGGTATTCTCTTTGATTTAAATGTCATTCAATGGGGCCTGGTAGTCCTTTTATCCTCAGTCTTCCTTTTCACCGGATTTTACAGAAATGCCGCCCACCTGGTGGTCATCTATGACGATACCATAACATGGGGTCAGGGAATAAGGATAAAAGCCATGAGTAATATTATTGTGACTTTCACTGCCGGCTTTACCTTTTTCTCCTTACTGATGATCTTTATGCCAAAGATTAATCAGCTCATTTAGACAACATACAGCGAATACTCTATAGGGGTTCTGATTATTCAGAACCCTTTTTTTGTTGTTAGCCTTATGGCATAAGAGGTTTAAGTGTAAATGCAAACTCAAACTCACCCGGGGCCACACGATAGGGATTTAAAACCGAATTGGCTGTCCCCCCTACCCCGCTTACCAGATGATCCAGGTTAAGGGTCACCACATCTTCCTCCTTCAACTGAAAGGTATAATGCGAGCGGTCAAGGTTTTCGGTACTATACTTCTGAGCGCTGAAATTGAAAACTTCATCGGAGCTCACCTGCAGTCCACTTCCCTCTTTGTTGCTCAGCCGGAACCAGTGCACATCGCAGCGGTTTCCATAGTCCTGCGGAATAATATAGGGAACATAGTCCTCCTCCACGGTGGTCCGGTAAATGCCCGTTTTTGCCCCGGTCTTCCTGTCCGGATAATTTTCAAAGGGCCCCCTTCCAAACCATTCCATCTGCTGAAATTCTTCAGGCACTTGCATCTGAAGTCCCACTTTAGGTATCCATTTAGTCATATTTCCCCTGGCAGAGACCCTGCATGCAATATTGATCTCCCCATCTCCTGAAATGGTATAATCATAAAACACTTTGAACCCGGTGGTATAATTCATGGCATGCAAACTGGCCTCCACATGAATCCTGAAATTTCCATTTAAGGAGTCAAGCTCGAATGCGTCCACCACCTGCTTCAGCCGGTCAAGTCCGATGCTGCGCCATCCGTTTGCGGTCTCCTTTCCCATGCCTTCTGTAACATGTCCCATCTCGGTTTGCCAGAAATTCCAGGAATCCAGATCATTGGCAAGCGGAGCCCGCCATACATTCAGCCGCAGGCCCCTGCTAAGCAATTCCTTTCCATTGATAGTCATAGATGAAAGATCACCGCTCTGCTTATCAAAAACATAGTTGAAATCATTCCCCTTCACCTCCAATGCGCTCTCATTCTCAGTCACCTCCAAAGGTAAATATGGCCTGGCCATTGCATGGTGCCCTGACTCAGAAGTCTCTTTTTGAACGGGAAACTCAAATTGTTCCCAGGCCAGCTCATGTCCCGCCTCAGCCCATGGCTGATCACTTCCCGAAGAAGCACTTATCAATAAATGACAGACTGATCCCGGACTTAGCTCCGAACGCTTATAGGGAATTTGCACTTCTTTCTGCTCCCCGGGCTCCAGTTCAATCTGAAATGTCCCCTCCTGTACGCTTACTCCATCGGCCGTAAGTTCCCAGCTGAAATTCAGCTCCTCCAGGTTCCGGAAATGGAAGCGGTTGGTAATTTCAATGATGCCCTCCTCCAGGTCCTTTACCTCAAAGGCTACCGGCTGTGGGGATTTTTTCATCTGCCACAATTCGGGTTGAATGGAACGATCGGGCCAGATAACTCCGTAGGTGCGCCCCGGGATCCCGATGGAATAATAGCTTCCCTCTTCCCGGGATGTTTCAAAATCGAGCCAGAGTAAGGATTTTGACTTCAAAGATTCATTCCCATTTTCCAGATCAGCCATGGGCACCACCCAATCGAATATCCTGACATTATCCAGTGTTGCCTTGCACATATAGCCCTGGTGCCCGTCCCTTAACTCGGCACTCTTCCCAAGGATCACCTGGTAGGGTGCATTCCGTATATGCCCCGTGCAGGCTTGCTCTCCCAGCACTTCCCCATCCACATAAAGCTGCATTTTTTCTCCGTCATAGGTGGCAAGCACATGATGCCACTGTCCTACCCAGTTTTCTGGCAGGTCAGCCTGGAGACTCACCTTTCTTCCCGTATTCAAATAGAATTCAAGATGCTTTTCATCGGACTGGATAACACCGAACTGGTAGTCGCCTTTGGTCAGGAAGGCCGCATTTCCATTATAGGCTTCGGGCTTCACATGGAAGCTCAGGGTCAGGGCCTCCCCGCTTATATCCAGGGCACTTTCCCTGGCCACCTCCAGCCAGTCGTCATTTCCGCTGAGGTAAAGTGCCTGTCCGCTCTCTCCTCCCACAAGATGTGCCCGGTTCATAAAAACACTCATGGCCCCGGTAGGCGAATCATCGGGGGTGCTGATCACCGGCATGGTGATACCCGGACTGATCCAGTCCCAGATGGCCCCTCCGGTCAGACGTGGATATTTGTAGATCAGCTCCCAGTATTCATCCATGCCCCCGAGACTGTTTCCTGTGGCAGCTATATACTCATCCATAAAGGAGGGCCGGGGATCATCCGATTTTCCAAAGCGCTGTTCCAGCCTGAAAGGTTGCAGGTAGCGTGGGCCCACCACATCCTCGCAGCGGATGGGATTGGTCAGCGGGTCCTCATCCCGGTTTCCGCCGTAGAGCCATGCCGGCCGGCTGGGATCGATCTCCTTACCCCCGGCAATCAGCGCACAGATATTATCACCGGTTCCACTTTCATTCCCGGCACTCCAGATGACCACCGAAGCGTGGTTCCGGTCGCGGTAAACCATCTTCCGCATGCGGTCCAGGTACTGATCCCTCCACTCCGGATCATCCGAAATATAGATATAGGCATGAGCCTCATCTCCTGTTTCATCCACCACGTATATTCCAAGTTCGTCGGCCAGATCGAGATATTCCACATTGGGTGGATAGTGACTGGTGCGCACACAGTTGATGTTAAACTGTTTCATCAGGTAGAGATCCTTTCGCATGGTCTCCACATCCATGGCATGTCCCGTCTGAGGGTGCATCATATGACTGTTCACCCCGTTGAACTTGATGGGAACACCATTGACACAAATGGCCTGGTCAATCACCTCCACTTCGCGGAATCCCACCCTGGTGCTTATTGCCTCCAGCACCTGGTCGCCATCCACAAGCTCCATCACCAGGGTATAGAGATGAGGATATTCGGCCGACCACTTCAGCGGATTGCTGATTTCCAGTTTGTGCTCCACCATCGCCTCTGCACCTCCATCCAGGGCTTCAACAGGTATCTCCACTCTGCCTTCGGGAACAGGCTTGCCATCAGGATCATAGAGCGTTGTCCGCAACTCTAAAGAACCCGCTTTCTTCTTTGCATAATTCTTCACCCACATAGCCAGCTCCAGGCTTGCATCCTGATAGCTGTCATCCAGGTCCGTAATCACATAAAAGTCACGGATATGCGTTGGCGGTGTGGACATCAGGTAGACATCCCTGTAAATACCTGAAAGCCGCCAGGTATCCTGGTCCTCCATATAGGCCCCGTCGCTGTAACGCAGCACCTTAACCGCAATGCTGTTTTCACCCCGTTTCAGATAGGGGGTGATATCATACTCCGCAGGCTCCATTCCTCCCTGGTTATAACCCACCTCCTTGCCGTTGATCCAAACATAGGAGGCCGAATGCACTCCTTCGAAATGGAGAAAGACCTGCCTTTTATCCCAATCATCGGGAAGCTCGAAGCTTCGGTAGTAGGACCCGCATGGATTGAACTGTTTGGGTACTTCAGGTGGATCCAGGGGATGTGGCAGTCCAACGTTCCGAAACAGGGGATAGCCAAAGCCCTCCATCTGCCAGTTGGAAGGAACAGAAATGGTCTCCCAGTCCGCTCTGTCAAAACCCGACTTATAAAATTCCTCCGGCGCCAGTCCCGGATTCTCAGCCCAATGAAACTGCCAGGGGCCATTGAGGCTCATATGGAAGGGGGATGCTTTCCGTTCGCCTTGCAGAGCGAGATCTGAATCCGGATAGGGCATCAGGGTGGCATGGGGCAGCTCCTGTCCACGCTCAAATACTTTTGGATTTTCGTAATCGGGGTGTAATTGTGCATCTGCCAGGGCACATGTGAATATCATGGCCAGGGCAAGGACCGGTTCCGCAACTCTTTTCATATGTAGGCTTATATTAGGTTTAGCTTGTATTAGGTTTAACTTATTCCTGCTCCAGCATGGCTCCCGCCACCTCCACCGCCAGGATGTACCTGCCAAAAGGCGCACTCACCTGGATGCCCTGAACAAAGCCGGCCACCCGGTCGATCATTCCCTGGGCAATCTCAATCCCCGCTTTCAGCTGGTCATCCTTTGTATCAAATTTAGCAATATGCTTGATCACCTCATCCGGCACATAGACTCCCGGAACCTCATTCTTCATAAATTCGGCATTGCGAAGACTCACCAGGGGCCAGATTCCGGCAATCAGGGAAAGATTTCCCAGATCTGCCTTTTCCAGAAAACGCTCCAGGGAATCCACATCAAACACCGGCTGTGTAATGACATATTCGGCGCCTGCCTCCTTCTTCAGCTGCAGCCTGTGTATCTCATTTTCGGCATTCACACTGTTGGGATCCACCCCCACTCCTGTGAAAAATGAGGTGGGATCTCCAATTCGTTTCTCTCCCACATCAATGCCATGATTCAGGTTATTAATCAGGTGTACCAGTCCAATGGAATCGATATCAAATACGGCCGTGGCCTGGGGATAGTCACCTATCATGGGCGGATCGCCCGTAATCGCCAGGATATTGCGTATTCCCATGGCAGTTGCCCCCAGCAGGTCCGACTGCATGCCCAGCAGGTTTCGGTCCCGGCAGGTATAATGCAGCACCGTTTCAATGCCCACCTGGTTCTGCAAAAGCACAGCCAGTGCCAGTCCGGTCATCCGTGCCGTGGCCCGTGGTCCGTCCGGAATATTGATGGCATCCACACGATGCTCCTGCAACAGTCTGGCTCCCTCCAGGGGCTTGGTGATATCGGTGCTTCTCGGTGGGACCATCTCCACCAGTACCACCTGCTTGCCCGACATCATTTTCTCCGCGAGTTTCGATTTTTCTGCCACCGGAACAGGATCCGGCAGAGGCTCCTCGCTCACCGGTTTCACCCCGATTTGAATGGAGTGCTGAATGCGGGTCTGCTTCATGGCCAGCGCATTGGCCATCTTGGCAATATGATCGGGAGTGGTACCGCAACATCCGCCCAGCACCCTGACTCCCTTGTCGATAAAACGTTTGGTATAGACCGAAAAATACTCCGGTGTACTCATATAAATCATCCGGCCATCGGTAAACTGGGGACGTCCCGCATTGGGCATCAGGCAGAGGGGTTTATCGCTAAGCCCGGCCATCTGCTCCACGAAATCGAGCATGGGCTTGGGCCCCACCGTACAGTTCAGACCAATGACACTTGCTTCACTCTTTGTAAGAATAGCTGTCACATCCTCCAGGTCCACACCATAACGTGTTTTCCCATCCTCACCCACCGTCATCATGGCCACCACCGGCAAATCAGAGACACTTTTTATGGCCTTAATGGCCTGCTCCATTTCCCGGATATCCTGGAAGGTTTCCAGAATAAACAGGTCCACACCTGCCTGGTTCAGGATATTAGCCTGCTCGGCATATCCTTCAAACACATCCTCAAGGGTGGTATCTCCCCAGGGTTCAATTTCCAGTCCGGATGGACCCATGGAACCGGCCACATACACCTCATCCCCCGCAACCTCCCTGGCCAGTTCAACCCCTTTGCGGTTGATCTCCTCCATCTGCTCAAGCAGATTATGGGACTTTAGCTTAAAGCGATTGGCTCCGTAGGTATTGGTCTCCAGAACCCTGGCTCCTGCCCTCACATACTCCTCATGAATGGAGCCGATCAGCTCGGGCCTGGATAGATTTAACTCATCATAACACTTGTCAATAAAGACACCCTTTTCATAGATCAGGGATCCCATGGCCCCATCGAGCAGGACCAGGTTATCCTTCAGATACTCCTCAAATAAAATCATCCTCAAATGTACAGATTTTTACAGCTTCTTCAGCGCTCTAAACCGAAGCCATCCTGGATTGTATATACTCCAGGCGGCGCTGCACCTGCTGATCCTGCAGGACTTCATGTGAAAGCTTTTCATGGTCCAGCTCAAAACTATAGGCATAGGGGTCCATCCATCAGCAGCACCAGGCTATTAAGAATCAGCAGAGCCTCCACCCCATCCTCACTTGCATAGAGTGCTTCCTCTATCACCGGAACCGGGTCGCCCAGTCCGTTTAAGCCCCAGGAATTCAGCGGCCCGGGTTCGCACCAGCAGGTCGCCATGGCTGCAAAGGCTCTGTGCCTCTGACTCAAATTCAGCAGCCTCAGGACCAAAGCTGCTGCACACAATTAAGCCCCAGTACATTTTAAGCGGATCATCTGAATCCAGGGCAAGTATCAATTCCAGCACGAGCCTCCTCAAAGGGAAGCAGTTCCAGGTTGGCAATATCGATAAGTTCCGCAATTTCGGCCTTATGCTCCTGTCCGAAAATAACCGGATTATCAAAGGCCTCCCTGCGGAGTATATTCTCGGGATAGAAACTCAGATCGGGCATCCCCTTCACCCAGTCCTCCATCAAGCCTCTCATCTCCAACACCTGTTCCGCATATGCCGGATCTTTGGCCAGATTATTGGTTTCATAAGGATCTACAGAAAGGTCATACAGGGCTTCAGGCTCCCTGGGCTCAAAAAAAGCAGCCTGGACAGCATCCAGCTCACCTGCCCGGTACATCTCCCTCCACTCCTGAAAGGCCAGGCACAGGTAGCGGTAATTATTCTGGAGTCCGTCCACATTAAAGGGCTGGTAACTGCGCATATATTTCATGTCACCCTTCCTGACTGTCCGAACCATGTCGTACTTTTCATCAAAGCGATCGGCATACCCATAGGTAATATCCGGCTTCACCCCGAAGCCCTCAGGCTGCCCCGGACCAGACTCCATATGCTGTCCCAGGAAAGGAAGGCCATCCACTCCATCGGGGATCTCAATTCCTGCCAGCTTCAAAAGAGTGGGCCCAAAATCCACAAAGCTTACAAAGACTATCCGTGGCTTCGCCCCTCTTCAGATCGACAAGGTGGCGGAACTTCTTCGGGATCCGCACCACCAGCGGAACATGGAGTCCGGTTTCATACAAATAACCCTTGCTGCCCGGCAATACACCCCCATGATCACCAAAATAGAAAACAAAGGTACTTTCAAGCAGATCCTCCTCCTCCAGTTGCTGAAGAACCCGCCCCACAATGCTGTCCACAGCCAGCATACGATCATGGTAGTAAGCCGATGTGAAGCGAAAGAGATCGGTATCGGGATGATTCGGGAAAGAGATGCACGCTGTCCGGGTCCATTACCGGACTATAAGATTCCATCAGCTCCGCACTGAAATGAAGCCTGCCTTCATGGGATACCGGGTGTGACTCCTTGTGAAAAAAGGGCTGACCCGGTTCACGCTTGCTCCAGTGTGCCTCTCGTGAAGACTCGTCCCATACCCCTTCACCTTTGATATAGTTGTAATCCTCCTTGCTGTTATTGGTGGTATAGTAGCCGGCCTTTCTCAGATAAGCCGGAAACATTTCCACTCCCGGGGGAAGAGGTACCAGTTGGGAGCGCCTGTGAAACTGGGTCCCGGTCCGGGGTCCGTAGCAGGAAGAGATCAGGGTGGAGCGTGCCACGCTGCATACAGGTGCATTGGAGAAGGCCCTGGTAAAACGTATCCCCTCTTCCGCCATAAGCGCAATTTGGGGCGTGGCGATGCCATGGGGATCAAAGAGCTCCATATAGTGTGTGGAATTATCCTCGGAAATGATCCAGACAAAATTGGGCAGTTCATCCTTTCGTTCACCCGAACAGGCCGTTACAACCAGAAGAACCATCCAGATATAACACCGGCTCAATCTCATCCGAATATTATTCTCATCCGACTTATTCTCATTCCTGAAACTTACTGTCCAGTTCCACATTAATAGTAGCCGTATCGCCCTGAAAATCTGATCTGAGCCAGTGAATCTCCAGTCGCGTTAGTCCCTCAATATCCTTATCATAGGGCAAGGGTGGCGGGGAAAGGGATACCTGCTTCACTTTATAAGGTGCCCCGGAAGAAATCTGAAGATAGAGCGTGGCACCATCCTGGTGCAGCTCCACGGTTTCCCCCTGCACCTTTATTTCGGCCCGGGTGATCAACTGCCAGGTGAAGCTTTCTGTTTCTGAAGAGAAAAGCAACTTATCACTGATCCGGAGCCGCGTAGCAGAAAGCCGGGAAAAAGTACGCCGGGCCACCTGAATATTATCGCCATAAAGCTCCGAAAGATCGAAGGTGCATTCGGGCACACTTCCCTGCAATTCGCGGCTGAACAGGTGGGCACGTGCATCGGCCAGGTGCATCTCCCCATTCACCACCAGGGTACTGTGACCTCCACTGTTTTTTGTAAGCAGGCTCCACCTGCGTGAATCCTGGGCACTGTTCCATAGCTCGCCTCCCATGATCTGCTCCAGCTCATTATAATTCTGGTTTCCGGGATCAATGGACCAGCGCACTCCGTCCAGTTCAAATACAAAGGATCCTGCATCCATATTCCCGTGATTATCCGCGGCCCTTCCGCCCTTGGCAGCAAGGAAGAAAGCATCCGGACTATTCTGGCTGTCTCTCATGATTACGATGGGTTCCTCTCCTGCTCCCGACCACGCTTCTGGCCAGGTAAAATCACCCGAATTCTCCTTATCCAGCTGGACGGTATTTAAGAAATGTACCGGGAAGAAACGAGTATTCCTAATCTGACTCATCTCATCCAACTCGCTGCTGAGAAGAGCTCCATAGGCACTCCAATCAAAACCTGAACCCGATCTCTGGGCAAACCAGGAGAGCAATCCCATATGGGTAAGGCTATGAAATCCGTCCAGTCCCGAATCAAAAAAATTGTAATACTCCCCTGAAGGTCCGGCCATAACCTGACTGAAAAGGGCACTCTCCATCACCCCGGGTGCCTGTGTAAATCCAAAATCAGTTCCCAGAGCCGACTCATAGGCCGACAGGACCGATGTGAGATAGGTGGTGGCATAAAACCAGTAAGAGGCCCCTTCCGGATAGATCCCCTCCGGGGCATAGGGTTCAAGTGCCAGGGGGATATGTTCCACCGCCTGGTGCAGAACAGCAGTCGCCAGTTCAGGGGCATCCTCAAATACCACCAGGGCAGCCATGGAGAGTCCCCCGTGACATACCAGGTTCCAGTTATTGGATGTGGTGATCCACCAGTTATTGGGGGACTTATCCAGGGCCGGCTTCAGGGCCTTGTTCCACCAGGGCATTGCGAGCCAGGCTCTCCACCTCCGGGGATAACCACTCCCCTGCCCAGTCGATGGCCAGTGCCACTCCAGCAGCCATTTCAGCCACATCCAGGAAATGCGATGGATTCCAGTCATCAAAATTGCATACTGCCTGAAGCTCCTCTTCCAGCTTTTGCAGGTGACGGGGATCTCTCTGGAAACGATAGGCCAGGGACAGTGTGCTTAGTCTGCCGATGGCCTCCCTGGAAACACCCAGCAATCTTCTTCCCGTCATCACCCGTTCCAGGGCATCCAGGTTCAGTATGGAATCTGCATTCCTGCGTATCAGTTCCAGCCCCATACTTACCAGGCTATCGCCATTGTCAATCTTTTGCCAGATAAGGTACTCCACCCGGGGAGTCAGAATAAGCCTGGGATTGGCAGCATATAAGCGCTCTTCAATCCATTCCATGCTGACCGGATTCTCCATCCCCAGTCTTCGCCGGAGGCCTGCATATGACGATCGGCAAAGTCGAGGTACTGCTCCCAGTCGTACTTCTTCACATCATGTTCGCCTGTGCGGATATGATATCCCAGGCTTCCGCTTGAAACAGGCTGGTCCACAGCAGGCATCTTTTGGTCCAGAGAGATACGCGAGTCATAAAGCCTGTAAGCACTGCTTCCGTAATAGAGCGAAAGATATTCACCCCGCTGATCGGCCCAGTTATCCTCCTGGGCACTTGCCACATAAAGTGGCCGGGGCGCCATCAGGGCCATCAGCATATGCTGATCCACGGGCAGAGCTCCCTCATTGTCGTTGTAATCATGAAAGCGGGACGCAAACCAGTGTGGAAAGGAGGTATTGATCCTGCTTACCCGCTCCCCGTAGGGCCTCCGGGAAAGAGCCGCTCCACCACAACCCGAGTTATTTGAGATCACCATGGCAAACCTTTCATCCTCAGCCCCTGCCCAGAGAGAGGTCTTACCCAACCTGGAGTGTCCCATCACAGCCACCCGCTCCTGGTCGATCTCCTCATCCTGTTCAAAATAGTCCATGGCCCTGGAAAGTCCCCACGACCAGGCAGCAATGGAACCCCATGAAGAGGGTTCCCGGTCCGCCCCGGAAGGATCTATTAAGCCCTGAATCCCGTTCCCGAATCCATCATCGAAATCCGGATCAATATCCCCATAGTAGATGGTGGCCAGTCCATATCCCCTGGAAAGAATCAGTTCCACCGGCCATCGCCCTGATGCCATTCCCCTTGAGGATTCAATCGCCCTGTTATCAGTAATTCCTGCAGCTTCATTATTTCTGACCCAGCTTTCTGTGATTGAGATCTGGGGATCAGGATGAACAGTGTGGTTCCCGTTAAAGTTAAGTCCCACGAAAAGCGGTACCGGGCCAGGCTGCCCTTTCAGGAAGAAAAATAAGCATATTTATCTCCATGGTCCTGTCCCCCTTGCTAACTTCCATCACCACCTCTTTCTCCACAGCTTTACCATCCAGTGCCTCCCGGTCCTCCCTGAGCACCCGGTAGTCTACCTTTACATCCTCTTCCGGCACCCGGCCATACACATGATCCCTGAACAGATCCAGGATCTCCTGGCGCCGGATCTCTTCCCATTGTACAGATGAAGCGATACTGAGACCTGCTTCACTTTCCAGTATCCCGGGCAAAGGAGCCACCAGGGAATCCTTCAAGCTCGATGGAGCCTGGCAATATGCACCTGAAAATAAGAATATTTGTATGGCCAGGATAAGCCATAGCCGGGACTGCTGAGCACAAATGTTTTCATCATGTTAAATTAACAATCCTTTCAGGTATGAGAAAGGATTTTTCTTGTTTATTTGCATCCCATGAGAACACTCCTTATCATCATTATTTTTGTCCTTTTTGTTGTTGTAATGGATCTATATGCTCTCAGGGGGATCCAGTACCTCTTCTTTCATGGAAGAAATGCGAATACCTTATTCTACTTTCTGTACTGGGGAGTCAGCTTTCTGATGGCACTTACGCTGATCATTACCGGCTCCAGGTTTCAGCAACTGCGCGATCCTTCCCGGTTTTTTGGGATCATGCTGATTATGGGCATCTTCCTGATGCTCTATTTGCCCAAGCTTCTTTTTAATGTCACTCAACTCCTGGGCGATCTGTCTGTGCTGCTGGGCGGTCTGTTCCGACAGGATATTTCCAGCCTGAAGAAATGGTTCCTGATTCCGGGTGCTGTCCTGGGTCTGTTTACCTTTATCGCCTTTGGATTTGGTATGGTCAAAGGACGAACCCATGTCAAAGTAAAGCGTGAAACTCTGAAGATTAAAGCCCTTCCGGATTCCTTCGAGGGATTAAAAATTGTCCAGATCTCGGATATTCATCTGGCCGGTTTCTATAAGCATCCTGCCTATATCAAAAAGGTTGTGGCCCTGGTAAATGAACTGGATCCCGATCTGTTGTGCTTCACAGGCGATATGGTACACAACTTCTCGGAAGAGCTGGATCCCTTTATAGATATCCTGAATGAACTGAAAGCCCCCCTGGGAAAATATGCCGTGCTGGGAAACCACGATTACGGGGTTTACTTCAAATGGGATTCAAAAGAAGAAGAGGCAGCCAACCTGGAGCGGGTAAAAAGCCAGATCCGGGCCGCCGGTTTTGATCTGCTACTGAATGAACACCGGACCATAGGGCTCAACGGTGACTCCCTGGAGCTCATAGGAGTGGAGAACTGGGGGAAACCCCCATTTCCTCAAAAAGGAGAACTTAAGCAGGGCCATGTTTGGAGTTGATCCGGACCGAATTAAAATCCTGCTTTCACACGATCCTTCCCACTGGGACCTCCAGGTAAGCAATAAAACGGACATCCAGCTGACCCTTTCAGGGCATACCCATGGCATGCAGTTCGGAATTGAGATCGGGAAATTCAGGTGGAGCCCTTCAAAATGGACCTACAGGCACTGGGCCGGGCTATACCATGAGAACGGTCAGCATCTCTATGTAAACAGAGGCCTGGGTTACACCGGATTTCCGGGCCGGGTGGGAATCCGTCCCGAGATCACATTGCTGACGCTTCAGCCGGAGTAGTTCTCCATCAATTTTACCAGGCTCTCCGGGGCCCTGACCGGTCGGTTTGTATTCATATCGAGGAACACCAGAACCACTTTCGCCTCATGGGCCAATCCACCATCTTCGTTATAGATCTTATGGAAGAATTCCATGCGGACTGCCGGCATTTCTTTGACGGTGGTCTCAATGGTGATCAGTTCATCGTACTTCAGCACCTTCCTGTATTTCGATTCCACCGAAAAGACCGGCATCACAATACCCGCATGTTCCAATTCGATATAGGGCATGCCCATCTCCCGGATCATCTCGGTCCGTCCCATCTCATAGAGCCGGCCGTAGTTTCCGTAGTAGACCACTCCCATCATATCGGTATCCGCGTAAAGGACCCGGTATTTCGTACTTCTGGTAATCGGCAACATCTTATATGCTTTAAATCCTACTCCGTGATTCCTTCCAGACTAAAGAGCAAGGCAAACTCCATGGCAGTCTCCTTGTACTGTTCAAATCTTCCCGATGCTCCCCCGTGACCGGTCTCCATGTTGCAGTACATCAGCAACTGGTTCTCATCGGTCTTCATATCCCGCAACTTGGCCACCCATTTGGCGGGCTCCCAGTACTGTACCTGGCTGTCATGCAATCCGGTGGTCACCAGCAGGTTGGGATAGGCCTTGGCCTCCACCTGGTCGTAGGGAGAGTAACTGAGCATATAGTCATAGTACTTCTTCTCATTGGGATTTCCCCACTCATCATACTCTGAGGTAGTCAGGGGAATATCTTCATCCAGCATGGTGGTCACCACATCCACAAAAGGAACCGCGGCAATCACCCCATTGTAAAGCTCCGGCTGCAGATTGATCACAGCACCCATCAGCAATCCACCTGCACTTCCTCCCATGGCATAGAGGTGCTCTGCAGCTGGTATATTTCTCCTGAATCAGATGTTCGGCACAATCATTAAAGTCGGTAAAGGTGTTTATCTTCTTCAATAGCTTTCCATCCTCATACCAGGGTCGTCCGTATATCTGGCTGCCACGGATATGGGCAATGGCAAATACATAACCCCTGTCCAGCAAGAGAAAGCCTGATAAGAACGGAAACCCGGGTCCATGGTAGCTCCATA
>CAVWDQ010000027.1:0-129982 GCA_963753765.1 uncultured Bacteroidales bacterium
TGCAGCTGCGGTCATAAGACTGGCTACTGCTACTGGCCCGACTGAAAGTGTTCGTGAAGTTCCAAAGATGGCATAGATGAGCAATGGAGCTATGGATGCGTAAAGCCCTATTTCCGGAGGCAGTCCAACAAGTATGGCATAAGCCAGCGACTGGGGAATCAGCATCATGGTCACAATCACCGCGACAATCATGTCGTTACTGAAGGTCTTCTTGTTGTAGTTGGCTCCCCAGTCGAGGATCGGAAAATAAGCTCTCAAAATTCCCTTCAGGGATGATTTTCCTTTTTTATTTTCCACTATTCAGGTTGATTTTATGGTTCCTAATCTATTTATCTATGCTGCTGCAGCTGTATTAGTGGCCTTTTTGCCCATTAGGGGGGCTGCAATTAGGCTGAGAATTAATGACCACAGCGTCCAAATAACAACCATCGCCACCATATTTGGGGTTACATTGGCAATGGCAAGAACTCCGATCAGAACAGCGGCGATATTCCGTGTACCCATTCCCAGCGACATGACAACTCTCTCACCTCGGTTAAGGCCGAATCCGAAATAAAATGAGATCAGTGCCATCACAACCATAAAAATAGTCAGGGAAAGCATTGCCATACTTCCGGCAGTAGCCCACATCTGCTTGTAATAGAGCAATATGCAGAATATGGTTGTCAATAATGTAGTCAGGCCCGCAAGGATTTTTACAGGCTTGAAGATCTTATCGGCAACTTTGCTGGCAAAAGTCCTGATTAGTGCCCCAATAAGCAAAGGCAGGAGCACAGTCATGAAGAGCGGTTTTAGAAGCGACATGACACTTAAGTCTATCCCCTTGACCAGGAGAGGTGCGAATACGGGCATTAAGAGGGATGTGCCGATCGCTGCGACCGGGATAAAGGCACCGGCGAAGACTATGTCTCCATGTGCTTTGGGGAGAAGCGGCGGGAGAAAGGGTGCACACGGAGCAAGACTACCGATAAATAACACGATTACATAGGCCGGATCCAGGGGTATGATCAGGGTGATCAGATAAGCTATAGCGGGGCCAACCACCCAGCCTAATCCAAAGGTTAGCCCCAGGAACTTTGGATTTCCAACTATCTTGATCATCTTGCCCAGATTCACCTGCAGCCCCATACTGAAGAGGTTTGCAATGGTGAAGACTATGACCAGTGGATTGAATAAGGGCTGGCAAAATTGGATTATCTCGTTCATAATATCTGTTATTAGAAGTTAAACTGCACGATGTGAACGGGCCAGCATACCTCCTGAGATATTCCTTGCTTTAAAACCATTCTGTTGCAGGATTCGGGTGGCATAGTATGCCCGCTGTGCCGAGCGACAGAGGATATTTATTTCACGATCGCGCGGTAATTCTCCGAGCCTTGCACGAAGTTGGGGCAGAGGAATGTTTACGGCACCTTCCACAGACTCCACTTCAAGTTCCGGAGGATTGCGAACATCGAGGATAAATCCATCTCCTAAATTCTCCCAGTGTACGATCGGCATATCGTCCCGAAGTACATCGGCCGAAACCATCCCTGCAAAGTTTACGGGATCTTTGGCACTTCCGTAGGGAGGGGCATAGCTGAGTTCAGCTTCTTCCAGATCATAGATGGTGCAACCCATCTGAATGGCCATGGCAAACGAATCGATCCGTTTGGCTACACCATCCTCACCAAGCACCTGGGCACCAAGTACCTTCCCGTCAGATTTTCGGAACAGGAATTTAATGGGCATAATCTTGGCTCCGGGATAATATCCCGCGTGTGAGTTGGGGTAGAGGTAGATCTTCTCATAATCGGTATCCCCAATCCTAAGAAGTGTTTTTTCACTCAGTCCGGTCTGGGCAATGGTAGCTCCGAACAGTTTACAGATGGAGGTTCCCTGGGTACCACGGAACTTTGAATCGCGCCCGGCAATAACATCGGCTGCAATCCGTCCCTGCCTGTTGGCGGGCCCTGCCAGCGGAATGAGTGTCCAGTCGCCCGTCATGTAATCCTTCACCTCCACAGCGTCACCTACAGCCAGGATATCAGGATTGGAAGTGATCATCTGCTCGTTAACACGCATTCCTCCACGTTCCCCGATCTCGATTCCCGCCATTTTGGCTAGCGCAAGTTCCGGTTTTACCCCGATAGCCATGACCACCAGGTCGGCAGGAAGGACTTTCCCCTTTTCCGTGAGGACTTCCAATCCGCCCTTCGAGGCTTTTCTGAATCCGGCAACGCCATCACTCAGCTCGAGATGCACGTTATGTTTTACCAGGTAGCGCTCCACAAGACGGGCCATCTCAGGATCCAGAGGAGGCATGACCTGGTTGAGCTTCTCAATCAATGTCACTGAAAGCCCTCTTTCTTTAAGGTTTTCCACCATCTCCAACCCTATGAATCCGCCGCCGATCACCACAGCATTCTTTGGTTTGGAAACTGTATCCACACCGGTAAATGAGTTACCTACAGACCGGTCAATATCCCGTTCAAGCCATTTACGAATATTTGTTGCGTCAGCCACAGTCCGCACCGAGAATATCCCGGGGAGATCAATCCCTTCAAATGGGGGACGTATGGGAGCCGCACCGGGTGAAAGTACCAGCTTATCGTATTTTTCGGTGGTCACTTCACCAGTCAGGTGATTCTTCAGGTCCACTGTTTTTTTTCCTGCATTGATTCCAATCACCTCGCAGTTGGTCCTGCAGTCCATGGCAAAAATGACCTTGAACATCTGTTCCGTTGCCACCAGGAGATCGCTCTCGTTTTCAATGGAGCCTCCCACATGATAAGGCAGTCCGCAGTTTGCATAGGATACATAGGGTCCGCGTTCCACCAAAAGGATTTCTATTTTTTCATCAAGCCTGCGGAGACGGGCCGCACAGGATGCGCCACCGGCAACTCCACCAACGATAATTACTTTCATACCTGGGATATTTATTAGTTATACTATTGTTCAAATAAATTGAGAGTTATTAACTGTCATATAATGAGGCTAATAACTCTCAACATTGTAAAAAGATCAGCTTATTTCCGTACAAATGGAATTCCTTCCAGCAATTCAATCCTGATACCAGTCAGAATATAGTACTCGACCTGGTAGAACTGGGTAGCCACGATACCGTCTGAAATGCTTTTCACCTTCTTATAATATCTTGTGATCAGCTGGTCGGTCTTTTTCTGGAGATCCATAACCTTGGAGGTCCATTCATTTGCCTGTTCACTTGTCAAATTCTGGTACTGCTCAGCATATTGATTGAGTAATACGATCCTCTGCTTACCAAGCTCTTTTCTTTGTACTTCATATTCGTCATACACCCTCCAGAAATCATCTTTCTGGGCTTCTGAAGGAGTAACAAATGAAGCAACAATCATTTTTTTCTCCATTCCGAATGCGGCCTGCATCAGGTCCACTTCTTCAGCATTGGTTTGTGCATGGGCAAAGGAAGCCATGAAAATGACTGCAATGATTAATAGGTATTTTTTCATGATTCTAAAATGATAAATGAATATTTAAATATGAATTATTAAAATGTTACAGACACATGCTTC
The DNA here is from genome assembly GCA_963753765.1 of uncultured Bacteroidales bacterium. Classification (GTDB taxonomy): domain Bacteria; phylum Bacteroidota; class Bacteroidia; order Bacteroidales. Next base: position 3,534 of record CAVWDQ010000027.1, read on the forward strand.
AGCTTACCCAACTCTTCCGGCCCCCTGAAGTGGATCAGCCGCCTGGGGAAGTTTTGCAGTGGATCTTTTTTTCCATTCTTCTTCCAACAGTTCTCTGGCAGCCTGCTCCAGGAATTCGGGTGCAGCCCACTTGCTTACATCAAAATCGTTCTTTATGTAGCCGTGGCTCAGCATAAAATCTTTCCCGATCTCAACAGATCTGAGGTTCTTGGGAGACAGGTTCGGAACCAGGTCCACGCGTCGAATTCCTTCATAGGTATCCTCCACGTCGCGATAGAAAGTCTGTTTGTCGAGAATGGCTGCTGCAGCATGCTTGTGCTCATTGGCCCAACGTCCTACTTTAATCATGCCTTTCATGAAGGCAACAGCCAGTTCAGGATGTTTTTCAGCCATTTCAACTGTACAGGTTATAGCTGCGGGCACGTTGGCTACCTGAAGGGTCCAGTCGGGATAATGTGAAAGATCCTCGATAGACTTAAAATTACCGGTTTCCTCGGAGAGTACACTTAACACCTTGCTTTGACTGTACATGGCATCAATGACGCCCTTTTCCAGTGCTGTTTCCAATGGCCGAAAGGCAAGGTCATGTTTGTGGTCGCGTTTCAGCCAAAGCTCTGAGGGGTTCTCCATGGGTGGGCCCATCATTTCCGGTACATCGTACCAGTCGTCCGGATAGGGAAATTCAACGATTTCCACGTCATCGCGGGTCATTCCGTTCATGCGCAACATCAATTCGATGCCCTGTTCCTCCTGAATGCCCCACCAGTCGGTTTTAATTTTATTCTGGCTCCTGGAAAGTCCAATCTTTTTCCCTTTCAGGTCGGCCATACGGTAAATATCATCCCTCGAGCGCACCATCATTACACCACCCTCATATACCTGTGTAACGCCCAACAGCCTGGTTCTGCGAATATCGGCATTGACATGAATAGGGGGAAACAGGCCTCCAAAACGGATTATGTTATCCATGTTATGTATGTAGTGTGGGTACCAGTCGTTCTCTTCACGAGCGCGGAGATACAGGTACTGAACCCCCATCTTCTTATACAATTCCTTGGTCCAGCCCAGTTCCTGGTCCACGTTACTGGCTGAGATCAGCGGACAATTGGTGTAGTAAACTTCATTCCAGTTCAGGGGTACTGTTTTCAGCTTGCCTGCTTTTTTTGCTTCTGCAATAATTACGTCCATATCAGGAGCGGTTCTTTTTACTTTGTTTCCCATTTTATTGTTATTTAACGATTATGCTTTAATGTTATTTAATCCTATTTATCTGCAGAATCATGAGACTTACTGCTGTCTTCGGTCTGGTCGGAATGAGTTGCTTCAGAGGCTTCCTTATTCTTGTTCTCGTTCTTCAGAAATTCTTCATAAAGATCGCCCTTCCCGCAAGCACAGCTCGGTCCTTCATTTTTATTTGTTTCTTTTTTCATAGCTTTTTTTGACGCATATAAAGTTAGGTCAACTGTTGATCCGGGTCAATAGTTAGTAATCTGTATTTATCGTTCCTTTTCTTAACTTTAGAATCTGAATAAATACGGGGCTCGCCATTAAATCGCAGACAAATATTAATCCTTCTGACTACGGTCTTTTTTTGGAGTTTATTGAAACCTTTTCAAAGGATGGTTTCAGTGAGATCGACCCGGATCATCCATTGATGCTTGAGCTAGAAGAAATGATGGAGCGTAATAATCAGTTTTTCTATATAGCTGATGTCATCCAACTGAACATTTTGTTTACCAGCAAGCGAAGTGTTAAGATGATTGGAATTGAGCCAGAGGAATTGACCTTCTACCAGTTTATGGAACTCACACATCCTGATGATATTCAACGACTTAACATTGGAAGGCCAAAGATAATGAAGCTGGCACAGGATCTTTTTACTGCCAAAAGTGGCAGCATGCTTTTGTCCACCGATTTCAGAATGAGGAATACCCAGGGTGATTACTCGGATATGCTTATTCAGTGCTATTTAGTTTATGCTACCATACCTCGCAGTACTGTATTTTTTCTAAAGGTACATACCAACATCGACTGGTGGCAAAAGAAGCAGCATGGATTCCATTATTATATGGGAGAAGACATGAGCTATTTTAAATACCCGAACAAAGATTTGCTGGATATGGGTATGCTTTTATCTCAACGAGAATTTGAAATCCTGAAGCTGGTTGAGGAAGGACTGAGCAGTGAACAGATCGCTGAAAAATTATTCCTGAGTATTAATACGGTCAACACCCATCGCTGTAATATCTTGAAGAAGACCAGAAAGGATAGTATCTCTGATCTGATTTATAGCTTCAAAGAAAGAGGCCTGATGTAAGAAGCCTTTTGTACAAAAGCTTTATTTCTCGATCAAGCCCTCACTCTTAAGCTCTTTTATAAGATTATAGGAATACTCTTTAAACCAGCTATCCAGGCTGGATGGATTATAGGCCTCTGACTGGATGGAGAACAGGAGTTGATCTGATGCAACATCATAGAAATTGGTCTCTATGTAATAGGTTTTGTCGGTAGAATAGTAACCGGGAGAATATACCTGCGGATAGTAGTGGTTATAATATCCGTAATAACTGCCATACATTCCATAAGACATTGGATAATAGGCGGATCCGGGATTATAGGTCTCAACGCTCTGAACATCCAGGACGGCGATAACAAAAACGGCATCACATCCGGTTCTGCCAATGGCCTCCGCCAATTGATCTCGGGTGAGCCCTTCAGCGGCCGAAAGCTGGGCCGGGAATACGGAACTGCTTACTACGGACTTCCTCCCCTTGATGCAAAGGTTTCAGCCATGCGGTCCTCGATATCAAAACTCGCAGCATTGCTCTGGGCCATGACCATAACAAAGACAGATTCATAGGGACCTTTGGTTTTTGCTTCGGGATTGATCCAGGAGGTAGTGATCTTCTGGCTTGCACAGCCGGAGAGTAATGCAGTAATCAGCAGTGTATAGAGTAGTTTAGATTTCATCATTGTTGTTTTATGTATTGATTAGTATGTATTTCCTTTTGTTTAGTTATCGGAACCATCCGCTGCCGAAGATAATATAAAATGCATAGTCATCCTGACTTACTGCAAAATCTATTCCCATTCTTGCTCCGAATTTCCTGATTAACAAGTAACGGAAGCCGGTTCCAAGGGTTCGGACACTTTTCCCATCATCGAAATCCTCGATGGAAGAATAAGCGTTCCCCATCCCTGCAAAACCTACCAAACTCCAGCGCTTTGTAACTTCGAAGTTGACTTCTGTTTCAAATTCCATCACATTGCTACCCTGGTACTTCATAAGGGGGGCGCCTCTGAGCTGAACACTGGGCCTGGCATAAAAGGGGACATTCCCCAGGGAATAGTGGTTACGATATCTCATACCAATCATTACCTTGCTGGAAACAGGAGCATAAGCAATGCCCTCAAAATCCAGGCGTCCGTACAGACTGTCGGAACCAAACCATGTATCGCTGTAGGAGCAGGAAAAGATTTAGTAAAGCTATAAAGCGTATTTATTATAATACAAAGAACAATGCACCGGTAAAATCGCCCTGAACTCCGTGGATACCTCCCCCTACGCTGAAACCTCCTCCGCCGGGTCCGACCGTCCAATATGCACCTCCATACCATATAGGCATAAGCAATCGTGCCTGTAACCTGATACCGATCCTCTCGGAAGCACGTATTTTGATACCTCCTGCAAGACTCACGTGCATTTTATTTTCACTCTCATAACCACCTGAAGTGGGTCGGTAATTCACCAGCCCTAAAGTAAACATTCCATAGGGTGTTGCTTTTGCACCGGGCATCACCTCCTGCAAAGCTCCAATGGAATAGTAATCCACTGCCAGATCGCAAATTTTGTCAATATAACCGTCATAAGAGAGCGTCGATGCCATATGACTGTAGGAAAGCTCTGAATAGCGCCCTCCCCCCAAATTTACATTAAGAGATCCGCCGTAAACCATTCCATCACCTATTCGCAGGTAATCATAACCGGTATAAATCTTTGCACCGGTTTCATAGCCTATGAAGGGAGTCAGTTCAACTTTTTGCGCATTCACCTGAATGATTGTAATCATTCCAAATGCCAGCGCCAAACTAAAGATTAAACTTTTTCTTTTTTGTGTCATCATTACAGGATTATGAAGGTTTATCCGGGTTATGAATTAGAGTTAATATTAGTCAATTTTGAGGTAAATCAAAAATGCATATGTCTTTAAGTGGCAGAGTGGAATTTTTTCTAAATTTGGTATTAAAGTAGTCTGAAATGGAACTAACTGAAATTTTTAATGAGCTGTATTGGACCATCCTTGGTCGCCTGGCGCTTAATCTTGTAGCTGTATTTGCATTGGGCCGATTTATCTATTATCCCAAAAGGGGAGGTTCCCGTGAATACTTTTTTACTTACATCGCCACCTCACTGATAATCTTTATCGTTTGTATAATGCTTAGCCAGGTAAAGGTGGAGATGGGTATTGCATTGGGGCTTTTTGCGGTATTCAGTGTTATCCGATTCAGGACCACTCAGGCCTCTCCCAGGGAACTATCTTTCCTTTTCGTCAGCCTCGGACTGGCCCTTATGAATGCCCTGGTACCCCTGGAGACCCCGGTCATCAGATTGTCGGTAAATAATGTGCTGATCCTGGCCATTGTTGGAATAACTGATTATTTTCTCTTCCAGAATAAGGATGTTGCAAAAATGATTATATATGACAGGCTGGATCTGCTTGAGGAGGCAAAACGTAGTGAAATGGAGACTGATCTGAAGGAACGCTTCGGGATCCACCATATTACAAAAATCCAGGTCGGAAATATTGATACCTTAAAGGGGCAGGTCAAAATCAAAGTCTGGATACAGGATCAGGAAGAGAGGCATTTCGAAGGATAACAGGAAAAAATAAGGGATGCTTTATCGATAAAGCATCCCTTACATGTATCAGATAGCGGTTATGGATCACAGGGTCCAGGCCATACCAAGACTCAGAGAAAAGTATCCCTGATTCTCCAGGGTGTTTGTCTTGAATCCGTTATAATATTTTGCTGCAAATTTTACAGCAGATGTGTAGGATATATCATAAAGCAAACCCAGTTCGCCTTTCAATGCGAAATGCCATGTATTTTGAGTCAAGCGGTAAAGGTTCATATCCGTGGCCCGTTCCGACCAGAGTGTTCCTATACCCAGACCCACATAGGGCTTCAGAGCATTTTCTGGATGAAATAAAATAGTCTAATGAGACCAGTATCGGTACTTCGTTTTGATAGCGGTACTGAACCCCTGAGAGTGAATCTTGTGTCCATGCTGTAGGTATCGTAATCTTTCTTTTCGTAGAAGACATTCCAGCCAACATCTACCCCAACCAGGAGGTTGCTTCTGACTGCAGCCCCGGTATTCCATCAGGTAACCACGCCAGCTGGCTTTTGAAATATAATCTCCCATATCTCCTGTGCCAAAACTCACTGCATATTGTGCAGATATATAGCTCTCAACCTGGCCGTAACTTTTGGAGGTGAGCAGAAAGTGAGCATATTATCGTTAAGAAAAGTATTTTTTTCATCTTATATTAGTTTATGAAGTTCCACCTTAATTCGTTTGCAGATAGGGACTTTGACTCAAAAGCCTGGTCGATTGCTTTGTTAACCCTGTTTGTATTGTATGAGCCGGAAAGCAGTCCGTTTATTGCAGCCGTCCATACATCTGAAGGATCAATGTAGTCGTCGCCATCGGCCACCAGGTTCATTACCAGTGTACCTGTGGTGTAGGAAGAAACGGACGGGTAACCCCATCCCCAACCGCAATAATAGGGATTATACCAGCACCAGTAATCGTACCAGTAATAAACGGTTGTATTGGTCCAGGCTGCAGGGAATAATACCAGGTCTGCATCTGCAGCATCCTCAACTTCTGTCCAGCCCAGTGCTGACATGTTATCCTTCATTCTTGTGAGCATTTGCGTATTGTAGGGTTCCTTCACATATTCAGGATCCTCACCCTCAGCCAGATCACCCTCAATTTTTACGATTTTGTCGGGAATCGCGTAGGTTCCTCCGCTTGCGAAATCGAAGTCCGCCTCATAGTTGGTGTAAATGACATCGGTATCTTCATAATACTCTACGCCTCCTGGATAACATGCCCCCAGTGCAAGGATCAAACTGAGGTATAAAAGAATTTTCTTCTTCATAATTAATGTATTTATAGTTTAAAATTTATAAGCTTTCGTAAAATTAGTTGACCATCGAATTAAAATCAATAGTTAGCTATCTGTATTTTACATGTTCTTTTTTAGAGGCTGCAATACTAAAGAAAATACTAAAACAAACAAATTCATATTTGTGTTCATTTTGGGAAACCCTTTCCCCACCGGTATTGCCAGAGCAGACCAATAACGTTAAAATCAGTTCCCGTGCGTGTGGAAACACCGGTACTTGCGTAAGTTTTAATGCTATGGTGCATGTTTACCGGAATGGCTCAAGGTCAGGCCGAAGCGTGAGTTCTCCTGAAGGTCTTTTCCGGTAACACCGTCCACAGTAGTACGTCCCGCCCCAATAAAAGTTAGCATCAAAGGCCACCCAGATTCCTCCCTTAAAGCCGTAAACTGCGTGACCCTGGATAGAAGTAATCGGGGCCTGTGACCGGGTCTTTCCCCCATAAAAATCATCGTTCGCTGTGAAAAATGCAATCCCGGTGGCCAGTTCCAGCGACAGGCGACCAAATGCTTTTGAGATGCCGAGCTCTGGTTTGAAGGTAAAGCGATTGGTTCCTATGTTTACCAGTTTTTCAGGATCGTATTGACTCAAGGGCATATAGACTTGAAAGCTTGCCCCGACAATCAGGTTCTGACTATAGTTCCTGTATTCTGATAGCGGGAGTGCCGGGGCTCCCACAAAATTTACAGTCATGCTTAAGCGGGGATCTCCCAATCCTGAAACATCACGGGAGACTCGTTGTCCCTCGTAATCAGCAGATCCTGAAAGCCAGGCATAGGGTAAAACCATATTAACATTGCCTGACATTCCTCCGATTTTTATGGAGCGCACGTAGGCCATTACCGGTCCATGGATCCGGATATTTGCATTGTCAAGTGGAATAGTCGGGTCAAATAAAACCCCTCCGGCCGTGTAGGCATAACCGGCTCCAACGAAATTAAGGCCATACGGAAGGTTTGTGTACTTTCGGGGCTCAAGCTCCTGGGCGCCAATAGTGGACACTCCTACTAAAAGAAGAATTAGTATGAACAGCAGAGAAAATTTCAGTTTAAGACCCGGCATGTCCACAAAATTTGCTAATCTGATTAGGATTCAGGCTTATCCTTTTCTTTCCCGGCACCAATGGGGATTTTAACCCAAAAATTCAGGGAAGAGTTTCTTATTTTTTGATATCCATCCTTGCTCACATCCGCCAGTCCGTAATAGTAAGATATACCCACACTGGTGCTTTTGATTTGTTTCTTCAACTTATATCCAACTCCGCCTACAAAACCGAAATCAAAGTATTGATATTGCCCTTTTACATCACGTTCATATGTCATTATCGCCGTCATAGGCCACTACGTTTAAAAATATCCAGGGGTTTATGTATAAGTCCAAGTTGCGGTCCGGCTTCGATATACCAGCGCTGGTTGAAGCGCTGGTGAAAGAGGATGGGTACATAAAATACGGGGATTTTTTTTGTAAGTACCCCATTCTCATAGATCGCATCAAAATTCACATCCCCAATGGGATATGTGTCCATTCCTGTGGCGCCCACATTTGATTTTACCGCAACCCCGGTGCTTAAATAGGTACTATTCTTCATAAGAATATGAAAATAGAACCCAATGTTAAAATTGTTCATGCCCTTGGAATCACTAATATCAAGGATGTATGAACGGTTCAGGCCACCTACCAGACCAAATTCTATTTTTTCAGTATTCAGAGCATCCCCGAATAAAAGGCTGATCAGTACCTGGGCGTTCAGCGCAGCAGGTGTAGCCAATATTATGTGAGAGAAGAATAATCCTGTATAAGCTTCTTCATAATTATCTATTTAGGTCTTTTTTATCATGCATTCAGCCTGACCAGAATATTGTTGTTAACCAGATCAATTACAAGATACTCAAATTAGCTTACTTGAAAATGGTTTGTAAGATTTTACGGTTAAATCCATTTACTCCAAAATTGGAAAATTGCATTAATTTTGCCGTACATAAATACAATCCTTTGAAATGGAATTTTCCTGGTTTGATTTTGTAATACTGCCTCTCCTGATAATGATGGCCAGGGTGGTGGATGTATCCCTTGATACCATTCGTGTGATCATGGTTGCCAAAGGGTACCGGAACCTGGCACCCTTTATTGGATTCTTTCAATCATTGATCTGGCTGATAACCATTACAAGGATCATGGCCAATCTGGACAACTGGTTTACCTATATAGGCTATGCCATGGGATTTGCTCTTGGTAATTGGCCAATCTTGGCAATTGGTTCACCTATATTGGCTATGCTATGGGATTTGCACTGGGCACCTATGTGGGGATGGTCCTGGAAGGAAAGCTGGCCCTTGGATACGAACTGATCCGGGTGATTACAAAGAAAGGAGCTGAGGATCTGATCAATGGTCTTCGCGAGAAAGGATATGCTGTTACAACTGTTCCCGGTATGGGAAGAGAAGGAGAAGTTGGTGTAATCTATATTATCATAAAACGGAGAGTACTAAGGGATGTAGTTGGGATCATTCAGAAATTTAATCCCAATGCTTTCTATACCATCGAAGATATGCGCTTCGTTAGTAACTATGCTCTTTTGTCACCGGCCCGGAGGAAGCATCGTTTCCGATTCCGGCACCGTTAGATATCTGTCATAAAATTCTTTCCAAATGAAGAACGCTTTATTAGTTTTTATCCTGGCCTTGACAGTGACCGCATGTAGTGTAAATGAATCACCCAAAGATGTGGATTTACCTGCCCATGGCCCAATTCAACTGCATCCCGAAAATCCTCACTATTTCCTGTATAAGGGCAGGCCCCTGGCACTAATCACTTCAGCTGAACATTACGGGGCCGTACTCAACCTGGATTTTGATTACCGGACCTATCTGAAGACTTTATCCGAAGATGGCATGAATTACACCCGGATCTTCACAGGCAGCTATTTTGAAATTGCGGGAGAGAGTTTTGGAATTCAGAACAATACCCTGGCTCCTCAGAAGGGAAGCATCATTACGCCCTGGGCAATCGTTGTCACAGATCTGACCGGAAAGGTAAAGTATGATCTTTCCACCTGGAATAAAGCTTACTTTGAACGACTTCACGATTTTATGTCTGTGGCAGCGGATCTGGACATTATTGTGGAGGTCACCCTTTTTTCTTCCATTTACCGTGACGAACACTGGGATATTTGTCCCCAGAATCCGGCCAATAACATCAATATAAGAAATGATGTGACCCGCAAGGAAGCACAAACCTTAAACAATGGTGAGCTGCTATCCTATCAGCTAAGCTTTGTAAGTAAGATGGTGAAGGAGCTGAATGAATACGATAACTTATTCTTTGAATTGCAGAATGAACCCTGGTCCGATCATACGGTTCCCATCTACAATATTGTAAACAAGGAGGAATTGAATCCACGTGACTGGACTTATAAAGCCGATTTTGCTTCTGAAGAATCCATGGCCTGGCAGGACAAGCTGACCTCCGTCATTGTGGAAGAGGAAAGTAAGCTTGACAAGAAGCACCTGGTTGCACAAAACTATACCAATTTCAAAGCACCCATACCGGCGGTAAACAAGGATATCTCCATCATTAATTTTCATTATGCCTGGCCCGAAGCGGTAGAGTGGAACTATCACTATGATAAGGTTATCGGCTTTGATGAATCGGGTTTTGCAGGTTCAGGCGATCAGGTGTACAGAAGGCAGGCCTGGCAGTTTATGCTCAGTGGAGGGGGGCTGTTCAATAGCCTGGACTACTCCTTTTTTGTGGGGCATGAAGATGGTTTGGGTGAGAACAGTGCCCCTGGCGGAGGAAGCAAAACATTCGCTTTCAGCTGAAGATCCTGAGTGAATTCCTCCATGGTTTTGACCTGCCGAAATTGCATCCAAACCCATCCTGTATCAAGAGCTCAGCCGGACTGATTCCCTATGTCCTGTCTGATTCTTACGAGGCCTATGCTGTTTATCTCAGAGCCATTGGTACAGATCAGAGTTCGCTGCAATTGGAGACTGGTGATGGTAATTTTCAGGTTCAGGTATTAAATACCATAACTGGAGCCTATGGCGATCCACAAATGCTGCAATCCAGTAAGGGGTATTCTTACCATTGAAGTAGATATTCCCGATGGGGAACTGGCCCTTAAGATTACTAAGGAGTAGAAACGCAGTAAAGCGCCTTCACACCTCTAAGAAAAAGATCATTCCCGAGAATGACCGGAGAGGCAAAAAAGCTGTCATCAAGGGTATTTTCTCTTAGAAGCTCAAACGCTTCTCCCACTTTCACCACACTGAAACTGCCATTGGTTCCGGCAATATAGATCCGGTCCTTCACCCCAACAGGGGAGGTAAAGATGTTCTTTATTCCTTCCAGCTTCACGTTGCTATAGTACTCAGTCCCGTCTTTGGCATCCAGGCATGTTAAATATCCGTTGTTAACCTTAAGAAAGTATAATTTGCCTTCCATCAGGATCGGGCAGGGTGTATAGGAACAATTCTGGTCATAGGTCCATACAATGGCATCGGAGCCAGTGATATCTCCGGAGGCTTTGGACAGATCTATAGCCAGAAGGGCATTTCCCCTGAAACCACTGATCAGATAAACCATCCCATCCCAGTAGAGTGGGTTAGGGATCACATTCCGGGTCATTCCACTACACTCCCAAAGCACCTCTCCACTTTCAATATTATAACTTCTGATTTTATTAGTTGCATTGGTGATCAGTTGAGGCGATCCTTCAAATTCAATCACCACAGGACTTGACCATGATGTTATCTCATCCCGCTCCACTTCCCAGAGGATATCCCCACTTCTCTTATCAAGTACATGAAGCATGGATTGGCCCTGGTGATCGCGAAGGATAATCAGTTTATCCTTGTACAGGGTGGGTGAACTGCCCTCTCCAAAGCTCATGTGTTTTTCCATTCTTCCAAAATCGCGTTCCCAGATAAGCTTCCCCTGGAAATCAGGCAATATAAGCCGTGCGAACCAAAATAGGCGTAGATATGCTCTCCATCGGTGACCGGAGAGTTGGAGGCCCAGCTACCAAATTCATGGGTATGACTGTAGGGTAACTCTTCTCTTACGATGGTTTGCCAGAGAATCTTTCCAGAGTTTCGATCTACCGATATGACTGCAAACTTGTGGATATAGTCCGTGGATTTTGGATTCATCCAGTCTGCCTCTTCCTGCTCTTCACCGGTCTTCTTGGGTTCAACTTTTTGATCTGTTTGAATGGCGGTTAAGAGGATGATCTGGTTTTCCCAGATAATGGGAGTGGCATGACCAATACCGGGAATTTCCGATTTCCATTTGATATTGGTGGTCTCGCTCCACTCAAGGGGGGGATTGCCCGAGGGAGCTACTCCATTGTCATAGGGTCCGCGCCACTGGGCCCAGTTGTTTTCATATCCGGGAAGATTATGTTGTCCAGTTACAGAACTGAGGAAGATAAACAGAAGTGCTGTCAGGCATATTAAATTTTTCATTTCGATCTATTTTTTGTCGTAAACCAATGTCGCTGAACGTTCTCCTCTGGGGGATGAGATATCAGATTGTATTTTAAGAATATCTCCACCTTCAGTCAGGGTCCAGACTTCGATACTGTTCATTTCGAAAATCTCACCATCCCGGCTGAACTCCCTCTTGGATTTGATGGTAAGAGTGGTCTCGTCATCGGCCCAGGTCACTACTGTATTAGAGGTCCCTCTTTCTCCCTCATTTATATTATCCTTTCCGTCCATGGTCAATGTTTCGCTGGAAGTTCTTTCCTCCCCATCTCTCCCCATGCGGGTACGTTCGATGGTAATGGTGTTCCCTTCCTGCTTAACTGCGATTTTAATGGCGGTGAAAGCAGGGCCATCGCCAAAATCGCTTTTATCTTCATTCAGGGTCCATTCACCGGTAAAATCAACTGATCCTCCGGCAAAAGAAACAGAAGGAATAGCCAGTAGAACACACATCATGGATACGCTTAATACTTGAAAGATTCTGCCTTGTTTCATGATAGTTTTGATTTAGGATTTGCTGCAAGATAAGATATTGAAGCAAAGCAGCCAATTGTCCTGAGTAGTTTGAGAAGTGTAAGGAAAAGCTATATTGTACGACTATGATTAAAAAAAACAGAAAGATGAAAGCAATTTGGAACAAGCAGGTCATCGCTGAAAGCGAGGACATAATAAATGTTGAGGGTAACAGTTATTTTCCCATTGAATCGGTAAACAAGGAATTTTTAAAGGAGAGTGATACAGAGACTGTTTGTCACTGGAAGGGAACAGCATCCTATTATCATTTGCAGGTGGATGGTGAGCTCAACCAGGATGCTGCCTGGTACTACTCGGAGCCCAGGCCACTTGCCGATGCGATCAAAGGCAGGGTCGCCTTCTGGAAAGGGGTTCAGGTGGTCAGGGATTGACTACCCCTGGATCTCTTTTTCAAACCATCTGGCATACTATTACGTATATGGAGGCAGTGTACTATAGATCCAGTTGTTCCTAATGAAGCCTGCCATGATGTTGAAAAGAGTCCTTTATGCACTGTTGCTAATCAGCCTGATTTCCGGATGCAGCAAGTATGGCTATGTAAGCCTGAATTATCCCCAGGCACCCCAGGCCTATTTGCCTGAGGATGTAAATCAGATTGCGGTAGTGAACCGCTCTCTTGTGAATGATGAAAATGCGGAAAGCAGAACCCTTGAAGCTATTGCCACCAGTGAGATTGGCGGTTCTGATCGCCTTGCATCAGATGAATGTATAAAGGGGGTATTCGAGGAAGCTAAGGCCCTCAATGGGACGGAGGTGATTATTCCCCGGCAGGTAAGATTATATGGCACCGGAACCAGGGAAATGCCAGAATTGCTTGACTGGGACCTTGTTGCTGAGATATGTGAGTCTGAAGGGAGCGATGCCCTTCTGGTCCTTGAAACCTTTGACTCCAATACGGACCTTCTGGTTTCTACGGCAACAGAACAGGTGGCTGCAATAATTTCAACCGGCTCGCCAAAATCAACCCTTCCCGGTCAGATTAAAATGAATGTGGTGTGCTACTGGCGCCTGTATCATCCAGGGACGAAATCCATTGTCGATCAGTACCGGCATTCCAGTTACTATACCTTTAATACAAACGGGGGTGTTTTACCTCCTACTGCCCTGCCGGAAACTGCCTATGCTGCAGGCATTGAATATATTCAACGATTCATGCCAGGATTTTATGTTGTTAGAAGAGATTTGTATAAGAGAACCAGTGGATCGGCAAAGCACCAGTTTGAAGCCGGGTACCGTAGGGCTGAAGTTGCTAACTGGGAAGGGGCAATGGAGATTTGGGAAGAATTATCGGATCATAGTAAACAGAAAACGGCAGGAAGAGCCTGCCTGAATATAGCAGTGGCCAATGAGGTTCTGGGTAATACAGACCTGGCGCTGGACTGGGCTAAAAAGTCATATGAATACTATGATGACAAGCTGGGGCGGAGCTATTCCAAGGTTTTGTTAAGAAGAAGGAACCTTGAAGTATATTAAGAAAAGCCTGACTACTTCTTCAATTCAATCAGTATGACACCATTTCCGCCCCGGGCTCCATAAACGGCCGCATTGCCATCTTTTAACACATCAATGGATTTCACCTGGCAGGGATGGACCCAATCAATACTGTTGGTGGTTTGACCGTCGACAACGAAAAGTGCCGAAGTTGAAAGGTTTATAGAATTGGTGCCTCCCCTGACATACACATTTCTTCCCTGTACGGTGACGCCGGACAACTCTCCTCGTAACAGGTCATAAATATTGGTATAGCTGCAAAACTTGTCATGATTATTTTCCATATGGCTTACACCAAAGCTGAGGTCCTTTTCATTGATATATCCATAACCCACAGCGATTTCTCTGTTCTCTTCTGAATCAATGAATTGGAGGTCCATGCTCACTGTTCTGGTGTCGGGTTTGACTTTCTTACGGACCTGTTTAAAAGCTATTGCGTTGACTATAATCACATCTTTTTCCATGCATACGATGGAGAAGCGTCCCAGGGAATCAGTTATGCCTGTTGCCCCGGCCTTCTTTGAAGTGATTTCAATATTTTTTACCGGATAAGTATTGAAGACCGTTAAGTTTCCATGTATGACCCTGGTTTGAGCATGCATGCCTGAGGCAAAAAATATAATAATTGCTAAGAGTGCTGTTGATTTCATAATAGTTGTTTTGGTGCATATTCAGTAGTAAGATGTAGTTAAGAGGATATACCCTTTTGGAGCCTGTAGATTAATGTCATAACTTGGTTTTACAAACATAACTTATGTACGGGAATAAAAATCACAAAACACTAAGATTATGGCCCGGTATTGTAGTTCTTTTGCTGCAATGGCTTCTAATGTTTGTTCTCCCAGCGATTCACCCATGGCGATGGCAATCGGGCTGATGAGCGGACTTCTCTGTGGCCTGCTGATAGTTCTGTGGTGGGTCTTCTTAAGCAGGGCACCCCGCTTTGAACGCTGGAGCGCTCCTTTGCTAATGCTTGTGGCCATGATCCTCACATCACGCCTTCTGCACGAATCGATTCAGACGGGGAATATGGGGATGATGTTCGCCATCTATGCTACACCGGTTCTGTGTCTCGCTTTCGTTATTTGGGCTGTGGTCTGTCGTCATCTCCCTGTTCGTCCACGGCGTATACTGATGGTAGCATCCATCCTGCTGGCCTGCGGAGCATGGACGCTGGTCCGCTCCGATGGTATATTTGGCTATGGCGTTCCTGATTTTACCTGGCGATGGGCGCCTACTTCTGAGGAGCGGCTTCTGGCCACAGCGGACAAAGAAACGGCAGGGGATTTGTCCTCTATGGATGCCACTGAGACGGGCTACTATTGGCCCGGCTTCAGGGGAATCAATCGGGATGGGATCATTCATGACCTGCAGATCGGAACTGACTGGTCAGCTTCCCCACCTGTGGAGCTATGGCGCCATCCCATCGGGCCCGGTTGTTCCTCCTTTGCAGTCCGCGGCAACATGATCTATACTCAGGAACAGCGAGGAGAAGAGGAGGTAGTATCCTGTTACCACCTGCTCACCGGTGAACCAGTGTGGAAACATGGCGATCAGGCCAGGTTCTGGGACTCGCATGTGGGAGCGGGTCCACGTGCCACGCCTACCCTGAGCTGATAGTTGTTTGTATACCCTGGGGGCAACGGGGATTCTGAATGCTCTTGATGCGGTGAATGGAAATGTTCTCTGGTCCCGCAATACAGCTGCAGACACCGATGCAGCAAACCGGGAGTGGGGCTATACGGCTTCACCTCTGCTTGTCAACGATGTGGTTGTCATAGCCCTTTCCGGCAAACTTGTGGCCTATGATCGGACTAACGGGGACCTTCGCTGGATTGGCCCGGATGGAGGATCCGGCTATAGTTCACCACATTTAGTAAGCATCGATGGAGTACAGCAGATCCTGCTGATGAGCGCAATTGGGGTTACAAGCGTCTTACCATCAGATGGCACCCTCCTATGGAAGCATGAATGGTTGGAAGGCGACAAGATCATGCAGCCGGCCCTGATAAGCGGACGGAGACCTGTTGATCTCGGCTGGACTTAGAAAGGGCATGCGTCGCATTGGTGTCAGTCACGGATCCGATGGATGGACCAGCGAAGAGCGCTGGACCTCCATCCGTATGCGGCCCAACTTTAATGACTTTATAGTCCATAAAGGCTACGTCTTTGGCTTTGACGGTCCCAACCTGGTCTGCATAGACATCGAAGATGGCAAGCGCAAGTGGAGGGGCGATCGTTATACGGGCCAGCTACTATTACTGGCCGACCAGGATTTGCTGCTGGTATGGTCTGAAGAGGGTCAGGTAGCCCTGGTGGAGGCTGTCCCTGATAGATTCACGGAGCTTGGGAGATTCCAGGCAGTGGAGGGCAAAGCATGGAGTCATCCGGCCATGGCCGGCAATATATTGCTGCTTCGCAACGACAGGGAGATGGTCGCGTATCGCCTGCCCCTTGAATAGCATCTATAACCATTTCTTTCTTCTAAAATAGATCAGAAGACCGATTACCACGCATACGACAATGATCCAGAAAATCAAATAGCTGTATTTGAAACCCAGTTCCGGAAAATACTCGAAATTCATTCCGTAGATACCGGCCAGAAAGGTGAGCGGGATGAAGGTGGATGCAAAAATGGTAAGCACCTTCATGACTTCATTGATCCGGTTGTTTACATTGGTGCTGTAAATGTTTAAGTGATCCGAAATCATTCCGTTGTACAATTCAATGGCTTCGGTAGCCTGGATTACCAGATCATTCAGATCTTTCATGAAATGCATGTATTTCTCCTGTACCATGGTGTTTTCAGATCTCATCATTTGGCCCATCATGTCCTTGACAGGTCTGACCGATTTTCTTAAAAAGGAGACCTCTGTTTTGAGCTTGTAGATTTCCTTCACCAGGGATTTTTCCGGATTGAGAAATATTCTGTCTTCCAGGGATTCGATTTCCCTGCCAATATCTTCTGTGACCAGGATATAATTATCAACAATGGTATCCAGCAGAGCATAGGCCAGGTAATCGGCGTCAAAAAGCCGTGAGCTGGGCTTGGCTTGGCGTATCCGTTCCCTGACCGGATTGAATACATCGCCTGTTTGTTCCTGGAGGGTGAGTACAAAATGCTTGCCCAGGATCAGGGTAAACTGCTCTGCTGATATTAGCTTCACACTTTCATCGTATTTCAACATTTTGAGAATCACTGCATCATAGTTTTCCCCGTCTTCGTAAGTGGGCCTCTGGTCGGTATTCATGATGTCTTCCAGGATGATGGGATGCAGCCCGAATATTTCGCCAATCCGCCCCATCAGGTCCTGGTCGTGTATCCCGTATATATTGATCCATGATACCGAATCCGGATCATGAATGGCCCCAGCCTCATCAATGCTGGAGAGTTCTTTTTCCTCCAGGTGCTCCGGATTGTATTCAATGAGCTGGATGACCGGCTTTTCCATTTTCTGATTTCCAATGAGGATCAGGGATCCCGGTATCTGCCCTTTTGAAGCCTTTCTGTCTTTAATAAATCGAGCCATGCTTGTTTGTCTTTAATCTCTGGTAAAAGTAGTAATTTGACGGAATGAATTCCAGAGAAAGACTTCGGGCTTTGTTGAGGGGAGAGATTCCTGCTTAATCTCAGTTTTCACTCATTTTTCAAAGTCTCGGCAGGTCTTGTATGAGCTGCTTTAAGAGTCTGGGACGTGATGGTGAGAAGTCCCACAAAGACCACAAGGAAAACTCCGGCCAGAATGGTGCCAATTCCAAAATCCACACTTTTTGATAAATACTGAAGCCATAGATTGTTGAGCAGGTAGGCGATGGTCCCCCCAATAATTGCAGCAATTAACATCAGCCACAGGTAGGACCTTGAAACCAGGAGAACAATATGGTTCACCTCTGCTCCAAATACTTTTCGGATGCCAATCTCCTTCAGCCGTGTACGGGTACTGTAGGTGGCCATGCCCAGCAGGCCAAATGCTGCAATAATGATGGCAAGTATTGTCGCAAACCCAACGGTGTACATGATATCTTCAAAAAAGGTGTAGTAGTATTTGATTCGTCCGTCAAGAAAGTCGCCGTCAAACTCATGGATCGGGTCCACTTTTTTCCATGTCTTCTCCAGTTTACTGATGGTGGCAGTCATATCACGGGAATCCAGCCGCAGAAAAGCATGATAATGTGCTCCGGATATACACCTTAAAAGCATGGGTCTTGGATTAAGGAAGACAGCCAGGTGCTGGGTATTCTTGATGATGCCTATGATTTCGACCAGGGTTGAATCTTCCAGGATCAGGGTGGTCCCCACCGCTTCCTGCGGACTTCCCAGCTGAAATTGATCCACAATCATTTCGCTGGCAATCACAAATTTCTCATTTTCGGTGCTCATATTTTCCGGGAAGTTTCTACCTGCGATCAGCTCCATTCCCATGGTTTCGATATAGTTCTCATCCACTGAGAAATAGTGGGCCTCATATTTGTCATCTTCCTGCTTTAATCTGACGTCAACCCCCCACACATTTCCTTCTCCGGGAATATGTGATGAAACAGACATGTTCACTACTTCAGGAAGCTGGCTGAATTCAGCTTTAACCTTGCTATATTCTTTCCCTGCAGGTCAATGTCATAAACCACCTCGGAATCAAAGCCCAAATCCGCATTGACCATAAAATTCATTTGTTTGAAGATCAGTAGAATGGAGATAATAAAGACCATGGAGAATGCAAACTGCGATACGAGCAGAATTTTCCGGAGGGTGATGCGACTGAAGAATTTGATATTGGTGATGCCCTTGAGTACAGAGATTGGTTTAAATGCAGAGATTACCACGGCAGGCAGAACGCCTGACAGGATACCGGTAACAATGGCGAATAACAGGAACCAGAGATACATCTGTGTGTTTTGCTCGGGCCTGATTTCAAGCATTGACATCATTTGCATGCCGGAGAAGGCTGGCAACAAGAATTGAAATAGGGCTATCGCCAGGACCATGGACAGGATGGCGATCACTATTGCTTCAACCAGAAACTGATAGATCACCTGGGATCGAAAGGCGCCAAATGTCTTTCTTACACCCACTTCTTTGGCCCGCAACATGGAACGGGCCACGGACAGACTGGTGTAATTAAATGCGGCAGAAACAATGATCACCAGAGCAAGCCCAGCCAGAAATATGATAAAAACCTTGGGTAGAAAAGAGCCTATTTCATTGCCCAGCAAGGGGCCCGGAACGATCTTATCCATGGGCTGGAGATAGAAGGAATACTTGGTTTCCTCGTTGCCTTTGTACTTTTCAATGCTAATCTGATCCAGTATCTTTTGTATGTTGCCGAGATCTGTTTTATCATCAAGAAGGAGATAGATCCAGCTACCGTATCCCGTTTCCCAGTTGTTTACAAACCTGGGCTCCTCCCGTCTCTGGTCCAGGAGTTCCAGGGTGGGAAGGGAAAACAGGACCTCAAACTGGATATGAGATTTTTCCCTGGTCTCTGCCACCACACCTTTTACCTCGTACGCTCCAAGCGTATCGATCTCTATAAACTTGCCAATGGGATCCTCATCGCCAAAAAACTTATGGGCGGCCTCACTGCTCAGCACCATGGTATAGGGCTCGTCCAGGATTCCTGCCAGGGAACCAGCCTTCAGCTTGAAATCAAAGACTTGAAAGAATTCAGAATTGGCATATAGTCCGGAAAGTGGCAAACGTGTTTCATTATATATGCCATCCCCACTGAACTGACCATTCAGGATCACCACATTTTCCGCAAGGGCATAATTATCACGGAGCTCTGTTCCTAATGCATAAGGATTAGATGCCATATTCAGACTAATGCTTGCCAGGCTATCCACCTGCTGAACCCTGTAAATCCTATCTTTTTTCGTATGTATTTCATCGTAGGAATACTGGTCCTGAATAACTACAATGATTACCATGCACACAGACATACTCAGGGATAATCCGAGAATATTGATCAGTGAAAAGCCTTTATACCGAAGCACATTGCGGAAGGCGGTAAGCAGGTAATTTTTAATCATTGGGAGCAATTTAACCGACTGCAAGGAATCGGGGTTTACTTTATAGACGCTCCATAATACCCGAGGTTACAGAAAAATCAGATTTTATTTAATTCACCATCAAAGGAATAACTCTCCCCCGGCTTTGTTTGGAATTCAAGGGACTTATCCTGGTAGCGCAGATTGCATGGCTCACCTGCCAGGGATAGGACTTCGAGCTTCTTGAGCTTCCCGTTTTCCCAGCTGAATGACAGTTCAAATCCGCCCCGGGCACGCACCCCTGATAAGTCGCCTTCTGGCAAAGCTGATGGCAGAGCTGGCAAAATATCAATGGCACTTAAGTGAGACTGGATAAGCAATTCAATAATCCCGGCCGGGGCTCCAAAGTTCCCGTCGATCTGGAAGGGAGGATGCGCATCAAAGAGATTGTCATAGGAGCCTCCTCCCCGATTGTATGCAGTGTTTTTGCTTGATACAGGGCGGAACTGCAACTTGATCAGCTCATAGGCATGGTCACCATCCAGAAGGCGGGCCCAGAAATTAATCTTCCAGGCAAGACTCCACCCGGTTCCGTCGTCGCCCCGTTGTTCAAGCGTCTTCTTTGCAGCCTCCATAAGTTCCGGGCTGGTTTCCCAGTTAATGTCCTTTGCCGGATGCATGCCCCAGAGGTGTGAAACATGACGGTGCTTATTATCCGGATCGTCCAGATCCTGCAGCCATTCCTGCAATTGCCCGTATTGTCCCACCTGGTTTGGAGCAATTATGTCCCACCTGTTCTTCCAATACTTCAATCAGCTCGTCCTCATCATCCAATATATCAGCTGCTTCTATACAGGCATGGTACAGGGAGCGGATAATCTGGTGATCCATGGTGGGACCGGCTACCAGTCCGCCGATTTCGGGAGAATTGGAAGGAGAACTGACAAGCCAGCCGCTTTCGGGATCCTCTATCAGGTACTGTGAATAGAAAGTGGCTGCACTTTTCATGATGGGGTAGGCCCTGTTTCTGAGAAAGTCCATATCGCGGGTGAACAGATAATGCTCCCATAAATGATGAGACATCCATCCGCTTCCCCCTACCCATATTCCATGGTTCGAATGGTTGATAGGGGCTGTTCCCCTCCACAGGTCCGTGTTGTGGTGAAGGATCCAGCCATCGGCATTATAATGTTCCCTGGCCACTATTTCTCCTGTTATGGAGCAATCTTCAATCAGGCGGAAGAGAGGTTCATGACATTCCGAAAGATTGCTAACTTCGGCGGGCCAGTAATTCATCTCCGCATTGATATTGGTGGTATACTTGGATCCCCAGGCCGGGTCCATATCCTTGTTCCAGATGCCCTGGAGATTGGAGGGCTGAGTCCCTTCCCGGCTGGCCGAGATCATCAGGTATCTGCCATATTGGGTATAGAGAGCAATCAGGGATGGATCCTCGGGCGACTTGGCAAATTCCAACAATCTGCGATCCGTGGGAATGCTGTCCCGTCCATTGCTGCCCAGGTCCAGTGAAAAGCGATCGAAAAGCGACTGGTAATCGTCCAAATGCTCCCTCTTCAACTCCTTGAAAGTAAAGCCATCTGCCTGATTCAAAACCTTTTCCATGCTTGCCATGGGATCTTTGCTCACATCCTTATAGGAGATGAAATTGGTACTGGCACTCAAAAAAATGGTGGCCCACCGGGCAGAACTCACATGGATGGCGCCCTCTCGTCTGAAACATCACCATCTGTTTCTACCCTGAGCCCTGCACTACCTCTCAGGGCTCCGTCCTTCACAGCCACGTTTAATACCTGGTAGTTGCTTTCGGTGCGGAGAGATTTCTCTTC
Source organism: uncultured Bacteroidales bacterium (assembly GCA_963753765.1). Classification (GTDB taxonomy): domain Bacteria; phylum Bacteroidota; class Bacteroidia; order Bacteroidales. The sequence goes on from CAVWDQ010000027.1 coordinate 25,075, forward strand.
GTGAGGGGAGTCCATATGCAAATTGAAAGCAAGGGACCGTGCCTTATCGGCTTGAAGATGAATGGCAATGACCTCTTGGGGATGACTGGCGATGACCTCTCGGATATAGGTGACATTCTCCACCCTGTAGGATGTTCTGCAAATGGCCTTACTGAGATCAAGTTCCCGGTGATAAGCATCATAAGATTCATGTCCCGGAAATTCAATATGGATATCCCCGAAGGGCTGATACTCTTTTTGGGTAAGGGGAACACTCATAAATTCCTGCATGGCCAGCACCTGAGCTTCATTCTGTTTTCCCTCGGAAAGCAGCTGCCGGATTTCATCCAGGTAAGTATATGCACCTTTATGAGCGTAATCATGGGGGGCACCTTTCCAAAGGGTCTCCTCGTTAAACTGTATAAGCTCCTTTTCGACACCTCCATGGACCATTGCACCCAGGCGGCCATTCCCCACGGGTAAAGCTTCGGTCCAGCTTTCGGCAGGCCGGTCATACCAGAGTTTCAGCGAGGTCTCTTCCTGGTCCGAACAGGATGCAACAAGAATGATAAACAGGGGTAAACAGAATAGCTCTCATATTTTTAACAGGGTTTCAATGGTTTATGATTAGAGCAAGCCCTTTTCCTTGAGCGAATCTTTAATTTCTTTATGATATTTCCAGAATTTTAGCTCGATCCTTTGAAGTATCTTCTGGAATTCAGGAAGATCGTCGAACTTGTCAAATAAGGGATCGTCCATCCCCAGAAACAGAATATACCAGTAGGGATATTTCTCCTGCTCGGAAAAAAGCTCCATATGTTCGAGTGCCAGATCGGTGTTGCCCACAAGCGAATAGTATACGGCCAGACTGAGATCCCGGTAGAGGGATTGATCGTTTTCAGCGAACTCCTGGTATTCCCGTATATACTGTTGGGACTCCTCAGTCCTTCCCATTTTAGCCAGTATAAGTGCCATTTTCGCTTTCTCACCACTATACAAATCCATACCTTCGGCTTCGGCCAATTTTTGCATTTTGCTGAAGTAGCTATATGCGCAATCATAATCCCGCATATAGTAGCATATCACTCCAATCTCCTTCATAATGTAATGGTTGCCAGGATTCTTGTCCAGCAACTGAATCAACAACTCTTTTGTTTGAAGCATGGTTCCGCCGCCGGCCAGCAGAACAAAGGGTTTTAAGAGTTCCGTATAATAGTTTTCCGGGTTGTATTCCAGTGAGATCTCCATGTATTTCTCTGCCTCTTTCACAAAACCGGATTGCATTAAGGCATTGCTCAGATGCAGATAGATGTAACTGGCATCTACAGAGTCATGAGCAGCAATATCCAGATCAATACCCATCAGTGCATATTCCAGGTATTTCTCAGTATCGGGTACAAATCGGGTATAGAAGTCTGCTAAAATATTAATGACCCGGGAAGAATTTGGATGATATTCAAGGGCCTTCTCCAGATAGGGGAGTGCCAGATCAAATTCTCCCTCAATATTGTGGGAAGTTGCCTTTGCTATAAGGCTCTGGGGAAGTTTTGGATCATATAACATGGCCTTGTCGGCATGATAGTCAATCTGATCTGTATATTTTTTTTCCACCTGGTAAATATCCAGAAGTGCATAGGAAATGGCAATATCGGCATGGGCAAGTGCAAACTCCGGATCCAGCTCAATGGCCTTTTTAAAATAGGGGATTGCCTCTAACAAACCTTCCCTGGTTTCCATTTGAAAGGGTTCCAGACCCTTCAGAAACCAATCATAGGCCTCCAGATTCGTGGTGGGAACTTTCTCAATTCTTGCAGCTTCCTCCGGGGTAATGATGGCCTCAATTGCATCTGCAATGCTTTTGGCCACCTCCAGCTGCAACTCAAAAATATCCCCGGCTTCTCTTTTATATCGCTCCGCCCACAGATGTTTATCGGTAGAAGCTTCGATCAGCTGAATATTCAGCAGGATCTGATCTCCTATTTTCTGTCCGCTTCCCTCCACCAGGTAACTGACATTCAGTTCTGTGGCAATTTCCGGAATGGTAAGAGGATTGTGACGGTACTTCTCCACTGATGTCCGGCTAATAACCCTCAGATCCTCAATTTTCTGAAGGTTATCCAGAAGGGATTCCATCAATCCGTTTATGATATAGATGTTGGTAGAATCATTGCTGTCGTTTTTGAAGGGCAGCACGGCAATGGATTTCTCTTGATCGGAAGGGATTGGCTCTTCAGAATTAACAACAAAAATAAACAAGGCTGCAAGGAGTAGCAGAACAAATACCCCTGATATTAGTGCGATTCGCTTCTTTCCAGGCCTGTCTCCATTCCCGGATTCAGCTTTGCTTTCACTTTCTTCCCGTTTGCCCACCTCCCCGGGTGGATATCCATAAAACTCACGAAAGCATTTTATAAAGTAAGAGGTGCTGCTAAATCCAACCTGGTAGGATACTTCGGAGACGTTAGCGGAATGCTCTTTCAACATTACCATGGCGCTTTTCAGGCGGACCTGCCTGATAAACTGGCTAACGGACAGGTTGGTGAGTTTTTTGATTTTCCGGAGCAGGTTGGAACGGCTCATCCCGATCTCCCGTGCAAGTTCAGAGACACCAAACTGATCATTGGCAATATGCTCCTCAATAATGGCAGTTATCCTGCTTATGAATTCATTTTCCATTGAAGCCTGGTCTGACAGTGTCTGTAACAGTTAAACCGTGCAATTTGAACGGTTGGAAAAGATACGAAATATGAAACTTGCATCATAATTTATACTCCTGCGTCATAATTTCATCAGCATCTTCAAACTTGATATCTTTTGCCTCAGGCTTGATTAACAATGCATCATCATTTGACGGACCTTTACATTAAGAAATTTTATAAAACTTAAAAACATAAGAAAATGAAAACACTATCAACAGTAATGCTCGCAACTATCATTCTTTTCATGACTGCCTGTAATAGTAAACGGGGAAGTTCAGATGGAGAGAAAAAGCAAAATGAAAAAGCTCAGGAAACTCCGAAGCCACCGGCCATGGATATTCATGCAGCTACATTCATGGGGGATATGGATGCCATTCGTCAGCACATTGCAGCTGGATCGGATCTGAATCTGAAGGAGCCTTCCATGGGTTCCACTCCGCTAATTTCAGCATCCGTATTTGGAAAAACCGAAGTGGCTTTAGCCTTAATCGAGGCCGGGGCCGATGTGAATCTGCAAAATAATGAAGGTTCAACTGCTCTGACCACAGCTGCTTTTTTATGCAGAGTCGAAATTGTAGAAGCACTCCTTGAAAATGGTGCCGATAAAGAGCTTAAAACAAATACAGGTTCAACTGCGCTGGAATCGGTTTCCGGTCCCTTTGAGGATGTCAGATTTATCTACGATATCTTCGCTCGTGACCTGGGACCCCTGGGCCTGAAGCTGGATTATAAGCAGCTTGAAGAAACCCGTCCTGTGATTGCAGAAATGCTGCGCTAATTAACATTTAAAAAAAGAGAGTGATGTCAAGCACAAACAGAAGATACGATATAGACTGGCTCAGGGTTATTGCCATAGGACTGCTCCTGATTTATCACATTGGAATCGGATTCCAGCCTTTTGGAGTACTGATCGGCTTTATTCAGAGCAATAAGCCCCTGGAGGCCCTTTGGGTACCCATGTCTATGCTGAATATTTGGAGAATCCCATTGTTGTTCTTTGTATCCGGAATGGGGGTCTGCTTTGCCATCAGGAAAAGAAGCTGGAAGCAACTGCTGCTGGAAAGAGCAAGGAGGATTCTCTTGCCCTTTCTCTTCGGGATGTTTGCCATAGTACCGCTCCATGTTTTCCTCTGGCAAAAATACTATAACCAGGAGATTGCCTATACCGTTCATCCGATTCATCTCTGGTTCCTGGCCAATATATTTGTCTATGTGCTGCTTCTCTCTCCGATTTTCTTTTACCTGAAGAAGAAAGAGAATGGAAAGTTTCACAGGGGCTTGCAAAAGCTCTTCAGCAAGCCGTGGGGATTATTGGTGGTGGTCGCCGCAATTTGTACTGGAAGCTATAGTGGTAAAGCCCCAGATATTCGAAACCTATGCCATGACCTTGCATGGATTTTCCATGGGACTGCTTGCTTTTCTGTTTGGCTTTCTCTTTGTATACAGTGGAGAGCCATTCTGGTCGACCGTGCGCAAATGGCGGTGGTTGACACTCTCCTTAGCCTTAGCACTCTTTCTATTCCGCTATATTGAATTCCAGCTGGTAGCACCCCGGTATCTGCTGGCCATTGAATCCAATATGTGGATTTTTGCTGCCTTTGGATTCGCTAACAGGTACCTGCAAAAACCGGGAAAGGCCCTTGGCTATCTGACCCAGGCTGCCTATCCCGTCTACATCATTCATATGTTCTTCCTCTACCTGGGCTCCTTCCTGATTATGCCCCTGGCTATTTCACCCTGGTTACAACTCATCCTTATTGTGGCCTTTACCTTTACTGGGTGTTTCGCACTATATGAATTGGTAATCAGAAGGGTAAGATTTTTAAGACCGCTGTTTGGATTGAGATAACTATTAGCTATGAAAACGACCTTACTTAAAGTGGCAATCTTTTCACTCCTGCTTAGCAGCTGTGAAATGTACCACTCCAATGCGCAATACTCCTATCAATACCCGGATTCTCTCAGTGATGGATTTGATGTGGGCACCCTGGATGAAGTGAATCTGAACACCGGGCTTATCGAGGAGGCTGTAAGCGAGATATTGGGGGGTCGATATTCGGAGGTGCATTCCATGCTTATTTACAAGGACGGGAAGCTGGTTCTGGATGAGTACTTCCCGGGACATAAGTATCAATGGGATGCTTCTATGCATCACGGAGAGTTAATGAACTGGGACAAGGATATCTTGCATAATCTGATGTCCTCGTCCAAGAGCATCACCTCCTCTTTAATTGGCATAGCCATCGATCATGGTTATATTGAGAGCGTCCATCAGTCCATTTTCGATTTCCTGCCCGAGCATCAGCACCTTAAAGCCGGCGGGAAAGAAAAAATTACCATCGAGCATCTGCTTACCATGACTTCCGGGCTGGAGTGGAAGGAATGGAGCGCACCCTACAGCAGTGTGGAGAATCCCTGCATTGGCATTTGGTTTGCTGAAAAAGATCCCATCACCTATATTCTGGAGATGCCCCTGGTGAGCACCCCTGGCAATAACTTCAACTATTCAACCGGACATATGCATCTTCTGAGTGAAATCCTAAGAAATGCCTCCGGTCTGGATATTGTCGAGTTTTCAAATACGTATTTATTCGACCCCCTGGCCATTGACACCTCTTCCTGGTCACTTCAATTTCCCAATGGGGTTTATGATGGCAACAGCCTGATGCTTGCCCCCAGGGACATGATGAAATTTGGCGTAACTTTCCTGAATCATGGAGTTTGGGATGGCCAGACAATCGTAAGCGGAAAGTGGGTCAGGAAGTGTGAAGTTCCCTATGGGGGAAACCGGGAAATCAAAGTGCCAGGTGAAACATCCGGCAGGATGGGTTATTCCTATACATGGTGGACCAAAGATTATTCTGAAGGAGGGAGAAAGATCCATATGTATGCAGCTTCTGGTTTTGGCGGACAACATATTATGGTACTCCCTGAAGTGAATATGGTGGTGGTATTCACCGGGGGTAACTATGTTAGCAAGAGACCCCCGTTCAAGATTCTGGAGAAATATGTGATCCCGGCAATTGAAGTGAATCCAAATTAAAATTTGTGCAATGAAAGCAATGGTATATGAGAATTACGGAGCACCTGATGTGCTTCATCTCAAGGAGGTTCCCACGCCAGTTCCAGGGGACAATGAGGTCCTGATTAAAGTATTTGCCACCACAGTAACAGCAGGTGATTGGCGAATGCGAAAGGCAGTTCCCTTTGCCGCAAGATTTTATAACGGGCTTTTCAAACCAAAAAGGGTGCGCATCCTGGGTTTTGAACTGGCAGGTGAGGTTGAAGCCACTGGCAAGGACGTATGCCGTTTTGTAAAAGGCGACCAGGTATTTGCAAGCACTGGCTTTGGTTTTGGAGGCTATGCAGAATACAGGTGCCTGCCTGAAGATCCGGGATCATTTAAAAAAGGATTGGTCGCCCTGAAACCGGCCAGTATAAGCTATGAGGAGGCTGCAGCCCTTCCCTTGGGCGGTCTGGCAGCCTTAAATTTGCTTCGGAAAGTGAATATCCGAAGTGCTCAGAAGGTACTGATCAATGGCGCCTCCGGGAGCGTTGGGACCTTTGCGGTTCAGATAGCACGATACTATGGAGCCGAAGTGACCGGCGTATGCAGCGGTGCAAACCTGGCCCTGGTAAAATCCCTGGGAGCACAGAGGGTCATTGACTATACCAAAGAGGATTTCACAGAAGGCGGATTCAGCTATGATATCATCTTTGATGCTGTTGGGAAAATGATATCCGGGATCTCGAAATCGAAATGCCGGAAAGCACTTGCTCCGGATGGGAAATATATAAGTGTTGAAAAGGCCCGAAAAGATCATGCCGAGGACCTGAATTTTCTCGGGGAACTTATTGAGAAAGGAAAGATCAAAGCGGTCATTGACAGAACTTATCCCTTTGAGAAAATTCCCGAGGCACACGGGTATGTGGAACAGGGGCACAAAAAGGGAAATGTAGTGATTTCGGTGCAGGACTAAAATGAAACTGGTCCGTAAAGAGAATCCTCTACTATTTGTATCTTTATTGAAGCATGTAAAATCTTGTATCTCTGAAAAATACCTCTCTATACCTTTTAAGTATTCTGCTCTTCTTCTCCTGTATCAGAGATAGGAATGGAATGCCTGAAAATATTGCGTCAGGGTTCCCTGTTCCAATGGTGGTTGATTTGAATACCGGTGAAGGCTATAAGATCAATCCTGTCACCGGGGACAGCATTCAGGCCATTATAAACTCAATGGGTGATACAGTTAAAACAGGGGTAACTTATCCGATGAAAGGCATAGTCATTGATCCCGGGACAGTGTCCTTACCTGTTTTGATCCTCGCAGGTGAGCCCAGGGAGGTCCCGGCAAACCTGAATGTACACAGGATTCCGGAGGATCTCATCATCCGGCCTGTTCACATCATTGACTTACTTACATCATCTTCCTTTGAGGCAGAGTCCTCCTCTTTTGTATTGCTTAACTCGAAAGGGGATACGCTGCCAACAGGTATACCTATACCTGCTGAGGGCCGGGAGGTTCCATGCGTTCAACCCCAGCCGGTTCTGACCATACCTCCAGGAATACAGGAAAATGCCAGTTTAGATATCAAGTACCTTGATGTGTACCATGGGATGATCTCCTCCCAGGTCATCTCCATGCTGGAGGATAGCCGGGGTAACATCTGGTTTGGATCTACCGGAGGAGGGGCGGCCAGGTATGATGGAAAAAAACTTTCACAATTTACCGATAGTGAAGGATTGAGCGGAAGCTGGATTACCTCCATGCTTGAAGATAGCCAGGGGAATCTATGGTTCGGCACCTTGGGCGAAGGGGTGATACAGTTTAACGGGGAGACCTTTACTCATTTTACAGAAAAAGAGGGATTAAGCAATAATACCATTGAAGCTCTCCTGGAGGATAGAAAGGGTAATCTCTGGATTGGAACCATGGGGGGAGGTGTGAGTATGTATGATGGCTTTGCTTTTACTCATTTTACGACTAAGGAAGGTTTAAGCAGCAATCGGGTACTCTCCATTCTGGAGGATAAGCTGGGCAATCTCTGGTTCGGAACAATGAGCGGAGTGGATATGTTCAATGGTGAAGTATTCAGGCATTACTCAGAGAATGATGGCTCCCCGGAATACCCTGTTAATTCTATTCTCGAGGACCTTGATGGCAATCTGTGGTTTGGGACTTCGGGTGGAGGTGCCAGGAGGTATAATGGGGATACCTATGTATATTTTACAGAGAAAGAAGGATTAAGCAGCAACCAGGTAGAAGCCATATTAGAAGACAGCCAGGGCAATCTCTGGTTTGCAACAGTGGGCGGTGGTGTATGTATGTATAAGGACAGCACTTTTACTCATTTTACAGAAGAAGAGGGACTGAGCGGTAAATGGATAATTTCCATTTTGGAGGACAGGCAAGGGAATATTTGGTTTGGCAGTGTGGGTGATGGGGTCAGCATATTTAATGGTCAAAGTTTCAGGCATTATACTGAAAATGAAGGATTGAACAGTCGTGCCATATATTCCATGCTGGAGGACAGTCAGGGGAAGCTCTGGTTTGGAACCATGTACGGCGGAGTAAGTATGTATGATGGAGAGTCCTTCAGGCACTATACTGAAATAGAAGGATTGGCTTATAATACGGTTGAATCTATACTGGAGGATAGCCAGGGAAATCTCTGGTTCGGACTAGGCAGTGGTGGAGTGAGCATGTATACTGGTAAATCATTTACACATTTTACATCTGAAGAGGGTTTTAGTAATTATTCTGTTGGTTCCATTCTTGAGGATGGGCTTGGAAATATCTGGTTTGGCACTTATGGCGGAGGGCTAATCAAGTATAATGGGACATTCTTCACACATTTCACCGAAGCAGAGGGATTAGGCAGCAATATGGTAGAATCCTTGCTTGAGGATGGCCAGGGCAGGCTCTGGATCGGTACCCTGGGGGGTGTGAGCATGTACAATGGAGAGGAAGTGACAAACTTTTCTGAAAGAGAGGGCTTAAGTAGCAATCTGATAGGCTGCATCACAGAAGATAGTCATGGCAATCTCTGGTTTGGGACCATGACCCGGGGAGGGTGTATGTTTGATGGTAATCGCTTTACCATTTACACCAAAAACGAAGGATTGGGTGATAATCATATTCAATCCATAGTGGAAGACAGTAAGGGTAATATCTGGTTAAGTACGGGTCATGGTTTGAATATGATCGATTTTAAATCGGGTTATGATTCTGTTCACATACATTCATATGGCTTGCAGGATGGTCTGAAAGGAATACATTTCTTACAGAACAGTGTTTTATCAGACAGTAAAGACCGGCTATGGTGGGGTAGCAATGCAGGCCTTACCATGCTGGATATAAATGCTTTTGAGACCATAAACCTGGCTCCTGATATCCACTTGACCAGCATAGACATTAACGGAGCTTTTATAGACTACCGTTCCCGGAATTATAGTGAGGTTGCCAGCTATTATAATTACCCATTAAACCTTGAGCTTCCCTATTACAAGAATCACCTTACCTTTTACTACTCCGCTTTTGACTGGAAGGCGCCTCATAAAATCAGGTATTCATACAGGATCACAGGATTGGATGAAAGCTGGAGCGATCCCTCCGATGAAGCCAAAGCTGACTACCGCAATCTGCCTTATGGAACCCACACATTTAAAGTGAAGGCCATTGGAGCAGCTCAGATCTGGAGTGATCCCCTGGAATACACCTTCACCATAAATCCCCCCTGGTGGCATACCTGGTGGGCAAGGGCCGGCTATGGAATTCTGGGCCTGCTGCTTATTTTGGGCCTTATACAGTGGCGAACATCCAGTCTGAAAAAGCGGCAGAAAGAGCTGGAATACACAGTAGAGGAGCGTACGCTAGAGATTTCAGAGAAAAACGAGGAACTGGAACAACAAAACCTGAACCTGGCCATGCAGCGTGATGAAATCCACGAACAAAAGCAGGCCATCACCGACAGCATTGAATACGCCAAAAGAATTCAAACAGCAACCCTGCCCCCAGTTGATGTGCTCAAAAATCTTCTTCCAAAGCACTTTATTCTATACAAACCATTACAGATAGTAAGTGGCGATTTCTACTGGCTGACCAGGAAGCAGGGAAAGATTATTGTGGCGGTTGCCGATTGTACGGGTCATGGAGTGCCCGGGGCTTTTATGAGTATGCTTGGGAGTGCTTTGCTGAATGATATTGTCAACAACATGGATGTTTTGCAGGCCAATCTCATACTTAACGAACTAAGGGACCGGGTGATCCAGTCATTGAGACAAACCGGTGAGGCCGATGAAGCCAGAGACGGAATGGATATTTCACTTTGTGTCATAGACGGGGACAATATGCAACTACAATATGCGGGAGCGCATAATCCACTCTATCTTATAAGAGAAGGCAAGCTGACAGAAGTAAAGGCTGATACGATGCCCATCGGAATCAGTTCAGAAGCAAGAAGGCCCTTTACAAACCATCAATTGACACTCCTGAAGGATGATGCTTTTTACCTGTTTACAGATGGATATGTGGACCAGTTTGGCGGTGAGCGGAGAAAGAGGTTTATGACTTCCCGATTAAAATCACTCTTGATTGAAATGCATGATAAAAGCATGTCCGATCAAAAAGCCATACTCGAACGCAGGCTGCAAGAGTGGATGGGTCTCACCGGGCTCTATGAAAAGGAGTATGGGCAAATTGATGATATTGTAATTATGGGAATTAAAGTTTAAATTGAATATTGAAAACCAAATCATAAACCTATGAACCAGGAAATAATTGAAACCCGGAAATCCACCTACTGGTGGGTCCCGCTGCTGTTTGGCGTGGTCTTTATATTGATTGGATACTGGATTCTGCGTTCGCCTGAGGAGAGTTTCGAAAAGATCACCAAGTTCATCGGGGCGATTATCCTGGTCAGCGGTACTATCCAGCTGTTCTTTACAGTTAAATACCGCCGGGGTATTCCTGGATGGGGTTTTCAACTGACGGGTGACATATTTGACCTGGCTGTAGGAGTTGCGCTGATTATAAATCCCTCCCTGTTATTGAAACTAATCACCCTTTTTGTGGGAATCTGGCTGATTGCCAACAGCATCTCCATCTTTATGAAAGCGGCTGAAGCAAGGAAGGATCAACATGAGTACTGGGGTTGGGAATTTGCGCTTGGGATTTTCCTGATGCTGCTTGCGGTTATTTTCCTTTGGCACCCCCTGTTGTTGGGGATCTCCATAGCCATCTGGACCGCACTGGCCTTTATAATTCTGGGCGTTTTTCGGATTGCGCTTACAATCAGGTTGAGACGGTTGAGAAACCGTGAGAGCTAGGTACTTCCTTTTTCTTTGATATGGCTTTCTGGATGTAGGGAACAATCGCATCGTTCATCTGATCGCTGGTTCCATCGTAGGTAATTGTGACAATGGGGACACCGGTCAGCTCCTTAATCCTTCGGGTCATGGCTTCGGTTACCAGTGCCGGACAGCAGTAGGAGGGATTGGTCTGGACAAAGAGGGATATCTCCGGGTAGTTCTCTTTCAGGAAGAAAATCTTCAGGATATTGTCATAGGATTCTCCTCCGTGCAGGCGATCAATATTAAAATGCTCCAGCTTTTTTTCCAGGAGTTTTGGTTTGATTACCGGGGCAGGCCCAAGGTGCCTGCTGAAGGGTTTATAATACCTTTCATCCATGAATTTTACAACATAGAGCAGGGCCCTGTTCACATTGGTTTCTATATGTTCTCCCCTTTCCTGAGCCCGGCGAAACATATTTTCGATGGTGATCTTTGCATAATCGTGATAGGGAGTCGTAACGGCCTCACCCCCTGCCGCTTCAATGGCCCTGATCAGGCCCTGGTTCATGGTATCATTGTCCCTCACGTAGAGGTCGCCGAAGATTGCCACCAGTGGCTTGCGGCTGGTTCTGTCATAGTCGATTTCATCCACAAGGGCCATTCCTTCTTCTATGGCCTGCTCCAGTGAAGTTTTCCCCAGAAATGCATCAAGAAGTACCCGGTGCACACTTTTGAAGATCTGATCGGTCTGACCCTTTATGTTCTCATAGGGCCGGATGCGGCAGGCGGTCTTGTGAAACAATCCCCCCAGCATATAGGCAAAATATCCATAGTAGGTGACCTTGATGGAGATATCGCGATGGGTGATCTTACCTGAATAAACAGATGTCTTTTCAAGTCCGTTCCCGTAATTCTCCATTATTTTCTTGATATAGTAGGGGTACTGTTTCAGGTTGCAACTGATGTAACCTTCTGCACTCCACACGGTCGTATTGGCCGGGTCCAGATTATGCTTTTCGATGTAATCGATGCAGTTCTGGGCAATGATATTGATGGGAAGGCACTGACCGGTATTGTGTACCATACTTTTCCGGATCCCCAGTTCGCTGGCTTCGAGAAGCCGGGCGTCCAGTCCCGCCCTTTTCAGGTTGGCCACCACAAGCGGACTCACAAAGCTGTCCCAGTTGGGCATCAGGAGGGTTTTTTCACCCACACTGCTGTCTACCTTTGGCAGCAGGGAGCCCAGGTCAGGATCCTGCACCGTGGTCGCTGACCGGGCATGATTCCGGAAGGAACGCAGGGCTGCCTCAATCCGTGTCTCATATCCTGTGTTGGAATCGTGTTCGTCGATTTGAATGATCAGATAGGGTTTATCATAGAGATGCATCAACTGCTTGAAGTAGTCTATGATAAAAGAGTCGGGGGCACATTTGAATGCAGTGATCAGCACCGGGTACAAATTTTTTGTCCGCCCGATCACTTCTGCGGCCCTGAGTATATTGGAGGCAAAGTGCCACGGTGTTTTTTCCAGCAGCCGGTTGAATGCCTGGTCCCTTTCCGGATCGATCTGTAGCATGTCCTGGTACCAGGCCTTGATCCCCATACCGCTTAAAAATATCCGGGATTCCTTTGTTCAGAGTATCGGATAGGACCACATAGGGTCTTCCCAGGAGCACCACCGAAAGCTCCTCTTCATCCTGTTTTTTGCGAAACATCTTTTGCATGCGCTCCTGGATATGCATGTCTTCCCGTTCCGCTTTTTTCATGGCGCCGCTTACCTTTGAAAGTGTAAGTGAAGCAAATCCCATTTCCTTGAATCCCTGAAGGAGCAACCTGGCGTTGTGGTCCGGACTTTTACTGAAATTGAGCATGGGACTTATCAGTTTCTCTCTCATGTGTGACCCTTCCTGGTAGGCCAGTGAGGCGCTGAACTGGGTGTAGTAGCAGAAATTATGTGTCTGGTTTCCGGGACTGTTCCTCGCTTCAAGATAGGTAGGCATAAAGACATAGTCGCATGTTTCTGCGATGTGAGACACATGGCCGTACATGGCATCGATGGGTGCACAAAACTCGGCCCCGGCAATCTTCTTACCGGTTTTAAGGGAGTCCCTGTATCTTTCGCTGGTATGTAGCGGGATGTCCAGCGCTCTGAAAAAAGCGGTCCAGTATGACAGGTCCTCTGTGAGGTGCAGGGTGGCAGGCATACCAATCCGGGGTTTAGTCTGAGTCCGTCTTGAAGGTTTTCTTTCCGGGCTGTGCATCAGCTTCCGGCGCTCCTTCATCAGTTCAAATCCTGCCTGGGATTTGCTTACAAATTTCCTGGTCTCGTAATCCCTGCCACACAAAAATCCATAGGCCTGTTTCTCCCCGTTGATGGAAGCCACACTGATGGTACAATGATTCAGACATAGTTCACAGCTTTCAGTGTGCACCGGTATGGTCCTTTTATAAAGATCCAGTCCTCTGAATCCGGAGCTTAGTTCCCCTGGCTCTTCCTTCAGGAGCAAAGCAGTTCCAAGAGCCCCGGTGAGATGGCAGAGCGGGGAGATAAAGATGGGCTTACCCAGGCGCTGTTCGAAGGCAGCAGCCAGGGCCCTGTTCTTTGCGGTGGCACCCTGGAAACAAATCTGATTACCGATATGGGCCTCACTGGCCACCTTTTTCAGGTAGTTTTCACGTACAGAGTGAATGACCGTGGCCAGGACCTCTTCAACGGAATATCCATTGCTTAGCAGCTGGTTGATATCCCGTTCCATAAAAACTGTGCATCGATCGCTGGCCAGGGGAGCAGGCCTGCCCATGGCCAGGCGTTCATAATCCTTTAGTTCTACCCCGAGCCTTCCGGCCAGCTCCTCAATAAAACTACCGGTTCCTGCCGCACATACGGTATTCATATGAGAGAAGGTGACCATCCCGTCCTTCATCCGGGTGAACTTGGCATCCTGTCCGCCAATCTCAATAATGGTATCGGTAAGTGGGATTCAGTTCGTAAGCTGCTCGCGCATGGGCGGTAATCTCATCGTAATCCTGGTCGGCTCCCACTATTCCGGCAATGAATTTCCTTCCCGAACCGGTGGTTCCACAGGAGAGAATTTGAAAACCATTTCCTGTTTTCACGGCCAGGTTATCAATGGCCTCGAATAAAGCCTGGACCGCTTTCAGGGGTTGTCCCAGGGTATAGGTATAGAATCCGGCATAGGGTTCGCCGTCTCTGTGAAGCATCACTGCCTTGGTGCTGGTCGAACCTACATCAATGCCCAGGTAGAATTGCATTTCCATGGTATAGGAGAGGGAAAAGCGATCGACCTGGATCCCTGCTGTATGATCGCTGATGGAAGGATGATAGGTATAGTTCTCCTGAATACTGATATCCTGCCCGGTGACTTCAGTGGGGCTTAGTGGCTCATAGAAGTAGTCAAGTACTCCATGATCAATTAGTAAATTCGAAAGGTCGGGGGGAGCTGGTGCTTTGCCCCCTTCCAGTTCTTTCCAGAGGAGCCTGGCCGCACCAATGGCAGGGAGGTGGTGGGACTGGGGATGAACCCTTATCTCTTTTCCGATAATGCGTTGCAGGTGCCTTACCACACTCTGGTTCATGGATACTCCACCCGACATATAGATGGGCGACTCCGGCATTGACTTATTGAAGAGGGTATCGGCAATATTGTCGGCCAGTCCCTTGCACAGACTGTCGCAGATGGCCTCCAGGCCATATCCCTTTTGTTGAGCATGAATCAGGTCGGTCTTGGCAAACACAGAACACCTGGCTGCTATTTCAGGTACAGGGGAACTGTTTTTCAGGGCCATCTCCGACAGGTGCCCCGTATCCTTCAGGTTTAATCGAAGAGCCTGCTGGTCCAGAAAGCTGCCTGTCCCTGCCGCGCAGGAGGAACTATGGCTCGTTTGCAGGTAGTTGCCCTCCGGGTCCAGCTCCACCAGGTAGAAACGCTCGGCGCCCACATGAAGAATCGATCTTGCATTTAACTCCAGGAAGGCTGCAGCTTCTATGATGGCTACCTGCTGGTCAAAAACCTGAACCTGCTTTGTGAAATGAGATTTACCCGAAGGAGTGGCAATTCCGACAATCTTCTGGTTCAGGTACTTTCCCAGCATCTGATCCAATGCTTTCCGGACATTGCCATGGTGGAGCATATAGGCTTCTTCCTTCAGGCTTCCTTCACGGTTCATAGCAAGCACAGAGATGGACACAGAACCCACATCGATCCCCAGGATCAAACCGCTATGTGGTGGTATCTTTCCAGGCATGATGACTCTTCCCCTTCTTATAAATGTATGCTTTTTTTATCTTTATTGTATAATGGATAGCCTATGAAACCCAAGAATAACCTTAGTTCTCTCTGGTGGTGGGGCCAGGGGGATCGCCCACGTTGGTGTTATTGAGGAACTGGAACGGCGGGGATATGAAATTGCATCTGTAGCCGGCACCTCCATGGGGGCCCTGGTGGGAGGGGTTTATGCCGACGATGCCATGGAGGCCTTTAAAGATTGGATGCTATCCCTGGACAAGAGGAAAATCTTCTCCCTGGTGGATTTCACACTGGGCAGGCAGGGAATGGTGCGGGGGGATAAGGTCTTTAATAAGATGAAGGATTTTATACCGGATACCCTCATCGAAAATTTAAGGATCCCCTATGTAGCTGTGGCTGTTGACCTGATCAGTAAAAAGGAAGTGGTGTTCAGGGAGGGCAGCCTCTTTGATGCCATCCGGGCTTCGGTTTCCATCCCTACGGTTCTGACACCTGTCAAAACAGCAGATGGATTACTTGTGGATGGAGGCGTGTTGAATAATATCCCGGTCAACCATGCAAAAAGAATTCCCGGAGACCTGCTGGTGGTTGTCAATGTAAATGCAAGTATTCCTGTGAGTCGGCCGAAAATCTCCGCAGAGGAACAAGAAAAGCAGAAACATGCCTACCAGAAGAAAATTGAAGAGTTCCAGTCCCACCTGCAAAAGATCCTTTCAATCACTCCAAGCGAGAAGCAATCTCAAAACCATGAAGAGAAGATGGGCTACTTTAATTTGATTGATAAAACTGTTACCCTTATGACCGACCGGCTGGCACAGATGTTATTAAAAGATTATAATCCGGACCTTCTGATCGAGGTCTCACATGATGCCTGCGGTACCTTTGATTTTTATAAAGCCGAAGAGATGGTGGCTTTGGGTAGAGAAGCTGCACACAAATCTTTAAACCTTTTTGAAGCCTGAAACGTTACTTCTACATGAGAAAACTGATCATCCTTTCCTTTCTGTTCCTGCTCTCCTGCGCAGTAGTTCCCATGACCGGCCGAAAACAATTTGTGGCGATTCCTTCGTCCCAGATGATAGCCCTGAGTGCAGAGAGCTACGCACAGGTGCTTTCTGAGGCCCAGTTGTCAAGAAATACAGACTATACTAAAATCTGTCAGGGAGGTTGGCAAACGGATAACTGCTGCGGTCGAATCCTATCTGGAACAAAACAACCTGCAGTCAGTCACGGAAGGTTATGCATGGCAGTATAATGTACTGGCATCTGAGGAACTGAATGCATGGTGTATGCCTGGCGGACAGATCGCCTTTTACGAAGGGATTCTTCCGGTCTGCCAGGATGAGAATGGCATTGCCGTAGTAATGGGACACGAAATTGCCCATGCAGTGGCGCAGCATGGGAACGAGCGCATGTCGCAGCAGCTGGCCCTGCAGATGGGCGGAATAGCCCTCTCCGAAGCGCTGAAGACCCAGAAACAGGAGACCATTGACCTGGCCATGCTTGCTTTTGGCGTGGGGGCCCAGGTTGGGGTGATGCTACCCTACTCTAGAACCCATGAATCGGAGGCCGATGAACTGGGTCTGTACTTTATGGCCATGGCCGGCTACAATCCCCAGACTGCACCTGATTTCTGGAAGCGGATGGAGGCAAGGTCTTCAGCCCGTCCGCCCGAGTTCCTGTCCACACACCCCGATCCCACCAACCGCATCTCCAACCTGGAGCGTATCATGCCCAGGGCCATGGAATATTACAATTCCAGATAATCTCTCCCGGGCCTGATCTTACTTACCAGATTAAACATCCATTTGAGCCCTGTCAGGACTGCTTTCATCTAAGCTATCTGCCGATTCATGTACTATTCCGCTTTTTTATGATTTCATTAACAGCAGCTTAGGGCCTTATTGCCCTAATTTTATATATGCTGAAATCGGGCCCTAAAAAACTGTTAATCAGAAGTTAAAATCATTACTAGCGAAAACTTTTACATATACAATTTGTTTGCACCACCAGTTAACCTAAGATTTCAACAGATAAGCTATACCGCTAAATAACCACAAGAAATATGAATAAACTTTACTATATGTCTAAGAGATTCCAACTGCTTAGCCTTATTATAATTACACTTGTTTTTCTAACCCCGCTTGACCTGTTTGGACAAAAGGGAAACGGAAATGGTAATGGTAATGGTAACAAGGAAATTAATATCATAGCATCCTGTGTTGAATATATCGGAGATGGGCAATTGAAAGTCCATTTTGGGTATGAGAATCCCAGTAATAAAACAATAGTAATCGATGAAGATGGCAGCGTGGTCATATACAATCACGGGCAGGCAATAAAGGCGGGTCTCTATGTTTTTGAACCCGGAGTGAAGGAGAAGGCCTTCAGTCAGGATTTTGACTATATGGACGAAGTCGAGTGGAGCGTTACACTTCCTAATGGGAAAGTCAAAACGGTTACGGCTAATATTAACTACAACCAGTGTTCGAATGATGGCCTGCCGGTTATACCCGGGTATAATCCGCCAGTAACAGGGAAGGATGATTCCAAAATTGGTGCTGAGCTTACGGCTTTACATGAAGCATTCGATCTTGATCCCAATTTTTCGGATGCCCCGGAAGACATCTTCCAGATAGATGGAAGCAAGGTGCTTATCGAAGTGGTTTCAAATGGGGGTCAGTACGATGCTATGCTTACGAGTCTGTCCTCATTATTTAGTATTGAAACTTCGGGACAAAGTCAGAATAGAGCTACCGGCTGGGCAGAGATCTCAGATCTTCTTCTGTACAATGCCATCGATGCGCTGCAATTTGCACGACCGGTCTTTCCGGGAGTGGGAAATGCGTATTCGGTTCCGCTCATTGGGCGTACAAACAGCCAGGGGGATTTTGCCATGCATTCAGATTTTGCGCGACTTGGTTATGAAATAGATGGTGAAGGAATTAAGATCGGTGTGCTGTCCAATAGTTATGCAACTCAAATAGCAGCTGCAGCTCAGGATGTTGAAAACGGAGATCTGCCAGGCCCTGAGAACATATTCGATCAGTATACACTTCCCGTACATGTACTTAAGGATTATACAAAGGGAGTATTGTCCGATGAGGGTCGTGCCATGCTGCAGATCATACACGACATTGCCCCGGGAGCCGAACTGGCATTCAGAACGGGGTTTCTGGGAGAGCAGGATATGGCCGAGGGAATCAGGGAGCTGGCGGCAGCAGGCTGTGACATAATAGTAGACGATCTCTCCTATATTACGGAGCCTTTCTTTACGGATGGTATCATTTCCAAGGCCATTGATGAGGTGGTTACGAACAATAAGGTCACCTTCTTTTCGTCAGCCGGGAATTTTGGAAAATATTCATACATGGGGGATTTCAGTCCCTCTGAGTCTCCTTCGACTATCATTGGGGATGCGCATGATTTCAGTGACGGAAACGGAGATATCTTCCAGGGGGTCACTCTGGACAAAGGCAGCTATACCCTCGTGCTTCAATGGGACGATGGTTCGGATGCAAGCATGAACACCACCGAGACGGATCTGGATATTTTTCTTTCGGACGATGTTGGTTTCTCCAAGCTGGGATTTAACCGGAAAAATGTGGGAGCCTTCCCCATCGAGGTTGTTCCGTTTTCCATAGATGAGGAGAGTGTTGATGTAAATATAGTGATCGCCAGGGCCAGCGGTAATAGAGATGTAAGATTCAAATACATCCTGTTCAGGGGCGGGCCGCAATTCCATATGAATGAATACGGTGGAGACGGTTCTTCCACCATTGTAGGTCATCCCAATGCGAAAGGCGCAATCACAGTGGGTGCAGTGCGTTTTGATAAAAATCCTGTGTACAGCAGTCCATCAGATTATCCATTACCTGTAATTATGTCCTTCTCCTCCGTGGGAGGTACACCTGTAATTGGTGAAGCTCAACCCAGAAGTAAACCGGATATTACTGCCCCAAATGGTGTAAACACAACAGTTGACCTGGGGAATGGGGACTGGGTTACTGATCCCCCTGAGTATGAGATCGATATTGATCCGGATACCCAATACCCCAATTTCTTCGGAACTTCTGCAGCATCTCCACATGCGGCAGGGGTGGCAGCCCTGCTATTACAGGCCGGACTGAAATACCAGTCAGATGTTCCTCTTACTCCTGCCGAAATCAGAAGCATTTTAACATCTACAACACTTGAAAGTGAGATGGAACTGGAACCCGACTTGGTTTCAGGGGCAGGATTCATCCAGGCCCACAAGGCGATTATGACCTTTGCAAATCCAAAGCCCTCCGTTGAAAGCCTTATTCTTGAAACCGAAGGTGTTGGACTGACCGAGGGTTTGGTCAGGTTCACGGTGAATGGAGACTTTTTTACCGATGATACCCAGGTGAAGTTCCGTGGAGAGACACTCTCTGATGAGAATGTTGATGTTATAAATGACAGTACAATTGTAGTGGAGCATCCGGAGTTCCTTGGAAATGCCGATGTGGAGGCCTTTACAATACCTATTTCCAATAGCCTGGAAGATGGGGGATCCTCAGGCCCAGTGGGCTTTGACGAGCCGGTTAAACGAAATATATTCATAAATGCTGATAGTTATGAGCGGAAGTTCGGGGAGGTAATTCCGGATTATGATGTGACCATTCTGGTTGAAGTGGAGGAGGGAGCTCCGGTTCTTCTTCAGCAGGCAGTTACAGATGGCATTATTCCACAGAATGAGGCTGATGGTATTTCTGACCTGGTGGTTCTCACATTTAATACCGGAGCATCTGATGTGGGTGAGTACAGGATTTCTCCTTCTCTGGATCCTGAATTCGATCCAGATGATCCGCAGGACGATCTTGAAACTGCGATTTCTGCGAAATATAACTTTGGATTCAGCGAAGGGACCATGACCATTGACAAACTACCCCTGACGATTACTCCAGTAGATGTGGATATGACCTATGGGCAGATGTTGCCTGGGGATCAGTTTAGTTTTACCTATGAGATAGACGGTACCGGGCTTGATATTCAAGACCTGGGGCTTACAAGAGCACAGGTTGAAGCGGAGCATCTGGCTTCACTTACAAATAACGTAGCCCTGGTGCGTGGTGTAGCCCTGGTGAATGGCATCCCGATGATCAGGGGAACGGCACTGGTGAACGGTGTGACCATGATCAGGGGGACCGCACTGGTAAATGGTGTCGAGGTAATGGTTGAAGGAGAGGGAGACGAAAGGACCGTTTACGTAGCCGGTGAGGCTGTTGAAAGCGGATCACCCTTACTCAGAGGTGTTGCTCTGGTAAATGATCTTCCTTTTGTAAATATGACACAGATTGTCCGTGGGACTGCCCTTGTAAATGGATCTGAGGTCAATTTTGATGGTGGCTACATGAGTCTGGATGATAATCCCGTAGAGAATGGCATTCCGGTATTAAGAGGAGTGGCGTTGGTCAACGGTCTTAATACCAGGGGTGTTGCACTTGTGAACAACCATACTGTTGAGGTTGACTTAAGCGGAGTGACCACCATTGATGGTAATGGTCTACCAGACGAAGCAATATCCGGCCTATCCCTGGTCAATGGAATTCCTGTGTTAAGGGGTACTGCTCTTGTCAATAGTTTGCATATTTCCAGAGGGATTGCCCTGGTCAATGACATGGGAGTTGAAATTACAAACGGTGTTCCCACCGGTCGTGGAACAGCACTGGTAAACGGAGGAGGTAGTCTGCGGGGTATTGCACTTGTGAACGGGATTCCATTGATCCGTGGTACCGCCTTGGTTAATAACCTGGAAGTGATCGTGGATGAGGGCGAAGTGACTACTGTAACCGATGTAGTGCAGAATGCAGAGGTTCAAACCCTGGGTCTGATATCCAGGGGGGTTGCTCTGGTGAATGATGTTGCCCTGGTCAACGGTAGTAATTTGATTAGCAGGGGAACTGCACTTGTAAATGGCATTGCCCTGACTGATGACAATGGAAGTGGTGATGACCTGGTGGACCTGGCAAATGTGAATTTCCTTGCCAGCACCTCTGCAATAGCTGCTGTCGAAAATGGACTTAAAAATGTCAGGGGAACAGCCCTGGTTAACGGAATGGAAGGGGTGGAAGCTACAGCATTGAAGAATGCTGCCTATGGAGTCCTGGAAAATGGATCCATTGTATATGAAAGTTCAATATCCAGGGGTGTTGCCCTGGTAAACGGGCTCGCATACGTCAGGGGCACCGCATTGGTAAACACCGATGAGGGTGAAGTACCACTTGTCAATACGCACGCCCTGGTAAATGGATCAACCATTGATGAAAACAGCAACAATGGCAGCATCCTTATTTTCGATGCCACGGACATTGGTCCCCAGGCAGCAGACGCTGAGTTTAAACCCATGAGCTTTATAACGGGTACCACTGCAGGAAAACACTGGATCGTACCGGGAACCTTCCTCTCAGATAACTATGAGATTACATACGGCCTGGGAACATTATGCATTAATCCGGCTCCTATGACAGTTACGGTTACAGCCGATAACAAGGTGTACGATGGAACAAGTGAGGCCGAGGTATCCTTTTCGGATGTTCAGACTCCTGACATCGACCTGGATATTACTTATTCATCTGCCCTGTTTGAGGATAAGCATAAGGGTGATAATAAGCTTGTAACAGTTAATGGACTTGCAGTACAGGGTCTAGGTGTAGAGAATTACAGTGTGGAAACCATGGTGATGCCCAAAGCAAATATTACACCCAGAAGTCTTGATGTTCTGGCAGTCACAGATAGTAAGACCTATGATGGTACAGTGGATTCTAAATTAAGTCCAACTTATGATGCATCAAAGGTTTTTGATGTAATCACCACAGAGCCGGTACAGGTATTTGATACCAAACATGCCGAATCAGGAAAGACCTTAATTGCGAGTGGTTTGGAAATCAATGACGGCAATGGTGGCGATAATTATACTGTCAGCTATGTGGATGTTACAAACGGGAATATCGATCCATTGGGTATTACCGTCACAGCTGTCACTGACAGCAGGACCTATGATGGTACAGCGGATTCTGAATTAAGTCCGACCTATGATGCATCAAAGGTTGTAGATGTAATCACCACAGAGCCGGTACAGGTATTTGATACCAAACATGCCGAATCAGGAAAGACCTTAATTGCGAGTGGTCTGGAAATCAATGACGGCAATGGTGGCGATAATTATACTGTCAGCTATGTGGATGTTACAAACGGGAATATCGATCCATTGGGTATTACCGTCACAGCTGTCACTGACAGCAGGACCTATGATGGTACAGCGGATTCTGAATTAAGTCCGACCTATGATGCATCAAAGGTTGTAGATGTAATCACCACAGAGCCGTTACAGGTATTTGATACCAAACATGCCGAATCAGGAAAGACCTTAATTGCGAGTGGTCTGGAAATCAATGACGGCAATGGTGGCGATAATTATACTGTCAGCTATGTGGATGTTACAAACGGGAATATCGATCCATTGGGTATTACCGTCACAGCTGTCACTGACAGCAGGACCTATGATGGTACAGTGGATTCTGAATTAAGTCCGACCTATGATGCATCAAAGGTTGTAGATGTAATCACCACAGAGCCGGTACAGGTATTTGGTACCAAACATGCCGAATCAGGAAAGACCTTAATTGCGAGTGGTCTGGAAATCAATGACGGGAATAGTGGTAATAATTACATTGTTAGCTATGTGAATGATTTTACCGGAAGAATTTTCCAGAAAGAGGTGTATGTGACTCCCCTGGAAGATGAGTTCGCCATTGCAATGAAGGATCCCCTTCCGGATCCTGCATTTTATTACGATGGATGGATTGTTGGAGATGAAGAGAATTATGGCTACACAGCATTACGTGATAGTGATGGGGAAGCTTACGATATCACATCCAAGAAATCCTACGGGCACTATATACTAACACCCGAGCCATCCAACGCTAACTATGCATTCATTATAGAGACCGGCTTGCTCTATGTGAGAAAGCATAGTGATGTTGGCCATGATGACGATGAGCACGATCACCATTCGAAATCAGCTGCAGTATCCGGAGCAGCAGTGGAGGTGGAAGAGCTTGAGGCCGATTACCTGAATGCTTATCCCAACCCGGTGATCGACAAGGTTCATATCACCATGAAGGATATCCAGAACTATAAATTGATCCAGCTATATGATCTTTCAGGCAAATCACATCCGATTACATCCATTGATAAGCGGACCGATAACCTGGAAATTGATATGGCAGAGTTATCATCCGGACACTACATTATCAGAATCATAATGGAGGATAAAGCCAGGGTGGTACAGATCATTAAGAATTAATAGAAAGAACTAATATTTAATATTATGGTGTGATGAATTGTTGAAAGAGGGGTTCCCGTGAATCCCTCTTTTTTTAATGCTCTCGAACCATTGTTCCTGCGGCTTGTTATGTTAGGTAGCGTAAATGAAAGTTTACATGTGTATTAAGAGTAGTAAGTGAAAGATTTTAAGAGTATATTCCCTGTTGTTCTTCCTTTTTCTGGCAAGTATCATCCATGCTCAGGATGCGTATGTGGATAGTCTGAAGCTTGTGCTGCGTGGTTTGCCGGAGGACAGTACGAAGGTCATTACCCTTAATGCCATTGCCACGGCCATTTACAGATCTGATCCTGATGAAGCAATTCGGTATGGCACGGAAGCAAAAAGTCTTGCCGACGAATTCAAATATCGCCCGGGCGAGGCCCTGGCATATAAAAACATAGGGTTGGGTTATTATATGCAGGCAGAATATACAGAGGCATTAAGGCATTGGGAGTCCTCGCTGGAGATTTATGAGGAATTGGGTGACGATCAACTGGTTGCCAATATTTTAGGCAATATGGGATCCATATATTGGTCCATGGGCAAGAATGTAGAGGCTATTGAATACTACCTGCGGACTCTGAAAATTGCAGAGGAACTGGCCGATAGTACCAGAATTGGTACTATGCTTCTGAACATTGGAGTGATTTATTCCGAAATACCTTCTGCCTACAATATGGCAAGGGATTATTATCTTCGGGCTATCAAGTTAGGAGAGGCTCTCGGGGACATAGCCCTAATGGGTGTTGGTGCCCTTAATGTGGGTCAGGTCTATATGTTGAAGGAGGAATACGATTCGGCTCTTTTCTATTTTGAGAAGTCACTTACCCTTCTGACCAGCCCCATTGATATTTCCTCTGCGTTAAACTTTGTTGGCCGCATATACTCTGAAAGAGGTAATTATCAAACAGCCATCACCTATCAGGAGGATGCCCTGGAGATGGCCAGGAAAGAGAATGCACAACGGGAGATGGTTGGGGTCCTGATGGGACTGGCCTCAACCTATGAGGACATGGACAATGGAGAGAAGGCTATCGAGTATTACAGTGAGGCCGAATCCATTGCGCAGGAGATTGGGCTGAACGAGGAACTGTCCGATATCTACGAGGGACTGGCCACAAATTATGCGGAAATAGAGGATTACATCAATGCCTATAGATACCTTGAACTTCAGAATACCATTGACGATACCAGATACAAGATTGAATCGGATGACAAGACCAAGGATCTGATGAATACCTATCAGATGGAAAAGAAACAGAGTGAGATTGCACTGCTGGAACAACAAAGGGAAATAGACCAGTTATTAAGAAGGAGACAGAGAGCGATTAGTATAGTCATCGGGCTCTTTGGACTCTTCCTCCTGGCTGCCGCGGTAGGATTCTACAACAGGATGCGCTTTATCCGGAAAACCAATAAGAAGATCAATGCCCAGAAGGAGCAGATTACCGATAGCATTACCTATGCCCAGCGTATACAGTCGGCCATCCTGCCCTCCCGGGAATTAATGGAAGAGCAATTGCCCGACCATTTTATACTGTACAGGCCCAAGGATATTGTGAGCGGTGATTTCTACTGGGTCAAGGAGGTGCAGGACCACCTGGTCATTGTGGCGGCCGACTGTACCGGCCATGGTGTTCCAGGGGCTTTTATGAGTATGCTTGGGATTACCATGTTCAATGAACTCATAAGTGACAGGTGTTTTGATGCGCCGGGTGCCATTCTGGACAGGCTCAGGGTGAAGGTGAAAGAAATGCTGGAACAGAAGGGCAATGGGGATGAACAGAAGGATGGAATGGATCTGGCCATTGCTGTGTTTAATAAGAATAACCGGGAGCTTCACTTTTCAGGAGCCAACAATCCACTTTATATCATACGAAAAAAAGATCAGCCCGACCAGAAGGATCTTCTGCCTTTTGCTTCCATAGACAATGGCGATTACAGCTTGTTTGAACTTAAGGGAGACAAGCAGCCCATAGGGACCCACTGGGAAGAGACCCCCTTCCGGACCACTTCGGTATACCTTAAAGAGGAAGATTCCTTCTATATGTTTTCCGACGGTTTTATTGACCAGTTTGGAGGCGAAAACCGGAAGAAATTCAAGTCCATGAACTTCAAAAAGCTTCTCCTTATCCCTTCAGAAGGAAAGCATGGACGCACAGCGGGAAAGCCTTGAACAGGCCTTTGACCAGTGGAGAGGACCCTACGAACAGCTCGATGATATTATCGTACTCGGCGTGAAGGTCTGATTACAGTAGCTCTTTCAGGATCTCTCCTTCCAGAAAGCGGATATTCACCTGCAGGTTCGCCAGGAGATTCAGGGCACTGATCATGGGGGCCTGGTGAGAAGTTAAAATATAACCAGGATTCCTGGTAATCCCCTATAGCTAATGGACCGGTATAAAGCAAGAGATCAATGGCCTCATCAAGCTCCGGTCCGGCTGTTTCCTGTAACAACATCCTGTATGATTCCAGAGAGGCCACCAGGCTTTCCCCCTTACCAGCATTGCTTCCGTCCCCAAAGATGACCATGATTTACACTTTTGTGTTCATCAAAATAGCTGACTTCCTTCAGGTCTGATGGAGTTGTCCATTCGAACAGCAGCACGGTTACGATCATGGGTAAGCAGTACAATTTCGGCCATAATATCCTGGATGTATTGATCCAGGGCATCACTTTTTTCACTGATATATTTTGCCTTGTCCAATTGTGCAGAGTCTCCCTGGCCTGATAGCATGGATTGTTCCAGAAAAAGGGCATTCCGGGATTCCATAGTCTCACTGGTAATCAGATTAGACTGGGCTGTTACCACCTGGGAGCTTAATACGTTCTTGGAAACCTTCAGCGCAAATACCATAATATTGACGGCCATAAACGATAGAACGAATATCAGGATGGAGAAGTTTTGCATCTGGTTCTCCTTGTCCTTTAAGGCATGGTGTACCAGGACCGGTATAAAGAAAGCCACGGCAAGAAGCACGCTGGTCATAAGAGCAATGTTTGCTCCGGGCCAGTGCATAATCTTAAACAGTATACCTGTTATAAAGATAAAACCGGTTATCACTCCGGCCACATACAGGGTTTTATTGACCCGTTTCTCTTTCTTCCGGGTATCACGTATGCTTACCATGGTGAATACCGGTAAATAGACTGCTCCCAGAAGGAAAGAGCCAAGGACAATAAGTACACCGGCCCCGGGCCAGTGATTTAGTTTAAAGAAAGCTCCGATTATCAGCAAGGAAGGAGCGATGGTCCCCAAGATATACATGAACTTTTTCATCATACGATATTTTTGGTTTATCAATAACAAAGTCTCTTCCTGGATCTCCTGGATCCTGTTGTTCTCAAGGCGTTTTCGTACTTCTTCAAAGGCTTTCAGGAATTCAACACCCTCATCCATCTTTGCTTCTATATCACAACAGAGATGGTCCAGGAGCTCCTTTTGCAGCTGGGTATAGGTTAAACCCCGCTTATCGATCTCCCTGTTGAGTATCTCAATTTCCTGTTTGCTCAGTTCTGCCATATATTTATGCCAGGTTCAGGCTGGGGCCTGTATCCAGGACCCGCCCCATGATGGTGACAAAATCGATGAATTCCTGGATCTTTTCCCTGGCTGCACCTGTGCCAGACTCGGTAAGCGTGTAGTACTTGCGCACCCTTTTTCCGATGCTCTCCTCCTCGGAGGTGATCAGGTGGTCCGATTCCAGTTTATGCAGGGCCGGGTATAATGCTCCCCAGGAGAGCTGGACCTTTCCTTCAGTAAGTCTTTCTACCTCCCTTGTAATCTCGTAGCCATACATTCTGCCGTTCTCCTCGAGAAGTTTCAGAACAATGGTCTTTAGTGTGCCTTTGAGTAAATCTTTTGATATCATGCTACAAATATATATAAAATAGCGATATATCCAAATACAATATATAATATTCCGACCCATTCAAATAATCACTTTGTTTTATTCCTTCTCCTTACATACCTTTATTTGGCAGTAAAACATCAGCAATTCCAGGTAAGTGCGCATGAGAACCCAGAAAAGCAAACGCTTAAAATCCTTCAGACTTTCCCTTTTCCTTTCGCTTGTATTTACACTTGCTATCCTGGGGCTATCCCCTGCTGTTTACGGTCAGACGGAAGTCATTGTATACGATGGATATACAGGGATCATAAATACTTTTCTTCAGAACGATACGGCCCGGATTACCCTTTTACTGCCTGATAGCCCGGCTCTAAAGGCGGGCTTACGTTCACGGGATCAGATCATTGCCATTGACGATTCTCTTATTGCCGGCCAGGGGATCGGACACCGGACCATAGAAGATTTACTCTACGGCAAATCTGGTACACTCATACAATTGCTCATAAAACGGCAGGGAGAGGATTCCCTCCTGCATTTTTCTTTCAAGAGGGATCCTTATATGCACCAGATTGAAGCATTTGAATACGAGTACCTGATCGATTCCCTGGAACAATGGGATATAGACGACATTCTTTCCGGCTCCCTTGACAGCCTCTTTAAGAATCCCCTTCTGACGAAGAGCCTGGTATATTCCGTTGAGGAAGGAAGCCCTGCAGCAAAAATCGGCATCAGGGAAGGGGACCAGATAGTCAGCCTCCTGGAAGAACTGGATAAGGGTTCCGACTTCCATATCAGCAGCAGTAGTGTTATATTCAGTAAAGTGACAGTTGATACTACTTTTACCGTTCTGCGTGGGGATTCATTGATCTACTTTGATTTTAAACCTGCCTCCAATGGCAGTTTCAAGGGTCTGGAAAGTCAGTTCAGTCATGACTTCTCCTCTCCCTGTGCCTGGCTCCGGGTTAAAACAGTGAACCGGATTTCGGAAAACCGAACCTACCTGGTCAATCTTCCGGAGATGTCGGGAACCGATTCTGCCAATTTCTATTTGAGTGATCCATCCGGTGGTATAGCGGAAAAGCGCTCAGGCATCTTAATTCCATTGGGTGAAAGGGATTTTATTTACAAGTCCTGGCATGCTGTCACTCTTCCATTGCTCAAGGATGCAGAACAGACATTCTATGTTCGCTGGAAAGAGGAATCCGGTATAGGAGGCCCACTGATGCACCTGATCCCCCTGGAAACGATCATAAGTCATGACCGGATCGAAAGGATGGTGCTTTTTGGCCTCAATGGAATGATGGTGATTATATCCATATTCTTCCTGATCCTGTTCTTTGCTGTACAGGGACGGCAGTACATATATTTCGCATTTTACATCCTGTTTTTTGCCACCTTTCTTTTTGTGGCTGGAGGCTACCTTGGAGAGTTCCAATGGAAAGAAAGAGTTTTCCAATCGGTGTTCTTTACAGAAGCCTCGACCATTATTCTTTCACTGCTCACCGCATGCTTCCTTTTATTCGGGATTTCGTACCTGGAGCTCAAACAGAAAATGCCCGGGTGGTACTGGGCAGTGGTTGTTATTTTGGGCTTGCTTGGTCTCAGGGTAATATTTTTACTGCTTGGGGCGGCACTGAATCTTGAAATCGGGGGCGTGTTCGAAGTTGTGGTCGTGCTTACCTGGCTCGTTGTAGTGGGTGTTATCCCCCTCTTCCTGCTTATTATACCAAGCGTGTTAAGGATCAGGGCCGGATTTAAACCTGCCTGGTACTTTCTGATAGCCAACCTGGTTCTGATTCCAACAACCTTTACTACCTTCTTTGCTTCCATCATTTCATTCTCTGCGCAAACAGTACATGAATCTGTCTTGCAACGGATTCTGGAGATCTCAGGAGTTTATATTGCGGCGGTAATGCAAATTCTGATCTTCTCCATTGGAATTGCCGAGAAAATGAAACTTGACGAACGGGAAAAAAAACGTGTACAGCTGCGGATGATTGATCAGCTGAAGGAGAATGAAAACTGAAAGATAAGGTAAACAGGGAGCTGGAAGAGAAAGTGCAGGAACGCACCAGGGAGATCAGTGAGCAAAAGGAGGAGATAGTGTCGCAACGTGATGAAATTGAGGCACAGCGCGACCTTTTATTTGATCAGAAGAAGGAGATTACCGACAGCATTGGATATGCGCAACGGATCCAGGCTGCGATCCTTCCGCATAAAAGCTACCTGGACCGTGTGATCCCGGAGTACTTTGTTCTCTTTAAACCCAGGGATATTGTCAGCGGGGACTTTTACTGGATTAAGGAAGTAGATTCATCCATTGTAATTGTGGCAGCCGACTGCACAGGGCATGGAGTCCCGGGTGCTTTTATGAGTATGCTGGGTATTACCCTGCTCAATGAATTGTTTGTGGAAGGAAGAACAAGCAGGCCGGGTGATATTATGGAGCAACTGAGGACCAAGGTCAAAGCCATGCTGGTTCAGGAGGGAAATATCAGGGATCAGAAGGATGGCATGGATATGGCCATTGCAGTCATCAATAAGGAGAAGAAACATCTGCAGTTTGCCGGAGCATACAATCCCCTCTACCTTATTCGCAATGGATCTCAGCTCATTGAACTAAAGGGCGATAAGCAGCCCATTGGGGTTCACTGGGAAGAGACAGAATTCAGGAACCAGGTGGTAGAGTTGAAAGAAAACGATTCGATTTATGTTTTTTCCGATGGTTATGTGGACCAGTACGGAGGAGAGGACCGGAAGAAATTTA
The DNA here is from genome assembly GCA_963753765.1 of uncultured Bacteroidales bacterium. Lineage (GTDB taxonomy): Bacteria > Bacteroidota > Bacteroidia > Bacteroidales. Next base: position 55,283 of record CAVWDQ010000027.1, read on the forward strand.
AGACCCGGAAGTTTAAGGAATTACTCTTATCGGTTCAGTCAGAGTCCATGGAAAAGCAAAAGCAGATCATCGACAATGCCTTTGAAAAGTGGCGGGGTAATACCGAGCAGATCGATGATGTTTGCGTCATAGGAGTCAGGATCTGATTCCCAAAAATTATAATTCCAACCTTTTTTACACTGTTGCGTCTTTAGTTTGAGTTTTGATGAAAGAGACGATCAATATCAATCGCAGGCTTATTGAGAATTGCCTCAATGGAGATATCAAAGCTCAATACCAGCTTTATAAACAGTATTCAAAGGCCATGTATAATATCGCAATCCGCTTCCTGAATAATAAAATGGATGCCGAAGACATTCTTCAGGAGTCGTTTATCAAAGCCTTTAACAGTCTGGGAGAGTTGAAAAACAAGGATTTGTTTGGAAGCTGGCTCAAAAGAATTGTAATCAACAACTGCATCTCTCTTCAGAGAAAGCGAAAAATTGCTTTTGAAGAGATTGATGAAGAAAAATATGGAGAGCAAGTGGAGATGGGTGAGGGTGTCCCGGAAGTTGATCCGGCCCTGGTTCATGGCGCCATCAGGGAGCTGCCCCCCAAAGCTCGTACGGTATTGGTCCTGAGAGCACTTGAATGCTATTCTCATAAAGAGATTGCCGAAAAACTGGGAATTTCGGTATCCACCAGCAAGACACAGTACAGCAGGGCCCTCTCCCTGCTAAACAAGAAATTAAAAGGAAAAGTTGATGTCATCTGAACTGGAGAAATATTTGAAAAGTCACAGGGAGATACTGGATGTTGAAGCTCCCGACGATCAGCTTATCTGGGAAGGGATCAGGCAGGATCTTCAACAGACTGGAAATCGCACACGGAAAAAGCGGATGCTGATCCGGATCCGGAATATTGCAGCAGCCCTGATCATTCTGGTGAGCGTGGGATATATGATCAATGATATCCTTGGTGAACGGACCCCGGGCAGAGGGGTCAGCCTGGCTGATGTCGATCGCGAGCTGGGCGCCAGGGAGAAGGAGTACAGAAGCCTGGTAAGCTTCAAAGAGGAGGAGGCCGGTTCCTTTAATCATGTGGATAATTTAATTATTGCCGAGTTGCTGGAAGAGATTCAGAAACTGGATACCATCTATGAAGAGACCATGAAGGATCTGAGTGAGCTTGGTTATAATGAGCAGGTTATAAATACCATATTTGACACCTACGAAAAGAAGATTTACCTGCTTGAACTGATCATTCTTGAAAACAATAAAATTAAGAATCATGAAAACGATGAACACTTATTTCTCTAGAGCTTATATACTTGCCCTTTTGTTCGCCATTGGTCTGAATGGATTTGGGCAGAGTAAAAAAATAGAAAAAACCTACCGGTGGAAGCAGGATGTAAATGAGTTTGTAAACTTCACCTTCAATAATTATGACTGTGATCTTGTTATTCACACCTGGGACAAGCCTGAAATAGAGTACAGCATGTCGGTCGATGCCACCCTGAAATCAGGAGAAGACGCCAGCAGGCTGGATGCTTATATAGAAGAACTGGAATTCTCTCACTCTAATGGTGGTGTCAAATTCGACAATCGCTTCTGGACCAGCAAGAAGGTGGTAATGGGTCGGAAAACCATCACTCTTAAAGGAGCGAAACCCATCCGTTTCAGTGATTTTAAAATGAAGGGAGAGATGTGGATTCCCAAGAATTGTAATCTTACTCTTCAGTCTAAATATTCAGAGATCATGGCAGATGATCTGCACGGAAGGGTGTCGCTTGATCTATACAATGATAAACTGTTCGGGGGTCTTGTGAACAACAATATAGAGATCAGGGCAAAATACAGCACCCTGGAGTTCAAGGATATGAAAGATATTAAAGCTGATTTCTACAATACGAATATTGAAGCGGGGGTCATCGGGAACCTGGTGGCCGAGTCAAAATACTCAAATTTTAAATTTGGAGATGCAGGGAAGCTGGATATCGATAGCTATAATGATAAATATTCCTTTGGAAATACAGGCGATATCAAATTCATTAACAAATACTCCGATCTGAAAGCTCTGAATTCCGGATATGTTGAACTGGATTCCTACACCAGTACGCATAGTTTCACTTCGGTGGAAGATATGGACCTGAATTCTAAATACGGAAAGTATGAAGTAGGAGTGGTCCGCAACCTGAATATCACCTCGTCATATAATGACAGTTATAAGATTGCCAGGCTGGATGCATTGACTATTACGGAGTCTAAATACGGTGTTTATAAGATTGACACCTGGAAAGTTCCTTTATCCTGAAAGACGGTTATTCGGACAAGTTCTATGTATACGGATAGCAGGTGAACATTAAGGGGGTGAAGCTAAATGGCAAGTATATCGTGCTGGAGATGGCACTTGAAAAAGATCTTAATTACAGCTTTAAGGCAGAAGTAAAATTTCCCAAATTTGATATCAATGAGGAAGCTATGGATGTACGAATCAAGATCAAGGAGGGCTCGGACCTGAAGATGGAAGCCACTAAAGGAGTTAAATCGGAAGGAATGCCGGCATTCTTTGTGAATGGCTATGAAATGGCTGTAACCTTAACTGAAAAATTATAGTTACTCTATTCTAAAAACGAAGAGAGAGACAACTCAAACCGCCGTCCAGTTTCTGAAATTCACTTATATCCAGTACGATTGTATGGTACCCGGCCCTCTCAATCTTTTCAAGAGTGCGGGGGAAGCCGGCCGGAACCAGCACCCTGGAGTTGACCCAGAGGGAGTTTGCTGCATAGGCTTCCTCGGGATCCACCACAATCTTATTAAATGCATCAAAAGCAGGATGATCTAAAAATTCTCCGCTGATCAAAAGGTGGTTTCGTTCCAGGTAGGAGAGTCCGGTCTTCAGATGAAGCATGTTCTTCAGGGGGACCATGGTGCCGCTCAGGCCGTATCTCTCCAGGATTGCGATCAGCTGTTCAGCACCCCGGGTATTGCTTCGTTGAGAGATCCCGATATAGAAGTGCCTTCCTGCCATCATCACATCTCCTGCATCCAGGGTCCCTGGCGCTTCAATAGATTCCACCTGCGTAAAGAAAGATTGAAGATGCGCTTTCATTTCTATTTTCTCACCATTCCTGGAAGGAGCTCCGGGATTGGTGACAATAGCAAATTCGCCTGTGCATAAGGCCACATCCTCCACAAATACTGAATCGGGGAAGCGCGAATCGGCATCAAGTACCATTACTTCCATACCACAGCTCCGGAGAGCATCCACATAGTGCCTGTGTTGCTCCAGGGCCTTTTGATAGTCTACTGTGCCCAGTGAGGCTGTGCTAATACCCCTGATCATCTCCGGACAGGGTTTGCGGACGATGGCGTTTTTGAACATAGGAAAATCAATTGTGCGTTCCATACAAATGTTGGAATAATTTTCCTGAATTCCCGGGCTGTCCCTTTTCAGATTTTTCTATCTTGGGAAATCATTTCAATCAAGCTTTCAAACTATGAAAACTACCCGGAGACAATTTATCAGAAACAGCGGTGCGGTTCTTGCCTCATCTGCACTATTGAGTCACTTGCCAGTAAACATGTTTGCAGCCGGACCCGCAGAAGAAAAGCGCCTCTTTGGCTTCCAGATCTGGACCATAAACAAGGACCTGCAAAATGATTTCGCCGGGACCCTGAAGAAGATGGCTGCCATGGGCTACTCCCAGGTGGAGATGTGCTCCCCCCTGGGATATGGTTTTAAGAGCCTGAATGAGATGTCGGGTAGTGAAATGAGAGAAATTATCGAGGATGCCGGCCTGGTGTGCAACAGTTCTCACTTTACTTCCAAGGAACTCAGGGAAGACCTGGACAACAGGATCGAGTGGGCCACCCAGATCGGCATGAAGCAAATGGCTCAGTCCATGCCAGGCCTGAGCGTCAGGATCAGCCACCATGGACGACTGGAAAAAAGCGGCCCAGGAGCTTAATGTGATCGGAGAGAAGACCAAAGAGGCCGGAATCCAGATGGTCTATCACAACCACCATTTTGAATTCCAGGAGATAGACGGAGAACTGATCTATCCAGTACTGATGGAAGAACTTGATCCGGAGCTGGTGAAAATGCAGTTCCAGGTGGCTGTCATTAACATAGGGTTCAAGGCCCAGGATTACTTCAGGAAGTATCCCGGACGTTTTATCTCTGCGCACCTGGCTGACTACTCCACCGAGTTGGAGAAGTCGGTTCCCGTGGGTCAGGGGATTGTGGACTGGGAGGATCTCTTTGAGGCTGCCAGGACCGGTGGAGTTCAGAATTTCTTTGTGGAGATGGCTCCTGAGACCTTTGAGGAAAGCGCCAAATTTCTTCTGGAAAGCTAGCGCTTACTAAAACCGGTAGATTCATGGCCAGCTGATCAGCCTGATCCAGCATTTCCTCCCACTGGGTGATATTGCAGGGGTAGGAAACCGGGTAGGCTTCAATATCAGGATACTTTCCAGTGATCTTGCCATACCAGGGCTTTTCTTTGCAGTAACACTTATCATAGAGGCACATATATACATAGTATTTTTGAATTTCTGTCAGGTCGCATTTAATCCTGGCACTTATAGTGCCCTGTTTTTATTAACTTTAATTATGAAAAATTCAAAGAGATACTTATTTGCCTCGTTGACTCTGGCCCTGGTCCTGTTATGGAGCTGCGGTCCGCAAAGCGCCACTCCCCCCGAAGTCCAAACTTCTTTATCGAAGGAAATCAAGGAAATCCGGCCTGGAATCCTGGAGGGATACCTCCTCCCCGAGCAGATGCCCAACAGTTTGCTCTTGCTTCCGCCACCACCCGAAGAGGGATCGGCGGCCTGGGCCATGGATATGGAGATAGCCGAGGGCTACGCAGCCATGGAGGATGAGGCCAGGAAAGCACAGGCAGCCATGGATGCGGACCTGCATTTTCCTGAAGCGGCAGAGGCCTTTAATATGGTGCTGGATCTTAAAATAACGGAAGAGAGCACACCCATGGTGTATATGATCCTCCGCAGAACCCTGGCCGATGCGGGCCTTTCTACCTATGCCGCCAAAGATCACTACCAGCGCCCACGTCCATTTATGTTTAATGGTGGCCCCACATGCACCCCCGAAGAGGAGGATTACCTGAGAGAAGACGGTTCTTATCCATCAGGACATACGGCCATTGGTTGGGCCTGGGCCCTGATTCTTACGGAGCTTTTCCCTGAGCAGACCGATGTGATCCTGGAAAGGGGAAAGGAGTTTGGAATCAGCCGGAATGTATGTAATGTCCACTGGCACAGCGATGTGCTTGCCGGCCGCTTCATGGGAGCTGCGGCGGTTGCCCGTTTGCATGCCAATGCGGATTTTCTGATTGATATGGAGGCAGCAAAGGCTGAAATTCTTCTCTTACACAATAAATAGGATTCTATGGAATTAACCTACAAACAGGTATTTGAGAACAATCGACTGTGGGCGGCTGAGATAAAAGCTTCCGACAGTGAATTTTTTAAGAAACTGAGCAGGGAGCAGAACCCTGATTACCTATATGTTGGCTGCAGCGACAGCAGAGTACCTGCAGAGATGTTTATGGGGGCTGAACCGGGAGATGTATTTGTTCACAGGAATATTGCCAACCAGGTTTCTCTGACGGACCGGAATGCCACAGGGGTGGTTCATTTTGCAGTGGATCAGCTTGAGGTAAAACATATTGTGGTATGCGGACATTATATGTGTGGTGGAGTACAGGCAGCCATGGAGCGAAGGAAAAACAGCCCTCTCGATCCCTGGTTCGATCAGATAAGAGAGGTGGCAGCCTTAAATCGCCAGGAGCTGGAGGGAATACATGATGTGGGAGATCGGTACCGCAGGCTGGTTGAGCTCAACGTGGAAGCACAGTGCAGGAATGTTTTAAAGCTTGAGGTAGTGCAGGAAGCAATTCGGAAAACAGGCACTCCCACACTTCATGCCTGGGTATTCGATATTTACTCCGGGAAGTTGATCGATCTGGATTTCCAGTATGATCCTCTTTCTATCTGATAGGAATTTTAACAGTGAAGTTGACGCCCTCCCGGGTGTTCTCTGCCCCGATTTCACCGCCGTGTTCAGACACCAGGGTATAGCAGATTGAGAGCCCAAGCCCGGTTCCCTGTCCGGGATCTTTGGTGGTAAAGAAAGGATCAAAAAGCTGATCCATATGTTCCTCGGCAATGGAAGGACCCGTGTTGGAGATGGAAAGGATAAGCCTGTCACCCGAGATCCCGGTGGAAATGGTAATATTCTTAGGGCGGGAAGAATCCCTGGTTACTGCAAAAATCGCATTATCAATGATATTCATTATCACCTGGTGCATCTTTTCCGGGAAGACTGCGACCTTCCTGTTCAGCTTGTATTTTTTGATAATCTGAATATCATCGGAGATCTTCGAACCCAGGAACATCAGGGTATTATCGATTATTTCATTCAGATCGGTCTCAGTTTTCTTTGATCCGCCCCTGTGAGAAAAGGTCATCAGGGCCTTAACAATACCAATGGACCGGCCCAGTCCGTCGAAGGCCATTTTTGTAGCGGTCATGCAACGTTCCCGGTCCTTTTCACGGCCTTTCCAGTCCAGACTTTCCTGAAGGTCCTTTATAATATTAAGTCCTCCTGATATAAAATTAAGCGGATTGTTGATTTCATGCGCAATGCCCGCAGTGAGAGTTCCGATGGAGGCCATTTTCTCTGATTGGACCAGGCGTTGCTGGGCTGCTTTCAGATCTTCTTTCTGTTTCTCCAGAAGAATATTTTTCTCTTTGATTTTTCTGTAGGACCGGATAACCAGGAAGACAATGGTCAGCATCAGCACTGAAAGGACGGTATACCCATAGTTGGTAAGGCGTTTTTGCCTGATTTTCAAATCTTTAAATTGATTATCAAGGGTTAGTCGCTCTATCTCTATCTCCTTCGACTGGAGTTCATAAACAATTTCCCGGTTGGCCAGCCGCTCTTTGAAGTTGCTATTGATCAGGCTATCATTCAGTTCTTTATACCTGATATAGTGTGCCAGAGCATCTTCATACCTGTGTTCCAGGGAATCGATCCTGAAAAGATGTAGAAAATACTCCGGGTATTCAATCAGGCGCATATTTTCCTGGAGGGCTTGAAGGGTCTTATCTGAGTATTCTTTGGCAAGTTGGAGGTTCCTCTTTTCCAGGTAGGCTTTTGTCATGGAATTGTACAGGCTTGACAGATGCTTGGGACTGTTGTTCTTCAGGTCGTAATAGTTTTCAAGGTCGTGAAATACCTCCAGGGCCTGTGTTCTGCGCTGAGAATAGAGGTGTACATCTCCCATATTGTAATAGGCCAGAATCTCCTGTTGGAGACTTCCATACTGACGGGCAAGGGCATGGGCTTCTTTAAACAATATGAGAGCTGAGTCCATTTTTGAAATATTCCCATAGACGGCAGCCGTAGCAATTAGTCCGCTTATTATCAAGGAAGTATCGTTCAAAGCCCGGCCATATTCCGAAACCTGGGTGAATTTTTTTAAAGCTGTGTCAAACTGCTTAAGATAGAAATAAGTATTGCCGATTTGCGTAAGGGTGGTAGCCTGTTTTGCAGAGTCGTTGAGCTCTTCAAAACTGACAAGTGCTTCCACCAGATACTCAGACGCATCCTCATTTACACCCAGAAAATCGTAAAGGCTCCCGATGGCCAGTTTTGCTTCTGCGGTCCATCGGACCGACCCGATTTCTTCAGCTTCTCTCAGGGCCCGGTTGGCGTAGTCCAGTGCTAATCGTATATCTGTGGTGCTGAGGATATAGGCAATCTGCAGCTGCAAATCGATCTGCTCTCCACTGATTAATGTGGAATCACGCAGGGCCATGAGGCTATCTACCTTCTGCGACCTTGCCTGTGACACAGGCAGGATCAGAAGCACCAGAATAAGCACTAAGGTTCGGTGATGCATAATAGGAAAGTACGAAAATGAAGTAAGAAATGTTGCCCTAGCGCTTCTTTTTCTTTCCCCTCATTTGCCCGGACTCTTTTTCCTGGGAGAGGCTTACCTCAAAATCCTTCCCTTCATAGGTACCTTGTTTGACAGCTGGCAGAATCTGACTTGACACCTTATCGTCCACCTCGAAGAATGCATGACGGGAATGAATATCAATCCGTCCCATATGGGAACTTTCGATACCTGTTTCGCTGCAGACCAGTCGAAGCAGGGCCCCTTTGTTTAAATTCTGCTTCTCTCCCAGGTTGATAAAAAAGCGTTGCTTTGATCCACCGAGGTTTCGGTTGAAGGCACCACTCTCTTTTCCTCCGGATCTCTCTTTTCCTGCCCTGCCTCTTCCCCCTGGCCGCTCTCTTCCCCTGTCGGAGCCACCACTTTCATGACTGGCATTCAGATCGCCAGAATCTTTGTAATAGTCCAGAAAGGCATTAAGCTCCATGGAGATAAATTTAAGCACAATCTCCTCGGCAGGCAGATCTTTCAACTTCTTATAAAATACGGGCCAATACAAATCGATGGCTTCTTCATCCACCGGAGTGCTGACCACCTTATCCATTAGGGCATACATTTGTTTTTCACAAATCTCCTCCGAATTGGGGATGGTCGACGCTTTCATCTTTGTCTGGAGCAGCGACTCTACCTGCTTGATTTTGTAAGTCTCCCTGGTATTTACCAGAGCCAGGGATTTACCCGATTTACCGGCACGTGCAGTACGCCCGCTGCGGTGGGTGTAGTTCTCAATATCATCGGGCAGATTGTAATGGATCACATGGGAGATATCCTTCACATCAATACCCCTTGCGGCTACGTCTGTGGCCACAAGCACCTTCACTGTTTTTTCCCGGAACTTCTTCATGGCGGCATCTCTTTGTGCCTGCGACAGGTCGCCATGCAGGGCCACCACATCATAACCCTCTTTTTCCAGCTTGTCCGCAATCTGGCCAGTCTCCCGCCTGGTCCGGCAGAATATCAGGCCGTATATTTCGGGATAGAAATCCAGGATTCTTTTCACGGCATGGTAGCGGTCCCGTTCCTTCATCATATAGTAGCGGTGCTCAATATTGTCAGCCACACTATTCTGTTTACCCACAACAATCTCCACGGGATCGAGCATGTAATTCTGAGCAATCCGTTTTACCGCTTTGGGCATGGTGGCCGAGAAGAGCCAGACCCTTTTGACGGCAGGTGTCTGGTCAAGGATCGCATCAATGTCCTCTTTGAATCCCATATTCAGCATTTCATCTGCTTCATCCAGCACCAACCTGGAGACGGTATTCAGCTTGATGGCTTTTCGGTTGATCAGGTCCAGCAATCTTCCCGGTGTGGCCACCACGATCTGGGCACCCTTTTTGAGTTTGCGAATCTGATCGGATATATTGGCTCCACCGTAAACGGCGGTGATATTGGGATTCTTCTGGTAGATGGCAAATGAATCCAGATCCTTGGTTATTTGCATACAAAGCTCCCTCGTGGGACAGATGATCAGGGCCTGAGTGGTCCGGTCTTCGAAGTCGATATGCTGGATCAATGGCAATCCATAGGCTGCTGTTTTTCCAGTGCCGGTCTGGGCCAATCCCACGAAATCCTGCTTGCCTTCTGTGAGGACCGGGATTGCCTTTTCCTGAATTTCTGAAGGGGTTTCGAACCCCAGTTTACTTACTGCTTTCAGGATATCCTTCGACAGTCCTAACTCCTTAAATTCCATATTCTTAAATTAGGCCGCAAAGGTACGATAATTTTCACAGGTAGTCCTTATAATCCGGGTCAATGGATTTAAGAAGGTCCATGGATGCCGTCCAGAGTTTTTCTCCTTCGCCGGTCTCATAGACTTTGGGATCCATTTTCTTTGGGTTAAACATATGCAGGTATTCATTGCTAAGGCCATCGTAATCGCTGGAAAGGGCCATATACACCACGGGGCGGGATGCCTTGGCGGGCGATTTAAATACCACCCGGAATATACCTTTCAATGTCATTCTCAGCAGCCAGGGAGCCTCTTTAACAATATTGGAGTGGACCGGACCCGGGCAAATGACATTTACACTTAGTTTGACAGAATCGCCATTGATCCTTCTGGACAATTCTGTGGCATAGGTGTTTAATACCAGTTTGAAGTAGCTGTAGTTGGAAATACCTTTGGAAACCCCGTACTTAAAGTAGCGTCCGAATTCATTGTAATCAATATAGGTGGCTCCCTGGTGGGAATCACTGGAAATAAAGATCATTTTTGAAACAGGGCCTGTTTCATTTAATCTGATCACCGACTTACTCAGGAGCAATTGTGTGAGGATCACATTGGACAGGTAATTGACCAGGAACATTTCGTCCTGTCCCGAAGCTGTTTCCCGCGATCCCGGCAATGCGGTGGCCGCATTCAGGATGCAGATATCCACCTGGATCTTTCGATCTGCCAGCGACTGGACACAGCTGTGAATGGTATCAATTTTACTCAGGTCGAGGTACTGCATTTCCACAGTATCCGATCCGGACAGCTTCTTAACCTGTTCTCCTGCTTCGGGGATCTTGCTTCGTCCGGCCATGATCACCCTGGCTCCCCTTTTGGCAAACTCTACGGCCAGGGCAAATCCCAATCCCGAATTGGCCCCGGTAATAAGTACGGTTTTGCCATCGGCACGGTCCTGCTCAGTATACCTTCCGGCCAGTTCCTGTTTTGCAAAAAAATCTTTGACCCCCGCGAGAGAGGCCACAACCGGGTTTGTAAATCTACCTTCTGCCATAGTTTAGTTTTATTTTATAATCTTCTTTTCAAGTTTTTCAGACAGTTCCCACAAGCGCTGCCCATTCTGCGGATCTCTTGCTTTCTCATCCATTTCCTTCTCCTGCATCAGGAACATGTAGTTTCCAGTTTTGCCTTCCAGCTCCTTTGAGGCTGCCAGATAGATGACCGGGCCGCAGGCTTTTTTGGGGGAGCGGAAGAAAATGCCAAATACAAGTTTGAGCAAGGGCTGAAACAGCCGAGGGGCCTCCCGGGCAATATTCGAATTTACCGGTCCCGGGCAAAGAGCAAAAACGGAGCATTGCACTTTTCCGTCCTGGTTTAGCCGGCGCGACAATTCACTGGCCATGGTCAGCAGAAGCAATTTGTAATAAGCGTACATGGCCACCGATTGCTTGATCCCGTAGGGCTCATAGCTGCCAAATCCTTCCCAGTCATAGCTGGACGGATTCCTGTGACTTTCTGAGGCCACGAAAATGATCCTGGGTAACTCTGTCCCCCCTTGATTCAATAAGCTTCCCTTGGTAAGCTCCCTGGCCATGAGAAACTTGGCAAAATAATTGACCACGAACATTTCATCCAGTCCGGGTGCCACAGCCCTGCTCTTATTGGCCACCATGGCCGCGTTGCAGATAAATATATCAATGGGGCCAAACCTGTGCTTCAGCTCCCCGGCGAAAGCAGGCAGTGATTCCAGCTTGCTAAGATCCAGGGGGATCATATCCACTTTTTGAGATGCGCTCAGGCGTTTCACCTCTTCTCCCTTAGCAGGAATTCCGCTTCGCACAGCCATAATCACATGGGCCCCGCGCCCGGCCAGTTCAACGGCCGTGGCAAATCCCAAACCGGAGCTGGCCCCCGTAATCACCACCTTCTTCCCATCCAGGGGGGGGAGAGCGTTCAGATCGAGTTGATGCTCCGGGCGCTTAAAAAGATCCGAAATTCCTGTCAAAATTGCTGCTGCCGGATTTTTATACCGGTCTGTTTTATCACTTTTTCCGCTCATTGTACAACTTATAGTAGTCTGCGTTTTTTTGTATAAGATCTTCCCTTGTGAGTCCGAAATCAGACAGGCAGTAGTCGTGGGCTCCGTACTTGCCCTTGGGATTTTCCCTTTCTGCTACCTGAAATTTTTCTTCCAGGGATGGAGAGATGCCATCGCCCCTGTTGTAGATAAGCTTTAGCTGACCCATAGAGTCACTTACCAGGTCTTCGTACATAAGATCGGTAATATTCTCCTGGTTTGTTTCATCCTGACGGTAAGAAAGTGCCTTTTGGAGCATATAGGCTGTTTTACGCACCCAGTGATCGCTCACCACACCTGCATCTACTTCATCACTAAAAAGTGCCCTGCTGTGGCATACCATACTCAGGAATGAAGGGATACATTCGGCAGGATCTCTGTGTGTCCAGATAAAATGCGGCTTCCCGTAGTATTTCTCTACAAGTGGAAGAAACTCCAGGTGGTGGGGCGACTTTAAGACCCATCGCTTAGCTGGCTGTTGCCATTGAAGCAGACGTAATAAGCGGCTTCCATACTCATAGGCATAAGACTGATCGGTCTTTTCCAGCCAGCTGGAGTAGGAGGGTACATGGGTGGTGGCCTCGGGGGTCGTGCTAAGAAATGTAACATCCAGCAGCAGGATGTCCTCTTCCGGGGCCAGGTGTTCCACGGGGTGAATGGCAAAAAATCCGGGGGTCATCAATCGCAGGGCTTTTTCGCTGGTCCTGGCAATCTGTACGCGTTTATCCCTGCCCTGTCTGGTCTGGAGGAAAGGGGCCGGATTAAGTGCCTCCCAGCTTCTCAAAACCCTGTTGTCGGGATCTGCTGTGAGCAGGCGATGCAGCTTGGTGGTCCCCGTACGTTGCAGCCCTGCAATTAGCAGGGGAGGATACACCTCCTGCTCAAGGATTTCCGGATGCTTTTTAAACCAGTATTCTGCCCGCAGGCGGACGTTCAGAAGGTTCATCAGGCGTTTGCCGGAAATAAAAAGTCCAATGGGATGCAAACGGGCTTCCTTATTTAAGGAATCGATAAGTCTGTCCAGGGGTTCATCCCAGAAATCTTTTCCCAGGTCGTTCAACCCGGTTTTTCTGCGTGCCGTTTTGATCAGATCATCCTTATTTAATTGGGGTGTTCTTCCATGGGCATAGGTCTTTTCCCACGCCCAATTAAGGGAAGAGAACCATGGGGAATGTTTTGTGAAATCAGTGGAGCTGATGATTTTTCCTTGCTTCATAGAAGACTCATTCGTTCTTTTTAACGATTCGACAAGAGGGTTGGATAGCCTGTGCGCCCTGGTGAATTCGGTACCAGCGCCAACACATGGTTCCTTCCTGGTGATGGGCAGTATCAATCCAGTTGGGTAGACCGGGATCTTCGTTCGAAACGGCAATCCGCACCGATCCATCCGCTTCATAGATGGCACTGTGCTTATTGATGCTAATGTTATAGTATTGATAATCCAGGGATTCCATCCAGTAATTATTTAACTGAAAATTCCAGGCGTCGCATTCCGGGGGTTGTACTTCGATCATTAATATCTCACCGGGCTCAAGCTTCCAGTAGGAGTGATAATATATGATACTGTCGTCCCCACCTGCTGCATTACTTTTGTCAGGATCAAACAGGGGCAGCTGGTTCACATGCTTTTTAAAATCTTTTGCCCACCTGGCAAAGAGCAGACTGGCCCCACCCACAAACATGGAAGCCGTCTTCAGTCCTTCATCCATCTGTTTGGGAGTAAGAGGTCCTGGTCTGTCCATACCTGACAGGTTGATGATTTTCAAATCAGCAGGCACTTCCCTTGATCTGTCGGAGAAGGTCTGGCGAACCATTAAGAGTGATGTATCATCCTCTGTTTTAAGCCAGTTGTCTCCCCGCGGTTCTTTGCACACAAAGATCTCAAAGCTTCCGTCCTCTTTGACAATCAGCTCCGAATTGTCGATTTTCCCACAGGGCGCCAGTCCCCCGGTTGTCCCATAGTTCCCGTTCTGGGTATAAAAGCTGATATGATCAATGGTATTTCGTTTCCCCAGAATTTTATACTCGTATGTACCACTGATCTGGGCGTTCATATAGTAATTGTCGGGATTATCGGCCCCCATTTTCACCGTTTCATGCACCATCCTCCGCAATTGAGGGAAAGAAGGATCGGGATATTCCACATAGGCCTCAAGACCCGCCCGGGTGAGCCGGGAGAGATAGCGCATACCTTCGGCCTGCTGAAAGGGGTCCCGTGGAGTCCCCGGGGATAGCAGCACATGCCCCGCTGCTTTTAATTCATCGCAGAATTCGGACCAGGATTGTCCGGATGTAATTCGTTTGTTATGGACATCCTCTTCGGTTTTTCCCCTGATCCGAAGGAAGAACTTTTGAAAGGCACCCATGGCGCGTAAGTACAGGAATAGCAGTTTTCTCATGAATTGGGAGGGCTAAGAAAATGAAATTCTGTGGTGAGGTAGGTTTCAATCTTCCTCATATCGATAAAGGACCTGGTATCCATCAGGACCTGGTACATATGGAGGGGAACCTTCAGGGGCGGACCAAAGAAAACGAGGGGATTTAATAGATCGGAATCCTTTTGGAACTGCTCTTCCACAATGCCATCGTACCAATTCGAATCCTCCTGTATCACACTTTTTACCACATTCCGCATGTAGTTCCAAAGGGGGTGTAAGCGGAGCGAGAGGGGAGTATGTCCCTCATGCCAGCGCCTGATAAAGGTCTCCTGATCCAGCCCTGGCTTTTTATGGAACAGGGTTAAGAGGCACGCTCCCGGAGTTGGGCTCCCGTCTTCCCACTCTTTTTTATAAGCCACCGGAATGGCTTCCTCCACCAGATAGCCTCCCCTGAATCCTTCCGAGCGGCTTATCAGATCCATGGGTGAGTTTGTAAGCCGGGTAATGGACAGTGCGGCAATTTTCGACCTTTTGAATGGAATCACCGATACCAGGGGCGGACGCTTAATGGTCAGGCAGACCTTCAGAGTATCTGGCCTGTATTCTTCCAAAACAGCATTCGAAAGCTCGAATATCCTGTCTTTAAAGCTCTTGTAATCCTCTTTTTGATGGCTGTTGAGAATATATATCTCTTTTTGCATATCCACTGATGGCAATTTGTTATTTTCAGGATTCTAAAAGTATCACTTTTTATAAATATACCATGGCATCAGATAATACAGGACCTTCCGGCGCTACTATTCTTTTAACTGGAGGATCGGGCTTCCTGGGCACCGCCATCCTCCGGGAACTGCTGGAGGAATCCTCGCCACTTCCCCTGAAGGAAGTCAGGGTACTCGATCTCAACCCCCTGAAAGATCAGACTGATAGGCGGATTGCTTTTATTAAGGGGGATGTAAGGGATAAAGACATTCTCCTGGAAGCCTGCAAAGGTGTGGACCTGGTTCTTCATTCTGCTGCTATTGTTGACTGGGGAACGAAAACGGAGAAGGAGATTATGGGGGTTAACTATGAGGGAAGCCTGAATGTGATTGATGCCTGCAGGGCAAATAAGGTAAAAGGCCTGGTGTTTACCAGTTCACTGGACGTCCTCTTTGATGGGAGGCCGCTGATCGATGTGGATGAAAACACACCCTACCCGGAGAAACATTCCACCTCCTACTGCGAAAGCAAGTTCCTGGCCGAAAAGAAGGTGCTGGAAGCCAATGGAGTGGACTTACTTACCTGCTCCTTACGACCGGCTGATATTTATGGGGAGGGAGACCCCTACCATATTGGATCCCTCATTAACATGGCAAAGGGTGGCTTCTATGTCAGGCTTGGGAATGGTAAATCGAGGTGCCAGCATGTTTATGTGAGAAATGTGGCATATGCCCATGTGCTGGCTGCTGAAGCATTATTAAACGGAAACAAAAATGTTCCGGGACAGGCCTATTTTATGACAGATGGTCCGCCCACGAACTTTTTTACCTTTTTTGACACATTCGTCGAAGGGATCGGCTACCGGATCCGGCCCAAAAACCTGTGGCTTCCCCGCTGGTTTGCATATGGACTTGGCTGCATCTCTGAGTTCATTGCAAAGCTTGTGAGCCCCATCAAAAAATATTCACCAAAGATGAGCCGGTTTGCGGTCACCTATACCTGTACCGATTATACTTTCACCTCTGATAAAGCAATGAATGATTTCGGCTTTATCCCAAAATACAATCACAAAGAAGCAAAGGATCTGACCATTGAATATTTTCGTGCTAGCCCCTAGAGAATCAGTTTTTTAGTGTGCTTTTATTATGCTACCTTTGCGCACTTTTTAATCAGAGCAGAGTAGCATGAATTTACGAAATATAGCAATTATTGCCCACGTCGACCACGGAAAAACCACCATGGTGGACCGCATTTTACACCAGGTAAATCTTTTCAGAGACAACCAGGAGATGGGTGATCTGATCCTCGATTCCAACGACCTGGAACGGGAACGGGGCATTACCATACTCTCCAAAAATGTATCTGTCACCTATAAGGGGACAAAAATCAATATCATCGATACTCCGGGACACTCCGATTTTGGAGGTGAGGTGGAACGGGTGCTGAATATGGCCGAGGGCGTGCTCCTGCTGGTGGATGCCTTTGAGGGCCCCATGCCCCAGACCCGCTTTGTACTGCAAAAGGCACTGGAACTGGGAAAGAAAGTGATCGTGGTAATCAACAAGGTAGATAAGCCCAATTGCAGGCCCGATGAGACCAATGAACTGGTTTTTGAACTGATGTTTGCCCTGGACGCCACAGAAGATCAGCTGGAGTACCCCACTGTTTACGGTTCCTCCAAGGAGGGATGGATGGGCCCGGACTGGAAAAATCCGACCGACGACATGGCCTATCTGCTGGATACCATCGTAGACTATTTCGATCCCCCGGTGGAGAACCCGGGTACCCTGCAATTGCAGATCTCTTCGCTGGACTATTCCTCCTATACCGGCCGGATCGCTGTTGGGAAGGTTCATCGAGGAAGCATCAAAATGGGTGACCAGGTCTCCATTGTGCAACGAAACGGCCTGAATCATAAATCCACGGTAAAAGAGCTTTACACTTTTGTGGGTCTGGGTAAAGAGAAAACTAAAGAGTCCGTTGGTTCTGGAGAAATTGTAGCTGTACTGGGACTGGAGGATTTTGATATTGGCGATACCATTGCCGATTTTGAAAACCCGGAGGCCATGCCACCTATTTCAATCGACGAGCCCTCCATGAGTATGCTCTTTACCATTAACAACTCTCCGTTTTTTGGCAAAGAGGGAAAATTTGTAACCTCCAGGCATTTGCGCGACCGCCTGTATAAAGAGACTGAAAAAAACCTGGCACTTAAAGTTGAAGATACCGATTCGCCCGATCGCCTGACCGTTTATGGCAGGGGGATTCTTCACCTCTCTATTTTGATTGAGACCATGCGCAGGGAGGGATATGAGCTGCAGCTGGGACAGCCCAAGGTGGTAATAAAAGAGATAGACGGGTTCAAACATGAGCCTGTAGAGTTGCTCTACATCAATGTGGATGAGGAGTTCTCCGGAAAGGTCATTGAGATTGTAACCGGACGCAAGGGGGATATTCTGAACATAGAGAAGAAGGACGACCGGGTGAACCTGGAGTTCAAAATCACGGCCAGGGGACTGATTGGTCTCAGACAACCTGTTTTAACAGCTACGGAGGGAAGTGCTGTAATATCCCACCGTTTTTCCGGCTATGAACCCTGGAAAGGGGAACTGGTACGTAAGCGGAATGGTGCCCTGATTGGTATGGAAACGGGTACATCCATTGCCTACTCCATCGACAAGCTGCAGGATCGGGGTAAGTTCTTTATTGAGCCCATGGAAGCTATCTATGAGGGACAGGTGATCGGGGAGCATACCAAGCAGGACGACCTGGTGGTAAATGTGACCAAGACCAAAAAGCAGACCAACATGCGGGCTTCAGGATCAGACGAAAAGGTTGCCATTGTACCAGCCACAAAATTTTCACTGGAAGAGTCTCTCGAATATGTGGGAGAAGATGAGTACGTTGAGGTGACCCCCAAATCCATCCGTCTGCGCAAGATCCTGCTCAAGGAATTTGAACGCAAAAGGGAAAAGAAGTAATACATGAAACAGATTCTCGCTTTTTCAGGTCTTGTTGTTCTATTCATGCTCTCCTGTCAGAGGGGAAACAACAGGGCTTCCCAGGTGTCGGCTGAGGATCACGCACTTGCCGATACGCTTGCCTATGCCCGGCTGGTGGAAGGGTTTGAGAAACAATTGGAAGCCATCGAGGCGGAATATGATTCAGCCGGTGCGGAGCGACAGCTTGAACTGGAAGCGGATTTTGAGAAAGTTGACCTGGAGATGGTGGAGGCACAGAAACAATTTATCAGAGAATATCCTGCTTCCAATCAGTCCCTCAAAGTCCTCAATGAACTAGACTGGAGCTTTACCTCAGCAACGGATTTTCGCTTATATCTGGAGCTCCTTGATCCTTCACTTCATGAGAACACACAATACATAGAGCTGAACAATCTGATCAAAAGAATGGAACAGGTGGAAGTGGGAAAGCAGGCACCCGATTTTACCATGGAGGATGTGGATGGGACTCCCCGGAGACTCTCTGAGCAATGCAGTAGCTCCAAATACCTCTTGCTTGATTTCTGGGCATCAAACTGTGGCCCATGTCGTATCGAAAACAGAAATATCCTCATAGCTTATGAGATGTTTCATGATCATGGATTTGATGTACTGGGAGCTTCCACAGATACCCGGAAGGAGGCCTGGCTGGCTGCCGTTGAAAAGGACGGACTGACCTGGACCAATGTCTGTTCGCTGGAAGCCTGGAAGGAAAACGAAGTGGTTGAAATGTATGCCCTTAGACAGACCTCTCAGAACTTCCTCCTTGACGCTTCCGGGAAAATTATTGCCACCGACAGGGAGGGGGAGTGGGTGAAGTGAGAAGCAATTTGCGGCATGAGGGGATATGATTCTGCAGTGCAGAGCGACAGCTTGAACTGGACGTGGTTTTGAGGAAGTTGACCAGGCTATGGTTGAGGCACAGAAGCTCTTTATCAGGGAATATCCTCTTCCGATCAGTCCCTCAAGGTCCTTAATGAAATAGACTGGAGTTTTACTTCGGCAGCAGATTTCCGGATATACCTGGAGTCCTGGATCCTTCATTTCATGAGAACAGCATACCTGAAGCTGGACAATCTGATCAAGAGAATGGAACTGGTGGACGTGGGCCAACAGGCACCCGATTTTGCATGGAAGAAGTCGACGGGACTCCCCGGAGACTCTCTGAACAATATAAAAGCTCCCAATATCTCTTGCTTGATTTCTGGGCATCGAATTGCGGCCCATGCCGTATAGAGAACAGGAATATTGTCCTGGCCTATGAAATGTTTCATGATCAGGGATTCGATGTGCTGGGAGTTTCCACAGATACCCGGAAGGAAGCGTGGCTGGCTGCCGTTGAAAAGGACGGACTGATCTGGACCAATGTCTGTTCCCTGGAGTCCTGGAACGAAAATGAAGTGGTGGAAATGTACGCGCTCAGACAGATCTCTCAGAACTTCCTGCTGGATGCTTCCGGGAAAATTATTGCCACCGACTCAGAGGAGAGGACCTGTTCGCCGCCCTGGAGGAATTATTCAATTAGTAGATTTCAGGATACCTTAGACCAGACTGCCTTTTTTGCCATCACCTGCATGGTCACTCCACGTGCAATCATAAAAAGGATAAACGCCAGCCAGAGGCCATGGTTGCCCATGAACCGGCCTGCCAGGATATAGACGGGAAAAAAAACCACCAGGGTGGAAACCAGCATGGCATTTCGCATTTCAGGTCCCGCGGTGGCCCCTATAAAGATACCATCCCAGAGGAAGGCAGTGAAGGAAAGCATGGGAACCATTACCACCCAGAAGAAGTAGGGACTGGCATTGGCGATCACCTCCGGATTGTTGGTCAGCACCCTTAAAATGCCATTTCCACCAAGAAGATAGATGAGGGTAAAAAGAATACTGATCCCTCCACCCCAGATGAAAAGCAGTCGGACGGAGCGTTTCAGAGAAACCCTGTCACTGGCCCCGATAAATTTTCCGGTAAGGGCCTCCGAGGCATGGGCAAAACCATCGATGAGGAAAGAGAAGAACATAAAGAACTGCATCAGCAGGGAGTTTACAGCCAGGATGGTATCTTCACCATCGTTCTGAACATCTGTACTGGCCGAGCGGGCGGTAAAAATGGAAAAGACCACCACCAGGCACATGGTTCGTATGAAGATATCCTTGTTGATCAACAGGAAGTGTTTTAATTTTTCCCACTGAATGGTAGCCTGCAGGGACCAGTATTTGAATAGCCGCCGGAAGTACTTTCTGAAATAGAAAAGCGCAATAATGAGTCCGCAGTACTGTGCAATCACAGTCCCCAGTGCCACCCCGTTGGACTCCATGCCCAGTTCCATTACAAAGAGGTAGGAGCAGGCAATGTTAATCACATTGGTGCTGACCAGCACCACCATGGGGAGTTTTGCGTTCTGCATTCCCAGGAAAAAGCCTAGCAGGGCAAACTGTCCAAGTGCAGCCGGTGCGGCCCATATCCTGATCCTGAAATAAGCCATGGCCAGCTCTTCCACCCGCGTTTCTCCCTTCAGAACCAGGAAGCTGAGCATCTCTATGGGTTTTTGAAGCAGGAGCAATATGGCACCGGTAATAATGGCAATAAACGCTGCCCTGGAGAACACCAGGATGGTTTCCGGCAGGTCCCTTCTTCCCCAGGCCTGTGCAGTAAACCCACTGGTTCCCATTCTCAGGAAGCCCAGGCTCCAGTAAATGAAGTTGAAGATCAGCGATCCCAGGGCAATGGCCCCGATATAGGCATCCGATTCCAGGTGACCCATCAGTGCCATATCCACAATGCCCAGCAATGGAATGGATATATTGCTGATAATGTTGGGGATGGCCAGGTTCAGGATCTTCTTATTCAAGCTATAGTTTTCTGGCAAAGTCAATTCTTATGGACCAGGTGTTGTAGCTCTCCTTGAAATCGAAGTGGAATTTGGGAACCAGGGCCCAGTGTTCCCACACATCAATGGCGTATTCTATTCCCAGTCGCAACACTCCCAGGTTATCATGCTGCTCCAGCTCAATCCCACCCCCTGCAAATACGGCAAAATATCTGGTAAAATTATACTTGCCCACAAGTGCGAGTATTAGTGCATTTTCCCTTTCAATCTGGTCATTGGTCACCACATATTGATCAAATTCGAAAGCACCCATAAACCCAAGAGCCCACTTTGAATTCAGCCGATAATCGTAGTCCAGGCTCACCGTTGGAATAAACAGTCCACTTGCTTCGGAAGTGCTGCCGGAAACGTTGACGTTCACGAACGTAAATCCAAATCCGGCACCCACAAGGTGTTTGTAATTTAAATCAAAAGTTTTCTTGCCGGAGGCATTTTCCTGGCCTGAGGCTTCTGTCATGCTCTGCATAAAAATGACACTTGCAATCAACAGGAGATTTTGACTTTTTTAAGCATGATGATAAGTTAATAGCAATTTCTTTGGAATTCCATCGAAAAACAAAAATATGAACTTTATTCTTAAGGCAATCCCACAAGTATTTTGGGGCAGGGATCCGCTACGTCGCGTTCCTGGAGAATCATTTTTCAGTTGGATTAGATGTAGCCTCCGGCCTGAACGACTGGAGAATCTATTTCCAGATCAGGCAGTAGACAAATAAGAACATCTCTGTGTTGAAGACTGCACCTGAGATCCAAGGAACAGACAAATGAAACTGTTAAAAAATGGGGATATTTCATTGGATGAAATCCGGTATTATTAAATAAATATACACCCCTTGTTTCTGCAAAATATGATGTGATAGTATCATTTGAGTTGATTCAAATGATACTATCAGTGCTGTTTCATGAAAGGGACACTATATTATTCTGTCTCCTCGAACGAAATACAAATTGAACTACACAAGACCAACAGGGGGAAAAGGGAGAGCCTTTTAGTATTGACATTCAGCTATTTATTTGATAAATTTATGGGTGGCCCCAATGGCCCTTAACCCTAAAAGCTGGAGGTTCTTATGAAGCATGTTCTTACTTTCGCCTTGTGCATGGGTTTTCTCTCCTTTGTGCAGGCTCAGACAGTTGTGGCCCCTGGTGAAGTGTCAGGCATCTGGACAAAAAGCAATTCTCCCTATCAAATTACTGGAAATATTTACATTCAAAACGATTCTACACTTACCATCGAACCCGGAGTAAAAGTGGAGTTTCAGGGGCATTTTGAATTGAAGGTGATGGGCAGGCTTCTGGCAGAAGGGAGCACTTCGGATACCATTCGTTTTACGGTAAATGATACTACTGGATTTTTCAATCAGGATGCAGCCACTGGAGGCTGGTATGGCATAAGGATCTATGATATAAGTCCAGATAATGATTCCACCAAACTTGCGTTTTGCAAACTGGAGTACGGAAAAGCAATCGGACCTGGATGGTATTATGATTCGGGAGGGGCACTCTGTGTGATCGATTTCGATAAAGTATCTGTATCAAATTGCAAGTTTATCAATAATATGGCATGCGGGCCCGATGAAGAATCGCCATCAGGCGGGGCTGTGTATTTTGAGTTTTCAGATATTGAGTTTTCAGACAATACCTTCATTCAAAATACCGCCCACAGTGGGGGTGCCCTGTTCTTTTTTGAGTCGGATCCCAAATTCAGGAACAACCTGTTTATGCATAACCAGAGTACCTGGGCAGGCGGAGCTTTATCCGGGGGAGGAATATCCTTTCCCTCTTTCTCAGGCGATGTATTCCAGAACAACCAATCCGCTGAGATGGGGGGTGCCATGCTATTTGGAGGGCCAGTCGAAGTCGTAATGGACCAGGTTTCCGCCACTCAGAATGGTGCTATCTGGGCCGGGGGACTGGGATTTCTTGGATGTGTGGTCCATATAGAGAATTCAAGCATTTCAGATAACCTGGCTCTAGGGCTCGGGGGAGGCATCGCAGCCGACGGGAGCAGCTTATATATCACCGATACAGAGTTTGACGGTGATAGTGCTACTCAAAAAGCCGGGGCTATTCATTCATGGATGGGTAGCCTGGAATTGAAGGAAGTAAGTTTTTCGGATAATAAATCGGGTTTGGGTGGAGCCATACATGCCGATTGGAGCAGTGTGGTGATGGATAGTAGCGATTTCCTCTCAAACGAAGCCACAACTGGAGGGGCACTCAAAATATTCAACAGCCATTTGAGTATGAAGCACTGCCTTCTGAAAGGGAACATGGCCATGGAGGATGGAGGGGGATTAGATTTTGCAGTAGACACACTGGTTTTTGATACTCTTTTTGTTGCACAAATATTGCATTCCAGGTTTGAGAACAACCGGGCTGGAAGAGCAGCCGGTGGATTCAGCATACAACAAACACATAGCAGGTATTCCATGCTTGAGCTTCTCATCGACCAGTGTGAAATTTCTGATAACCGGGCCCATCAGGTGGGAGGCTTCAGGATTATGAGGTGCCTGCACCCCCTGGTTTTTTCTAATTCAATTATTCAGGGAAACAGGGTGGCAGCCTGGACGGGTGGAGGTTCTATTGCTGCTGAATCCCTTGGCCATGTGTACAACTGCCTGTTTTATAATAACCATTCAGACACCTTAAACAATGGTTCGACCAGCGGAGCATTGGGTGTTGGTAACCAAGCTAAAGTGGATGTGATGCATTCTACATTTGCAGGGAACAGTGCTGGAAGGGGAGGAGGTATGCAGGTTCACAGGGGTGGTGAAGCCATAGTCACAAACAGCATCTTCTGGGAGAATATACCTCAACAGTTGGCTTTAACAGCGCCAATTGATACCCTCCCCTGCCGGCTTACGTTGAATTACAATGATATTCAGTATGGACTTGACTCCATAATGATCACAGATACAGTATCATCCGTAATTTTTGGAGTGGGGAACCTGGATAAAGCGCCCCAATTTGCCGATGAAGATCTGGCTGATTTTCATCTGCTTGAAACCAGTCCTCTGATTGGTGCAGCTACCGATTCATTGGAGATTGAAGGGAACTGGTATCTTATACCAATAAGTGATCTTGATGGCAATCCTCGACCAGCTCCAGCCGGATCACAACCGGATATGGGCGCCTACGAAAATGACAGAAACTGGCCCTTAGGCTTTGATCAAAAACTTGTTGTAGGTGACAATGGGTTTTATGTGCGGTGTTTTCCAAATCCATTCACAGCTTCCATCATTCTGGAACTGATACTTCCTGAAAAGGCTCTTGTGAGGGTTGAAGTCTTCAATCTTCTTGGAGAGCTGGTCTTTGTATCGGAGACGGCCGATTTATATCAAGGTGGTCACAGGATTACCTGGAGCCCACCTGATGGAGAGAATCATCTCTTCTTTTACCGGGTAAGTATGCAGCCATTTTCCGGACCTGTAAGAATCTGTACAGGACGGATGATCAGGATTCTGTAGAATTTCTTAAGATAGTAAGCTTACAGCTTTTGTGCCACCTCCTGGTAGAGGGCCTTTACCTTTGTACGGGGATCACCTTCACCCAGGGTCTCAAGGGGCAGAAATCCGGAATACTGATGCTTACGAAGAAGCTCAATCAATCGATCCACTTCTAAGGCCTCAATGTCTTCACCGGTGCGGACATTTTCCTTGACCTGCCAGGTGACCGCATAGGGTATTAATTTTTCAATTTCGCTGTAGGGATCAGGGCCTGCAACACTGCCGGTGTCAAGCATAAGACCGAACCAATCCGAATCTACCCTTCGGATAACATCGATGATCTCATCGCTGGAAATAAGGAAATCATTGTGATTCTGAAAAGCCACATTTACCCCATGCCTGGCGCCGTAACGGGCACATTCCCGAAAGGCATCCACAACTCGTTGATGGGTGGTACTGCTACTGTTTTCGGCTGAAGGAGCCTTGCCGTCGAAAACCCTGATGTTTGGAGCTCCCAGTTTGGAGGCCGCGACGATCCAATGCTTCACATGGTCTATCTCCAGGGCCAGTGCCTCCGGATCGCTCAGGGTGAAATCATTTCTTACACCCGTGCCGGAGAATGAGATCCCGGTCCTGAAGGCCTCTCTTTTTATCTCATACAAAGCCTCATCTTCAGGAACCTCAGGATATCCAGGTATGTAATAGGCAGTAAGATCCACAGCTGCGAAGCCTGTTTTAGCTGCAAATTGAAACAGCTTTCCAAGACTCATTCCCTCCTCAAGCAATGCATGATTAAAACTATAGGCATTCAGGGAGGGGGTAATGCCATAGGGGGATGGATTATTATCCTCCGCTTTTGCAGCCTGAATGCCAGATGCTCCCACCAGGGCAATAGATGAAGCCCTTATAAATGATCGTCTTCGCATTTTTATTTTAATATTAAATAAAATTGCACCTCCATTTGAAATGACTTTTCAACTTCAAAAAAGTAACTTTGGGAGGAAACAGATTAATAACCCACAAAAACTACAGAATGAAATCCAGAAATCTTATTGCAGCATTGCTGATTGTGGTCCTGAGCGGACTAACTTTCAATTCAATGGCTCAGGAGGCAGTCAGCCGAACCCTTCCTTGGAATGTGGGCGCTGACTCTCGACTATGAAAACAACAGCGCCGGCTGGCTGGAGGTACGCCAGGAGAAAGGATACCTCGATGCAAGTCTGCTGTGGCGCTGGGGCAGTGTATTGCCTGTTGAGTATACCCTGATAACGGGCAACATCCTCCTGCTGGTGCAGGGACGCGATGTGGTTAAAAAGATAGAGGGAAAGCCAGACAGGACCCTCCATCCTATTCAATGGTTTGAAGTGAATAAGACCGGCGAGGACCTTATCGAGGGTATAGCGAATTTTCCCAAAAAGGATGGAATAGGAGTCGAGATAGTCTCCTTTACCGGGAAAAGAATTCCACCCGAAGGGGAAGCCGTGAAACTTAAGAAATCCATGTTTGGCGATCCGGTAGAATTGTTTAATGGAAAGGACCTGGATAACTGGGAACTGGCAGACAAGGGGGTTGTGAGCGGATGGCAGGCTGTGGATGGAGTGATGGTGAACAATCCCGAACAGAAGGAGGGTGAGGAACATATCGCATACGGAAACCTGCGCACCAGGGATACCTTTGAGGATTTCAATCTGAAACTGGAGGTCAATGTACCCAAGGGAAGCAACAGTGGTGTATATCTGCGGGGCATCTATGAAGTGCAGGTCATGGACAGTTACGGAAAGGAACTGGACTCGCACAATATGGGAGCTTTATACAGCCGGATAAGCCCCTCCGAGGCTGCTGAAAAGCCGGCAGGAGAGTGGCAGAAGATGGATATTACCCTGTACAAGCGCTATCTTACTGTAAAGCTGAACGGAAAAACTATTATAGACAATCAGCCGGTAAAAGGAGTGACCGGAGGAGCATTGACTTCCGATCAGTTTTCCCCCGGGCCCATCCTGCTTCAGGGCGATCATGGAAAAGTAAGCTACCGGAATATTGTACTGACACCCATCGTGGAGGAATAGAATTTGAAATGAGTTATCAGAAGTTGATCAGCCTGCCTGCAGGAATGTCACCATTTTTCCATGAGCTGGAGAAACGGGATCCTGAAACCTGGTTTTGTGATTCCGATCCGGCTGGAAAAAAGGTGGGTTCTGGTGGAGGGACGGCACACATTCTCCTGTCGGCCTATCAGAAATCCGGATTTAAAGGTCCCTTGAAAGCGTGGTTGGAATCGGGACAACGTATGGTAATTCATTCGGGGGGGGAGAGTCGCAGGTTGCCAGCCTATTCACCCTATGGGAAATCGCTGCTGCCCATGCCCGTCTTTCGCTGGTCCAAAGGTCAGCATCTTGATCAGAAACTGCTGGATTTTCAGGCCGCTTATTATGAAAAGATTCTCGGGAATGCACCGGATAAGTATGCTGTACTCATAGGCAGCGGAGATGTAATGATCCTATCTGCGGATCGCTTTCAGAATCTTCCGGAAGCTGATGTCCTTCTCTTTGGAATCTGGGTCGAGGATGCAGTTGCTTCGCGGCATGGTGTGTTCTTCAGCCGCAGGGAGCAGCAGGATCTTCTTTCCTTTGTAAAACAGAAGCCCACGGTGGAGGAGCTCAGGGATTTTTCGCGGGAATACTATTCCCTGATGGATTCGGGGATCGTTTTGATGAATGCTAAAGCCTGTCTGAAACTTATGAAAAAATCAGGCTGGGATGAGAAGAGCCAGTCCTTTTCAAGGGGTACTCCAAAGTTTTATGACTTATATAACGACATGCTCACAGCCTTTGGCGATGAATCGGGTTCCATAGATTCTGAACTGACCGGTTTATCGGTGAAGCTGGTCCCATTGCAGGAAGGAGAGTTTTATCATTTTGGAAGCAACAGCGATCTGATCGGATCCACACTCAGGCTTCAAAACAGGGTTACCGATCAACGTTTAAAATATGCCAGGGAATCGGACCACCACCCGTCCATCTTTCAGCAGAACGCAGATATTCATGTAAGCTTCGGTAGTGAACAACATCACCTGTGGATCGAGAACTCTTACATCCCCGAAACCTGGAAGCTCAGTCACCACCATATTCTTACAGGGATCCCGGATAACCAGTGGAAGCTTGATCTTCCTGCCAGGCTCTGCCTGGACCTGGTTCCCCTGTCGGGCGAGAGATACTGTATCAGGAGCTATGGATTTGATGATCAGTTCCGTGGGACCCTGGAAGAAGGGGAACAATGGATGAATCAAGGCCTGAGGCAATGGCTGGATGCGCGGAACATTACTCCCAAAGAAGCAGGATTCAAAGCTAAGGCATCCATATATGAACTACCTCTTTTCCCGGTGGTGATTAAGGAAGAGATTCCAGGTATGCTTGATATCCTGCTGAACCGGAGTGCAGATCACTCTCCATGGATGAAGGCTGCCAGGCTTTCAGCCAGGGAACTGTCAGTACAGGCCGATACGCATGCTCTGTACAGGCAACGGCAGGGATTAAAAAACCTGACTTTCCCAAAACTGGCGGCCAATCATCATAAGAGTATTTTTTATTACCTGGACCTCCAGCAAACATCGGTCTGTTACAGGGATTCAGGCCTGGAACTTCCTCCTGAGCTTTCCAAAGGGGAGCCGGTGATCAAGAGAATCAACGATGCCATGTTTCGCGCCCGGGTATATGGAAACAGTGTACAGGCTTCGGGCTTTGAGAAGAAGGCCTTTGGGATTCTGAGGGAGGAGATGATAAACACCCTGCTTTCCGACCCGGTTATTCCTGTCAGGCAGGTGCTGGACGACCAGATTCTATGGGGAAGGAGCCCGGTGCGACTTGACCTGGCCGGGGGATGGACCGATACCCCACCTTTTTGCATTATGGAGGGTGGAAAGGTGGTTAACCTGTCGGTGGAGCTGAACGGACAGCTGCCCTTGCAGGTCTATGCCAGGCCCCTGGAGGATGCTAAAATTGTGCTCAGGTCCATCGACCTGGGAGAGAAAATAGAGATAAAAAGTTTCCAGGAACTTCACTCATATGACCAGCGTGGAGGTGGATTCTCCATCCCCAAAGCAGCCCTGGTCCTTGCGGGCTTTGGGCCGCGCTTTTCAGATCATAAATTTCCTGATCTTGCCTCCCAGCTAAAGGAGTTCGGATGCGGCATTGAAATCTCCCTGCTGGCGGCCATTCCCAAAGGCTCAGGTCTGGGCACCAGTTCAAATCTGGCTGCAACAGTACTGGGCACACTAAGCGACTT
Source organism: uncultured Bacteroidales bacterium (assembly GCA_963753765.1). Classification (GTDB taxonomy): domain Bacteria; phylum Bacteroidota; class Bacteroidia; order Bacteroidales. The sequence goes on from CAVWDQ010000027.1 coordinate 83,703, forward strand.
TTGCGGACTGAACTGGGACAAGCACGAGGTAGCCTACCGAACTTTGATCCTGGAACAAATGCTTACCACCGGGGGTGGTTGGCAGGATCAGTTCGGTGGAATTTTTAATGGTGTTAAGCTGCTGGAGACAGAACCTGGTATCCGGCAGAATCCGGGAATCAAATGGCTGCCTGAGCAGCTTTTTACCAACCTGGAAACAAGGGAGATGATGCTCTTATATTATACCGGTGTAACCCGGGTGGCTCATGATATCCTGGGAGAGATCGTAAAAGCCATGTTCCTGAACTCATCTGCTCACCTGGCGATTTTCAGCGAAATGAAGGTTCATGCCCGTGAGACCTTCAATACCATTCTGGCAAATGATTATGAAGGTCTTGCAAATAAAGTAGCCATCAGCTGGATGCTGAACCAGCGCCTTGACGAGGGCACCAATCCACCTGTAATTCGTGAGATAACCGGGAAGGTGGATGATTACCTGCTGGGCTATAAACTGCTGGGAGCCGGTGGAGGAGGTTATCTGATGATGTTTGCCAAATCGGCCGAAGCGGCCCTGAAAGCAAGGAAGAAGCTGGAAGCTGATCCACCCAATTCCCGTGCCAGGTTTGTGGATTTTACCATTTCCCCTAGCGGCTTCCAGGTCTCTCGCTCCTAGTTATTCTGATCCGGCCAAAAGGGATCTAATCTACGAGCTCTTCTTCATACATTTCAGTGAAGTCCATAAGCTTAGAGCTTGCTCTTCTGCCTTGAAAGAAACCCAACATGACAATCACGGCCAGCACAATAAGTACAATTTTCATTGAAGACTCTTTGCCTTTCAGAGCCTGAATAACGGCTTCATAAATCAGGTAAATGCCATAGAGGCTGACCACCAGGCCAACAACTCCAGCCAGGGTAAAGTTGATTCCATAGAAAAAGGCGAGAAAAGCATTAATGGGATAGATTACCATGAGGGAGGCTGATACCCTTACGTTGGCTTCAAAGTCGGTATTGCCTCCACAGATAGCCGAGATCACCAGCATGATAACTCCGCCAATGAAGACCCCAATAATCGCTCCTATAATGGAATAGATCAGGGACAAGAACCCAATAGCACCACCCCATATTCCGGCACCCATGGAAGACAGTCCAAGAACACTCCATAAGAGTGCAAACAGACCGGCAAGCGTTCCGTAGATGGCCGCTTTGATAAGAGGTTCGGCGAATCCACCTGTAAGGGGCATGGATGCAAAATATCCTTTTGGATTCAGTAATGTTTCCCTGGAATCTTTTAAAATTCTGTTGACGTTAATGCTTTCGTTACTCATGATTTAAGGATTTAATTGGAAGATATAAATTACGAAGATTGTAAATCAAGTGCAAACCTTATTGAAGATAATCGTAGCAGAGCTGCGAGTATCTTCGATACATTGTTTATTATATTGTGCTAGCTCAGTCCGTAGTAGAACTACGGTGACTTCGCTAGCGGGATTCAAAAACAGGAAGCATGACTTTAAAAGTGGTTCCTTTCCCCTCTTCCGAATCCACTACAATCTGGCCTCCGTGGTTACTGATTATCTGGCGTGAGAGGCTTAATCCAATTCCGGATCCTTCTGCCTTGGTCGAGTAAAATGGGACAAATATTTTTTCAAGAATATCGGGAGGGATGGCCGGCCCACTGTTATATATTTCGATGGACAGCTGGTGGAGCAATCGTTTTACTGAGATCCTGATCACCGGATCCTTTTCATTCTTCATGGCTTCGGTGGCATTCTTCACCATGTTGATCAAGACCTGTTTCACCTGGGCAGGATCCACATTCACCACCAGGTGTTCAGGTCCCGGATGCATGGAGCAGGCGATCCCCTTTTCTTTGCAGGGGATCTCATACAGTTCCTGGAGCTCTTTCAGCATCTCAGATACTTTCACCTTCTCCTTCTTAGGAGCAGGCAGCCTTGACAACTGGCGGTAGCTGCCAATAAATTCTGTCAGTGCCTGGTTCCGGCTTGAAATGGTTTTCAGTGCTGTATGGAGATTGTCGATGGTCTTCTGGGAAACCTCAGATACATTTTTGGGCAAGCCCTCATTCTCAAGCAGCATGATTCCGGTTTCGGTCAGGGAGGAGAGTGGTGTCAGGCTGTTCATGATCTCGTGGGCCATGATGCGGCTGATGGTTTGCCAGGATTCCATCTCCTTCTGTTCAATCTCAGGCTCAATATCCTGAAAGGTGATGATCTTGACCGGAGATCCCCCGATTTTAACAGTATTCACAAGAACCAGCAGTTGTTTTCCTGTGGGGGAATTGCTTAGCCGGATCATTTGTCTGCCCGATTCCCCCATGGAGTCCACTGCAGCGGTGAAACGTGGCGCACTCCTTGCTATCTCGGCCCAGCTTGGTTTGCGCTTATTAAAAATTCCAAGGGTATTCAGAGCAAGTGGATTGATCATTTCAGGTTCATGCTGTTCATCCAGAGTCAACACGGCCGTATGGATATGCTCCAGAATGGTTTGCAGATACTGATACTGGGTTTCTTTCTCGATCCTGGCCGAAGCAATGGCACGAACAATCGCCTGTGCAGAATCTGCGAGGCCTTCAAAACCAAGCCCGGCTGCCTTATTCTGGATGGTTTTATTATAGTCACCATAACGGATAGAATCAAGCAGCGATTCCACGATCTGGTTGGTGCGGGCAATGGTCCGGAACAGCTCCACGATAAAGGACAACAGGATCAGGGAAACACCTAGTACAGTGAACAGCCTGGCCTGCTGTCCTATGACCAGCGCCAGGGCCAGCATGGCTATAAAAATCAGCATCAGCCGGATACGAAATTCGGAGCATGTATTTATTGAATGCCATATTTCTTCATTCTTCTGTAAAGTGCATTCCTGTCAATTCCCAGGTCTGTGGCTGCCCTGGTAACATTTCCCCGGTTTGTAATCAGAGCTTTTTGTATCAAGGACTTCTCATTCTCCTCAATATTCAGGGTAATTCCAGCGGTGACTTCCTCCTGCGCTGGAGCCCAACTGATCAAAGCGGATCTGTTTATCCTCACTCATGATGACTGCCCGTGCCAGGGTATTTTGCAGCTCACGCACATTTCCCGGCCAGTGGTATTGCTGCAGCTGCTTCATGCTTCTTTTACTGATCTCAAGTCCCGGTTTGCCATATTTGCGACATGGCCTCCTGCAGAAAGTGTGCTGCAAGCAAGGGGATATCATCCACCCGTTCCCTTAATGGAGGGATGAGCAGTTCAATGGTGTTGAGGCGATAAAGCAGGTCGCGCCGGAAGGATCCCTTTATCGACCATCTGGTGTACCGGTTGATTGGTGGCTGAGATCAGCCGGATATCAATAGGGATATCGCTATTTGCACCCAATCCGTCGGATGGTCCTCTGTTCAAGCACGGTAAGCAATTTGGTTTGCATGGTAACCGGCAGGTTCCCGATCTCATCCAGGAAAAGGGTTCCTTTTTCTGCCAGCTCAAACCTGCCTGGTTTGTCCTGTATGGCGCCGGTAAATGATCCTTTCTGGTGACCGAATAAGTTCTGATTCGAAAAGTGTTTCGGGGATGGCACCCATATCCACACCCATAAAGATTCCCTCTTCACGCTCGGAAAGTCTGTGGATGGCTCCGTGCCACCATCTCCTTGCCGGTTCCATTTTCACCCAGAATCAGGACAGAAGCATCGGTGGGGGCAATGATCCGGATATTCTCTTTCAGTTTTTCAATAACATCCGATGTACCCAGGATATGCATAAAGGGCATGTCCCCATCCGCTTCCAGGGTCCTGGCCACATTCCTGTATTTCTCCTTTTCCTGGTGGGTCTGTTTCAGTTTCAATGCGGATAGGATGGACGCATGTAAGTTTGGCGTTTTGCCATGGTTTCAGGATGAAATCAAAAGCACCGGCCCGGATTCCCTTTCACAGCCAGCTCCACATCTCCAAAGGCGGTCATCAGGATTACCACAGCCTGAGGATCCTGCTTCCTGATGATCTCCAGCCACCTGATTCCTTCAGCTCCCTCGGTTTTGCCCCCGCTGAAAATTCATATCAAGCAGGATCACATCAAAATGTTCTTTCTTAATCTGGCTAGCACTTTGTCCCGGATCGGACATTACAGTAACATCAAATTCCAGCTGTTCCAGAAACATACGTGCCGTAAGCAGCACATCATGATCATCATCAATGATCAATATTTTGATGATTCATTGTTATGCTTTGTCTACGAAATGTAGTGATTTTCCGGACAAGCTGTCAGACTGCAACGATAACGAACGGACAGATGCATTAAAAACGAGCATTATATGTGATTCTGTCAAATTTAAAGAAATTGTAAAGGTCATACAATGAGCAACATAGTCTATGTGGCACATCTCTTGTAAAGAAATGGGGAAAATGCTATCATGGTAAAGCACTACTTCAAAGTCACCTTCCGTCATATAAGGAAACATCTCCTGATTTCCATATTGAATATAGCCGGACTGGCAATCGGAATTGCCTGCTTTGTGCTGATTATGCTCTATGTGAATTACGAACTCAACTATGATAAGTTCAATGAGCATTACGAGGACATCTATCGTATTGGTGTGGAAGCCCAGTTTGGCAATACGGAGATAAGGCAAACCTGGACTCCAGCTCCACTGCCCGCGGCCATGTACGAGGAGTTCCCCGAGATAAGGGCCATTACCCGTATCGCTGACAGGTCCCAGACGATCAGAATCGGGGATCGTTTCTTTAACGAGTCAAATGCGGCTATGGTCGATTCCTCATTTACCGAGATCTTTACCCTGGAATTTGTGGAAGGTTCCCCTGGGAAACATCTGAATGAACCCGGACAGGCCTTGCTGGACAGGAGTACTGCAGAAAAGTATTTCGGGGATGAACCAGCAATGGGAAAAACCTTTCTAATCATGGATACCATACCCCTTACGGTTACCGGTGTCTATGAAGATATCCCGGCGCAGGCACATTTCCATTTCAATATGCTAGTCTCCCTGGTGTCCGCCGATGGGTTTTACGATGGTGATCAGTGGTTTGCCAATAATTTTGAGACCTACATGAGGCTGGAGCCCGGCTTCCCGCAGGATAACCTCGAAGCCAAGTTTCCAGATTTCATTAACAAGTACCTGTTTAACGGAGAGTATTTTGACTTTGCCGATGAGGAAAACTACTGGAATTACTACCTGCAGCATATCCGGGAGATCCATCTGGGATCGGACCTGAACGGGGAGTTTGAACCAAACGGCAATTTAGCCTATGTACGAATCTTTACAATAGTAGCCCTCCTGGTGCTGGTGGTGGCCTGCATCAACTTCATGAACCTGACCACCGCCTCTTCCTCCATCCGGGCCAGGGAGGTGGGCGTTCGTAAAACCAATGGTGCAAGCCAGGGACTTCTACGGGAACAGTTTTTTGCCGAAGCAGTCATCATCAGCATCCTGTCCCTGATCCTGGCCATGGGTCTGGTGGAATCCCTGATGGGATCATTTCAGAATTTCACGGGTAAAGATATCAGTCTGCATTATCTGGATAATTTTCTTGTGGTCCCGGGTCTGCTGGCCCTGGCCATTATTGTCGGACTGATGTCGGGAACCTATCCGGCACTCTATATGAGCAGTTTTTCGGCAGTGGAGTCCCTTGGTTATGAGGGGGTGAAGCAAAGCAGAAGCTGGTTCAGGAATATCCTGGTGCTTTTCCAGTTTAGCGTGGCCATCTTCCTTATTGCTGCCACTTTTGTAGTCCAGAAGCAGGTAAGCCTGATTATGGATGACTCTCTGGGCTTTAACAAGGAACAGGTCATCCTGGTGCCTGATATCCGCTACGTGGAGAATCTGGAAACCTGGCAGGACAGACTCAGGACAGTGCCCGAGATTACGCAGGTGGCTCTTTCCTCCCATGTGCCGGGGGACAAGAACACCAACTGGGGATTCGGGGCCGAGGGTGTGGATGCTAATTTCTCCTTAAACGCTACCATAACCAATGAGAGCTATGTGGAGGTGATGGGTCTTGAAATGGTTGAAGGACGCTACTTTTCAAAAGAATTTGGTTCGGACACGACAAAGCTCGTGTTGAACGAGACTGCAGTCCGCGATCTCGGGCTTACTGATCCCATTGGAATGACCTTTTATCTGTGGGGTGACCGGGAGCTGCCCCATGAGGTGATTGGTGTGGTAAAGGATCATCACTGGGAGTCGAAACACGCGGAGGTAAGACCTCTGGGCATGATGCTTCTGGGTAGTGTGGGTTGGTCCACTCCGCAATACATGAGCATCAGGTACAAGGGAAAGGATAGTGGCAAGGTACTGCAGTTACTTGAAGAACAGTGGGAAGAACAGGTTTCGCAAATTCCTTTCCAGTATGAGTTCCTGGATGAACATTACGAGGCCATTTACAACAATGAAAAACAGACCCGCTCCCTGCTCTATATATTTGCGGCCATAGCTATTTTTATTTCCTGCCTGGGCTTATTCGGACTGGCATCCTTTATGGCCGAAAGAAGGACCAAGGAGATTGGAATCAGGAAAACCAACGGTGCTACAACCAATCATATCCTCAGGCTGCTTTCCCTGGATTTTACCAAGTGGGTGCTCCTGGCTAACCTTATTGCATGGCCATTAACCTGGTGGGCCATGAAAAGGTGGTTGGAGAGCTTTGCCTACCGGATTGATATTCCTTACTGGGTGTTTGTGGTGGCTGGCATCCTGGCCTTCATAATCGCCCTGGCCACAGTAAGCTTCCATGCCATCAGGGCAAGCCGTCAGAATCCCAGCATGTCGCTCCGGTATGAATAGAGAATAAATGCCCGTGGAAAATGACTACATGGATGGCTGAAGGCCCGAGTCGAACGTTTCCTCAACAGCTCTGAACCATGATGTAGCATGCCTGTTCAAATAGAACAGGATCCTGTTGCGAAGTCCCGGAATAATCAGGTGATCGCCTCGAAGCATCCCATTGATAGCTTTTCTGGCAATTAATGAAGTCTCAAGGGTTTGAATATCTTCTTCGAATATCCGGCCCACATTCTCCACTTGCTGCACAATGCTTTTGATGGGGGCAGGGTGGACCATGCTAACCGAAACCCCACTTTGCTTTAATTCCTCCTCAAGCTCTTTGGTAAAAGCATACATTTTCGCAACCGATTGTTGCAGGTCGCTATTGAAGTGTTCCTTCCTGAAAGGGAAGGGAATGATATGTTGAATAAACGAGGATGAGAGGCTTTTAATCTGGGGGAGGAGGCTCCAGGTAAATAGTGCTGCTCCCCTGAAACGGGTCTGGAAATCGTCTTTGGATAGTTCTGAGATACACATGTTTTTTCCCGTCGACCAGTCACACGTTATATTGTTGATCAGAGCCCTTACTTCATAACGATCTCTGATGCTTTGTATAAAGGTATGGACCTCATCCTGGTCAGAGAGATCAAGTTTGATCGCATTAACCTGTATATCGTGCTTCAGCTGCAATCCAATGGCGAACCTCTGCAGATCAATGGAGGTAGTGGATATAATGATCAGGTTGCATCCCTTGCGTGCTACTTCACGGGCCAGTGCCTTTCCGAGTTCACCTTCGGCTCCCAGGATGATGGTGTATGGAGTGTTCATATACTTTAAAGACAACTTATTTCTAAAATGGATGCGTCAATCCTGTTAATTTTTTAATAAGATATTGGTACAACATCTGATCTGTACATACAAGATGCAATAACCAAGCCAAACCCCATTGACCTGATGGAGTTTTCCAACATAAAGTTCAGAAATTTAATGAGCCCTTCCTAGTCATATGAGCTCGCACAGATGGTAAATCAGAGGTGAGAATTTAACAATCCGCATGTAGTTATCAACAAGATCACTTACCACACTCCCTTCAGGCTGTAGATCACCCCTTCTTTTAACCTGACCGATTCGTGACTGGCGTAAAGGAGGATGCGTTCAAAGCCCGATTCAGGGAAGACCAATTGGGTCAATACAAGCGCTCCCTGGTCCACAAAAAGTTCAATGGAACTCAGGTCCACAAAGGCATGAAAACGAATCTCTCCATTTTCAGAAATAGGGAAGGGAGTTAGATAATATCCGGGGAAATGCTCAGAAAACTCCGTTTTGCCAGAGTTTTGTTTCCTGCTTAGGTGGATAAGCTGAGTCCTGGTATTAAAACCCATATGCACCTGTTCATTCAGGGTGCTCTCCAGGATAATTCCGAATTCAATTTCATTCCTCCTGCACAGGGGTGTCATATTCAAAAACCAGGTCAATTTCGTACAAGGGGTAGCCCTCCTCAATGACAGGACCTGCATGGTCGCTGAACCTGTCTCCGATCTGGCCAGGCTCCAGCTTAATCTGAGCTTCTCTTAACTTTTCAGTCTCATTGACCGGAATGGAGCGCAGCAAATATCCTTCTCCCTCGCGATCCAGTATAAGTTCCCGGGGAAGGGTCATGGCACTTCTCCAGCGCTCGGTGGGGACCTGGTTTGCATATTGCCAGTTGCTCATCCAGCCCATAAAGATCCTTCTGCCATCCTTCTCCGGGATATCGGACCAGGTAACTCCGGCATAGTTATCTTTTCCATGGTCGATCCATAATGGTTCGGTTCCCGGATTCTCATTGTGAAAGCTGTTCCCGTCAAATTCTCCCACAAAATACTGCGTGGCCGATCCGCCATTGGGACCGCCGGGATTGATGCTTACCAGAAGGACCCATTTCTCTTCACCATTAACATCCATTGGGAAGAGATCGGGACATTCCCATACCCCGCCGTGTGCACCCGTATTCTCTCCAAATTCACTTTCCAGGCTCCATTGGATCAGGTCGGGTGATGAATAGAACATAATCCTGTCCTGTGCTGCCAGTGTCATGATCCACTTCTCGCCTTCCGCGTACCAGGCCACCTTGGGATCCCTGAAATCCCTGATCCCCGGGTTTTGCAGTACCGGATTCCCAGGGTATTTGGTCCAGCTTCTTCCTTTGTCCAGGCTGTATGCAATGCTCTGGTTCTGGAAATAGTTCGCTTCCAGTGTCTGCCAGGGCCTGATTATGGTGGGTAAAGATGGCCACCATGGGTGGATTATCACTGCTCCCCAGGCCCGAAGTGTTATTCCAGTCAATCACCGCACTGCCCGAAAAGATGGTCCCCAGGCTGTCGGGGTAGAGAGCAATGGGCAGGTGCTCCCAATGGATCAGATCGGTACTGATGGCATGTCCCCAGTGCATGGGTCCCCATACCGCAGCATAAGGATGGAACTGGTAAAACAGGTGATATTCCCCTTCATAGTAAACCATGCCATTGGGATCGTTCATCCACATGGAATCGGGACTAAAATGGAATTGGGGCCGGTATTGTTCCGTATATGGAACCCTCGTACTTCCAGCATCGTCTTTAGGCTGGGTAGTGCAGGAGGAGATGAGGATTGGCAAAGCGATTAAGATGCTGATCAGGATATCCCGCGTATTCATATGTCCTGGTTAAAAATTTAAGTATTTACTCCTCTGATGATATCCATGGCCTCACTGGTTACCTCCGCGGTCCGGCCGGTGGAGGGACAGCGGCCCTGTCCCTTCAGTTCAGACACAATGGTCTTGATCAGGGGCATCTGGATGTGTTCGGGCTGGATAATAGCCATGGTCTCTTTGTGATCGCCGGTATTCAGGGTGATGGGTTTGAAGCTGAAGATGCCGAAACTCAGTAAGCCTTTTTCTCCGTAGACTTCCACCAGGTCTCTTTGAAAAGCCGGGGGAGTCACAAAATTCCAGCTTCCGGTAAGCAACAGATCGTTGGGAAGCTTCAGGGAGGCGGAGAGGCTATCTTCAGGTTCGTATAAGCCGCCCACATTGCTGATCTTTCCTGATACTTCCAGAGGATCGCCAAAAATATGAAACAGGATGTCCAGGGCATGACAACCCAGGTCATGGAAGTATCCGCCCCCTGCATCTTCCGGGATGACCCTCCAGGGCAGGTTCTCACGATCGTAGTCCTCGTCCCGGGCCGGGTAATACTGCTGCAGGTTGATATGCAGGATTTTCCCCAGGGTTCCGCTGTCGACGATGGACTTTACCTTCTTGAAATAGTCAAGTCCCCTGCGGTAATAGGCTACAAATACAGGCAGCCCGGCTTTCTCAGCAGCTTCGTTTATGATACGGCATTCTTCAGCCGTACGGGCCATGGGCTTTTCAATATAAAGCGGCTTTCCTGCCTTGATAATCTCCAGGGCATATTCCATATGAGATCCGGGAGGGGTGGCAATATAGACAATGTCCACTTCCGGATTGTGGATCACCTCAAAGGGATCTTTGTGGACCGTGGGGATTCCATGCCTTGCTGCAAAGTCCTCCGCCTTTTCCGGAGTCCGGTTACCAACGGCCACCAGCCGTGAGTGTTCGATTTTATTAAACGAAGGAGCACTCTTTTTCTCAGTTACATTGCCGGTACCAATCATGCCCCAGCGGATTGTCTTTTCAGTCATGAAACCAAGATAATGAAAATACAAAAGCCCCCGAAGGGGCTCTTGTCATGAATTTTCAAAAGATGATGGAATCAGCTTCACATTGGCTTTGCTTAAAGCAGTGCCTTCTTGCAGTATTCCCTGCAAATTCCTGTCTCCTTTACCGATGTTGAACCCTCCGGGATTTTGTATTCCAACTCAATGTCGCAATAGATGGGCCAGTTGTTCTTCTGTATCAGCTGCAGCACCTCGTTTACGGGAGTTGCCCCCTCTCCGAATGGCATGTTCTCACCAGCGACGTCGCCGACCAAGGCCGTTTTATCCTTCACATGAATGCTCGCAATCTGGTCATGGTACTTCTCGATGAAGGCTACGGGATCTTTACCAGTATATCCAAAATAGTGCCCGATATCGAAATTGAGGCGGTTGGCTGGATTCATGGCCAGGAGCTTATCCACATCGAAGTCCGCATCGGCATACTGTGCGTGATTGTGGAATATTGCCACCATTCCTGCTCTCTCGGCTGCTGCACCCACATTTGTGCATGCCTCTTCACCAATCTCGGTGGTGATCCCAATAGCTCCCAGGGTTTTCGCAACCTTGAAGGAGTAATCAAGATCTTCAGCACTCTTTCCTGCTTCCCATTTGTAAATATGAATATTCACACCCGCATCGTTGAACTTCTTACGGAGTTCTACATATTTACCCATGGTATCATCCGCATAGCGCCAGGTCTTGACATCTTCCTGGTACTTAGCAAAGGCCTTCTTTTTCTCATCCGTCTGCTCGTCAAGTCTTCTGACCTCCCTCCAACTTAATGGATTTTCGGGTGCTCCCAGGTAGGCTTCAATACCGGTTCCCATCAGCTCCACGGAACTGAGTCCTGCTTCCACACATGCCTCAATGACCGCATCTATTTCACGAATGTCCCTGAAGCTATAGGTAATGGCACCGATTTGTACCCCTCCATACTTGGAGTTAATGGTTTCCTGTCCCTGGGTGGAGAAGGAGGTAATTAACATAAGCACTGCCATCGCCAGGACGGACAATGCACTTTTGATTGTTTTGTTTTTCATCTTTTCTATAATTTTTTGTCAGTTCTTATAGTTTCCATCCATCACGGTACTCATAGTGGAAGTATTCATTGGCTTCTTCGCAGTTGGTGATCTTCATGTTTTCTGCATCATATTCCAGGGTGAGGTTCATCTGCTGTGCAGCCACTGCAATATTGGTCAGCAACATGATCTCAGTAAGCTTGGAAGCAATCTCGAAATCATTGGCAGCCTTTCGTCCTTCCTTAATGGCTTCGATAAAGTCCACATAAACACTGCTGGGTCGGGGCAGCCATTTTTCAGGAGCTTCATAACCGGGATCTTCGGGGATCAGCTCGGGCATGGCACCATGGGTCCCGTGCATTAGCATACCTTTGTCTCCGATGTAAAGAGCCTCCCTGAGCTGGCGGTCCGCCTCCAGTTCAGCAGGACGGAATGGCTTGATGCCTCCATCACTCCAGGTGACCTTCACAGCAGGCCTGTCGCCCTTGGCTGGAAACTCATACATTACATTTTCGGCCTGGGGCAGATAATCGTTTGTATAGGGAGTGGTTGTAGCCTGAATTTTTGTGGGCATTCCCAGTCCCAGGGCCCAGATGGGTGCATCAAAGGTGTGGGCGCCCATATCTCCCATGGCACCTGTTCCGTAGTCCCATAATCCCCGCCAGGCAAAGTGGGTGGTTTCCGGGCTGTAAGGCTTCTCAGGGGCAGGTCCCAGCCATACATCATAGTTCAGGTTGGGCGGTACAGGCACTCCGGCCGGGCGCTCCAGGAAACCCTGGGCCCATACAGGACGGTTCGACCACATATGAACCTCGCTTACATTGCCTATGGCACCCGACTGGATCCACTCAACGGTCTGCATGGTTCCTTCAATGTTGTGTCCCTGGTTCCCCATCTGGGTTACCACTCCGGTTTTCTTAGCCAGTTCTGTCAGGAAACGTACCTCGTGAATGGTTTTGGCCATTGGCTTTTCCACAAAAACATGTAAACCTGCATTCATGGCATAGGCAGCAATGACCGCGTGGGTATGATCCGGGGTGCCGATCACTACAGCGTCCAGCTCCTTCTCCGTATCGATCATCTTGCGGAAGTCATCATATACCTTGGCTTTCGGGTACCCGGCAATGATATGTCCGGCGTATTCCTGGTCTACATCACACAGAGCATAAATGTTGGCATGCTTGAAGGATTTTGGGCTTTCAGCATCGCCCATTTGGTTGGCGGCCATTCTCCTTTCGGGCCTTGGAGGGGTAATTCCCGGGTAGCGGTACCATTTAATTCCCGGCAGTCCCTGTCCGCGTCCAATGGGTACATCAGGAGTGGCAATGTTCCTGATATCGCTTCCGCCCTGGTTCCCCAGGCCGATTCCGGCTACGTTCACCATGTCGCTGGGAGCCGTATATCCGGGTCCGCCCAAGACATGGCGGGGAACAATAGTAAATGCTGCTGTGGCTGCAGCTGTTTTCCCGATAAAGTTTCTCCTGGAGATGCCCTTAGCGGAGTTCTTCTGGTTGTTTTTTTGCTTCATTGAGTGTAGATTATGGATGGTAAGTATTGCTTTAAGATTCATTTTTGTGTAATATTTACACAATATTGGAACAAGATACAAAATTTCATCATATTGGCGCAAAGAATATGATATGAGCATTAGACTTATAAGCTGACAATAGGTTTAATGTAGAAATACATAGTAGGAATTATTGTAATTTCAGACACAACTACAAAAATCACAAGATGAAAAAACAGATAATCCTGATTTTGGCTCTGATAACCGTCATTTGCCTGCCGGTGGCAGCCCAGCAGGCCATCGGAGGACAGCAAAGCGCTTCCCCTGAAATTCATGAAGACCGGACAGTGACATTTATGCTGCAAGCTCCAGGGGCCACAGAGGTGAAAATAACGGGCGACTGGATGCCTGTGGAGGGCTGGACGCCTGGTTCGGAGGCCATGAGCAAAGATGAGAAGGGGCTCTGGACTTATACCACCGAGGCACTGGAACCGGAGCTCTATGCTTATGCCTTCCTGGTGGACGGGCTCCGCGTCAATGATCCCAACAATGCCTTCCTGAGCAGGGACATTGCCACCAATACCAATATCTTCCTGGTAGAAGGGAGCCAGGCCGATCTGTATAAAGTAAACGATGTTTCTCATGGTTCTGTAACAAGGCGATGGTATGATTCTCCCGGTCTTGGCATGGACCGAAGGATTACCATTTATACTCCCCCCGGGTATGAGAATTCGAAAAAGAAGTACCCCGTTCTTTACCTGCTGCACGGTGCCGGCGGAGATGAAGAAGCCTGGATCGCACTGGGTCGGGCCACCCAAATTCTGGACAACCTCATTGCCCAGGGAAAAGTCAAGCCCATGATTGTGGTGATGCCCAATGGCAATGTGATCCAGGATGCAGCCCCGGGAGAGGGAGCCATGGGCTTTGTTACGCCCGCATTCATGGTCCCAAAAACCATGGACGGGACCTTCGAGCTTACCTTTGTGGATATTATGAATTTCGTGGAAAGCTTTTACCGGGTGAAGGCCAACAAGGCCAACAGAGCGGTAGCCGGGCTCTCCATGGGAGGCTTCCACTCCCTTCATATATCAAGGTACTATACAAATACCTTTGATTATGTAGGACTATTTTCTGCTGCAATCCTGCCCAACCAGAATACCACGGCAACGGTATACCAGGACATCGATGGAACCCTGGAAAAGCAGATGGAGAATGGCTACAAACTATACTGGATCGGGGTGGGCAATACAGATTTCCTGTATAATAATAACAAGGAATACAAGGCCAAACTGGATGCTATGGGAATGCCCCATACCTTCAGGGAGAGCGAAGGCGGACATATCTGGAAGAACTGGAGGATCTATCTGTCTGAATTCCTTCCATTGCTTTTTTAATACGTGCATCCCAGGAAAAATACAGCCGGGTTTACTATACTGGGGCTAGTGCTGGGTCTAGCCCTGTTAGCTTCCTACTCATTTGGCCAGGGAGCTCAGCTTACCAATATATTATGGATTACCAGCGAGAATAACAGCCCCTTCCTGGCTTGCTACGGGGATCAGAATGCCACCACATCCAACCTGGACCAGCTGGAATTCTGGGAAAATTATTATGCCTTAGATGAATAGAATCTTCCCCGGCATCCTTTTCTTTTTGATCCCTTGGCCCGGGCCGGAGAATTGAATCTATTTCCTGAAACTGTACAGGTAGGGAGCCTTATGGGCTTTCCCGCTGTATCTTTTTTCATGTCTTTCAAGAATATCCAGGCTGAGCATCTTCCGCTGGAAGGTGGTGCGTCTCAGTTTTTCTCCAAGGATGGCCTCGTAGACCCTTTGAAGCTCTTTCATGGTGAAACGTTCCGGAAGTAGATTTGCCCCGATCAGTTTCTTTTCCAGGTTGTCCCTGAGGGTTTGCAGTGCCATGTCCACAATCTCACGGTGATCCTGCATCAGGGTTGGCAGCCGGTCCAGTTCAACCCACTCGATGGAATCGGACAGAAAATCAGGTTTCAGATCCACCTCCTTGTAATTGATCAGGGCGTAATAGCCGATGGAGAAGAAGCGGTCCAGCATCCAGTGATTTTCATCGACCGACAATCCATTGGCTTCCAGAATCGCTTTCATGCTGGCGGGATCTGACCTTTCAATACTTCCAAAGGTATGGAATTGTTCCAGGTAAATATTTTCAATGCCTGTTCGCTCCCTGACCGCCCGTTTCACTGCTTCGAACAGGCTCTCGGTTCTGCGGACAAATCCACCGGGCAGGGCAAAAAGGCCCGTATCGTGGTAATGCATGACCAGGATCTTCAGGCTTTCTCCCGAAAACCCGAAGATCACTGAATCAAAGGCAATATTTGTCACATAATCATTTTCGCTGGGCAGGGACATGTGCAAACATATATGTTGAAACTCCTGCGGTTTCTATTTGAACAATAAGGGGGCAAGTTCGGAAAGGTAAATCCGCCAGTTGGTCCAGGTGTGCCCCCCACTGCTTTCCCGGTAGGTAAATTTCAGTTTGTGCTCCTCCATTTTGGCCACCAGGTTTTGTGCTGCTTCATAGAGAAAATCATCCGTTCCACAGGCGATCCAGTAAAGCTCGTAGCCATTCGATTCCAGGTTCTCCATCCGCTTATCCACGTCCTGGAACCAGGTGCGACCGGAAGGATCGGGATTGGGGAGTCCCATGCTCATCACTCCGAAATAATCAAAGAACTCGCTGTGATCGAAAGCCAGGTTCATGGTCTGCATGCCTCCCATGGAAAGACCGCTTACAGCTCTGTTTTCCTTGCCGGAGAGGGTTCTGTAATGCTTCTCCACATAAGGTATGACATCGTTGACCAGGCTCTTTTCAAAAACTCCTGATCCCATCCTGAACATATCGTTCTGGGAGGATGCCGCCTTTTTTGGAGGAGCTTCTCCGGGAGAGGCTGCATCTCCGGGGTTCCCGTTGGTCATGACCACAAGCATGGGTTTGGCCTTCCCCTGTGCGATCAGGTTATCCAAAATCTGGCAGGCCCGGCCCAGGGTAGACCATGCATCCTCGTCTCCACCACCACCATGCAGCAGGTAAAGTACAGGGTATTTTTCTTTTCCGGAATTGTAAGCCGGCGGGGTGTAAACATACATCCTGCGTGTCAGCTCCAGGGTCGGGGAGTCATACCATACTTTTGCCAGCGTACCATGGGGTACGTCCTGAACCTGATACAGATCGGAGGATGCACCGGGGATAAGCAGCATGCTGGCATACCTGGCACCATCCCTCATGACACGGATATTACCCGGATCCATCAGACCGATTCCATCCACGCTGAGTGTATAGGTATAAATTTCGGGTTCCAGCGGCCCAACGGTAAGGGACCAGAGGCCCGTATCGTTTCTGACAAGGGCCTCACTGGCTCCCCAGCCTTCCATCCAGTTGCCTCCCAGGGTGACCTTCGATGCATCCGGAGCAAAAAGTCTGAATATTACGCTGTTATCTTCTTGTATTTCTGGTGAGACCACACGATTTCTTATCCAGGGAGCTTCCTGGGCATTCAGAGAAGTGATCATAAGGAGCATCAGCATAACTATCGTCATACCCCTGGGGAAAATGTGTTGTTTTGTTGTCATGATTCTATGTTCTTAGCGATTATAAGTCGTCCGGTTCCTGCACTCGTGTTTAAGAGTAAGGCGCTATTGTCACAAAATGAGACAATAATACCTATACAAATATACGAAAAATCTGAAACGGGCAAGATCTGTTTGCAGGGGAAGTTTAGAGGCTGAACCAGTAATTCAGTTTGATTGCAATGGCCCTGTTTTTTGGTCCCCAGAACTCGACTGCATAGTTGTCCGTGTAGACAATGTATAGATCCGACATGGGGGCAAAGCGCCACTGAATGCGACTGTTTATATTGAAATTATCCCACTGGGTATTATACTGGAGGAATGTGGTCCAAAACAGGCTTTTGGAGAAGTTGATTTCGATACGCGGGTTGATCAGGAAGAGATTGTCTGCCCCATAGGGATCGGGAAATTCCAGTTCATTCTGTTCAAAATTCACGGAGAAGTTACCCCAGGGTTGTGCCCTGAATTTTACCTGCAGCATGTACTGGGTCCGGGTTCCCCCGTAAAAACTTCCATAAGCAAGCTGGCCCTTCAGGCTGAAGAGACGCCGCTGGTCGGACTGAAAGCCGAATTCCGCCTGGTCGTTGTGATAAATTCCAGCCTGCAGGGGCTCATCATTAATGAAACTAAAAGGAAACAGCAGGTTAATATCGGTATGATTGAAGGAGGCACTCAGCTGTGCAGTGGACTTAAATTTCAGGGTATATGCGGCCTCCAGTTCATTGTTCAGCATTTCCAGTTCCGTATCCACATCGTAAATGTGCCTTCCATTGATAAGGTGGGACAGGATCCTCTTACTCTTCTCGGTATAGAAGGTATAGCCTATCCGGGAAAAAAGGTGGTTATAACCGATGTAGATGGACGTGTCTCTCTCTGCATCATAATATTTTTGACCCTGGATATAGCCCATGTCGGCCCGGTAGTTATTGCCAATTCCCGACAGGTTGGAATACACACTCAGATTCCGGTTGTCATAGCCGATCCCGGTATTGAAGAAATAGCTGTCCTTGGTTAGCTGGGATGTAAAGGATTGGGAATAACCCCCAAAAGTCTGGAAGCGGCCATCGGCCGACTGGTACTGGAACTCCAGGCCGGCATTTCTGTTATAATCGGGATCCTCGGCCTGAAGTGCAGACCGGTTGTTTATATATCCCTTGATAACTGAACGGGCCAGTACCTGCCGGTGAAAGGCTGCAGTCGTATAGTTCTGTGGAAGGAACCCTTCCTGTTCCCTGGTCTGCAGGTTCATTACCCCGATCCGCAGGTTTTCGTTCACATTCCCGCTGAGCCTGGCGCCATAGAGAATGGGTATGGGATTTCCATCCTCATCCAGGCCGATCCGCCTGGAGAAAAAGGGGCGCATGGGAGGAATTCCGAAATCTTCAAAAACATCACTGTTTTCAAGAAAGAACAGTCTTTTTTCCGGGAGGCGGATATCAAAAAGCGTCAGGTTAATTACCTGTTCATCCACCTCTACCTGCGAGAAATCGGGGTTAAGGGTCACATCCAGGTTCATACTGGAACCTACGGGGATTTTTGCATCCAACCCAGCCTGGAATTGCGGGTCGGCCGGAGTTGCCGCTTCATAATCTTTGGATACTCCCCCCCGGGCATAGGGGATGATGGAAAAGTTTCGGGGGGCTTTTTCAGGTGCCTTCTCCCAGCTAAGCAGGCCGGTATATCCCAGATCTGTTTCATTGAATTCAATGGGAACAGGAACCCAGGTATGAATGGTGTTGCTTGAGGCATCCCGGCGAAAGAAATTGATTCCCCATTGGGCGTTGCTTGCTTCAAAGCGCAGGGTCTTGAATGGAATGGCTATTTCCACCACCCAGTGATCCGGATGGTTGCGCACCTCCGAAAACCATTTGTTATCCCAGGCAATGTTTACTCCTTTGCGCAAACGTCCCGGCTCCAGGTCCTCTCTGCGACCTTGTTGCCCGGTTACCAGGTATTCGGTCTGGACCCCGGCGGGACTTACACCAAAAGTAAAGCCATTGGTTTTTTCATTTACAGGATCGATCACCACCCCGAAAGCATCTCCATCCCAGAATTCAGCATCCCGCTTCAGGGTTTTGATAACATATTTTTCAGGACCGTAACAAATGGCAGCTATATAAAGATACTGTTCGTCGGAGGTCATTCTCACTTCAGTCTGCAGGTTCTGCTCCACGGCCCGGTCGTCGATTGGGTAGCTCATCCAGAAACCTTCAGTAACAGGAACTGTACTCCAGACAGCTTCTGAAAGAACTCCATCAATTTTTATAGTTTCGTCGGTTCGTGTAAGTTGATAAGATAGTTCATCCTCAGGAGCATTAGCCCAAAGCTGTCCGGCCGATAAGCAGGATAATAGAATCACATAAATCATAGCCCTGAACAGGAGAGTATGACAGGCGCGGACTTTCATAGAATGCTTACAAGATAAAGTGTTCACAAATATGATGTGTAAAACATACACATTTGATCAGCGCAAGATACAAAGGTTTATTGGAGTTGGAAATATTTATCCAATGATATCGACCTTTCGCCCGAAGGGAGAAAGGGCAAATCCTGCCAGCTTAAAATGCTGCATTCCCCAGGGAATCCCTATAATGGTGATGCTGAGCAAGAATCCAAATAGAATGTGAATCAAGGAAATCCATAAGCCCGCAATAAGGATCCAGATGATGTTTAGCAGGCCAAAGAGGCAGCCCGGTACATTTCCCCTGTCCACCTGGAAAGTGCGTCCAAAGGGCCAGAGGCAAAGTGATCCTATCTTAATCAGCTGGAAGCCGAAGGGGATTCCGATAATAGTGACCATCATGGCCACTCCTCCTAAAAAATAGCCGATTGCCGTGGCCAGTCCGCCAAAGATTAGCCAGATGATATTGCCAAGAAAGTTCATAAAGCCGGGGGCTTGGGTTTTGCCAAATATAAATAAAAAAAGAGTGTCCCGACTGAGACACTCTTTTTTCAATATCTTGAATTAGCTGTTGGCTACTGGGCTGTTACCAGTACACTGCGAAGGTTCTCAATAAGCTGAAAGGCAGTTTTAAGGTCTTCGTTTGCTTTAATATCACTGATGGGTGCAACTGCCAGGGTTGGTTTCAATTCGATCAGGTGATCTGAAAGGTCCCTCAGTTTTTCAAAGGTGGTCAGAACAACCAGTCCCTCCAATTGATCCTGCTGCTTTACAAAGGCATCATAAAGAATACTTGAAGATGGATTCAACTGGTTCATGAAAATAACCAGCAACTCCCTGATATCTCCCTCATCCTCCTGGCTTAAATCTTCAACCATCATTTTTTGATTGAGTAGGCTCCCGGTAATATGGACCTTTTCTACGAATGAGCCGGTAAGAAAAGCCGTGTGAACAAAAACCATCTCCTTCTCAGAGCTATAGTTTTCACTGTCCGTTAAAAGAGCATTGAACATCCTGGTAATGGTATCTCTTTGCATGGTCGATCCTTCAAGTTTTTCGAAGGTCCAGGCCCCAAACTCTGATTCAACACCAATATGCTTGGCCAGTTCCTGTGCCGCCTGGAAAGACAGGTACATGGTTTCTGTCTCTTCGCCATAGAAATGATAAAGTATATCAACCATATAGATCCCCAGGTTTGCTGCAGCAATAGGAAATGAGGTTTTATAGCTGTGTGCGTTATACGGATCATTGGTAAGCACATCATAGTATTCGGCGTTTACCATATACATGATATCAAAGATCTGATCCACACTATTGATGGTAGGATCGATGGTCTCAGCTGCTTTGATATAGTCCTCAATACTGAAGGTGTCGGACGATTGTTCTTTTTTCTTGTTACTGCCACAGGAAGTAAAAAGAGCAATAGCTAATACAAGTGTTAAGGTGTAATTCAAATACTTCATTTGTAGTGCCTTTAGGTTTATCTAAAATAGGTTACGAAGATAGACAAATATTTATTCAAAAAAAAAGAAAAGCTGCCCTGGCGGACAGCTTTTCAAGCCCTAAATCTAACCCTTTTGTTAACCTAAATGTGAATGTAAATTTGTGTTAATTAATTCACAAAAAACATGAGAAAACTCATATCGGAGGGTCAAATTATAACTTTTTATGAATGTTTTCGGTAACTACATGACCATCGAAGAGCTGGATAATCCTGTGAGCCTTTTCAGCATCATTTGGGGAGTGAGTCACCATTACAATGGTGGTTCCCTCCTCGTTCAGTTCAGTCAGAAGTGCCATAACCTCACCACCGTTGGCCGAGTCCAGGTTACCGGTTGGCTCATCCGCGAGGATCAGCTTGGGGTTTGTTACCACGGCGCGGGCAATGGCCACACGTTGCTGCTGTCCACCTGATAGTTGCTGGGGGAAGTGATTCTTCCGGTGACTGATCTTCATCCGTTCCATAACGGTATCAACTTTCTTCTTCCTTTCGGAACCACTCATCTTAAGGTAGAGCAGGGGCAGTTCAATGTTTTCGTATACTGTGAGTTCATCAATCAGGTTAAAGCTTTGGAACACAAAACCAATATTTCCTTTGCGGAGATTGGTCCTGCCCTTTTCTTTCAGGTTGGCTACCTCTGTTGTGTGAAAAACATAGGAGCCGTTTGAAGGATTGTCCAGGAGTCCGAGAATATTTAGCAGGGTAGACTTTCCACAACCGGAAGGCCCCATGATGGCTACAAATTCTCCGTCTTTAACTTCAATATTTACATTATTCAGTGCGGTGGTTTCGACCTCATCGGTGCGAAAAACTTTTACCAGGTCAACAGTTTTAATCATTAGAATGGTTTTTTAGAAATGATGATACTCAAAAAAACAATAGATATGCCAAAACAATTAATTGTCAGGTAGTGAGCAATATACTACTTTATCGGTTCAATACAAAGTGTTCACTTTTGAGACGTATATGTACGAATCCGTACATTGCGTACACCTGATTATCAAAGAACTTACCTATTGAGTGGCTCTATCAAGACGAATGATAAGAAGAATTGTTACAAAACTGTTGACAACTGGTATTTAATCAGGGATCCTGACATGGATCTCCTCGGCAATATGCAAGGCAGTGCTAAGGGTTTCCAGATCGGTATAGAGGTCCCCATCGGCACCTGAGTGGTGACTTCTCCCAATGATTTCCATCACATATTCCTCCTTTGGATTCTCCAGGTCAATGCTTGCAGAATAGACCAGGGCAGGCTGACAGGATGTTTTATACTCTTCGTCATCCGGGAACTTGTTATTGGTCCAGTATTCGTTCCAGTCCCAGGTCTGGTTGATTTCAAAGAGTATGTTGAATCTGCTCTAAACCAGGTTCATCAAGTTTTGTGTGAAGAATGAAACTCTGTCCCGGGGTAGGACCGGTGTACGCATCCGGAACCGGAGAAGTTGGGGTAGGGAGGTAGAGCCCATTATCATTTTTAATGCCCCGTTTGTGTGCCCAGTATGGGAGTGCTGCCGGCCGCTGAATTTCACCGGCCTGCCAGAATCCCCGGGAGGCATCACCATGCTGGAATACCCCTTTCCCAATGGACTCAGCCACATACAGGGTTTGAACAAATTGCCCATCCGGGGTCTCCACCCAGATGGCCATCAGCGGATGGTTATGCCCTTCCCCTTTAGTCATCTCAATTTCTATGTCCGGACCCAGGCCCAGTGGATTGGAGCTAATGTGGTCGGGCGATTCTTCCACCGGTACACGCGAATTGCTGCACGATAGTACCAGAATTGTTAATGGAATAAGCAAAGTAAGTCTATTCATGGTCTTGCAGTTTAGAATTCAATGATTACACCAATGGTTGGCAAAATTGTTCCTGCTGCGGACTCCAGCTCCTTCAATTGGTAGCGTTGCAAATCAACAGGATCCGATGGATTTACAATAATCGGGTTCCCTTCCGCATCCAGTTCCTGCACCAGGAAGGTGCTGCTGATTGATGTTGAATTCAACACATTCTGAATATCAACATACAAATTAATGCTTATCCTGGAAAGGAACCACTCTTTATCAACGCGCAGATCCAACTGGTTAAAGGACTGATATCGCAGCTGGTTATACTGGTTGTAATCCAGGGCAGCTATGCCTGTTACATCCCAGTACTGTACCAGCGAGGAAGTGTATTCATCGTAAGGTGTATAGGGTTGTCCACCTATGAACCTCCACTTAAATCCAAGTTGCCAGTTTCCTTTGAATTCACGAAATCCATAAATATTTAAAAGGTGGATATTGTCCCAGCTGGTGGGGATCCAGCCCAGGTCGGTAAGGGATTCTTTCCGGGGAAGGGTTTCACTCCTAACCAGGGTATAGGAGATGGTCAGGTTGCTTCCAAAGAGATCCCTGTTGCGGTAGAGGAATTCAGCCCCGTAGGCTCGCCCCTCGGAAGTGGACGACACTGGCTCGCTTCCATAAATGCCAAAATCGGCTCCCTTGCTGGCCAGGGATACGGAATCGACCAGAGAAAAAGGATAGTTATTGTATTTCTTGTAAAAACCCTCCACGCTGATTTTGCTTTCCTGACCTGGCAGCCATTCCACTCCGGCCACGATATGGTCCGAGCGTATATACTTCAACCGGTCCTTATTGACCACAACACCATCATCATTTTTAAATCCCATGGAGGTGTAGGCAGGTTCCTGGTAGAACCTTCCGGCATTGAAGTTCAGGTACCATCCTGTGGTGAGCAGATAGGATGCAGAAAATCTTGGTGAAAGCTGGTTCCACAACTTGCTCATATTGTCGTTATAGTTATTGGCATCGGCACGCAATCCAAGGGATAGTACCAGCCTGTCCTGCAGGAGTTCCTTGCTGACCTGGCCGAACAGTCCCCATTTAAAAAGATCGAAAGCAGATTCAGTATTCAGGGTTATTGGTTCGTCATTAACAAAAACCTTATTGTAATTACGGGCATAGAATTTGGCATATTCAAAATTGAGACCGTAGTTCACCTTCAATCCCTCTTTAAAAAAAGAGGTGTGCTCAAAACGGAATTTATTTTCAATCTCATCCGAATTGTAATTCAGAATAAGATTTTCATCCTGAACGATATTATCCTGGTACTTCAGCGATTCATTGTGCAGATAGTTCCGGCTTAATACCCAGGTATCGAAACCCTGATCGCGATAGTGTTTCCAGACAGCACCAATGGCATAGCTCCACTGGAAGCTTTCAGGGAGGTAACCCAGGATGAATTGCTGCTCCTCGGTTTCATTGGCATCCAGGTTCAGGTTGTTGTTGTCATAGGAGCCAATGCTAATAATTGAAAGTTCGTTCTTATCATTAAGTTTGGTCTTGACTTTGAACTGGTAATCATTGTATTTGGGGAGAAAGGGAAGCTCAAGCAGCTGGAACAAAAACTGCAAATAGGATCGTCTGAAGGATATTATATAACTTGTGTTCTCTCCAATGGGTCCGTTCAGGGTAAGGGCCAGGTCGGAAGCTCCAACCGATCCCCTGAAATTCAGCTTATCTTTGTTCCCGTCCACCTGCGAAAGGTCAATGACCGAACTCAGGGCATTTCCTTTGTTGGCCGGAAATGCACCCGTGTAGAGGTTCACTTCCCTTAGGAAGTCTGCATTAATAATCCCCACCGGTCCGCCCGAGGCACCCTGGGTGGCAAAGTGGTTGATGTTGGGAATTTCAATTTCATCCAGGTAGAAGGAGTTTTCGCTGGGACCTCCACCTCTTACAATCACATCGTTTCGCTGCGCGGGCGTGGATGCCACTCCGGGATAGGATTGGATGACTTTGGAAATATCCCGGTTGCCGCCGGGACTCTTCTCAATTTCCTTGATACTGATTCTCTGAAGGGACACCGGACTTTCCTTTATCTTTCGGAATGGAGAGGCTTTAATAACCACCTCTTCCAGCTCCACATTGGCCTCCTCAAGCGGAATATCCAGGAAGACCTTCTTTGCATTTGTGACCAGGATTTCTTCCGAAATATAGGTTTCAAATCCCACCGATGAGATGCGCAGTTCAACATATCCCGGTTCCAGTCCGGTAAAAATGAAATTGCCATCCAGGTCGCTGATGGACCCGATGGTAGTACCGAAAATGGCAACAGTGGCAAACTGAACCGGTTCATTATTCTTGGTATTGTATATCCTTCCTTCGATCACGCCTTGCTGACCAAAGGCCAGGCCCAGCTGCATGATCATCAGCAGGAAAAGGAGTGCTATTTTCTGAATTCTCATTGTAAACGGGTTTTATATTGCCTGTAAAACGATTCTGTTTAAATATTGTTCAATAAAATAATGCAATAAATTAAACAAGATAACCCCACAAGCTCTCAAAACATTCTATTTAAGGAAATTATGCAGGCTTAATTCAGGATATTTATTCTTTAGTTGGCTTAGCCGCTTCCGGAGCTCTTCTTCCATTTTTTTGTGCCTTGCACTGCTGCTGTTCAGGGGACGGTGCTCCACCATTTTCAAAAGTGGCTCCAGATCGCTGATAATCTCAGAGGAAAGTTCACTTACCAGAACCCCCTGGAATTTCTCCCAGATATAAGCGCTGGTTTGCTGGCTGGTATGTATCATATCCTCGGCATAAAAGCGGTAGTCGCGCAATTCGTCCATGACAATTTCGTAGGAGGGAAAATAGAAGAACTGATCGGGGAACTTAGTCCGGAGAGCCTCCCCTGCAAGCAAGAGGGTGGCCTTGCTAAGCTGGTTTCCATGCGCTCCGTCCTTCCAGTGACGTACCGGGCTGACTGTGTTGAGGATCTTCAGCCTGGGATTGAATTCAAACAGTTCGGGAAGAAAGGCTTCATAGGCTGCGATGATTTCTTTGGTGCTTAGTTGTTTCCTGGTGAATTCCTTTGCAGGGATCTTATGACAGTTGCAAACCACCTGGCCTGTTTCATTGTAGGAATAGACCCATGAAGTGCCCCAGGTAAGGATCAGGATGCCGGCCTTTTTTAATAGTTCTTTTGCCGAAGAAAAGGAACGGTTGATTTGCTCCAGGGCCACCTCCCGGTCGGGAGAAGAAAATCCTGTATAGTGGTCAAATGAGAACCAGAGATCGTTGTGAAGCTTCAGGTCTTCCGTGCTGTAGCGCTCTTTGTGAATTAGCGCCTCCAGCCCCTTTTTCACCGATAGGGGATTGTAGGTAACTCCAAAGGGATTGATGCAAACCGGGAAGAGATAGCGCTCCAGCTGCCTGCCAATGTTCTCCGTAAAGCAGGAGCCCATCATCAGGACAGGGATCTGGTGATCCAGCCTGACAGGATATTCGGGAAGGGCAACCTCGGTGATCAGTTTCATAATTCTATTACAATTTATGCTATTCCAATGAAAATACTACTTTTCCGGTTAGTGCTTCTTCCCCGGAACGGATTTGCTTAAAGTAGTTTCCCCATCGCAGGCTGTTATAATCCCAGAGATCGTTAACAATCAGGGTATTTTTACCTTCAATTTTATCGAATCGACAGGCCTGTGTTCCCTGTGATAATACTTCAAGTTTGGAGCCGGGTCCCAGCAGAGAGTATGAGTAAATGTTCTCTTTCAAAGAACGAACCGTATTCGTGTAGGGTAGTTTTTCTTCCAGTCCAAAATAGTAGAATCCCTGTGCATCCATTCCCCAATCATGCTGTGGTTCCTGACGATAATTCATGGTCGGGATATCCCTTATATCAACCGTGCCGGCAGGTCTTCCCAGGTGATCGGAAGGATATGCAGTAAAATAGGATTCTCTGTCCCACTCCAGTTTTTCAAAGTTGTCTCCAGCTATAAACTTAATTCCAGCCTCCTGAATAAAGGTATTCGCCGAGCCTCCATCAATCTGGTAGTCGATCGTAAATACTCCGTAGGTATCAAAGCGAATTAAGAAGCTTGCTTTTACCAGTTCATACCTACCTTCAATCCGGATATGGGCGATGCCTTCCTCCATGGTATAATCCAGATTCAGCAGCTGCCAGTCCCGGGCGTAATCGTCCATTTGTATAGTGGAGTATTGCACACTTTTCCCTGGTAACCTGAGATTTATACAGGGCCCTGAGTGGATAATTATTTCATTGTTGCTAATGAGATTTTCTATCAGGCCTGTTTCTTTATTAATATCCAGGGCATAAGCCTTCCCGGCTATACTTACCTTCTTTTCTGTTTCATTCATGACCAGATTTCCCTTGCGAAGTTCCGGCAGTATCACTTCTTTTTTCCCAAGCTGCAGATTGTATTCATCCACCAGAAGTGTATCATATTGGAAGAATTGTATATTAAGTTTTTCATCTGTATTCCAATTATTTGCAGGGAAAACAAGCTGGCCTTTCCGGTGTGGTTCAAGGTCCGTATTGCTTAGTTCACCTGACTGTTCCCCATAGTGCCAGCTGATCTTCAATTCAGAAAAGTTGGTATGATCAAAACGGTTGTGAACAGCTACCATAAGTTCTTCTCCGGCTTTAAAATCATTTAATGTCTTTGTATATATTTTTGTGGGTGAATAGGCCTTTTTTGTTCCCCAGAATTCTGGCTTTTTACGCCGCCATGTATCCACAATTCCCCACTCTCCGTATCCAACCACCGGACCCTTAAATGTTGCCGGAATCACATTCTTATCCAATATCCCCCACCATTCATTAAATCCTTCCAGATCTTCGGGCATCATAAATGTTTCATCCAGCATGCACCAGATGGCTCCGCCCAGTCCACCTTCCGCTTCAAACAGATAGGTCCACATGCTGTCCAGGCTTTGTCCCCAGAAACTACGGACATTGGGATCTTCCCGCAGTTCAAAATTATTATAACAGGCCACATGTGCCCACTCATCAAATAGCATGGGCATTGCCTCTGAATTAAATCCTTCGGTTTCTATACCATACTGGTTCAGATTTCCCTGCCAGCTTGGATAGTGCATACTGATAAGTTCATACATAGGCAGGCTGTCGGGGACCTGTCCCGGATAGCTGTAGATGATCGGACGGGTAAGATCGTGTTTCTTCATCCATTTGTATGATTCTATGAAGTTGCTTCCAAAAGCATTCTCATTCCCAATGGACCAGATAATGATGCTGGGATGATTTCGGTGATTTTGAACCATCTCTTCAAGCTGCGAAAGATACCTTCCTGTAAATTCAGGATCCGACTGTGAGGCCCCACTGGCCCGGTAAGCCTCGGTACGGTGTGATCCCACAAAACATACCGCCGTTTCATCCTCCACATAAATTCCGTATTGATCACAATAATCTAAAAATGTTTCTGATGGAGGGTAATGGGAGGTTCTTATAAAATTCATATTACATTCTTTGGCAAGCAGAACGTCCCTGAGATCATATTCAGCCGTGGTCATTCTTCCCAGGGTTGGATGGATATCATGACGGCATGCACCGCGAAGCTTCACCGGCATACCATTGACGATCAGCTTATTGCCTTCAACCTGAACTTCTCTGAAACCTATCTTCTCAGAGGTCTTCATCAGCTCCTCACCATCCTGCACGAGAGTTGATACGACAGTATACAGCTTCGGGTGCTCCGCATCCCAGAGCTCAGGGTTTTCGACGGGAAATGAAAGTTGACCAGATTGTGACTCTCCCTCCACCGAACCCACCGGTCGATCATCGGGATCAAACAATTCAAACCTTACTGAGGAAGGCTTGTCCTGTTCCAGTTCATAGAATACTTTAAGAACGGCATCTTGATAGTCCTCATCCAGATCTGTTTCGAAGTACAGCTTCTTGAAGCTTTGTTCCGGCAGGGCCACCAGCTCAACATCGCGCAAAATCCCGCCGATCTGATGTTTGGCATATCCGCTTCCAAAAGAAATGTCATCTGCCCGGTCCGTTACCTCCAGGCTTAGAACCGCCACTTCCCCCGGAGTAACTATATCTGAGATATCACATTCCCACCTGGTAAACCCACCATGATGTTCCCGGACAAAGAGACCGTTCACCCAGACCCGGGCATAACTATATACCCCATAGAATACCAGGCGGATTTGTTTTCCCTGGTAATCAGCCGGAACCAGAAATTCTTTTTTATAGACAAAGGGCCGGTCATGCTTTATGGCCATCCCCTGCATCTGGCATTCGCCAGGCACCTGGATATCGGTCCAGCTATGAAAATCAATATCATTCTTCCAGAATTCTGCCGGGGGATCGAGATTAAATTTCCAAGTCCCATTCAAAAGAACTACAGGCGTTTGCACTCCGTCTACCTGGATAATTTGATCCGGAACCGTGTTGCATGCCGATAAAACAAGGGCTGCCAAAACAAGGAATTGTATGATTTTCAGTTTCATAACTCTTACATTAGGGTATCTAAGATAAATCTTCTTTGAATTTATTTTTCCAGGAGCCTGGATATACGATTGCTCAGTTCGATCATGGCCCTGCCATTGTGGTAGGGACATTTCCAGGGATCAATTTTCCAGTCGTTCCGGTAGTAGGGAGAAGGGTCGTTTTCAGGTTCAATCAGATAAGGCTTGCCGAGCCGGTTCACCTTTGTGAACCATTCGCCTCCCTCGTGGTCGATCACATGCTTATCAATAAAATCCCAGGCTAACTTAACCGTATCCCAGTAAAGCGGATTACCGGTCAGCTCAAAAGCATTCATAAAGCCGACCAGGTTCTCGGCCTGGAGCCACCAGTGTTTATTGGTGCGGACATGGCTGCCAAAACGCGTCGATTCCAGGAATAAGCCACCGTCTTTATCCACGCCCACCCGTAGCACGGCATCAGCCATTTTCAGAAGAAGGGGCTTTATTTTTGTTTTTATGGATTCATCTCCCAGTATTTCGGCCGCTTCCCAGAGCAGCCAGGAGGCCTCAATATCGTGGCCAAAGGAACAAATAGCCAGGGAACTTTCTGTTTCGGCAAACTCCCCGGTGAAGAATATCCCCAGATGTCCGTCCTCCCGGATAATATGATCAATGAATAAATCCAACAGTTCTGTTAAGCGCTGTTTAACCAGGTCATCTTTCCAGATCTTATACACCGCTGCATAAGCCTCCAGCATGTGCAGGTGGGTATTCATGGATTTGGGTTCATTGTTATCGGCCATGCGGTTTTCTTCGTAAATATCCCAGTCCCGCGTAAAGGACTCCAGGTAGCCGATATGTTCAGGATCCTTGGTTTTTTTGTCCAGGAAATAAAAGAAATCCTGAACCATGTCCATCACCTCTCTTGCCGGATTAAATTCGTAATATTTACTAAGGGAATAAATAACAAAAGCCTGGGCATAGGTATGTTTAATATCCTTGGCAACTTCATTGTCAGCATTCAGCTCCATGTAATATCCACCATACTCTCGGTCAGCAAAATCCTCCGTCACGACCCGGTAAGCCTTATGTGCAATCTCCTCGTAGCCTTTCCCGGGATATTTTTTAGCCGCTGCAGCAAAGGTCCATAAAATGCGTGCGTTTAAAACACTTGTTTTGTTAGCCGATAATACGGGTTCGTTCTCCAGATTAACAGCACCATAAAAACCTTGCCCGTCTTTTTCCACCCCATACTTCATCCAGTAGGAAAGAATATTGTCGTGCAATTCATTTGTAAAAATGCCCAGGTATTTGCTTAGTTCTGATTTCATACTCAAATGTACAAACTAGGGACAACTCCATCTCCAGGTTTTTAAAGAAGTTTTCTGAACCCCTTGCATTCATTATGGATTTACTGGATATTTTATTTAAGTTTATGGGACTTGGAATTCTGCCATATGACGCACCGGGAACGGATACTAACTATTCTGCAAGGGAAGCAACCCGACTATCTTCCCTGGTGTGGGGACCTTGATTACTGGGCCACCTCACTGGTAAAAAGGGGACTGAAACCTGAAGATTTTATCCAATCAGATGCTTACATCCAATGGCATAAGGATCTGAATGTGGGCTTTTACCTGCAGGGCTATTTCCCATACAAACAAATAATCGAAGGCTGTGAAGTGGTGGAGTGGAATGAAGGCCATAAACGCTATAAGGAGATCAGAACCGCCCTGGGATCGGTGAGGGAATGCTGGGAGTATATTCCCGCCTCCTATACGGAAGGGCCTGTGGAACATTTTATGAAAGGTGCCGAAGACCTGCCCATCCTAAAACATATCTATGAAAACACCCGCTTTGAACCTGACTACGATTTTGCATATAAGAGGAGGCAGCAGGTAGGTGACCAGGGGGTGGTTCTTTGTTATCTCCCCAAGAGCCCCTTCATGCATTTGCTGGCCCTGGAGGCAGGGATCATGTCAGTTACCATGACGGCCCTGACTGTACCTGAAGAGTTCCAGGACTTGCTGGAGGTGATGAAAAGGGCCTTCGACCAGGCGGCGCAAATAGCTGTTGATAGTCCGGCCGAGGTACTGATGATCCCCGAAAACCTCTCCTCGGAGATGGTGGGTCCCGAGTTTTTCGAACTCTATATGCGTGCCTACCAGGAGGAATGGACCACGAAGATCCGAGAAGCAGGCAAGTACTCATACATACATATCGATGGGACTTTATCAGGACTGTTAAAACAGGAGGCTTCGGTTGGGTTCACCGTACTTGAGGCCCTGACCCCTCACCCGGTGGGTGATTTGAAATGGGAGGAACTGGCAGAATTTGCCGGCGATTCGAGGAGCATCCTGTGGGGTGGAATACCGGGGGCCTATTTCACAGACAACGTGAGCGAAGAGGAGTTTGAAAGGCATGTTAAAAAGATTATTGAAATCATGGTGAAGGAGCCCCGCTATGTGCTGGGTGTGGCTGACCAGGTTCCACCCGACGGTTTGGAAGAACGCGTCAGAAGAGTGGGGGAACTTGTGGAGCTTTACGGGAAATACTAATCCAATCAGGAAAAAACTACGAATGAATAAGAAATCCTCTTTCTATGTAATTTCGTTAAGCTTTATCGCCTCACTGGGAGGATTTATTTTCGGATATGATACGGCAATAATTTCGGGCTGCAATTCCTTCCTGCAAGCGCATTTCAATCTTAATTCTGCCATGCTGGGCTGGGTGGTCTCATCAGCGCTCCTGGGGACCATTCTGGGTTGTGTGATTTCCGGGGCGATCACCGACCGTTACGGGAGAAAGAGAGCTCTGATCCTGGCGGCATCATTATTGTCTCTGTCGGCCCTGGGATCTATGCTTACTCCCCAGTTCCAGGGGAATCTGGATAATCCCCTGTGGATCGCTTCTGATATGGATGCAGCTTTCAATATGCTGGTTATTGCCCGGGTCATCGGAGGAATAGGAGTGGGTATCACCTCCGTGGTTGCTCCGATCTATATCTCTGAACTGACCCTTCCGGAGAGCAGGGGCAAAATTGTTTCTATCTACCAGCTTTCCATTACCCTGGGCATCCTTCTGGCCTTTCTGGTCGACTGGATTGTATTACATGGTGCCGGCGATGCTGCGGGTGTCATCTCATCTGACGCTTCCCCACATTTCTTTGAATGGCTCTTTGTGCAGGAGATCTGGAGAGGCATGCTGGGCACTGAGATTCCTGTGGCCTTGCTTTTTTTCATATTGCTCCTCTTTACCCCGGAAAGCCCCCGCTGGCTTGTGGCCAATGACAGGGAGGATGAGGCTATCGGTACCATGGTCAGAATAGCCGGAAAAGAACAAGCAGAAGTGCAATTGAAGGAGATCAGGGAAATGGTGAAGGAAGAAAAAGGTGGATTCAAAGAGCTCTTCTCACCTTTTCTGAGACGCCCTTTTTTAATAGGGATTCTATTGCCTATGTTTTCTCATCTCAGCGGTATTGCAGCAATCATGTATTTTGCTCCCAATATCATCAATGAGGCCATATCCAGTGTGGAGAGCTCTTTCCTGGGGGCAGTGCTCGTGGGGCTTGTGAATTCGATCTTCACATTTGTGGCTATTTATTACATTGAAAGATACGGAAGGCGTAAGCTCTTGCTGATCGGTGTGGTGGGTGCATTCATCTCCCTGGCCGGGGTAGGGATCCTGTTCGCACTGGACTCCACCCTGATCATTATTCCTTTGCTCTGCTATGTGGCCAGTTTTGCCTTCTCGTACGGCCCCATCGTCTGGGTCATCATCAGCGAGATCTTCCCTACCCGCATCAGGGGACTGGCGGTTTCCATCGGCAGCTTTTCGCTTATGGTAACCGGCTTCTTTATTACCCTGACCAACCCCATGCTGATAGAATCCATAATGCCTTCCGGCACCTTCTTTTTATATGCAGGATTAACCCTGCCGGCCATCTGGTTCATCTGGAAATTTGTCCCCGAAACCAAAGGAAAAACCCTGGAGGAAATTGAAAAATACTGGAAGAGCATTAAAAGCTAGTAATCACCCGATGCGTTCCCCAGGATTTTGAAATTGTAGGTGATGGTGAAGATGGGGTTTCCAAAAATCGACATTTTGTAGCCCTTTACTATCCCTTCATCCAGCCTGAAATATATGGAGTAGGGATTTCGCCTGCCCAGCACATTATATACAGCAAAGGTAAGTGAGGAATGAATCCATTTCTTTGCCAAAAGATTTCCGTTGTAGGTTGCAGCCAGGTCGAGCCTTATATAGTCAGGGACCCTGAATTCATTCCGGTTGGAGTAAAAGAACCTGCTCACTCCTCCATATTGAAAATATCCGACCGGGTAGGTGATGGGCCGACCTGTGGTATAGACGAAATTAGAGGTCAGATTAAAGCGCCTTGATAACTTTGCATTGACTACCACCTTCAGGTCGTGTGGTTTGTCGTACAGTGCAGGAAAATAATTGCCATCGTTAATGATTTCCTCATCATATTCCCCATCCACTTTGTGAAAGATGCGTGAATATGTGTAACCGAGCCATCCTGTAATACTGCCCTTATTTCTCTTCAACATAAACTCAATCCCGTATGCTTTGCCGCTTCCGTTCAACAGGACGGTCTCAATCTGCTCGTTCATAAGCAGGGTAGCCCCACTTTTGTAATCGATGATGTTTTTCAAATCTTTGTAGTATCCTTCAATGGATGCCTCTATGGTGTTCCTGCTGAAATTCCGGTAAATACCCAATGAATACTGGTCACCGCGCTGTGGTTCGATATAGTTATCGCAAAGTTTCCAGATATCGGTGGGCGAAATGGCAGCGGTATTGGACACCAGGTAGATGTACTGGAACATTCTCTGAAAGCCCACTTTGAGAGAAAGGGCGGGCCCCAGCATAAAACGGGAAGAGATCCTGAATTCAAGATCCGGGTAGAGGCTTTTTACCTCCCCACCGGAATAATGTACAGTATCCTGCAGGCTCTCGAGCGAAAGCGGTGCATCCCCGGCATACCTGTATTCACTGCCCGGGCCAAAAGATGTGTATACATTGTACCTCAACCCGCCTGAAATTGTTATTGAGCGTGAAAGGGAAAATACATCACTGATGTATACAGAGCTCTCCAGCGCCTGTTCTTCTTGCAACTTTTGAGGCAATACGATGGATGAATCATTCAAGGGGAATTGTTCACCTGCGGCAAGTTTATAATATGTGGAATTGAGGCCAAAGTTGATTTTATGCTTTTCCGAGGGGAAATATGTGAAACTTGCTTTTACCAGCCTTTGATCCAGGCGATAGCGCATCCCTTTCATGGCAAGGGGGTTCTCCACACTGTTGATCTGGTAAGAGTAATCACTCATGATGGCTGAAAAATCGGCAGACAGGTTCTGCTTGAAATCGTGATGCCACTGCAGTGTTGCGGCCCCGTTAACATAAGAGAATGCGCTTACCTGGTAGAAATCAAAAAGGTCCTTGCTGTAGTATCCAGATAAGGAGATCTTATTTTTCTGGTTGATCTGTATGTTGGTCATTCCCTGGATATCATAAAATCCGGCACTGCTGTTCTGCAGGCGTATGTCGTCCAGCTGCTTCAGTATCCAGTCCGAATAAGTGCTTCTTGCGCTTATGATGTAAGTTGCCTTCTTCGTCACCGGACCCTCGATCATGATCCTCCCTGTGACGGGGCTGATGCCTCCGCTGACTTTAAATCCCTCCTTGTTTCCTTCCTTCAGACTGACATCCATCACCGACGAGATCCTCCCGCCGTATGCCGCCGGAATCCCGCTCTTATAAAGGGTGACATCACCAATTACATCGGAGTTGAAAGTGGAAAAGAAACCAAAAAAATGGAAAGGATTCAGGATGGGGGCATCATTCAGCAACATCAGGTTCTGATCCGTACTGCCACCCCGCACATTGTATCCGGCAGCCGCTTCACCGACTGACTGCACTCCCGGCAGCAAGAGGGAGCTCTTGATCACATCCACTTCTCCCAGGCTCATTGGGATTTGCTTCAACATCTTTATGTTGATCTTTTCGGTTCCCAACCTCATGTTGAGCACCTGGTTCTCCTGCTCGGCCGAAACGGTTACTTCTTCCAGCTGGTTTATTTTCTCCTCCATCTCCATATCATAGGTACCCTCCGAATAAACAAGCAGGTTCCTGATGGTGGATTTCATGCCTACTCTTCTGAATTCAACCGTGTGCTGTCCCCTGGGCAGTAGCAGAGCATAGTTCCCTTTTGCATCTGTTGAGGCACCAATCTGGAGTTTCCTGACATAGACAATTGCGCCAATAACAGGCACATCGGATTCTTTATGCAGGACAGTACCGGACAATGCGACCTTGCCTCCCCTCTCCATTTCTGCCGGATTTCCTATTTTATACAGCCTGAACTCTTCACTGATATCATTCTCTTCCTCTTCAGCCTGCCCGTTCAAACTGTAAGTGGCCGTATCCATTTTCGACATGCGATCGGCCAGATATTTTTCATACTCTTCCCGGAAATTTGTCTTAATGGTATATCCTTCTGAGAGGATGACCTGATTGTGGCCTGTAACAATAAAGGTAAAACCGCTTCCGGCTAATGCATCTGCCATAATTTGCCCGAGCTCTTCATGCTCTGCATCTACACTTACGTAGAAGCTGTCGACCCAGTCATCTGCATAATATACCTTACACCACACCTTATTTTCCAGCGAGTCGGCCAACTCACTGAGCAAAACATCATTCAGTTTCAGGCTGAGCTTTTCGTTCTGAGCCTCCAGGGCGAGGCTCAACACAAGGAGAATGCATATGGATACGAATCTTGTCACCCCTTCTTTTTTATGAATGTTTCAGACCTGTGTAATAGTCAAGCACTCCCTTGAGCTGCTCTTTGTCGGCCGTCCTCACATTTATCTTTGTTCTTTTCAGGTATGCGTTCACTTCCGCGGCCTGATCAGAGAGCGCTTCCAATAAACTCTTCTTTCCCTTGATTCTAAAGACGGCACCGGAGTTAATAATATACCCCTCACTTATATGTTGATACACTACCCTGCCGTCCTGGGTTTTCTTATATGCACTATGGTCTATAATGAACTTACATTCTCCCTCGCTCACAATCTCATAGAAACCACTGCTTAACAATCCTTCCTGGTTCTCCGGAAACTCAAGATACTTGAACCTGGCCCGGCCGGATTGCAGTTGAAGGGTGAATTCCTCAATGATGTTGCTGTTGACGATCACCGTAATTATCATACCCTTGTAAAGGATATTCGGATTATAATAGACCAGCAGGTCCTTGTAAGTGTCATACAGCAGCATGACATTCTGATACTGTTTCTCCCGGATAATCACTGAAGCTGAAGGACGTTGATCTTTCGGGATAAGCGGGCTTGACAGGCGCGGTTGGAAATAGTATTTATATTCCCTGCCGTTCAGTAGTGCATCCGAAGGGTGCAGGACATTCTGATAGAGTTCCTGAAGCTCATTTTGTCCCGCTTGTTGAGCCCTTATTGATAGCGAAAACAGGACCAGCAGGAGTATACCCGGATATTTCTTTATCCCTGTCATGATTATTGAACAAGCAGGTTTTTATGTGTGTAACCGGACTTCCCGTCAGGGGAAATCCCTTCCACAATAACAGTATATTCGCCGGTCATATCTGAAGTGTAAAACTCAAAACTGGTCTTTCCGTCTTCCCGGGTACGCAAACCGGGATTCCAGTAAAGGGTGTTCCGGAAATCGGCAAGCGGACTGTTTTTTGCTGAATCGCTGCTATATTCAGGGCTCCTGAAACTGGATATCTCAGAAAATGCAGCATAGGCCTGCCTGAAAATTGCATGGTCGAATTCCAGACCTGCCATCTTTCCTTCCTTAGTGACAAAATGTATAAGGCAATCAAACATATAACCATCCAGGAAGTACCTCAGGTTGATCACGTCGATCCGTTCCAGTTCTGATATACTGATATTTAAGATCTGGTCCACATCATCGAATGGGACTCCATCGACCAGTATCAAAGGCTTGGTGTCGAGATGCAGATCATCCACACCGTTCACTATCCATAAAGAGGATTTACCATCCTTAATTCGAACAGAGACCATCGGTACAATCTCCTTGATAGCTTCCCGGATATTCTGCAGGAGGATGTAATCGGATATTTGAATACTATATTCCGCTTCACCATAAAAGTCAATTTCAGGTATATCCGGACCGATTGAAGTATTTGCTTGCCGGTATGCTTTGTAGATATTCTCTATTTGCATATTGATGATGCTCTCATTCAATGCCTGGAGTCTTGAGGTATCCAGGTAGAAGGGGCCTGGTAATGGATGATCATATCCATCGTGAAAGTCAGGTTCGAGTTCAACATAATAGTCATTTACAGTTGAATCTGCCGGCTGAATAACAAGCTCCTGAACCCCCGAATCATCAAGATTAAAATAGAACTTCCCCTGCTCTTTTGTTTTGTAGACCTGGCATCTGGCTGCTTTCCCTACAATTGACATAATAATATCCTCATTAGCGAGAGGCTCGTTGTTCATACTGTTCAGGATGGTACCCGCGAGAACAACACCTTCCAATTCGGGCACATGCTTCAATTCGGGCACATGCTCCGATTCAGGCACATGTTCCAATTCAAGTACATCTTGGGCAGGAACAGCTTGCTCTACTTTTCCGGGGGGATGGCCCGGATCCCGGATGTTTGCCCTGTGATCATTATACAGGCAGGACCTTGAAACGGATACCGAGAGATCTGCCTCCACAGGATTGCCGGATGAATCTGTAGCCCGGATATTTACCTCTATCCGGTCCCTGGTACCGTACATGCCTGAACCGGATGTGAGCTCCAGAAGAAGTCCGTCTTCAGTATGAACTGTGTGAAAGGTATCCCCATCTTCATCCACAGGGATCGAATTCATCACCCCGATTCTCTCCATATTGCGAAATGGATTGATCACGGAAATAGTCCTGAATGCGAAATCCCTGGCAGGATAATTCTTCATCCAGCTGGTATAGGCACGAAGCAGGTAATTCCCGCTGCTCAGCGTGTCGGAGAGAATGAACCCGGTACTTCCCGATTTGTCAGGCACATGCAGCTTAATCTGGCTGACAGGGTAGCCGGCCTGGTTCAGCAGTTCAATATAGACCACTTTGCTGAAATTATCAGGCCTGTTATCATGGCCATCCAGCTTGAATACTTTCATCCAGACCTGCTCGCCAACCACATAAAGATCCCGGTCGGTCTGGAGATAGAGAGACTCTTTATAATCATATGGGCTATCCACCTGGCTATCCTGTGAGAATCCGGGGAGCCAGCATAGCAAAGCCAGGCAAAGCAGGCAAACAGCCTTTTGCAATACAGATTTTAAGCTTATGTCGATGAGTTGCTTCATGTAGTCATGCAATTCATTCCATATCCACCCAAAAATCGGGTCTTTCCGGATTACCGGTCAGGGAGCAGTCGGCACATTCAGCGCTGGTAAATTGCCAATTTACAGGGAACCCAAAATCATCTTCTTCGACCCAGAACAGAAGATATCCGTCGGACAATAAATTGTAATAGAGTTTTTCGCTCAATTGCCTGTTTCGGTAAATAAGGCGTTCACATGGATATTCATATACCGGAAGGCCCATTTCATCTGCCTGGCTCTGGCTAATGAAGATCCTCTGGCTCTTTATAGCTGAAACCTGGAAATACCCCAAAACGTTTACATGTTCACTGTTGATGCAGCTTATATTCCCTTCTATAGGGAAAGGTTGTTTTTCAAAGATATCTCCTTCCGATTCGGTGATCTCTTGCAGACTTTTCCAGAATGAAAATTCCTCCTGGGACAGGGAATACTGCCTGACCTGAATGCTGTACTGCTTAAGCAACCTGTTGGATCTGCCGGGATTGATAAAATGAATGGGCTTCCTGCTTATCAGCTCACTGCTTTCTTCCTCCGAGGAATAAATAAGAATCTGTTTGGAGTTTTCATATCTCCAGCAGATATCGTTTTCAACATGCTTTGTTTTGTATTCCCTATAACCAAGATCCTCAACGAATAAAGGATAGGAAACCCGAAACTTCCATACCTCTTCAAATTCCCAGCGCATGTATTCACACGCTTCATCCCGGTTATCCGCATCCAGATAGACCCTGAGTCCTGCCTCTTCGACCTTTCCATTATCATAGTATTCGCTGTCAGGCTCATAGTATAGACTGTCTATCCGGGGAACTGCTGTCATGGTGCAGGCATCTGATATATATTCCAGCCCATCTTCAGTTCTGATATGCAGCATATATGTTCCTCCCACCCGGCCGGTAAACTGCATTGGATCTGATTTGTAGATTCCCGGTTCAAGTTCATCAAAAACAGTAATCACTCCATTTTCATCTTGCACGCTCACCTCCGCCTGGGAAACCATAACAGGGGAAGTGTCCTCATCTTGAAAGGTCCTTGAAAGCTTTATTGTGTTGGAGGCAGGCTCATCGGTGATCATGCCTTCCACGACCAGTAGCGGTTCATAATCCTCCAGTTCCAGGTAGAATGGATCAATACAAGTGTTGACTGAAATGATTAACAGAAGAAGGATCGGGATTCGCAGTTTCATTCAGCCTAAATTTATGGATATATGAAGGCCAATCCAAATCCGGTCATTGCAGGGAGTAGACCATCAGTACATCGCCATGCCTAAGGAACATTTTTCCATCGAAGAGATAGGGATGCGACCAGTGAGGGCCACGTCCTTTTTCGATCTTAAATGAACTGATGACCTTAAATCCGGTAGGGTCGGGTTGAACAAGACCAACATGTCCGCTTTTCTCAATATACACGTAGAACAAGCCATCGGCATATACCAGTTGCCCTTTTGAGTTCCATTCCTCGTCATACATCACTTCTCCGGTTTCCCAGTTTATACAGGCCCAGGCACCGGCGTTGTTGTGTATCCAGTATGAACCATACAGGTAGCCATCCAATTCGATGACCCATGGTGGTGATTGTCCAGCACTTCATTGGAATATACTTCTTCGATGGATGTTAAATCGTCATTCACCCTGAGCATTTTTGCCGGGTAATTATATCCGATGCAAATAAAGATATTGTTACCCTTCACAACCGGGGAATTGGCCCAGATCATGCCCTTGGGCTGCCATTTCCACACGGAGGAGTCGAAGTATTTGTAGGAGCTAAGGATAGCACCATTCACCGGATCCACAATGAACAGGTCACTTGCAGAGGCACCCAGGATATAATCCTTGCCATTGAACTTTTGCAGGATGGGGGAAACATAGGAACGCTGACCGTCGGTACCCGGCGATTTCCAGATTTCTTCACCGGTCATTTTATCAAATGCAACAAAGGTAGCCAGGGCACTGGCAGGGGAACAGATGACCTTGTTGTCAACAATGAGCGGGGACTCGGCCACACCCCAGACATGCCAATCGGCCTGGTAGTCTTCATCCACATTAATCTTCCAGTTGATATCCCCGGTTTCGGCATTCAGACAGACCAATTCTCCAACAGCCACTGATAATGTATATTCTATCACCCTCAATTGTTGGTGTACCCCTGGTATTCGGATAGGACTGATCCCAGCCTTTTCCATAGGGAACCTGCCAGCGCTGCTTACCCTCAAAATCAATACAGGTTAATTGATCCATGCTACCATTCTTACCAGAAGCATAAATATATTTACCATCTGAAATGACGGACGACCAGCCGTCGCCAATGCCTTCAAACTCCAGCAGCAATTCCGGACCGCCTTCCGGCCACTCTTTCAGGAGATTACTTTCCGGAAACTTTCCATCCCTGTCGGGTCCTCGAAACTGGTAGATCTGGGCACTTGTTTCTGAAACAAATGCAAAACAGAATATGATGAGCCAAAGATTTTTCATGTGCATTTTTTTCGTGAGTGTAAACATACAAATAATGGAGAATAAACAAGCTTATCCCCAGGTCACCCCGCATAGAATTGGATGCAGTCCAGGGAGAAAGGTTTAAATTCTGCCATCGATATAAGATTCCAGGGATTGCGTACATTTATTACATATAAATCAAAACCCATGAGAACATCAGTCCTTTTTACCATATGTCTGCTTATGACCCTTCCTGCATTTTCCCAGACCCACGTGGTGAGAGGGAAGATCACCGCCTTTAACAATTACCCGGTGAAGAATGTCGAGGTGGTTTCCAAAAAAGCTAAATCTGCTGTGCTGACCGATTCCCTGGGTCAGTTTGAACTGGTATGTAACGAGAAAGATGTGATCATGATCGATACAAAAGTGTTTGATTCCTTCAATGAGCGGGTGACCGCCGAGGATGATTTTGTCTCTGTGAACCTGATCTTCAGGGATAGCAAGAAAAACCGTGAGATGGCCACCAGTATGGGATATTTGAAGCCCGATCAGCTTACATATGCTCTGTCACACCTCGCTTATGAAAATAATAACTTCTGCAACTACCCAGATATATTCGCTTTGCTCAGGGCTAATTTTCCCGAAGTTGAGATTCTTAATGGAGCAGGAGGAACAGGCAAGGGGGTGAGCATACGCGGGCAGAAGTCCATCAATTTAAGTAGTGAGGCTATTTATGAGGTCGATAAGATGATTGTAACTGATATCTCCTTTGTGAATCCTTGCGATATTGCCACCATTGACATCCTGAAGAGTGGCCAAACAGCCGTTTATGGTACTCAGGCAGTCAATGGAGTGCTGAAGATTGAGACCAAAGGATACTGGACCCAGAAACAAAACCAATAAAGATTGATAGTTGAAGCAATCAATTCCAGGCATTATAATTATTCTTGGATCGCCTAATTCAAAAGAAGGCGAACTCTATTACGTGGCCAGGCAGCGTTGTGAGAAGGGAATACAGGAGCATCAGAATCACCCGGACTGGAAAATAGTACTAACGGGTGGATTTGGAGAACACTTTAATACTACAAGGCAGGCTCATAATGTCTACCTGCAGAAGTATCTTCTCGAGAGAGGCCTGGCTCCTGAAGTAATTCTTGACTCCGTACTGAGCGCCAATACGCTTGAGGATGCATCCCTTAGCAAACCAATAATCGTCAAACACCATGTAAAGGATATCCTGGTGGTAACATCAGATTTTCATTATGATCGTGCCCGGTACATATTTGAGACTGAATATTCAGATACGGATATTAACATTCGTTTTAGTTTGTCCTATACGGATGAAAGCATCTGTGGATTTGATTTGAAAAGTCAAAAGGAACACGAGAAAAATTCGCTCAAAAAATTAAAAGCCCGGGCGCAAAGAGAATAATATAGCCTATGTGCAACATAAAGATAAAAGAGCTATGAATACACCTTTAATTACATCTATACAAACCAAATTCCGATACATTTTACCTCTTATTGTAATTGGTTTATTGTCCTTTATTTCCTGTGAGCAAAGATCTGCTGAAACTAATACAATCAGGGGTGTTTATGGGAATCCCCAACCATTCTGGGATAAAGGATTTGATCTTGGAGATCTGGGGGTGAATGCTGTTTTTATCCATAGCGGATCTATCAACCATGATATTCTGAACAGGGCCAGGTCCGAAGGATTAATGGTATTTGCTGAGTTTGCCACCCTGAACGGTAAAAATTACGTCGATAAGCACCCTGAAGCCTGGGCAATTAATGAAAAGGGTGAAAAAGTGCAGGCTGCAACCTGGTTTATGGGTGTATGCCCTACCGATCCAGGTTTTCTTAGGTACCGAAAGGATCAGCTGCGGGATTTACTCCAGGAGTATGAACTGGATGGTGTTTGGTTGGATTATGTGCACTGGCATGCACAATTTGAAGATCCGGAGCCCATTCTGCCCGAAACCTGTTTTTGTGACCATTGTCTCGCTGCTTTTTCAGAAGACTCCGGGATCAAACTGCCTGAGGGTACTACCTCAGAAAAGGCACAATGGATACTCAATAACCAGGATAAAGTTTGGCGTGACTGGCGATGCAAGGTCATTTATAACTGGACCGTGGAAATGAAAAGCCTTATGAAAGATCTTAGACCGGAGGCCCTCCTTGGACTTTATCATTGTCCATGGGACGATCAGGAATTTGATGGTGCCAGGCGTCGTATTCTGGGATTGGACTATGATTTACTAAAAGAAACAATCGATGTATTTTCGCCCATGGTATACCATGGCAGAATGGAAAGACAGCCCGATTGGGTACATGAGAATATAAATTGGTTTTGCAAGCGGCTTGATATCAAAAAGAAATCTTACCCCAAAGTATGGCCCATCGTCCAGGCATATAATGATCCGAGTATTATAAGCAGTGAAGAATTTGAAACGGTACTGAGGCATGGCTTATCCGGAATGTCCAGCGGAGTGATGATGTTTACTACCTATGCGGTAGCTGAAGATGAAGGAAAGATTGCTGTGATGAAAAATGTGTATACCTCGCTAAAATGAGAGTGCACTATTACCTGGTAACACGATTTTCTTCAAAAGGCTTATTAAATGCTAATCGCAAATTGACTGTGGACTCCAGGAATCAAGCGGGCTTTTAACATTTGTCATTGTCTCCCTTGCCTCCACGAACAATGATCTCATTAAGGCTGAAATCCAAATCTTTCACCCGAAGATTTAAACATTCGCTTAATCGTATTCCACTGCCATATAAAAGCGAAGCCATAAGATGATATTCGCCCTGAAGTTTAGAAATCACTTTTTGAGTTTCTTCCCGGCTAAGCACCATGGGCAATCGCTTCCCAATTCTGGCAGTCTTAAAGTCAAAGCTGCCCAGGGAGATCTTTAATACTTTTCTGTACATAAAGCCAGTGCATTTAATGCCTGATTCTGGGTGGAAGCAGAAACCTTTCTGTAAACAGCAAGGTAAGTCAGGAAATCCGCTACCTCCTTTACACCCATCTCCCCGGGATGCCTTTTAGGGTGAAAGACAATAAACCTGTAAATCCAGTTGCCATACGTTTTTTCAGTACTGTAACTGAATTGATTCGTGCGAATTACCTCCCTGACTTGATCTAAAAACGCTGACTGTTTCATCCCTTAACAAGAATTTTCTACGCTACCATATTTCCCCGGCCCTTGCCTTTGTTAATGTGATGAGCACTCATTTATCACCATTATTCTGGCAGTTTTCCATGAAATGACTAAAGCAAAGACCTTCCAATTGATATTGACTTCAATTCTTCGTAAATTTCTTTACATTCTCAAAATCAGGGAATTCTTTTGGGAGTGACATGGCGAAGCTGTGGAATGGCAGGAGTTTTCAAATATTGCTTATTGGACCAAAGACCCGTTCAGATTTCCAACTCCCAGAATCAATATATCCAAACTTGAATGACATATATTCATTCAATCCCGAGCACTATACCGCAATCCGCAATAGAATATATGTTCCATGTACATTTTCTTGATTGCATCGGGGGTACATAAATTCAGAGGTTAGGCACAATCCAAAATCAATGAACAAATACATTCCTACACTTTCAATAATCATGTTTTGCTTGGTTATCCAATCAGCAAAAGGACAATTAATTATTTCTGACCAGGATGCTACTAACTATAATATCTGCAACAAATGGCAGAGTCTTAATAATATTGATAAAGTTCTTGAGTTCAAAAAGGATGGGTCATATCTAGCCTACTCGAAAGGGGAGGCTCAAATAGAGCTTCTGTATGAAGTTAAAGCGAGGGTAGATGGATTAATCGAACTTGATATTCTTTTTGGCGAAGGCGA
This sequence comes from uncultured Bacteroidales bacterium, assembly GCA_963753765.1. GTDB lineage: Bacteria > Bacteroidota > Bacteroidia > Bacteroidales. The sequence goes on from CAVWDQ010000027.1 coordinate 128,107, forward strand.
CGTTAATCCAGGCAAGGTGACAATTCAGATTGTTGATTCGGATAGAATAAGGATTTATGTGTGGAAACATGGCGATGTTCTCGACTTAGCAGATGAGTATCACAGGACTGATGATTTCGAAAGTATGAATAAGTATCTAAAGGAAATTATAAAGCAGAAAAAGTAAATGTGGGCAGTACCTCGTGATACGCCTGACATGGAACAAATCACTAAAGCCGACCGTTACGCGTGTCACAGCCTTTGCAGATAGGGCAAATCCCGCGCCACGCTACGGCGGCTTAGTTCCACCGTTGGGTGCTGTGCCAAAATAATTACGTAATTCTTTTCAATTATTTTTAGTGTCTTCAAGCATTTTTCATCTGCCGTATGCACCCGCTCTTTATTAGCCATATGGGACTATTCAAGACAGGCTAATTCTTTATAGTGCGATCAAACTGTACAATTGAGAAAGGGATTAGAGATTGTAGCATGAATACGGGCGTCCTAAAAATAGGATGCAACTGAATGATTGAAATTCAACTCTCGATTATGAAAGTACATCTAACGGCCTACAGCTTCATCCTTTTGCTCCTGTTCTTTCATTCAGGTTGTGAAAAGACAGATTCCATCAACATTCGAGACACCTCGTTCTTAAATGCTCTAATTGAACAGGGTGTGGACACCGATGGAGACGGTATGATAAGTCAATCCGAGGCTGAATCAATCACATTGTTAAATGTATCTGGAGATAGTATTTCAGATATGTCAGGCATTGATGCTTTCATAAACCTGGATACACTTTATTGTAGCAGCAATCTCATAAGCCGTCTGGATGTTTCTTCAAATACGTCATTGTTAACCCTTGGGTGTAGTCACAACGATCTGACCAGCCTCGATATTTCCAATAATCCAGAATTAAGATCTCTGTTCTGTATGTATAATCCCATAACAACACTGGATCTCTCCAATAATCATGAATTGAAGAGATTGGGCCTTGAAGGCTGTCAATTATCCCACTTGGACTTGTCAAATCAAACAAACCTGGCGCGGCTGAACTGTGGTTGGAACGACTTAACGGCCCTGGATGTTACCAGTTGTTCTGAATTGATTATTTTGCAATGTAGCTCAAACTCCATAAATACATTAAATCTGTCAGCTAATCTTGCCTTAACAAATTTATGGTGCTCCGGGAATCCATTATCTACATTGGATTTAAGTGAGAATACCGCTCTGACAAGGCTGGAATGCGCTGGGAATCAATTGTCAGAATTGGATATTTCCATGAATAACAGCATAGAATACTTTGATTGTTCCTACAATCAACTGAAAGACCTGGACCTTTCCATGAATACCTCACTGGTCTTTATTGAAGTTAGTAGTAATAAACTCAGCGATCTGGATTTTTCCAACAACAAGACCTTAGAAGATATCTACTGTTCTTCCAACCAACTAAGTAGTCTGAATGTATCAATGAACACAGGCGTAGAATGGATTGATTGTTCTAACAACCAAATAAGCAGCTTGGATTTCTCGAATAACACTGCTTTGTTTTCGCTTAAGTGCATGAAAAATGGTCTTGGTAGTATCAATGTTGCCAACTGTCCAGTTCTTAAATATTTGTATTGTGAATATAATCAACTGACTGAAGTAGATGTTTCTTACAATACTGGCTTATACCATTTATATCTGACCTATATGCCATCCCTTGAACAGGTTTGTGTCTGGGAAATTCCATTCCCTCCTGAGGGAATACATGTGGATACAACAGGGAGCCCCAACGTCAATTTCACCATAGAGTGCAACAAGTAATCACTGTCAATGTTCAATATTATTGCACCCAACAAATCACTAAAGCCGACCGAAACGCGTGTCACGCCATTTGCAACAATGGCAAATC
>CAVWDQ010000028.1:0-71172 GCA_963753765.1 uncultured Bacteroidales bacterium
CCTCTCTCAAGCATCGCGACTGAATAAAACAACTCTTTCCGCCTTACATCTCTTTGAATCTTCATTTCACTCTTAAATAGTGTATAACAAAAAGCACGAAGGCTATTGAAGTTATTGGCACTCCAGAAGTATGCATGCTGACCAAAATAGTCAAAGCTATCCCGCAAAGCCATTCCTCCAAAACGAGCGGAAAAATTGCCATTTATCATAATGGCACAGGCAGCCACTGGCCCTCCAATGGTAGTGATAAGCTCATCCCAATCGTCATTGTCAGGAATGCGATAACCCGGAGGACAAGCATTTTGAGCATCTAACCAATGATATAGTCTGCCATAATTGTTGGCGTAAATTTTACCCTGATGGAAGATTTTACTTTCGGGGGACTGGAAATTCAGGTTGTCAGCAAACCTGACTCGCTCTCCGATTTTTACAGTATGGTATCTGCAATTATCACGGGTATCTAAAAATTCTCCATGCACGTTATCATGTTGCTTTTCTTCTTCAAGTGCATCAGTTTTCCTTCTAAGGCTGTTCTCCCATAGCATTTCCCCAATCTGTTCAATCGCATTCTTATCATCTAGTCGGAAGGATTGAAATTCCCTCATAAACAGTGGCAAATTAGAAATTTCTATGCCAGTATCGAGCAAAGGAATTAGTCGTCGAACGTTCTCCTTATAACATGAGTTTAGAAAGGCCTTATACTCACGTAGAACCCATTCAGATTTAAGGGATTTTTCTGATATTAGTACCACCATATGCTGACTGTGTTCCAGGGACTCTTCTATTTTGTCAAACCAGCCTTCCCCCAGCCTCTTTTTTCAGGATAGCATCCGACCAGAACACATTCAATTGGTGATTAGTCAACTTCTTCCATATGTCACTGGCTTTTTCTGTATCCTGAACAGAGAAACTTAAAAAGACATCGTATATGAAAATGGAATCCTGGGGCATCCGTACTCAAAACTTTGAACCCTCAAGTTAACATTTGCTCATGATCATGCAAAATATCGCGAACTCTTCGCGCTTCTCAATATGTCATATTGTTGATTTTTTGCTTGTTAACATCATCGGCACGCTTTTCTCTATGGTATTTGTCAAATACAAACAGAAACCATAAAACAAAAGCAAATGGCAGCAAAAAACAAGAAGAAACTGCAGGATACCCTGGATGAAATAACCGGTGCAGGGATCCAGGCTGACAGTCAGCAGCTGAAAAAGGACATGCGGGCCCAGTTCTCGAATTTCCGGGAATGGATACGTGAGTATGTGGTAAATGCCTACGACGCCATGGCCACCTACTGCAGAATTACCGGGGAGAAAAATGGAGATGAAATCACTGTGACGGTGCAGGATGACGGCCTGGGAATGAATAAACGCAGGATCGAGAAATTCTTTACTCTCTATGCTTCTGAAAAAGATATGGAAGCGAACCGGGCCATCGGGACACACGGTATTGGAAAACTGAGCATCGCAGCCATTCCGGATCAGCGCCGCTTTGAGATGGAAACCTCCGATGGCACTGAAGCCTGGCTGGCAAAAGCAGGAAATCTGGATGGGATTGAGGATATCCGCGTACGGCTGCTCAGCTCTTCTATTCCAAAGGGAACCACCTTCCGGATTACCTTCGGATCTACCAATACTCTGATGAGGGAAATGACGCTTTTGAAGGAGATCCTGGTGATGTATACAAGGTTTCTCCCCATCCATATAGCCATTGCTGTTCCAATGAATGAAGACGAGGATGCCACTCATATTCTTCACTCTATAAACGAAAACTGGGATTCATACAGCGATTACTTTTCACGGAAATATACCCTGGATATCAATGGGAACTCCTACGAAGTACATATGAACCTGGGGGAGAATGTACATGAGGTTTACCAGAATAAAGTTCTGGTTTCCTCTAACTATAACCTGCTGTCCCACGGTCTGAAAAAAGACTGGGCATTGGGATACCTGGCCATCAGGGTAAATAGCTCCTCCTTTGAGCTTCCATTTGGAAGGCACTGCCTGAGCGACGAGGATATTCTTAATCCTATCTCAAGAAAAATAAGAAACGAATTGCTTCCACAGTATATGACTGATCTGTATAACTATCTCCAGCAGGTAAGTGCTGCGGATTTACGCTTTTACGAGTACAAGGTGGATGCACTCACCAGCAACCTGATTTCCTTTGAACCCTCACTCAACAAGCCATGGAGCAGGTATGAATTTATCCGGACCCAGAGTCTCGGGAAACTGTCATTTAAAGAGCTGACCGAAATTGTAGTGGCGAAAGGCCGCTTCTTTATTGAGGATGAATCAAATGCGGGAATCGATTATTCCAATTTCTCAGAGCCGGTGCTTCATCACGAACAGGCCGGAGATTTGATTACACTTCTAAAACTATTGTTTAAGGATCGCTGTATTTTCCTGAAGAGCACAGACCTGGTATTTGAAAAACAGGGCGAAAGCAGCATGGAATTAAATGAGCTCCAGAAGACCTTTGAAAAGAACCTCGGCTTCCACCCCGATCTGATTTCCAGGGAAGATTTGATTGATGAGACCGACGAAGAAATGGACGTATCATATGCTGATGATCTTTCATATTTCGGCCAGGGCTTGTTCAATGAAGTAAAAGAGGCCTGCCAGGATCTTTCAACACTGAAGTGGAAGGCCAGTTTCCTGGTGGAAAAAGACTTTACAACACCCTGCCAGACGCACATGTTCATCTATGCCAACCACACCATCATTCTGAATCTCTACCATCCCCTCATTGAGAAACTTGTAGCCCTGTCGGCTGTGAACCCCAAATTAGCCGGACACTGGGGAGTTTCCCTGTGCCTGGAAGACGGCAGAAATGTATTTCCCTATCTCTCGTCAGATACCCGGAAGGAATTGTTAATGCTGGACGGCATTGCAAAACTTGCTGAGGTGAAATCTTCGGGCTCGAAGGAGCAGGATAGTAAGGCTTATAATGAGTTGTTCACAGAATTCAGACGTAATCTGAATGACTCACTAAGGAAAAATATGAATTAAACATCAGTAGAAAAGAGCTAGTACTATGGAACGTAAAACAACAGTAGAAAACAATTCCAACTTTGTTATCCCTGAAGGTCTTCGCATTGACCTGGAGGAAGGGTGGAAAAAAATCATATCCCGGCAGTTTGGCGGGAATCCAGGAAAAGGATTTGGAGAACTTATCCAGAACTTTCTGGATAGTTATAGTTCCGGCATACCCTGGAACAAGAGACGCGGTATCATCACTTATGGCGATGACTGGGTATCCCTGAAAGACTTTGGCTCCGGTTTAGATCTAAATAAAATTAAGCTGGTGACAAGTATGGGGGGGACGGACAAAGGTGCTGATGACCAGAAAATCGGGAAGTTTGGAATAGGATTCTTCTCCATCTTCAATCCAAAGCTTGGAACAAAAAAGGTGGAGATCACTACCAGGTGTGAAGGCGAGGCCATCAGGCTGGAGTACATCATTGTTAAAGGCGGAGAAAGGCCTGTTTTAAACTCCGAAGTGCTGGATTATCCCATTGACTTCAGCACAGAGGTGAAAGTCTATTTCGATCGTTCAGGGGCGGCCAAACAATGCATTGATTACGGAAGAGAATGCCTGAGGTATTATCCCTGCGATATAAAGATCAATGGCACCTCTTACCAGTCCGTTTGGGATGATGCAAAGTACAGGAATGCATTTTTCTTTAACAAGGACTACTGCAACGGATTCTTCAAAACCGGCAACAGTTTCAGGTCAACAACAATTCTATGCAAATATGAGTACATATCTGAATTTCCATTAAGGTACTTCATCACCGGAGGGTATAACCTGCAGCACAATCTGAATGATTTTTACGCCACCGAAACACCCTTTCTTCTGGGTCTGAATATGGTACTGAATTGCAATCAGTTGTCTGTCACGATCAGCCGCGATTCCTTCTACCTGGATTACATTTACAAAAACATGATAAAAGATTTAAATGAGAGTCTGTTGGAGTATATGGATCAAGAATTTCGTGACCTGTCAGATGAAATAAAACTGGCAAACCTTTTCATTCTCCGCAACAGGATCAGTGCATACTGGAAGAATCGCGGCGATAAGCCAAAAAATCCTTCCGGCTCCGAATCTGCATTCGAAAAATTATTGAGTGCCAGGCTCTTCCCCATAAATGGCAAAAAGAAGTATTATTCTCTGCTGGAGTTACAGGATCTTAAAAGTGACGGAATCCCTTTCTTCTTCAGTGAGAGTCATACCAATTTACGCTGGCTCGGGGGAGCGTTTAAACATGACTATATTGTGATTCCGGACCCTTGTTTGGTGGATAAAGGAGCTCCCGGTTTTTATAATTCTTTGTTTACCAGCCTCTTTGACGATGTGATAAATCTGGACACCATAAACGATGACCGGACAAAGATCAATTCCATGATCGATCGGGGTATCATCCGTAAGGAATCATTGGAGCCAAGTTGCAACTTCATTGAAACCCGGGTATTATCCAGCAAGGAAAATCTCTTGCTTCAAAAATTTGAAGCCCTGTTAAACCGGAAAGAGATTCTGGAAACCATTGAAAGGAATATCAATATTCCTATCAAAGAAATCCATCCTTCATTTTTCATTTTGAAGAACGGGGGGATGCATATATCTACAGGTATGTTCGATCAACATCAGAAGCCCATAAACGATGATTTCATTTCCAATTTTCTGGCATTAAAAGAAGATGTAAGTCCGGATGAAAGACTCTCCATGAAGAATACCATCCTGCTGGGACTTTGCCTGAACCATCCCTTTGTCAGGAAACTCATTGAAAGCGAGGATCCTCAAAAAGAGTACTTTGCATTAACATATATCGCCCATGAGCTGACCAGTTGTCAGAAGTTGCTCTCACCCTATTCTTCCTTCTTCCACCTGGTCAAGTCCAAGCTGTCATCGGAGCTTCAAAAACATATGCTGACCGAGTTGACAACGGAAAAATAATGTGTTTGGCTGTTTTTCTTTTGTATATTTATTAGGAATAAAACGGACTATATGTTTAATCTTGAAGGTTACGACGGCTTTAAAATCAAGAGTGAAAAGATGCTGGATGTGTTTAGAGAGGTCTATGATTTTGCACACCATGGGCAGCCGGTAATAATGTTCGGCCCTTCAGGGGCCGGGAAGGAATATCTTGCCCGATACTACTATAAACAGTATCAGAAAGCCACAAAGTGCAAGGGTAAGTTCATCAGCGTAAATTGTTCTCAGCTGGTTAGAGAAACTACCCAAAGTACCCTTTTTGGTCATAAGAAAGGCGCATTTACCGATGCTCATCAGGATCAGGACGGCCAATTTGAATTAGCTGAAAACGGTGTGCTTTTCCTGGATGAGATAGGGGACCTGGATCAGTCTGTCCAAACAATGGTTAATCGGGCGATGGATGAAGAAACCCATGAAGCCATGAAGTTAGGTGACAAAAAAACCTATTCCACTAAAGACGTAAAAGTGATCTGTGCAACTGAGAGGCCCAAAGAACACATCAATGATTCTTTATTGTACAGGTCTGGCCTGCAGGTTTTTGTACCCGGACTGGATGAAAGGGACGAAGATGTGGAAGAGGCTATAAAGTACTTTTCCCTGAAAGCAATTGATAAAAGGCTTGATAAGGATAACGTTCTCATAAAATTGGTAAGGCGAAGCCGAAAGGATTTTGGGAAAGACCTGACAAAAGAGCCAGGTCTGGAAGATTTTTCCAGGGCGATTGCAACTCGTCTGGGTCCCTTTGTAAGAGACAGAGACTGGCCGGGGAATTTCCGGGCCCTTCGGGCTGCCGTGGACTCTGGTATGATCCGGGCAAAAAAGCTGAATTCCAGGGAAGATTTCATTGACGATGTGGAAAAATACTTTCTCCATCATTTAGGCAATTACAGTATAGCAAGTGAGGTAGATCAGGTGCTCCCGACATTGGTATCAAAGACGACAACAGGCACCGGGGTTAGTAAATGGTTGGATATTCTGTCTAAACAGGGCTCCGATTTAGATGAAAAGGAAAAAGCAAGGTTAAGTCAATTTCTTTCTGAATTTGAAGACATACCTTTTAAAAGAAAGGTCTTTGAGGACTATATGAATCTGAGTATTCGTAATGCGCAGTACCGCCTTCATGATCTTGATACGGAGATGAATATTATAGAAAAGGTAGAAGGAAAGGGCTACAGGTACCAGGTATGCAAGAAATACAGGGAGTCTGGCCGGCCGGGCATCAACCCATCCCACTTCATGGAACTTCCCGGGCCCGCGGATGAAGAGATTATGATTGAGAAAGTTATGGAGGCACAGGGCATCATTGGGAATGCGAGGAGTTTGTTTGTGAGTGATGATGACCCCCCCAATCGTGAATTATTCTTAGGAGCCCTGGGGGCCAAATTAAAACAGGACCATGATGTCATATATTACTCCTTTCAGGAGCATTCACTGGAGGAATTCATTACAGCCTGCATAGAACACCTGTCAAGTTTGAATATGGATGGATGGTTTAGCAACATGGACGATGATAAGCCAGATTTAAAAGGGAAAATCAGCGGACTATCAGGCTATTTTATTCGATCTCTATCCCGGCACCGGCAAACCATAATCATCCTGGAAGGCATAGATACTTTTAATACAGGTGAGTCCCAGGCCTTGATTGAGCAACTGATCTATTACTGGTATCCTGTTCAATTTATACTGGGTTCAGAAAAACAATTCTTTCAGCAACGATTCTCAAATTCACCGGGTTTTACTGAGTTGAAGCTTTAAATTGCACAAGCAGCACCTATGCGTGATTTATTATCTTTGCAGATAACTTTGAAGTTCGACTGTAAATGAAACGTTCCCGCATGCTCCTGCTGGCCCTCTTATCGGCCCTGCTCTTTTCGATTCCCTTTTTTCAATGGGGTCACGGACTTCTCCTGATGGGGGCATTTGTCCCCCTCCTTTTCATTGAGGATGAGATTTCCAGGCGTAAATTAAAGCGTGCGAAGAAAGACCGCAAAGGTTCGATGCTGGGCTATGCCCTGATCACCTTTGTGGTGTTTGTTATCCTGACCACCTGGTGGGTCTATTTTGCCACCTGGACCGGCATCGTGGCCTCGGTGATTGTGAATGGCGGTTATATGACCCTTACCTTCCTGGTATTTCACCGGGTAAAACGGAAACTGGGCCCCAGGCTGGGCTATGCCTCCCTGGTGGTCTTCTGGCTGGCCTTTGAATACCTCTACATCCGGGCCCAGATAAACTTCCCGTGGATTGTGCTGGGGAACGGATTTGCCAACGATGTTAGCCTGATCCAGTGGTACGAGTGGACCGGTGCGCTGGGAGGATCACTCTGGGTACTGGTGATGAATATATTGATCTTTAAGTGGGTGAAGGGATGGCTGAGCCAATCGCTCCTTTGCTGCCAATCGACGCAGTTTGGCCTGGGTGGTGGCCGTTCTGTGTGATCCCTGCGATTTACTCCTTCATCCGTTTCCTTTCCTACGAAGAGAAGGATGACCCTTACGAAATGGTGGTACTCCAGCCCAATATCGATCCTTTTGAAAAGTTTGGAGCCATTCCCCAGGAAAAACAGACTGACTACCTGCTGCATATTGCCGATTCGCTGGTGACTCCAAAAACTGAGTACATCATCGGTCCCGAAACCTTTATCAACAATGGGATCTGGGTCGGACTTATTGATCAACACCCCGAAGTGATTAAACTGAAAGCCTTTCTGGAGGGCTACCCCAGAGCTAAGCTGGTGATAGGGGCCTCCACCTGGAAGCTTTACGAAGAGCCTTCTGAGTTTACCTCCACCAGCCGGCCCTACCGTGGTGGTCCAAATCGCTACGACTATTTTAACAGCGCCTTCCAGCTGGATGCATCGGACGAGATTCCCATCTATCACAAGTCCATGCTGGTGACCGGGGTGGAAAAGATGCCCCATAAGGAGCTGCTCAGTTTCCTGGAAAAACTTGTTGTGAATCTTGGGGGAACCATGCGCGGAAACGGCTCCCAGGAATTCAGGGAGACCTTTGCATCCCCGCAGGACGGCACCCGGGTGGCCCCGGTGATCTGCTGGGAGTCAGTTTTTGGCGAGTATGTCACCGATTATGTGAGTGAAGCCGGAGCCAACTTCCTCTTTATTATTACCAACGACGGCTGGTGGAAGAATACCCCGGGTCACCGTCAGCACAACAGTTTTGCCCGTCTGAGGGCCATCGAAACCCGCCGGAGTGTGGCCCGAAGTGCCAATACCGGGATTTCATCTCTGATCGACCAACGGGGCGTTGAACTGGCCCGCATCGGATGGTGGGAACGATCGGGCCTGCGGGGCACCCTCAATAAGAACGACAAAATCACCTTCTATGTGAAGCATGGCGACTACCTGGGGCGAATTGCGGTGCTGCTCACCGTAATCCTGCTGCTTTATTCCATCGTATTCAGGTTTATCAAAAAATGAAAAAGATTCATGCAAGATTTCAAAGCCATTAAACCCACAGAGATCACCGATAACGTTTTTAAACTGCTGGATAAGGACTGGATGCTGGTGACGGCCGGCACCATGGAGCACTATAATACCATGACTGCCAGCTGGGGACATTTGGGCATTATGTGGAACCTGCCAATTGCCATGGCCTGGATCCGTCCCCAACGTTACACCTTTGAATTTACGGAGAAGTACAGCCACTTTACCCTGAGCTTCTTTACAGAAGAGTACAGGAAGGCGCTGCAGTTCTGCGGCTCCCGTTCAGGCCGGGACTATGATAAGGCAGCCAAGACCGGGCTCACGCCCGTAGCCACCAAAGAAGGCAATGTCTTCTTCAGGGAGGCCCGCCTGGTCATGGAATGCCGCAAGATCTATGCAGACGATCTGAAAAGCGAAAACTTCATCGTTCCCGAAGTCGCCAGCAAGCACTACCCCAAGAAGGATTTCCACCGCTTCTATATGGGAGAAATCGAGAAATCCTTTATAAGGGATTAATACTCATCTCCCGGTCTTAGTCTCCGATGGTGAGGGTATCCACCGGGTTCATCCTGGCGGCTGCGGTAGATTGCCAGGTGACGGCAGCCAGTGCAATTCCTGTGACAAGTAATCCGGACAGTGCCAGTACCCACCAGGGAAGTGTGGCCCGATAGGCGAAGTTGATGAGCCATTTATTCAGGGCCCAGATGGTAAGGGGACAGGCAATGATAAAGGCGATTCCCACCCATCTGAGAAATCCAAGATTTAGCATGGATACGATCTGCCGGGACTGGGCCCCGTGGATTTTGCGGACTCCGATTTCCCTGGTACGACGCCTGGTCATAAAAAGGGATAGTCCGTAAACCCCCGAAATGGCAATTAGTATGGACAATACGGTAAATATCCTGATCACATCCGATAAGTTGTGTGAAGCTTTATACTGTTCGTTCAGCCGGTCCTCCAACAGGAATAATTCAACCGGACTGCCTGGAAAATGCTTTTCCATCATTTGGGAGCACATCTTCTTCACCGTTTCCAGTTGACCCTCGCTGAAACGGATCATTAACCAGCGGTTATATTGGATTTCAGGATTTCGCATGACAAAAGCAAAGTTCCCGATCCCATTGTGTAAGGAGCTAAAATGGAAATCCCTCATGACTCCGCCCACGACAAATGGAACCCCTGAATCACCCAGATTCTGATCCTCTTCCCCCGATTCAAAATTACTGCTTGCAATCTCCTCCGGTGAAAAATGCTGTAATAATTGCCTGTAGAAAGTTTCATTAATTATCCAGTCCTCCAGAGGTGCCTCCGGAGAGCCGAATTTTTCCAGAAGATCAATCTCAAGCGTCTCTACAGTTCCGGCATCCACCATCCTGAATCCGAACTGGTAATTATTGCCGCCAGCTTCAAAATTCATGCTTTGAAAGACATCCACCGGATGGTGGTGGGCGGTGGAAGCACTGATCACCCCTGCCTGCCTCTTAATCTCTTCAACAAGCAGGCTGCCCCTGGGCTCCTGGCCGGGTATTCGGGCTATCAGGACATTCTCCGCTGAATATCCAAGGTCTTTTTGATCCAGAAAACTGATCTGTCTTTTAATCATCATGGAAAAACCCACCAGGAGAATTACGATGACAAATTGAAATATGCTTAACAGGCCAAAAACGCTGAAACCCCTTTTGCCAGGTACTGAAAGGAAGGTCCCCAGGGCAGTGAGGAAGATCACCAGGATTCCTGCAGCGAGACCCAGAAGGGCTATCTGTGCGCTTAAGTTCTGAAATGACCAGCCTGATCCAAAAATCGTTTGGAGCCTGGTTTCTGAGTAAGAAATTATTACCCAGGTCAGAAAGAGACTCGCAAGCACAAGCATAGCTATTTTCAAAAGTGAAAGGTGGATCAGGTCTTTATTTGTTGCGCCCAGTATTCGCATGATGCCGCTCGCCTTGCTTTGCTCATGCGACTGTACGATGACCATGCTGGTGAAATTCAGGGTCATGAGGACCAGAATAAGCAGCCCCACGCTTAATAAGATATACAATATTGATTTGCGCGTTACCGGCCTGGGTTCCCTGTTGATATCCGGAGTGAAATGGATGTCACGAACGGCCTGTAATTTCGAGTTGAACGATTCTATGTCAGGACCCCTGACGCCCTTCAGGAAAGGAACCAGCATATCTGTCAGTGAAGGTTCCAGATCTGTGACCGGCACATCCTGGAACAATCGCACATACACATTTGCAGCAGAGAATTTATTGTCCTTCAGGTGGTCCATTCGCTGGGAAAAATGACCCTGCTGGGAAAAGAGCATTTTACAACCAAAATGCATATTATCTGGCAAAGATTTGAAAATACCGGCAATTGTAAAGTAGCCAATGCTGTCGTTTAACTGGCTATCAAAATTTCTGAGAAAAATCTCTTTGTCCAATGCATTATCCCCTGGAAAAAAAATCTCAGCCAGTTCCCGGGTAATAAAAAGCGTATTGGGCAGCCCCAGATCCTCCTTCCGTCCTGAAATCAATTCAAGATCAAAAAAATCAATAAATCCTGTGTCTGCAATAAGGGCTTCCGACACGGAATAATCTGATTCATTAATATTTACATCGCAGGTGGCAGCATAAATAAATGATGTGTGGTTTTCCACTTCAGGACGGTCCCGGAGTGCATCCGGGTAACAGGCAAAGGTTCGTGCCCAGAACTGGCCCTCCTCCCCAAGACGGGTAATAATCCGGTAAGTCCGGTCAGAATCCGGAATGTGTTTATCAAAGCTGATTTCGTAAAAATAGTAGCTGAGTATTACAATGGATGCAGCCAGTGAGGTAGCCAATCCCAGAAGGCTGATTATGGAAAAGGATTTTTGTTTTAAGAGATTCCTGATGGCAAGTTTAGCTGTATGACTTTTCATTTCTGTGTGCTGTTGGGAATTCAAATATATAACTTATTTATAAGTTTAGCCAACGTATTCTTAAATATTTTAACTTATTTTTAAGTTCAGATATAAATTTCTCCTGGATTTCTTAATCATAAGGTATATATGGGCATGCTTTGCTCCGAATCATGGGTGATAGTATCATTTGCATCAACTCTTTTGATAGTATCATTCACTTTTTCGTCATAATATACCCCGGATTCTCTCCCTTTTCATTTTGTCATGCAACCCGATAACTCTTACCTTGTCTTTTACAATTGAAAGCATAATACTTTGACGACGAAATACGAGGACATACACAGGGATGTGATAGAATCGTGCATGAAAGGAGATGTTCGGGCGCAGTATCAGTTATACGCTCTTTATAACAAGGCAATGTATAACATTTGTTACCGGATGACCAATGTGCAGGAGGAAGCGGAGGACATGCTTCAGGAGTCATTTTCCTATGCTTTCAGTAAACTGGGTTCTTTCAGGTTTGAGTCGTCCTTCGGGGCATGGTTGAAGCGGATAGTTGTGAATACCTGTATCAACCACCTTAAGAAAAAAAGGGTAGATCTGGTTTACACGGAACAACAGAACGATCCGCCACCCGAAGACGAAAGCGTGGATTACGAGGAGATTCGTTTTAAGGTGGACAGCGTGATGAAGGCCATTGAAAAATTGCCGGAAGGTTACAGGATCGTATTCTCTCTCTACATGCTCGAAGGGTATGATCACAAGGAGATCGCCGAAATACTTGGCGTGACCGAATCAACCTCAAAAAGCCAGTTTTTAAGAGCCAAGCAAAAAATTAAAGAAATGTTGATGAGCCATGAGTGATAGATTAGAAGATTTTGTGAAGCAACACCGAGAGCAGTTTGATCTGCATGAGCCCGATCCATCCATCTGGCTGAAGATCAATCCTGCCAACCAGGCGGTGAAGCAGGAGCGCAGGCCCATGCGCTGGCTGAGAATTGCAGCAGCTGTGGCCATGATTTTTGCAGGCTCTACGGCAGGTATCTACTTCCTGACTGGAGAAAAGGCTGATTCGGATCTCTACAGTGATCTCTACATTGAAATCACAGAGACCGAGCAGTACTACAGCCAGATGGTGGCCGATCGCTACGAGGAACTGCAGCCCTTTCTGGCCGGCAATCCTTCGGCAAAAGAGATGCTGTCGGACGATATGGATGAGCTGGACGAGGTTTACAATGAGCTGAAGAAGGATCTGAAAGACAATGCTTCCAACCCGGAAGTGATTGAGGCCATGATCCTCAACTACCGGGTGAAGCTGGAGATCCTGGAGGACCTGCTTAATCAACTTAAAGAAAAGGAGAATCAAGATGAGAAAGATGAATCATTTTCTCTTTAGACCCAAGAGGCTGCTGATCCTTGCGGCACTGATGCTGGGCACCCTTGCCGCGGCACAGGATCATACGGATAAAAGCAGCGTGCGCAGGAGCTTTCCTGCCACAATTGAGACCACACTGGAGATTCAGAATAAGTATGGGAAGATCCAGGTAGCCACATGGGATAAAGATTCAGTGGCCATCGAGGTGGATATCTTCCTCACCGAATCGAGCAGCTCAAAACTGAGAAAGCTTAAAGAGGGCATTCAGATAGACTTCACAGGCACGAAGGACTACATCGTTGCTAAAACGGTGATCGAGAGTGAAAGCGGCCGCCTGGCCTCGGAGCTCAAATCCATCGGCAATACCATTTCAGGGAGCAACAAAAGGGTCGAGATCAACTACATGGTCCATCTTCCCGCTCATATGGATGTGGTACTCAATAACAAGTTTGGGGATATATATATGGACGATCTGGACGGACAGGCAGATATTACCCTCTCCAACGGTGTTCTGAAGGCCAACAGGCTCATGGGAAATGCCACCCTTTCACTGAGCTTTGCCAACGGGATGATCAAAGCCCTGGGTTCGGTTAACCTGAAGCTCTCCTACTCCGACCTGGTTCTCGATGAGGTGAGTCAGCTGGACCTGGTCAGCAAATCATCCAAGCTGAATGTAGATAGTGTCAATGTGCTGAAGATCGATTCCAGAAGGGACAAGCTCTATTTTAAGCATGTGGAGTACTTCTATGGCAAGAGCAACTTTACGCAGGTTTGGATCTATGACTTCCTTCGCGAAAGCGACGTCTATATGAAATATGGAGAGCTGACCATCGAGCATGTGATGCCCGACTTCAGCAAGATCTATGTGGAATCTGACTATACCGATCTGTCCCTGTACTTTGACAAGGCCACCACCCTTGAATTCGATATTTTTCACCATGAAAAAACCACCCTGAGGCTTCCGGGCACGGAGGTGCTTTCGGAAGAGACTTCTTCAGGGAAGGATCATTATACAATAGTGGGTACAATGGGCACAGGCACACCCAGGGGAAAGCTAAACATCGATGCCCTTCAGAAATGCTTTATCAACATCACCTATAAGTAATATTCTATGAGAAACTTCTACATCATCATATTTCTCCTCTGCCTTTCACCTGCCGCCTTCTCGCAGTTTTATAACAAAGAGATCGGGATACGGGGTGGATACTCCTCGGGAATTACCTTCAGGGTGAATCTGGAAGAGTCTCTCTCCTACGAGGCACAGCTGGTCTACCGGGATAATGGGGGGATCTTCACCGTGCTTCGTCAGCGAAGCAGTGAAATAGGCATGGATCGCATGGGAAACTGGGAATTTGTATATGGAATGGGCCTCCACGCCGGATTCTACTTCACCGACACTTATAAAATATTTGGCAAAGAGTATTACTATGGCAGGGACATCTTTACCCCGGTGCTTGGGATGGACGGATATTTGGGAATCGATTACAAGCTGGTTGATATCCCCATGAGTTTCGGAGTCAGTTACCAGCCCTTCGTGGAGATGTCACTGATGCAGTTCTTCGGAATAAACCTGTGGGATTTTGGATTTCACGTGAGGTACATGTTCTGAGAAAAAAATTAAAAGCGAATTTCAATTATTAACTAAGATATAAACCAAAAAAAATAGCGATGAAAAAAATTGTTACTATGATTGTTATAATGGCTCTGGCACTGCCAGCTCTCGTTGCCCAGGAGCCGGAAGAGGAAGCCACACAGAAGGTCACACAGGAGGTTACACAGGAGGCCCCACAGAAGAAACAGACACAAAATACAGGGGAGGTACAGACTCTTTTTGGCAACAATTCGGGAAGCGGTGGTTATGGTGCCTTTACCATTGGATATACAAGCATAAACTCTAAAGATGCCCTTCTCATGGGTGCACGGGGTGCCTGGGTAATTGGCCATGGATTCGGACTGGGTCTGGGCGGATATGGATTTGTAAATGATCCTACCTATAATCCAGGCAACGACCTCAACTATTCCCTTGCAGGAGGATACGGGGGGCTATTAATAGAGCCTATTCTTTTCGGATGGTTCCCGGTTCACCTCTCCCTGCCCATCATGATTGGTGGTGGTGGTGTGGCCCTGGCCTCTTACTACTCCGACCCTTATGACTCATATAATTACTATGATGGTTATGTGGCAGATGCAACAGCATTTTTTGTTGCTGAATTTACTGCAGAGGTGGAGTTCAACCTGGTCAGGTTCTTCAGACTCGCCGTGTTCGGGAGCTACCGTTATACCTCCGACATCCTTCTGGAGAATACCCCAGTCGATGCCTTAAGGGGCTGGAGTGCGGGGATGACATTCAAATTTGGAAGCTTTTAGGCTTCCAAATTTGAGCTTAGTATGTTTAGCTTCGCTAAACGTTAGTAGGTTAATAGGTTAGTAGGTTAGTGGTTTAGGTTTGTGAGCGAGTAAATTCAGTGGTCGACTGGATTTATGAGGGCCAGGATCCCGGAATGCATCTGGAGGGTTCTGGCCCTTTTTTAAAAACTAAATCCAAGGGTAAAACTGAAACTTGGCATGGGTGTTTTATCAGAATCCGTCGGATAAAGTTTCCAAAGTACTCTCCGGGATAATCCTGGCATTTTCAAATTTCATTTTATCGGAATTGTACTCAAATCCAAGCATTAAGAAACGATAGCGAATATTAATACCTGTAGCTACGCCATATGCCTGGTTTGGCAAAAAAAACCTCATCGACCTCATCTGGAAAAAAAATGACTATTCCCCCGACCCATGGTATTTTGGCTTTGACAAATACATCAAAGACCAGCTTTGAGGCAGGACTGTAAGAAAGAGAGGGCCCGATTTTTGAAGCTACTTTCAGAAGTCCTATAGTAACATCAAATTCAGAATCAATTTCTTTCAATTGATGATAAGAAAACTCGGCATAGTCAACATTTATTCCTAGGCGTAAGCCATCTGACATGGGTATACTGTTCAACATGAAGATCTGACCCAATTCAAAAACTCCGCCATGTCGTGACAAATCATCCCATAATGCATCGTCATCAACACCAAGATAGGATGTTGCAGGCTGTGAATACCCAAATCGGAAATAGAACTGGTTCTCCAGATCGCCGCTGCTAATGGACTGGTTGTCTAAATTATCACCGCTCTGGGCAAGGCTCAGAATAGAAATACTTAATACTAAAATGGTTAAGCTTGTCTTTTTCATAACTGTAGATTTAACTACCCGGGAGGTACGTTTACCTACAAATTATGATAAATATTGAATACCAGCAAAAGACAGGCCCTATTTTTCCAGCGAAAAGAGGAATTCCAGTCCGCCCTCCTTGTACTTCCTGGCCGAGATCTCACCGGAATGAAGCTGGATGGCATTTTTAACAATGGCCAGACCCAGGCCGGTTCCGCCGGTCTTTCTTGAACGGCCGTCATCGATCCGGTAAAAGCGTTCAAAAATCCGGGTGAGGTGCTTATCATCGATCCCGGTTCCTGTATTGGCAAATGAGAAATAGTAATTCTGTTTGTCCTCCAGATAGTTGGAGAGATGGATCTCAATATTATCCCCCCCGTACTTGATCACATTATCGAAGAGGTTGTAGAATATGGAAAACAGTAGCGATTTGTTGCCATCAATCTCCATCTTCCCGGGCAGATCCAACTTCACACTTGATATCGTGTTCATCAAGCCTCATTTTCAGCTGCTCCTGAACCTCTTCCACCACTTTCCCGATGCTTACGGGCTTGAATTTATAGTTATCACCTGCTTCCTCTATTTTATTGAGGGTGCTCAGGTCTTCGATAAGTTCGGAGAGCCGTCGGGCCTGGGCATGAGCCTTATCTATGAAGTAGCGCTGCTTTTCCGCTGTGATGCTGTTGTGCTGAAGGGTCTCCAGGTAACCCATCACCGTGGCCACAGGCGTTTTCAATTCATGGGCAATGTTGGAGGTCATCTGCTGCTTGATCAGCCTTCGTTTTTCCAGCTTTGTGGAATCAACAATCACAATTTCGAAACTCTTATCCTGGAAAAAGACACATTTCACATTGAAATACCTGTTGTCCTTTTCAAGATCCATCTCCATCTGCGGAAGCGAATCTGTAAATAGCTCCAGGGATTCCTCAAGGTGCCGGTCTATAAACTTCTGAATGGGCTTTAGTTCGCTGACTTCAAATATCTTCTCTGCCGAAATGGTGGACATATCGGAGAGCAGGTTCAGGTTCTGAATGAAATGGTTATTGGTCAGCACCTTCTCCTTCCTGGGAGAGAAGAAAGCGATGCCCTCATTCAGGGCACTCAGATGGCTGTAGAGTTTGTCCTTTTCGATGAGCAGGTTCTTCTGGGCGTCATTGAGCTCCCTGTAGAGGGCGGTAAACTCACTACTGATGCTTCCCAGCTCATCTTCGGAAAATTCCATGGGCTCATCCAGCCCTTCTCCACTGCGGAGCCTGATAATAAAATACTTCAGCTTATTAATGATATCTGAAAAATTCCTTGTGATGATATGCAGGATGATCGAGGTCACCAGGAAAAGGAGGATCAGGTAAATGATAAACAGCTTTTCCACATGCAGAAAATCCTTAATCCTCACATCGTAAAGGGTTGCGGTTCTGACAAAGTAATCGGTGTAGAACTTTGCATAATAATAGTAGCTGCTTCCGGTGGTGGCCGACTCCCTGATGTTGGCGCCCGATTCGGATATCACCGACTCACGGACCTCGGGTCGTTCCAGGTGGTTTTCCATGGACTCATATCCCGTCACCTCGCTGTCGAACAGCACAATCCCTGTGGGATCGATGACGGTAAGCCTGATGTTCTGAACAGGAAGAATAGCCATAAGAGAATCCATCAAATGGAAATTACCCGAATCCGGAATGGAGTTGCTCTCCAGATAATTGTGAGCGATTTCGGTAATATTATCCAGTGTGTTTTCCAGCTGACCAATCCTGAATTTCTTCTCGCGATCGTACTGGAAAATCATGACCAGCAGGGTAAACACGATGAATATGGTCGAAAACGATATAAATAACTTTTGTCTGAAGCTCATTGTATTCCTATTTTTCGAAGGCATAACCATAGCCCTGTTTATTCCTGATGTACTTCCCATAGCTCCCCAGTTTCTTTCTCAGGTGAGTTATATGCACATCAATGGTTCTTTTACTTACTACCACATCCTCATCCCATACCCGGTCCAGAATCTCCTCCCTCGACAGGATATATCCTTCCGATTTTAACAGGAGGACAAGTATTTCGAACTCCTTTCGGGTGAGTTCAAGCTCCTTGTTGTCGATTTTTACTTTTCTCTTCTTCAGGTTCAGTTCGAGATCATCTACAGTGAGTAAGTTCTTCTCCGGCCGCTCCTCAAGTGAACCCCTTTTCAGAACTGCTTTTACCCTCACCATAACCTCTTTTACCGAGAAGGGTTTGGTAATGTAGTCGTCACCGCCAAGACTGAAGCCGGTGAGTAAATCATCTTCTGCAGTTTTTGCGGTAATAAAGATGATAGGGGTGCTCAGCTTCCGCTCCTTTCGAAGCAGCTTGGCCAGTTTAAATCCCGACATCTCGCCCATCATCACATCCAGCAGGATGAGGTTAAATGATCCAATATCCTTCTTTAAGGCCTCCTCTGCCGAATAGGCCACCTCTGCTTCAAAACCCTCCCCTTCCAGGTTGAACTGGAGAATTTCGCAAAGATCTTCCTCATCGTCGACAATCAATATTTTATACTTTTTATCTTTCATGGGAGGCCGTTTAGATCTATATATAAATCAAGCTACAATTTATTCATTTTTTGATCCATGCCTGATAAAGGAACCTGAAATTGCATAGACCGACGATTCTGCAATATTGGTGGCATGGTCACCTATGCGTTCAATGGATGAGATCATGGCTCTCATATCCACCAGCTTATTCAGGATGGACTGACTCTTCTTGGGAAGGCCTGCTGCTTTGATACTTCTTTTCAGAACCTTTTTATTCAATTCATCAAAGGTACTCTCCTTTTGGATGGTCCGGTTGGCCATATCCTCATCGCTGTTAACAAATGAGAGTAGTGCATTTGAAACCATGCGCGAGGTGGTCTTCAACATCTGGTGGAGTGAGGAGGCAGATTCTTTCCGCAGATCCGAATCCTTAAGCTCCATATAAGTGCCGGTAACGGCCACAACCAGGTCGGAAACCCGTTCCAGGTTAATGGTCATGTGGTAAATGGCAAACAGACGTCGCAGATCCCCTGCCATCGGCTGATAGAGCACAATGGTCCGGATAATATTCTCGTCCAGATGTATTTCCGACTGGTCAATCTTCTCCTCATTTTTACCCAGTATCTTAACCAGCTCGTCCGGCCGGTCCTTCTGATCGGTGGTAAATAACTCATCAAGCAGTTGCAACTGTTCCAGGACCAGGTTGGAAATCTTCTCAAAGTCCTTTTCAATTTTCTGTATGGCCAGTTCTCTATTCATTGTTGTCTCTTTTCTTATACAAATTTAACTGAACTTTCCAGTGAGATACTCTTCTGTTCGTTTATCTATAGGTTTAATAAACATGTCCTTGGTTTTCCCGTACTCAATTAATTCTCCAAGATACATGAACATGGAGAAATCTGAAATCCGGGCGGCCTGGGCCATGTTGTGGGTTACCATCACAATGGTATAATTCTCCTTCAGCACATTCAGCAGCTCTTCCACTTTTTTGGTAGCCACCGGATCCAGGGCAGAGGTAGGCTCATCCAGCAGGATCACATCGGGCTTAAAAGCCAGGGCACGGGCAATACAAAGTCGTTGTTGCTGTCCGCCTGAAAGAAAGGTTCCCTTCTTCATCAGGGAATCCTTTACCTCATCCCAAAGGGCCACGTCGCGCAGCGATTGCTCCACGATATCGTTTTTTTCGCTTTTCTGAAGGCGAATTCCATTCAGCTTATACCCGGCAATAACATTGTCGTGGATGCTCATGGTGGGAAATGGATTGGGACGCTGGAAAACCATCCCGATTCTGCGTCTTAAGAGCATGGTAGACATCTCGGAGGTATCCTCCCCGTTCAGGAAAATATCACCCTCCTGCTCCACATTGGGGTACAGATCATGCATCCTGTTGATGGCCCGCAGCAGGGTACTCTTACCGCAACCCGAGGGTCCCATGATGGCAGTGACCTTGTTTCGCTTGATTCCCGCACTTACATCGGTCACCGCAGATTTGTCCTTATTATAGGAAACAAACAGATTGCGGATCTCCAGGACAGGGTCTTGTATGGTTTTTATTAATTCACTCATTGTTTAACTCCTTCTTGCAATAATTTGTCGGGATATGAGATTCAGTAAGAGCACCATCATCATCAGCAGCAGTGAGGACGACCAGATAAGGTCGACCATATTGGGATCGTTATAGAACTCCCAAATCAGCAGTGGAATGGCACTTGTGGGTTTATCCACATGGAAATTCACCTCCATGCTCCCCAGGGCAGTCAGCATCAATGGTGCCGTTTCGCCAATGATCCTTGAAATGGCCAGCAGGATGCCTGTAAGCAGTCCGCTGAATCCCGATGGGATCAATACCCTCAGAATAATTTTATGGTAGGGAACGCCCAGGGCGAATCCGGCTTCCCTGATGGTTTCAGGAATCATCTTCAGGGTTTCCTCGGTTGAACGGATGATCAGTGGCATCATCATGATGGCAAGGGCGGTACTTCCCGCAAGCGCTGAAAATCCGTTTGTAATATTCTTAACCACCCAGAAATAGGCAATCAATCCAAGTACAATGGATGGAACCCCCTGGAGGATATCCACAATATCGCGGACCACTCCTGCATATCTTTTTGTTTTCTGATCGTAAAGGAATATCCCGATCAGCAGTCCCACCGGAATGGCGATCAGGGATGCAATCAGCACCATGTAGAGCGTTCCGGCGATGCCGTTCAGGATTCCGCCTGGAATAATCTCACCGGCTCCCACAGCCAGCATGGCTTCGTAGGTGTCCGGGGCCTTTTTTGTGAAAAAATCCAGGTTGATCTGCCTGTATCCCTTGGCCACCAGTTTATATACAATCAGCAAAATAGGTGAAATGGTGAGCATGGAGAAAAAGACAACGGTCCACGCGAACAGCCGGTTCTTCACCACCCGTCGGCCAACTGCCTTTTCTCCGCTATTTTCCTTTGTTGCCGCCATTTCGCTTCCTAATTAAACCTCTTAATGATCAGTTTTCCGACTCCGTTGATGATCCCGGTAATAACAAAGAGCAGCAAACCAATGGTAATCAGCGCACTCAGCTTCAAGCCTTCTGCTTCGCCAAACTGGTTTGCAATCACACTGGCCATGGTGTTCCCGGCACCAAAGATACTGTCGGGAAGGATGTTTGCATTTCCGATCAACATGGTAACCGCCATGGTCTCCCCCAGTGCCCTGCCAAAAGCCAGTACAAAACTTGTGAAGATCCCTGAGCGGGCATTTGGGATAAGGACATTCAGGATCACCTCCCGCCTGGTTGCTCCCAGGGAGTAAGCTGCCTCCTTCAGATCGCTGCTTACCATCTTGATGATTTCCGTGGAGATGGAGGTGGCATAGGGAATGATCATGATGGCCAGTACCACACCGGCAGTAAAGATCCCGAATCCCTGTGCATTCAGTCCCAGATCCACAATCAGCGGCCTGAGTACATAAAATCCCCACAATCCGTAAACAATGGAGGGGATTCCGGCCAGCATGTCAACCAGGGTGCCCACAATACTTGCCATCCTGGTTCCCCGGTAATATTCCCCGATAAACAGGGAGGTGGAGAAGGCCAGTGGAAAACAAAGGATGATGGCTATTACGGAAGTCATCACCGTCCCTGCAATAAAGGCCAGGGCCCCGTAGTCCTCTTTGCCTTCCGTTGGATCCCATTGGGCAGATACAATAAAGCGCAGTCCGAACTCCTTAAAGGCAGGAATGGAGCCGTTCAAAAGTGACAGCACCATTCCACCTGTAACAAGGATGATCAGTATGGAAGAAGTAAAAAGTACAATCCTGACTACTCTCTCACTGTTTATCATACCCTTCGGATGGTCAATTTGCTATTAAGGCTTAGAGATTTTATTAAGGATTCAATAAAGCCTGGCCATTGTATACCACCGAAGCCAGGATTTTTTTAGCCTGTGCTACAGTCTTCTGGGGAAGGGGGGCATAGTTCACCTGCTGGGCAAGTGCCTGGGCATCTTTTTCGATGAGCCAGGAAAGGAACTTAACGGTCTCCTCGGCCTGCGCCTGGGTCCGCTTGTTATAGTTCTGCTCCTTATAGAGTATGATCCATGTGAATCCGCTGATGGGGTATGCTCCGGCATCATCTGAACAGGTCAGCATCACCTTGGTGTCTGCAGGAATTTCGCCCTGCGCAGCAGCACTGATGGATTCAAGTGTAGGCAGGATATAGTTGCCGGCACTGTTTTCCACCTCTGCAAATGGAATTTTCTGTGCAAACGCGAATTCTGATCCGATGTAACCCACGGCTCCTTCGGTCATCTTGATGGTTCCGGCTACTCCGGGATTTCCTTTGGCTCCAATTCCCACGGGCCACTTAAGGGATTTACCCCTGCCCACCTGGCTTTCCCAGTCAGCACTGATCTTACTCATGAAATCACTGAAGATATAAGTGGTGCCGCTTCCGTCTGAACGCTGGACCACTGTTATGGCCAGGTCGGGAAGATCGATACCGGGGTTTGTGGCTTTGACTCTGGCATCGTTCCAGTTTGTAATGCTACCCATAAAGATATCCTGCAGATTCTCATTGGAGAGCTTCAATCCCTCAACTCCGGGAATGTTATAAGCAATGACCACAGCCCCGATGCAGGTGGGAATATGGACGATTTCAGCAGGCATATCAGCTTCCTTTTCCTCGCTCAGAAAAGCATCTGTGGCACCAAAATCAACCACCATGTCTGTCAGGCTCCGGATTCCGCCGCCTGAACCCACACCACCATAGGAAATGGATTGCCCTGATGTATTGGTGTAGTTCTTAATGGCTACATTATAAAAGGGAAGCGGAAAGGTTGCTCCCGCTGCGGTAAGGTTTACCGGGCCGGATTCGCTATTGCCTGATTTGCTGTCCGATGAGCTGTTGCCACAGGATACCAGAAACAGGGCGATTGCTAAAATAAGTGTGTAAGTTTTCATTTCTTTTTAGAATTTTATTTCAAGACTTAAATAAATTGAGTTTAACGCTGAACTTTCGTCGGCCGGTATCCAGGCCTGGTAATTTGGAGTGATCAACAATCCCTTCACCGGATGGAATTCCAGTCCAGCAATAAACAACTGGCCGTCTTTCCCGTAGTTCCAGGGATCCGCTTCTCCATCTAAAACAGGAGAGCTAAGATTGTCGTAGCGGCCAAAAGCACGGAATTTTTTTGCACTATATGAGCCGTAAAATGAAAGACCCTGAAGGTTTTCATCCTGGACCATCTTATGGTTCCACTGGTAGTTATATTCTGCACCCACGTCCACCTTTTCACTACTGTACCCAAGGTACAGGGCCATGGTCTGCTGGTGGGCATCCTGCCCCATATAATCATATGAAGGACGAAAGACCAGTCCCTCGATGGGTTTAAGAGTTACCCCCAGGCTATACTTAAGGGTGGTGTCCGACTGGATGGATTTGTAGCCGTCGCCATTGGCAAGGGTGAAATCTGCACTTACCATATCAGAAAAGTGATAGCCCACAAAGGCCCCCAGGTCGGCACTGGGTCCGAATTTGTGCTCGTCCATAAAGGACTTATAGAGGTAGCGTCCGCCCCACTGGCTTTCCTGGATCTTGAACTGGTATAGCCCGATCATCCCGATCATGGCAACCAGCTTGCCGTTGTCATACTGTACATAGGCATTCTTCAGGTAGGCGGTCATCTGCAGATCGCCGAAATTGGGATCACCCACATCCAGGATCAGTCTTCCCGAAATCTTATCGCTTAAATTGGCCTGGTAGCCCAGGTAGGCCCGCTGAATCTCAAAAACTCTGCTGGCTTCCCCATCTGAAAAGGTGCTGTGATAGTTGGTAAAAATCTTTAGAATACCCTGGCCATTGGGTTTGAACTTCTCTTCTTCCCCCTGGGCAAAAGTGCTCCAGCTGAAAAGAAGTAAGGCGGCGGTAAGTAATGTGGTTCTAAACATCATTATCTGTTTATAAATTTGATGCAAAGAAACCACTAAGTGGTTATGGGACGATTAAGCGATTGTTAAGATTCGGTTAACATTCACTTCATACTAAATTCATATGCGAATGGGGATCAGTTGATGCCACTCTTCAGCCAGCTCAGGTAGCTCTGTACATCCAGATCGGTGCCTTTGGGCTCGCCCACCACATTGCCATCGGCATCCATAATCACATAAAGGGGAATGGTATTGGTCCGGAAGTTGGCTATCTCGAAATCGATGTTTTGCTGACCAATGGTCTTTTTCACCTTGCCGTCCACCTCCGAGGTGTACCACTCCGCTTCGGGAAGTTTTGTACGATCGTCGGTATAGAGCGCCACTATCACAAAATCATCACGCAAAGTAGCCAGCACCTCAGGATCGGACCAGACTGCTGCTTCCATTCTTTTACAATTGGAGCAGAAATGGCCCTTGAAATCGATCAGTACCGGCTTCCCGGATGCCTTTGCACAGGCCAGGCCTTCTTCCAGGCTGTAAAAGCCTTTCAGTCCAAGGGGCATATGAAACATATCGGCATATTTAACCGGAATGCACTCCTCATTCTGATCAGCTGCAGCCATGGGGGCACCACTGTATACGGCCCTCTGCGTGAGGTCGATACCATTGGGCGACTTGGCTGGCAGCAGGGGTGCAATGGTTTTCAGTTCGTAGCCGAAGAGTCCCAGGAAGAGATAGACCACAAAGGTAAAGGAGACCACACTTAGCAGCAGGCGAGGCACCGAAACATGTGGCAAATCGCTGTCATGGGCAAACTTGATCTTGCCCAGGAAATACATGCCCAGCATGGAAAAGAGCACGATCCATACGGCCAGGTAAAGTTCACGGGTCAGTATCTTGTTGGTGGGATCCAGGGCCAGCAGGAACTTCATACTGAAAGCCAGCACAATAAAGCCAAGTACCACCTTGACCGCATTGAGCCATCCGCCCGATTTGGGCAGTCCCTTCAACCAGGAAGGGAAGATGGCAAAGAGGGTAAAGGGAATGGCAAAGGCCAGTCCAAATCCAAACATCCCCAGGATGGGCTTCAGGGCCAGTCCCCCGGCAGCCTCAACCAGCAGGGCACCCACAATGGGACCTGTGCAGGAAAAGCTAACCAGTACGGTGGTCAGGGCCAGGAAAAATACTCCTCCCAATCCGCCCTTATCCACCTGGCTGTCGGCCTTGTTGGTCCAGCTGGAAGGCAGGACCAGTTCGAACATACCAAAGAAGGAAAAGGCAAATACGATAAAGAGGGCAAAAAAGATCAGGTTGGGGATCCAGTGGGTACTCAGCGCATTGGCTGCATTGGGACCCACATTGGAAACGCTCACAATAACCCCGAGCAGGGTATAGATGGCCATAATAGAAATACCGAATACCAGTCCCCGGAAAATCCCCCGGGTCTTGCTTTCGCTCCCTTGCATAAAGAAGCTGACAGTCATGGGAATCATGGGGAATACACAGGGTGTTAGCAGTGCCAGCAATCCCAGTCCGAATGCAAGCCAGAAGAAGCCCCACAGGGATTTTTCATCTTCCAGTGCAGGAACTCCAGCCACCACAGCATCGGATGTTTCTTCAGGGGTATCGGCACTTAGAATCTCCCCGGCGAGCGATGACTCCTCAATGGCTTCATCCGTGGTTGCCACAGCGGTTTCGCTTGCGGCCCCGCTTGTGACAGCGGATTCACCTCCCAGGTTCACCTCAAAAGAGAATGCCACACTCATGGGTGGGAGACAAACGTTATCGTCACATACCTGGAACTCTATCTCACCTGTAATAGTCTGGGCCCCACCCTCCTTGAAAAGAACTTTCTGCCTGAATTCGGCCTTTCCTGACAGGGTTCCCACATCCATCTGGAAGCCCTCATCAAATTTGACTTTGGGCTCTGTTACTTCAACAATCCCGTCCACCAGGGTATAGGCGTCGGACTCATCGTAATATGCAGTGGTGGCAATGGGCCCACCGGCTGGCAGGTAGGCTGAATAGAGGTGCCATGGATAATCGATATCGGCTGTAAACACCAGTTCGGCTTCCTGTCCCTCTACCTTATCCGTTGTAAATTTCCATGTGACAGGATTTTCTACCTGTGCCCATAGGGTTGTGGCCAACAGCATGGCCACACCCATTAATATAATTCTTGTCTTCATAATCTCTTTAAGTCTTGTCTGCTCTGCTAAAACAAATCACTGACTGAAAAGTTTGAAGGCTAATGCCGCTTTCTGCGAAGCTCCTCGCCCAGTTCGTTATAGATCCTGAACTCCAGGAAATGCATCGATTCAACAGCATTGATCTTGATCTTGCAACCCAGTTCTTTGCGCCATTTACGCTCTTCCGAGTTAAATCCTTTTGTCAGGTAGGTGGCCACAAAGGGATGCAGGGCCACTTCAAGTTTCGAAGGTTGGTGCTCACCGATCACCATGCTTAGCTCACTTTTGACCAATTCAGGAAATAGAATGGGGGGCTGTGCCTTCCCGCTTCCTCCACATGTGGGACAGTTCTCTGCTGTCTCGATATGCATCTCCGGACGTACCCGCTGACGGGTAATTTGCATCAATCCGAATTTACTCAGTGGCAGGATGTTGTGCTTGGTCTTATCGGCCGACATGGCTTCCTTCATCCTGTCGAACAGCTTTTGCTTGTTCTCCTGCCTGTGCATATCGATGAAATCGACCACTATGATGCCACCCATATCCCTCAGCCTGAGCTGGCGGGCCACTTCGTCCGCTGCAGAGAGGTTTACCTCCACCGCATTGGTCTCCTGGTCGCTGGATGAACGTGAACGGTTGCCACTGTTCACATCAATCACATGGAGCGCTTCGGTATGCTCAATAATCAGGTAGGCACCCTGTTTAAAGGAGACGGTTTTCCCGAAGGCCGCTTTGATTTGCTTCAGAACGCCCAGCTTATCGAAGATAGGCTCCTTGCCTGTATAAAACTTAACGATCTTTTCCTTCTCGGGAGCCACCTCCCGGATGTAATCTTTCATTTCGCTGAACACCTTCTCATCGCTGATATGGATACCGTCGAAATTCCCGTTCAGGTGATCGCGAACCACAGCCGACTCACGGCTCAGTTCACTGATAACCAGTCGAGGCAGGCCCTTGGTTGTAAGATGGTCGAAGGATTGTTCCCACTTCTTTACCAGGGTGCGTAATTCATTGTCCAGCTCGGCCACCTTCTTGCCTTCGGCCACGGTGCGGACAATAATACCGAAGTTCTGGGGCCTTATGGCCGTTAACAGATTCTTCAGTCGGTCCTTTTCCTCCTGGGAGGAGATTTTGGAAGAGATTGAAATTTTATCGGAGAAAGGCATCAATACGATGTTCCTTCCCGCAATGGAAATTTCGGAAGTCAGCCGCGGACCCTTTGTTGAAATGGGCTCTTTGGCTATTTGTACAAGGATGAATTGCCCCTGCTTGAGGATCTCGTTGATCTTCCCGTGCTTATTAATATCAGGAAGACGCTTGAACTTACTTATGGGCATGGGCCTTCCCTTTTTGGCGAGGACCTGTCCCAGGTATTTGTTCAGAGAACTGAATTGTGGGCCTAAATCGAGATAATGCAAAAAAGCATCCTTCTCATAACCCACGTCAATAAAGGCAGCGTTCAGACCGGGCATGATCTTTTTCACCCTGGCCAGGTAGATATCTCCTACCGAAAATCGCTGCTTAAGCGATGATTCATTTAATTCAACGAGCTTACCATCTTCAAGTAGTGCAATCGAAACCTTCTCATTGGTGGAGTTGATTACCAGTTCACTGCTCACAGTATCTGCATTTATGAAGATTAAGCTGATTATTAAACAGAAATAAACCTAAAGCCCATCCAAGGTGCTTTAGGTTTAGATCATTAAAGAGGTTGAGAGAATTATTTCCTCTTCTTGTGCCTGTTTTTCCTCAAACGCTTCTTGCGTTTGTGGGTAGCCATCTTATGTCTTTTTCTTTTCTTTCCGCTTGGCATCTTACTATACTTTACTTCACATTGGTTTTCACCTTGCTAACAAAAGTTTTAGCAGGCTTAAAAGCAGGAATAGAATGCTCAGGAATAATGATGGTTGTATTCTTGGAAATGTTACGGGCAGTTTTCTTGGCCCTTTTCTTCACGATAAAACTTCCAAAACCTCTCAGGTAGACATTTTTATCATTACTCAGTGAATCCTTTACTGTCTCCATAAAAGCTTCTACAGTCTTCTGTACAGTTACCTTTTCTATTCCTGTGTTCTTAGAAATCTCGTTTACAATATCCGCTTTTGTCATTTTAAAAAACCTTTAATTATCAATGATTTACGTTAGTTCCTTATTAGGGGTTTGCAAATATAAATACTTTTGCGTGAATATGAAATTGATTTTGATTAATTTTTAATTTAGTGCGCTAAATATAAGTACATTATAATTTAGAGGCGACGAAGATAATGAATTTTGCCGAAACCTTTAGCTCAACGAAGTTAATTATTCATGGGTGGTATGAAAAAAACCTCAGGGACCTCCCCATGAGGCAAACCCGGGACCCTTACCGGACCTGGGTAGCCGAAGTAATTTTGCAGCAAACCCGTATGGATCAGGGCCTTCCCTACCTTCAGGCCTTCCTCAGGTCATTCCCGGATGTGAAGGCACTGGCTTCGGCCAGTGAGGATGAGGTGCTCAGAATGTGGCAGGGCCTCGGTTACTACAGTCGCGCAAGGAATTTACATGCTTCGGCCAAACATGTGCAAGAGCATCTTGGAGGGATCATGCCTGGAGATTACCAGGGGCTCCTGGCCTTAAAAGGTGTGGGCAAATATACAGCCGCTGCCATCGCTTCCTGGTGCTATAACGAGCCCTGCGCTGCGGTGGATGGAAATGTTAGCCGGGTTATTGCCCGTTTGTTCGGCATCGAGAATGCAATCAACTCATCTCCGGGAGAAAAGCAGGTGTTCGACCTGGCCACCGGCTTGCTGGACCACTCCGATCCGGGCAGGCACAACCAGGCCATGATAGAATTTGGTGCCTTGCAATGCGTACCTGTTTCACCCTCCTGCATGGAATGTCCACTGGCAGAAAGGTGTGAAGCAAATCTGCAGATGCAGGTGGACCGGATCCCCGTTAAGATCAAGAACAAAAAGCCTGTGGATCGTTGGTTCTATTATTATATGATTAATTCGGGCGGCAGGACGATCCTGGTTCCGCGGAGAGGAAAGGATATCTGGACCGGCCTCTACGAGCTCCCTATGATCGAATGCGAGGGGGCCAGGACAGATGAACAGATCGTTCAGGAGATGCTGCCCCGGGTCCTTCAGGAAAGCGATCCTCCATATAAAAGAAGGCCTATGGGTATCGGGAAACTTTCAGAACCGGTCAAACACCAGCTGAGCCATCAGACCATCCACGCACGCTTCCTGCAGGTGGAGGTGGATCAGCTTCCCCACCCCCTGCCCGAAAATTGGCAGTGGGTTGACCTGGAACAATTGGACTCTTACGCCATGCCGAGACTTATTCACAGGTACCTTGAATCATCCAATTTTTAGTATCTTTGACTAATTAAAATTCTATAATATATATGTCTGTAAACAAAGTAATCCTTGTGGGGAATGTGGGTAAAGACCCCGAAACAAGGTATCTCGATGAATCAACTGCCATTACGAAATTTCCCATGGCCACAAGTGAGACCTATAAAAACAAGGCCGGGGAGCGTGTCTCCACCACCGAATGGCACAATATTGTATTATGGAGGGGACTGGCCCAGGTAGCAGAAAAGTACGTTAAGAAAGGGACTCAGATTTACATTGAAGGACGGATCAAAACCCGTTCCTACGATGATGCCGAGGGAAACAAGAAATACATTACCGAAATCGTAGGCGACCAGATGCAACTGCTGGGAAGACGTCCCGATGAAGGGGAAGGCGGACAGACCGGACAGGGTCAGCAGGACTACCAGAGCCAGGCACCAGCGCAGAGCAAAAGCCCGGTACAAAACCAGAGCCCGGCACAGAATCAAGCTCCGGTACAGAACCAGGAGCCGGCAAAGGAAGAGAGCTCTTCGGAAGATCCTTTTGATGGCGGAGACAACGGACCGGACGATCTTCCGTTCTGATCATTTATTAACCATTAACTCCAGGTTTGGAACCGGCGTTTTTAATCATTTTACAACAGGGTATTCTGATGCCCCTCACTTCAGGAGCTATCATAGGTATGGTAGTGGTGGCTGTCCTGCTGTTCTGTTCAGCCATGATCTCCGGATCGGAAGTGGCTTATTTCAGCATGGGGCCTAATCACCTCTCCGAACTGAAGGAGCACCCCTCCCGCAAGGAGACCATGGTGCTTAAGCTTCTGGAAAAGCCCGAAAGGCTTCTGGCTAATATCCTGATTAGCAATAACTTCATCAATGTGGGCATTGTAATCATCGCCTCCTATGTCACAGGGAGCATTTTTAATTTTACCCACTCTCCCCTGCTTGGATTTGTGATCACGGTCATTTTAATCACCTTCCTGCTCTTGCTCTTCGGGGAGATCATGCCCAAGGTCTACGCCAATCGCTTTGCACCAAAGTTTGCCAGGCGCATGGCCATTCCTCTGGTGATCCTCGACAAAGTCTTTCAGCCCCTGATCTTTATCCTGGTAAGATCCACCGGACTGGTAAACCGGAGGCTGGCAAAAAAGGTAAAGAACATTTCCATGGACGATTTATCGGAGGCTCTGGACCTGGCCACCGATGTGGTGGAGAATGAAAAGGAAATGCTGGAGGGGATCGTTCGATTCTCCAACCTGGAGGTAAGTGAGATTATGAAACCACGAACGGATGTGGTGGCCGTGGATATCGAGACCGATCTGGACACCCTGACCAGGGTGATTATCGATTCTGGTTTCTCCCGTATCCCTGTATATGAAGAGACATCGGACCATCTGAAAGGGATCCTTTATGTGAAGGACCTCCTGCCTCATATCAACCAGAAAAACAAGTTCAACTGGCAGAAGCTGATCCGTGAACCCTTCTTTGTACCCGAAACCAAAAAAATAAACGATCTGCTGAAAGAGTTCCAGGAGAAAAAGATCCACCTGGCCATTGTGGTGGATGAGTATGGGGGCACCGAGGGGATTGTGACCATGGAAGATATCCTGGAAGAGGTGGTGGGCGAAATCACCGATGAGTCCGACGAGCAGGAAGTGTTCTACAGAAGGATCGATGCCCGGAACTTTGCCTTTGACGGGAAAACCCTGCTAAATGATTTTTACAAGGTAACCGAACTGGACGATGAGCTTTTCGACGAGGTGAAAGGGGATGCAGAGACGGTGGCCGGGCTTCTTCTCGAATTGAAAGGCGGATTTCCGCGTATGAAAGATGTGATGCAGTGCAAAGGGATCGAATTTACCGTACTGGCCATGGATAAGCGCAGGATCAAAGAGGTGAAGGTATTCCTTAAAAACCCGGAGCAGAAGACATGATTATAAGCAAGAAGCATAGAATTAAATGGCTAAGCTGGAGTGCAGTGATTTTACTTTTGTTGATCGTCTCCTGCAAAGAATCTTACACTCCCAAGCCCACAGGCTACCTGAAGGTCACCTATCCTGAAAAAGTATACCAGCTTTACAACGACCAGGAATTTTACCAGTTCGAGATCCCCGCCTATGCGCGTGTGGAGATAGACAGCGGACCCAGGGGTGAAAAGGGATGGGTCAACGTGGCCATTCCGCAACTCAACGGAACGATCCACCTGAGTTACAAGCCTGTGGACGATCAACTGACGGCCCTGATCACCGATAGCCGGGAGTTGGTCTATAAACATACGGTAAAGGCTCATGGTATCGAGGAGACACCCTTTATTGAAAGAGATCAGAAGAGATTCGGGATGGTATATGATCTGAAAGGAGAGGTGGCTTCGGCCGTACAGTTTTTCATCACCGACAGCACCGATCACTTCCTGAGGGGCTCTCTCTATTTCAATTGCCGGCCCAATCGCGATTCGCTGAACCCGGTCATTGAATTCCTGAGAGAAGATATCATCCATATGATTGAAACCACACAGTGGAAGTATTAATCAAATTTGTTTAACTTAGTCACCCCTCACTGGGAAAATTCTGAGATATTGTGGGAGTATTTTTGAAAACAGAAATATTACCGGATTGCCATCTAGGTGTGTGGGAGATTACAGAGGATTTTGATACCCTCTATGGCATGGTCAACCTGGTTGCTGTAGAGAAAGCAAAACTCGAAAGTTTCAAGAACATCAGCAGAAAGATTGAATGGCTCAGCGTCCGGGCACTGGTGAAGACCATGCTGGGTAAAGATACCCGGATCCTATACAATTCCGAGAATAAACCCTTTGTCAGGGGAAACACCCATAATATCAGTATCACGCATTCCAACAACCTTACAGCAGTAATTATTGGCAAAGACAAGCGGGTAGGAATCGACCTGGAGTTTATGTCGGGGAAGATCAATAAAGTGGCCAATAAGTTTATTAACGACCGGGAGAATATCATCAACGATCCGGAGCTTTCCAAATTTCACCTCTACCTGCACTGGTGTGCCAAAGAGACCCTCTATAAGATTTGCGACAAGCAGGATATCAATTTCAGGGACGGAATTACCATTTCTCCTTTTAGCCCCGACGAACACGGGTATATGAAAGGACATGTGATCAACGGAAATGGTGAGGAGACTTTCGAAATGGAATACTTACAACACGATAACTACGCACTGGTCTGGTGCATCAAGGAATGAGAGGTTTCTACGAACAGTTGAAGGACAGGAGCAAAAAACGCGTTGCTCTGCTGGTGGACCCGGACGGCTACGACAACAAGAGCCTGGAGGAGCTTATGGGCTTTATCAATCTGTATCCACCCGACCTCCTGCTGGTGGGGGGAAGCATCCTGTTCAAACCCATTGAAATTACCATCACCACCCTGAAGCTGGGGACCAAAGTTCCAGTCTTCATCTTTCCCGGCAATCTGTTTCAATTGTCGGACCGGGCAGACGGAATCCTGTTTCTCTCCCTGATCTCCGGGCGCAATCCCGAGTTCCTGATAGGAAACCATGTGCTGGCAGCCCCTCACCTGGGTCGTTCCGGCTTAGAGGTGATTCCCACCGGCTATATGCTGATTGGAAACGGGCACCCCACTTCTGTGGAGTACATGAGCAATACGAGTCCCATCCCGGGAGACAAAACTGATATTGCTGTGGCCACCGCAATGGCCGGGGAAATGCTTGGGCTGAAGGCGCTCTACCTGGAAGCAGGCAGTGGTGCATCTCATTCGGTGGAACCTGGCATGATCGAAGCCATCAGGAAAAATATATCCCTGCCACTGATAGTAGGTGGTGGCATCCGCTCTGAGCTCAGGGCACTGGAACTCTTTCATGCAGGTGCCGATATGATTGTGGTGGGCAATGCCGTGGAAAAGGACCCGGGCCTTCTCAAGACCTTCTGCTCTGCCCGGGACTCGCTGAATAAATAGGCATTCACCTATCATGCAAAACCACCTTGATACTATCATTTGCATGCTCTCAAATGATAGTATCATCCCCATACCGCCCAAATAATGATATCTTTAAATAATGTTCCCTTTGAGGCATCATCACTGAAGGTCATTGTCTATTTGATCAGGTCCGAAATAACGATCCCCGTTACATTATCCGGCATGGAAATTTCCAGGAATGAGGCAATGGATGGAGCGATATCAGTTGGGGACACCCGGTAGGGAATGGTTACCCGGTTGATTTTCCATCCATAGAAAATCAGGGGCACATGGGGCGTGTACCTGAATTCTGCATAAACGTCGCTCCCCATATTGCTATGCTCCACCCAACCCGGGGTCAGGTAGAGAATCACATCGCCCGATCGTTTCTGGTAATAAGAGTTCTGTATCCGGTTCAATACCCCATCGGTAAAATAATTCTGCTGCAGCACATAGGCCTGAAGCGCATTGCTTACCCCGTTTATCTGCACCATAAACCGGGCCACCCGGTCCTGCACATCCTCCAGAGAGAGGTTGGAGTCTTCAATGAGCTGATGGTTCAGATAGATCTGCTGGGCATAGTAAAAAGTGACCCACTCACCCCTGCCATAGATGGCATTCAGGTAGGACTTCAGAAGTGAAATGCTGGTCCGGTAGTTAAAGAATCCCGAAGGAATGCGAGTCTCAGCCAGATAATTGGGATCAACAGCCAGGGCATTTTCGGCCGTCAGGTAGATCAGGACATTCTCCATCCCAAGCTGATCGTCCAGGAACTCGAGCAGGTGGGCAATATCCTGGTCCAGGCGCAGATAGGTATCCTGGGTCTCCACCGACCAGGTGGAGTAGTAATTGGCCAGGTAGCGGGTGGCATTAAATCCGATATGGATCATATCGGTCACTTCACGTTTTCCAAGTTCTTCATTCATGATGGCTGCAATGGCCATGTCCTTGGTATAGGTGTTTCCCCAGGGAGTGGTCATCAGCAAACTGTAATCCCTTCCACCCTTTCCGTCAGAACTGATACGTGCCAGGTCGTAGGGGAAGGTAATCTGCCCGTTAAACCCGGTCTCATAGGGATTGTTATCCAGCATGCTCTCCCCGTATTCGGAAATGGGTAGCAGGGTTTCCCAGCTACGCTCCAAATAGAGGTCACGATAATTTTTCTCATTAAAATCATTCACCCAGTCCGGGAGAGAATCCATGTAGTAAGAACTGGTGATCCAGGAAGCTCGTTCAGGATCAAGCCAGTATGCGCCTGAGGCCGTATGGCCTGCCATAAGTACCGCCGCCTCGGGGTCCATGGAAATGCCAATGGACCTTGATTCAAACCGGCTGGTAACGCGCATTTCGTCTGCAAGCGTTCTGCTGTGCAGGGCCCATGGAGAATAGGTGCCGGAACCATAGGATCCGCCGATAGTCGTCAGTTCCAGGTCCTCTATGCTATTGACAATCTCGTTGGTAAGCCGGCTGTACCAGTAGTCCGATACGATACCATGTTCGCTGGGTCTGGTTCCTGTAGCAATGGAGGCGAAACCCGCCGAGGGATCGGTAATCAGGAAGTTGTAGCGTGCATTCTTACAATTTGCACCCGTGGTAGCCATTTTTTTGAATCCGCCTTCTGAAAACTTGTCCCAGTAAACCGAGAGGTAATCGTACTGCATTCCCGATATGGTAATTGCCACAATCAGTTTGGGTTTTTGCGGCGGGATCTTTTGTCCTGAAAGCCCCGGACTAACAATGGCCAGGATAAACAGGAGTAATATGCTTTGTATGCTTTTCATCATTATGTTAAACGCCTTTTATTGTAAAATCGTGCATGGGTATGTATTACAATTGTAATAAGCACCAGGGAGAGGGAGATCACCAAAAAGGAGATCCCGATTCCCTTACTGTCGGCAATAATGCCAAAGACCAATGCAAGAAGAGCTGTCATCACGGTTCTGATAAAGGACTGTGCCGAGATAAGCGATGTCAGTATTTCATTGGGAACCTCGTCTGCAATAAAGCCCGTTAAAATAGGCTTTCTGATATTTTCCACAATGAATATTCCCACAAAAGCAATCAGCGCAATAAGCCAAAAACCATAACTATAAAGAGCTCCACTAACGACCCCAAAAGTAAATCCAAAAAGTAAAGTGATAAAGGAAATATTCATTTTGTTATGCACAACGAATCTTGACGAAAGCCTGGAAGCCTGGGAAGTCAGCAGATAAATAAAGAAGTAGATCAGGCCAATGATTATCCCGTTCTTCTTTTCAGCCTCAACATGAAGCATAATGGGTATAAGAAGTGCAACATGTACCATCAGGGGCTGGATGTAATCTTTAACTGCTCTCAGGTAGGCTGTATGAATGGCAGAGGAATTCACGATTTCCAGAACCTCTGGCCGCTTGATAACCTTTATAAAATGCCTGATGGTGGACCCTACTCCGGGCCTGCTTCCTGATGCTTTCAGCATCACTGGTCCATTCAATTCGCCCGGATAAGATGCGATCAACAGCAGATTTACCAGGTATGGGATAATAGAAAAGAGAAAGATACTCTGATACCTGCCACTGTAGAATACGATTAGTCCTGCCAGGAGAGAAGAAATGGCTGAACCCATCTGGGACCATGAGCGGGTATGTCCGTAATAGGAAATTTTCTGTCCCTCCCACTGATTCAGTTTCAGATAATCCATGATCATGCCCTTATGAGTTCCCGAGCGAAAAGCATCTCCCACGCCATAGAGAACAAAGGCTAACAGAAACAACCAGAAGTCAGCAGACAGGTAAAAAACCAGGAAAGAGATCATGAAAAACAGAAGTGCGGCCATCAGGGCCCTTTTTCTTCCGTAGGTATCTGCAATAATACCCGAAGGTATTTCGCTTAGGTTGACCACAATTTCACGAACGGCATAGAGAATCCCAATCTGCGTAAAGCTCAGTCCCTTTTCAAGCAGAAAGAGGATGAAGAATGCATCAAAAAAACGTAGATTTTTTAAAAACCCGTAAAAACAGAATTTATAATATTGCCTGTTTTTAATTAAGTTATCCATTCAACTACCTGTCTGTAGACATTTTCACCGGTGAATCCCAGCTTCTCATCCAGGACGCTGTAAGGCGCCGAATAACCGAAACTCTCCAGTCCGAATACCCTGCCATTCTTACCTACAAGGCCCTCCAGGGTAACAGGAAGTCCGGCCGTCAGACCAAATACCGGCACGTCCACCGGGATCACATCAGCCTGATAGCTTTCAGGCTGATCCCGGAACAGACCTTCCGAAATAACTGACACAACCCTGACTTTCAGCCCCTTTTCTTTTTCCAACAGCTCTGTACCCGCCAGCAGAGTAGCAACCTCGGAACCGGAGGCCAGGAGCAGGACATCGGGAGTACCTTCACAATCCTTAACCACGTAGGCTCCTTTTTGGGCCCCCAGTGCATCGCTATACCGGTCAGAACCCGGAAGAGCAGGCAAATCGGGCACTCCCTGCCTGGACAGGATCAGTGCCGTGGGGGTAGAATCATTCTCCAGGGCCATCTTCCAGGCTACGGTGGTCTCCTGTGCATCGGCGGGACGAAGCACCAGCATGGATCGATTTCCCTTGTGATTTCTCAAATGTTCCAGCAAGCGGATCTGGGCCTCCTGTTCCACCGGCTGGTGTGTAGGACCATCTTCTCCCACACGGAAAGCATCGTGGGTCCAGATATATTTCACCGGCAACTGCATCAGGGCAGCCATCCTGGCTGCAGGCTTCATATAGTCGCTGAACACAAAGAAGGTCCCGATTACCGGGATCACGCCACCATGAAGCGCCATGCCATTGGCAATGGCAGCCATAGTCAGCTCACTTACCCCGGCCTGCAGGAAGGACCCGCTGAAGTCGCCCCGGGTAAAGGCTGTTGTATTTTTCAGGTAGGCATCGGTTTTATCGCTGTTGGAGAGATCGGCCGAAGCCACAATCAGATTCTCCACCTTTCCCGCCAGGCTGGCCAGTACTGCGCCTGCGGCTCCCCGGGTGGGGGCGCCAGCCTTCTGCACAATGGCTCCAAAATCAATTTCCGGAAGTGAGCCATCCAAAAAACTGTGATATTTGGCAGCCAGTTCAGGATTGGCCTTCTCCCAGGCTGCCTGCTTGGCTTTTCGCCGGGCTGCAGTCTTCCTCTTCTCTACCAGCACTGTATTAAAGGCCTCTCTTACCTCATCAAAGATCATAAAGGGATTCTCAGGATCACCTCCCAGGTTGGAAATGGTCTTTGCAAATGATGCCCCGGCATCGGAAAGCGGCATTCCGTGCGTGGAAGTCTTTCCCTCGAAATTCTTTCCATTCTCATCGCGGGCACCCAGGCCCATAACGGTCTTCCCGATAATCAGGCTGGGACGCTCCTTCTCGGCCAGTGCTGTTTCAAGTGACTGAAAGATATGAAGTGGATCGTTACCGTCAATTATGCTTACATTCCAGTTCCAGGCCCTGTATTTGGCTGCTGTATCTTCGGTCGAGACCTCCTCGGTACGGGTGGAAAGCTGAATATCGTTGGAGTCATAGAACATTATCAGGTTGGAAAGCCCCAGGAATCCTGCAATTCGCCCGGCTCCCTGTGAGATCTCTTCCTGAACACCTCCATCGGAGATAAAGGTGAAGGTTTTGTGTGCCATCCACTCCCCGAAACGGGCAGCCATAAAACGCTCTGCTATGGCAGCACCAACGGCCATTGTATGGCCCTGACCCAAAGGACCGGATGTATTTTCCACACCACGCTTCACATCCACCTCGGGGTGACCCGGAGTGGGACTTCCCCATTGCCGGAAGTTTTTTAGCTCATCCATACTATAGTTCCCTGTCAGCGCCAGTATTCCATAGAGCATGGGTGACATGTGCCCCGGATCCAGAAAGAAACGGTCCCTTAAAGGCCAGGCTCCGTCGTCCGGATCAAAATTCAGGAATCTGGAATAGAGCATTTCCACAAAGTCGGCTCCGCCCATGGCTCCGCCCGGGTGCCCCGATTTTGCTTTTTCCACCATGGCGGCGGCCAGGATACGAATATTATCTGATGCTTTAGTGTGAATTTTAAGGTCCATGTCTTTGTGGTTTTATTGGGAAGCCCAAAATTACCCATTAATATTTAAAACAGGTCAACCCACGATGGTTCTTTTTTGCGTATGTTCCTCTATATAATTTCAATTTTGTCCTCATTATACAAAATTGAAAGTTATAGCAGGTAACTCCCAATTTGTTTTTTATAAAACATCTATATTGTACTCATAAAAAACAAATTGTACGTTTAGCCCAAAATATACACCTATGGCACTTAAATGCGGGATTATCGGGGTCGCCAATGTGGGTAAGTCCACCCTCTTCAATTGTATGTCAAATACCAGGGTGGAAACTTCCAGCTTTGCCTTTACCTCCAACAAGTCCAATGTGGGAATGGTTAATGTGCCGGAACCCAGGCTCTATAACCTGGAGAAGTTCCAACCCACAGAGAAAATCATCCCGGCAACGGTCGAAATCGTGGATATTCCCGGACTCACCAAAGGGGCCAGTCAGGGCGAAGGTGTGGGCAACAAGTTCCTCTCCGATATCCGGAATACCGATGCCCTGATCCAGGTGCTAAGGTGCTTCGACGACGAACAGCTTCCCCATATTGATGGTTCGGTAAACCCGGTCAGGGACATTGAGACCATCAACCTGGAACTGCAGGTCAAGGACCTGGAGTCGGTGGAAAAAAAGATGGAGCGGCTGGCCAGGATTGCCAAGACGGGAGATAAGGATGCCAAAAGGGGTATTGAAGTGCTGGAGCAGTACAAAGATCACCTGGAAAACTTTCAGAATGCCCGCACCCTGGATATGAGTGAATCCGACCGTAAGCATATAGAGGACCTCTTTCTGCTGACCAGCAAACCCGTAATGTTTGTCTGCAACGTGGAAGATGAGGCAGCCATCACAGGCAATGCTTATGTGGAGCAGGTGAAGGAGTACCTGGCCGGTGAAGAGGCCGAGATCCTGGTACTGGCTGCCCGGATGGAGTCGGAGATTGCCGAACTGGAGGATGAGGAGGACCGCAGGGAGTTCCTCTCAGATGCCGGACTGGAGGAGCCGGGGGTCAGCAAGCTGGTGCGCTCGGCTTATTCCATGTTGAACCTGATTTCATTTTTCACCGTTGGTCCCAAAGAGATCCGGGCATGGACCATCCGCAAGGGTGCTGTGGCCCCCGAAGCTGCCGGAGCCATACACTCTGATCTTCAGCGCGGTTTTATTCGTGCAGAAGTCATGAAATACGAAGACTTTATTTCACTGGGCTCAGAACAGGCCTGTAAGGACAAGGGCAAACTGTCGGTGGAAGGAAAAAACTACGTGGTAGAAGAGGCCGATATTCTGCATATCCGATTCAACGTATAAATGATTCCTGCAAACTCCATGAAGTTCTTACTGGTGGCCCTGTTCTGCCTCCTTGCTTCCATATCCCTGGAGGCGCAGTGGACCAAAGGAGCACAACTGGATGACAGCGATATGGCCCTGGACCTGACCGAGGCACTCACTTTTCAGAAATACCCCACCTACGATCAGTACCTGGAGATGATGCAGGGTTTTGCTGGCGACTACCCGGAGATCTGCCGGCTGGACACCTTTGGTACCTCCCGGGAAGGACGCCTTCTGCTGGCACTGAAGATCAGTGATCATGTGGAGCTGGATGAACCTGAAGCTGCCTTTCTGTACAGTTCCACCATGCATGGTGATGAAATACTGGGATTTGTATTGCTGCTGCGCCTTGCCGATACCTTGCTGAGCGGATATGGGCAAGATTCTGAGATAACCAGGGTGGTCGATGAACTGGCCATCTGGATCAATCCCCTGGCCAACCCCGATGGAAGTTACTCCAATGACAACAACCTTTCCCTGGAAAATGCCGTACGTCTCACCATCGACGGGATCGACCTGAACAGGAACTTCCCCGACCCGGCGAAAGCTGAAGCAGACGATACAACCGGCCGGGCCCTGGA
Organism: uncultured Bacteroidales bacterium; assembly: GCA_963753765.1. Classification (GTDB taxonomy): domain Bacteria; phylum Bacteroidota; class Bacteroidia; order Bacteroidales. The sequence goes on from CAVWDQ010000028.1 coordinate 40,270, forward strand.
GAACCAGCATATGATGCGCTTTCTGAACAGGAACCGCTTCAGCATGTCGGCCAACCTGCATGGAGGCGCCGAGGTGGTAAACTATCCCTGGGACCATACGCCCCTGCTGCATGCCGATGATGACTGGTATCGCTTTATTTCCCGTGAATATGCCGATGAGGCCATGGCGGTGGATCCTGATTACATGTGGGGATGGCCCGATGACGGGATCACCAACGGCTGGGCGTGGTACTCAGCCTTCGGAACCAGGCAGGATTATGTGAATTATTACCTGGGTGGAAGGGAGGTGACCCTGGAACTATCTAATACGAAGAAGCTCCCCTCGGCGGAGCTTGAGCAGCTCTGGCAAATCAATCAACGTTCCTTACTTAACTATATTTCCCAGAGCTTATACGGAATCCGGGGAAAGGTCACCGACCAGGAAAGCGGCGACCCCCTGAAGGCTCAGATACATGTAGAGAACCACGACAGTGCCTATTCGGTGGTATTCAGTGATGAGATTCATGGCGATTTCTACCGCCTGATCAAGGAGGGGGTATATGAGCTGGTGGTCTCTGCCCCGGGCTACCATAATGACACCATCAGGGATGTGTCGGTCACCGACTACCAGGCCACCATCCTGGACATTCAACTGGAAGCCAAGGAGCTGTCGGTGGCTGCCAGGGAGGCTCCCAACTTCCGCGTCTATCCCAATCCGGCCATTGAAAGCTTTTTTGTAGAAGCTGAGAACATCTCCCATGGAGAACTTTTGCTGTCGGTGCATGGAATCGATGGCAGGCTGATTTATAAACAGATACAAGCTTATACTGGCGGCACCATTGAAATCTCAACAGCAGGGATGGAACCCGGTATCTACCTGGTTCGCTGCAGCAGTGGCACGCTTTTGGAGGTACACCGGCTGATGGTGATCAAACCTTAATGGCTTTGTTTATTATATTTGCATTCATGATGAAGGGAACACGAAAAACCAATATACAAGCACTGATCCTGCTTATCTGCCTTACGGCGCTTCCTTTAATGGATCAATTCCAGGTGCTGCATGCCCAGACGGTAACAACCGGTAAGGCCCCCACCTCGCGTATCCTGTTTATTTTTGATGCTTCCAACAGCATGGCAGGACAGTGGGACGGAGAACGTAAAATTGATCTGGCCCGGGAAATCCTCTTCGAAATGATAGATACCCTGGAGCAAAAGGAAAAGGTGGAAATGGCCCTGCGTGTATACGGTCATCAGAGTCCGGTCCCACCCCAGGACTGCAGCGATACCAGGCTTGAGGTCCCCTTCGGCCCAATGAATGCCGCAAAGATCAGGCAAACCCTGAATGGGATCCAGCCAAAGGGTACCACTCCCATCGCCCGTTCTCTGGCCCAGGCCCCGGAGGATTTTCCTCCCTGCGGGAGCTGCCGCAACATTATCGTGCTGATCACCGACGGAATTGAAGCCTGCGATGGTGATCCCTGCCAGGTTTCGCTTGATCTTCAGAAAAAAGGGATCATCCTGAGACCCTTTGTGATTGGCATCGGGAGCGACCCGGGCTTCAAGGAAACCTTTGACTGCATTGGAGAATATTATGATACTCCCACCCAGGAAGAGTACCGGGAAGCCCTGAAAGAAGTAATCACACAGGCACTAAACTCAACCTCGGCCCAGATAAATCTGCTGGACAGTCGATCAAGACCCACAGAGTCCGATGTGAATATAACCTTCTTCGATCGCTATACGGGGATCATCCACTATTATATGATCCACACCCTTAACCGCCTTGGAAATCCCGACACCCTTTCCCTGGATCCAATGGTAACCTACGACATCGGCATACAGACCATTCCCCCCATTCGAGTAGATAGCGTAAGGCTGGTGGCCGGAAGACACAACACCATTTCTGTGGATGCCCCACAGGGCTTCCTTTATGTCCGCACCAAAAGAGGCAATGCTTATGACCGTGACCAGGTACTTGTGAGGCGGGCCGGCGATCAGGAGTTGATCAATGTCCAGGAAATCGGGAGCCTGGAAAAATACCTGGTGGGATCGTATGATGTGCTTATTCCCATATACCCCGTTATGGAGGTACATGACCTGGAAATCAGCCCGGGCCATACCACCACCTTGGAAATTCCTGCTCCCGGATATGTTACATTCAATACGGGGCAGCCGGGTGCAGGCACCCTGTACCAAATGCAACCTTCAGGGGAGCAACTCTGGGTGATGAATCTGCTTGAAAATACAAGATCGCAGTCCTACTACCTTCAGCCAGGTCAGTACAGGGTCGTGTTCCGCAGGGACGATCATAAATCCTCTTCCTACACTATGGTCAAAGACTTTACAGTAAAAGAAGGAACCCCGGCAAGCATAAAATTCTATTAGGGATGTCGGAATGGGCTGACAGAGATATCATCGAAGGAGCAAAAACCCGGGGCAAAGAAGAGATTGCTTTTAACCAGCTGGTGTTAAAATACCAGGAGCGGCTTTACTGGCATATCCGAAAAATTGTGATCGATCACGATGATGCCGATGATGTTCTGCAGAATACCATGATTAAAATATGGAGATCCCTGGCCAGGTTCCGTGCCGAATCGGGACTCTTTACCTGGCTCTATCGCATTGCCACCAATGAGGCCCTGTCGTTCCTGAAACAGAAAAAAAAGAAGGCTTTTGCACCCTGGGTTGATGTGGAGCAGCAGATGAGCGAGAACCTGGAAGCCGATCCCTGGTTCAACGGGGACGAGATCCAGCTGAAGTTACAGAAGGCCATTTTAAAACTGCCGGATAAACAGAGAATCGTATTTAATATGAGATATTTTGACCAGGTGAAGTACGAAGAGATGTCGAAAATCCTGGGCACCTCGGTGGGCGCCCTGAAGGCTTCCTACCATCATGCAGTGAAAAAAATAGAATCGATGCTGGAAGGGGATTAAACCTTCTGAATATATAAAGGTCAAACCAATACTTGAATAAGAGATGAAAATGGATCGTAATAAACCGGATTTGCAGCAGGAATCGCTGAAAAATCACCCTTTTGGTGTACCGGAGGGGTATTTTGAAAGCTTTCCTGAACGACTGCAGCAACGAATAAAGGAGGAGGAATCCTCCAGAGTTCCGGTACGAAAGATCGGAACTGCCACCCGTTGGATGGCCATGGCAGCAGCAGTGCTGGCAGCAGCCCTAATCACCACTTCCATTGTATTTTTCACCTCTTCGAACCGTTCGGATGGGCTCTATCAGGATATGGCCATTTTTGAGCAGCTCCAGGTATTTGACGATGACCGCTACCTCTACGATTACCTGGAAGAGGAAGCTGCCGAACTGGATGAGGATGAAGCCTTTGCCACTCAGGCCATCGAATACCTGGCCATCAATGATGTGGAAATGGATCTTATTTTTGAATAGTAAAAGCGTTTGCATTATGAAAAACAAAGTTACATATATTCTAAGCACTGTATTCTTCTTGTTTGCCACTTCAGGAAGCACTTCTTGCCCAGTCGCAGGAGCAGATTGAAAAGTTTAACGAGGAGAGAAAGGCCTACTTCACCGAGAAACTGGAGCTTAGCGATTCGGAGGCAAAAGCTTTCTGGCCCCTGTATGATGACTTTCAGAACAGGAAGATGAAACTGGTAGAGGATGAGCGCAACACATGGATGTATGCCCATAAAAATGCCGATAACCTGTCCGACAAGGAGATCCTGGAGACCCTGGAAAAGGGTTTTACACTGAAAGATAAGCAGCAAGAGCTTGAAAGGGAGTATTATCAGGATAAGTTTCTGAAAGCCCTTCCAGCTAAAAAAGTATTGAAACTTGGAAAGGTCGAATGGGATTTCCGTCGTTACCTTCTGCGTAAGCTCCGGGAGGAAGGAAAAGGAAAAGGAGGCCAGGGAAAAGGATCAGACAGACCGGAACCCCTTCCCATGGGACCCGAGCCCTTTCTGCTGTAAGCTATCTCATATCTTCGGGCGAGTAATCCCGCATCATGATCAGGTCCTCAGGCAGGTCCAGTTCTACCTCCTGCAGAAACTTAACACTCAGTTCAATATCCTTATACATCACCTTATCGTCCGTTACAAAAGAAACCTTCTTTCTATAGGCTTCCATAAAATCCTCCATAAAGGAACTGCTGTGCAATGGCCGCCTGAATTCCATGGCCTGCGCCGCATTGTATAGTTCTATGGCCAGGATCCGTTCCAGGTTTAGCATCACCTGGAAGGCCTTGGTGGCAGCATTGGCTCCCATACTCACATGATCCTCCTGCCCCTGCGACGATTCGATGGAATCGACCGATGAGGGGGTACAAAGTTGTTTATTATGGCTCACCATAGAAGCTGCAGTATACTGGGGAATCATAAATCCTGAATTGAGTCCGGGATTTGCCACCAGGAAAGGGGGCAATCCGCGGGAACCATTTACCAGCTGGTAGGTTCGTCGCTCCGAAATATTTCCCATCTCGCTCATGGCAATGGCCAGGTTATCCAGTGCCAGTGCCAGAGGTTGACCATGAAAGTTTCCGGCTGAAATGATCAGATCCTCCTCCGGGAAGATGGTGGGATTATCGGTAACGGCATTGATTTCGTTTCTGAACACATAGGCCACATAGTTTATGGAGTCCTTGGAAGCACCATGAACCTGGGGAATACAGCGGAAAGAATAGGGATCCTGCACATGGACCTTGGAGCGGTTGATTAATTCGCTTCCTTCCAGCAGCCACCTGATCCTTCTGGCTGTAATCAGCTGCCCCTGGTGGGGCCTGATCTGCTGAATCAGCTCGTGGAAGGGTTCGATCCGGCCATCAAAGGCTTCCAGGGACAGTGCCGCGATTATATCGGCCAGCTGGCTCAGCTTGAACACCCGCAGGCATAGATATACCCCATAGGCACTCATAAACTGCGTACCGTTCAGTAAGGCCAGCCCTTCCTTTGATTTTAATTCGATGGGATCCCAGTTCATCTCCTTTATCACATCAGCTGCCTGTCTGCGCTTGCCCTTATAATTCACATCGCCCATGCCCAGGAGGGGAAGGCTCATATGTGCCAGGGGAGCCAGGTCGCCCGAAGCTCCCAGAGAACCATAAGTATAGACTACAGGAAGAATATCATTGTTATACAGGTCGGCCAGGCGTTGCACGGTCTCCACCTGAACTCCCGAGTGCCCGTAGGAAAGGGATTGAATCTTCAGCAACAGCATCAGACGGGTAATCTCTTCGGGTACTTCCTCCCCCACACCGCATGCATGCGACATCACCAGGTTTTTCTGAAGGAGTCCAAGGTTCTCATCCGGTACAACCGTATCGCAGAGGGAACCAAAACCGGTATTGATCCCGTAGAGGATCTCATCCGAGTTTTCCAGCCTGCGGTCAAGATAGTCCCTGCAGGTCGCAATTCTTTGCACCACATCGTCCGATAACACAATTTGTGTTCCGCCCGAAGAGATCTCTTCAAATTTCTTCCACCCGATCTCCTCCGTGGTCACTAGATGTAACTTCTCCATAGTCATGAATTTGAGAATGAAGTACAGAAAAAAAAATGAGCTGCAGATAGAATAGGAAATGTTATTTGGCAGAGGATAAGCGCTCCACCAGCTCTTCCGGGGAAAGACGTTCCTGCTTGACCGCTCTCCATCTCCTTCAGGGTAAGCATACCCTCCTTGATCTCCTGCTCGCCAAGCAATGCCACAAAAGGAATTTCCCTGCTGTTGGCATAATTCATCTGCTTTTTCATCTTGGCCTGGTCGGGATAAAGTTCAGCTGCAATTCCGCTCTTTCTCAGCATGCCAAGGATGGGGATAATATGTTTTACCTCCTCTTCTCCAAAGTTCACAAAGAGCACGCTGGTATCACGTACCGCTTTTTTGGGGAAGCGTTCCAGCTGGAGCAGAACATCGTAGATGCGGTCGGCACCAAATGAAATGCCCACTCCCGAAACATCCTCCAATCCGAAAATACCTGTCAGGTCGTCGTAGCGTCCTCCTCCGCAGATACTGCCAATGGCAACTTCAGCCGATTTTACTTCGATGATGCTCCCGGTATAGTAGTTCAGGCCCCGGGCCAGGGCCAGGTCAAACTGAAGCTCAGCTCCCACAGGATCCGCCTCCAGATAAGTCAGCACGCTGCGGACTTCACTCAGGCCCTCGTTCCCGATTTTTGATTCTTTCAGCATACCGTCCAGCATTTCCAGTTTCTCCCGGTTCGATCCCTCCATAAGCAACAGGGGGGCAAGCTTTTCTATGGAATCCTTAGTTAAGCCTTTCTGTTCCAGCTCGCTCATGACCCCCTCCTGTCCGATCTTCTCCAGCTTATCGATGGCCACAGTAATATCTGTCATCCGCTCCCTTGCTCCGATAGCCTCGGCGATCCCTGCCAGCACCTTGCGGTTATTTAACTTGATCACCACCTTCAGTCCCAGTGCTTCGCTTACCTCATCGATGATCTGGATCAACTCAAACTCATTGAGCAGGGCCCTGCTGCCTATCACATCCACATCGCACTGGTAAAACTCCCTGTAACGACCACGCTGTGGCCGATCGGCCCTCCAGACAGGCTGAATCTGGTAGCGCTTGAAGGGAAAGGAGATCTCGTTGCGGTGCTGCACCACGAAGCGGGCAAAGGGGACCGTGAGGTCATACCTAAGTCCCTTCCCGGAGATCAGGGTGCCCAGTCTCCCGGCCGGGGTTTCGGTAAGCTCCTCAGGACTTAGTTTTGCCTTGAAATCGCCCGAATTAAGAATTTTGAACAGCAGTTTATCTCCTTCATCCCCATATTTTCCCATCAGCGATGAGAGATTCTCCATGGCAGGGGTCTCGATGGGTAAAAAGCCATGTACTTTAAAAATCCTTCTGATGGTATCAAAGATATGGTTGCGCCTGGCCATTTCCAGGGGCGAGAAATCACGGGTTCCTTTAGGGATGGATGGTTTATCGGCCATTGAACTCTTTCCTTCTATTTGTTGGCCCTGGCCAGTTTTTTAAAATCGCTGACAAGAAATGCATCCGGATTTTTGTCATTTACTTTATGGTAATCAAAATAGTAAAACTTTGCATCGGCGGCCCCGATCAGAATCTTATAGGTCCGTGCATTCATTTTTTTTCCTTCGGGTCCCACTTTGTGCAGCACGATGGCATTTTCATCCTCGGCCATGATCAAGTCCTTGATGGTCTCCCTGTCCACCAGCTCCACTTTGCCGGGATAGATCGCCTTTATCTTTGAGAGGGAGTTGACTTCTCTGGCCAGCTCCTCTTCAACCAGGTAGAGGGTCTTTCCCTTCACCTCCGACATATTCTCATTGTAGTAGTTGTAGACATTGTGATCCACAATACTGATATCCTGGGTAATCAGATTCACATGGTACTGAAGGAACCTGACCATAATTCCGATCTTATAGGCATAGTGGTCCGCATCCACCCCGTAATAGGCCATGGGAATATTGGCCACATCCTTCAGGTCATCTATGGAGACCCGGTCGCCTCCCAGCGACAGGCAGAGGAACTGGTAGCGGGTATTTGATTTGTCCTTTTCAAAGCTCACTCCTGCCAGGTAAAGGAAAGAGGCATTTTTATCTTTACTCTTCTCGGCAAAATCATCCATGGGAAGAAATTCATATTCGGTGATTTTCCAGAGCTTTTTCACGGCATCCTGAATCTCCATATTATAATCCGACAGGGGATTGCTCTCAAGAACCACATAAGTCTTGGTGGTATGAAAATGGTCCAGGTCTTCCTGGGTGGGTAGATATTCTCTCTGTGCCTGCAACTGAATAAAGGGGATTAACAGCAGCAGGAGGGCATAATATTTTTTCATATGAATTCTATAGATTTGGATTTATTAATCAATCGGAAGGAAAATAGAGCGGATGTTTCTCATTGTAAAGGCGTATATATACAAATTTCATCTGCTTCTTTTTCCTGTTACTAAGTGAATGGAATTCATCTGCCAGCTCGGGATCCTTCATGAGCAGAACCTCCACACTTTCTGTATCGTACTCCATGATATCGCCGGTATCAAAGTCCAGCAGGTATTGTCTCAAATCGGTACTGGTCACATTTGACTGGGGCATGGAGTAGCGGTTATAATAGTATGAATTGGAATAGTAGGGGTTGTAAGAATATGGATCGTAATAATTTGGGCTGTAGGTGGTTACAGTGGCAACAAAATGGGAGATGCTGCCCATAAAACTGATCCTGTGGAAAGCAGCACCCACATTGATATACAGGATCCCATTGCGGCTGTAACCCCAGATGTTTTCAGTAAGCAATACTTTCTTTACACCGTTCTCATCGTATATGGTGATCTCCTTCAATTGTGTGATCTTTTCATAAAAAGCCCTGTCGAACAAATCTTCATCGGTAACAATACGGGCGGGGGGAATTGGATCGTTCTCTTTTACAGCTTCGAAACTGGCATAGAGGCCATCCTCTGAATTCAAAATCCGGGGAATACTTGCACCATTGGCCTCTCCTGATCCTGTACCGGGATCTGACTCTGCAGCGGGATCTCGACCTGCACGGTGTTCTCTTCCAGCACAGGGATCTCTTCCTGTATCTGAAACTCATTCTGCATCGGGATATCATCCTGAACCTGGGTCTCATCCTGAATCTGCTCTGTTTCCAATACCTCAGTCTTTAGCTGCACTTCAGAGCTATCTTCAGGAAATACCTCTCCTTCCTGCGCTAAGATCAGGGGAAACCAAAACAGTAATATGTAAAAAAGAGACTTCCTCATACTTCAAGCTTCACTATCATCTACAAAATTACTAACTAATATGTGTTTATGGCACAAAAATAGAGCCATTATTTTGCAAGTTTGATCATATTTTAACTTTCTTTGCTTTCGAAAGCCATTATTGGATTACCATGTTTCTGGGTTATTTAAAGAAGATCGTCTCTTTTAGGGTGGATGAAACAAAGGAGCAGGCTGTGATGAACAGGGCCGGCAGAATCAATTTCTATTACCTGATTCTAATGGTCATGTTAGCCCTGTCTACACTCTATTCATGCTTTTCCGGCCTCTCCACCCTGTGTCTGATTTATGGTATATCCCTGGCATTGGCACTGCTGTCTTTCCTGCTGATTTCAGTGGGTAACAAGGATAAGCTAAGCGGCATGATTGTCCTGGTGCTGACTGCCCTCATCTTTATCAGCGTAAATGTGATTACCCCACAGGTATCAGCAGCAGTGATTCTTGCTTTCTACCTGATCTTCCCTCTGGCCGCTGTAGCCGTGGGCGGACGACAGGGAATATATGTGCCCATCGCTCTGGGCTTAGTCACCCTTGTGCTAAACTCTATACCTCAACTGGATGCGGCCATCCGGCTAAACCTTTTCAATACACTGATTTTCTTTGGCTCCTATGCCCTGGTCATTGCCATATCCATATATATTGAAAGAACAAACAGGGAGCTTCTCCAAAAGCTGAAGGATTCAAAGAACGAAGTGGAGCTCAGGATGGCTGAAAAGGATGAGTTTATCAGCAACCTTTCCCACAAGCTTCGCACCTCTCTTAGTAATATCGCGCTGATTAACAGCCTGGTACATGATGAGAGATTAAGCTCCGAACAGCAGGAGCTAATGGAGACCCTGAAGGCATCGACCAATCTCCTGATTAAGGATGTAAATAATATTGTGGAAATTGCTTCGCCTGGCATCGTGGATTACAAGCGGAGTATCACCTCCTTTGATCTGAGCACAGTACTGGAAGAGACCATCGGTATTCTTAAGTCCGGAGGATCTGCATTGGAAGATTTTTCCATTTCACGCTCAGATCAGCTAAAAAACTTCATTATAGGCGATCCGGGTCTGGTACGCAGTCTGATTGTAAACATCTTTTACGGAGTCAATGATTACAGGACGGATGAGGATCCTGTTAAGCTTAATATAAGGAGCCTGAAGGATACTCCCAGCCATGTGAGGCTAGAATTTAGTTTTAAGGTCTCAACCACAAAAGGCCTTGCACTGGTTGATCATGTCAGATCACTTCAGCAGGGCAATGCCCGTGCCGGCTCCAACCTCACCAATGCTTTTACACTCTTGCTTGAGAGCAATAGTACGCTCTCTGCAGTACCGGATTCCAAAGGGGCCTCGCTAAGTTTTTTCCAGGATTTCACCAAGAATCCAACCAAAGTTACTACCCTTACCGACAAAGCTCCAGGATTACCACAAACAGGAAAATCAAGGGTCGCCCTTAAGGATGCCAAGATCCTTCTCGTGGAGGATAATGTGATAAACCAGAAGATCGTCCTCTTAAGCCTGAATAAGCTTGTGAACAGGATTGATGTGGCCTCAAACGGAAAACAGGCCCTTGAAATGTTCGGGTCCAGGCAATATGACATGATCCTGATGGATATCATGATGCCCATAATGGATGGCATCATGGCTACCCAGAAGATACGTGAAATTGAATCAACCAGCGACCGCCATGTCCCCATCGTAGCTGTTACGGCCAATGCACTGGCCGGGGACAGGGAAAACTGCCTGGCTGCGGGGGTGGATGATTATATTGCCAAACCTTTTACCACGGAAATGCTGGTCAGAAAGATGAAAAACTGGCTGGCCTGATCCCAAGAATAGTCTGGTCATCAATCTGGTCTTCCTGCTTACCCATCCAATCATCCATATTCTCTTCCAGTTTCCTCAGCTGATCGTCCATTGAATGCTGGTGTAAGGACATCAGCAGGTGCCGGAACCGGCGGTACTTAAACTTCTTGCCCTCCGGGCCCCCAAACTGGTCGGCATACCCGTCTGTAAACATATAGAGCATATCATTGTCCTCGATCTTCAGGCTCTGATTCTTAAATTTTCCGCGGGAAAGTCCGTAGTCCGGACCAACAATAATGCGGTCACCCTTAATCACGATAATCTCATGGTCCCGGGCTATATAGAGCGAATTAAAGGCACCTGCATACTCCAGCTGACGTGTTTTATAGTCATATGCACAGATGCCCATATCGATCCCATCCTTCAGGGAAATCTCATCGGTATTCCCCAACACGATATCGAACTGCCTGTTCATCTCATTTAAAATTCCAGCCGGGTCATGGATCCCTTTTCCCATGGTAATCTGCCTGAAGAATTCAAGTCCAAGGAGGGACATAAAGGCACCGGGAACACCGTGGCCCGTACAATCGGCCACCGAAAACAGCACCTTTCCGTTGATCTTCCTGGCCCAGTTAAAGTCGCCACTTACAATCTCTTTGGGACGATGGTAAATAAATGATTCCGGGAAAAGGGCCTTGAGCTGCTTTGGGGTAAGAAACATGGCTGTCTGGATCCGCAGGGCATAGGTCAGGCTCTGTTCAAATCCCCTGGTTCGGTCGCGAAGCTGGTTTCGGTGCTGCAGTACTACCCGGGACTCCTTCTCCTGTTCCTTCAACCTGTGGTAATCGCTGCGAAACTGCCGGGTCTTTCTTTTGAACAACAAGACATTTGCTATGATGATCAAAAGTATAAAACCGGCAATCAGTATGATATACTCACTATAAAGTCTTGACATGGCTCCGGGGATCCAATCCATTACAACTTTGACAAACGGGTGATTTCTTGTGGCTAATGGTGCAAATATATATGTTAATGGACTATTTCGTACATAAATGGGTCAAATTAACACGCATAGACTAAAAAAGGCCGCCTGAATCAGGCAGCCTTTTCTACACATCCTTGTAAAGGGAATCTATAAGGGGCCTAGGCCTCCTTGCAATCTTTACTTTTTTTATCACCCTGCTCTGCTCTGGCTTTCATGGCCATCTTCTCAAGCATATCGGTTGTCACCGACTTGGGTCGTTCCAGCGGATAACCCAGGGCGCGGTCCCATATAAGGTTCGCCGTGATACCTATGGAGCGGCCAATACCAAAGAGTACTGTGTAGAATTCATATTCTGTGATACCGTAGTGCCAGTGAATAATTCCCGATTGTGCGTCCACGTTGGGCCATGGATTCTTGGCCTTACCCTGCTCCCTGAGGATCGGCGGAACCACTTTGTAAAGCATATCGGTGTACTGGAACAGGAGGTCATCCTTCATATGTGTCTGACAGAATTCGCGCTGCAGCGTATAACGCGGGTCGGTCTTGCGAAGAACTGCGTGACCAAAACCAGGAATTACCTGTCCCGAGTTCAGGGTGTCCCAAACAAACTGCTTCATCTCATCCTCACTTGGAATCTGGCCATCCATCTTCTCTACCAGATCCTGCAGCCACCTCAGCACTTCCTGGTTCGCCAGTCCGTGAAGCGGGCCGGCCAGACCGTTAATCATAGCTGATATGGACAGATAAATGTCGGATAAAGAACTTCCTACCAGGTGACCCGTATGTGCACTTACGTTTCCACTCTCATGATCGGCATGAATGATGAAATTGAGCCTGGAGACATCGTCATAGGGCTGAGGTATGCCCATCATATGGGCAAAATTGGCTCCCATATCCAGGTTGGGGTTGGATTGAATCCGTTTGCCATCCCTGTAAAGCTTGGCATAGATATAGGAAGCCACCTCCGGCAATTTGGCCAGCAGGTTAAGTGAATCCTCGAAGGTTGGATCCCAGTAATCCATCTTGCTGATCCCTCCCTGGTATTTCTTGGCAAAAAAGGACTCCCGTTGCATGGTCAGGATCGCAGCTGAGAAAATGGCCATGGGCGGGGAGAAAGAAGGAAAGGCATCAATCACCTCGTACACGTAACGGGGAAGGATCCGGCGCTTCCGGAATTCATCTGCCAGATCAGATACCTCAGTGTCGGTAGGAATGTCGCCGGTAAGCAAGAGAAAGTAAAGACCTTCCACATAGGGCATCTCCGCACCGGGTGGTTTGGGTAGCTTTTTAAATACCTCCGGAAGCGTATATCCGCGGTACCTGATCCCCTCCTGAGGGTCTAGATAGGAGATGTCTGTGACCAGGCTTTTCAATCCTCTCATTCCACCAATGGCCTGAGCGATGGTGACCTGATCGATTACCACATCGCAATAATCTGTGATTAATTTTTTAGTTCTGGGTCTTTGCTCTTCGATCTTCTGAAAGAGCCGTTCTTTTAAGGTTGACATATCATTTAGGTTTTGTTGAGTTAAAAAAATATAGGGCTATACAAGATAGCATAAATTAAGAGATGTTTCAATACCTTAAACTGTTAGTGGTTTCACAGTAAGGCCCAGAAGAAAGGGGCTGTCCCGTTAAGGACAACCCCTATGACTAATGTTTAATTGACTGAGTGTTGAAAGGGCCTACAAATATTTGCGTAGCAAAGAATAGCTGCGCTGAGCTCTCAGGCTCGGTTTTCAGCCCTGAGGAAAATACTCACTTCAATTTAATACCCGTAGATGGCAGTAGCTCCCAGTTCCTCCTCAATACGGAGCAGCTGGTTGTACTTGGCGATCCTGTCTGAACGGCTCAGTGAACCGGTCTTGATCTGACCAGAGTTGGTAGCTACGGCGATATCAGCAATGGTTGCATCTTCGGTTTCACCTGAGCGGTGTGAGGTAACTGTAGTATAACCGGCCCTGTGTGCCATCTCAATGCAATTCAGGGTTTCGGTCAAGGTACCAATCTGGTTCACTTTGATCAGAATGGAGTTGGCACAATTCAGTTCAATCCCCTTTTTAAGATAATCCACATTTGTAACAAACACATCATCACCTACCAGCTGGCACTTGTCGCCAATCAGTTTATTCTGAACAACCCAGCCATCCCAGTCAGATTCATCCATGCCATCCTCGATGGAATCGATGGGATACTTGCTGATCAATTCGGCCAGATAAGCAGCCTGCTCCTCGGAGTTGCGTTTTGCTCCACCTTCACCTTCGAACTTGGCATAGTTGTATACACCATTCTCGAAAAACTCAGATGCAGCACAGTCCAGTGCAATGGTAATATCTTTACCTGGCTTGTATCCGGCAGCTTCAACAGCTTTAAGGATGCTATCCAGTGCATCTTCGGTACCTTCCAGCTTGGGTGCAAATCCACCTTCATCTCCTACTGCAGTGCTTAATCCCCTGTCTTTCAATACTTTTTTAAGCGCGTGGAAAACTTCGGCACCCATTCTCAGTCCTTCTTTAAAGCTGCTGGCCCCAATGGGACGAATCATAAATTCCTGGAAGGCAATGGGAGCATCTGAGTGGGATCCGCCATTGATAATATTCATCATGGGAACAGGCAGATGTTTGGCATTGGTTCCACCGATGTAGCGGTAAAGGGGCATGTCGTGATACATGGCTGCCGCCTTGGCTACTGCAAGTGAAACTCCCAGCATGGCGTTTGCACCAAGTTTGCTTTTGGTCTTGGTTCCGTCCAGGGCAATCATTTTTTGGTCAATGGTCACCTGTTCAAGTGCATCCATTCCGATCAGCTCTTCAGCAATTACTTTGTTTACATTGTCAACAGCTTTCAGTACACCTTTTCCAAGATAACGGCTTTTGTCACCATCCCTCAGTTCAAGTGCCTCATTTTCGCCTGTGGAGGCTCCGGAGGGAACTCCAGCACGGCCTACAAAACCGCTGGCTAGTGTTACCTCTACTTCTACTGTGGGGTTTCCACGTGAGTCAAGAATCTCACGTGCATGAATATCAACTATTTGTCCCATGATTAATTAATTTTTTATTGGTTTATTATTATTCTAACGAAGAGATGCTTAATAAGCGAACTGGCATCTATTTGTGAAGCAAAATTAGCACTTCGTGTTTAAGTATCTCTGAGTTTAATCATAAAAAAAAGGGACAGAGTATAAAGCTACTCCATCCCTAATATTTTTAAGTAGATGACACCTTATTACTTTGATTCTTTCTTATCATCATCTTTACTTGGTTCTTCTTCTGTTGACTCTTCAGCCGGGGCCTCTTCTTCTGTAACTGACTCAGCAACAACCTGTTCCTCGGCTACAACCTCGGTTCCTTCAGTTGCAACAGCCTCTTGGACAAGCTCTTCGGCAACCTCTTCAACAACCTCTTCAACAGCTTCTTCGGCAACGGCCTCAGCTATCTCTTCCTCAACAACTGCCTCTTCAGCTACTTCTTCAGCTACATCCTCAACTGCAGCTTCTTCAACTGCAGCCTCAGCTACTTCCTCGGCTACTTCCTCGGCAACGGCTGTATCAACTGCTGCAGTTGCATCAGCTTTCTTCTTGCTTCCACCACGACGGCGACGGCTGGCTGACTTCTTGCTTGCAGCTTTTTCGGCCAGCAGGTTCTCATTAAAGTCTACCAGTTCCATCAGGCACATGTCGGCATTATCTCCCAGGCGGTTACCCAGCCTGATGATCCGTGTGTAGCCACCCGGACGGTCACCCACTTTGGCGGATACCTCGCGGAAAAGCTCCGTGACAGCCTCCTTATCCTGCAGATAGCTAAAAGCCACCCTGCGGGAGTGAGTTGAATCGTCCTTGCTCCTGGTAATCAAAGGTTCGATATATCTTTTGAGCGCCTTGGCTTTGGCGGTTGTGGTTTCGATCCGCTTGTGCATAATCAGCGAACATGCCATATTGGACAACATGGCCTTTCGGTGTGCACTCGTCCTCCCTAAGTGATTAAAATTCTTCCTATGTCTCATTTCAATTAATCCTTGTCCAGTTTGTATTTACTTGTATCCATGCCGAAGGTCAGGTTCATGTTCACCAGGAGCTCTTCAAGCTCGGTGAGGGACTTCTTACCGAAGTTCCTGAATTTCAGCAGATCGTTTTTGTTGAATTTCACCAGATCGCCCAGTGTATCCACCTCGGCTGCCTTAAGGCAGTTCAATGCCCTTACAGAAAGATCCAGGTCAACCAGCTTGGCTTTCAGCAGCTGGCGCATATGCAGTACCTCTTCGTCAAACTCCTCGTTGGCGAATTTCTCGTCGGTATCGAGGGTGATCTTCTCATCGGAGAAGAGCATAAAGTGGTAGATAAGGATCTTAGCCGCCTCTTTGAGAGCCTCCTTTGGATGAATGGATCCATCGGTCTGAAGCTCAAGCACCAACTTCTCGTAGTCTGTCTTCTGCTCGACACGATAGTTTTCAATGTCGAACCTGACATTTTTAATGGGTGTAAAGATGGAGTCAACAGCGATCAGTCCAAACTCAGCTTCTGCAGGTTTGTTCTCGTCGGCAGGTACATATCCGCGTCCCTTGCTGACGGAAACTTCCATCTGCAGTTTCACATCCTTCTCCATGTGGCAGATCACCAGCTCAGGATTCAGTACTTTGAATCCACTGAGGAAACGTTGCAGGTCTCCAGCCTTGAACTCTTCCTGACCGGTGATGGTCACAACGACTTTCTCATCGTTCACATCTTCGATCTGCTTTTTGAAGCGTATCTGCTTCAGATTCAGAATAATTTCTGTAAGATCTTCTATCACACCAGTGATGGTGGAAAACTCGTGCTCAACACCATCGATTTTAATGTTGGTAATGGCATACCCTTCCAGAGAAGAGAGCAGGATGCGCCTCAGGGCGTTTCCTACGGTAATACCATAGCCGGGCTCGAGAGGTCTGAACTCAAATTTACCATACCTGTCATCAGCTTCAAGCATGATGACCTTATCTGGTTTTTGAAAAGCTAAAATGGCCATAATAGGAATGTGATTATATTATTTTGAATAAAGTTCAACGATGAGCTGCTCCTTGATGTTCTCGGGGATCTCCTCCCGCTCGGGACGGTTCAGGAATTTCCCGGTCATGGAAGCCTCATCAAATTCAAGCCATGATGAAGATCCATACCTGGCAGTGGTAAGGGAGTCGGTAATAATCTCAAGTGATTTCGAACGCTCCCTGACACCAACAGTTTCACCTGGCTTAAGTGTGTAAGAAGGAATATTCACGATCTCACCATTTACGGTAATATGCCTGTGTGTAACAAGCTGACGGGCGCCAGCACGTGTGGGCGACAGACCCAGTCTGTACACCACGTTGTCGAGCCTCGACTCCAGCAACTGAAGGAGTACCTCACCGGTCACACCCTTACTCCTGGAAGCCTTGTCAAACATATTCCTGAACTGCTTCTCCAGCACACCATATGTATACTTGGCCTTCTGCTTCTCTTTCAACTGAATACCATATTCAGAAGCTTTGCGTCTTCGTTTGTTGTTCCCGTGCATTCCCGGGGGATAGTTCTTTTTTTCGAACGACTTGTCGGTCCCGAAAATGGGATCTGAAAATTTACGAGCAATTTTGGTTCTTGGACCTCTGTATCTTGCCATTTATCTATCTAATTAATTGTTTATAATCCTCTTCAGCTTGGTACGTACCTTAAGGCTGAATTATACCCTCCGCCTCTTGGCAGGACGGCAGCCGTTATGCGGCAGCGGTGTCACATCCACAATCTCCATCACCTCTATACCGGAAGCATGAATGTTACGGATAGCACTTTCCCTTCCCGATCCGGGGCCCTTTACGAATACTTTTACCTTTCTCAGCCCCAGGTCATAAGCAACCTTGGAGCAATTCTGTGCTGCCATCTGAGCAGCATAAGGTGTATTCTTTTTGGAACCCCTGAAACCCATTTTACCAGATGAGGCCCAGGCGATCACCTGGCCCTGGTTGTTGGTCAGGGAGATAATAATATTGTTAAAGGAGGCGTGAATATGCGCCTGCCCTGTAGCTTCAACCTTAACTGTTCGCTTTCTTGACGATCCTGTCTTCTTAGCCATATCCTATTAACTCTTATTTGGTTGCTTTCTTCTTATTTGCTACTGTCTTTCTCCTTCCCTTACGGGTGCGGGCATTGTTCTTGGTACTTTGTCCGCGTGTAGGAAGACCGATACGGTGACGGATACCACGGTATGAACCAATGTCCATCAGTCGTTTGATATTCAGCTGAACGGATGATCTGAGTTCACCTTCAACTTTGTACTCGGTAGATTCATTAATCTCCTTCCTGATTGCTGTGATCTGGTCATCATTCCAGTCTTGCACTTTGATATTGCGATCGACGCCTGCAGCATCAAGAATGGATTGCGCACGGCTGCGACCAATACCATAAATGTAGGTCAGGCTTATTTCACCTCTTTTGTTTTTAGGCAGGTCAACACCAACTATTCTAGCCATAATGCTTTTTTATTTTTTTTATAAAATCTTTATCCCTGTCGTTGTTTAAACTTGGGATTCTTCTTGTTAATTACGTACAAGCGTCCCTTCCTTCTGACAATTTTGCAGTCGGCGCTACGCTTTTTAACAGATGCTCTTACCTTCATGTCTTCTATATATAGTATACTAACTTATTAACTCACTAACGTTCGCGCAGCGAACAAACTAACATTTCGTTACTTGTAACGAAATGATATCCTTCCTTTCGTCAGGTCATAAGGCGACATCTCAACTTTAACTCTGTCGCCTGGTAACAATTTTATATAGTGCATTCTCATCTTACCAGAGATATGGGCGGTAATAATGTGTCCATTTTCCAGCTCCACCCGAAACATTGCATTTGACAATGCTTCGGTGATTACACCATCCTGCTCAATTGAAGCCTGTTTTGCCATTTAGTTGCTCAGTTATTTTAACTCTTCGTCTATATATGAAAAGGTCGATAAAACATCTGCCTTCCCTTTGTCTATTGCCACTGCCCATTCAAAGTGAGCCGATGGCTTGTTGTCTGCCGTGCGAATGGTCCATCCGTCTGCATCCTGCCTGATCTGCCTGCGTCCCATATTGATCATGGGCTCGATGCAGATTACCATCCCCTTTTTCAATTTCGGCCCGCTTCCTCTTCTTCCGTAGTTGGGAACTTCAGGTGCCTCATGTAAATGACGCCCGAGTCCGTGTCCAACCATCTCCCTTACCACTGTGTAACCGGCATTCTCCGCATGTTGCTGAACTGCGAAACCGATATCACCGACTCGCTTTCCCTCAACGGCCTGCTCAACTCCCTTCTGGAGACACTCGCGTGTTATTGTTAAGAGTCTGCGAACTTCAGCACTCACCTCTCCTACTTCGAAGCTGTAGGCTGTATCACCGTAAAACCCGTTCTTGACCACACCGCAGTCGACCGAAAGTTGGTCGCCCTCCTGCAGAATCACCTTATCTGAAGGGATTCCGTGTACAACCTCTGAATTAACAGAGGTGCAGAGTGTTTTGGGATATCCCTGGTAACCAAGGAATCCGGGAACAGCCCCGTGGTCGCGGATAAAGGCTTCTGCTATCTGGTCGAGCCTTTCGGTGGACACACCCGGCTTGATATACTTTGCAAGCTCGGCCAGTGTCTTCGAAACAAGTTGATTGCTCTCTCGCATCAACTCTATTTCGTCCGCAGTCTTAATTAAAATCATCAAAGAACGTTATACGCTACTATATGGCAGCTGCACTGCCGGTCCGGCCCTTAATCCTGCCCGACTTGGTCAACCCGTCATAATGACGCATCAACAGGTGGCTTTCGATCTGCTGCAGCGTATCGAGGATCACACCCACCATAATCAGGAGGGAAGTTCCACCGAAGAACTGTGCAAAGCTTTGATTCACACCAGCCATCATTGCAAAGGCAGGCATAATGGCCACCATAGCCAGGAAAAATGATCCGGGAAGGGTAATCCTGGACATAACAGCATCCAGGAACTCGGCGGTTTTGCGACCCGGTTTCACCCCGGGAATAAATCCGCCGTTCTTTTTCATATCCTCTGCCATCTGCGTAGGATTCACGGTAATGGCAGTATAGAAATATGTAAAGAGGATAATCAGCATGGCGTTGGTAAAGTTGTACCAGAATCCGACTGGATTACTGAATACAGCTGCAAAACCAGATGCTGCATCGGCCTTGGCAAAACCTGCCACGGTGATGGGAATAAACATAAAGGCCTGGGCAAAGATGATGGGCATAACACCGGCAGCATTCACCTTCAGTGGAATGTACTGGCGTACCCCGCCATATTGCTTGTTACCTACAATTCTTTTGGCATACTGAACCGGTATCCGGCGAGTCCCCTGTACCAGTAGGATGGACGCCATAAACACCACGAACAATACAAGTAATTCAACAAGGAAAGCGACCAATCCACCACCCTGCTGTTCCAGGCGCGAGATAAACTCGATACCCAGAGACTGGGGCATACGTGCAATGATCCCGATCATAATAATCAGGGAAATACCATTTCCGATTCCTTTGTCGGTAATCCGTTCACCCAGCCACATGATAAACATGGTTCCTGCGGTGAGGATGATCATGGCAGCCATGCGGGAAAAATAAGGCGAGAATGCTTCTGCGGGAAGCTGGTAACGCAGACTGGTAATATAACTGAGTCCCTGGGGAATCAGAATAGCCACGGTCAGGTACCTGGTAATCTGGTTAATCTTTCTTCTTCCACTCTCTCCTTCACGTTGTAACTTCTGAAAATATGGAACGGCAATACCCAGCAGCTGCACTACAATAGATGCAGAGATATAGGGCATAATTCCCAGACCAAAAATGGAAGCCCTAGCAAAGGCTCCACCTGTAAAGAGGTTAAGCAGATCAAGAATTCCCGCACCTCCCTGCCGGCTGTTGGCCAGCGAAGAGATGATCACCGGATCAATACCGGGAAGCACGATGTGCGTACCCAGACGATAGATCAGGATGATACCAAGGGTATAGAGTATCCTTGATCGCAGGTCCT
Organism: uncultured Bacteroidales bacterium; assembly: GCA_963753765.1. Lineage (GTDB taxonomy): Bacteria > Bacteroidota > Bacteroidia > Bacteroidales. The sequence continues at coordinate 60,778 of CAVWDQ010000028.1, forward strand.
CAATCTTCCAGATGTTCTGTATAGTTTCAATAAACTTTTTCATAGTTTCCTGTTCAATCAGATAAGCTCTACAGTTCCCTTTGCTGCCTCAATGGCTTCAACTGCTGATTTGGAAAATGCGTGAGCTTTAACATTCAGTTTTGACTTCAGTTCGCCGTTTCCGAGGATCTTTACAAGGCTGTTCTTCCTTGCCAGTCCGGCTTCCACCAGGAGATCCACATCGATATCGCTTATCTTCCTTGCATCGGCAAGCTCCTGGAGTGTACTGATGTTAATACCTTTAAACTCCTTGCGGTTGATATTTTTAAAACCAAATTTGGGAACCCTGCGCTGCAGCGGCATCTGTCCACCTTCAAATCCGGTCTTTCGGGAGTAACCCGAGCGGGACTTTTGTCCTTTGTGACCTCTTGTGGCAGTACCACCAGTACCCGAGCCCTGTCCGCGCCCGATCCTTTTCTTTGTCTTGGTAGACCCCTTTGCCGGTTTTAAATTGCTTAAATCCATCTTATATTGTCTATATATTATTTCTACTTAACTTCTTCAACTACCACCAGGTGACTAACCTTATTAACCATTCCCAGGATCTGGGGGGTGGCCTCCACCTCAATGGTCTGGTGCAGCTTTCTGATACCTAGTGCCTCTAAAGTTCTCTTCTGCCTTACCGGCTTCTTTATGGCACTTTTTACCTGGGTAACTTTAATTTTTCCCATCGTATGATTGAATTATCCGTTAAACACTTTGTCCAGTGAAACCATCCGTTGCTGTGCAACCGCATTGGCATCTCTCAGCTCAAGAAGGGCGTCGAAAGTGGCCTTCACAAGGTTGTGGGGGTTTGATGACCCTTTACTCTTGGCCAGTACATCCTTTACACCAACACTTTCCAGTACGGCGCGCATCGCACCACCAGCCTTCACACCGGTACCACTGGAAGCAGGCTTGATAAATACTTTGGCTCCGCCATACTTACCGTACTGCTCGTGGGGAATTGTGCCGTTGATGATGGGTACCTTAATAAGGTTCTTCTTGGCATCTTCCACACCTTTAGCAATGGCAGTGGTTACTTCATTGGCCTTACCCAGTCCGTGTCCTACAATTCCTTCCTCGTTTCCAACCACTACAATGGCAGAGAAACTAAAGGTACGGCCACCCTTGGTCACTTTGGTTACACGCTGAATGCTAACCAGGCGGTCCTTTAACTCGAGGTCACTCGTCTTAACTTTTCTGATACCTGTTGACATATCTTTCTTTATATTTTAAGTCCGCTTTCCCTGGCAGCATCCGCTAAATTCTTTACCCTGCCATGGTACAGATAGCCGTTCCTGTCGAAAACGACTGTTTCAATTCCTTTTTCCTTTGCTTTCTCAGCAAGACGTTTGCCCACCAGTTTGGCCTGGTCGATCTTGTTCACCTTCTGTGAAGCAATTTCTTTCTCCTTGGAAGAGGCCGATACCAGTGTCTGTCCGCTTACGTCATCAACCAGCTGTACATAGATCTGCTTGTTGCTGCGGTAAACAGTCATACGGGGACGTTCTCCGCTTCCGGAGAGCCTTTTACGGATCCTGTACTTGATTCTCTGCCTTCTTTCTGCTTTTGTTAAAGCCATGATATATTTATTTACTAACCTGTTAACCTATTACCTTACTAACTAGACGGAAGCTGTTTTCCCAGCCTTACGTCTTAATTGTTCTCCGACAAACTTGATGCCTTTACCTTTGTAGGGCTCCGGCGGACGAAATGAGCGAATTTTGGCGGCCACCTCCCCGATCAGCTGCTTATCGATGCTGGTCAGTGTAATGATGGGATTGGCGCGTCTCTCTGTTTTGGCTTCAACCTTTACCTCTTGGGGCATCTGGATCAGAATATCGTGCGAAAACCCAAGGCTCAGTTCCAGGAGGTTATTGCCCTTTACTTCAGCCCTGTATCCAACACCTACCAGCTCCTGCTGAATGGTATATCCTTCAGAAACACCAATAACCATGTTGTTCAGAAGTGAACGGTACAATCCGTGCTTCGCTTTTTGATCTTTTTCCTCGGTGGACCTGGCGACAGTTATCTGCGCATCCTCCACCTTTACAGTGATATTCTTGTCCACCTGCTGTTGCAGTTCACCCTTGGGTCCTTTAACAGTAACCAGGTTGTCACTGCTTACCTCGATGCTTACACCTGCCGGGAGCTCAATGGGTAAAATTCCTATCCTTGACATATGATTATTCTCTTAATCAATTAATATACATAACATAGTACCTCGCCGCCAATACCCAGGCCTCGGGCTTCCTTATCGGTCATCACGCCCTGCGATGTTGATATAATGGCTACGCCGAGTCCGTTAAGCACCCTGGGAAGATGTGTACTGTCAACATACTTCCTTAAACCGGGCTTGCTGATGCGCTGCAAAGACTTGATGGCATTTGCTTTGGTCTCGGGATTGTACTTCAAGGCAATTTTGATGCTTCCCTGGGGACCTTCTTCTTCAAATTTGTAGTTAAGGATGTACCCCTTCTCGAAAAGGATGCGGGTCATGTCCTTCTTAATGTTGGACGCAGGAATTTCTACCACTTTGTGACTTGCCATCACTGCATTTCGTATGCGGGTCAGATAATCTGCAATCGGATCTGTCATTTTATTTCTCTTTAATTTTTGTCTGTAATCCTTAATCTACCAACTGGCTTTCTTAATTCCGGGAATCAGTCCTTCGGATGCCATCTCACGGAAGGTAATCCTGCTGATACCGAACTGACGCATATATCCCTTGGGACGCCCTGTCAGTTTACAACGGTTGTGAAGCCTGATGGGATTTGAATTGCGTGGCAACCTGCTCAGTCCCACGTAATCGCCTTCGGCTTTCAGTTTTGCTCTTTTCTCAGCGTACTTCTCAACCATTTTCTGACGCTTCACTTCGCGAGCTTTCATTGATTCTTTGGCCATTGTCCTATTTTTTATCGTTTTTAAACGGAATCCCAAATGCTTTCAGCAGTGCTGTTCCCTCTTCATCTGTACTTGCAGATGTGACAAAGGTAATCTCCAGTCCCATAATCTTGCTGATCTTGTCAATATCAATCTCCGGGAAGATGATCTGCTCGGTGATCCCCATGGTGTAGTTACCACGTCCGTCAAACTTGGATGAGACTCCTTTAAAGTCCCTGATCCTTGGAAGTGCTACCACAATCAGTCTCTCCAAAAACTCGTACATACGTTCGCGACGCAGGGTCACCTTTACGCCAATGGGCATGCCCTGGCGAAGTTTGAAGTTTGAGATATCCTTGGTAGACAAGGTCTGTACTGCCTTCTGCCCGGCTATAAGGGTCAGTTCTTCCTGTGCCACGTCGATCAATTTCTTGTCGGCAATTGCCTGACCTACTCCACTGTTAAGCACAATCTTCTGAAGTCGCGGGGTCTGCATCACGGATGAGTATCCGAACTGCTCCATCAGTGCAGGCACAATCTCATCGCTATATTTCTTCTGTAAACCAGCTATGTATTTCTTATCCATTACTTGATCTCCTCACCTGATTTTTTGGCGTAACGCACCAATTTGTTTTTATCATTGAGTTTTCTGCCAATCCTGGTGGCTTCTCCACTGGAAGGATCCACAAGGTTCAGGTTGGAAATATGCACAGCAGCTTCCTGCTTGGTAATTCCTCCCTGGGGATTGGTGGCATTAGGTTTGGTATGCTTCGATACCATGTTTACACCCTCTACGATGGCCCGGCCCTTACTACGGTTAACATCCAGGACCCTGCCCTTTTGTCCCTTGTACTCGCCACTGTTGACGATTACCTGGTCACCTTTTTTAATATGTAATTTCTTCTGCATGGAAATGATCATTTACTATTTTATAATACCTCAGGAGCAAGCGAAACAATCTTCATATGACTATCCCTGAGTTCCCTTGCAACGGGCCCAAAAATACGGGTTCCGCGCATCTCATCCACGTTGTTCAGCAATACCACTGCATTGTCGTCAAAGCGGATATATGAACCATCCTTGCGCCTGATTTCCTTCTTGGTTCTTACCACAACCGCTTTTGACACGGTTCCCTTCTTCACTTCACCTGAAGGTATTGCGCTCTTAACGGTGACCACTACTTTGTCTCCGATGGAGGCGTAGCGTTTCTTTGTTCCGCCAAGTACACGGATAACCAGAACCTCTTTGGCTCCACTGTTATCTGCTACGGCTAGTCTACTCTCTTGTTGTACCATGATTACTTAGCTCTTTCGATAATTTCTACTAATCTCCACCTCTTGTTCTTGCTCAGGGGCCTGGTTTCGCTGATCTTCACTGTATCACCAACATTACAGGTATTCTCTTCATCATGAGCCATAAACCTGGAGGTCTTGTTCACGAATTTGCCGTAGATGGGGTGCTTGATCTTCTGCTTCACAGAGATGGTAATGGATTTCTCCATGCTGTTGCTCACCACAACACCAATACGTTCGCGTCTTGTTTTTCTTATAGTTTCCATATCAATTATTACTTTTCGGACTGCTCCTGGATTTGTCTGGCTCTGACTTCTGTCTTCAGCCTGGCAATGTTCCTGCGTGTCTCAACGATCTTATTGGGGTTATCCAGTGGAGAAACTGCATGGTTCATTTTCATGCGTACCATCAGGGTCTCTTCGCTTTCAAGGCGCTCCTGCAACTCCTGTATTGTTAACTCTTTAATTTCTGAACTCTTCATCAGTACCTATTTTTATCTGATCGATTCCTACTCTTCAACATAATCCCTGCGAACCACAAACTTGGTGGTAATGGGAAACTTCTGAGCTCCTAGGCGCAATGCCTCTTTAGCAACCTCGAAGGATACACCTTCAAGTTCGAAGATCATTCTTCCAGGTGTAACCGGACATACAAATCCTTCGGGAGCACCCTTACCCTTACCCATTCGTACCTCTGCAGGCTTCTTGGTAATAGGTTTTGCCGGAAAAATACGGATCCAGAGCTGACCTTCCCTCTTCATATGACGGGTGATGGCCTGACGGGCTGCCTCAATCTGGCGACCGGTAATCCATGCACTTTCCATTGCTTTGATCCCAAATGAACCGAATGCGAGCTGATTTCCCCTCTGGGCGTTTCCTTTCATGCGCCCCTTCTGCATTCTCCTGTATTTGGTTTTCTTCGGTTGTAACATTGTATAAAATTTTCCTGATTATACTAAATAAGTCTTTCCTGCCTAGTTTCTCCTGTCACGGCTGTGATCACCACGATGGTCACGGTCTTTCCTGGGACCCCTTCCACCACCTTTGGGCTTCACGTTACTGGCTCCTATGTTGGGACTCAGATCGCGCTTTCCAAAGATCTCGCCGTTCATGATCCAGACTTTGATTCCAATAACACCTACTTTGGTGTGTGCTTCGGCCAGTGCGTAGTCGATATCGGCACGCAGGGTGTGAAGTGGAATTCTGCCGTCTTTATAAGACTCGGAACGGGCCATTTCGGCTCCACCCAGTCGGCCACTGATCAGCACCTTGATTCCGTCGGCTCCCATACGCATGGTAGAGGCAATACTCATTTTAATGGCTCTCCTGTAGGAGATCTTACCTTCCACCTGGCGGGCAATGTTGTTGGCAACGATGGTCGCATCCAGTTCGGGACGCTTTACTTCGAAGATATTAATCTGAACCTCCTTCTTGGTAATGTTCCTCAATTCTTCCTTAAGCTTGTCCACTTCCTGTCCACCTTTACCGATAATGATACCCGGGCGGGCAGTATTCACGGTAACAGTGATAAGCTTCAGTGTACGCTCAATGATAATCTTGGAAATGCTGGCTTTGGCCAGACGGGCATTCAGGTATTCCCTGATCTTGTTATCCTCAACAAGCTTGGCGGAGTAGTCTTTTCCACCGTACCAGTTGGAATCCCATCCTTTGATGATTCCCAGACGATTACCTATCGGATTTACTTTTTGTCCCATCTATGCTTGATTTTCTTGTTCCTGTAAAACTTCTTCTTGTACTACTGCATCCATGCTGCCGATTGCAATGGTAACATGGTTTGAACGCTTCAAGATCCGGTGAGCCCTTCCCTGTGGAGCAGGCTGGATCCTTTTAAGGCTCCTTGATACATCCACTTTGGCTATTTTGACCACCAGATTGCTATCTTCGATCCTCTCTCCAGCATTCTTTGTCTGCCAGTTGGCAATGGCCGACAGCAAAAGTTTTTCAACTTTGCGGGAAGCCTCCTTGGAGGAAAATTTCAACATATCCAGTGCCTTGTTCACCTCAACACCCTTGATCATATCGGTTACCAGCCGCATTTTGCGGGGAGAAGTCGGACAGTTACGCAGTACGGCGAAGTACTGGTTTTGCCTCTCTTCTTTCATCTGATTCGCTCTGTTTCTTTTTCTTGCACCCATTTCTGTAGGATTAACTCTCCTTGCTGCAATGCAGCAAGGCTTCGTTGATCATTTTATTATTTCATTTGTGCTCGCATTCGCTCGCATAGTTATAATATTATCGCTGCTTTCCACCGTGACCCCTGAACATACGGGTAGGTGCAAATTCACCTAATTTGTGTCCCACCATGTTCTCCGTAACATACACCGGGATAAACTTGTTTCCGTTATGAACGGCAATGGTATGGCCCACAAAATCGGGGGAGATCACCGACCTCCTCGACCAGGTTTTGATCACTGACTTCTTTCCGGAATCGTTCATATCCAGAACGCGCTTCTCCAGCTTGAAATCGATAAATGGTCCTTTTTTCAGTGAACGGCTCATGCTCTATCTATTTTTTTGATTTTCTCTTTTCAACAATGTATCTATCTGAGTACTTTTTCTTCGCACGGGTCTTGTAGCCTTTGGCCGGCATTCCGTTTCTGGAACGTGGATGTCCACCTGAGGCGCGACCTTCACCACCACCCATTGGGTGATCGACCGGGTTCATAGCAACTCCACGTACACGGGGACGACGTCCCTTCCAGCGTGAGCGACCTGCCTTACCACTTTTCTCCAGTGCGTGATCTCCGTTGGATGTAACTCCAATGGTGGCGCGGCATGTGGTAAGAACCATCCTTGATTCCCCGGAAGGAAGCTTGATGATGGCGTACTTTCCATCCCTGGAGGTCAGTGTACCATAAGAACCGGCACTACGGGCAAGCATTCCGCCTTTTCCTGGCTTCAGCTCTATATTATGTACATCTGTTCCCAGTGGAATGTTGCCCAGGGTCAGGGTGTTACCCAGTTCCGGTGCAACTTTCTCGCCCGATAAAACCTTCTGCCCTACCTTCAGCTTCTCAGGAGCAATGATGTAACGCTTCTCACCGTCGGCATATACAACAAGTGCTATCCTGGCTGAGCGGTTGGGATCATACTCAATGCTCTTAACAGTAGCCTCCATATTGTCCTTGTCGCGCTTGAAGTCAATCAAACGATACCTCTTCTTGTGACCACCACCCAAATAGCGCATGGTCATTTTACCGGTATTGTTACGACCTCCGCTCTTCTTGATGGGCTTGAGCAGACTTTTCTCTGGCTTTGCTCCCGGAGTAAGATCATCATAGGATGAGATCTCCTTAAATCGCTGACCCGGGGTTGTAGGATTATACTTTTTTATTGCCATCTTTTCTTAAATGTTGCTGTAAAAATCAATTACTTCACCTTCGGCCAGAGTAACCACCGCCTTTTTATAGGCTGAGGTTCTTCCAACTGAAATACCGCTCTTGGTGTAACGCTGCTTGCGTTTCCCTGCATATCTCATGGTATTCACTTCAGCTACCTTCACATCGTAAAATTCTTCAACTGCATTCTTGATCTGCAGCTTGTTGGCATCTTTTGCAACAACGAAACCATACCTGTTGAAGTCCTCCCCCTGGGCAGTCATCTTCTCGGTTACTATGGGCTTAATTAAAATATTCATGATCTCTTCGATTCAAACGATTAAGCATTCTTCTGCAGAACGTCAAGTGAACTCTCAACGAAACAGAGTGCTGAAGCATTCATGATTTCGTATGTATTTAATTCTGAAAGAGTTATAACTTTTGAATTCTGTAAATTTCGCGACGACAAATATACATTTTTATTTCTTTCACTGATTACGAACAGTGACTTTTTGTCGTCCAGTTTCAGGTTTTTCTGTATGGCAGCAAACTCGCTGGTTTTGGGAGCATCCATGTTGAAGTCCTCCAATACCATTAATTGCTTGTTCTGTACCTTGTATGCAAGAGCTGATCTGCGTGCCAGATCTTTCACTTTACGGTTCAGCTTACCGCCATAGCTTCTGGGCCTGGGACCGAATACACGTCCACCTCCTCTGAACAGGGGGTTCTTGAAGCAATACGAACCGAGCCAAGCAAAAAAAACCACCATACATGGCCTTTTTCCGCCAAAAAAAACGCTGAGGTTTATTTAGTGGATATTATTCTTCTTGTTTTACATGTCGTATTATCACTGGGCATCATAACTCTGGTGTTATTACAGAAAGGTGCAGGCGCGTCAGCGGGTGCGGCTTTTTGCGGCGGCGGTGGTTCTGGCAGCGTATTCGGTGCAACAGGTTCGGCCAACTTTCTGAGTAAAACAACCGCGATCTTTGCTATCGGTTTTTTCGTGAATAGCCTGGTTCTGGCCTACCTGGCAGCAAACCGGGAAGTGCAGACTGATAGTGTGCTGGACGCACTGATAGAGCAACCTGCTGCTGTAGAAGAAACGATTGAAGTGCCAGTCGCTGACGATGTACCGGCGCCTGAAGCAATGGCACCTGTTGAAGAGAGTGACACCGCTGTTGATGGTGTACCAGCAGCGGATGTGCCACCACCTGCGGGTGAGTAGAAAGTTAGAGCTAGTTGAAATAGCTTGCCGATGTGGTGGAATTGGTAGACACGCTATCTTGAGGGGGTAGTGGCGAAAGCTGTGCCGGTTCGACTCCGGCCATCGGCACCAAATTAATTGCGGGATTGACGTCGCGGGAAGCCACGTATAAAAATAACTGTGGCGCGGGATGCGTTGGTATAAAAGTACTTATATTTATAATCCTGGAAAAATTGTGTTCCAGGCGTTATAACCAAAGGGTCCAAGATATGCTCGAAAATTATTTGCCGGTATTGATATTTCTCGTTATCGGCATGCTTGTCGGTGTGGGTGCGATGTTCGTCGGTGGTTTCGTACTGGCACCTTCAAAACCCGATGCAGCAAAAAACTCACCTTTCGAATGTGGTTTCGAGGCATTCGAAGACGCGCGCTTGAAATTCGATGTGCGTTACTACCTGGTCGCTATCCTGTTTATTATCTTTGATCTCGAGATCGCGTTTTTATTCCCATGGGCCGTCGTACTCGACAAGATCGGCTTGTTCGGTATCCTGGCGATGGGGCTGTTCCTCGGTATCCTGGTGATCGGTTTCATCTATGAATGGAAAAAAGGAGCACTGGAATGGGAATAGAAGGCGTATTAGAAAAGGGTTTTGTCACCACCTCTGCAGATAAATTAATCAACTGGGCACGTACCGGTTCGATGTGGCCGATGACATTTGGCCTGGCCTGCTGTGCGGTTGAGATGATGCAGGCAGGTGCCTCGCGTTATGACCTTGATCGTTTCGGCATGTTGTTCCGTCCGAGTCCCCGTCAGTCTGACGTGATGATCGTCGCTGGCACCCTGTGCAACAAGATGGCGCCGGCATTACGCAAAGTCTATGATCAGATGGCCGAGCCGCGCTGGGTTATCTCCATGGGCTCCTGTGCCAATGGCGGTGGTTATTATCATTATTCATATTCTGTGGTGCGTGGCTGTGACCGCATCGTGCCGGTCGATATCTACGTACCAGGCTGCCCACCAACTGCTGAAGCTCTGCTCTACGGTATCCTGCAGTTACAGAACAAGATTCGCCGTACCAATACTATCGCTCGCCAACCAGAACAGCTTGAAGAAAGCGTAAAAGCTGAGGCATAGGCAGGACTGATGAACGTACAAGAATTATCACAGGCGCTAACCACTATCTTTGCGTCGAAGCTGCAGTCAAATGTCGTCACTCAAAATGACGTGTCGGCTGAAGTCACCATCGAGGTTTCGGTAAACGATGCATTGTCTGTTTTTGAAGTGTACGAGATGATGAGTCGCTGAGATTTGAACAGTTAATCGATGTCTGCGGTGTCGACTATTCGGAATATGGCAACATGGAGTGGGCAACCGATGAACCATCTGCGACCGGTTTCAGCCGCGGTGTCGAGCCTGCCACCGGTGCTCGTCTGCGTTTCGGTGACGATCCGGAGTACGTCAATACTGACCGCCCGCGTTTTGCAGCGGTGTATCACCTGATGTCGGTAACGCATAATCACCGTTTGCGTGTCCGTGTCTATTGCGAGAATGATGCGGTGCCGGTGGTGTTTTATGTCATCCATCTTGCTCGTCAGCCAACTGGTTCAAGCGCGAGGCATTTGATCTTTTTGGTATCATCTTCGATGGCCATCCA
>CAVWDQ010000029.1:0-60437 GCA_963753765.1 uncultured Bacteroidales bacterium
TCCTACAGTTAATTAACACGTTCTATTTGATCAGACCCAGTTTTTTAGCCCTTACCTCCCAGTTCTTCCGGGCCAGCACCTGCATGTCTTCCACATCGTCCATCTCGTCGACAATCTCGAGTCCGATAAGGGTTTCAAAGAGGTCCTCCATGGTAACCAGTCCACTTACCATCCCGTATTCATCCACCACAATGGCAATATGTGCCTGTCTTTCAATCAGTTTTGAAAACAGTCGGATAATGGGTGTATCTTCGTTGACTGCAGTAATGGGGCGGGTAATGGCCTTCAAGGGCTCCTCCCCTCTTTTCTGGATTATCATCTCCATCACCTCATCCCTTAGCACAAAGCCGGTAAACTGATTCAATTCCTGTTTATAAATTGGAATTCTAGAAAAACCAAGATCCTGGTTCTCTTCGTAGAACAGTTCAATGGTAGTACTTTCCTCTGCTGCAACAATAACAATCTGCGGGGTCATGATACTCTTTACCAGAATGCTCTGAAACTTCATCAGGTTTTGCAGAATGCGGGACTCTTCAGCTTCGATGACCCGGTTTTCGATAACCGAATCAGTGATGGCCCTGAACTCCGGTTCGCTGATGGACGACTTCCCACTTCTCCCCTTCCTAAGTCGCCTGGTAATAAAATTAGTCAGGATTATAAAGGGATAGAGAGGCGAATTGATCATGATGCGCAGGGAGAACACAGTAAAGCGACTCAGCTCTTTCCAGTGAAGTGCTCCCAGAGTTTTGGGAATGATCTCCGACCCGATAAGAATAATAAGGGTCAGGATGACGGAGGCAATGGCCAGGTATTCATTCCCCCAGAGCTCCTGGACCTGGGATCCTACTCCGGCAGCCCCGATGGTGTGGGCAAAAGTATTCAGGGTGAGAATGGCCGAAAGTGGGAGGTCAATGTTTTTCTTATAGTAATCGAGCCGTTTGGCATATTTCTTTCCTTCCTTCAGCTTCATATTGATAAATATACCGGTGGTACTCAGCAGAGCTGCTTCAAGGATGGAACACAGAAAGGAAAAGAGAAGGGCAATTGCCAGATAAGTAATTAGTAAAGCCATATTAAGCAAAGATAGTTTTTCATGAGCGTCAATAAAGATATAAAGAGAAATAAAAATCTGATAGTTTACTCCCTGGATTTTCCTGTCATAGGCACAAAACGGACCGGGTAGTGCTGCTTTTGTGTAATTCGCCCCTTCTTGTCTTTGTTAACTTCCACCATGTACTGGGTTCCAAACTGTTTTCCTACAGGGATAATCATGCGTCCGCCCTCAGCCAGCTGGTCCTGCAGGGCCTGAGGAATTTTTTCCGGAGCGCAGGTCACAATGATACGGTCAAAGGGCGCAGCCTCGGGCCAGCCCTCATACCCGTTCCCGATTCTGACCTGAACCTGGGTATAGCCGAGTTCTTTTAATAGTTTTTCAGCCTTTCGCCCCAGAGGGGCTACGATTTCAATGGTATAGACATGATTGCATAATTCACCCAGCACTGCTGCCTGGTAGCCGGAGCCGGTTCCAATCTCGAGTACCCGGAGCTCGGGCTTCAGCTCAAGCAGTTCTGACATATGGGCCACAATAAAAGGTTGTGAAATAGTCTGATCATACCCGATCAAAAGGGGGCTGTTCCTGTAAGCCAGATCCTGGTATTCCTCCGGAACAAACATATGCCTGGGAACCCGCCTCATGGCCTGCAGGACAAGAGGATCTGTTCACAGGTTGATAGGGATAATTTTCAATGCCGTCCTTCACCATTTGTTCACGCTCCGGCACGCGTTCCGAAAATCCAGGGTGTTCCTGGGAAAATAGCGAAAACCAGGCAAAAAGGATTAGCGAAAGTGACAGCAGGGTGCGCATAGGCTTTCTTAGTCAGGATGATTTTTTAATCGCTCAATGGAGGTAGTAATCAGGGATTCAAGCACATTCAAATCGATGTCCTCCAGCTTTTTAATATATAGACAACCTTTCCCATGTTTGAATTTTCCCAGGCCTTCCAGGAGTTCAGTATAAAACTCCAGGTAGCCCATGATATAGATGGTCAGGTTTTGTTTCCGGGGTGAGAAACCAGCCAGGAACCAGTCCCCCTCCCTGCCGCTGGCGTATTTGTAACGGTAGTCGCCAAAACCCACAATGGATTCGCCCCACATCTTTGGCTTTGAGCCTGTTAGTTTTTCCATCATGGCAGCAATAGTGATGCAGTCAGACCTTCTTTTTGGATCTTCAATATGCTCCAGAAATTCCGGAACGCTTTTTGCAGTTGCTTTAGTCTTATTTTCAGCCACCTGTATAATATTTCCTTTGAATAAAGAACGGAAGAAAAGCCAGAATGTTCAGGACAGTATGGCAGGGCTGCAGGATATTATGCTAATTTTGTACCATAAATTTTTGAAAAATGAAATACCAGCTTTTTAAGATCGCACTGATAGTTATGGCTGCCATCGGGCTCATCACGATTCCGGCCTGTGAGAAAAAGGACAATGGAGGAAGCGACCTGCCCGAGGATATTCAGATTCTGAACAACTGGATCTGGGAAGGAATGAATGAGGTCTACCTCTGGGAAGCCTTTATTCCGAATCTTGACCCCGATGAGGAACCGGATCCTGAAGCCTTCTTTTATAAGCTGCTTTACGAAGAGGATCGTAATTCCTGGATCGTGGATGATTATGAAGCCCTTGCAGCCATGTTCGATGGCGTAGAAATGTCAACGGGTATGTCTGTAGATCCTCAAAGGTATACAGAAAACCAGGTAGTCTATTTTGTGGAATATGTTTCGGAGAACTCTCCGGCTGCCGATTCGGGCATCCTGAGAGGTGATATTATCTATACCATCGATGGGAACATATTGACCCTGGACAACTACCGTGAACTCTTTTACCAGACCACTGCCACCTTTGGCTTTGCCGATTGGGGTGGAGACAGGATGATACCAAATGACAGGTTCATAACACTGGAAGCCATTGAGCTGAATCAGAACCCGGTGGTTTATGATGAAGTAATTGATTACCAGGGACAAAAGATTGGTTACTTTGTCTATACCCAATTTACCACTGGACAGAGTGGTGAATGGCTGGACGAATTGAACAGAGTTTTTGAAGACTTCAGATCGGCAGGTGTAAGCGATGTGGTGGTCGATCTCCGCTACAATCCGGGCGGCAGCCTGGATCTCTCAGCCTACATGGCTTCAACGCTGGCTCCGGTGGCAGTTATGCAGGAGAACGAAGTGTTTGTAAACCTGGTCTGGAACGACCTTTACAACAATTACTGGGCAGGGGCTGACCTGGACCAGGATGGGGATCCCGATGGCGAGGATTCAGAACAGCTTCGTATTTTCATGCCCGAGCAGTGACCTGAACCTGGATCTGCCCACAGTCTATTTCCTTACCACGGATGGAACCGCTTCGGCAAGTGAATCTCTGATGACAGGTCTCTACCCCTATATGAATGTGGTTCAGATTGGAGAAACTACCTATGGAAAATGCTATGCCTCCATCACGGTGGATGACTGGGAGAATCCAAAAAGACACAACTGGGCCATGCAGCCCATCGTAATCAAATACTCCAATGCAGAGGGGTTTACCGATTTTCAAAATGGAATTGCACCGGACTATGAGGTTGATGATAACCTGCTTTATGCCTTACCCTTCGGAGATCTGGAGGATCCCCAGCTGGCCAGGGCTCTTGAGTTAATTACAGGTGTTTCACCCCTGGCGAAGAAGTCCGTAGGGCCTGAAACCCGCTTCAAATCTCTTCCGCTTCCAAGGAAACCCCTGGAAGAGTGGCGTGTTAAATTACCTGAAAGACATTAGGATTGAGTAGCTGTTCTTCTTTTTAGGATGGCCCGGTTGATCCGTTTGGCCAGGCCCGGACCTTCGTATATAAATCCCGTGTAGATCTGGATCAGGGTGGCCCCGGCGTCCAGCATATTCAGGGCATCCTCCACACTCATAATGCCACCAACGGCTATGATGGGAAGCTTTCCTTCACTCTTTTGATGGACATACCTGACCACTTCAAGACTCCTGGAGGTAATGGGTGCTCCACTCATTCCCCCCTTACCGATGGCCTGGATGTCTTCCTCTGAAGTAAGCAGTCCTTCCCTGCTTACAGTGGTGTTGGTAGCCACAATCCCATCCAGCTTCAGTCGTTCCACGATTTCCAGGGTTTCATCCAGCTGCTGCTCATTCAGATCCGGGGAGATTTTCAGCAATACCGGCTTCTTTACTTCTCTTTCTTCACGTATGACCATGATTCGTCCCAGTATCTGTTCCAGGGAATCCTGGTCCTGCAGTTTACGCAGGTCTGAGATATTGGGACAGCTGACATTCACCACAAAATAGTCCACCCCGTCATAAATGGCATTGAATACAGCCTCATAATCGTCCACAGCCCGTTCGTTGGGGGTCAGGGTGTTCTTGCCTATGTTTCCTCCTAAAATAAGCCCTTTGGGCCTTTTACGGGCCAATCTGGCTGCTGCTGCCTCTGCCCCATGGTTGTTAAATCCCATCCGGTTGATCAGTCCCCTGTCCTTTTTTATGCGAAAACTCCTTGGTTTTTCATTTCCAGGCTGTCCCAGCGGAGTAACGGTACCCACTTCAATAAAGGAAAAGCCAAAGGCATGAAACTCCCTGTAATACACTGGCATTCTTATCAAAACCGGCAGCAAGTCCCACCGGATTGCTAAAGCGCAATCCCAGAAAATCGGTCTCCAGGGACTTATTTTTAATGTGGTAACAGCTCTTTACCAGGGGAAGAACTCCTGGAATTTTAAATGCGATACGAAGAACAGAAATTAAGAGATGGTGAATTGTCTCGGGGGAGAGAAGGAAGAGGAGGGGTCTGATCAGGTACCTGTACATTCGATTTTTGCCTGCAAATATAAGCAGATTTCTAATTTGAAGGTGTAATTGTTTTGAAGGTATCGTCCTCGTATATGATCATCACCTGAACAATTCGCTTCTCAGAGCCTGCAGCCACAGCATGCTGCAGTGCTTCAGCAGGAACAGGGATTTCAGGCTCATCAGCAGAAGCAGAAGACACAGGCCTGGATTGCTGTTCTGGCTCCTCTGGTAAGGGTGCAGCAGCTGGCTCTGGATCCTTATAGGGTTCTTCATCGGAAGAAATATGCGCTTCTGGGGGCTCCTGCGTCTCTATTGGAGAATCAAAAAGGTTGCCCGAGATGCTTCTTCCCATCTGTTCATACATAGTGCCTTCGCCCAGCATCAACCACGATGCATTCAGACCTGGAAAAGCCTTCAAAGTCTTCTGTAGAAAGTCAAAGCTGGGTTTGTTACGCCCCGAGATAACATGCGAAATACTACTTCGCTGCACCCCGATAATATCTGCGAATTTGGATGGAGTTAACTGTTCCAGGTCCAGTAGCTGAATAAGACGTTCTTTCATATCAAAAGCTTTGATTACAAATGTAACAAGTATTTTGTTTCCAAATGTAACATATGTTAATTGACATTTGTAACCAAGAACTGATTATAGCAAATAACACTTATATTCTTATGCATAGAAGAAACGCATAGCAGCTGGAGTATTGGTGCATTTGAAGTAATTATAAGGGATATATATTATAATTTCCTGATTATGCCTGCCTGGCACTGTTATCAGGTCTCCTGGAGCCCTCTGACAGGCCTGTACAGGCACGGTACTGATCATTTAAAGGCACATTTAAGCCATATATTGCCTTATATGAAGTAATAGTTTAAATTAAACTACTAAATAGCTGGATTTTAATAATATAAACCCAATATATTACAGTTTGAAAGCACTTTTTAGGCTAAAAACAGTCATAATATTGAAGTTATATGAAGATAAAGCTTATATATATCTGGTTATCTGATGATTAATTAGCTATATCTTACGATCTGAAAGTAGGTGTGTTTCTGTTGACATTTGTAACCAAGGATTTCTCTGTATTTTGTATCATATTGTATAGATTTTACTCTTTTTTGCCTGGTTACAATTGTAACTGTTACATATGTGGTTACATTTGTCAATTTCTAATCTCTGGTATTCTCCATCCTCTTTCACTGAATAATCTGTATACTTTTCAGGATCAACTCTGATATTACAGAAAGTAACAGTTCCTCCCTCCTCCCCTTTGTGTTTGCTTATCTGCATTATATTTTATGTACATACTTTGAGAATACCCTCATCACAGCGGAAAAATGACGGGCACCTGGTCATACAGGAATGAAATATGGCCTTCTGACAGGCCTAAGAAAGGTTAGAATACTAGGTTTTACCTTGAAATAGAGGCAGATAGTTTAGATATGCAGCAAATACTGTATATAACAATCTAGCGAAAAACAGCTGGTTTTTCAGGAATTCATGTTCAGTTCACCTTCCGAGCGGGCCACAATGGAGGCTACACTGGAATCGCCGGTAATATTCACGACGGTTCTTAGCATATCCAGGGGCCGGTCCACACCCAGGATCAAAGCAAGTCCTTCGACGGGCAGTCCCACCGAATTCAGGACAATAATCAACATCACAATGCTCCCGCTGGGAATGCCTGGCGATCCGATGGATGCCAGGGTGGCAGTCAGCACTATGGTCAGCTGCTGCATCAGGGTCAGGTCGATCCCGAAGACCTGTGCAATAAAAACAGCCGCGATGGCCTGGTAGCAGCTGGTACCATCCATGTTGATGGTCACCCCCACCGGAAGTACGAAATTGGCAATGGGTTTGGAAACCCCCAATTCGTTGGTCACCTGCTTCATTGTAACAGGAAGGGTTGCAGCACTTGAACTGGTGGTAAAGGCCACCAGCTGGGCCGGCAGGATTGCCTTCATAAATTTGGTAATCCTGATCCCGGCAAAAACCCGCATCATCATCGGGTAGAGCCCCAGGATCAGCAGGAACAGTCCGATCACCACAGTGATCATATACATACCCAGTGCGGTAAATATATCTGCATCCCCTGAAAAGTCTACAACCAGGGCTGCCATCAGGGCAAAAACACCGATGGGTGCAAAGCGCATGATCAGATCCACAATCTTAAGAATCACGTCATTCAGTCCATCAAAGAAATCCTTGACCACCTGGGTCTTCTCGCCAGGTACAAGAACCAGGGCAATACTGAACAAAATCGCAAAGAAGATGATCTGAAGCATTTTTGAGTTATCCCCCGCTGCTCTGAAAAAGTTCTCGGGGATCATATCTTCAAAGAAGAAGAGTGGCGATTCTTTTTCCAGTTCCTGGGCCGACCTTGTCCTGACATCAACCTGTCCACCGAACTGCTCCCTGTACTGCTCCTGCTTGTCATCGGGGAACACATCACCGGGTTTGAAAATATTAACCATGGCCAGACCCACTGTTGTGGCAAACACAGTGGTGATAATGTAGATGACTATGGTCTTATATCCGATTCTGGAGAGTTTGGTGATATCGGTCAGACTGGAAATCCCCTTCACCAGGGAAACAAAAATAAGCGGGACGGCAATGAGCTTCAGGAGTTTCAGGAATATGGTACCCCAGGGCTTTACCCAATCGGTGGTAAATATTTCCCATCCGGACCATACCGAGACCAGTCCCCAGAGGATTCCCAGTCCCATACCAATAAAGATCTTCGCCCAGAGCGGGAGTTTTTTAAGCATTTTCCACATAATAACCCCAATAATAATTAAAATCTACTTTAAAGCCTTATATAATATCTCCACCGGGTGCAGAGCCTGCCTGCCGGTCCCATCCCCGATCTGGTGTCTGCAACTGGTACCGGGTGCGGCAACAATTGTTCCTGTATCGGTCTCACGCACAGCGGGAAACAATACAAGCTCACCCACTTTCATGGAGAGTTCATAATGCTCCTTCTCATAACCAAAGGAACCTGCCATCCCGCAGCAACCCGAAGGGATCTCCTCTACACTATAGTTTTCAGGAATGGAAAGCAAGCTCCTGGTGGGAGCAGTACTGGCGATGGCTTTTTGCTGACAATGTCCATGAAGCTTTATGCTCACCCTCTCTGAAGTAAAGATGGAGCTGTCAAATAGTTTCTGTTCATAGGCCCTGTCCAGGTACTCCTCCATGGTATAGCAATTTTCGGAAAGTACCGAGGCCTGCTCACTCATATCCTTTCCGACCAGCTCGGGGAATTCATCCCTGAATCCCAGGATGGCAGAGGGCTCTATACCCACGAGGGGACGATCCGGACCAACCAGTTCACTTAAAATCTCCACATTTTTTCTGGCAATTTTCCGGGCTTTCTTCAGAAGACCTTTGGAAATATAAGTCCGGCCACTTACCGGGTGTTTTACAATAATAACCCTGATGCCCAGACGGTTAAGAAGCCTTACGCTAATAATACCCAAAGTGGTGTCATTGTAATTGCTGAACTCATCCACGTAGAGGATCACCTCCGGTGCATCGGTGGGTAATTCCTTATTGAGGCTCTCCAGGTGTCTTCCCGCCCATGAGCGAAGAGACTGTTTTCCAAGACTGGGAATACTCCTCCTGGTGGCAAAACCAAGCATGCGCTTGAGTAAGCCAGATGTCAGCTTACTTGTTGCAAACCAGTTGAATACGGAAGGAATCAAGATCCCCAGCCTGTTAACACTGGAGATATTGGCAATCAATTGAGTCCGCATGGGAATCCGGTGATGCTCGTACCAGTGCTGCATGAATTCAGCCTTGATCTTGGCCATGTCGACACTGGACGGACACTCCGATTTGCATGCTTTGCATGATAGACAGAGATCAAGTACTTTATAGATTTCTCTCTGGTTAAATGGCTTTTTCAGATCGCTTCGGGACAGCAGTTCGCGAAGTACATTGGCTCTTGCGCGGGTGGTGGCCATCTCATCCCTTGTGGCCATGTAACTTGGACACATGGTCCCCCCGGTGAGTTCCGTCTTCCTGCAATCGCCTGAACCATTGCACTTTTCGATAAGCTGCATAAGTCCACCTTCCCGGGGATACTCGAAATAGGTATCGAAGAGAGGCGACTGGTGACCTGCCTCATAACGCAGGGATGAATTCATGGGAGGGGTATCGGTAATCTTGCCTTTATTGAATACTCCATCCGGATCAAAAAGCTGCTTCACTCTTTTGATCAGTTCAAAATTTCGCTCCCCTACCATCAATGGAATAAATTCTCCACGCAAACGGCCATCCCCATGTTCTCCACTAAGCGAGCCCCTGTACTTCTTCACCAGCAAGGCGCTCTCAAGAGCAAGATCATGAAAGAGTTGAATATCCCCGGCATCTTTGAGATTCAGAATGGGACGCAGATGGAGTTCCCCCACTGAGATATGGGCATGATAAACACAGTTAAGGCCATATTTTTCAAGCAGTTGATTAAATTCTGTGATATAATCTTCCAGCACTTCCACATGGACACTGGTATCCTCTATAACCGATACCGGCCTGCCCTCTCCAGGGATATTGGAAAGGACGCCCAATCCAGCCTTACGAAGGGCCCAGACCTTTTTGATATCACTACCCGTAATCACAGGGAAATGGGTTCCCATTCCGGCCGCCCTCATTTTCTTCTCCATGGTCTTAATCCGCCGATGCAGGACCGATTCATCGCTGTCCACCAGCTCCACAATCAACACTGCTCCGGGATCACCGGAAAGAAAGAAACGATTCTTTCGCTGGGTCAGATTCTCTTTGGTACAGTCGAGAATGGTTTTATCCATCAGCTCAACAGCTGTGGGAGCGTGTTTGAGAGCGTAAAGGTTGCCCCGAATGGCATCCATTACTGAATCAAAATGTATGGGAACCAGTGCTTTATAGGCAGGGGGCTGTGGGACCAGGTTTAACCTGGCTTCGGTAATAAAAAGCAGTGTCCCTTCCGATCCGGCAAGCAATTTACAGAGATTGAAATCGGAATACCTGGCCTCCTTTCCCCGATACGGGGGCGTTTCCAATAGCTCATCCAGGGCATAGCCGGTATTGCGCCTCAGGACCCTGGGATCTGGAAAGCCAGCAACAATTTCTTTCTGATTGTCAGGATCACGTAGCATGGCATTGAGTCCGCGATAGATATCTCCTTCAAAACCCTTTTTATCAAGCAAAGCACTGAAATCCTTCTGGTTCAGGGGACCAAATTCACATACGGAGGCATCACTCAGAACAGCCCTTACCGACAGGGTATGATCACGGGTAGCACCATGTACAAGCGAGTGTAACCCGCAAGAGTTGTTGCCAATCATCCCCCCGATCATGCTGCGGTTGGAAGTGGAGGTTTCCGGACTGAAAAAGAGGCCGGTGGAAGCAAGAGTAATATTCAGTTCATCCAGAATTACTCCAGGTTCAACCCTCACCCATCGCTCCTTTTCATTGATTTCCAGGATCCTGGTCATATGCCTGGACATATCCACCACTATCCCGTTGCCCACTACCTGTCCGGCCAGGGAAGTCCCTGCTGTCCTGGGTATCAGAGTGATCCCGTTTTCGCTGGCAAATCGGATCAGTTCACGAATATCAGCTTCATGTTTCGGGTAGACCACAGCCTGTGGAAGCTCCTTATAATCAGAAGCATCTGTGGCATACATAAGTAGTCTCAGGCGGTCGGTAAAAAGTTCACCATCGATCCGCGCCTGCAGGCGACTAAGTTTGGACTGCGCTATTTGATTGGATTTTTCTATAATCCAACAAATATAGCAGATTCTTCATTTCTGAAAAGGAAAATGCAACTAGGCCCTTCGATAGTCGGTGCTTTCGAAAATTTTATCGGCCGATCCGGCGATAAAAGCACTGAATAACTGTCCGGCTGCATTGCGATACCGCCTGGCAAATTCATAGTAGCATCCGGGAATAATATGTGCTCCGTCGCTGAATTGAACCTCCACCTGGTCGGCCAGGGTGCTGGATTGTTCGAGCATCTGCTTCGGGGTTCCTTTAATTTCGCCCCCGGAGCTATTAAGCTGAAAACCACTGCTCTTTAAGAAAAGAGTTTACCGCTTCAATCCCGTCAAATTTCTTCAGATAATTGATACTTACTGTAAAATGGTTGGCCCTGTATCCGAAGGCATACATCCAGGCTGCATATTCAGATTCTTCCCTCAGCCGCATGTAGACTTCATAAGTGATGGAAGGAAAGATGGATCCCTTGAAAATCAATTCGGGTGATGCCAGCAAATCCTGAGAAACTGCATCAAGTTGTTCCCTGATGGTATTTTGAAGCTCTTCGGAAAACTGATCCAGCATCAGCTCGCTGATAAATACCCTGGGCGATTCAGGCTGTCCGGGTAACTCAAAGTGCCTGGCTCTCAATTTCTTTGCTTCGAAATGGTACTCTCCTGCCTCCTGGTAACCGGCCTCAATAAAAGGGCGTGCCAGCACATCGATGTTGACCCTGGGATCATCAAAGGTGCGAAAGGCCACGTGATCGTTAACCACTCTTTCACCTGCATCTGTAAAAAGCTTATGGATTTGTCCGGCTCCCGGATTTTCCCGTGCATATTGTTCCCAGAGTTTCTCAAATAATGTTTCAGTTTTCATCTGCTTATTAGTTTTATTCTATAATAACCAAACAAAGGCAAAAGTGTTGAAAAAGATGCTTTACAGAGATAAGACTTTGCTTTTTTTAGTTAACTTTACGCTTTCCAATAATTAAACTCAAACTACTGATAATCAATGGATTTAATTCATAGAATTAGAGAAGCAGCCCGCCAGGACTGTCAACGCATCGTACTTCCGGAAGGAAATGAAGAAAGAACAATAATGGCAGCAGATGCCATCATCCGTGAAAGACTCTGCTATATCTACCTGATTGCTGATCCGGTGGAACTGGATAAAAAAGTGAAGCAGTACGGATTGAAGAATATCGAAAAGGCCACAGTGATCAATCCCAAGGACCACCCCAGGAAACAGGCTTACACAGAACTCCTGTTTGAACTGCGAAAAGAGAAGGGGATGACCATGGAAGAGGCAGCCAGGCTGGTGGAAGACCCCCTCTACCTGGGAGTCCTGATGATTAAGGCAGGTGATGCTGATGGAGAAGTTGCCGGAGCCGCAAATTCCACAGGTGATGTACTGCGTCCAGCTTTTCAAATCGTGAAGACCCTGCCTGGAATCAGCATTGTTTCAGGGGCCTTTATCATGATCCTGAAAGACCACTCCTTCGGGGAAGATGGTGTGCTGGTATTTGCCGACGGTGCCGTACATCCCGATCCGGACGAAAAACAACTGGCAGAAATCGCCGTGGCTACGGCAGCAACCACCCGCTCCATCCTTGGTTTTGAACCCCGGATCGCCATGATAAGTTTCTCCACCAAAGGGAGCGCCAGTCACCCCATGGTTGATAAGGTGGCCAATGCCACCAAACTGGCCAGAGAAATGGATCCGACCCTGATTATTGGCGGAGAGATGCAGGCAGATGCTGCCCTGATTCCGGCCATTGCTGCCAGCAAAGCGCCGGACAGTCCTATCCAGGGCGATGCCAATGTGCTGATATTCCCTGACTTAAATGTGGGTAATACCGCATATAAACTGGTTCAGCGCCTGGCCAAGGCAGAGGCCGTTGGTCCTGTGCTGCAGGGAATGGCGGCCCCAATCAATGATCTTTCCAGGGGCTGTTCAGTAAGCGACATCGTCAATCTGGTGGCTATTACAGCCAACCAGGCTGCAGGAATGAAGAAACAGAAATAAGTAAAGATTCACTGAACTTAACGGACATATTTTCATGATTATTTTAGTATTAAACTGCGGGAGTTCCTCTATCAAGTACCAGCTATTCAATATGGCTAACAAGGAAGAGGTGATCGCTAAAGGTATAGTGGAACGAATCGGGTTTACTGATGCAGTAATTTCCCATAAACCTACGGGAAAAGCGAAGCACAAGCAAATACTGCCCATTATGGACCACACTACGGGGATCAATATGGTAATGGCTGCGCTGGTGGACGAAGAGCATGGGGTTCTTAAGAGTGTTGATGAAATAGTTGCTGTAGGGCACCGCGTGGTTCAGGGTGGGGAGAAGTACAAAGAGAGTGTACTGATTACCAAGGAGGTAATCCAGGATATTGAAGCTTGTATTGACCTGGCACCCCTGCATAACCCGGCCAACCTGAAGGGAATCATCTCCATCGACACACTACTGCCGGGAATTCCCCAGATAGCTGTATTTGACACTTCCTTTCACCAGAGCATGCCCTCCCATGCCTACATGTATGCCATACCCAGGGAATATTATGAGAAATACGGGGTCAGGAAATACGGGTATCACGGTACCAGCCATAAATATGTTTACAGGAGGGCCAGTGAGATCCTGAACCGGGATACCCGGGATATGAAGGTGGTATCGTGTCACCTGGGTAACGGGGCTTCGGTTACAGCCATTGAGCATGGAAAATCCATGGATACATCCATGGGCTTCACACCGGTGGACGGACTGATTATGGGAACCCGCACAGGAGATATCGATCCGGGGGTATTGCTATTCCTGGCCGATAAGGAGCACCTGAGCCTGAAGGGAGTAAGTAATATGATCAATAAGCGCAGTGGAATGATGGGTATTTCGGAAATCTCATCCGATATGCGGGACCTGGAACTTGCCTACTATGAAGGAAACGAGCGTGCCAACCTGGCACTGACCATGTATGCTTACAGGGTGAAGAAATTTATCGGTGCCTATGCGGCCATTATGAACGGACTGGACCTGGTGATCTTTACAGGAGGTATCGGGGAGAACGATTTTAATATCCGCCGCATGATCCTCCAGAATATGGAGTACCTGGGACTGGATTTTGACGAACCCGGGAACCATGGTGTGAAGGGAGAAGACAAAATTATTTCCAAACCCGACTCACGGGTGACGGCCATGGTGATAAGAACCAATGAAGAGCTGGTAATCGCTACGGATACCTACAAAATTCTTGAGAAGTGCTTCTAAGAAATCAAATGTGTTGAATATCATAACAGAATGCCCGGTGCAAACCGGGTATTTCTTTTTCTTTGTGATGGATTAACAAAAATTAGATATGCTAACAGAACTTTCCCAGTTGCGCGAATTACTGGATAGAAGCCACAAACCAAGAAAACTGGTATTGGCTGCTTCCGAAGATGCTCATTCCCTGAATGCTGTTTTCAATGCGGCATCAGAAGAAATCATTCGTCCCATCCTGGTTGGAGACAGGGAAAAAACCTTTGGAATGGCAGAGATTCTGGACCTGGATATCAGTAAGTTCGAATTTATAGAGGCAGCCAGCCCTGTAGAAGCGGTAACCATAGCCGTAAAAATGGTTCACGATAATAAGGCCGATGTACTGATGAAAGGAAAAGTTGGCACCTCCGATATGCTCCATTGCGTTCTGAATAAAGAATATGGCCTGCGCACCGGCAAGCTCCTTTCCCATTTTGCATATTTTGAAGTGGAAACTTATCACAAGCTCATAGCAGTCACCGATGTGGCCATGAACATTGCACCAAACCTGGCTGAAAAGATTGAGATACTCAATAATTCGGTCAGGATCCTGAACAAACTGGGCATTGCGAAACCCAAGGTGGCCGTTCTGGGCGCAGTGGAGAAAGTCAATACAGAAATGGGCGCAACCCTGGATGCCGCCCTGCTCTCCAAGATGAACCAGCGCGACCAGATCCTGAACTGTATTGTGGACGGCCCCCTGGCATTTGATAATGCGGTATCCTTCGAAAGTGCCAAACACAAAGAAATAAAAAGTGATGTGGCTGGTGATACCGACCTGCTGCTGATGCCGGATATTGAAGTGGGAAACGTCCTCTATAAATCGCTGGTATTCTTTGCCAAGGCCAAGGTGGCCTCCATGATTGTAGGTGCTTCAGCCCCCATTGTACTTACCTCCAGATCCGATTCTGAGCAGGCAAAATTCGATTCAATCCTCCTTGCAGCAGTGGCTTCCGAAAATGACGGGAAAAGCCGCTAATCGGGCTAAAAACAGGCTTATAATGGAAGCTAACTACATACTTGTTATTAATCCGGGGGCAACTTCTACGAAAATTGCCGTCTACCTGGATAACAGATCGGTATTCCTGAAGACCATTCGTCATGAGGGCGGCGATCTGGAGGCTTTCAGCCAAACATGCGATCAACTGGACTACAGGCTTAAGCTGGTGCTAAACGAAGTGGAAGCAAACCACATACCCTTTGACAGTGTGGGGGTTATTATAGCCAGGGGCGGACTGATCCACCCCATCGAGTCTGGAGTTTATGAAGTGAACAAGGAGATGAAAGCCGATCTGGAAAATGGTGTCATGGGCGACCATGCCAGCAACCTGGGTGGTTTGATAGCTCATAAATTGCTCAGTAAGTTCCCCCGGGCCGGGGCCTACATTGCCGACCCGGTAGTTGTGGATGAGTTGCAGGATGTGGCCCGCATCAGCGGTCACCCCAAATTTGAACGCATCTCCATTTTCCACGCATTGAACCAGAAAAGTGTGGCCCGTACCTACGCCCATTCCAGGGGAATGGAATATGAGGATCTGAACCTGGTGGTGGCCCACCTTGGAAGCGGCATCTCCGTGGGTGCCCATCAAAAAGGCCGCGTAATCGATGTAAACAATGCATTGGATGGTGAAGGACCCTTTGGTCCTGAAAGGTCAGGCACCCTGCCTGCCGGTGCACTTGCAAGATATTGCCTGGAGCAGGATGTCACATGGCCTGAGGTAAAAAAGATGCTGATCGGCGAAGGGGGACTCTATGCCTACGTGGGACATAAAGACGCCCAGATAATCGAAAAAGAAGCCAGCGAGGGAAATGCAACCGCCATGCTTCTGCAGAAAGCAATGGCCTACCAGATAAGCAAGGAGATTGGAGCTATGGCCACGGTATTGGGTGGAGAAGTTGATGCCATCCTGATCACAGGTGGCATTGCCCATAATCCTGATCTTACCGGCGATGTGAAAAGGCGGGTCGACTTTATAGCCCCGGTCCTTATTTTTCCCGGTGAAGATGAGATGAGAGCCCTGGCACAGAATGGATCACTGCTACTCAGTGGGAAAATCAAGGCCCGGAAATACAGCGTGAAAAAATAGCGTGGATGAAAAAGATCTTATTGGTGCTGTTGTTTGCGAGCCTGAATATTTCAGTGTTTGCTCAAAAGGAGGAGGAGGAAAACGGAAGGAAGGGAAAGTTTTTCCTGATTCCCGAGATATGGATGTCCTTTGGGTCCAGCACCTACATCGATCTTTCTCCTATGGTGGGTTACCATATACTGGACCGTCTTGTTGTCGGCCTGGGTCCCCACTACATTTACCAGTCCGTGAAGTCAACTCCATATTACCCTGCCTATCAGACCCATTCATACGGGTTAAAAGGGTTTTCCCGCTTTTCTCTGATCACAAATGCGGAACAGTGGTTGCCCATTAAACTATTTAGCGAGCTTTATGTACAGGCGGAGTATGACGGGCTGAGCATGGAGAACGAATACTACGTTCCCCCATATACTGAAGAAGGACGCACCATGTACCATGGCTTCCTGGTGGGTGGAGGAGTCGCACAGCGTATAGGAATGTACAACACGATCACATTCACCGTACTCTGGGACGTAAGCGAATCATATTTATCACCTTATTCAAATCCTGTATTCAGGGTTGGATTTAATGCCTTTTTATGATGGAACACTTTGGCTCAAATGGACTGGTTATTGTCGGATCCCTGATTATCATTATCTCTTACATCTTTAACCTGGTAGCCAGCCGCTACAGCATTCCCAGTGTACTTCTGCTGATTGTCCTCGGTGTGGCTCTGAAGGGACTGGTTTCGGCCACCGGCATGCATGCGCCCGATATGACCCCCATCCTGGAGGTGCTGGGAACCATCGGACTGATTATGATAGTACTGGAGGCATCGCTGGATCTTGAACTGGAAAGAGAAAAGAGAAACGTGATCTCAAGGGCCTTTTTTACCTCCCTGGTTACCCTCCTGCTGTCAGCCACCATTATAGGCTGGGTGATGACCGTTTACCTGAAGGTGAATATGACCACAGGGCTTCTTTATGCTGTACCACTTTCCATTATGAGTTCGGCCATTATTATTCCCAGTGTATCAGCTCTTTCAAAAGATAAACGTGAATTCATGGTGTATGAAAGTACCTTCTCTGATATCCTGGGGATCATGCTCTTCTATTTCCTGATCAGCAGCATGAAGGCAGAAAGCGTGGGGGAGATGGGGCTGGATGTATTGTTGAATCTTAAGTCTGACCGTGCGGTCTCCGTATTGGCCAGTTATTTGCTGATCTTTTTGTTTCAGAAGATCCGTACTGAATTGAAGCTCTTCCTGCTGATTGCTGTGCTGATCCTTCTCTATGGCATAAGCAAGATGTTCCATCTGTCCAGTCTGCTGATTATCCTGGTATTCGGACTGATGCTCTCCAACCGGAATATCTTCTTTCCGGGCAAGACACGCGTCTTTTTGAATGAAGAACAGATGTCGGGCATCTTTGAGAATTTTAAAATGATCACCCTGGAGTCTTCCTTTGTGGTACGAACCTTCTTCTTTGTGATCTTTGGATTTACGATTGTCCTGGCCAGCCTGGCAAAACTGGAGGTGTGGCTTGTGAGCATCGTGGTGCTGGCCATCCTCTATGGAGTGCGTTTCGCCTGGTTCCGGCTGGTGATCCGTAAAAATATTTATCCCGATGTCTGGCTGGCCCCCCGGGGACTGATCACCATCCTGCTCTTCTACTCCATCCCTGAAGAGCTTGCAGTAACTGAATTTAATGAGGGCATCCTGCTGCTGGTAATACTGGTCTCCAGTATCACCATGGCAGTCTCCATGATTCAGCATCAGAAGAAGACCACAACAGGATGTAAATCTCGAGATTAAGCGAGCCTTCAGGGGATCAACTATCTGAAGGTGATCCTTTGGCAACGGAGGAGGAGATTGTTAATTAATTGCAAAATATCTGGAGAGCTTCTGTTTCGCTTTAAATAAAGAGAAATATTTGCTTTCTTTGCAGCTTCAAAAAACAAGAGATCATGATTGCTGAAAAGAATAATGTCGTTTCCATCGTTTATGAATTGCGTTCAGGTTCAAAAGAAGGTGAAGTTGTTGAATCGCTGACCAGTGAAAATCCCCTGACTTTCCTTTTTGGAACAGGCGGATTACTGCCCAAATTCGAGGAGCAGCTCAGTGGGCTGACCAATGGTGACAATTTTGAGTTCCTGCTCAATAGTGAAGATGCATACGGACCTGTAGTGGAGAATGCCATCGTACATGTTCCGCAATCGGTATTCGAGGTGGATGGTAAGATCGATGAGAATCTGATGAAGATTGGAACCATGGTTCCCATGATGGACGCTGAAGGAAGACGCCTGAACGGTAAGGTTATTGCCCTGGAAGGGGATGCCGTGAAAATGGACTTCAACCACCCCATGGCCGGAAATGATCTCTATTTCAAGGGTGAAGTAACAGATGTACGCAGCGCTACAGATGAAGAGCTTTCACATGGTCACATACATGCAGCCGGCGGTTGCGGATGCGGTGGAAGCGAAAGTGGTGAGTGCAACAGCGACAATTGCGAGGATGACAATTGCAAGAGCGATGCCGGTGGCGGTGGCGGAAGCTGCGGCTGTGGTTGCTAATCAGTGCCTTGTTACCATCCGGGTTCAAAGGAATCCGCATCTTTCCATGCCGGAAATTTCTTTCTGAAATCCTGTAGTTTTTCAAGATCCAGTTCACAGGTCATTATGCCCGGACTGCTATCCATTCTGTGGATCTCATTTCCCATGGGATCAATGACACAGGTCCCCCCGCTGGAAGCAACCCCGCGTTCCATCGGATCCCACCCGGTTACATCCCAGGAGATAGCTCTGATTCTCCATGGCCCGGGCCCTTGTAAGGGTCTCCCATACCTGGTGCCTGGAGGAGGGCCAGTTGGCCACATAGAGCATCATATCGTAATCATCCCTGTTCCTGCTGAATACAGGGAAACGCAGGTCGTAACAAATCTGGGGCAGGATCCGGAATGATCCCAGGCGGAACAGCTTTCGCTCCTCCCCCGCTTCGAAATTCTCTTTTTCTCCACCGGGTCGAAAGAGGTGGCGCTTATCATAGAAACCATCCACGCCTTCCGGAGAGATCCAGAAAAGGCGATTGTATGCCGGCCCCTCTCCCTCTCTGAAAATCAGGCTGCCGGTGATATAACAGTTTCGCTTACTTGCATAGGACTTCATCCACTGAATTGCCAGGCCATTCTCTCCTTCTGCAAATTTTTCAGCTTGCATGGTAAATCCCGTTGAAAAAGTTTCCGGCAATACCACCAGGTCGGTTTCCGGCTCGGCCTGTTCCAGCATCCTGTCCAGCAGTTCAATATTAGCTTCAATATCTTCCCAGGCCATATCCGGCTGTACCAGGCACACTTTTAATTGTTTCTTCATCTTCCTGTAAACTTAGCTTAAGCTTAAATGTAACATTTTTATACATTTATAAACTTTTGAAGACATCCATTAACTTAACATTAATTTAATATTGGGTTTGCTTAATAACTCTATTTTTACCCTGAACCTTAACAACTACTTTTCATGGAGGCCTATTATATTCTGATCGTTGCAGTTCTGTTTCTGCTGGCCATTTCTGACCTGATTGTGGGCGTCAGCAATGATGCTGTTAACTTCCTTAATTCGGCCATCGGTTCAAAAGCTGCACCCTTTAAAATCATTCTTGCCATTGCTGCTGCCGGCGTTCTTGTGGGAGCTGTGTTCTCAAACGGAATGATGGAAGTTGCCCGGAAAGGTATTTTCAATCCTGAGTTCTTCGCCTTCCAGGAGATCATGATCATATTCCTGGCAGTGATGCTCACAGACATCCTGTTGCTGGATTTCTTCAATACCATCGGCCTGCCCACATCCACCACCGTCTCCATTGTATTTGAGATCCTGGGATCGGCCGTAGCAGTCTCTATATATAAAGTCACCAGGTCGGTTGATGCCGTTCACAAGGTAAGTGAGTATATCAATGTGGAAAGTTCGGTCATGATTATTGTGGGGATTTTCCTCTCTGTGGTTATTGCCTTTACCGTGGGGATGATTATCCAGTGGATCGTGCGCCTGGCCTTCTCCTTCAATCTGAAAAAAACCTTTAAGTACTGGAACGGTGTCTGGGGTGGCTTCGCCATCACGGCCATCCTCTACTTCCTGCTGATCAAAGGAGCCAAAGGATCCACTCTGATATCGCCGGATACACTGGCTCTGATAAAGGAACATACAATGAGGGCGATGTTAATCAGCTTTGTTGGTTTTACATTGCTCTTCCAGTTGCTGACTCTTTTTACCAGGATTAATGTCATGAAAATCACGGTACTGGTTGGCACCTTTGCACTGGCCATGGCCTTTGCCGGTAATGACCTGGTAAACTTCATTGGAGTGCCCCTGGCAGGTTTTGAGTCTTTCAAGGCATTTATGGCCTCTGGAGCAGGTGATCCTTCCGGATTTATGATGACCGCCCTCACAGAAAAAGTAAATACGCCCATCTATTTCCTGATTGCTGCAGGACTGATAATGGTACTGACGCTGCGCTTTTCTAAAAAGGCAAAATCTGTGACCGCCACAACCATTGACCTGAGTCGTCAGGGTGAAGGATCGGAGCGTTTTGCCTCCACTTCGCTGGCCAGGTTCCTGGTAAGACGGGCAGTAGAAACCAGCAATGGAATGGCTAAAATTGCTCCCAAGGCTGTCACCCGCTTTGTCCAGGACAGGTTTGATTCGGAAAAACACCATAACGAAAAAGATGAGAAGACAGCCTTTGACCTGGTACGGGCCTCTGTGAACCTGGTGGTTGCCAGTATCCTGATAGCCATTGGTACCTCCCTGAAACTTCCGCTCTCCACCACCTATGTTACTTTTATGGTAGCCATGGGAACATCCCTGGCCGATGGTGCCTGGGGCAGGGAGAGTGCGGTTTACAGAATTACCGGGGTGCTGACCGTTATTGGTGGATGGTTCTTTACCGCCTTCAGTGCCTTCCTGGCTTCCTTCCTCATTGCATCGCTCATATTCTTTGGGAAACTTCCCGTGATTTTAATACTGATCGTGCTTTCCATCTTCATCCTGCTCAGAACCCATGCCTTCCACAAGCGAAAGTCCGAGAAACTGGAACGGATCGATAGTGAAAAGATTACTGCTTCCTACCAGGTCTTGAAATCCTGTGATGATGAAGTGAAAAGCTCCATTCTGAAGGTTTCTAAAATTCTTTACCTGACTTATAACAATCTCCTTAAGGAAAACCATAAAGAGCTGAAAAGACTGAGGAAAGATGCCAAACGCCTTGGAAAAGAGGTTACTGAAATCAGAGAGAATATTCCTGAAACCCTCAGGAAATTTGAAGAGTCCGAGCTGGAAAGTGGTCACCACTATGTACAGGTAGTAGCCTATATGAAGGAAATGAGCAACTCCCTGATGCATATTGTTCAGCCCGCCTTCAACCACCTGGATAACAATCACCCGCTGGATAAAGAGCAGATTCAAGTATTAAAGGATTTCAATGAGAAGGCTGGCGAATTCTTTAATTTCACGATTAATATTCTGAAAAACAGGAATTTCAGCAGTATAAATGAACTGGTGAAGCGTCGTGATGAGATGATCGATATGGCCAATTCGATTCTGGTGCACAGGATCAAGATCCTGAAGAAAACACAGAAGGGAGTAAAAATCAGTGTCACCTATATGGAAATGCTTTCCGAGACCAAGAATCTCTTCCTCAGTGTGGTACATCTGGTGAAAGCAGAGTCGCTCCTGCTGGAATCCATGGAACAAAATGGAGTCAAGAATTAAGATGAGTAGGATAGCCTGAGGCTGAAGGATCAGGAAACAAGGTACTTGTAGCCGATTCCTTTTACGGTATGGATGTATTTGCTGCCCAGTTTCTCACGAAGCTTGCGGATATGAACATCGATGGTTCTGTCGCCCACCACGATATTGTCGCCCCAGACGCGGTCGAAGATCTCTCCACGGGTAAATACCTTCTCGGGTTTTGAAATCAGCAGGGAAAGCAATTCAAACTCTTTTCTGGGCAGGGTGATTTCTTTTCCTTTCTTCACCACCAGGTATCTTTCCTTGTCAATTACCAGGTCGCCCGAAACAATTTTTGTTTCGGTAGCTGATTCTCCATCTTCAATCTTCACGCTTCGCCTTTTCAGCAAAGCTTTCACCCTGCTTATAAGCACTTTGGGCTTAATTGGCTTGGTAATATAATCATCACCTCCGGCCTCAAATCCCGCTATCTGGGAATGGTCCTCTCCCAGGGCTGTCAGAAATGCCACAAGGGTGTTCTCAATATGTTTCGTGGATCTGATCTTCTCACAGGCAGCTATTCCATCCATCTCGGGCATCATCACATCCATGAGAACCAGGTCGGGCCTTAGCTCTGCAGTAAGGCGGACCGCTTCCCTGCCATTGGATGCAGTACTGATATGGAAGCCTTCATTCCGGAGGTTGTAACTCAGAAACTCAAGGATGTCATCTTCGTCATCAACGAGTAATATTTTGTAATCACTCCAATCCATAATTTTCTGCGAAGATAAAACATTCCAACTAGTATTCAGCGAATTTACTCTGCTTCGTCTTTAAGCATGTAAACTAATGTTAAGTATTTCTATTCTTAATGCGAAATATGCTTCCTGTTAATTTTATCTTTAGGATGGAAAACTCTAATATTATTGATATGAAACAGCTCCTCACCCTGTTGATGCTTATGGCCGTATTTCCCTTTGTATGTGGCCAGGATAGTATCCCTAAAGAACTCAAACCCGGTGTTGTATCAGCCAAGATCTATACCCATTTCAACTACAATCTGCATCCCGACGACAATCCGTCTACTGCCTTCGAGGTTAAGCGAGCCTATTTTGGCTACAAAAGGGAGCTGGATAAGCACTTTTCCGCAGAGCTTAAGCTCGATATAGGCAGCGTCGACGATGATTCGGATTTCGCGCTTATCCGAAGATATGCTTATTTCAAGAATGCCTACCTGAGCTACAGCACCGGGAACATAAAAACTTGGTTCGGCCTCATGGATATGCTTCAGTTCAAAGTCCAGGAGAAATTCTGGGGTTACCGCTACATCTACAGATCTTATATGGACGAATACCGGTTCGGGTCCAGTGCAGACCTGGGGGCCGAATACAGTACAGTCCGTCCAGAAAAATCACAACCGACCTGGTCCTGAGCAACGGTGAAGGCTATAAAAGTCTGCAATTTGACAATGTATACCGACTGGGTGCAGGCCTGACTCTGTATCCCACAGAAAATCTGGTGATCAGAGGGTACTACACCATCCATACCAGTGAGGTGCATCAAATGATCTTTTCTGGCTTCCTGGGCTATCGATATAAGAAATTCAGGATAGGTGCTGAATACAATCACCAGCTGAATTACAACTTCAATGAAGATTACGATCGCTTCGGCTACTCCATTTATTCTACCTATACCCTGTCGGACAAGTGGGAACTATTTGCCCGCTACGATCAGCTGTATTCCAACATCCTCCCGGAGGATGATCAGCCCTGGAATCTGGGCAATGATGGCAGCGCCATAATCAGTGGGATCCAGTTTGCTCCAATCAAATATGTCAACCTTTCCCTGAATTACCAGGACTGGGTGGAATATGCAGAGAATGGAAGTACAGATCCCTATCTGTTCCTGAATATTGAAATCGTCTTTTAGCCTGATTTTATCATGATGAATAGCAATAATAATTATAAGATACACCGGACTGCATTAGCTATTTTAATGCTTGCAACATTTTTCTCTGCCTGCAGAAAGAGTGATTATGTAGTTGAAGAGGTGGAGACCATTACCGATCAGGGAGGCGGAACCGGCTACAGTCACCTGGACTGCTGATAAAGATTACCTGATCAGCGGCTTTGTTTTTGTGAATGACGGACAAACCCTCACCATTGAGGCGGGAACGGTGATCCGGGGACGTACAGGACAGGGCAACCTGGCAAGTGCACTGATCGTGGCAAGAGGAGGTACCATCATAGCTGAAGGCACCCAGCTAAATCCCATTATTTTCACCGTGGAGGGGGACGACCTGGAAGGAAGTGTACCCCTGGAATCGAGAGGACTCTGGGGTGGCCTGATCATCCTGGGTAATGCCACCATCAATACCGAATCGGGTGAAGACCTGATAGAGGGCATTCCAATCAGTGAGCCCAGAGGGGTATACGGTGGGTACGATGATGATGATAACTCGGGCATTCTGCGCTATGTTTCCATCCGTCACGGGGGGACCAACATTGGTGAGGGAACGAGATTAATGGTCTTACCCTGGGCGGTGTGGGCCGCCAGACCACCATCGAGTTTTGTGGAGGTCATCTCCAATGCAGATGACGGGGTAGAGTTTTTTGGGGGTGATGTGAACTGCAAAAATCTGGTGGTGGCCTTTTGTGGGGACGATGCCTTTGACCTGGATCAGGGTTACCATGGAAAGGGTCAGTTCTGGCTGGGTATCAACAGTGCTGATTCAGACAAAGGCGCGGAGATTAACGGCGGCTTGCAGCCCATCCCTTCTTTGCCCGGGAGTATGCCTGAGATCTATAATATCACCCTGATCGGTAGACCACACCCTGGAGAATGGTCCGGCCATCCATTTCCTGCAATACGGGGGAGGCCATCCGGAACTCCATTTTCCTGAAACCGGGTAAGGGTAGCAGCCCTGCAGTATACCAGTAATCCAGGCGATACCTGGTCCCTTTTCCAGTCAGGACGCCTGAGCCTGGAAAGCAACATCCTCTATCCCGCTGCAAATGATCCTGTTCCAGCTATTATACTTTTCAGAGCTTGGGAAGATCTGGACGAAGAAAACCAGATACTGGCCGATTCATCGCTGGCATGGCTGACCAGTTACGATGATCCGGGAATCTCTTCTTCCCCGGAAGGATACATGCTACTACCCCCTTCCACTGAGTTTGAAGATATGGCACCCTATTCCAGCTCCTGGTTTGAACAGGTGAGTTATAAGGGAGCTTTTGGATCCAATCTCTGGATCGAAGGATGGACCCTGCTCTATGAGTCGGGAATAATACTGGACCGACTATACCCGGTGCTCCTTCCTGACCAGGTCAAAGACAGTCTTCACGGGTGAGAAACTCTCTATGGGTACCTCCACAAAGAGGGTAAGCCATCCGGCCATGGAGCCGTTCCACAGACCAGGGAGTTCCAGGGCCTTCAGGGACTTGCCTCCCATGGATTTTTCGGAAATGAAGCCCGTATTATGATCCACAAAAGCGCTAAGGTTGAACTTATTACCCTTATAGTCCCGAAGACTGCAGACCAGATCCACCGGGTTAAAATGGGTGGAACGGTTCATAAGTTCGGCCTTTACAGGGTCTTCCAGGTCAATCTGAGAGGATTCCACAATCTGGAGGCTTACCTCACCCGATTCGGAACGTACATAAAAGGGTCCTCCTCCCGGTTCTCCTTCGTTCCGAACCATTCCACATACCCTGATAGGCCTGTTCATGGTGGTGTTCAGCCATTTTTTCATCTGGCTTACATCCCAGCTTTCCAACATTTCAGGAATAGCAATTCCCAGTCGTTCATGCAGATAGCTTACCATGCTATCCAGGCGTGTTTTCTCTACTTTTTCCTCCCCGTTCAACTGGCTGAGATAGTAAAAGATCTTGGATCGCACCTCCAGCAATACCCCGCCAAGCACCTGTTTCTGTTTCACTCTCAGGTTCTTCAGACGATCGGGTGCCACATTATCGATATTGCTGATAAAAACAATATCTCCATCCAGGGCATCCAGGTTCCGGATCAGTGCCCCGTGTCCCCCGGGTCTGAATAGTAATGTCCCATCGGCATTTCGAAAGGGCTCATTCTCCGGATTCACTGCAATGGTATCTGTTTCAGGTTTCTGAAAGGAGAAGGAGAGATCTATACTCATCCCGGTCTCCTCTTCGATATTGCGCATAATCCGGGCTGCCTCAATCTGGAATCCATCCAGGTGATCGGGCGAAACGGTCAGGTGCATTCGTACTAGGCCGTCACGGTTTCCACAATATTTCACGGCTTCCCGTACATGCTCCTCAAAGGCAGATCTACGATCCTTTTCGCTGTATTTATGGAACTTCAGGAGTCCTTTGGGCAGATTCCCATAGCCAAGCCCTTCCTCACCAAGCAGAAGCTTCAAAATCCCAACCGGATCATTCCTGTCAGGCTTATCCAGATCCTCGAAAAAAGCATACTTCTCCAGCTTCTTAAAGAACTTCCGGATCTCTTTATTCTCCTCCACCAGGAGCTTCTGCTCCTTCAAATTTTTCCCCTGCAGCTTTTCCAGGGCTTCGAATAAGCGATTTGAACATACGGGAAGCAGCTCCCGAGGCCGGGATAAAGCGGATGATCCGGTTGTCGGGTGCATTATCCAGGTAGATATTTTTGAAATGTTCCTGCTCCCCTTCGCTCAGCAGCATAATGCCTTTTCCGGGTGTGGCCGGCATGGTTATATCCGCCGGGGAAAAGCCATTCTGGAAATGTTTGATTTGCTGATTGATATCATCAATACTGCATCCTTTGCTGCGGATCTGCTGAAGGTCTTTCTGTGTAAACATATGTAGAGGATTTTTACTATAACACGTACAAAGATCAAATGTTTTATATGCTGATCGCCTGCTTACCTGCCTGAAGCGCTTTTATATTTAGTGCTACCACCTCGTCCCCTTTTCGACCGAAAATGGTGTACAGGGCCCCTTCCAGCGCCTCCTGGGAAATCTCCAGATAATCTGAAGCTGCTCCCAGCATCACCATATTGGATACCTTCAGAGATCCCAGGTCCCTGGCAATGGATGATGCATCGATAATTACGTGATTATCGATAAGTCTGATCTGCTCAAAGAGCTCATCTTCAGCCGGATAATCATCTATATTCTCAAAAGTTTTACTACTGGTCACCACCCAGCCGTCTCTGGCCAGAAAGGGAAGATAACGCAGTGCTTCCATGGGCTCCACCGAGAGGATCATGTCGCAACTGCCTTCCGGGATAAGGTCGGAGGAAATGGGCGCATCTGAAATACGCAGATGGGACTGTACTGCACCTCCACGCTGACTCATGCCATGCACCTCGGCCTGCTTCAGGTAAAGCCCCGATTCAACAGCTGCCATACCGATTACAGCGGCAATGGAAAGGATTCCCTGTCCACCCACACCTGCCAGTATTATATCACGTTTCATATGTTCAACTTTAGCAAATAAGACCTTAAGATTTTGCAGACTTTTCCTTCCTTAAGCGGCGGGAGGCCGTCTGGATAC
The DNA here is from genome assembly GCA_963753765.1 of uncultured Bacteroidales bacterium. Taxonomy (GTDB): domain Bacteria; phylum Bacteroidota; class Bacteroidia; order Bacteroidales. The sequence goes on from CAVWDQ010000029.1 coordinate 27,182, forward strand.
ACTCCCTCTGGGCTATAATAACCGAAACACCTTCATAGGCAAGCTCATCGGCAACCATATGTATATTTTCCTCATGGTGCTTCCGGAGCGGATTCATCACGCGGATATGCTCCTCCTCCACCCCGATCCCCCGGCATATATCCTCCAGCCGGTTGGTGGCATGACTCTGCTGTCCACCGGTCATCCCGGTGGTGGAGTTATCCGAAATAATAACTGTGACCGGAGTTTGTTCCACCACCGCATCCAGCAGTCCGGTCATCCCCGAATGAGTGAAGGTGGAGTCGCCAATAACTGCCACTGCAGGACGAAGTCCGGCATCGGAAGCCCCCTTGGCCATGGTCACTGATGCTCCCATATCCACGCAGGAATTGATGGCATTGTAGGGAGGAAGGGCCCCCAGGGTGTAGCAACCTATGTCTGAGAAAACCCGGCCCGGGCCATAAGCTTCAAGCGCCTCACCCAGGGCATTGTACATATCAATGTGACTGCAGCCCTTGCACAGGGCCGGGGGACGGTTCTTCACAATATCAGGGACCTGCCGTACCGGCTCTGCATCAATCTCCAGCGCCCGTTTCACGATAAGGGGATCCAGCTCACCATCCCTCGGAATCAGGCCATCCAGGCGGCCTCCAATGAGGTAGTTGTTTTCCAGCACACCGCTAAGCGACTCTTCCAGCATGGGAGCCCCTTCTTCCAGCACCACCACCCGGTCCACCTGCTTTACAAATTTGTTGAGCAGGTCTGCAGGGACCGGATACTGGGATATTTTCAGCACGGGATGCTTCAGTCCGGCTTCGGTGGCAACCTCCCGGTAGTAGTTATGGGAAAGTCCGCATGCAATAATACCCAGGCTATGGTCCTCGCCCTTCTCTATGCGGTTCAGGCCTGAGCTGATACTCTCCTGCTCCAGCTTTTCCTGGGTGGATAGAAGCAGTTTATATCTCTTCCTGGCCAGAGCGGGCAGGAGAATGAATTGCTTCAGGTCGGTGGGGAGTTTCAGATCATTTTCCTTTCGTAGTTCCGATCGCTTAACGGCCGACCGGGAATGGGCCAGCCTGGTGGTGATCCTCAGCATCACGGGCAGCGCGAATTTCTCGGAAAGATCAAATCCATAGCGGGTCATTTCATAGGCCTCCTGCTGGGTGGCAGGTTCCAGCACCGGGATCATGGCAAACTTCCCGTAAAACCTGGAGTCCTGTTCGTTCTGCGATGAGTGCATGGAAGGATCATCGGCCACCACCACCACCAGTCCCCCGTTCACCCCGGTCATACCGGCATTAATAAAGGCATCGGCCGCCACATTGAGTCCCACATGCTTCATACATACCATGGCTCTTTTACCGGCATAGGACATTCCCAGTCCGGCTTCCATGGCTGTCTTTTCATTGGCCGACCACTGCGCATGCACCTTCCGCTCACGAGCCTCCTTCGATTTCTGAATAAATTCAGTAATTTCTGTGGAAGGGGTGCCCGGATATGCATAGACCCCTGAAAGACCAGCATCCAATGCGCCCTGACCTATGGCTTCATCCCCAAGTAATACAAATTCCTTCATGTACAAGAGCTTTTAAGTTGCTCAAAATTATATAAAATAAGCAGGGCGATTTGCTATTCTAAAACATGATCATACAACAGGAAAATGGCAGTCTCAGGAGGTGATGGTAATCACCAGGCGACGCGATCCTCCATGGTTCCTGAACTCACACAGGTAGATTCCCTGCCAGGTTCCCAGGTTCAGACGACCCTTTGTAATGGGAATAGTTACGGAGTTTCCGATAATGGAAGCCTTCAGGTGGGCAGGCATATCATCTTCACCCTCAAAAATATGTGAATAGAGGGGATGGTTCTCAGGGACCAGGTGGTTTATGAATGCTTCAAAATCGTCCCTCACTGAAGGATCGGCATTCTCATTGAGTGTGAGACCGGCCGATGTATGCTGGATCAGCACATGCATAATTCCCGCATCGGGCAGTTTGCCGGCAGCCTCCACCACCCGTTGAGTGATCAGGTGGAAACCCCGGGGATAAGATGGCAGGCTAAGGGTACACTGTATGGTCATGTCAGTCTAAACTGTTAATAATTCACAAATTTACTTCTTAAATGGCGCGCTCAGCTCTATTTCCGCTGTTTTTTTATCTATTTTTGCCGCATGTTAAGGGGTCGGAGCAGGGTATACGTAAGGATTTTAATGGGACTGTTTGTTCTGACTGTATTCTCCTTTCAGGCTGAGGGTCAGCGTAAAAAGGATCAGGAGAAAGAGCTGGATGAACACCTGGTCCAGTTTTCGGGAATCGTAAGGGATCTCCAGCACCGTTCCCTTCCCCATGTAAATATTATCATCCTGAGCGAAAGAAGGGGAACCACATCCGATGCGCGCGGTATGTTTTCCTTTGTGGTCAGGCCCAATGATACCATCCTCTTCAGCCATATGGGTCATAAGGGAACCATCCATGTGATCCCCGATTCACTGGGGGGACAGCAATATCCTGCTGATATCTTTATGGTCAGCGATACCTTTCAACTGGCAGAAGTGAGAATTTATCCCTGGAAGACCTACCAGGAGTTTAAAGAGGCCTTCCTGGCGCTGGATCTTCCCGATGACGATGAACAGAGGGCCTATCATAATATTGCCCTGATCAAGACCCAGATCAAGATGAACCGGGATGGGGCCAGCCCCAATCCGAATATTGCCTTCCGGGAAGTAATGAAACAACAATACAACCAGCTCTATACGGCCGGACAAACCCCCTACTACACCATCTTTGATCCCATGCGCTGGGCCAAGTTTTTCAAAGCCCTTAAGGAGGGTGACTTCAAGGAGGAGGATTAACAAGATTCTGCACAATTTTCGGGGCTTTTCATCAGTTAGTACTATATTCGGAAAATTTCTGATTGTGAATATGCGCCCGCTTCTTTTTTCTCTGATCCTGATTGTCGCAGTCGTGGCGAAGGGACAGGATAGCGGAACATTAAAAGGAACTGTCAGAGACAGCATTGGAGACCCTGTGCAATTTGCCAATGTAAGCCTTCACGGAACCCAGTCGGGAACCATGACCAATCCGGACGGAACTTATTCCCTGGAAGTCCCTGCCGGCCGCTCCTACACGGTGATTATATCCTGCGTTGGATACCGGACAAAGCAATTTGCTGTGCGCCTGAGTGATGGTGAAAGCAGATCACAGGATATTTCCCTGGACCTGGATGTAAGGGCCATCAATGAAGTATCGGTCAGCGCACGCCAGGAACGGGGAAGCACCTTTCAACGCATCGATGTAGAGGACCTTAACTATATGCCCACTACCACCGGGCGTGTGGAAACCATCATTAAATCACAGGCCGGGGTCAGCTCAAATAATGAACTCAGCTCACAGTACTCGGTCAGGGGTGGTAACTTCGATGAAAACCTGGTCTATGTAAACGATGTTGAAATCTACAGGCCTTTCCTGGTACGTTCCGCGCAGCAGGAAGGCCTGAGTTTTATTAATTCCGACCTGGTATCGTCCATCAAATTCTCTGCCGGGGGCTATGATGCCAGGTACGGCGATAAGATGTCCTCTGCCCTGGACATTAGCTATAAACGACCCCGCAGCTTTGCCGGCTCCGCCTCAATCAGCCTGCTGGGTGCTTCTGCTCATGTGGAGGGAGCATCCAAGACACAACGCTTTACCTTACCTGGCCGGTTACAGGTACAAGACTACCCAGTACCTCTTGAATACCCTGGAAACCAGCGGTGATTATAAGCCCCAGTTCTCCGATTTACAGGCCCTTTTCACCTACCAGTTAAGCCGGAAACTGGAAGTCTCTTTCCTGGGGAACTACTCTTCCAATAAGTACCAGTTTATTCCCCAAACCCGCAATACAGAATTCGGAACCAAGGACCTGCCTCTGAATCTGAGGATCTATTACGAGGGTCAGGAGGTGGACCAGTTTGACACCTACATGGGTGCCCTCTCATTTAACTGGAAACCGGTCAAAGGCTTGTCCCTTAAACTCATTGGATCGGCTTTCCGTACCATCGAAGAGGAGACATTCGACATTATGGGGCAATACTGGATCAATGAGCTCGACAATACCATTGATTCGGATACCTACGGGGACTCCATTCTTAATCTGGGAGTGGGTACTCTGCTGACACATGCTCGTAACTACCTGGATGCCTATGTGATATCTGCCTCACACCTGGGATCTTACCGAAGTGATAATAATCATATACAATGGGGACTCTCCTACCAGTACCAGGATTTCTATGACCGCATCAACGAATGGGAAATTATTGATTCGGCTGGCTATGTAATCCCCTATAACGGGGAGGAACTGGAGCTGACAAAATCCAAGAAAGCCAGTAACCAAATCTCCTACGACCAGTTCTCGGCCTTTGTCCAGGATACAAAGGAGCTAAATGGAAAGAAAGCCGACTGGTTTATGACCGCCGGGATCCGGACTTTGGTTTGGAATTTCAATCAGACTACCATGATCAGTCCCCGTGCGACCATCAGTACGCAGCCCAACTGGAAGCAGGATATGATGTTCCACATCTCGGCAGGATACTACTACCAGGCTCCTTTCTACAAGGAGATGCGCATGCCCGATGGTGAAATCAACGACGAAATAGAGCCCCAGAGATCCATCCACCTGCTGGTGGGTGGTGACTATATTTTCAGCCTCTGGAACAGGCCCTTTAAGCTCACCGGTGAAGCCTACTATAAGTGGCTAAGCAACCTGATTCCTTACAAAATTGAGAATGTAAGGGTCTCCTATGCAGGCGAAAATATCTCAAGTGGATATGCCAGAGGAATCGATTTTAAGTTGAATGGTGAATTTGTCCGGGGAGCCGAGTCCTGGTTCACCCTGTCGCTGCTCCAAACCAGGGAAGATGTAGAAGGTGATTATATCCAGGTATGGGATGGTACTGAATTTGTCACCGAGGAGGCCGGCGAATTTCCCAGGCCCACCGATCAGCTGTTCACCGTCGGTCTTTACTTTCAGGACTATTTCCCCAACAATCCCGGTTACAAGGTGCATCTGAACGCCTTCTACGGTACAGGAATCCCCCTGAGCAGTCCCGTTGAAGATCAATACTACACCCAGCTGCGCATGCGTCCTTACCGCCGGATAGATATTGGTTTTTCAAAGGTGATTAAACGGGAAACGGATATATGGGGAGAGAAAAATCCCCTGCGTTTCTTTGAAAGCATATGGATCAGCGCAGAGATATTTAACCTTCTGGATATCAATAATGAAGCATCCTATCTCTGGATACGTACCATCTCCGACCAGGAAGGGGTTCCCGGGATGTTTGGTATTCCCAACTACCTGACCGGCAGAAGGTTCAATGTAAAACTATCCCTCAGCTTCTAAGGAACTACTTGCATTTTCCAGTGACCAGGAATTTGCTGATCTCGTTCCGGGTTCGATTCCGTTTCTCCCAGGCATTCCCACTATCCGGCAATTGAGCTACATCGCCCTTATAGCCGATAGCCATCATGGCCATGGGCTCATAGCGGGTAGGGATCACCAGTACTTCTTTGGCGCGTTCTACATCATATCCGCTCATCTGGTGGACCATCAGGCCCATATGGGTGGCCTGGAACAAAAGATTTCCAACAGCCATCCCCACTTCATAAAATGCCAGCCGGTTTGGCCTGTTCTTGTAGGTAGAGATGACCTGAGCCAGTGGCAGTACCAACATGGGAGCAGTGCTCGCCCATATCTGGTTCTGATCGTTAAGCAGACCAAGAAGCACCTCGTAGTCAGGCATATCCTTGGTAGCAAAGATAAAACGCCAGGGCTGTGCATTTCTGCCGGAAGGGGCCCATTTGGCAGCTTCAAACAGAAGGTGGATGGATTCGTAATCCACCTTGCGAGAGTCAAAGGCCACCGGACTCCAGCGATCGGTAATTAAATTGTGTAGTTTGTCCATGAGTATTTTAGTCAGTAAATGGTGAGAATACTACTATAATAACAGTCACACCTTGAAATATGTTTTCTACCTTTATGCCTCAATTTACAAACAATCTCTGAACTAATTACAATTATGAACACAAAAGACTACATCCAGCGAGAAGACAAGTATGGAGCACATAACTATCATCCGCTTCCCGTGGTGCTTGACCGGGGCGAAGGGGTTTATGTTTGGGACGTAGAAGGCAAGAGGTATTATGATTTCCTCTCTGCTTATTCAGCGGTCAACCAGGGACACTGCCATCCAAAGATTGTAGGAGCCATGAGCGAACAGGCGCAGAAGCTCACCCTGACTTCCAGGGCTTTTTACAACAGCCTGCTGGGCGAGTTTGAACAGTATATTACTGAATACTTCGGATATGACAAGGTACTTCCCATGAATTCCGGTGCCGAGGGTGATGAAACCGCTCTGAAGCTCTGTCGCAAGTGGGCCTATGAAAAGAAGGGCATTCCAGAAAACGAAGCCAAGATCATTGTCTGTGAAGGCAACTTCCACGGCCGTACCATTACCATTATTTCCATGTCGACCGATCCCGATTCATATAAGGGTTTTGGACCCTATACCCCGGGCTTTGTGACCATTCCCTACAATGATACAGATGCACTTGCCAAAGCACTGGAGGATCCCAATGTGGCAGGATTCCTGGTAGAACCCATCCAGGGTGAAGCCGGAGTCTATGTGCCCGATAGCGGCTACCTTAGCAAGGCCTTCGAGCTATGTAAGGAGAAGAATGTCCTCTTTATTGCCGACGAGGTTCAGACCGGACTGGCGCGGACCGGCAAACTGCTGGCCTGCGACCACGAAGAGGTTCGTCCCGATATCCTGATCCTTGGGAAAGCCCTTTCAGGAGGCGTTTACCCGGTATCCGTAGTACTGGCAGATGATGATATCATGCTTTGTATCAAACCCGGTGAACACGGATCCACCTACGGAGGAAACCCGGTGGCAGCCAAAGTGGCCATTGCCGCCCTGGAGGTGCTTAAAGATGAGAATCTTGCCGAGCGGGCCGAAGAACTGGGAGAGAAATTCAGGGCTGAACTAAGAAAGATCGACTCGCCCATGGTGGAACTGGTCAGGGGCAAGGGATTGCTCAATGCCATCGTGATCAAACCCAAGGATGGAAAAACCGCCTGGGATGTTTGCGTGGCCCTGAAAGAAAACGGCCTGCTGGCCAAACCCACACACGAGCACATCATCCGTTTCGCTCCTCCCCTGGTGATCACCGAAGAGCAGCTGATGGAGTGCGTGGAGATCATAGCTAAGACTATCAAGTCTTTCTAGGGTTATTTCTTAATGTACTTAGTAGTTACATCTGTTTCCGGTCCCTTAACTTGAATGAAATAGCTTCCATCACTGGCATCGGATAGATTGATGCTTCTGGCTCCACCGGCTGAGGTGAATTGCTCCTGCAGAACCATTCTGCCATCTATGGCATAGATCTTCACCTCATACTCTCCTGCCGCAGGAAGATCCATCAGGATCAAACCCGGTCCCGGATTTGGATAAATAAGAAGCTCTTCATTCTCAAGCAGGGATACTCCCGTTGGCCAGCCTATATATATTCCATCCTCGCCAATGGTATAATTGAGTCCGGATATAATCTGGTTCCCCACAATGCTTACATCGTGCATCTCCAGCATCTCCAGTCCGGGAACCTCCACATGAAGCAGATAATCCCCATCAGGAACATAATCAAAGCTAAACATGCCAAAATCATCAGTCTCTCCAAAGGCAACCACCTCGCCAGCCATGGTAGATTTCTTATTCTTCGACAGCAATACGACAGACGCCTTTTTTGCCGGACGGGCATCAGTACCTTTTAAGGCATCAAACATATCATCTTCATAGTATATGGACCCGGACATCTCTCCTGAGCCTTCACCCGAGCTTAAGGGATCAACTTCTGTCAGTTTAATATTCATGGAAGTTGAGTTGAATTTGGGATTCAGATTATAAAAAGGGGATTGGATCCAGCCGGTTCGATCACCCGAATAGGTGCAGATTGTATTTGGATACTGGTCCCTGTCCGGAACTGCCAGCAAGGTATAGTTCCCGGGATACAGGTCATCAAACAGATAGCTCCCGTCATCCTGCAGAAATGCCGTATCCATCTCCGGGATACATACCCCACCAGGCCGATTTAATGGCCTTCACATAGCCCGGATAAACCGGATTATCATTGGCATCACTCACGATACCTCCCAGTACTATATCGGAAGCCAGCTCCAAAAGCCAGCTGGTTTGGGGAGCAGCATCGCTAATCGCGATTCCCCCAAAACGATCTCATTAGCTGCATTCATTTTCATAGAACTAAATACCTCTCCATTGGGCAGAACCTCCAGGTCCACCCCTCTTAGATCATAATAAGGTGGTGTGGCCAGGCTGGCATTGGTGTACCAGAGGGGCTTGCCGTTGTAGTCGAGTCCCACGTGATAAAGAAAACTCCCATCAACCACAGCAGAAGTATTAAGCCCCTGCAGATCCTGTGTTGCATAGCTGGATCCCATCAGCGATACATTACCTGAACGGTCCATATCAAAACCCAATAAGTTAATATCATTGGATGATAGTGCATAGCCCCATATTTCTGAACCATCCTGGAGATCCAGGGCAGCCACATAGATTCCACTGGGATAGAGTAGATTCATGAGTTCCCCGGCCACCATGAAAGAAGGGATTCATAAATGGTGCAGCCATATAGAGCAATCTGTTTTTCCAGGTAATGGCATCGTAGAAAACATTATCATCCAGTACCTGACTGGAAGCACTTTTCTTCTTCCCTTCCTGAACCGGTCCCTGGCTTTCAAACTCCCTGGTCCATAAAGGATTCCCTGTGGGTCCGATCCTGAAAACAAACTGGTTGTTCGCCTGGCTGTCCATAAATGTAAACTGAGCGTTACCCAGACTATAGTACCCTGTATTGGTGTTTCCGGCAAGAACAAAATCTCCATCGGGCATGGGGAATGCTTTAAAAATGCGCGAAGCATAACCATAGCCGTTCATCCGGCCATCCAGTACCCACTGGGCCTGGCTTGCTGCATTGAGCATCACAGCAAAAGTACCATATCCATCCATATAGGTCGGAAGGGATATGCCATCGATCAGAGGACTGCTTTCGGTACCATAACTTCCCGTAATCAAAACCCCGCCTTCATGTCCGGGGAATACCTGAACTTTATCAAAATAGGGAGAAGTTCCCGATTGCATCATATCAAAACCAAACTGGTAAACCCATTGCCGGTCCAGATTCCGGTTATATTTGATCAGGTAGAAATAGCTGGGAGAGAGCCCCTGGCCAATGACCGTACCATCATTTAAGGCCAGCGGGTAGTATGCCGTTCCATATACATATACAGACCCATCCTCAGGATCCATAATGGCATCGGAATCAACGTATTGATTGCTTGTAAGTGCCCAGATATCAATAATCTTCTCCAGCTGGCAATCGGGATCATAGTTGGCAATAAACTCCACTTCACTGGAAGCAGGAATCGGGATAATCGTTCCATTGGCATCCACTTCCTGGTCGGCACCGGACATAATCGTAAATCCACCATTATAAGAGCCGGCATAAACCGTATAGTTAGTTCCCCTGATAAAATTGGATTTAAGAGCTACTCCCTCTTTGTCGTATTTAAGGAAATAGATACTTCTGAAATCGGGATCCAGTGCCTGCCCAAGCAGGGGGTGATCCGTACTGGTGGAATTAGCTCCTGAAATTCTGTAAAAACTACTGGCATCAGCCTCAATCAGAAAGGCATCCTGAGGGTATTCATCCAGACGAACAATGTCATGGGATCCGAGAACAAGCTGTTGAGCGGCCAGACTTCCGGCGATCAACATAAAAATGGCTACAAGTAACTCTTTTTTCATGATATCATTGATTTGGTTTTTTCAAATAACGAATGCCTATAACCAGGATATCATCCACCTGGTGCTTCCTTCCCCATCCATTCCTTCAATTCGGTCTCCAGCATAGTGACCTGTTTTTTTACCGGTTCGTTGCTAATCCGGGTTAAGAAATTCTTAAAGGGTCTGGCCTTATACTTCCCTCCTTTCTCTCCCCCGAATTGATCGGGGAATCCATCCGAGTACAGGTAGATCATATCTTTATCCTCCAGAATAACCTTATTATTGGTAAAAGAGACCTCCTCTCCAATATGCATCCCCACTGGCATCTTATCCCCTTTGTATTCAATTAATTCCCCCTTCTAACAAGGATCATGGGATTATAGGCTCCGGCGAATTCCAGCATATCCAGCTGCGGGTCAATCACCACCAGCGCCAGGTCCATCCCATCTTTGGCCTGTTCCGCTTCATCTTTATGGGACATGGACCTGATTATATTTCTTCTTAAGCGGTTTAGGATCTCCGCTGCCCTCAGAGTTCCCTCATGGTTTACAATTTCATTGAGAAAGGTCAGCCCCAGAAGGCTCATAAAGGCACCAGGAACCCCATGACCGGTACAATCGGCCGCACACACCACAATCTGCTCCCCCTTTTTCTCCACCCAGTAGAAATCACCACTGACTATATCCCTGGGCTTGAAAAAGATAAAATGTTCCGGCAGGGTTTTTTCCAGGGTAAGTTTCCCCGGAAGAACGGCTTGCTGTATTCTCTTGGCATATTCAATACTGGATGTAATCTCATTATTCTGAATAATTATCTGATCCCGTTGTTCCTCTACATAACTCTTCTGATCAGAAATCTCGTCGCGCTGGGCCTCAATCTCAACCTTCTGATCTTCAATCTCCTTGGTCCGCTTCTTGACCTTGACTTCCAGGATTCTTTTTTCCTTAATCAACTGTCGTTCTCTGTATTTAAAGGTGCCCCATATCAGGGCCAATCCGGCAAGAACTTCCAATAGAATAAACCAGAATGTTTTCCAGAGGGGTGGCTTAATGGTAAAAGCAAAGCTGGCCTCCTCTTCTACCTCTACCCCATCCAGATTATAGGTTTTGACCCGGAAGGTATAGTGACCATTGGGAAGTCGCATATAGGGGGCAGAGCGCTCGTTTCCCGGCTGCGACCAATCCTTGTCAAATCCTTCCAGGTACCAGGAAAAGCTGTTCCTTGAAGGAATGGTAGTGTGGATGCCGGTGAAATTAAAGACCAGATTGTTTACTCTGTATGGAAAAGTCATTTCACCGGGGAATATTCCGCTGATACCTGTTCTTTTATCCGGGGTGCCTTCATATACGATGCCATCCACTTCAGGCGGATAAAGCACCAGCTCGGGTGGGTTCGGATCCTTGATATCATAGCGGGGATCATAGTGAACCAGTCCCTCCACCGTGCCAATCCAGAATTCACCGCCCTCACCCTTTGATATGGCCCTTGCATTGGACTCGAGGGGATAGAATCCTTCGTCATACCCGTGTAAGTCGACCTCGCCGGTTTCAATATTGAGCACGTTTATCCCTTGATTCGTTCCGATCCAGAGCGATACACTATCGGCAAACTCCACAAAGTATGTGGAATTGGAGACTAATCCATCTGAGATATTGTAGGTCACAATGGTATCGGGCATATTGAGATCTATCTTTGAAACACCACGGCTTTTTGTGGCTACCCAGAGGTTATCCTTATTGTCACAGGTCACATCCAGATAGACAGCCGAGGCCAATCCGTTCTCATCGGTATAATCCCGGATATGTTGTCCCGACAAATCAAACAGAGAAAGTCCTCCCTCCGTGGCACAACAGATCATATTTCCCATCTGCAGCAGGCTGTTCACCTGGAGAGTCACCAGTCCTTCCTCCACACCCAGCATTTCAAATCTACCATTCACCAGGATATGTACCCCCGAGTCGGTAGCACACCAGAGTTGCCCATCATCAGTATAGAGCAAGTCGTTGATCGTGTGTTTCAGTCCGGGCTTATCAATCGAATCGCCATTAAAAACAAACAATCTGAAATCAGTTCCAATGAAAATATTCTGGTCCTTATCTTCTGCAAAACAGAGTGGGCTTGCGTCTAATGCAAAACCCTTCTCCTCTCCAAAAGGGATCATTTTTTCGCCATCGAAGTATTGCAAGTAATCGTCAGCTCCAAACCACACCCTGCCCCTGGAATCATTAAAGACAGCCTGGATGGTATTGCTTGGCAGCCCTAGCCCACGCTCCAGATCCAGATTCATATCATAAATCTCAAAAATAGCCCGGCCATACTTGGATGCTCCTCCCTTAGAGCCCAGCCATATATTGCCAAACCTGTCCTCGAAAATACTCCAGACCTCGTCATGTACCAGGTTATTTTTGGTGGTGAAATGTTTAAAGATGCCGTCATCCAACAGCCATACTCCCTCTTCAAATCCAACGATCCACAATCTGCCCCGGCTGTCTTCAAATAGTTCACTTGCGAGGGGGTCCATATCATAGGGAGTCTCCACATGCCGAAAACGGCCTCTTTCATATACAAACAGGCCCTCCTCAAAGGTTCCGCACCAGATTATTCCCTTTTTATCCTTTAAAAGGCATAATACAATAGTATCCCCCAATCCATCTTCTAATCCCAGCCAGTAATTACCCTGGGGGCCATTTACCATAATACCCATGCCCTGGGTGGCATACCAGATTTCACCGGGCGCTACTTCTATTATATCGCGTACAAATGCCTCCAGGGGTAAAATTTCGTAGGTGTAGGGATCATCAAAAATAGTAACTCCAAGGGTAGAAAAGGTAGCCATATGAACTCTTCCCCGTGAATCTACCAGAACATCCAGCACTTCATTATCCGATAAGCCATTTTTGCTGGTATAGGTCAGGATGGTATCTGTGGTAATCACCGATACTCCGGATGGAGTCCAGGCCCAGATATTTCCATCCAGATCCTCGATCATACCGTTTACCCAGTTATTTACCAATCCATGCTCTTTAGTAATTTTTTGAATGACAGCACCATCATAGACTCCTATTCCACCTTTGGTTCCAAACCAGATCTTCCCCTCCTGATCCACAAGCAGGCAGTTTACCTCATCGTCGGGAAGTCCGTTCGACAGATTAAAGTGCTCGTAGGTATATCCATCATAACGGGCTGCACCCACCTGGGTAGCAAACCAGATATAGCCCTGGTGATCCTGTATTATATCATTTACAAAATTCTGTGGCAAGCCCGTTTTCAGGGTATGGTTCTCAAATGCAACTTTCTGCGCCTGAAGCATAGAGAGAGAAGCGAATGCCAGCACTAAGAAGCTTAGGCTCCGGTATAGGGTAAAAGCGAATCTTTTTCTAACTTGCATCGCCAAACGTATACTCCATCAATTTATGAAAAAATACCTGTCTCTTCTGGTCTGTTTTTTAACAATAGCCGGGTGTACCAATCCCGGTGGAAGAAGCTGGATGATACCAGTATCCATCGATCCTTCCGATCTTGGTTATACGCCATCCCACATGGAAAGTTTCGACGAACGACGCGGCCACTTAAGCGACTCCTTAGAAACCGGCTATGTCATTCTGAGATCTACTGACCAGGGAAGCCGCAACAGGCATGAATTCAGACCCAACGACTACTTCTACTATTTAACTGGCTATGAAGCTGCCCGCTCCTTTGCCATTATAAGCTCTGACCCAAATACAGCTTATACACTCTCTGTACCTCCACAGAGCATCAGATCAGCGATTTACGATGGGCGTGAGCTATCGGCTGAAGAGATCAAAGAACAATTCAACCCCGATCAGGTGATCAGCTACCAAGAAAGCCGTGAACTGATTGATAGCATTGTAAAGTCTGGCGCCACAATATATATGGATCGTTCGGATCGGCTCTTCCTGACAGATCTAAGAGAGATGGCCGGAAAAGAGGGTAGCGCTTCCTTTAAAGATGTAGGCACACTTGTGGACAGAATGCGCGTTCTGAAAGGATCATGGGAAGTGGAACGGATGCAGAAAGCCTGCAATATTACAGCCATGGCACTAACCAATGTGATGAAGAAATGCCAGCCGGACATGTATGAATTTGAAATAGAATCGGTGATCGAAGGGACCTTTCTGGAATATGGATCGGCCATGCCGGGCTTTCCTTCCATAGTCGGCTCTGGACCAAACAGCACTACCCTGCACTACGAGTCCAATACAAGAATGATGGAAGATGGCGACCTCCTTCTTATGGATATTGGTGCTGAGTATGGCTATTATACAGCCGATATTTCACGGACCATTCCCGTAAATGGCAGATTTACTGAGAAGCAAAGCACCATCTATCAGCTGGTACTTGATGCCCAGCTGGCTGCCATCGAACAAATGATACCAGGCCGCCTGTATTCTGATGCCCATGATACAGTAAAATCCGTTATTAACAAGGGTTTGTTTGACCTGGGACTTATCACCGATCTGGAATCTCCCTGGCAGGTAACATTCTATACGATACATGGAACCTCTCACTATCTTGGACTTGATGTGCATGACGTGGGCTCATACCATGAGCGCATACTGGAGCCGGGAATGGTTTTGACCATCGAACCTGGTATCTATTTCAGGGAGCAAGCACTGGAACAGGCTCCTGAGATGTTCAAAACAGACGCTGACAGTACAGAGATAGCGGAGTTTATTGATCAGATAGCTCCAATCTATGAACAATATATTAATATCGGGGTTCGTATTGAGGATGATATACTTATAACTACGGGAGGAAATATTAACCTCTCCAGGTATGCCCCCAAAGAGATTGAAGATATTGAACAATTAATGAGATAATTATAAAACTGAGAAACATGAGTAAAGCAGCGATCCATACCGAAAAAGGTGTAATGAATGTGGAATTCTATGACAAGGATGCACCGGGTACAGTGGAGAACTTTATTAAACTATCAAAAGAAGGATATTACGACGGACTTACCTTCCACCGGGTAATACCCGACTTTGTAATCCAGGGCGGTTGTCCCGACGGAACCGGTATGGGCGGACCCGGCTATAATATCAAGTGTGAGCTGGACGGTGAAAACCAGTACCACGATCGCGGTGTTCTCTCCATGGCCCACGCAGGAAGGGATACCGGAGGATCGCAATTCTTTGTTTGCCACTCGCGTAACAATACAGCACACCTGGATCGTATGCACACCTGCTTTGGCAAGGTAGTGGATGGTCTGGAAGTAATCGATGCAATCCAACAGGGTGACAAGATTGAAAAAATCGTCGTCGAAGATTAGTCTTAAATCACCTAATTCCTAAAAGCTGGCTTATCTTGCCGATTCCAGTTTTAAGGTATTGATGGAGCGGGAAGAAAAACCTCCTACTGATCCTTTACCCTCCGTATTTTAGAAGGATGTTGGCTGGTGTTGATAATGTCGGATATGAGCAGGTACTTGTCTGTTACTTCGTAAACGATCTTGTATCGCCACTTGGATACTGAACGGTAATTCCTCGGCTCATCGACCAGGTATTCTTCTTTGGAGTATTTTTCCGGGAAGTGTCCGAGGCTTTTAGCCAGTTGAGCCAAAGACTTCTTAACACGCCTGGCAGCACTCACTGAGTCTTCAGCTATATACTCGTAGATACCATCAAGACTTTCCTTAGCCCTGGGGTCCCAATGAACTGGAAGCTTCTTATTCATTACCAGCCTTCTATCTCCTTTTCCACTTCCTCCTGGGTGATGTAATCTCCGGCTTCAGCACGTTCAGAGGCTGCTCTGACTCGTTTTTTCAGGTCTTCCTGTGTAATTGGGGTGCCGTCAGGCTCATATCCAACAATGACGGTTTTCTCATTCTCCTTATCCAAAGCGAGTACCTTCTTCAGATCCTTATCGTTTGCCCTATCGATGAAGCGATGAGCCTCTTTCCTTAACTCTGCTGTTCCCATGACACTGTTTTCTACAAATTTAACCATTTATCTCCATTTATGTTTATATCCCAACTAGTTTGATCAGGCAACATCTCGCTAATGTGAGTTAAAAAGGCTATGATCTGGATATTTATAAGTATAGCCTGTTTGCTGTTTAAAACACTTGTGAGCATAGCCACCCCTTGCTCTGTGAACGCCATGGAGACATATCATGCACCACCCCTACTTGATGTCGCAAATTGCGATTTCAAGTGTGTAAATTCCTCATTATTAAGCTCGAACATGAAGTCCCCAGGGAAGCGATCTATATTTCTGCGAACCGCCTGTTTCAATACTTAGGTCTTTAGTCAGCTATCGCATTTTGTTGGATCCTTTTCAGCAGCTTGATCTTAGATTTTGCAGACAGCGTCTGCAATATTGACCTTGGTAGACTCCTACTTACAACGGACTGACCTACTGGGGGATGATTTCTGTATCCGTATGTTTAATGTGCAAGATACAGTCATGATCAGTGCCTACACTTAAAGAATTCTAAGGAGAGCTTCAATAAATTATCAAAAGAAGGATATTACGACGGACTTACCTTCCACAGAGTGATACCCGACTTTGTGATCCTGGGCGACTGTCCCGATGGAAATGGTATGGGCGGACCTGGCTACGCCATCAAGTGCGAGCTGAATGGTGAAAACCAGTACCACGATCGCGACCTTCTCATTGATTGGGATTATCTTTATCTTAGCAATTAAAGAATCCCTTTGATGAAGAATATGTCCAAAGCAGCAGAAGTTCTTATCAGGAAGCATACTGCCAGTTTCCCAGACTGGAGCCAGTGCGTTAATAGGTTCCGGGAGATCCAGATGTATGAATCCATGATCATTCCAGAAGATGAATTTCAAATCTGTAACGATCTTTATTTGATTTGTCTGGAAATCATGGAGTCCCTGATCGAAGCAAGCAACATTAAGGAAAACTGGAATCATCTTCATTCCCTTCCATCGGGTTCTTCCGGTGGACTGGAGATAATATACCAGTCAGTTGCCGTTAAGAATAATTACACATTCGGCTTTGATGACGTAGGATTCTTCCTGGATACCGAACTCAGCAACATGGAAGGATTCAGAAAAATGGATGATACCTTCTGGTTCAAACTGGCCGAGCTAAGCCAGCTTGGAAAATTGGAATATTCCATGGATCGGATACCCGAACCGGGCGATATTAGAGAATCCCCCTACCTTCATAGAAAATCGAAAAGCACCCTTTTCACCCTCATTCAGGATGCAATTGCAACAGAAAAGCTATACGGGAGTCCGGATTACATGGGAATCTTGATTGTCAGATGGAAATACAACACCTCCTGGGAAAAACTCTTGTGTAATGCCGTCCATGCCCTTCAAACCCTGTATTACCTGAATAAAACGCTTGAAGCAAAACGAAAGCGCTAAGTGAGGTTCTTTGTATCCTTGTTCATCCGATATTGAATGACGTTTTACGATTCTTGCCTTTCCGCTCCTGGAACCACTTATATAAACTTGCTGGTTGATTTGCCTTTTTTAAGGTGTCTGTTTGCTTTCGCTCCTATTTTGCCAAAACCCACTAGCCCTGCTGAAGCTTCTATGTCTCCTTCTGTACTTGAATTTGAAGTTGAGTTCTCAATCTCCTATTAGGGTTCAATTGAATTCCAGATGCTGACAAAACTGTTAGCTTCAGCTTCCAGCAAGGCAATATGTGGATCTCCAAGCTTGGTGTTTTCAAAAAGTTTCTTCTTCCTGATATCGAGTATGGCGAAGTTCACATCTTTATATGCTCTCCTCTTCAATTCCTTTTTCAGAAGAAGCAAAATTAAATCAGCTTTCTGCTGGGATAAAGATTCCGATTTGAAGTGCAGCTTTATTACATAGAGATTCCCATTGATGTCTAATCCGAGTTCAGGATTTAGCCTAATACTAAGGTCTTCATGATTCCATTTTTTATATGGGGGATCAAACCATTCTATTTCTTTCCTGCCCAACCAAGATTTGTATTCTTTAACCAGGGTTGGGTATGTGTTGATTTTTTTTCTGTCCGTCAGGTTCAGCAGAACCTTATCAAGTTCTTTTTTACTCTGTCCATTGCGATGAAGGTCAATGATGGCCTCTCTCATTGGCAGCCAAAAATCGAAAGCCCTTTCATAAGGCTCACGATTGAAGATATTCTTCACTTTTGTGTATTTGGTTCCTCCGACTTTTGAAACATAGTCTACGAAATCGGTTAGCGATATATAAATCATATCCAAATTTTGTTGAATTGTGAAAACTCTTTATTGTATTAATCCGGATTGGATGGTATTTGTTACTGCTACTCAAAGCTAAATACAAGCTGGACTAATGAATATCTTCTGGACACCCCAAACCAGGCAAACATAATTCAGAATTCCTCCATAATAAGTTCCGCTGCTTTTCCAGAACAATGGCACAGGCAAAGTCAAGAAATATGGATGGAAATAGGCTACCTTTTCGGATCCCGGGATATATAATAGAAAAACCCGGAGTATGCGAAATTATAATTCCTACCATACCTGCATTAAAGAACTGGCCAGAACCAACAGACTACCAATAAAATATGCAGAATCCATCGACCGGTCCACTATCTGGAGATGGAAGCAGGAAAGTGAGAACAAATACCTGGGCCATGAGCTTTCCAACATCCAGGTCCTTCAACAGTTCCTGGAACGGGAGGAATCGGGAACAATCATCAGATCCTATCTAAGAATCGCTATAAAAATATCGGCTCTGATCCGAAGAACCTCACAAATACGAAAATACTTTAGTCAGAATAAAGAAACAATTGTTCAAGTCCTCTTGCGTTACAAACAAACCATCAATACCTCCTTTGTACTCAGGCTCCTCAATATCCCTCATTCTGTCTTCTATTACTGGAAGAATCAGGTACTTTATCCCTGCAATTCCTCTCCACTTCAACTGTGCAGGAAGATCTATCCCAACCAGTTGACCGAAGAGGAAACTATTATATTAAAATCCTTGTTAAATTCGGCGCAATTTAAATACTGGCCAGTATCTTCAATAGCCCATTATGCCCGAAGGAACAAATTACTTTGCATTTCGTTGTCGTCCTGGTATAATTACATTCATAAATTGGGTGTCAAGCGTCCGGCATTGCCAAAAAAACAACTGAATAAGACCGGTATCAGGGCTACAGAGCCACACCAGATATGGCATGCAGATATAACCATAGTAAAGTGCCTGAATGGAATGAAGTACTATGTATATATACTAATGGATAACTTTTCCAGATTCATTCTTAACTACCAGGTAGCAGAAAATGTCTCAGCCGGAATACGTCTGAATAGTATACGAAAGGCATGCCTGGAATACTTGAGTGATTATGATAATGATACACTGCTCCTGGTAGATGGAGGCGTGGAAAACAATAATCTACTGGTGGACCAATATTTGAATTCAAAACGGAGACATATCCGAAAACTTATTGCCGGAAAGGACATT
Source organism: uncultured Bacteroidales bacterium (assembly GCA_963753765.1). Classification (GTDB taxonomy): domain Bacteria; phylum Bacteroidota; class Bacteroidia; order Bacteroidales. The sequence continues at coordinate 46,420 of CAVWDQ010000029.1, forward strand.
CGGTTTTCAAATTCCATGGTGGAGGCTCAAAACAGGCTGATCAAATATCAATATCTGTTTAAACATACATTCCGGGATATGAAAGAGCTGAAAAACCTGCTTGACTGGATAATCAGAGACTATAATCATATCAGACCGCACCATTCCTTAGGAGGACTAATTCCTTTTGAAGCCCTTCAGGGTACAAAACTTCCTCACGAAGAGCTGAAAATACAAACGATTGATGCCAGGCAAGCAAGGATAAGAGAAAACACATCGAAATCCTGCGGTATTTGCTGACACATGATGTGTTGAAAAACCAAAAGGCAAGGACAAGGGAAGAAAATCTCTGCTGTTGCAATATTGCAACATAAAATTCCAATTTCATTTTGGGATTTGCTGCTCAAGTAAAAAAAGGTTCTAAAGCGACCAAGGAATCCAGCAAAAAAGCGGCCAGCAAGCGTATGGCCTCGGAGATTCCCCCGAAAACAAAGAAGGGCGCAGTAAAGAAAGGGAAGAAGTAAACAAGGGGATCTTAAAGCAAAAACCCGGCGTTGGAGCCGGGCTTTTTTTACAAGATTTAGCTCTATTACCAGAATACGTTCGTATAAAAAGGAAATAGTTCATTTGGTTCGGAAGAATGAAATAAACTATCATTTCTAATGTAAAAAGAATCCGCTTCAAACACGACAAATTCAGTGTATTTATCAGGTATGCAGCCTTTTATTGTTGTGCTCACACCTTCATCCATGACACTATCAGTGACAATGGACCATTCTTTCCCATATTCAGCAATGTAATAGCATGAATCAGGCTTTTCACTTGAAAGAATTAAATAAGAGTTTTTAATAACCCAGTCTCCATTGGAAAAACCCTTACCCAGTTCAGCATCATGGGTATAACTAAATGTACCATCTTCGTTTATTGATAACGTGGCTTTAAAAAGTAAGGGATTCTCAACGGATTGCCATGTTTTAGTAAAATCCTCTGCATTTGTATTTACCATTTGTCTACACGACAAACAAAATAACGACAGTAAGATGGCTAAGCTTATTCTATTATGTACAATTTTCAACAGAACTTGCATAACTTCTATGTTTAGTGATTATTTGTAATTGTTGAACTTACCCCCAGAAACAATGCTGTTCTGTTTTATCTGATATACATTCTTTGACCGGGGAAAATAGACGGCTGTTTTATAGGGTAATAAACCCCTTCTTTTGTATCCCCAATCTGAACTCCGAAAGGCCTGTACTTGACCGTTATCTGGGCGCACATATTTCCCCATTGATATGTTCTCTGAATAAGCATCGGTTCCAGCTCCTGGGTGGCTATGAAGGAAAGATTGTATATTATCAATATCCAGAGCGTAATGTGGCATTGTAAGATTCTCGCTGTCTTGATCTGTGTAAAGAGCATATTGGTTACCACCGTTGTTTCCATAACCAACTAACCCCCATTCAACATTTGAATTATCTGCAGCAAATTTAAATACATTGAAAGCATCATTGGAATTCGAAATTGAAGTAGCCTGACTATTTGATTCCAATGCAGGCAAAATCTCGGTATCAGTAACAGTTACTTGATTCTCCGGTTCTGGATTACCATCTGAATTAGTTTTGCCAGATGCTTTTGCAGCTTCATAATCATCCTTTCTATAAAGTACATCATAATCTTTGCCGCCAGTATCATCTTGCCGTTCAATTTCACCCGATTCTTCATCAATAGTATATCCATCAATATTCATCCCATTGGGATCAATGAATATGATCGGATTATTGGCAACGTAGTTATAAGGGGAAAGATTTAGATAATCTTCAGCTAACGGATCCTGGGTATGCCACCTCCCCAACGCAGGATCATAGAACCGGGCTCCATAGTCGTACCAGTCGAGGTTCACAGAGCCTAGCATTTCGTCTTGAAGTTCTTTACCGTTGTATAGGTACTTATTATCATTGCTTGAAGAGGATTGATAAGAAGTCATCCCAAATGGGTAGTAATCGGTCTTTTGTTTGACTGTACCGGCTCCATCAAACAGCACCCTGGTGTTGCCCAGGTGGTCCTTCAGGTGATAGTGGTATTCAACCGACGAAGTTAACTTGTCAATCTTGCCCTCCGGATTTAGGATGAAATCCAATCCAAAATCATCGATGGCATCATTGTCTATATCCTCATATACAAAACTACCTGCATACATAGTCTTGGTAATTGTTGAGCCGTCAGTGAGCTTTTTCAGCCACTTGGTTCCATTGGCATCATAAATATACAATAACTCATCACCCGTTCCACTTTCTTCCTCTATTTTTTCAGGCAGGTTCAAATAGTTATAATCGATTTCGATGTCCTTGTTCTTATCCCATTGCATGTTTCCATTGTCATCGTAGGTATAATCTGTACCCGATGAGTTGGTATTGTTTACTCCGGCTGTTGTTCCTGCATCATTGATATAATCCAGCTGATTGCCCACATAGGTATAGGTCAGATTATCAATAGTTGTCCCTGAGCCATTCTTACGTGACAAGGCCGAGATATTCCCATTCAGATCATATGAGTAACTTGTCTCAAAATATGTAGGATCGGTCCAGGAGGATCCTGAATAGGTCTTATAATCACCCGCTTCCAGCCTGTTCAGCTCGTCATAAACAAAGGCATAGCCTTCAATGGAACCACCATCGTGAACCCAGGAGATCCCTGTGATATTGCCGTTGTATCTTGCCGTGGTCCCAGGACTGCCTGTTACATCCTGGTAAAACAACTTCATTCCAAAGCTATCATCTCCCAGGCTACCTGGATCGTTGATCGAAGATAGCCATCCTCTTATATTGTAGGCGTAATCCACAGTTTGAGTGAAGTCTGAGTTATCATCTGAGTGCAGCTTCTTCTTTTTAAGCTGTCCCAATTCATCGTAGTGATTCTGCGCCAGAACTATCGCATCATCCGTGTTGTAATGAACATACGTATCCTTTAAACGGTTGACATGATCATATGTGAAAGTGTAAAGTATTATATTCTCTACACTGTTTACGTATTGTAAATCAATACTTTGCATGACATTTCCAATGAAGTCATATTCTATGCTGATCATGCCTGTACCTTGTGGATATAAGGTTGTTTGAGTCTGGATCATACGATATTTATCATCATAATAGTTTACTGTATTAATCCAGTTTGATCCTGCGGCATCCAATACCCGGGTGGCCGATCCGGTGAGCTGTCCGTGCACCTGATCAAAATAGCCGTTGGAGGTCCCATCGTTATCCTGGTAACTGTCAATATTATCTGTGTTATCGAAACCCAACCCGGAGAAATAAGATGATGAAAGCAAGTCATAATCATCGTAATAGCTTTTAGACTGGGCAGTTGTTTCGTTGTATATTGTTGAACTTTGATAGGAATAATAATGGTTACTGTAGTTCCAGCTTGCTTGGAAATTTGTATAGTTTTCGATGGTTGATATATCCGTTGGGAATGTAAATCCGCTGCGGCTCCATAAGCCAGATATAACAGGCCGGTTGAGCTCATCGTAAATGGTTATCATCCAATCGCTATCATTACGTAACTCGCCGTCTTGAACAAGCACCAGCCGGTCCCTGGTATCGTATATCATATACACCGGGTCCACACCAGGAAGCTTCTTCTCAATCATCCTGTTCCGGCCATCATATTCATAATAGTAGCAAAGCTGATCCTGAACGGTGGTGGTGGGAAGTCCGTTATCACCCATAGCCTTGGGAGGAATTACATACCTGAGCAATCCATAGTTGTCATACACATAATAGGTCGATAGTGTATTGGATCCCTCAAAAGTTCGTTTTAGTACCACCTGACCAAGTTTATCCTTGAACTCTTCGGTTTCATTTTCGTCCTCATCGCTAAAGGTAACCTTATAGAGGGTGCTGGCCGCATAGTACGAAGTTGAATTCTGCAGGGCTCCTGTGGATGCATTTACGGTAAAACATCTGACAGATGATCCTGCATTGACGCCATATTCAAATTCCTGAACGTGTTCAGTAGATAGCTCAGTAACTTCATCCGGACTGAATGCCAGACCAGGTGCCCCTTGCTCCAATACACGGTTCAAAGGTGATTCTTCATAAACGGTAAACGCGTAAGCAAAAGTATCATTAGAAGGTAATGAGAAATGATCCAAGAAGAAATCCTCCTGCAAGCCCAAGACATCATCTCCGCTTGTCTCATAATCACGAAATGTACCGTATTCTTCATCCCCTGCCGCAAATGGCAAGTAATTCCTAGAGGTCCTTCCATAATTATCATATTCCATGGGTTTGACCATGTCTTTACCTCCCAAACTGATGCCAACACCAATCTCTTGAACAGGCCTACCCAGTCCATCAAAATATTGCACTGTGTGCTGCATCGCTCCCGATGTTCCTTGATCACTCATTGAAGTTGTAGTGACGATGTAGTTTTCTGTGTCATCAGGATTGGCCTCGGTAGTGGCGTTCACCCTGATATTATCTAATGCTATATCACTACTGTAGCTACTCCCAGTGGTGGCCTTAAAGCGGAGTAGAATTGTTTCGTCTAAATAGGTCGACAGATCAACCTCAGCTTCATTCCATGAATTCCCCTGATTTCCGGATTTTGACCATACAGACGAACTCCAGCTTGAACCATCGTTCGTACTAACATACAAATCAAGTTGCCCCATGGTTGTGCCATACATGTGATAATCGAAGCTAAGCGTCGCATTGTCTTTATCATCAAGCTCATAAGTTGGACTTAGCAGATAAGCTGTTTTACTGGGATAATTGGGGGAAGATGCTTCCACATAGGCATAATACTTCCCTTGTTTTGCACTAGAGGGTCCTGTTGTACCTGACGGTGTAGAGCCATTATGCACTTCCCAGTCGAGATTATCTCCATCTGTATTTTCCCATTTGGTATCATCAAATTCAAAGCTTTCATAATCTGGGAATGTTGCACTACTGGTATAAGTAATCTCCAGCTTGGGATGCATGGAGGACGTGGCATAATCGCTTGAGGCAAAAACCATTTTTGTATAATACTCCTCTGTGACCAGGTTGGAGATTCCGGTGAAAATGTACACCCATTCCCGGTGCAAAGTGTACAGTCATTCCGTTTGAAAGTGGACACCCATTTCCGGAGGAAAGTGGACACCCAATCCCGGAGCAAAGTGAACAGTTAGATCGTAAAGAACTTACCAGGCTATTGAAAGCATAAATTCACAGCTGTTTTTAAAAATTAACAACTGTGATTTATGCCTAACAAACCAATAGTTATGAGTAAGTTGAGAAGAGTATTACAGCTTTACAATCAAGGAAAGAGCAAGTCATTTATTACCAATTACTTGGGTGGATCCCGAACTACCATTGTCAAGTACATCACCCTATGTGAGCAGTTGGACAGCCCCATTGAAGAGGTCCTAAAGCTCAATGATTTAGAGTTGGAGAAGCTTTTCGTTGAGAAGCCTGTGTCCGCACCTTCGAAAAAGCAAATGGATATTCATCACTTCTTTCCCTATATGGAAAAGATGCTGAAGAAGACCGGTGTTACCAAGGAGATTATGTGGCAGGAATATATCACCCTTCACCCTGATGGTTATAAGAGTACACAGTTTGCTGTGTATTACAAGCGGTGGAGTAAGCAAACCAATCCGGTGATGCATATGGTTCACAAGGCAGGAGATAAGATGTATGTGGACTATGCGGGTAAGACCCTGGAAATCGTTGATATAGCGACTGGAGAGGTTACTAATGTCCAGTTCTTTGTAGCTGTGCTTGGAGCCAGCCAGTATACTTATGCCGAGGCAAGCTTAAGCCAGGGGAAGGAGGATTTTATTTACTCTGTAGAAAATGCCTTCCGGTATTTTAGTGGTGTCACCGCAGCGGTAGTGCCAGATAATTTAAAATCAGCGGTAACCAGGAGCAACAGGTATGAACCAACGATAAATGAGACCTTCCTGGATTTTGCTGAGCACTACAACACCACTGTATTGCCAGCCCGGCCATATAAGCCTAGAGATAAATCCCTTGCAGAGGGTGCTGTGAAGATCCTGTATACAAGAATATATACTGAACTCAGGAAGCATACCTATCACAGTCTGAAAGAGCTAAATGAGGCTATATGGGAGCTCTTGGACAAGCATAATCATATGAAGTTCAGTGGTCGTCCTTACTCTCGGGCTGATCTATTTGAGGAGCTTGAGCGGCAAGAACTAATCCCTTTGCCTGAACACCGCTATGAGATCAAGCATCAGGCAAAGGTCACTGTCTCACAGAATGGCCATGTATCCCTGGGAGTAGATAAGCATTACTACAGTGTGCCCTATCAGTTTATCCGCAAGAAGGTAAAGATCTTGTATACCTCCCGGCAGGTGGAGATCTTTTATAAGTATAATCGGATCGCCATCCATCCAAGAAACCAGGTCAAATTCAATTACACGACCGTCCCGGACCATCTGGCCTCCGAACACAAGTATATGACCGACTGGACCCCGCAGCGCTTTATCGACTGGGGAGGATCCATTGGTGTTCCAGTAAAGGAGTTAATAATAATAGTTCTCGAAAAGAAGAAACATCCTGAGCAGGCCTACAAGAGTTGTATGGGCATCCTATCGCTTGATAAGAAAGTTGGCCGGCAGCGGTTTATTAATGCTTGTCAGAAGGCCTTGGAATACAATATCGAGAACTATATGGCCATCAAGAATATGCTTGAGAATAACCTGGAAGGACCAGATGAAACTGATAATAAAGATGATACCCCTCCGAATCACGATAATATCCGGGGAAATGAATATTACCAATAAACCTATAGAAAAATGAATGAGACAACACTAAGCAAGATGAAGCAAATGAAGCTCTATGGTATGCATGATACCTTTAAAACGGCCATAGAGACCGGGAAAAACGACAGCTATACGCTGGATCAGTTTATTGCCCAGATGGTTGAATCCGAATGGGATGATCGTCAAAACCGCAAAATCACACGCAATATCAAAAATGCCCGGTTCCGATACCGGGCATCGGTGGAGAATATCATCTTTGAACAATCCAGAAATATCGATAAGAACAAGATGATTAGACTGTTCGACTGTACTTATATAAAGAATGGCGAAAGTCTGTTGATCACTGGAAGTACCGGTGTGGGCAAGAGCTATATCGCATCAGCTTTGGGGTATCAGGCTTGCTCTGAAGGATACAGGGTGGCATATTACAATACTGCCAAGCTTTTTGCACGCCTTCGTATGGCCAAAGCTGACGGATCCTACCTAAAAGAAATATCCAGGCTGGAAAGACAGCAATTACTTGTTCTGGATGACTTTGGACTGCATACACTGGATAATCAGAACCGGCTTACGTTACTGGAAATCATCGAAGATAGGCATGGAAAAGGATCTGTTCTGATTACCTCCCAGGTTCCAGTGAGCGGTTGGTATGACATTATTGGAGAGAAGACTGTCGCTGATGCCATTTTGGATAGACTGGTTCATGATGCCCATCGTATCGACCTTAAAGGAGAATCATTGAGAAAGACCAGAAAAAGAACATCTGAAAAACCTTTTAATATCCCAGATTAGACAATAAAAGAGAAATTGATATTTTTATACCAGAATCGATAGTCTGGTGGGTTCTTTACGTCTTTGAAATCGACTGTTCACTTTACTCCGGGGAAACTGTTCATTTTAGTCCGGGGAAACTGTTCACTTTAAAACGGAATAGGGTGTACACTTTGGCCGGCATTTGCACTTTGTCTTTGCTTTTCTTTTCCTTATGGACTCTCCTTTTAGCTCAAGTCTGTGTGAGGAGTAAACCAGTCGATCAAGGATGGCTCCGGCCACGGTTTTTTCTCCTATAATTTCATACCATTTCTCGACAGACAGCAGAGAGGTTATGATCGTGGATCACTTGTCCTGCCTATCCTCTATGATCTCCAGAAAGGAGACCCTGCTCTGTGACTCCAGGACGCTTTAACTCTTTGTCGATTAGGGAAAAAGCTTCTCCAACTCAAACAGCTTCTCTGGCTTGTTGATGACCTTGGATTCAAAGATCCGGTTCAGCTCCTGATCGCTCTTCTGAAGCAGTACTTCCAGGCTCTGACCGCTGAGTACTACCAAATCCAGATACTTGTTTACCGTATTGCGGGAGATCCCCAGGTACTCCGCTATGAAGCGCTTACTCTTTCCTGATTGAGACAATCGAAAATCCTCCGTATTTCCATAATCTCTTTCCTTTTTATTTGGCATTTCTGAGTGTTTAAGTTTTATCCTATCATCCGGATACACTCAAAAATGCAACCTGGTTTCAAACCAGATTCTGGTTTATAAATCTTAGATTTATGGAAGGTGAACTTTACCCTGGAACTGGGTGGTTCAGTCCGGTGGACTGGTTCAGTTTATACCGGAATTAGTGGTTCTGTTTGACCGGATTTTGCATATATACCGTTCTTCTCTTCTTTCCAGAGCACACAAGAAGCCTTGGGAAATAGAATTATTTAAGGATTTTAGAATTTTGGGGATCGGGCACTTTTTAAGAGAAAACTCGTAATGAGATTGTATTCCAAGTGTTACAAACAAGGCTGAAACAAGAATAGTGAGTAATTAAGTGCATAAGGAAATAAGAAATGGGCACCAGGCAAAAACGAGAGTCTCACTTTGTGTATCTGTCTCGACAGAATCCTAACGTTGGTTATTATTTGAAAGCGTCTTCATCATAACAAACATAGCTATGCAGAACTCAATTATTATAACCTTATTGTTAGGATCATTACTAAGTTGTAATTTTCAAAATTCCACAGCTGATCTAAATACTGACAGAGGTAAAGATGGACTGAAAGGGGAGGTTGTTGCTGTCTATCATGAATACCAAGATAATGCCTATTTTACTGAATATGATATAAATGGCAGAAAACTAGGTATATATATCGATGATAATAATTCCAAGTTACCCGCCGAAAAACAGTTCAACTTCGCCGAAGTGGTATGGTCCTAGAAAAAATTTATAACTATTCAAAGGACAGTCTGGAAAGCATTGATGTTATTAACACCTCCAATTTTTGGACAACAGTTAGCGGATACTCAGAGCCAGCAAGCAGAAAGCAAAGTGATGATTCTGAGTTCACATATGATAAAAAGGGTAACTGGATTTATAAGAGGTCAGGGGATAAAGTTAAGACCCGACAAGTATTTTATATCGGTGATGATTATCAGTCGATTACTTCGAAGATTGATTCGTTTAGGTCAGCCCTAATTACAAAAGATAACGGAACTTTTCGTCCTAGTTATGAAGAAGGAGTTGTAATGGGTTATGATATTATGCAGGGCCAGGGATTTCAAAAGATACTTGATTACTTGGAAAACAAGAAAAAAACATCTGGAAAAATAGAAAAGATTATATTCTCCGACAGAGCATATTATATTGGAGAAGTGAGTAATGGAGTTCCCAATGGAGAAGGAAAAACAATTGTTCGCGATAAATTATTTTATAATGGACAATATGTAGATGTGGGAAATTTGAAGGCGTAGGTATGGTTTTCAATCTAGATGGGAATCCATATATGCAAGGTAATTGGAAGTGGAATTCCCAGGAAGGATCAACCGATGGTAAAGGGGTACAGTTTGATGAGAAGGAGAATATTGTTTATTCGGGTGATATTAAGAATTTTGTTCCCCATGGTAAAGGAAGTTTTTTATAATCAGATTTAGGGGTAATTACATATGAAGGTGAGGTTAGAAATGGAGAACCATATAAAGGAAGATCTACCTCTCATTCGTCAGCTGGATTAAGTGGCAACGATCATGTCAATTGCACATATTGTGGAAAATCATTTCGCATGAAAGACGGATATGTAAAAACGATTTCTAGTCAATCGGCTTATCTTGGCTGGACCCAAATTCAAAACACTGAATCTGCAAATCACTAGGCTATTCCCAGGAAATCGTTAATTCACTTGTCACAAATGTCAAATATGGGGATTGGTACTGCTCCAAAAAATGCGCTTATAGGAATGGTGTAGAAGCTTTTGATGAGTAATACTTCAATGTCCGAAAACTGGTAAGGCTTCAATTATAAGCTTCCCTAAATTCCGGACTATTAAGAATTAGACTCAAAAAACACCTCCGGTAACACAATCAAACTCTCTTTTTCATTTTTCTCATCGTACCAATAAACAAGAAAGGAAACAACTGCCTTTTTGGGTAAATAGCCTTCCGCTTTTAATTTTTTAATTTCCTCTAATTGCTTTGCTGAGAATTTCAGGATGGGCTCGTTGTTTTTGTCCAGGCAACCTTCTTCGTCAACTGTTAGAATATCTCCCGTCTTAATAGGTTTTATTTGGCGCTGAACATATTTAAAATAGCCCAGGTTCACCTCCCGGTGCGTGAGCTGGATGGATATCTCTTTTGGCAATGCATAGGTATTGTAATCGCTTGTGATGGTCAGTCCGGGTACGTTCATCCACCCTTCAAAGGATCCGTTGTAATGTATCACCAGGCGCTCTTTGGCCCTGGTCATGGCCACATAGAGGAGTCTTCGTTTCTCATCGGTTGACATGTCAAAATGGTTCAACATGAGATATACGTTGTCAAACTCTCTCCCTTTGGCTTTGTGCATGGTTGAAACCAGGATGGTATCTGTTCCGGCTATTGTAAAGTCTTCCATCTTCGACTCGCAAATAAAAAGCCTAAGATCAGAGATGTATTTCGTTTTGGGATGGGTCACTTCAAATTCCCGGATCATGTTGAGGCAAAGCAAGGCCTGTGCACTTTCTCCAAATGCATTGCTGAGATCTCGTTTTGCCTTCTCCAATTGTTTATCGGAGATCACTGGTGAATCATCAGCGGTCTTCAGCAATCTCAGAAAATACCGGACCTCTTTAAGATTCAGCAGGTTAAATCCTGTATTTGACTGGATAAGTTTTGCACGCATATTAAGGGTATTCATATACCCCGCGATAAAGGTTGCTTCTTTGTTTTCGGCGGTCAGCACACAGGTGGTGCCGGAAAGATCTGTATTCAGGATATCCTCCACAACGGGAATGACCAGTTGGTCTGAGGCGTAATGAACAACTTCTATGGTGCCGTCCTCACCTTGAACAGGTTGAATTTCGGATGTTTTGAGTCTCTGTGTAATGGTTCGGGCAAAACGATTGGTAAAGGCAACCAGATTGGCTTTGCTCCGGTAATTGGCAAGGAGTTCATATTTCTTTGAATTCGGGAAGTGGAGGATTTCCCGGAAGTACTTTGAATCCGATCCTCTGAATTCATAAATATTCTGGTCGTCATCCCCGACGGCGATCACTTTCATCCCGGGATTTTCCTCGATAAGGGCTTTGACCAGTTCATATTCATCTGCAGTAATATCCTGGGCCTCATCCATGACCAGGACTGCCTTTGCAATGCGCCCGGGTTCCACCTCCTTTTCCCTTATCTTTTGTACCGCTTCTTTGATCACATTTTCGGATCGCTCAATGGATCCTACCTGTCCGAGCAGATCAAAACAGAATGAATGGAAGGTTTTTATTTCAATATAGAGGGCTGCATTTCCTATGAGACCCATTAACCTCTTTTTGAATTCAGTGGCCGCTGCCCTGGAAAAGGTCAGCATGATCAACTGTTCATATTTAATCTCTTCCAGCTGTACAATGGAGGCCAGTTTATGAACCAGTAATTTTGTTTTGCCACTGCCGGGACCGGCGGCCACAACCATATATTGGGATTCCCTGTCATTAATAATCTCCAGTTGAGCGGGCGAAAGCGATCCAAACAGTTGCTTCATCCTTGCCGGGGTGATACTTTTCTCTATCTCGTCCTTTCTGGATCCGGGAAAATATTTCTGTAAAAAGGAGCTGTAATTCAATTGAAAATAGTCATCCACGAAGGTCAGCGCCGATGTATAGTCAGCGAGCATCTTTTTGGCATACTCTCCAACGATATGTATCTGCTGTATTTTATGATTGTAATGTGTTTTAAGAGCTTCATAATCCTCCTTTTTATATTGCCTCCTGGGATTTAGTTCCTTTCGTAGAATATTTAACCGGTTATACACAACAAGAAATCCTCCCTCAATGGTCAGCGCATTGATGCGTGAAAGGAAAAACAGGGAATCCTCCACATCAGTAATGCTTGCCCTGTAATCGAACAACCTTCCCTTCTTCTCATAGGCTTCCATAAGTTCATGGACCGAGAACTGCAAAACAGTTGTTTCATCCCCCTCATTAGTATCAGCTTTGGTCTTGCCTGATTTCTCAAAGAGGTGTTCAATATAAAACCCCGCAAGGGCATGTCTTTTTTCAATGCTCTCCTGCAGCTCCTCTTTGCTTTTCAGAAAATGTATGTAGAAATGGTCTTTTGATTCCTTCGTTTTCTTCTTCGCGATCCATTTTTTAATGGACCAGAAATTCAGGATGGTAATGATGCGGGAAGGGGTGGAGTTCACTCCGGCTTCCTGTGCCGCTTCATTAAGCTCTTTTACATGCAGTATTTTTGACTTTTCAGGAAGGTTGTTGAATAGAAACCATTCAAGCTTTGCAAACTCTTTGAATATTTTAACAGCATTCCCCTGCTTGTGACCCGGATGCATGGACACGGAGAGGTCTTTTGTATCGGCCAGGATTTTTTCATCGCGCATGATGTAAATGCACCGGATCACCTCTTTTTGTGGTATTCCAAGATGATCCGCGATATAATCGACCCTCGACTCCGCCACTTCTTCTGAAGGGTTCGCCCTGTGTTTGGAGGCGATCAGTTTCTTAATGATCCGGATGGATTGTATTTTCTGCTTTTCGTCAAACCGGGCAGAGTTATTAATTTTCGTTATGGCTTCTTCTGCGTTTTTGGTCAGGATACTGGTGGCAAAGATCCTGGGTGAATTGTGTATCCGTTTCAGGTAGCCTGCTTCTTCGAGGGCTGAGATGGAAGTTTTTACTCTGGTTTCAAGATCATCTACCTGTTCATTCCATCCTGCTTTGCGTGCGATCTCCAGGGCCGAGTTGGACATGGTCTCCCTGAACCGGGTAAGTTCCTTTATGGCTTTCCAAACATCCTGGATCTGGTGAATGTCAATTTTTGTCTGGTTTAACAGGATGAAGTGCTTCCCCAGGTCATCTTCATTATATAAGACATAGCATTCTGCCGATATCGTCTCCTTCCTTCCGGCCCTTCCGGCCTCCTGAACATAATTTTCAAGCGAATCTGAAATATCATAGTGGACGACCCTTTCTACATTGTCTTTATCTACCCCCATGCCAAAGGCTGAAGTAGCCACGATGATATCCGATTCTCCTTTCATAAAAGCATCCTGGTTCTCCGTCTTCAGTTTAGAGTCCATCCTGCCATGAAAGGGTTTTGCCGCATACCCATCCTGGGTGAGCTTCCGCAACGTTTTGCGCTTTTCTTGTCCTGGAGACATATACAATCGTAGGACAGGGCTTTGAATCAATCAAATCGCGCAATCTGTCGTACTTCTCGGTTTCATTGGCACAATGGAGGACATTGTAGTGCAGGTTTTTTCGCGTGGTATTGGTTTTAAACAGCTTCAGATCGATTTGAAGTTTATCCTGGAAATATTGTTTGATATCTTCAATAACCTGTGGTTTTGCCGTAGCTGTATAGCATGAGACAGGAATGGGGAAGGGAAGCTTTTTCTGCTTTTGAAGATATTTAAGGAAGTCACCTATATAGAGGTAATCCACCCTGAAATCGTGACCCCAGGAAGAAAAACAGTGCGCCTCGTCAATGACGAACCGGGCTATTTTCCGCCCCAGGAACAGGTTCTCAATGGTTTTTGAACTTAAAGCTTCCGGTGATATATAGAGAATGGAGGCAATGCCCTCCCTGACCCGTTCAATCGATTTACCGCGTTCTATGGGATCCAACAGTCCATTTATCGTTACTGCTTCCGTTATCCCCTTCTTCTCCAGGTTATCAACCTGATCCTTCATTAAGGACTGAAGCGGCGATATAATGACGGTTAAGGCGTGAGAATTTGTACCCGCCATCAGTGCGGGAATTTGAAATGCAAGTGATTTTCCGCCCCCGGTTGGAAAGATGGCCAGTATGG
>CAVWDQ010000030.1:0-33146 GCA_963753765.1 uncultured Bacteroidales bacterium
AAAACCCCGACCATTTCTGATCGAGGTTCTTAGAGGGTGGTGACTCAGCTGAGGTTCGAACTCAGGACCCCATCCTTAAAAGGGATGTGCTCTACCAGCTGAGCTACTGAGTCATCCTGTTATCGCTTTAAAAGCGGTTGCAAAGATAACAACAAAATTATTTTCTGCAAAAAAGATTCTCCTCACTTTTTTTTAAATTTTCTGTAATGAATTTCATGGTGCTTCGTCTTCGGTTTAGAAAACAATAATTAATGTTCAATAAACCAAAACAGGAAATCATGAAAAGAGTAGTATTATTTATTTTGGTCAGTTGCCTTTCCCGCCTTTATAATGGCTCAAAACAGTGCTGTTGACAAGCTGTTTGCAAAGTACCAGGGAAAGCAGGGAATAACCACCGTAAGCATCAGTCCCGAGTTGTTCCAGATGGTCAATGCCATGGGAATCGAGGAGATTGAGGACCAGGATTTTCCTTTGGATAAGGTCGCAAGTGTTAAGATCCTGACCATTGAGGATGAAGAGGGATATGAGAATGTAAATTTCTATGAGGAGATCAAGAATGACCTGAATGTGGACGATTTTGCAGAAGTAATGACCGTGAACGACGGAGGAGAAATGGTTCGCATGTGGATGAAGGTTGATAAAAAAACAGTTTCTGAGTTTTTGCTGATTGTTGGTGGAGATGATAATGTGCTGATCTACATTACCGGCAACTTTAATATGAATGACCTGGAAGAGCTTGCAGATATGTGGACAGCGATATCGATATCGATTTCTAGATTTCATTAACTTGGAAGTTCTTTAAATTGTTGACGCCGCATGAAGTCCTCAGAATTTAAACTCTTGGTAATGCCTTACAGTTCCCGGTTGTATCGGATGGCTTTTCGCCTGATGAACAGCCGGGAAGAGGCGGAGGACATTGTCCAGGAGGTATATGTGAAACTCTGGGGAATGCGGAACGGATTGGATAAGTATAACAGCATCGAAGCACTTTGTATCAGGATCACCCGTAATTTATGCCTGGATCATTTAAGAAGAAGAAAAGTGAATCACGATGCTATGAAGGCGGAGCAGTATAAACAGAACAGTCACCCGGAAACGCCTTCGGAAAATCTTGAAAAGAGAGAGGACGCGGAACTCGTTCATGCCCTTATTGCAGCATTGCCTGAACCACAGCGGTCGCTGGTCCACCTCCGTCACCTGGAGGGGAAAGAGTATGAAGAGATCGCCGAGATGGTCAATATGAATGTGAATGCCATCAGGGTGAGTATATCGCGGGCCAGAAAACAGATGCGTGAAATGGTTGAAAAACAGTATTCATCATGGAGAGTATAGAGGAGATACGTAAGTTGCTTGACCGGTTTTATTTGGGAGAGACCACCCTGGAGGAGGAACAGATCCTGCAGGACTATTTTTCCTCTGCCAGTATTCCGGAAGAGCTGATGCCCGACAGGGACCTGTTCAGGTCAATGGGAAATGCCGGTGATTCAGTGGCAGTTCCCGAGGGCCTGAACCAGAAGATCCTGGATGTCATTGACCAGCAGGAGAAGAAGGTAGTTCGTACCAGGAGGATTTCAGTATTCTCCCTGTCCGGACTGGCAGCAGGATTGCTGGTGGTTATTGCGCTTTATGTGGGATATTTCAATGCAGATAGTCCACGCGCCTGGCTCAACAGATGACCGATACCTACGAGGATCCGCAGGATGCCTATGAAGAGGCCAGAAGGACCCTGGCTTATGTTTCGGCCAAACTGAACACCGGAACCAATGAACTTGAACATGTCGTTCAGGTAAGTAAAACCGCATCGGATCCTTTGAAGTCTCTTTCAAAGATCAACAAGGGAGCCAAAGAACTCAGTTTACTGGGACAATTACAGCGGGTTGAACGATTTGAAAGACAGTAAGATCAGATAATAACAATATAAAATAAGATAAGATGAAACGGATATTTTTAGGAGGGATACTGATTATGTTTACCCTCTTGGCAACGGCACAGACTTCAGCTGTGGACAAGGTATTTGATAAGTACAGTGGAAAGGATGGCTATACAACGGTCTATATTTCCAGCTTTATGTTTAACATGCTCAATAGCCTGGAGACGGACGATCCTGAATACAATGAGTTTAAGAAGGCTACTGCAGGGATCAAATCTATTAAAATACTTACCCAGGAAGGTGGTAATTCAGAAGCCTTTGGGGCCGAGTTGCTGGAGATGCTTCCCAGGTCTGAGTACCAGGAGATGATGGTGGTTAAGGATCAGGATGAGGATGTGCTTTTCCTTGCCCGTGAAGTGGGTGGAAAGATCACTGAATTTCTTCTGATAGTCAGTGGCTCGGGTGAAGATGTTCTAATAGCCATCCAGGGAGATATTGACCTGGAAAGTATTTCCAAGATTGCTGCTGGTCTGGATATGCCCGGCCTGGAGAACCTGGAAGATATTGAGGATCTGCCTTAGGGGATTTGCTAGTAGTAGAGCATCTTCTCTACCTTGTTATTCTTCAGCCAGTTTTTCAGTATCTGCCTGATATCCCTGTTATCCAGCGATGGCTGAATGCAATCGAGCATCTCCTCAATACCCAGGTAGGAATCATTGACCGATAAATATCCGTAACCCAGATACATTCCTTTCTCTATGCGAACCAGGCTTCGTTCATCAGGATCCCTTCCCTTATCAATGATCAGCACATTTCCACGGTCCAGTGTCAGGCTTTCCAGCAAGGCATCGGCTCTTTTATTATACGCTGTAACAGCCTCCCCCTGAACACATGCTCCGTTACACTGGCGGATGGAATGGTGAAAACAGGCCCCATCGGTCTGGTAGAGTCCGCTCAGCTTCTGACAAAGCCAATGCTTCCCCACCATCTTTGTAAGGACTTCACGAGCTTCTTTTTTATTGTTAAAGCTGGTTACAGGATCCTCCACGGTTTCTGAAATCTTCTTAAGGGAGAAAGTAATATATCCGTAATCATCTTTTCCGGGGTAAAGGCCCCAATAAGCACTCGTGCGTTTCTGAGCCCTGTTGTAGCGGGGTTTCTGTTCCTTGATCTCCCTGGATTCCTTTAGTAGTGCAATCAACTCACTCCCGGTTAATTCATAGGAAATTGAATGAATGCGCTGCTTCATTTCCATGGCCCTTTTGGTGGTGGTGTTCCCGAGGTGGGAGAGGACCCTGTGGCGGATGTCTTTGCTCTTTCCAATATAGAGCAGTTGTTTCTGCTCATCAAAAAAATAATAGGTGCCACATTCTTCGGGCAATTTCTGGATATCGGCTATTGTCAGATGCTCATTCAGGTTCTTATATCGTCCGGCAGGTTCCTGTACCAGTGCTGCCTCAAACTCCCCATTCTGCCTATCTCGCAGCAATTCAAACAATTTTACAGTGGCCAGGGCATCACCTGCAGCCCTGTGCCTGTCAGTGATCTCAATGCCCAGATCCTTACAGAGCTTACCCAGACTGTAAGATTTATGTCCGGGTATAATCTTCCGGCTTAATTTGATGGTGCAGAGCGTATTGCGTTCAAATTCAAACCCCAGATTCTTGAATTCACTTTTGATAAAGGAGTAATCGAAATTTACATTGTGTCCAACAACGGTATGGTTCTCAGTGCGCTCAACCAACTCCTTAGCGATCTCATAGAATCTGGGAGCGTTGGCAACCATTTCATTGGTGATCCCGGTCAGTCCGGTAATAAAATAGGGGATGGATTTTTCAGGATTGATGAGGGTGCTCCATTCATCAACCACTTTTTCGCCGTCATGAAAAAAGACAGCAATCTCTGTTATTTTCTCTGTTTTTGGACTTCCGCCTGTAGTTTCAATATCAAGTATGGCAAACATTGCTCATTCTCCTGCTCCCTGCGCTATGCTTCTTCCTTTGGTGGCTCCTTCTTGGCGGTCTCTTTTTTTACAGCCGGCTTCTTGGCGGCTGGTTTTTTGGCAGCAGCCGGCTTCTTAGCAGCTGGTTTTTTGGCAGCTGGTTTAGGTTCTTCTACCTCAGCCTTAGGTTCTTCTACCTCAGCCTTGGGTTCTTCTACCTCAGCCTTGGGTTCTTCTACCTCAGCCTTGGGTTCTTCTACCTCAGCCTTGGGTTCTTCTACCTCAGCCTTGGGTTCTTCTACCTCAGCCTTGGGTTCTTCTACCTCAGCCTTGGGTTCTTCAGCTACTGGCTCCGGTTTGGGTTTCGGGACAGTTTTAGGTTTTGCAGCTGCCTTTGGCTTCTCAGGTTCTGTTGCTGCCTTTTTTGTGGTTGTGACAACGCTGAATGCACGCCTTTTTTTGCGGGGTCTCAAAACACCGTAACTACCACTAAAGAGTTTCCCTCGACGGGTCTTATGATCACCTTTTCCCATGTTAGTTTAGTTAGATTTGAAGGGCTCAAGATAGTAAAAAATAGGCGGCTCTACAAGCTTGTTATTCAGCTGGTATAAATAGGAGGGATACCGAATTCACACAATGGCGGGTATTTTTTTCAGTAAATCTTTCCCCCAGAAATACATGTCCAAGGTGCCCGTCACAGTTTGCACAGAGGATTTCTGTCCGTTGTCCGTCAGCATCCGTTTTACGTATGACGGTACCTTCGATCTCATCATCGAAACTGGGCCAGCCGCAGTGACTGTCAAACTTATCCTCCGACCTGTAAAGCGGAGCATTGCAGCGTTTACAGACATAGACACCTGTCTCTTTGTGATCCACGTATTCACCTGTCCATGGCCTTTCTGTCCCTTTTTCAAGTATGACAAACTCCTCAAAATCAGTTAGTTTATTATATTTCACGGCTTTTTTATGTGTTAAAGTATCCTGACCTGCCAGAGTTGAGAAAATGGCCAGCATACTGAATATAATTAATAAGTGCTTCATTTCGATTCCTGCTTTTTACTATAACGCAGGGGGTGGGGAAGGGTTCAATTCACCTTCCTTAAAAGTGATAGCCTCAAAGATATACAATTCAGCTTCTTTCCATTCCTCCCATCCAAGGCCTGCTTTCTCCCTGGCACAATGGCCCAGCAATTCTTCAGTACTCCAGCCCTCTGTGATAGCCTTACCGGGGAGATAGAGTCCCAGGTGGTCGCCCTTAACAAGGTAGATGCCGTGCTTCCGGAGATCGATGTCCTCCGGGGAGCTGATCTTCTTTAAAGTAGAAAGTAGGGATATTTCAATTGTGATATATTCCAGCTCTGTTGCCTCTACAGGGGCAAAACGATCGTCAAGGGTGGCAGATGCGATGGTCATTTCCTGGACCATGCCACTGAGAGGGATGGCCGGGGTAAGAAATTCAATACGCCCCCGGAGTCTGTTACCCATATACAGGCTTACAAGTGCCCTTGAAGGTTTTTTCAGGGCAGGGCTAAGGCTACCAACTGGAATCTCGGGAATACTTTCGTCCCGGATAAAGGACTCCAGGGTGGAACGGGAGATCTCAAGCAGTACCATTTTTTCCGCGTCGCTTAGTGATCCGGGGCCCCTTTCAGGAGCTTTCACCTCTCCGGCTATGGCCCAGTATCCTACCACCCGCTGGCGGTCACCCAGGGGGGAGTCGCCCGAATTCCTGTAGAGAACCGGTTTGAAAGTCAGATTATCTGCGCGATGTGCCATATAAAGCAGGCTGATAATGGAGCTCCAGTCCCCGCTGGGGGTTGCGAGTCCTTTCACCTCTTGCTTACCGGCCTCCCTGAGTGCATTGTAGAAGCGTTCCGGATTTCCGGTCAGGATGGCATCGGCGGTAAGCTGATCAATACGTTTTGCCTCTGTGTAAGAGGGATAGCGTGAAAAATCAGCGCTGATGATAAAGAGATTTTCAGGGCTAAACCAGGGTAGGAGGGCTGTGGCCAGATCCCTGGCATCTTCCAGGGAGGATGAGCCCATTACAATTGGAATGATCGGAGCTGCATTATTGAAATGGTACTGGATGAAGGGAAGTTGAACCTCAATGCCCTGCTCCCTTTGATGTGCGGCAGCCCGGTAGGTGATACTGGGGTGCTGTGTAATCAGTGTTTCGGCAATCTGCTTGTTGACCTTCACTTTGCCTATGGGGGTCAGGTAGCTATCTGCCATGCAGACAGAGATTCCTGTGAACTCCTGCCTGTGAGAGGTGGTGATGATAAAGATATTCTTATACGATGCATCTTTTGAGATACACTTGTATCCTGAAGCCGAGACTACTCCCGAATAGTCATATCCGGCATGTGGAACAATGAGGCATTGCACTTCTTCAGTAATTGCTTTCCCGGCATCTCTGAACAGCTCTTTCAACCGGGATTCAAGTGCAGCCTTTGAGGCAGGGTAGAAGGTGCCGGCAAAGGCAGGCTCTCTCTGAATTGCAGCAACAGACTCCTGTGCGGTTCCTCTAGCTGTGAAAAACAGCAGGGCAAAGCATATGATAAGTAGAGATCTAGCCATACTTCAAATAATCACGATACTCCCTGTAGAATCCTTCCAGCTTCATCATATTATCATACATGAATTGATGTGCTCCGGACCAGGTGTCTCTATCATAGATATCTACTCCGTCCTTCTGGAGGTATATCCTGCTTACCGATTTCCCATTCTCCCGGATATACTCCAGCTCCCAGTTCAACGGAGATTTCATGGCCTCTTCCAACAACTTTTTGAGCGATTCCATTTTTTCATAGAGTTCGATCCTCTTGTCCATGTTCCTGGTTTCCAGGTCAATTCCCACCTGTGCCACCTTGCGGTCCACATGAAAACGCAAATTTAGTGCCTTAATGCCCGTCTGGTCCAGCATCCAGTTTCCCGGCAGGCGCTTTCGAGTCCTTCTGGCGGCCGACAAGTCTTTGAACTGCTCCCAGAAGTCTTCCCTTAGTTTCTTTGCTTCCTCTTTTGAAAACATTCCCCAAATATAATCCATGTAATCCGGATTCAATGAATAAAATGATATACTTGGGGCATGCAATACGACTATGACTTTATAATTATCGGATCAGGTTTCGGCGGATCTGTTTCTGCTCTTCGGTCTGACTGAAAAAGGTTACCGGGTGCTTGTCCTTGAAAAGGGAAAGAGGTGGGAGCCGGAAGCCTTTCCTGAGACCAACTGGAAATTGCGCAAATGGCTCTGGCTGCCTGCACTCCGATTTCATGGGATCTTCAAAATGACCATTATGCGTCATGTGGGGATACTGAGCGGGGTTGGAGTTGGTGGGGGCTCCCTGATGTATGCCAATACCCTGCCTCGTCCCAGGGAGACATTCTTTAAATCGGGTAGCTGGTCGGGTCTGGCAGACTGGAAACAGGAGATGGATCCTCACTATACGGAGGCAGAGAGAATGCTGGGGGCCACTGAAAATCCGGGATTATATGATTCAGATGAGGCACTGCGAGCCGTGGCAGGAAAGTTCGGTAAATCGCTTTTGTTTGAACCTACCCGGGTGGCCGTATTCTTTGGCGAACCGGAGCAGGAGGTAGCTGATCCCTACTTTAATGGTGAAGGTCCCAGGCGCTCTGGGTGCAATCATTGCGGTGCCTGCATGACCGGTTGCCGTTACAATGCCAAGAACACCCTGGATAAGAACTACCTCTATCTTGCAGAAAAAGGAGGGGCAGAAGTGTTGCCGGAAAAGAAGGTGGTCCGCATCCGACCAATGAAAAATGAAAAGGAAGCTGATGCAGATACAGGTGAAAGCGGGTATCGTGTCGCCATAAAGAGCTCTTATGGTCTTATTAAACAAAAAAATGAGCTGACTGCCAGGGCCGTAATCCTGTCCGGAGGAGTGCTGGGGACCGTAAGATTACTGCTCAATATGAAACGACGCTACCTGTCCGGCATAAGTGAGCAGCTGGGAGCGCAGATCAGGACCAACAATGAGAGCCTGGCGCTGGTGCATTCACGGCAAAAGGAGAAAGATTTTTCCAGGGGGGTGGCCATTGGTTCCATTTTTCCACCCGATGCAGATACTCACCTGGAACCTGTCCGCTACGGAAGTGGATCCGGATTCTGGAAATTGCTGGGTGTTCCCATGACCTATGGGAAAACAGTAGTTGGAAGGATCCTGAAGCTGATCTGGCGTTTTATCAGCCACCCGGTTTCCTGGCTCAGAATCTATTTTAGTAAAGATTTTGCAAAGGAGAGTGTGATTTTGCTCTTTATGCAGCACCTCGACAGTACCCTGAGGCTCAAACGGGGTTTGTTCAACATGCGCAGTGTACTTTCTACCGGTCCGGCCCCATCGGCCTTTATGCCCCTGGCCAGGAAACTTGCCGATTCAACGGCTGAGGAGGTGGACGGAACTCCTTTTGTAATGGTCTCAGAGGCGATCCTTGGTACGCCGCTTACGGCCCATATACTTGGCGGTTGTGTGATCGGGAAGGATGCCACGGAAGGTGTTATAGATACGGAACACAGGGTATTCGGCTATAAGAACCTTTATGTGTGCGACGGCAGTGCCATATCGGCCAATCCGGGAGTTAATCCGGCCCTGACAATCACTGCCATGACAGAACGCGCCATGTCAAAAATTCCTGTAAAAAAATAGTTTTGTATATTGTCCTGTCATCAACTAAAAGTCAGCTATGAGGAGTGAGCGTAAACATCAGGCCTGGAACTTCTGGTCCGTATTTGTCTTTCTAAGTGCGGTGGTCCTGGTAGGTTATCTTCTCAGGAATAAAGGGGTAGATCTTGAGGAAATGACTTTCAAGCAGGCTCTGTTAATTATTTTGGCTTCATATCGTATGACCAGAATCATTGTGTTTGAGAAGATTTTCAAGCATTTCCGCGATGCACTTAAAAATAGGGAGAACCTCTACGTTATCGGTACCATACACGCCATGATTACCTGTCCCTGGTGTGCCGGGGTATGGACAACACTGATCATTATTGTATTTTATTTTCTGGTGCCCTTCGGGATACTCCTGGTGTATGTACTGGCCCTGGCGGGTCTGGCTTCCATGATGATACTTGTTTCCAATTTGCTTCATATGTATACAGAACGCAGGCAGCGGATACACCAGAAGGAAAAGTATCCTGATCACCTGTAGGTGTTTAAAGAAAGAAAAGGGCCACTCCACCTATGGAGATAATGGCTCCGATAATCTCAATGATCTTAATTCGCTCCTTATTCAGGAGAATGGCAACCGGGATGATCATTACCGGGGTCAGAGCCATCAGAGTTGCCGCAATTCCCGTATCGGTATGCTGAACAGCCAGCAGGGAGAAGCTCACACCCAGAAAGGGGCCGGTAAAGGATCCAAGGGTCATAAACTTCATGGCCTTCAGATTTTTAAGTGCTCCAAGCAGATGTCCCCATCGTTTGAAAAGGGTGATTACCAGGGTGAATCCCACCACTCCGGCCATGATCCGGATCTGCGTCGCTTCAAAGGGGTTCATATTCTGCATCCCCTTTTTACTAAGTACCAAGCCTGCGGCCTGTCCTACAGCGCCGCCCAGTGCCAGCAGGATTCCCAGTACCAGGGGGCCCATTTTACGCTTCAAACTGAAAGCTCCATTTTTCAAATCCAGTTTGGTGGATACCACCATCACAATTCCTGCCAGAGTGATTCCCATGCCCAGGAATTCCATTCCTGAAAGTACTTCCCCCAGTGTGATCCAGCCTATCAGAGCAGTAATAGGAGGAACCAGTGCCATAATAAGCATGGAGATGCGTGCACCAATCAGAATGAAGGCCCGGAAGAGAAAGAGGTCGCCCAGTACAAAGCCGACCACACCGGAGAGGGCCAGCCAGAACCACTGGTATGAAGTGGCCGTTGGCAGAAAACCGTCATTGAAAATGGCATTGTAGATGGCCAGAAAAATCAGGCCGATCACCAGACGTATCAGGTTCAGAGAGAGCGCACCAACCCTTTTCCCAGCCGACTCAAAGGCCATGGCTGTTACGGTCCAGCAGGCAGCCGTTAAAAGGGCTGCTATTTCACCAAGGTAGTTTTGCAAGGATTCTGAGCTTAAAAAGCCCAAAGATAGCCATTCGAAACAGAAAGCCTACTCATACCTGAGCGCCTCCACAGGATTTCTCCGGGCTGTCTTCCTTGTTTGTCCCAGGGTGATCAGGCTCTGGAAAAATACAACCAGTACTATGCTGCTGGCAAAGATCCACCAGTATAAAGGAATCTTGATAGCATAATCATTTAGCCAGGCTTTCAGGTATATCAGCGCAAGTGGTATGGCCAGGACTGAGGCAATCAGGGTCCACTGAAGTGTTGAAGTGTAAATCATGGACATCATCTGGGCAGTACTTCCACCCATCACCTTCCGGATCCCAATCTCTTTGGTCCGTTGTGCAATATTGTGAGAGACCAGGGCATAGATACCCAGGAGCACGATAAGAACAGAAAGTAAGGATCCGGCAATAAGGATCTTTTGCAGTCGTTGCTCAGCAACATAGTAATTTTCGATAATGCTTGTGGCAAAGCGGTTTAACATCACGTAGGCCGGATCAAAACTATGAATGACTTCCTTGATGCGTTCCAGGATCTCCTGTGTGTCGGTTCCGGGTGCTATCCTGATGGCCAGGTTTCTCATTCTCTCCGAGTAGGCGGTTAAGACAAGGGGTGAAATATTCCTGGCTGCTGACTTGTAATTGAAATCCTCTACAACACCGATTACTTCGAGCGGATCCTCGAACATAACAACCAATTCACCTACCAGTTCCCGGGGTGTTCTTGCCAAGCATTTCAGCTGCCGCTTCATTCAGAATCACCCCGGAGCGATCAGAGGTTCTTTCGGGATCCAGAAACCTTCCTGCCACCAGGTTGAACTGGTACAGGTGACATAATCCCGGGTAAATGCGGTACTCATCAATTCCAAGCACCTGGTTGGGATCGTCGGTGTACATCCGGATGGATTGTCCACTGTTTCCGGCTCCAATGGTGTGAGTCGATGCAGCCACCTCTTCTATTCCGTTTAAATTCAGCAACATATCCCTGATCGCCGGATAATTGTTTGTCAGGTCCTGGTTCAGGTTGGAGATCAGTACAATGTTTTCAGGATTGTATCCCATGGGGTGGTTTTTGAGGAATCGAATCTGAGTATTGATTCCCAGCAGAATGGTGAGCAGGCAAACTGCAATGCAAACCTGGATAACGCTGACTACTCTGAGCAGAATTTTTTTATCTCCTGCCAGGTTAACAATTCCTCTTATCAAAGGTATGGGTGCAGCCCTGCTCAGCAGGAGTGCCGGGTAGAAACCGGATAACAAAATGGTCACCAGAAATATGGATGCCAGGACCAGGTACAGGGCCGGTGTGTTTGCCACTTCGGTAAAGGTTTCCCGCTGCATGATATTGGCAAAGGCAGGCATTAGCATCACCGACAAAACAGCTCCCACGATAAAAGCCACGCTTACCACCAGGGTGGTTTCGAAGTAAAACTGCCTGATCATCTGGCTGCGACCGGCTCCGTTTACTTTCCGGATTCCGATTTCTTTAGAGCGTTTTGCACCACTTAGAATGAACAGGTTGATGAAGTTTGAGAGTGCCAAACCCATTATTGCTATAGTGATGATCAGCATGATGAATATGGTCTTCATGCTTCCCGGGGGGCTGAGATCCCATGTTACGACCGTGTGCAGATGCAATTGTCGGAGTGCTTCAAATCGTGCATCAAAGGTGGACCCTGCATAACTGGCAAAGCGTTCTGCAAGCATAGCGGAGTACTCCCTGGCTATGTTATTCAGTAACGGTTCAGCTTCCACGCCTTCTTCAAGCATGTAGTAGGTGAAAAACTCAAGCCCCTGCATCTGGTCCAGGTAGGAGACGGCCTCCATGGGCATCAGCATATCAAAATTGAAGTGGGTGTTGGGAGGAATATCATCAACTACTGCTGATACGGTATATACAACTTCTTCCATGCTTATATCATCCTCCATGGATAGTGATTTCCCCACAACATTCTGTTCCCCGAAGATCCGCAGGGCCGTCTTTTTGGTGAGAACAACCGCATTGGGTTCGGAAAGGGCAGATTCTCCATCGCCCGCTACCATCTTCAAATCGAATATTTTAAAGAAGTCCGGATCGGAGTACAGCAGATTCAATTCTTTGTGCCTGTTTTCTCCTACAGTCACCTCCCGGTCGAATCCCCTGTACAGCTGAATGGCCGTTTCAATTCCCGCGATCCTTTCCGGAATCTCACTATAGGCCTTTCGCGTATTAATGGCCGTTTCCATGCTTCCTTCGTTTCTTGTCCAGACGGTATTCATGCGATAGATGCGGTTGGCATGGCTGAAATGCCTGTCAAAGCTGAGCTCGAACTGAATGAATACGGTAAGCAGAATGGATGCTGCCAGACCCAGCGAAAGCCCTGTAATATTGGTAAACAGGGAGACGGGATCGCGCTTAACGATTTGGAAAATATTCTTGATAGTCAGGGTGCTTGCTTTTTTGGGTTTTACAATCATTTCGGTACCACACTCGGGACAGATATAGATCTCGCATCCGGTACAGGCAAAACAATTGCTGCAGCTGCGGTAGGAGAGATCACGTTCGATGGAGGTGCCACAATTATGACAAAGAACTATTTTAATCAGTTTATCCATAAGAAGACGAATCAATCCAAAATTCGTTACAACTTTCTACCAGGAATAATCTCTGAGTACTGAGTACTAACTATCTGCTGTTACTGTACTTGACGATCAGTGCATCGTGAAGATCATTATACATTTCCAGTACCGTTTCCATTTTCCCCTTGGAGTATTCTGTCAAATATGAAAGAGCTTTCTCAGGACTCTCCTCGTAAAGGGCAAGCGCTTCACTATCAACATGATCACGCTCCATGAAGAGCTGCTCTTCATAGGGATTACGCACCATCCACAGATCTTTGACAGCCTCCTGCCACTTCAGGTAGAGCAAATTATCCACAAAATCGATGGCCCAGCAGGCCGACTTGTTGCTGTAGGTGGTGGGGTCGAAGTTCTTGTAACATTCGGCCGTTTCCTGGGTGCCGGCATAGATGGGCACGTATGGACTGGTATAGGCATTATCGAGGAAGACCCAGTAGATACCCCCGATGGGATCGGGCAACCAGCTCCTAAGCTGGGCGATCATGCCGTAAAATCCCTGCGGCCGCGCCACATTCCGGCGGTTGTTGATATCCAGGAGCTCCCGCATATCCTTGCTTGGAAAAGGAGTGGCAAGGGGGCTCTTTTTTATACCTCCTTTGCCATCGGGCACATACCAGTCGTAATCTTCAGTTTTGTCATAAATGGTTCCTTCAAAAGTGGATCGTTGAAAGGCCATCACATCCTGGACGGAGATCTTAAACTCTGGCCGTACGGAGGTGGGATAGATGGAGATGGGCTCCACATATTGAATATACTGGTTGTAGCCCATCATATGTCCGTCTTCAAGCATTCGTTCGGGCCATTCGGCATAATTGGGTGCAAGCGTACTGTAAAAAAGCCACATACGACTTGAGGCCCATTCCCGGAATATGGGGGCATAAACCTCCTGAAGAATAAATGGCTTGCTTCCTTCGGGATTGTACCAGCCCCTGTCTATGGCAAACTGCTTGTAGTTGGGTGAAAAGAGAAAGGTTTCGGAATCCTTTTCATCCACCTCCTTGATTATGCTCCAGTTGGCTACAATCAGGGCATGGTCGTCCGGTACCCTTTGTGCTACCCATATGGCACCGGGTTCCCCGCTTTCGGGATCCCAGTCCGATCCAACACTGAATATCTCGATGATCCAGATCTCTTCGGTATCGCCCACCACCAGGGTCTCAGATTCACCAACGCAAGAAGGGAGGAATCCATACTGGCTCATGAGCTGACCAATAAATGCAGTGGCTTCACGGGCCGTGGTATAGCGCTGCAGGGCAAATGCCTGTGCCTGTTCTACAGTCATAATCTGCTTGCAGACAGCCATATCCACTTTTAATTCTTCACGCTGACTGGTGGTGCTTTCAGCAATGGCCAGCTGGTGTTCGTTCATATGGGGATAGGCCGAGTGGAAATAGGTGTAGGTCTTTTCCACCTGGGGTATATATCCAAGACATCTCCGAAATCGTCCAGGGGCTCTGTGAATATCCTGGATTCCCCAGTATACCGGTGCCATATCACCCTTTTTGTAGCTACTGCCATGTATCACCCTGATGCGGTTGTCGGCTCCGCAATCGGTATGTGATACAATCACGGATCCATCGGCCGATGCCTTCTTGCCAACAGCAATGATAGTACATGGATAAAGCTCAGTGGCAGCCAGTAACAGGACCGCAATCATTGTTAAATTCTTCAAAGAAATCACTTTGCTTATCATCTTTTCTGGTGAATTTGTTTAAATTGAAACCCAATTTAGGAAACATTCCTGATATACCACTTACCCTGCGAAGATGGCCCGTTGTTAATTTGAGCTGTCATGATAAAGAATTACCTGCTGATTGCATTTCGCAATGCCCGGAGGAACAAGGCTTATACCCTGATTAACCTGCTTGGCCTGGCCATTGGTATCACCAGTTCCATCATGATCCTGCTCTTTGTGGTGGATGAGTTAAGTTTTGACCGGCATAATGAACATTTCAGGGAGATCTACAGGATCACTATTAACGGAAAGATTCAGGATAATGAGTTTAAGGCTGCCCTCTCAAATGCCCCCATGGGTGCTACCTTGAAATCCGATTTTCCGGAGGTGGTGGATTTTACCCGTCTCTTTACCTTAAGTGGCGATCCCAAGGTGAGATACGAGGAGAAGGTGTTTATTGAGGAGAACTTCTATTACGCCGATTCTACTTTTTTTAATGTTTTTACCGTACCGGTAATCTACGGAAATCCTGTAGCTCTGCTTAACAGGCCCAATACAGTGGTGCTAACAGAGGAGACAGCACGCAAATACTTTGGCAATGAGGATCCTGTAGGTAAATTACTGCAGGTTGGGCAGGAAGAGACAAATTTCGAGGTCACCGGAGTGGTGAAGGGTTTTCCTGAAAATTCGCATTTCCGCTTTAATATGCTGGGATCCATGACCTCAATCTACCTGGCCACGTCGACTCAATGGTTGGGAAATAGCAACTACACCTACATACGCATACAGAAAGACTTTGATCCCGAAGAGCTGGAAAGCAAGTTTCCTGAACTGATTGAACAGCATATGGGAAGTGAGCTGGAGGAGATGCTCGGATTGACCATGGAAGAGTTTTTTGAAGCGGGAAATACCTATGGTTATTTTCTGCAACCACTGAAAGATATTCATTTGAAATCGGATCTTCAGTTCGAGATCAACCCGGGAGGAAGTCGCTCTTCGGTTATTATCTTTTCTGTTATTGCGATTTTCCTGATCCTGATCGCTTCAATCAATTTTATGAATCTGGCCACAGCCAGTGCTTCCAGACGTGCCACCGAGGTGGGGATCCGGAAAGTAGCGGGAGCGAGAAAAGAACAGGCTTATCAGGCAATTCCTGGCGGAATCCTTTCTGATTACTGTTCTGGCCCTGATCCTGGCAGTGGTGATGGTGGAACTGTTTCTTACCTGGATTTAACAGGATAGCAGGGAAGGAGCTTCAACTGGAATCCCTGGGCACGCTGACGGCTTATTGCGGGGACTCTTGTTTATCGGGATTTTTGTAGGATTTGCCTCGGGCAGTTATCCTGCATTTTTCCTCTCCTCCTTCAAACCAACCGATGTACTGAAGAGCGGGGCCATGCGCGGGGCCCGAGGAGCCACGCTGCGAAGGATCCTGGTGACTTTCCAGTTTGTGGTGACCATTGTGCTTTTCATCTGTACTATTCTGGTAAACAGGCAGATGAATTATTTGCGGGCCAAGGACCTTGGTTTTAATAAGGAGAACCTGGTGGTGATAGACCGGGCCTACGTACTGGATGAGCAGACAGAGGCATTTCGACAGGAGTTGCTGAAGAATCCCTTGATAAAGCAGGTGACCCTTGCCAGTGCGGTTCCGGGAGGTTTGATCGGGGACAACGCCTTCCTTCCTGAAGGGGCCTCCACCAACGAAACACATGCCATAAATAACATGTTTGTGGACTGGTATTTCCAGGAGGTCTATGAACTGGAAATGGTGAAGGGAAGATGGTTCCAGGAGGACAATCCTACGGACTCATTCGCCCTGGTTATCAGTGAATCGGCCGCCAGGGCACTTAATTTTGAGGATCCATTGAATAAACGCCTATATACCCAGTTTGGAGATGAAACAGGCGATCCACATAATATTATCGGAGTGGTAAAAGATTTTCATTTTCAATCGCTGCACCAGGAGATCAGACCCCTGATTCTTCAGTTCAACAGTCAGAGTAACTACCAGATGACGGTCAGGATCAGCGGCACCAATACCGGATTGACCTTGGATTACATCGAAAAGACATGGAACTCATTCAGGGAGCAGCAGCCCATTCATATGACCTTCCTGGAAGATGAACTGGCTACCCTGTACGACAACGAAGAAAAGACGGCTATTATATTCAATATCTTCTCGGTGCTGGCCATTTTTATTGCTGCCCTTGGATTACTTGGACTGGCCTCTTTCAGTGCCGCACAGCGAACCAAAGAGGTGGGCATCCGAAAAGCCATGGGTGCATCCATTGGAAGTGTCCTGCTGGCTCTTTCCCGGGAGTATATCTGGCTGATCCTGATCGCTACCCTGGCTGCCTGGCCACTGGGCTACTTTTTTATGAAGGACTGGCTGCAGGATTATCCCTTGCGCGTTACCCTTGACCCTGCTGTTTTCATAATAAGCTCCCTTTTGGCCTTTCTAATTGCTGCAATAACAGTACTTCTGAGGGTCTACCAGAGTGCCTCCGCCAATCCTGTTAAATCTTTACGCTATGAATAATCACTACGAAAAGCTGGCCAATGAGCTTGACCGGATTCCCAATGGGTTCCCAAAAACTGAAAGTGGAGTGGAGCTTAAGCTGCTGGCCAAACTATTTACCGCTGAAGATGCTGCCCTGGCAGCCACTTTGACCATGGAGCCTAAATCTCTGGAAGAGATTGCCAGGCAGAATGGTATGGAGGAAAAAGAGGCTAAGTCAATGCTTATCAGCATGGTGAAGCGGGGACTGATTGACCTGAAACGGGAAGAGGGCAGGGGATTTGTATTTCACCTGATCCCCTTTGTAGTAGGATTTTACGAAAGGCAGAATGCAAAAATCGATAAGGAGTTTGCAGAACTGTTCGAGCAATACTATCATGAGGCCTTTCACGGAACCATGCTCTCCCAGCCTTCGGTTCACAGGATTATCCCACTGGAGAAAGCTATACCGGTGGATATTGATGTGATGCCCTATGAGAAGGCTTCCACCTATCTGGACCAGGCGCAATCCTGGGGGGTGTTGGATTGCATCTGCCGGGTGCAGAAAAAGCTAATCGGACAGGGGTGCAATCATACGGTAAAGAACTGCCTGGTGTTTTCACCCAGACCAGGCGCTTTTCAGAAGTCTGAAGAAATTGAGTCCCTTACCAGGGAAGAGGCTCTGAAGATCCTGACTGAAGCGGACAGGGAGGGACTTGTGCATTCCGTAAATAATGCCCAGAGTGAAGTCTACTATGTGTGTAATTGCTGCACCTGCTCCTGTGGGGTATTAAGGGGAATGGTGGAGTATGGCAGTGAGAACTCCATTGCCCGCTCTGATTTTTATGCAGTGGTGGATGAAGATCTATGCACGGGCTGTGAAGCCTGCCTGGATCGCTGTGCTTTTGATGCAATGACTATGATGGATGGTATCTGTGGGGTGGACCGGACAGCCTGTTATGGCTGTGGTCTGTGTATCAATACTTGTGAAACAGAAGCGCTCTCACTGGTTCAGAAAGGCCCCGAAGAGCTGACTCCTCCGCCAGCCGATGATGAAGCCTGGAGAAGGGTTCGGGCTGCATCCAGAAGTAATTGATCTCCTGTAATTATTAAATCCATCTGTCGTCTTAAAATCAAATCCCGGAATCCAAATACATTAAATCAAGTTAGATGTTCAGAAACTACCTCCTGGTTACCCTCCGGAATCTCTATAAAAATAAAATCTATGCCCTGATCAACATCCTGGGCCTGGGATTGGCACTGGCCATTTGTATTGTGGCCTACTTTAACCATATGTTTGGCTACGATTTTGATCGCTCCCATGAAAATTTTGAAGAGATCTACCGGGTCACCTCCAACCGGCAGATGCAGGATCGGGACCAGGAGTTCGGGCTTGTACCTGCTCCCCTGGGTCCTGAAATTAAAAAGGATTTCCCGGCGGTAACTAAGGCAGCCAGAGTGATGCGCTCTTATTCCCCGGTGAAGGTAGGGATTGAAAATTTCAACCGGCAGGTATCTTATGTAGATCCGGATTTTCTGGAGATTTTCACTTTCCACATTGTCTTCGGGAACAAAGAGGCCCTTCTGGATCCCAACAATGTACTGATCTCGGAGGAAATGGCCACTGCTCTTTATGGGAAAAAAGAGGCAATAGGTCAGGCGATTACTATATATAACGATGATAACCAAGAGTTTACTTACACAGTAGGGGCGGTGTTTGAGGATCTGCCTCAGAATTCCAGCTTTCGAATTGATATCCTGACCCATATGGAGAACTTCCTTACCATGTGGAGCGTTCAGGATGTGAACTGGCAGCAATTTGCACGATTGTTATTTCTTCAGATACCTGAACCGGATGCCCTTCAACTGGTGAATGAGGGGCTTGATAAATATGTGCCGGTACAGAACGAGGCCAATGAAAGCTTTACCATCACTGGATTTAATATTATTCCGCTGAAAGAGGTGAACAAGCGATCGAGGGATACCTGGAACAACGGCCTCTATCCGGGTTTGCACCCGGCAGCTGTTCTGGCGCCTTTGATGATGGCCCTGACCATGCTGCTGATTGCCAGCTTTAATTTTGCCAATACGGCCATTGCTTCAGCAGGCAAAAGGCTGATGGAGATAGGGATCCGGAAAATGGTGGGTGGAGAAAGGAAACAGCTTCTTATACAGTTTCTTATTGAAAACTACATCATCTGTTTCTTTGCCCTTCTGATTGGTATTGCCGGAGCCACCATACTGGTTCCGGCCTATGGGAGTATGTGGGAATATATGAATCTTACGCTCTCGTTTTCCCAGTATCCCAGTTTCTGGGTTTTTCTCGTCGTTCTTCTTCTGCTTACAGGTTTTGTGGCGGGTGCTTATCCTGCATTATACATAAGTTCCTTCAGGCCTCTGAAAATCCTGCAGTCGAGGACCAGGCTTGGGAAGGGGGGACCACTTGCAAAGGGCTTGCTGGGATTCCAGTTTACTATTTCGGTACTTTCCATTGTCTCCGGCGTGATCTTTTCCATGAATGCCGTGTACCAGGAGAAAGTGGACCTGGGTTATGCCCGCAAAGAGCTGATGGTCGTCCCAATCCATTCAGAGCACTATACCTCCTACTACGATGCGATCGTGCAGCATCCAAAGATTATCGAAGCAGCAGGGACACAGGAGCATATCGGATTTGGTATGTACAGGCGCAGCATTGAGGATGAGGATCAGGAACTGGAAGTGAATGTAATGGATGTGGGACCAGGGTATTTGCAAACAATGGGTCTGACCTTATTGGATGGGAGATTGTTTGATGCTGAGAGGTTGGAGGCTGACCGGGGTGTTTCCATTGTGGTAAATCAGATGATGGTTGATGCTTTTGGCTGGGAAAATCCAGTGGGCAGGCAGGTTCGTATGAGCGATACGATTATGTATGAGGTGACCGGGGTGGTCAGGGACTTTTTCATGCGAGGAATGTGGACAAAGATTGAACCAATGCTCTTAAAACTACCCATGGAGGACCAGTATTACAGTGTGGCGGTAAGAGCAAAGCAGGAGGATCTGCCTGAGGTTCTGGAATTCCTGCGTGAAACCTGGGTGAAGATGATACCCAATTATCCCTTTGAAGGCATGTACCAGGAAGATACGCTGGACGAGGAGAAAGCCATCAACCGGAGCATCAAACAGCTTTATATATTTCTGGCCATTGTGGCTACTATTCTCTCCATGATCGGACTATATACCCTGGTTTCCCTGAGTATTCTGAACCGGACCAAGGAGATTGGGATCAGGAAGGTCATGGGATCGCCCATACCACGTATCTGGCTGGTGCTCAGCAAGGGTTTCCTGATCAACCTGGCCATTTCCAGTGTGATTGGTTGTGTGGGGGGCTACTATATGTCTCTGATGATGCTGGATAGTATCTGGGACTACTGGCTCGATTTTAATGCGTGGATCTATATCTATTCTGTTTTGATCATCCTGGTAATCACAGCCATAACCATCACAGGTAAAGTTTACAATGCGGCACTTCAAAACCCGGTCAGCTGCCTGAGGTATGAATGATCCTGGCTTCTTATTGCCCCTGGCGATTCGTATACCTTGGATGCTCAGGTGCCTTTTCGGAGTAGAGTATGCCTTCCATGGCATTCTCCCGAAAATGTCTGCTTGCATCATAGTATGATTCTGAGAGATTCAGTTCTGATATCAGCACGCCTGGCTGGTCGGCCGGAAGAGTAGCCTTGATCAGGCCATCGGGAGTGATAAAATGACAGGGCCAGCTGCTGGCTGCCGATGAATTAGTCAGTGACATATAGAAATGATTGGTGGCCGCGCGTGTTTGAGCGGTAACAGGCATGATTTTGGGATGTATTCCTCCTGGTTTCTGACGTGCATTGTAAAAGGACTGAAAAATCAGATCCACATCCAGTTTTTTGTATTCGCGGTACAGTTCCGGAAATCTGACATCGAAACATATAAGCAGTCCGCATCTGATCCCGTTAAGATCAAACACCACAAAGTGGTTGCCTGCCGAGAAGAACTTCAGATCACCCTTGGTACAGAACCTTTTATCATACCTGTCAATAATCTCCCCGGAAGGATTTATAACATAGAGACTGTTCAGGGGTTTGAGCGTGTCTGACAGTTCATGAATGGAGCCCAGGAGGACCCACAGATCCAGTTTTTGAGCAAGGCTGGTGATAGAATCTGTATAGCTATGGAGTTTATCCCATTGGAAATTCTCCATTGTAAGCATATCAACACCCGGGTAGCCTGAAAGTGCACATTCGGGGAAATGGCAAACGGTGGCTCCCTGGGAATGAGCTTCATGCATCTCTTGCATGATCCATTGTGCATTTTCGGCAATATTTTCTGAAATAGGGAACTGGCAGGAGGCAATAGTGAGCTTTTGACCTGAGAGAGGCAGTAGAAACAGGGTAAACTGGATCAGGCAAAAGAATACACTGGAGCGGATTATCTTGTTTTGTCTATTCATGCAGGCAATCTATTAATAATTGGTCAATTTTTTTAAATTTTCTGTCACATGACATGGCGTTATAGCGTCATATAGCTGAACCACTTCTTAAAGACTGACCCGTAAGCTGGAATAGTTTGATTTATAATTGAATACTATTTAAACTATTTGCTATGATCAGAAGTTACATCCAGGTTGCACTCCGGAACCTTATGAAGAACAGGGGCTATGCCTCCATCAACATATTCGGACTGGCCATTGGACTGGCCGCAAGTATCTTTATTTTTCTCTATGTTATTAATGAACTCACCTACGATCGTTTTCATGAAAAATCGGACCGGATTTACAAAGCCTGG
The DNA here is from genome assembly GCA_963753765.1 of uncultured Bacteroidales bacterium. GTDB lineage: Bacteria > Bacteroidota > Bacteroidia > Bacteroidales. The sequence continues at coordinate 21,502 of CAVWDQ010000030.1, forward strand.
ATTTCGGGAATGATGCCCACCGGGGAAATTCATGATGCGGTCACCGCTGGTCCCATGGCAGGAGCCATGCTGGCAGATTATCCCGAAGTAGAGCAGGCGGTCAGGCTCAGACAGTATGGAAGCTTCCTTATTCGAAGAGGCGACCGGGTTTTTAATGAAACCAGGGAGGATTTCATGTTTACCGATTCCACCTTTTTTGATGTTTTCAGTTTCCGCCTGTTGAAAGGCGATCCGCATACCTGCCTGAAAGAACCCAGGAGCATTGTGCTTACCGAGGAATATGCAAAAAAATACTTCGGTGATGAGGATCCCATCGGCCAAAGCCTTAAAATTGAGCAGGATACCAATGTATCGGTGATTACTGGGGTGATGCAGGACTTTCCTGAGAATTCACATTTTCATTGCAAAATGCTGGGAACCATCAACACCCTGCCAGAAACTGTGGACAACCTGTCCTGGGTCAACCAGAATTTTCACACCTACGTAGTCCTTGCCGAAGGGACCGACGTGGAAGCCTTTGAAGCCAGCCTCTACGATATGGTGGTAAAATATGTGGGGCCCATTGTGCAAAAGGCCATGGGCATTGACCTGGAACAATTTGAAGCTGCGGGTAATTCCTATGGGTATAAGTTATTACCCCTGAAAGATATACACTTGCATTCCGGACTGCGTTTCAATATTGAGCCCCCGGGGAATGCACTCTATGTTTATCTTTTCCTTGGTGCCGCGATCCTGGTCCTGATCATTGCCGGAATCAATTTTATGAACCTGGCCACTGCACAATCATCCAGCCGTGCACGTGAAGTAGGCCTGAGGAAAGTAGTAGGCTCAAGGAAGCCACAGCTGATAGCTCAATTTCTTACCGAATCGGTTGTGCTAAGCCTCCTTGCTCTCATAGTAGCTGTCGGGCTGGTATATTTATTAATGCCTTCCTATAATAACCTGCTTGATAAAAGTTTGGTGTTCAATGTATTTGAACGATCCTGGATTGTACCCCTCTTGCTGATATTTGCCATTTTTATTGGGATCATATCAGGTGGATATCCGGCTTTTGTATTGGCTTCTTTCAGACCTTCTGCCGTACTATCTTCCAGCAAGGGCTCCTCGGGAGGGGGCAGGGCTGTATTGAGGAAACTCCTGATTGTGACGCAGTTTACCACTACAATTGTGATCCTGCTGGGAACCGTGGTGGTCAACCGACAGCTCAACTTCATGCAGAAGAAAGATCCTGGTTTCGGACGCGAAAATGTACTGGTTGTTCACCGTTCGGATGTCCTCGGAGGATCGATCGATGCCTTTAAAGAGCAGGTCAATGCTCATGCCAATGTAATAATTGCTTCCACCTCAACACATATACCATCGGGAGGATTCTGGGGAAATGCCCACTGGATAGAGGGGAGAGGTTCCGATGACATCTTCACTCTTGCCACCTATCGCACCTCCTATGATTTTGAAAAGGCGCTGGACCTGGAGCTAATAGAGGGCAGGTTTTTCAGCCGGGATATCCCTACCGATTCGGTCGGGGTGGTGGTTAATGAAGCAGCTCTCAGGGTACTGGGGATTGAAGATCCATTGAATACCAGGTTTTTCCAGCCAAGTTACCAGGGCTTTCCGGATGAATATATGCCCATTATAGGTGTGGTGAAAGATTTTCATTTTGAATCCATGGCAACTGAGATCAAGCCCATGGCCATTCATTTCTTGGATGATAACATTCCGGGAAAGCTGGTGATTAAACTTGGTGAAGGAAACCGGCGTCAGACCGTTTCCTATATCCAGGAGAAATGGGAGGAGCTAAGCTCAGAACATCCCTTCGAATACACCTGGCTGGACGAGGAGTTCGGAAAACTTTTCAATGATGAAAAAAATACGAGTCAGTTGCTGGCAATCTTTTCCATCCTGTCCATAGCGGTCACCTGCCTGGGCCTGCTGGGCCTGATTTCCTATGCCACTTCTCAGCGTAGAAAGGAAATTGGGATCCGGAAAATAATGGGAGCCTCCATACAGCTAATAATGAGCCTGTTTTCCAAGGAAACCTCCTTCCTATTGGGAATCTCCACTTTGCTGTCCATTCCGGCCTATTTCGGGGTCAGGGCCTGGCTCCAGAAATTTGCCTACCATCTCAACCTGCAATGGGGCCTCTACTTTTTGGTATTGCTGGGTGTCTCCCTGGTGGTGCTCCTGCTGGCCCTGCTGACTGTGAGTTTCCACTCGTACAGAGCTGCTACGGCAAACCCGGTAGATTCGCTGCGTTATGAGTAGCCGGTTTCGGGGAAGCTGGACGGCTAGGTGATCTGGGAAAGCCAGATGGGAATAAAAACAGCTACAAGAATGGCAATCATGGCCTGCTGGTAGTAATTGGTTACAAACATACCAGTTAGTACCAGCAGGTCATCCTCCTCTTCGCATTCAATGGTTCCTTTGGAGGAGCCCCCCGCAAACTTCATGAGGATTCCCTGATCATCAAAGAGGCTCCATTTGCTTTGCCACCTGTTATCGTATTTCCAGTAAAGGGTTCTGTCTTTAAACTGGATGGTGGCTCTGCTCTTCCATGAGTTATAAGAAATGCTTCCAAGGACCTGGTGGCTCACTCCCTCCAATATCTGGGTCTCCTGTTTGAACAGACCCTTTGTCTTGAAAAGGTATCGTTTGTTCCGTATGAACCCATTGGATGTCTGTTTAAAAGCGTTATTCGTTAGTTCTCCGATAGTTTCTTCACCTGAAATTATCCGGCAGGTTGATGAAAAAGCTCCTCTCTTCCAGATTAGTATACTTTTCATAATTGTATCTTATTTCTAAATTTACAGAATTTTTCCCTTCTACTGTGACATTTTGTGTTCTTCCGCGTCTTATGAAAAACTATTTTCAATGCTAAGAAACTATATTTTAGTCGCCCTTCGAAATCTATGGAGACACAGGGGATATACCCTGATCAATATTTTTGGTCTCACCATTGGCCTGGCCAGCACCATTTTTATACTGCTTTATGTAATCAATGAATTAACCTACGATCGCTTCCATGAGAAGTCGGACCGGATTCACCGCATCTGGATCTCCGGAAGTATGCCGGCCACCGAAATGCGGCATGCGGTTACCTCACCACCCATGGCTGAAGCCATGCTGAACGACTACCCGGAGGTAGAACAGGCGGTACGGATCAGGCAAGCCGGTGGATGGATGGTCAGAAAGGGAGACCGGATTTTCCAGGAAACGGATGCTGAATTCCTGTTTGCAGATTCCACCTTTTTTGATGTCTTTAGCTTTAAGTTGCTCAAAGGAGACCCGAAGACCTGTTTGACCGAGCCGAGGAGTATCGTGCTTACGGAGGAATATGCTCGAAAATATTTTGGAGATGAGGATCCCATGGGTCAGTTCCTGAAGATTGAACAGGATACCAACCTTTCGGTAATCACCGGGGTGATGGAAGACTTTCCACAAAATTCACATTTCCATTGCAAGATGCTGGGTTCCATGTCCACCCTGGGAAACAGTCGAAGCACCAATTGGCTGAACCACAACTTCCATACCTATGTGGTGCTAAGGGAAGGGACCGACCTGGCAGAGCTGGAGCTTCATATGCGTGATATGCTGTTTAAATATGTGGGACCGCTCCTGGAGCAGTTTTTAGGTGTGAGTGTTGAGCAGTTTGAAGAATCAGGGAACTCATACGGGTATAAGGTTCAGAAGCTTACGGATATTCACCTCCATTCGGATCTGCAGTATGAGCTTGAGCCCAACGGGAATCCGCTCTATGTATATGTGTTCCTGGTGGCAGCCATCCTGATGCTTGCCATGGCCGGGGTTAATTTTATGAACCTGGCAACCGCCCGTTCCACTACCCGTGCCCGGGAGGTGGGTTTAAGAAAGGTGGTTGGCAGCAGGAGAAGACAGCTGGTGGTCCAGTTTCTGACCGAATCGGTTTTGCTGAGCCTTATAGCCCTGGTGCTGGCAGTGGCCCTGGTATATCTCTTTCTTCCGGCATATAACAATATGATTCAACTCAGGCTTCATTTCGATATTTTCGAAAAATCATGGATCATTCCAATACTTGTTGTATTTGCTATCCTGGTGGGCATGGCAGCAGGGTCGTATCCGGCCATGATTCTTGCATCCTTTAAACCAGCCGCTGTATTCAGTTCTGAACGAAGTTCTTCAGGCAAAGGTCTGCTTCGGAGTATATTAATTGTACTTCAGTTTACGGTGACCATTGTGATTCTTATGGGTACCATAGTTGTCAACCGGCAGCTGAACTATATGCAGAATAAGGACGCCGGTTTCGATAAGGAAAACATGCTCCTGGTACATCGTTCGGATTTACTGGAAGGACGTATTGATGCTTTTAAAGAGCAGCTTGTCCAAAATGCCAATATCATTGCAGCTGCCAATACAACCTCCATACCCACACGCCAGTATTCGGACAATGCCCACTGGCTGGAGGACTGGGATTGGAATGATATTTTCACCCTGGCCAGTAGCCAGGTTAGTTATGATATTGATCAGGCCATGGGCCTGGAGATGGTGAGCGGGAGATTTTTTAGTCGCGACATGCCCACCGATTCCTTTGCAGTGGTGATCAATGAAGCCGCCGTGAGGGCACTTGGTCTGGAAGATCCTCTGAATACCAGGTTTAAAGAACCCGCAGATGATGGGGAAGAGGTAAGATTCACACCCATTATCGGCGTAGTAAAGGATTTTCATTTTGCTTCCATGCAGGCTGATATCGCTCCCATGGTCATGCACTTTATGCGAGGGAACCGCGAAGGTTTTATATGCATCCGACTGGGTGAGGGAAGTCGTGAAGGAAGCCTTGCTCTGGTGGAACAAACCTGGAATGAGTTTACCAATGATGCACCCTTCCAATACTCCTGGATGGTTGAGGAGTTTGATAATATGTTTGCCACCGAGAAGCGAACCAGCCAGATCCTGCTGGTCTTCTCCTTCCTATCCATTTTTATAACCTGTCTGGGTTTGCTGGGGCTAATTTCCTACACCACCAACCAGAGAACCCGCGAAATTGGAATCAGGAAGATTATGGGTGCTTCGGTGCAGGTGGTGATGCGTTTACTGTCCAGGGAAGTTATCAACCTTTTGATTATAAGCGGACTGATTTCCATACCTGCCTATTTTGGAGCCAGGGCGTGGTTACAGAAGTTTGCCTATCATATCAATTTCCAGGTGGGTGTATATTTCCTGGTACTCTTCCTGGTCAGCGTGGTGGTTCTGCTTCTGGCCATGCTTACTGTAAGCTTTCACTCTTACAGGGCAGCTACTGCCAATCCTGCAGATAGTATCAGGAGCGAGTAAGGTTTGCTTCCCACGATATTGATCTCTATTTTTGGGTCTCCTTAATAAATCCGGAAATATGAGATACCTTTTCCAAGTTCTTATCCTGGCCGTTTTAATTCTGGCCAGTTGTACCTCCAAAAAAGAGGAGAAGAGGCCCAATGTTATCATTATCCTTACCGACGATCAGGGGTGGGGGGACCTGGGTGTGAATGGGAACAGCAATATCTCTACGCCCAATATTGATGAATTATCTGCAGATGGGGCTACGCTGGATAACTTCTATGTATGTGCGGTCTGCTCACCCACCCGGGCCGAACTACTGACCGGTCGCTATAATTTCCGGGGTGGCGTATACAGTACCGGGGGCGGGGGAGAACGGCTGGATATGGATGAGACCACCATTGCTGAGGTCTTTAAAAAGGCCGGATACAGCACCGCGGCTTACGGCAAGTGGCACAATGGCATGCAATATCCCTACCATCCCAACGGCAGGGGCTTTGAGGATTACTATGGCTTTTGCTCGGGACACTGGGGCAACTACCATTCACCCATGCTGGAGCACAATGGTCAAATCGTCAAAGGGAAGGGCTTTATTATTGATGATTTTACCGATCATGGCCTGTCCTTTATGGAGGAGAACAGGGATGAGCCATTTTTCCTTTACCTGCCCTTTAATACACCACATACCCCGTTCCAGGCTCCGGAGGAATACTGGGAGCGATACAGGGATAAGCCCATCAACATGCTGTCGGATTCAGAGAATGAAGATATCAATGATACCCGTGCAGCCCTGGCCATGTGTGAAAATATCGACTGGAACGTGGGACGCATTATAGAGAAGACCAGGGAACTGGGCATCGATGACAATACCATTATCCTCTATTTCTGTGACAACGGTCCCAACCTCTGGCGCTGGAACGGTGGGATGAAAGGGAAGAAGGGTTCGGTGGATGAGGGGGGGGTACGTTCCCCCATGTTTATAAAATGGCCCCAAAAAATAGAAGCAGGTAGAAAGGTAGAACGCCTGGTTTCCGTGACCGACCTGTTGCCCACGCTGAGTGAGATGTGTGATATTCCTTATGAAACAAATCACCCCCTGGACGGGATCAGTGTAAAAGAGAGTCTCCTGGAGGATGAAAGGGATTGGGAGGACCGCTATCTCCTGAACTACTGGGGCGGCCGGCTGAGTATCCGGAGTCAGCAATACAGGCTGGGATACAGAGGTGGATTGTATGATATTGAGGCGGACAGGGGCCAGAACAGAGACCTGAGTGATGAGCTTCCGGAGATAAAAGAGGAGATGGAAAAGGTGGCTGAAAGCTATCGTCTTCAAATAGATGCTGAGCTTCCTAAAGTAGAAACCCGACCATTCTACCTGGGCCACCCGGCCTTGAAATACACCCAGATTCCGGCCCGCGACGGGAAGGAACATGGCAACATCAAACGCTCCAACCGCTGGCCCAACTGTTCCTTCTTTACCAACTGGACCGGATTGCAGGACAGCATTACCTGGCAGGTAGAGGTTCCGGAGGACGGTACATTTAAGGTTGCGCTATATTACACCTGTCCCCAGGGAGATGAGGGGTCTGTCGTTCAGCTTTCAGTAGGAGAGAGCATGCTGCAAACAAAAATTACAGAAGCTTTTGATCCGCCCCTGCGGGGAATGGATGAGGACCTGACACCTCGCATGGAATCCTATGTGAAAGACTGGAAGGCGATGGATATGGGAACCATCGAATTGAGCAACAGGAACTTTTAATATGTCATTTGAAAGCACTGGAAATGCCAGGAAAGAGCGTGATGGACTTCCGCCTCTTTCTGTTTGAACGCATATAAAGATACCCGGCATGCTCTTTAATTCCTTAGAGTTTCTTCTTTTTCTGCCCATTGTTCTTCTGCTTTACTGGTTTGGAACAAAAAGAAATATCAGGGTACAGAACATCCTGTTGCTGGCAGCAAGTTATTTCTTCTATGGATGGTGGGACTGGCGCTTTCTTTCCCTGATAGTCTTCAGCTCAACAGTTGATTATTCGGTTGGCATCACTCTGGGTAAAACTTCCCTGGAAAAGAAACGGAAATGGCTGCTTGTAGTCAGCATCCTGGTGAATATCGGCTTCCTGGGATTCTTTAAATATTTTAATTTTTTCGCAGAAAGCTTTGCCCAGGCTTTTACACTTATGGGAAGGCCCATAGAGGCCGGCCGGCTCAATATCGTTCTTCCTGTGGGCATCAGTTTCTATACCTTCCAGACACTCAGTTATACCATTGATGTGTACCGCAGGAAGTTCGAACCCACAAGGGATGTTATTGCATTCTTTGCCTTCGTTAGTTTCTTTCCACAGCTGGTGGCTGGTCCCATTGAACGAGCCAGAAACCTGCTTCCTCAGTTCACCCGTAGAAGAAGCGTCAGCTATGAGCAATTGGCCGATGGATTCCGTCAGATCCTCTGGGGATTCTTTAAAAAGATTGTGATCGCCGACAATTGTGCCGGCATTATAAATGATATTTTCTCAAACTACTCAGATTATAACGGAAGTACGCTGGTTCTGGGAGCCATACTTTTTGCCTTCCAGATTTACGGGGATTTTTCGGGCTATTCTGATATTGCCATTGGAACGGCTCGCCTCTTTGGCTTTAATCTGATGCGAAACTTTGCCTTCCCCTATTTTTCCAGGGATATCGCTGAATTCTGGAGGCGGTGGCATATTTCGCTCTCCACCTGGTTCCGGGACTATGTTTACATACCCCTGGGAGGTAGCAGGGGGAGCGTGTGGAATAAGATCCGCAACATCCTGATTATTTTCATTGTGAGCGGTTTCTGGCACGGGGCCAACTGGACCTTTATTTCCTGGGGTGCTCTTAATGCGCTCTATTTTCTCCCCTTAATGTTAGCAAACCGGAACCGGAAGCATACCAACCAGGTGGCTGAACGTCGTGCTCTGCCAGGCATTAGGGAGCTCATGCAAATGCTCTTTACCTTTGGTCTGACCACTCTGGCCTGGGTCTTCTTCAGGGCTGAGAATCTCTCCCATGCCTTTAGTTACCTGCGTATTATCTTCTCGAAGTCCCTTTTTATTGCTCCCGATTTCTTTCCATGGCTGGAGTTTATAACGATTGCTATTCTGATAGCTGTGGAATGGATTCAACGAAAGAAAAAACACGGGCTTGAGTTTGCTGATAGCCAGAGAAGATTTAAGGCCCTGCGATGGACAGTTTACTGTGTTCTTCTTCTGATGATTTATTTCCTGGGAGAATACAGTACGGATTATGAATTTATCTATTTCCAGTTTTAAAGATATGAAGAAGAAGGTACTCCGGAATATTCTGCTTTTTGCTGTACTGGCCCTCTTGTTCAATATAGCGGCATATCAGTTTCTGGCGAAGCCAGTTCTGTTCGGGGACTATTTTCTTTCAAAAAAGGATCTGAGAAAATTTTCAAATTTCATGATGGGCGATTCTCATGCCGGGGTCATACAGCAACAGGATCTGAATGCATTGAATATCAATAACTTTGCTTACGATAGTGAATCCTATTTTGATATCTATAATAAGTTAAACTATCTGATCCGCAAGCAAAAGATAGATACCATTTTCCTGTGCGTGGATGATCATTGTCTCTCTCCCTATCGCCAGTACTGGACCAATTATCAGCGATCCATTTATTTTTCAGATTATCAGCACTATAAACGCTATTACCCCACCAATATCTGGCAGTTTTTTAATAGGAAATACATCTCCATATACCTGCCATTGTTTGATACCGGTCACTCTCTTATCCTGAGGAAAAGACTTGGGGTCCTGCTTACAGGGAAAAAACCACGCACTTACGAGAGACTATGACTTCAGTGAAGTACCTGAGGAAAGGCGTATCTTAAGAAGCAGGGAGCGGATCGAAACCCAGTACCCGGGGCAGGAAGCATCAGAATCCCTTGCAAAGTGCCTGGAGGAAATCATCTCCATTTGTGAGCGGGAAGATATTACTTTAATAGGGGTGAAGTTCCCCCTGACAAAAGAGTTTTATGAGGAGCTGGGAAACAGGTCCTATGGCGCTGACTCTGTTTTTTCGGCGAATGATCTGACTGTGTATGATTTTAAGCCCGTTTTTTTAGACAGTATCTCCTTTTTCAGGGATCAGGATCATCTTAATCTTAAAGGTTCAGCACAATTTGTCGAGTTGTTCCGATCTTCTTATTAAAGATTATGTAATTTTCATATATGCCGCATAATAAATGTGGCGTGATGTGGAAGGGCATAAACAGATTACGAGGAGAATTAAAATTGTTCCCTAATTTGTCCCGTCCCAGCCTGCAATCCGGGCAAGCATATACCACATGGCATAAGCCTTTCGATTGGCAGTTATATGTTGTGAATTGTGGGCTCCGTATGTGACTGAGCCGCCAGGGGACGATCTGTTTTCATAATAATCCTCTCCAAGGCTGTGACTGTTTTGCCAATCGGCATAATAGTCGCCTCCTGTGGAAGAGTCACCATCGTCGCCTGCATCTTCCCAGTAGTTTCCATCCATATCATGTGTGTCAATGCCATAATAATCAAGGCAGTAGAAATTGTTCTCCTCGCAGTAATCAATAATTAATTCAGCCTGGTTCCTTGGTTTCCCATCTCCAACATTATTGTTTCTTTCAGCATGACCAGTCATGAAAATAAAGGCTACTGCATTCTCTCTTTGCCCATTCCCGGATCCAATCTTGCTCCCACCTGCTCCATACTCATTAAACAGGGTTTGCATTCCGGGGAGATAATTGCCTTCCACATCATGTCCAGCAATACTGCACCAGCTCCACATGACTACGTTAATTTCTGAATTGTCCGGATCATCAAGATAGTTTCTTGTGGCCTGGATAAATGCAGTTTCATTGCGGCTGAGATCAGAGGCATCATCTCCTGAGGCAGCATAGGAGGCCATTACATTATCCCTGAAATCAAGTTTATCAGCCTGAGGATTATTATTAGTTATGGCAAACCTTATCTCATCTCCATCCTGAAAATCGGGTAAGCCAAACATCCCATAGGAAACATGAGTACCATGTGAGGTGTGCTGATAGGCTACATGGAGGTTGTTGCGTGCGGCATCGATATACTGATCCGGAATGGACCTGAGTACATCTTTGTATGCTATTGTTTCATTTGCAATCACCGTAGTACTCCCTGGTATGATATCAGGATTAAGATCATCTTTTTCGCAGGATGATAAAACAAAGATAGAAAGGTATGCGAGGGCAAACAAATATGATTTCTTTTTCATGACTTCTTTATTTTCATTGTTCTTATAATGACTATAACGAGAACATGAAACTTATAGTTGCATTAAGGATCACTGAACTTCCTTGAATATGGAAAGTCTCAGTTTGCGTTGTTCCAAACTTGATTCAAATTCCATCACTTCCGATTCTCCTTCGCGAAGTGGATTCCGGGCATCAAAAATATAATATGTACCGTTTTTAAACTCACCATATTCCTTTCTCAGGGTCTCATTTCTGGCAGTGCTGAGGTAATAAACAAATTGGATGCTGACCGGGCTTACAGGGTGCAGCATTAGTTCACTGTTCTGTGTGATCTCAGAAATTGTCTCAGCAGCTTCCATTTCTTCAATTCCCGGTGCTTTTGCCAACCTGTCCGGCAATACAACCAGGTTGAAAAATATTCTCACAAAAAGTAAAATGATAATTAGCAGTTCAAGCCTTATATTCTTGTTCTTCCACATAAAAAAATAAGCCGTGAACACAAGCACCAGGGTAAGGCAATAAATGACTAATGCTCTTCCTGATTCGGAGACGCTTTGACTTAGGAAATACCATGTTAAGGCGCCCAGTGCCAATCCTGATAATATGAAAAACACATTCCAGAATATCCTGAAAAAACGTTCATTCTGCTTTAGATCAAAATAATAATTAACCAGTAAAATGAGAAGGATAGGATATAACATGAAAATATACCTGGGATGAGTTCCAACAGATGTCCAGTAAACCGGAATATTCACAATAAAAACCAGCGCCAGGTATCCAAGGTATTTGTTTTCCCTGAGCTTACTATAGAATGATTTTCTGAAAAGAAATAGAAATAATACGGACCAGGGAAGCAGTTGGAAGACCTGATCAAATGGATAGTAGAATAAGTGCTTTATTGTGCTCCAAAATCCATTTTCAAGAAATGTCCTTTTCGTTGACTCCGACACCAACCTTCTGAAATATTCAGGGTCATTGCTGTTTTCCCATAATAAATAATAGTATCCACCAACCAGAATGATAAATACAGACAGACCGAGCAGATGAGAAGGATGGAACAGTTTTTTCAGGGATTTGAAATATGCCAGTGCAGTAAGCAGGGTCAGTGCCTGAAAA
>CAVWDQ010000031.1:0-29508 GCA_963753765.1 uncultured Bacteroidales bacterium
AGAGGGTGCCCATCCGGACACCCTCCTTCTCCATTTTCTATTGAATTCTCAGGGGTGTTTTAGAAACCAACTGGGATTTTCAGCTTGCTGATAACCACTTGGTGATAAAATGGCCCTGAGAATTCTAACTAATTCAACTCCGGAACCCTCCCCGGTGTCCAGGGTGCCTTCAACTCTCTCCAGCTCCTGGTCCAGTTCCCGGATCTCTTCGACCAATTTCTCCAGTTGTGCCAGCACCGGTGGAAATTCTTCCCTGAGGATCTCCAGCTGGTCGGTTTCGGTCTTGGTCAGTTCGGCAGTGGAGTTCCAGTGGGTATAGGTCATGGCGCTCAGCCTGCGGCTAAGGGGCATATCCATGGGGGGTAGCTCCTCCCAGCTGGCCTTGGCGCTGGGACCATCCATGGCAAACTGGATATCGCTCAGCAGGTCTTCCAGTTCAAAAACTTTACGACCCAATTCGGTACCTGCTTCGGGAGTCTGGGCCAATGCCTTCTTAATGGCTGCCAGTTTTCCTTCCTGCTCCTGGGCCAGGCGCTGTGCCCCGGTCATTACCCTGGAAAGTTCGGATACCTCTTTCTGGAAGGCTACTACTTCCTTGTAATCCCTGGCTGGCAGGGAAGCATGTTGCAATAGTTTTGCTTCAAAGCTCACCGGCTCCACCATGGCAATCACATCTCCTTTTTCAAGCATATCGATACCCACGGAATAGGTCCCGGGCATGGCCAGCAGGCCACTTCCGCCAGATCCGCCTCTCCTGCCCGATCCTCCTGAAGAAGCTGAGATGGGCCTGGTGGAGGGATAACGAAGATCCCAGGTGGTTCTGTTCACCCCTTTGGAAGCCTTGTTGGTGAGTTTCCGGATGGCATTGCCATCATCGTCGTAGATGGTAAAAATCAACTGGGCTGCCTCTTCGGCTTCCTCGGCTCTGAGTTCCTCCCTGCTGGGCTGAGGAATGGGCTTCTTCTCCTTGAACAGCTCTTTCTCCTTCTCCTGGCGTTCTGCCTTCAGGGTCCTGGGAACCTCTTTCAGGTAGTAGGTGAAGGTGGCCCCGAAATCCGGATTCTTGGAGGTAAAGAAATTGGAACCCTGTCCATATTTGCCCCCGGTCTGGATATACATCAATGCATCGGCCGTCGGGAATATGTGCCAGGCCTTCTCCAGGATTTCCTTATCCATGGCCAGCTCCCTTAAAGGAGTATAGTCGTCCAGGATATAGAAACCCCGGCCAAAGGTGGCCAGAACCAGGTCGTTCTCCTGCTCCTGGATAGTCATATCGCGTACAGCAATGGTGGGCATGCCCGAAGTGAGTTTGGTCCAGGCCTCTCCCCCATCAATGCTAAAATAGAAGCCAAACTCGGTTCCCACAAACAGGAGTCCCGGTACTTCCGGATCCTGCTCTATGGTATGAACCGTTCCATTCTCTGGAAGGTTGGAAGCGATGGAAACCCAGCTGCTGCCTTTATCGCTACTCTTCAGCACATAGGGTTTGAAGTCATCCCGCTTCCGGTTGTCAAAGGTGGCATAGACCACACTGGCATCGTAGCGGTCGGCCATCAGATCGCTTACATAGGTATATTCCGGAATACCCGGGAAGGTCTTCACCTGTTTCCAGCTATCTCCTCCATCGGTGGTGATGGAGATCACTCCGTCGTCGGTTCCGGCATAGAGCAGCTTCTCGTCCAGACGTGACTCAGAGAGGGATACCCCGGTTCCCCAGAGGCTGGTGGAGACATCTTTCACCACTGCATCCCAGCTCCAGTACTGATCCATCACCGGCCAGGTGTTGCGATCCACCCCTGAGGTCAGATCCTCGCTGATCACCTCCCAGGAATTGCCCCGGTCGTCGGAGCGGAACACCTTGTTGGCCATCAGATAGATCCGGGTATTGGAGTGGTGACTGATAATCAATGGAGTGTTCCAGTTCCACTTATAGGTAGCCTCATCCTTGCGCGGACGTGGCTTAATGCCTGATCCTTTCACCGCTAAGCCTGTCGTAACGGCATACATTTCCATACTGGGACTCACAGTAAACAATATTGGGATCGGTGGGATCCACTGCCGCCCAGAATCCATCCCCGCCCAGGATGGCCTTCCAGTCTTCATTGCTTACCCCGGCAGAACTTTTGTTCATGGAAGGTCCGCCCAGGGTGTTATTGTCCTGGGTTCCCCCGTACACATTGTAAAAGGGCTCTTCATTATCCACAAATACCCTGTAAAACTGGGTTACGGGAAGGTTCGATTTATACAGGTAGGTGGAGCCACCATCAAAGGTCTCGTAAACACCGCCATCCCCGCCAATCAGGAAATGCTTGGTATCGTGGGGATCTATCCAGATGGCATGGTCGTCCACATGGCGGTTATCGGTACTCAGACTGGTCCAGGTCTTCCCTGCATCCACGGTGACTTTCGAAACGGTCTCCATGGAGTATACCTTGTTTACATCCACCGGGTCGCAATAAATTTCATTGTAGTACTGACCGCTGGCATGATGGTCACTCATCTTTTTCCAGGATGCCCCCCGGTTATCCGAACGGAAGAATCCTCCTTTATCCTCTGCAGCTTCCATAATCAGGTAGACCACATTGCGGTCGGCGGGAGATACATCTATTCCCATTCCACCAATATGTCCCTTGGGAAGTCCTTTCATGGATTTGCTCCAGGTTTCACCCCCATCCAGGGAGCGGTAAACGGCCGATTCGGGACCACCGCCAATTTTGGTATACACATGACGCCTGCGCTGTTCGCTGGTGGCATACATCACATCGGGATCCACCGGGTCCATTACCACATTATTCACCCCCGTATTCTCGCTGATTTCCAGTACCTTGGTCCAGGTCTCACCCCCATCACTGGTCTTGTAGAGTCCGCGCTCCCCGCCGGGTCCCCAGGCAGAACCTTCAGCTGCAACAAAAACCACATCCGGGTTTCGGGGATCCACCACGATTCCCCCGATTTGCCGGGACTCTTTCAATCCCTTATTCTCCCATGATTCTCCGCCATCTTCAGACTTATAGACTCCATCGCCGTATCCAAGGGCGCGCTGGTGGTTGTTTTCACCCGTACCCAGCCAGAGCACATTGGGATTATCGGGATCCATGGTAATGACCCCGGTTGAGTAAGAACCGTATTTTTCAAATATGGGTTTGAAGGTGGTTCCGTTATTCACGGTTTTCCAGACATTGCCGGAAGCAATGGCCACATACCATTCGCTCTGGTTCTCGGGATTTACAGCGAAATCGGCCACCCGTCCCGAAGTCAGGGCCGGACCTATACTTCGCCATTTCAGACCCGAAAGCAGACCGGAATCGATCCCCTCTGTCTTTTCTTCCTCCTTATCCTTCTTTTTCTGGGCTGAAAGTTCCACCGGGCTGAATACCACGGCCATAGCAATCATTACAGGTATCATCAGAAACCTGGCACTTTTTATTGTTTTCATAGAGTTGGGAATTTAGACCTTAAATATCATTATTTTTACACAAAATTCAAGGAAATGACCGACACTTTACTCAATCATAGATCCATCAGGAAATACAAAACCGACCCCATCCCCACAGCAATCATGGATTACATCCTGGAAGCCGGGACCCGGGCCTCCACCACGGGTAATATGCAGCTCTATTCCATTGTCGTCACCACCGATGAAACCATAAAGGAGGAGCTTTCGCCCTGTCACTTTAATCAAGCCATGGTAAAAGAGGCCCCTGTGGTACTCACCTTCTGTGCCGATTTCAACCGATTCAACCTTTGGTGCAGGCAGCGCAAGGCAGAACCGGGCTACGATAACTTTCTTTCCTTCTTTACCGCAGCCATAGATGCCCTCCTTGCAGCTCAAAATGTTGTTGTGGCTGCAGAGGATGCCGGACTTGGAACCTGTTACCTGGGAACCACTACCTATATGGCCGGGAAGATCATTGATATACTGGATCTTCCCAAAGGGGTGGTTCCTGTAACAACAGTAACGGTGGGCTATCCCGACGAGTGGCCGGAACTCACCGACAGGCTTCCCCTGGAGGCTGTGGTTCACCGGGAAAAATACCACGATTATGATGCCTCTGATATCGACCGGCACTACAGGGAGAAGGAGTTAATGGCAACTTATCAAACGTTTATCAAAGAACATAACAAAGAGACACTGGCACAGGTATTTACGGATATTCGATATAAAAAAGATGATAACATACTGTTTTCCAAATCGTTAATTGATATTTTGACCAAACAGGGCTTTATGAATCATCCATAAAAATGATGAATTAGTAAAACTTTTTTCTCCAGCTTACGTTAGATGGTAATAGAGTCCAGTTTTTTTGTATTAAGATATATTTTATATTTGTGGGGTACCGATCCCGGATCAAAACCGATTAGCCATGAAAAGAGCAGTTATCATTTTAGCAGTTGTATTTGCAGTGGGTATCCTGATGAGTTCATGCAACAAGCATGTCTGCCCAGCTTACAGCCAGGTCGATACTGAGCAGACCCTGCCCAAGGGGTAAGTGATCCAGGAATTCCGCTCCAAATAAGCTAAGATTTACCTCCGGTAGATCTTTTTTTTTGCCCGCCCTCCAACATTTACCTTTAATATTTCGTTATTTTGCATGGTGTTTGAGGATCAACAGGCAATGAGAAGAGTATCCATATTCATCTTTATGTTTGTGCTTTCAGCAGGTTCCCTGCTGGCACAGGGTGAAATTGATGAGCAGTTGCGGGTGATGCTCAGGGACGAAAGAACCTTTGCCGGCTTCCTTAACTCCAATGGTTATGGGGCAAACTACAGATATGGTTACTGGAGGAACGCCCGTAACCAGTTTATCATAGATGCTGACTTCGCCTACGTTAAACATCCCAAGGAGGTCAAAACATCGGTCTCCTATAACTACTCCACATACAGGTATGTTTACGGTAAGGAAAACCTCTTCTGGGAGCTAAAGGGAACAGCCGGCTGGCAAAAGGAGCTCTATCGCAAGATCGACCGAAACGGGATTTCCATAAGGCTGTATTACGCAGGGGGACTCTCCCTTGGTTTTTACAAACCCATCTACTATAAGGTGTTCACCACCACCAGCGATGGACAAATCGTGAAGGAAGAGTATCTGAAGTTTGACCCGAGCATACACCAGGGGTATATAGGAGGGCGCGCACCCTTCCACATGGGCTTCAATGAGCTGAAGGTTGTTCCGGGTATATATGGAAAAACTGGCTTTAGTTTTGAATACAGTCAGAAGGATGCAATTATCCATGCCCTGGAAGCGGGAGTTACCCTGACAGTTTACCCCAAAGAGATCCCTATCATGGCCAATGAGCAGAATAATTTTCTCTTCGTAACTCTCACTGTAGGCTATCGCTTTGGCCGGATCATCGATATCAGTGAGGCTGCCCGGTCCAAGAGCCGGAAAACCAAAAAAGCCGAGCGGAAAGCTGCAAAAGCCTCCCAATCCCAAATGCGATATTAAATCTATATTAAGAGCTTAATTTGCCCCTCGGGAGGTTTTGCCAAGTTGATATATTTGCGTAAATTCGCACTCCTGTTATTTCAAAAACAATTAATATCGTAATCATTTAATAATTAAAAACATGGGAAAAATAAAAGTTGGTATTAACGGATTTGGCCGGATCGGAAGACTGGTCTTCAGAGTGGCTGCTGAGATGCCTGAAGTGGAAATTGTTGGAATCAATGACCTGATTGATGTGGACTATATCGCATATATGCTAAAATATGACTCTACACACGGACGTTTCAATGGTACTATTGAGGTTAAAGACGGAAACCTGGTGGTGAATGGCTCCACAGTAAGGGTTACTGCTGAAAGAAATCCTGCAGATCTGAAGTGGGACGCCGTTGGTGCCGAGTATGTGGTTGAATCTACAGGACTTTTCCTCACCAAGGAAAAGGTTCAGGGACACCTCGACGCCGGAGCCAAAAAGGTAATCATGTCGGCTCCTTCCAAGGATGACACTCCCATGTTCGTTATGGGTGTAAACCATAAGAAATACAACAGTGGTATGAATGTTGTTTCCAATGCTTCCTGTACCACCAACTGCCTTGCACCTATTGCTAAGGTTCTGAACGACAAATTCGGAATCCTTGAAGGCCTGATGACTACAGTTCACGCCACTACTGCTACCCAAAAAACTGTTGACGGACCTTCCATGAAGGACTGGAGAGGCGGACGCGGAGCAGGACAAAATATCATTCCTTCCTCCACCGGTGCTGCCAAAGCAGTTGGTAAAGTGATTCCAGAACTGAACGGTAAACTGACCGGTATGGCATTCAGGGTTCCCACCCCGAACGTATCTGTGGTTGACCTGACCGTCCGTCTGGAAAAAGGAGCTTCTTACGAAACTGTTTGTGCCGCCATGAAAGAGGCCAGTGAAGGTGAACTGAAAGGCGTTCTTGGTTATACCGAAGAGGCTGTAGTAAGCAATGACTTCCTGGGTGAGCTTTGCACTTCTTTCTTTGATGCAGGTGCCGGAATCGGTCTGAACGACAACTTTGTAAAAGTGGTTAGCTGGTACGACAACGAAATGGGATACTCCGCCAAAGTTGTTGAACTGCTGATTCACATGAACAGCGTAGATAAGGCTTAAACATCACTTCTTTCATTATATCATGGGGGAGCCTTCAGGGGCTCCCCTTTTTTTTGTTCTGCGGAAACAAAAAAAACGCCCCGGAATTCCGGAGCGTTTCCATGTTATAGTTGAGGTTGGAATTAATAATATTCAATGTGTTCAAAGGGGATCTGGATGGTTTGCTCATAATGGGTTCCCAGCTCCTCGATGGATTCATCTCCCTCTTCAAAAAACCATTTAATCATAACATCCTTTCCGGAGTCATGGTTGATCTTCATGATGCGCAGGACCTCCAGCATATATTTAGAAGAACCACTGTTAATATACTCGAGCTTGATGCTCATCACCGTTTTTTCGACGGGCGACAGGAAATATTCATTGATCCAGTCAATCAAGGCCTCAAAAAACTCACCCGGATCTTCCGGGATCGATCTGCCTTCCATGGAGAGTTCACCTGTATCAGCTATAAACTCCACTTCAGGTGAGTTGAATGTCTTTTTCAAAAAAAGGTCTTCCATATATTAGCAGTCTTATTCGTAACGCAATGCTTGTATGGGATCAAGCTTTGAAGCCTTTACAGCTGGAAAATATCCTGAAATCACCCCCACAAGAAAACAGAGCACAATCCCTGTAAGTATCCATTTCCATGGAATAATAAAACTTGAGTCAATGGCTAAAGATACACCATTTCCAATAACAATTCCTAACAAAATTCCAACAATGGCACCCATCTGACCTATTACAATTGCCTCATACAGAAACTGGCGCTTGATCATTATTGACTTAGCACCCAGTGCTTTCCGGGTACCAATCTCCTTGGTACGCTCTGTAACCGAAACCAGCATAATATTCATTAATCCAATCACGGCTCCCATCAGGGTAATCAGTCCGATTATGGTGGCAGCCATGGTTACCGATTTCATATTCTCGATAAGCATCTGTGCCAGCTGATCGCTCTGTGTAATATTAAAATCTGTTTCGTCCCTGGCATCCAGTCTTCTTACGCGACGGAAAACTCCTTCGGCTTCCGAAACGGACACATCCAGCATTTGTGGCTGATTGGGCATCACATTGATGGAGTAGCGCATATGTGGCCTGGAAAAATATTGCCGGACATTGGTATAGGGGATCAGGCAGGTCCGGTCGGTTCCCATGCCCCCCGAGTTCCCCCTGGATTTAAGGACACCCACAATCCTGTACCTTCCATTGCCAACAGTAATAAAGCGGTTCAATGGGTCCTGATTCTTTTCAAAGGCCTCCCGGGCAACATCTGCTCCAATCAGCACTGTGTTTGCATTGCTGCTTATTTCGCCTGCCGTCAGATTTCTACCCTTCTCAATTTCATAGCCCGCCGTAAAAATATAATCTTCGTCAACCCCCAGAACAGAGGTATTGGGATTGGATTTATAGGATTTGTATTTTACCACAGCACTCCCCGAGGCTCTGGTCCACACAGATACCCTGGCGGGAAGCTCATACAGATCTTTAAACTCCTGGGCCTGCTTGTAGGAAATAAACTCGTGGTTCTTTTTGCGGTAGGACTCGTTTCCAATCTGGACCCGCATGGATCTGGATTCAATGGTAAAGGTATTGGCCCCCATCAGGCTGAACGACTCAGTAAGGGCGTACTTTATGGAATCGATAGCCGTAAGAATCCCAACCAGGGCCATAATACCAAAGGCAATAATCATAACGGTCAGGATGGTTCTCAGTAAATTAGTCCTGATTGATTTTAACGCAATCCGTAAATTCTCCACAAACATGTGCAACTTCATCGATCTGTTTTTTTGATTGCACAATAAAAATATAAAAATCTGAACAATCTACGGGCTAATATGTCAGGCATAAACAGCATTTTCCAATATATTTACAAATAAATCAAAATAACCCCTATGACTTTCGATTTTGAAATGATTCAAAAGGCCTACCAGGCACTCCCCGGCAAAATTGAAGCTGCCAGAAAAATCCTTCAAAAACCCATGACCCTCACAGAAAAAATTCTGTATGGGCATCTGTACAATGACGCCCCCGACTTACCTTTCGGACGTGGTGCAGACTATGTGGACTTCAGTCCCGACCGGGTTGCCATGCAGGATGCCACTGCCCAGATGGCCCTGCTGCAGTTTATGCAGGCAGGTAAGAGTAAGGTGGCAGTACCCTCAACAGTGCACTGCGACCACCTGATCCAGGCAAAATCAGGGGCTGCGGCTGACCTGAAGACTGCCCTCACTACCAACCAGGAAGTCTATGATTTTCTGGGAAGTGTATCCAACAAGTACGGAATCGGTTTCTGGAAGCCGGGTGCAGGAATCATACACCAGGTGGTTCTGGAAAACTACGCATTTCCCGGGGGAATGATGATAGGAACCGACTCGCATACGGTAAATGCAGGCGGACTTGGAATGATTGCCATTGGTGTTGGTGGTGCAGATGCAGTGGATGTAATGGCCGGAATGCCCTGGGAGCTAAAATTCCCCAAGCTCGTAGGTGTAAAACTGACCGGGAAGCTAAGTGGATGGACCTCGGCCAAGGATGTGATCCTGAAGGTAGCGGGTATACTGACTGTAAAAGGGGGCACTGGAAAAATCGTGGAATACTTTGGCGAAGGAGCTTCTACCATCTCCTGCACAGGAAAAGGAACCATATGCAATATGGGGGCCGAGATCGGTGCAACCACCTCCCTCTTTGGCTATGACCTGAAAATGAAGGAGTATCTCACCGGGACAGGGCGCGCCGATGTGGCTGCTGAAGCGGACCTGATCGCGGAGCACCTTACCGGCGATCCCGAGGTTTATGCCAATCCGGATAAATATTTCGATGAGGTGATTGAAATTGATCTTTCTACTCTTGAGCCCCATATAAACGGACCATTCTCACCCGATAAGGCATGGCCGCTCTCACAATTTGCAAAGGCTGTAAAGGAAAATGATTATCCGGAAAAACTGGAAGTGGGACTGATCGGGTCATGTACCAACTCCTCCTACGAAGATATTACCAGGGCTGCCTCTGTGGCCAGGCAGGCTGGAGAAAAAGATTTGAAAGCCGCTGCTGAATATACCATTACTCCCGGGTCTGAGCTGGTTCGTTATACCATTGAAAGAGATGGTCTCATCTCTACCTTCGAGGACATTGGCGGAGTCGTGCTGGCCAACGCATGTGGACCCTGTATCGGACAGTGGGCACGGCACGGCGCCGATAAACAGGAGAAAAACTCCATCATCACCTCCTTTAACCGCAACTTTGCCAAACGCAACGACGGCAATCCTAACACCCACTCTTTTGTAGCCTCGCCCGAAATTGTAACTGCCATGGTAATTGCAGGGAAACTGACTTTCAACCCAATGACCGATACCCTGGTGAATGAGAAAGGAGTAGCTGTAAAACTGGACGAACCACAGGGGATTGAACTCCCGGTCAAAGGCTTTGCAGTGGATGACAATGGCTACCAGGCTCCTGCTGAGGATGGCAGCAGTGTAGAGATCACCGTTGATCCGGAATCCAAACGCCTGCAACTTCTGTCCCCTTTTGCTCCGTGGAACGGGGAGGACCTGATGGGACTCAGGCTGCTGATCAAGGCCAAAGGGAAATGCACCACGGACCATATCTCCATGGCGGGACCCTGGTTGCGTTTCAGGGGGCATCTCGATAATATATCCGACAATATGCTGATTGGTGCAGTAAACGCGGCTAACGACCAGACCAATTCGGTTCTGAACCAGCTCACCGGAACTTATGAGCCGGTTCCGGCTACAGCAAGGTCCTATAAAGCGAATGGCATCGGCTCCATTGTTGTTGGAGATGAAAACTACGGGGAAGGATCTTCCAGGGAGCATGCGGCCATGGAGCCAAGACACCTGGGCGTCAGGGTTGTACTGGTGAAATCCTTTGCAAGGATCCATGAAACCAACCTGAAAAAGCAGGGGATGCTGGGCCTTACCTTCCAGAATAAAGATGATTATGACCTGGTTCAGGAGGGAGATTTGGTGGACGTCATGGGACTGAAAGAGCTGGCTCCCGGGAAAGCAGTTGAAATAAGACTGCATCATTCCGATGGCAGCACCGATAACATCAAGGCAAACCACACACTCAATAACAACCAGATTCTTTGGTTTAAAGCCGGGTCGGCATTGAACCTGATCAGTCAGGAAAACAAGTAATACCTTGCATACGAGCTCCCCTTTTATTACAGCTTTTACCCTGCTGGGTAAATTCCTGCGGCAATTTCCCGAGGGTAGCGGGTCACAATCCGGTCCGGACATACCCGAATTGGAGAAGTTGAATACACTTTTCTTTAAAGAATTTTCCGAGATCCTGGAGCTGGAACCTGTTCTGAATCCATGGTTTACCCGAGAATTTCTGATGAAGGCCCTGAAAGGCATCGTCTGTATGCTTGAAGAGGAAGTGCTTCAAGCCTGGCTAAAGCCATATGCGATCAAGGACGTTGCATCCGAAGCACAGCTTACCGTGGGACTGGTTATGGCAGGAAACATTCCCCTGGTGGGTTTCCACGATATGATGTCTGTATTGGCCAGCGGACATAAGGTACTGGCCAAGCCCTCCTCCAAGGATGACCGCTTGATCCGGAAAGTCGCCGAAATTCTGTCCGCCATTGATCCGGCTTTAGGCATTCGAATCACTCTTACGGAGGAGAAGCTAAGCGGTCTCGATGCTGTGATTGCCACGGGAAGTAATAACAGTGCCCGATACTTTGAATACTACTTCAGAAACATTCCTCATATTATCAGGAAGAACAGGAATGGCGTGGCTGTCTTAACAGGAGATGAATCGGTCGAGGAACTGGCTGCACTGGGTGAGGATATTTTTACCTATTTCGGCATGGGATGCCGTAATGTGACAAAACTCTACATACCTGAAGCTTACGACCTGAAGGTGCTCCTGGGTGTCCTGGACCGTTTTCAGGCACTGTACCAGCACCATAAATACGGGAACAATGTGGATTATTACAGGACCATGTATCTGATGAACCAGGATCCCATTCTGGATAACGGTATCTTACTGCTGAAAGAGGATCCCTCCATTGCCAGTCCGGTTGGAGTTGTATTTTATGAAAGATATTCGGAAATTGACCTGGTACAACAAGAGCTGGACCTGCATCACGAAGAGATCCAGTGCATCGTTTCCTTAAGCCCGGATATTAAAAACAGTATCCTGCCGGGATCCACTCAGGAACCGATGCCCTGGGACTATGCCGATGGCGTGGATACAATCCGCTTTCTAATGGAACTTGCATAAGATGATCTTCCTCTTCAGAATAATCAGCGATGAGAACACGGATTTTTTCCGCGACCTGGTAGCAAGTGACTCGGATACCTTCCTGGATGTTCACAATACCCTTCAAAAGGAGCTGGCTTACGATCCCACCCAACTTGCTTCCTTTTTTATCACCAATGCAAATTGGGAAAAGGAGCAGGAAATAACCCTGATCGATATGATGGAAGAGCCGGGAGTAACAAACCTTACCATGGATCAGGTTACCCTGGGCGAGCATATCAATGATCTTAATCAACGGATGATCTATCTCTTTGATTTCTTCTCTGACAGGGCCTTTTTCATTGAGCTGATTGAAATGGAAGATCAGGTGTCGCCCCGTGAAACACCCTTTATCGCTCATGGCGAAGAGGATCCTCCTCCGCAGCTGGCGCTGGATCTCTTAATGGATGAATCCCAGGAATTTGACGAATCCAATTTGGAAGAGGGAACTGATCCCCTGGATGACCCCGATAACCTGAGGATCGATGATCTGGATCCCGATATGTTCGATTCTGGTATGCCGGAGGACTTATAGATGAAAAAAACATTGCTGGTACTGGCCGGGCCCACTGCGGTGGGAAAAACCTCCTGTGGGATTGAGCTTGCGAGGCACTTTGGAACCGAGATCATCTCGGCCGACTCCAGGCAAATCTACAGGGAATGCACCATCGGTACAGCTGTTCCTTCAGCCGAAGAACTGGCCCTTGTCAAACACCACTTTATCCAATCCATTTCGGTCGTGGAGACTTATAATGCCAGCATCTTTGAGATGCAGGTGCTCGAAAGGCTGGAACAGCTGTTTAAGCATCACGACCTGGTTTTGATGGTCGGTGGATCGGGACTCTATATTGATGCGGTCTGCCAGGGGATCGACGACCTGCCACAGGTGGACCCCGTTTTGAGGGAAGAACTCCAGGAAAGGTTCAGAAAAGAAGGCCTCGAAGCGCTTACCCGGCAACTGAAGAGCCTTGACCCGGTCTCCTATGAAAAGGTGGATCTGAAAAACCATATGCGGGTGCTGAAGGCCCTGGAAATCTCCCTGCAGACGGGCCAGCCCTATTCATCCTTTCTTTCGGAAACAAAAAAAGAGCGCCCCTTCCAGATCCTCCGGGTCGCCCTTGATCTGGACAGAGAGCTGCTCTATGAGCGGATCAACCAGCGGGTGGAGCAAATGATGGAGGCCGGACTTCTGGAGGAGGTAAAGCAACTACAGCACCTGAAAGGCTATACGGCCATGAAGACCGTTGGATACCGGGAACTGTTCAGGGCATTGGATGGAGAACTGAGCATCAGCGAAGGAGTGGACCTGATCAAGCGAAATACACGGAAATTTGCCAGGAAACAGCTCACCTGGTTCAGGAAGGGAAACCGCTACCAGTGGTTCTCTCCCGCTAATTGCAAGGAGATTATTGAGTGGGTAGAGAAGGAGATTGGCTATTTGTAGAAATTCCGGTTGAAGGCCGAATACTCGTCCCGTCCAAGGATCATTCTGCGCCAGAAAGCACTCAAAAAACCTGCCCCATAGCCAAAGAGCTGGATATAGCTTGTAACAACTGCCAGCAAGCCAATGCCAGGACTTCTGTTCTTTATGGAAGCGCTCAGAAACAACAACAGCATATGAAAAATGACCGGTATTATAAAATACCAGGATACCAGAATGGATAGTAGCAGCAAAACAATAAACCCCAGGGTGAAAACCGCAGGTGCCGCATGAACCAGTTTCAGGGTTCCCGGATGCCTGAGCTGCAGGTTGATCCTGGCAATGCCTGAATTATAAACCTGTTTGAAAAACTGTCTCAGGTTGCTCCTTCGTTTATGGTACACATAGGCTTCCTTGATCAGGCGGGTTTTAAATCCCTGCTCCAGGATCCGGATGCTCAGGTCCACATCCTCCCCGAAACGCATATTGGAGAATCCGCCAGTTGCATCAAACACCTTCTTTGAGATTCCCATGTTAAAGCTTCGGGGATGGAACTTCTCCATCTTCTCATTTCCTCCCCTGATGCCCCCGGTGGTAAAAAAGGAAGTCATGGAAAAATTGATGGCCTTCTGAAACTTTGAGAAATCCTTATGTGCCCGGTCGGGTCCGCCAAAAGCATCGGCATAATCTTCCTCCAGGCTTTCCCTGACAATCCGAAAGTAGTCCCCGGGAAGAACACAATCGGAATCCAGAAAGATCACATACTCCCCCTTTGCCTTCTCACAGCCAAAATTCCGGCTGGGTCCCGGACCTGAATTATCCTTATAGAAATAGCTGATATCAAGAAGCTCCCGGTAGTTCTCCACCACAGCTTCGCTGCTATCTGTGGAGCCGTCTTCCACAATGAGCACCTCGAAATCATGATCTGTTTGACGGCTCAGGCTCTGGAGCAGCTCTTCGGTCTCCCCTGGCCTGTTATACACCGGAATGATAAAAGAAATATTCACTTTAAATCTCCTTCTCCACCTCGTATCTGTTTCGCTCTGCAGAATTCCGGGAGACCAGTTCTCCCAGGAAACCGCCAATAAACAGGAGTGTTCCCATGATCATGCTGGCAAGACCAATATAGAAGAAGGCGCTGTCGGCGATCAGGCGCTGGGGAACATGGTTGATCAGAGCGATTAGCTTATCAACTCCCAGGTAAATGGCCAGGCCAAGTCCCACCAGAAACATAAGCGAACCCAGGGCGCCAAAAAGATGCATGGGTTTTTTTCCAAAGCGTGTCAGGAAGGCAACAGTCAGGAGGTCAAGGAAACCATTCATAAAACGGTTCATCCCGAATTTGGTTACCCCGTATTTACGTTCCTGGTGCTGGACCACTTTCTCTCCGATATGGGTAAAACCGACGCCCTTGGCCAGAACAGGGATATAGCGGTGCATATCCCCGTAAACTTCCACACTCTTTGCCACATTGAGCCGGTATGCCTTCAGTCCGCAGTTAAAGTCGTGAAGCCGGATTCCGCTTACTCTACGGGCCGCCCAGTTAAACAGCTTGGTAGGTACCTTCTTCCGGAGGAAGGGGTCGTAACGCTTCTTTTTCCACCCGCTCACCACATCATAGCGCTCTTCAATAATCATCCTGCGCATCTCGGGAATCTCCTCCGGGCTATCCTGCAAATCGGCGTCCATGGTAATAACCACCTCACCACCGGCCAATGCAAAACCCGTATGGAGCGCAGCCGATTTCCCGTAGTTCCTGCGGAATCTGATACCCTTAATCTGGGGATATGTATTTTTAAGAGATTCAATCTGCTCCCACGATCCATCCTTGCTGCCATCATCCACCAGGATTAGCTCGTAGCTAAGTTTGTTTTCGGATAGAACACGGTCAATCCAACTACATAATTCCGGAAGAGATTCTTCCTCATTAAACAGTGGAACGACGATGGAAACATTCATGGACAGCCAATGATTATGCCGGACTGCTTATATCCTTTTCCTTCTTGATAAAGGCCGCAACAATCAGTCCGATAATGGCATTTACAATGGGCCCAGCAATCAGTTGCATTTTAACCATAGAAGCAACAGTGGTACGCTCTTCCACCCTGTTAAGCATGTCGTCGTACATGCTCTCCGGAATCCTGGAGTTGCTCATAATCCTCTCCTCTGCTGCAATCTTTACTTGCTCAATAAGCTCAGGATCAATCACGGTAAAAAGCAGGTAGGAATAGATCGCTGAAATGATCACTGAAATAATACCCGCAGAAACAAGTACCATCAGAAAGATCTGTCCAAAGCTCGCATAACCTCCCAGGTACTCCTTCCTGTACTGCAGCATCAGATATACCAGCAGCACAAGGCCAACCAGCATGCTAACATAGTTTGTCCAGGTTACAGTGGCCATTCCTATAAAGTAGAAAACCAGTGAAATAAAAACTGCGACAAAACCCATAATTGCCCCATAGATCAAGGCAGGTTTCCAGAATGGTGCTTTAACTTGTTCTTCCATGATTTTAGATTCTTATAGTTAGTAAAGTAGTTTCTAAAAAAACGGGCAAGCTACTTATATCGCACCGCTACAACCGCTTACCCTTGCTACCTTCCGGTCCTGGGGGAATTGAGCAGGAGCTGGTCGTATAAGACTTGCCCGAATCGCAAATTTAGTAAGAAAAAGCGGTTCTGGCAATATCCCTGTGGAATATGCCGGAACCGCTCAAAATTGTGCTTTTACTTTAAATGCTAAAGTTCTCAGCTGTCCTTGGGGCGCAGACTTCTCACCGTAGCACCTGCCTGCCACATCTCCGACTCCCTGATCTCCTTGAGCTCCTTCTCAAGATGATCTCTGTAGTCGGCTCCGCTGGTTTTATCAAGAACAACCCTGGTCTCTGCACCACTTTTCACAGCCTCGTAGAGGTCCTTGAATACGGGCAGGGTAGCTGCTTTGAATTTAGGTTTCCAATCCAGGGCTCCACGCTGGGCTGTAGCACTGCAGTTGCCATACATCCAGTCCATACCCTTCTCATCCACCAGGCGAATCAGACTCTGGGTCAGCTCCTCAACAGTTTCGTTGAATGCCTCCGAGGGTGAATGTCCGTTCTCCCGCAATACATCGTACTGGGCCTCCATGATCCCTGCCAGGGCACCCATAAGCACGCCGCGTTCGCCGGTCAGATCGCTGTAAACTTCATCTTCGAAAGTGGTGGGGAAGAGATATCCCGATCCAATCCCGATTCCAAGAGCCAGGGTACGCTCCTCGGCGTTTCCGGTATAGTCCTGGAAAATAGCATAACTGGAGTTGATTCCGGTTCCTGCCAGGAAATTGCGCCTTACACTCATCCCGGAACCTTTGGGAGCTACCAGGATCACATCCACATTCTTGGGAGGAATCACACCGGTCTGCTCCTTGTAGGTAACAGAAAATCCATGGGAGAAATAGAGGGCATCGCCCTCTTTCAGACAGGGTTCCAATTTGGGCCATACGGCACGCTGGGCCGCATCGGACACCAGGTACTGGATCACAGTTGCTTTTTCTGCTGCTTCCTCAATGGGAAAAAGAGATTCACCGGGTACAAAACCGTCTTTTACTGCCCGGTCCCAGTCCGCCTTGAACTCGGGTGCCTGGCCAACAATTACTTTGATGCCGTTGTCTTTCAGATTAAGCGCCTGGGCGGGACCCTGTACACCGTATCCGATAATTGCAATCACTTCATCCTTAAGCACTTCACGCGCCTTTGATAAGCTGAACTCTTCCCTGGTGACGACATTCTCTTCAACGCCGCCAAAATTTAATTTTGCCATGTTTTAATTATGTTATTAGGTTATTGTGTTAATGCGTTATTAGCTTATTAGATTATTGGGCAGCTAAGTTAGTAGGTTACGGTGTCGTTTGCTGTAATCTCATGATGCTCGTCAATCTCCTTCAGGTAGGTGGAGATTTCCTTGATCTGCTTGGTCAGGGCAATACGTCCCGACCGTGCAAACTGGAGGATTCCATAGGGTTCAAGATCGCGGAAGAGCTGCCTGGTTTCGTCTTTATGCCCGGTTTTCTCTACCACCGTATATTCAGGTTCTATGGTCAGTATTCTGGCATTGTGCTGCCTGATCAAATTCTCCACCTCATCTCCGTTGGCAAAAGCCTCGGTTGGCACTTTATAAAGGGCAATCTCCTGGTAAACAATCTCATCCAGGGTATGGTAGAAGGCCTTGAGAATTCCGATCTGCTTTTCAATCTGCTTGGTAACTACCCTGACCATGGGCTCAGTGGCCTGTATCACAATGGTAAAGCGGTAGATTCCCCTTATCTCTGATTCAGAGGTATTCAGACTCTCAATGTTGATTTTTCGCCGTGAAAAGATCACGGTGATCCTGTGCAGGAGCCCCACTTTGTGCTCACTGAAAACCGATATGGTGTATTCCTTTTTCATTATCTGTCTTTTTAATCTTTTTAATTGCTCTTTCCGGGTCGCTACAAGGGATTACTCCAGGCGGATATCAGAAACCGAAGCTCCTGCCGGGACCATAGGGAAGACATTCCCCTCCTGCCTTACCAGAATCTCCAGGACACAGGGTCCCTCCTTGGCCAGCAAGTCATCCAGGGCCTTATCCAGATCTTTGCGTTCGGTAATTTTCTTTGCAGGCACCCCAAATCCCTCTGAAATCATAGTAAAATCGGGATTTGTGAGCCCGGTACTTGCATACCTTTTATCAAAGAAGAGCTCCTGCCACTGCCTTACCATTCCCAGGTACTGGTTATTCAGCAATACGACTTTAACCGGAAGCTTATACTGTGAGATGGTCCCCAATTCCTGGATGGTCATTTGAAATCCACCATCGCCAATGACGGCCAAAATTGGACGGTCGGGTTTGGAAAAGGCAACACCCATGGCTGCCGGAAGCCCGAATCCCATGGTTCCCAGTCCGCCAGAACTTACCCAGGAGTTATGCTCCTTGTGCTTATAGTACCTGGCTGCAGCCATCTGGTTCTGTCCCACATCGGTCACCATAATGGCCTTCCCGGCAGTTTTCTCAGAGAGCTTATGAATCACCTCGCCCATATTCATCTGCTCCGTGCTGGGGTAACAGTCCTTATTGATTACCTTCTCCATCTCAAGGGCTTCAAGCTTGACGGAAAGACTCCAGCCACTCGGCATGTTCAGCCGGTTTGATCTTGGGCAGCAGCAGCTTAAGTGCCTGCTTGGCATCGGCGTTAATGGCCACATCGGTCTTGACGTTTTTATCAATCTCCGCACGATCAATCTCAATATGAATAATCTTGGCCTGCTTGGCATAGGTATTTAAACTTCCGGTCACCCGGTCGTCAAAACGCATCCCAATGGCTATCAACACATCACACTTGTTGGTATTGATATTGGGCGCATAGTTTCCATGCATTCCCAACATACCCACGTGCAGGGGATGGTCCTCGGGAAAAGCCGAAATCCCATTCAGTGTATGTCCCACCGGGATGCCCGCCTTCTCCACAAATTCCCTGAACACCTTTTCGGCTCTGGAAATGGTCACACCCTGTCCACACAGCACAAAAGGCTTCTCAGCACCATTGATAAGTTCAGCGGCGGCATCGATGGCTTTTGAACTGGGAATTGGTTTTGGAATATAACTCCTTGCCTGCTTTCGCTTCTTGTATTTGTACTCCACCTCTTCCACCTGGGCATTCTTGGTAATATCGATCAGAACCGGACCGGGTCGTCCCGAATTGGCATAGAAGAATGCTTTGGCCACCACATCACAGATCTCATCGGCACTGGTAATCTGGTAGTTCCATTTGGTAATCGCCATGGATACACTCACCATATCGGTCTCCTGAAAGGCATCTGAGCCAAGCAGGGGGGCTGCAACCTGACCTGTAATACAGACCAGGGGCGTGGAATCGAGCATGGCATCTGCCAGTCCGGTTACAAGGTTCGTGGCCCCGGGTCCCGATGTGGTAAAGCAGACCCCCGGTTTGCGCGATATCCTCGCATAACCCTGGGCCGCATGTACGGCACCCTGTTCATGCCTGACCATTACATGTTTTAATTGATCCTCATAATTAAATAAGGCATCGTAAACGGGCATTATAGCGCCTCCGATATAGCCAAAAGCAGTATCGACTCCTTCCTCCAGCAAAGCTTTTACAAGGGCTTCGGCTCCACTCATCTTCTGTCCGGCTGACTTACTTTCAGCTGCCTTCTTTTTTGTCTCTGTTTCCATGCTGTTATATTTTTTTATTTCTGTTTTAATATTCTTTTACTATCCTGATGGCCCCTTTGTCTGCCGACGATACCATGCTGGCATAGGCTTTCAGAGCGGTGGTCACTTCACGTTCCCTCACCGGCTTCCATCCATCGGGCTTGCTATCGGCCTCCTTCCTTCGCTGCTCCAGCTCCTTGTCATCGATCAGCAGATCCATGGAACGGTTTGGAATATCTATCCGGATCATATCTCCGTCCCTGATCAATCCGATGGCCCCGCCATCTGCCGCTTCGGGCGAAATATGACCAATGGAGAGTCCGGAAGTACCCCCGGAAAAACGGCCATCTGTAATCAGCGCACATTTCTCACCCAGGTGCCTTGACTTTATATAGGAGGTGGGATAAAGCATCTCCTGCATTCCGGGCCCTCCCCTGGGACCTTCGAAGCGGATAACCACCACATCCCCGGCCTTCACTTTATTTTCAAGGATGGCATCACAGGCATCATCCTGGGAATCATATACTTTGGCAGGGCCTTCAAACTGAAACACCTTCTCCGAAACCCCGGCTGTCTTCACAATGGATCCCTTTTCAGCGATGTTCCCGGAAAGAACGGCCAGTCCGCCATCCATACTGTAAGCATTCTCAATGCTACGGATACAACCGGTCTCCCGGTCCAGATCAAACTCTTCGTACCTGGCATCCTGTGATCCCATGACCAGGTTGAATTTTCCACCCGGAGCAGCCGAATAGAGCTCCTCATTGCGGTCGCAGGGATTATTATTTATCAGATCGCAACACTCTATGGCCTCACCAAGTGTTCGTCCGTCCACCCGGTATACATCCCGGTTGATCAGTCCGCCCCGGTCCAGTTCGGCCAGGATCCCCATAATACCTCCGGCCCGGTTCACATCCTCCACATGGTAGCTGGAGCTGGGTGCCACCTTACATAATACAGGTGTATTACGAGAAAGGCGATCCATATCTTTCATTGTAAAGTCCACCTCTGCCTCATGGGCAATGGCCAGCAAATGCAGAACCGTATTGGTGGATCCCCCCATGGCGATATCCAGGGTCATGGCATTTTCAAAAGCCTCATAGGTCCCGATGGAGCGTGGCAACACCTTCTCGTTCCCCTCTTCATAATAAGAACGGGTATTTTCAATCAGGTGGTGAGCGGCTTTCTTAAATAGTTCTTTCCGTTCCGAATGGGTAGCCACAATGGTTCCATTGCCCGGCAGGGCCAGTCCGATGGCTTCATTCAGACAATTCATCGAGTTGGCAGTAAACATGCCCGAGCAGGAACCACAGGTGGGACAGGCCAGTTTCTCAATACGTGCCATCTTTTCATCGCTGACGCTCGGATCGACTGCCATGACCATGGAATCCACCAGGTCCAGGGCCGTGTCACCATCCCTCCCTGCCTCCATGGGTCCGCCCGAAACAAAAATCACCGGGATATTCAGCCGCATGGCTGCCATCTGCATTCCCGGAGTGATCTTATCACAATTGGAGATGCAAAACAGGGCGTCTACCTTATGTGCATTGGCCATATACTCAATGCTGTCGGCAATCAGATCCCGGGAAGGAAGTGAGTAGAGCATCCCATCATGACCCATGGCAATTCCGTCATCAATGGCTATGGTATTGAATTCAGCTGCAAAGTAACCCGCTTCTTCAAAGATCTGCTTCACCTCCTGACCAATATGGTGCAGGTGGGCATGACCGGGAACAAACTGGGTAAATGAGTTGGCAATGCCAAATACCGGTTTCCCAAACTGACTTTCCTTCATTCCATTGGCGCGCCAGAGGCTTCTTGCCCCGGCCATTCTGCGGCCCATGGTACTTGTATGGCTCCGGTAGGTAATCTTCATTGTCCAGTTCTTATAAGCTGTTTATTAAAAAAGCCATCCTCTTTCCTGAGAATGGCTTGGTATGCTTTTATCTGCTATATACCACTCTCAGACCAATCCCGGATCAATCACCAGCACGAGCACCACGAGTAGAATATGTAGACTGTTGTTCAGCATTGTTTTAAAACATTGTTCAAATATAGAGATAAATTTAATTCACAAGGTCAATTCCCTGAAAAAATAACAATTTATTCAAGTTCGGGGCTTTCTTCTTCCGATTCGGAAGGCAATTCAAGGATCCCATTCGATTCCGGGGCATCCAGGGTTTCCACGGTGCGCAGTTTTCGTTCGATCTGGCTGGTCCGTGTGGTTTGCAGCTTATCCAGGGAGCCGGTAGCAGTATCCAGTTGCTTTCTCACCTTTCTGAGGTGATCAGAAAAAGTAGCAAATTCTGCCTTAACAGCTCCCAGAACCTTCCATACCTCGCTGCTTCGTTTCTGTACAGCCAGGGTGCGGAATCCCATCTGCAGGCTGTTCAGTAAGGCTGAAAGCGTGGTGGGTCCGGTAATGGTAATCCTGTGAACCCTCTGCAGTGTTTCAAAGAGACCCGGATGCCTCAGTATCTCGGCATAAAGACTCTCCACAGGCAGGAACATAATCCCAAAGTCGGTGGTGTGGGGAGGATCCAGGTATTTTTCGCTGATATCTTTGGCAAATCCCTCCACAGATTTGATCAGAATCTTCTGCGCTATCTCGATCTGCTCGGGGATCCCCTTGTCATAAGCCGCCAGCAATACCTCATACGATTCTATGGGGAATTTTGAATCCACCGGCATCCAGACCTCCTCATCGGTGCTCTTACCCGGAAGTTTGATGGCGTACTCCACATGGGCCTGACTTCCCTTTTTTGTAGCTACATTTTTCCCATACTGATCGGGCGTAAGTATCTGCTCCAGGATATTACCCAGCTGGTATTCGCCAAGCACTCCCCTTGTCTTTACATTGGAAAGAACCTTCTTCAGATCCCCCACCCCGGTAGCAATGGTTTGCATTTCTCCAAGTCCCTTATGAACCTGCTCCAGCCTTTCGCTCACCTGCTTGAACGACTCACCCAAACGTTTCTCCAGGGTGGTCTGCAACTTCTCATCAACGGTCTTCCGCATTTCGTTAAGCTGCTTTGTATTGTCATCGCGAATACTTAATAACTGCTTCTCGATGGTTTCCTGGATCCCCTTCATATGGTCCGTGGCCAGCTTATTGTTATCGATCTGCTGCTTGTTAAAATCTCCGAATTTCTGCCTGATCAGTTCATTCAGCTCCTTGATATTGGCGGCAAATTTCACTTCGAAAGACTGAAGCGACCTGCTCAGCTCCTCCCGGTTGGTCTTGGCACTTTCCTGGTTCTCCCGCCGGTTGCGCTCAAATTCATCCTTCTGGGTTCGCTCGCTCTTTTCGAGAACAGTCTCAAAGCGCAGGATGGAAGTTTCAACCTCCTTCAGCTTGGATCCGCCATCGCCCGATTGCCTGTTCCTTAATGCGATCACTAGATTCACAATGGCAAGCAGTATCAGTATTCCCAGCAAGATTTCTGTCATGTTCCCCGGTTTTATTCTTTAAAGATAGCACAATCGGAAAAAAGATAACTTTGTTATATGGTGGAAGAGAAGAAACGGTTTATTTACAGCCTGGTTTTTCCCGGTTTCTTCCTTTTGTTGATCTGGGCCGTGAAATTTTTCGAGATCAGCATGGAGCTCTCCTTTGTGCATGGGGGTGTCTACCCCAGAAGGTGGAGCGGCCTGCAGGGAATTCTTTTTTCACCCCTGATCCACGGTGATTGGAAGCACCTGATAAACAACTCCATGCCCGTATTTTTACTCAGTGTGGCCCTCTTTTACTTCTATCGGGATATTGCTTATAAGATCTGGTTACTGATCTACTTTATGGGAGGTGTTCTTTTATGGGGCCTGGGAAGAGATGCTTATCATATCGGTGCATCCGGACTGATCTACGGACTGGCTGCATTTCTCTTTCTGAGCGGATTAATCAGGAAGGTAAGAAGCCTGACCGCCATCTCACTCCTGGTGGTCTTCTGGTATGGATCTATGGTATGGGGCCTTTTGCCATTTGATTTTGAGGTTTCCTTTGAGGCGCATATTACCGGGGCCGTTTCAGGAGTGGTACTGGCCATCATCTACCGTGACCAGGGACCAGAGCCTGAAAGATCGGAACTGGAAGATGAAGAGGAGGATCCGGAGGAGGATCTACTCAGCGAAGATCAAGCAGAGGTCGATCCAGCGGAAGAAAAGGCCAGCCACTGATCCTTCAATAGGGCATAGAGATGCTCATCCATCAGTAAGCCCTCTTTCATTACTGCTTTCCTGTGGATGGCTTCAGGTTTAAAGCCGTTCTTTTCAAGCACCCGCATGGAGGAGGGATTGTTTTCAAAAATGCAGGCAAACAGCCTGAGCCAGGAGGTCTGTGTAAATGCATGCTTCACCATGGCGGCCACAGCCTCACTCATAATCCCCTTGCCCCAGTGGGTCTCCGACAACCAGTATCCAATCTCACAATTGTAGCGGTATACATCCTTTAAGCCATGAAGCCCGATGCCCCCTGAAGCTTCGCCATGCACCTCTATGGCCAGGATCACATCATCCCTGTTTTCACCCACCATGTTCAACCATCTCTTTGCATCGGTCAGCGTATACGGATAGGGAAAGCCATCCCTTAGATTTGAAGCGATACGTGGATTGTGTGCATGTTTCACAAGTGATCTGGCATCATCGGGATGCCAGGGTCTGAGGGTAAACCGCGCCAGCTCTATGACAGGTAGTTGCATCGGCCAAAAATACAAAACACGCTGCATTTATACAGTTATTATACTATTTTTACGCGATTTATATAATAAGATGAAGCTGCTGAAGCTATATGAGAAGAATCCGGATCAGAAGAAGATCGACAAAATAGTTGGACTGCTGCGCGATGGTGGTGTGATCATCTACCCTACCGATACGGTCTATGGAATGGGCTGCGATATTACCAAAGCCAGGGCTGTGGAGCGGGTTGCCCGCATCAAGGGAATCAAACCCGAAAAAGCACAGTTCTCGTTTATCTGTTCCGATTTGAGTCACCTCTCCGATTTTGCCAGGCATGTGGACAACACGACCTTCAAACTGATGAAATCGCACCTGCCCGGTCCCTTTACCTTTATCCTTACTGCCAGCAACCAGGTGCCAAAGTCCATTAAGCAAAACCGTAAGACTGTGGGAATCAGGGTCCCCAATAATAATATAATCCTGGAGATTGTCCGCCAGCTGGGTAATCCCATTCTTACCACCTCCCTGAAAATGGACGATGAGATCCTGGAGTATCCAACCGATCCGGAACTCATTGCCGAAGAGTACGGTGATTTGGTAGATGCGGTAATCGATGGAGGGTACGGCGGAATTGTCCCATCCACCATAATCGACTGCAGTGGCGAAGAACCTGTACTTATCCGGGAAGGACTTGGAGAAGTGGAATTATATCAGGAATAAAGCCCCACAAGGATAATCCCCCTGTAAAGCGACCAAGCCCCGAATACAATCAGAACTATCATAAGTATCAGGGTACTGTATCTTTGCAGCCAGATTTTCATTTTAGCGAATACAACTTCCACCACAGATCTGAAAAGCAGGTAGATTGCAACCGGAAACAAGACCCCCAGGGAAGCAATCAAACAAAAGATTATCAGCAAAATTATTTCATTCCAGAAGCTTAGTCCGCCAGCAGCAATAACGACAGCCCCTGAGGCTACCATGGCGGCATTCTTAAAATTCATAATGGAAAGAAATAATCCTACGTTGAATGCCTGCTTAGGTCCGTATGAATCCACTTTCTCCATCCATCTGGGTGGGTCTTTCGCCTTCCCTTTCCTGGGCAGATCCTTTGCAATCAGAATAGCAATCAGAAGAAAAAGGGATCCAAGACCAATACGGATCCAACCGGCTACTGGTGTTGGACCGCTGGCATAGTGATTCAAGCCCGGACTAAGTAAAACAAGACCACCTACCAGAAACAAACCAATAAACCAACCTATCAGAAATGAATAAGCATTGGGAAGAGCCCTGGGTGTCATTAGCAGGATCATCAGGGCCAGAATTGTCATTGGGCTGGCAGCAACACCTAAGGCTATGGGCAGAGATGCGCTAAAGGCATTAAACATGGATCCCATCCCTGCAAATGTACTCTAATTGGTGGTTTCCTGAATAACAAAATCCTCTTCCTTCAGGTCAGGCCGGTGAGCAATCTTTGTAACCTGCATCCTGGTCTGCGACTTGTCTGCCAGATTCTCTGTATGGATTTTCATGGCCTGGATTTTACCCTTTGCGCCTGCAATGGACTGGAAGTCGGAAAGATTGGTAACACTGGTGCTTGTTCCCTTATCATCGAATAACTGTATCCTGACCAGGTGATAGCTGCCTTCTTCCACCAGGAATTTACCATTCATACCCTTTGAGTCCGAGTGATCACTTACCTGAAGGCTGTAGCAATTCTTTCCATCCACCTCCTGCATACCTTCCAGGCCATAGCTCAAGCCTTCACGAACAAGAGAAGTTAAGCTCGAGAGTATTAAATTGGAGCCTACCTGGTCCATATTATCAGGAGTGGCCTTCATCTTTCTTATCTTTCCATTGGCCGGAGTTAAGACTTCGATCACGCCTGTTTCACCAGGAGTATTTGTTATGACCACCGTGATTCCTTTAGCTCGTTCCGGCTTTTGCATGACCATCCGGGTTTTTTCCACCTCCCCGAACTTTGCCATAAGGATGTCATAGGCCTTTTCCTTGATCCGGCCTTGATCATCGGTGGTTTCTATGTCCATGGAAATCTCCACATGATCTGTCATCATTTTATCAAGGGCCTTGGTGAAAATGGCCTTGGGATTATCCTGTGCCAGGCCGGGGAGCGTTAATGCCATGGAACAGATTAGCAAAATGCTTCTGATCAGTCTATATGATTTTATAATTGTCATTTGTCTAAAAACTTCGGTTTGGTTAAAATTACAATTGCCGGTATCAGCACCAGTGCACTAATCAGGCATATGGCTATGGATATTACAATTAAAGCGCTAAAATAGCGCATGGGTGCAAAGTAAGACAAAGAAAGTGCCAAAAATCCAATGATTACCGAAACTGCATTAAAAAATATTCCCCTTCCGGTTGTGCGAAGAGTGATACCTGCTGCCTCCCTATGATCTATTCCCCTTGCACGTTCGGATTTAAAGCGCCATAGAAAATGAATGGTATAATCGACACCAATCCCTATCATAATGGAAGAAAGCAGTGCAGTTGCTATATCCAGGGATATCCCCAGGATGCCCATTAGACCAAATAAAACGATGATGGCAATGGAGAGCGGTACACTTGACAGGATGCCTGCTTTGAAGGAGCGGAAAATGAAAGATATAATCAGGAAGATCATTATCATGGCAAAGATCAGGGATTTTATCTGACCACTGACCACCATATCGGCCAATTCAATTTTTGTAAGGGCAGTTCCGGTGATAAAACGAACGTTTGGATCTTCCTTAGTCATTTCCTTGAGTGTGTTCAAAAGCTTTTTCCCTGCACTGTTGCTGCCGTCTTTAAGGCTAATCATTATGCGGGCATATTCATAGTTATAATCTATGAATTGCTCCACTGCATCTTCATTGCCCCCCATGGCAAATATTTCGATGAACTGGTAGGCCTCATCTGCCGTTTCGGGAATTTGATTGTAGCCCTCCTCGCTGGGATCATAAAATCCCTTGCTAAGTTCTTTGACGAGGGTAACCGGCGAATTTACATTTCCCACAGCCGGCTCCTTCCTGATCTCCTCCTCGTAACGTTCCATCCGCTTCAAAATCTCCGGTTGGAGCACATCCCCTTCAAACAGAATGGAAATAAACTGGGCCCCGCCAAACTGATTATTAATAAGCTCCGTAGACTTTCTGACTTCCGATTTACCCAGAAAATATCCCTCGATGTTGGTATCCACTTTAACCAAAAATACACCCATGGTTCCCAATACAGCGATTACAACCGAAATGCCAACCGTTAACCTGGGATGATAGCTTACCCACCTGCTAAACCTTTCGAGCCAGCGGTCTGCAAGGGCTGCTTTTTTAGGTTTGGCATTCGTCTCGGGTGTCCTGACTTTGAAATAGGAAAGCATGGCCGGCACAAACCAGAGACTCAGGATCAGTGCAAAGGCAATTCCCACCGATGTAATTACACCCAGCTGAGCGGCAGGGATCATGCTATGGGTAAGCAATCCAAGTACACCAGCGATGGTAGTGAGGCCGGTGATAATAATCGGGCGCTTCAAATCCACATAGATACGTTTGCAAATATCTACCATGGACATGGGCTCCGGGCTCCGGGCCAGTTCCTGGTAAAGGGCAATCATATGAATGCCATAGTTGTTGGCTATGGCAATGAGCATGATGGGCATTAATATGGACATCAGGGATATCTGCCACCCCAAAAGCGCCATAACTCCAAAAGAGAATATAATACTCATGGCCACAACACTGAAAGGCATTAAGACCCCCCTCCATTCGCGAAAGAAAAAATAGAGCATGGACACCATCAACACCAGGGCCAGGGGCACAAGCACACTCATATCACTCTTGATGTTTCCTGAGATGGAGTAGCGTATATATGGCAGGCCTCCTATCAGCACCTCTTCACTACCCGGGTGTTGGGCAATCACTGCCTGAATATCCTCAATTATTGTCTCAGGCGCTTCCGTGTCCTTGCTAAGTATAATGGATGCCAGGGTGAAATCTTCAGAAAAAAACCGGCTTGCCATCTGGTTGGCCGCAATGCGGGTCTTCAGGGATTCATAATCATAGGTATCAAGAGACTCCTCACTGATAAGCGGATCCATCAACATAAATCCATCGTCATAGGAGATTTCTTTTGCATCAAAGGGTGAGATACAGCGGGTGATGCCTTCCAGCTCTGCAAGATCGCTTGCCAGTGCATTCAGCCTCCTTAAGGTGGCAGCGTTTACAAGGTCACCATCATGAAGCATCACCAGGATCATTTCAGTGCTTCCGAAAATTGAGTTCAGCTCCCTCAGGTAAGCTTTATTCTCCATGTTATCGGGAACATATTTATCCAGATTGGGATTGATTTCCAGCCTGGGTATCAGTAAGCCTGCCAGCACAGTGATGACCAGGGATACTATAATTATAAGGCTTCGGAATTTAATGATGCGTTCAGACATTGTTGGTCTCTTCGGTTTATTCGGTCTTATCGGTCTTGTCGGTCTTATCGGTCTTATCGGTCTTGTCAGTCTTGTCGGTCTTCTCTGTCTTGTCAGCCTTGTCAGTCTCGCCGGTCATGTCCGTCTCTTTCTTTCTGGATTTAAACAAACCGATAAATTCTTTAAAAAGCGCCTCAAAAATAGTAAATCGAAGTAATTGAAGATCTCCTTTTATCTTTATTTTATTAGCATCTATCTTCTGGTTGGCTAACTCGCCAGCATGTTTTAGTCCTTTCAGGTTTTTTGCATCATCGGTTTCAAGGTCCAGAACCGTAGCAATCATTCGAGCAAAGAAGTTGCCGAAAATCGGGGTTTTTGTTCTGAAAATCTTGATGATCAATAAGATAATCGTCAAAATATATACCCCGCCAACAATCACAAAACCCCAGAATTCGCCAGGCATTACCTTGTTCAAGTAGGCTGCCAGAGCAAAAGATGAGAAAACCACCACAATAAGCAGCAGCGTGGCCAGCACAAACACAGAAGATAAAATCCCTAAAAACAATGCCAATTTTTCAGATTGCTTGATGGAGAAAAGCTTCACATATTCCTTTACCAGGCTTTCCGTGTCCTTGGAAATATCACTGATTTGATTCTTCAGAGTCGCCATAGCTTGATTCAATAGTGGTTAAGATATTTTCTATTCTTTCTTTGAGCTTCTCCGACTCCTCCGTGTTGATATTTTCAATCTGCTCCACTACCTTACTCAGGGTAGCCAGATGATTTGAAAGGCTCCGGGTTTTTCCCTGGGGCGATCCCCAGATATAATTGCCCAGCAACAAACCTCCCATGGCTCCAAAAGCCAGGGCAGCCAGGATCTTATAATTTTCACTTTCCATACGCGTATATAAAATGAGCTTAAATGTACCTATTTTCTGGTAGTAAAGTCAATTCTTCTTAAGTAGTAAAAAGGTGG
>CAVWDQ010000032.1:0-38111 GCA_963753765.1 uncultured Bacteroidales bacterium
CGGTCTTGACCTTACCTACTACAATATCACATCCAATGACCAGTTTCTTTCCCTGGCAGCCCCATCAGGTTCCGGTTTTACCACCTATTTTGTAAATGCGGGTGAAATCGTTAATAAAGGATGGGAAGTCACGCTGAATGCCATCCCGGTACAAAGCGGAGACTTTCAGTGGAACACTGCCCTTAACTTTTCCAAAAACACCAATGTGGTAAATGAAATTCATCCGGATATTGCAACGATCAGCATGGGAAGCTCGGAGAGTGTTGCTATCCGCTTCCAGGCCGGTGGATCCATGGGTGATTTATATGCTTCCGCTTTCCTGCGCGAAAATTTTGATGAAAATGCAGAAGAAGGAAGTCAGTATTCCGGAAGAATTGTTGTTGGTGACGATGGAACCCCCAGAAAAACACAGGACTTCCAGTATATGGGCAACGTTGAACCCAGCTGGAGTATGGGCTGGAACAACAATATGTCATGGAAACAAATTTCCTTAAGCTTCTTAATCAACATGAAAATGGGAGGTGTGGTTGTTAGTCAGACCGAAGCCATGCTGGATGGTTATGGAGCCTCAAAACGGACCGGCGATGCACGTGATGTTGGTTATCTGGAAGTGGATGCTGTCAATGAGAACGATGGGTCAGCGGTTACGCAGGTGGATCCAAAAATCTGGTACCTGCAAACTGGGGACAGGAATGGTATCATGGAATACTATGTGTATGATCGTACAAACGTACGCCTGGCTCAGTTGTCACTTGGCTATACATTTAACTTTGAGTCTCCGGCAGTTGAAAACCTCACTCTTTCACTGTTCGGACGTAACTTATTCTTCTTCTATAAGGAAGCACCGTTCGATCCGGATCTGGTCATGAGTACCAACAGGAATAACCAGGGCTTGGATAACTTCAATCTGCCAACCACGCGGTCGATTGGACTTAATCTTAACATAAACTTTTAATACAGAGAATGATGAAAAAGATCATATTTATCATAACCGTCGCAGTATTCGCACTATTCCTTAGTGCCTGTACTGAGGATTTTGAAGAGATCAACACGAATCCATACCAGATTTCGGACGAGTCTCTTGAACAGGACTTTAACGCATTAGGTTCTTACTTTATAACCATGTGGTCAGGGCATTGGAATGTTGGCGTAATTGGTCATCAGACGAATCATAACCTGTGTAATACCTCCTGGGTGCGTCAGCTGGGCTGTCCCACTCCCTTTGTTGGAGGTGTAAACAATACCACCTATTATATGAGATGGGCCCCTTACTGGAACGGGATTTACAGCAGAATAATGGCTCCATCAAGGCAGGTGAAGAAGATTGCTGATGAAGGGGGATATGATGTCTTCTCCCAATGGGCCACCCTGGTCCAGATTACCGGTGCCCATCGTTTGTCAGCCTATCACGGTCCCATCATCTATACCGATTACGGTTCCCCGGATCCGGATGTGTACTATGACACTGAAGAGACCCTCTATAACACCTGGTTTGACGAACTGGATGATATAGTCTCCGTGTTCTATGCCAATCTGGATTACGGCGGTTTGAGTAAGTTCGATGAAGTCTATGGAGGAGATATGTCAATGTGGGTCAAGTACGTTAACAGTCTGCGGCTGAGATTAGCCATGCGGATTGTCAATGTCGCTCCTGCACTGGCCCAGGCCGAGGCCGAGAAAGCCATGAACCACGCCGGTGGATTAATCACAACCAATGGCGAAAACATGATGCTTTCCCTGCAAGGAAATATCTTCGGGCCGGCTGTCATTTGTTTCCCATGGGGCGACACCCGGATGAGTGCTTCCATGGAATCAATCCTGATTGGATACGAAGATAACCGGATAGAATCCTATTTCGAGCCGGTTACTGATCCCGCGGTGTTAGACAAGATAACGGATCACCCCGACATGC
Organism: uncultured Bacteroidales bacterium; assembly: GCA_963753765.1. Taxonomy (GTDB): domain Bacteria; phylum Bacteroidota; class Bacteroidia; order Bacteroidales. Next base: position 1,913 of record CAVWDQ010000032.1, read on the forward strand.
CCTATAAAGGAATTCGCGTTGGGGCCTTGCTGGTGGAGAAAAACGATCATATCCCCTATTCAACCATAAACCTTGATTTCAATGATCCCGGTAAGACTACCAAGCGGGCCCTGTACACAGCCCAGGAAACTCATTTCTTACTGGCTGAAGCAGCCCTTCGGGGATGGACAGGAACTGTAACTGGCCCTGTATCGGCACAGTATCATTATGAGGAGGGTGTTAAAATGTCCTTTGAAGAGTGGGGAGCTTCTGGAGCTGATGCGTATCTACTGAATGATACCGGTCTTCCACTGGATTATGATGATGTGGTGTATGATGGCGATATAAATGATTTCGTAAGCAGGATCACGTTGACCGTGGCCTGGGACGAAGCTGCCGACAATGAGACTAAACTGGAAAGGATCATGACCCAGAAGTGGATCGCTGCACAACATAATTCCATAGAGGCCTGGGTGGATCACCGCAGGACCGGTTATCCGAAACTTCCTTACAATTATAAGAACGATAGCAGTCCTGATCATGGTGTCATCGCTGATGACGATTTCATGAAAAGGGTACCTTTATTCTTCGGTAATTCTGAACAGGTCAATAACCCGGTTGGTTATGCAGATGCCGTGACCAAACTGAAAGGCCCGGATTTGATGAGTACTCGCCTGTGGTGGGATACAGGCGGAGCTAACTTCTAGTTAAGACAATCATCATTCTTCATTAAGGAGGATGCCATCAAAGGCATCCTCCTTTTTCTATGGAAAAATTTCTATCTTTCAGATCAACCCTTTCCAACGCATGTATAGGCCCGTAAGATATACGCTCTTCCTGCTGATTAGCTTTCTCCTGTTATCATGCCAGCATGATGATCAGCTCTTTACTCTGCTCTCCCATAAAAGAACAGGTATAGCGTTCAGAAATACCCTCAAGGAATTTCCTGGTTTTAATTCCCTGGATTACGGCTACATGTTTAACGGTGCCGGAGTATCGGCAGGTGATATCGACAATGACGGACTGGTCGACCTTTTCTTTACTGGTAATCTGGCCGGTAACCGGTTATATCGCAACAAAGGCAACTTCAGGTTTGAGGATATTACTGAGACTTCCGGAATCTATGCCTTTGAGTCGTGGTGCACCGGCACCAACATGGCCGATGTGAATGGGGATGGATTACTGGATATATATGTATGCAGCTCAACCGACAAGAGGCAAAGATTCAGAAAAAACCTCCTCTTCCTTAACAACGGGGACCTTACTTTTTCGGAGCGTGCTGAAGAATATGGTATAGCAGACGTGGCCTATTCCACACACAGTGCTTTTCTGGATTATGATAAGGATGGGGACCTGGATCTCTTTGTGCTGAATCACTCCATTGACCGCTATGCCTTTTACTCCGAGGATTTCGTTCAACTCAGAGAGGGCAGGGATCCATGGTACGGACAGAAATTGTTCCGCAACGACGGAAAGAGCTTTACTGAAGTCACCTGGGATGCAAGTATCTACTCCAGTGCCATAAACTTTGGCCTGGGTGTAGCCGTGGCAGATTTCAATGGCGACCACTGGCCCGACATCTACGTCTGTAATGACTATTACGAGAAGGATTATTTTTATATCAATCAACAGGATGGCACTTTCCGGGAGGAGATGGAGGATTACTTCAGGTATATCTCGATGTCGTCTATGGGATGTGATGCAGCCGATATAAATAACGATGGAAACATTGATCTTTTCACCCTCGACATGCTTCCTGAAGATCATTACGAACAGAAGCTGGTGGAAGGACCCGATAATTATGAAAAGCTATCCCAACGTGAAGAAGGGTTCTACTACCAGACCACCCGGAATATGCTGCAGCTTAACTGCGGGGGCACCCATTTTACAGAGGTAGGACAATATGCCGGTTTCCCTGCAAGCAACTGGAGCTGGTCTCCCCTGCTATGCGATTTTGATCATGACGGGCTCAAGGACCTTTTCATCTCCAATGGTTACGGGAAAAATGTAACTCACATGGATATCCTCGATTTGCAGGTGGAAGAGGAGCTAAAAAGGCAGGCAGGACAGCCCAACATGGATGTGATGGACTTCCTGGATCTGATCCCGGCTACCGTGCTGAGCAATTATATGTATAAGAACAAGGGTGAGCTTCGCTTCGAGAATGTGGGAAAAGCGTGGGGATTTGACAATCCCAGCCTTTCCAACGGAGCAAGCTATGCCGACCTGGATAATGACGGCGATATGGACCTGGTGGTCAGCAATGTCAATGATTATGCCCACATATACAGGAACAATACGGAAGGTCTCAGCAACAATCATTACCTGAAAATCAAGCTGGAAGGAAGTGGCATGAATACCGGGGGAATTGGAGCACGCATTGATGTATATTGCGGGGATCAGGTGTTTACCCAGGAAGCCAATCCTTCACGGGGCTACATGTCCTCTGTGGACCACGCCCTGATATTCGGGTTAGGAGCTGCCACAGAGGTCGACCGGCTTACTGTCGTCTGGCCTGACCTGAGATCTCAGACCCTCAGTAAGCTGGAGGTGGACCAAACCATAGTACTTCGCAATGAGGATGCCACATTTAAAGAAGAATCTCCTCTACCGGAACCAAAAAGGCTTTTTTCTGTCCTGAAAGATCCGGAACCTCTTCATTTTCTCCATGAAGAGAATGATTACAATGACTTCAACACTCAGATCCTCCTGCCATGGAAACTCTCTACCCAGGGACCCCGAATGGCCGTAGCTGATGTCAATGCTGATGGACTCGATGACCTTTTCATTGGAGGTGCAAAAGGAAAGCCGGGCAGCCTGTTCATCCAGGGAAAAGGGGGCAGCTTTGAAGCTAAGAATTTGGCCTGTCTTGAAGCGGACAAGGAAAGTGAAGATACGGGAGTGCTTTTTGTGGATCTGGATGGTGACAGCGACCAGGATCTCTATGTAGTGAGCGGGGGAAATGAATTTCCCCGGAACTCAAACCTGCTTCAGGACCGGCTCTACCTCAACGACGGAAGAGGAGTTTTCTCCAAATCAGAAAACAGAATCCCCCTTATGTTAACAAGCGCATCCTGTGTTGATGCAGCCGATATGGATTCAGATGGTGATCAGGATCTCTTTATCGGAGGACGCCTGATACCCGGAACATATCCTCTGGCACCCAGAAGCTACATTTTAGAGAATGACGGAACAGGGAATTTTACTGATGTGACCGAAAAACTAAATCCTGAACTAATGAATCCCGGAATGGTCACCGATGCCCTGTGGACAGATTTCAACGGGGATGAAAAGCCCGACCTGATCCTGGTGGGTGAGTGGATGCCTGTAAGGCTCTTTCTGAATATGGGAACAGGTCTGGAAGAACTTGCGGAGCAGGAAGGGATGCAATATTCCGAAGGATGGTGGAACACTATTCACGGGGAGGATTTTGATAAGGATGGAGATATGGATTATGTGCTGGGTAACCTGGGAAAGAATTTCCAGATCAAACCCACTCCCAAAGAACCAGCGACCATCTATGCCTCAGATTTTGACAATAACGGTTCGATGGATGCCATTATGTGCTACTACATCAAAGGCAGGAATGCCCCGCTCTATTCAAAACTGGACCTGGAAACCCAGTTTCCGGGTTTTGACAAGAAGTATAAAGACTATCAATCTTTTGCCAATCTCACCATACAGGATATATTCCCTTCTGATATTCTGGATCAGGCACAGGTACTGAAAGTAAGCCGGCCTGCCTCTTCCTATCTTGAGAACCTGGGTAACAATCAGTTCATCCTGTCGGACCTGCCTGAAGCCGCACAGCTGTCGCCCGTGTACAGCATTGCATCTGATGATTATAACCGGGATGGTAATAAGGACCTTATTCTTGCAGGAAACTTTTACGGAGCCCGTCAAAAGTTCGGCCGGATGGATTCAAACCGGGGAGTCGTTCTGCTGGGGAATGGAGACGGGAGCTTTGTATCTTTACCCTGCAATGAAAGCGGTTTATTCCTGGATGGGGAGGTGAGGAATATAGCGCAGATCAGCTTATCAGATGGAAAAGAGATCCTGCTCTTCGCCCCGAATAACGATAGCCTGCAAATCTATCTCATAAAGGATTAACCGCATTGCTTGGTCTCTAGAGGATCTCAGTTAACTCTTTGTAATCTTTTTTGATTTTCTGGGAAGAGCTGCTGTCAATAACTGCGAGCATTGCCTGTTTAATCGTTTCAGAAGCATCCGCATCAAACCAGTGCATATTCCTTCTTACAGAGGTGGAAAGGCTATCAGCAAACAGTTCAAGTGTCTCTTCGGGATATAGGGATGGATGTTGTTGCTTTTCGAACAAACTGCTTAGTAAGTCCAGATACATCTCTTGGATTAAGGGAAAATCAGATTGCATGACAATATCTCCAGGATCCTCAGATTCATTTATTTCATTGCCCAGATCAAGCATCATTTCTGCAATAGCTATACCAAAGATGTCTATATCGGTTAGCTCCCGGATATAATATTGTTTCTCCACCCCAATGAGGGTATATGCAGTAGCTAACTCGATCATATTGGGTACGTACCATTGTATCATTTCAGCTTTCGTATGCAGTGGAAGTGTTTGATCCCGAAGAAATGACAGGTTATCGCTGCTAATCATCCTGGAAAAGACCACAGCGGATTTTTCGCTATCCCTGGAAGGTAGAGCCTTCGGTTGATTATACTTCATGGTGTTTAACACAAGAAAAGCGTTTGAATAATCTTCGAGGCTCCAGATCTTAGTATAATCGGGCATACCAAGCTTCTGATACTCTGCCGGAGTAAGCGAATAATCTGTTGTATTCTGTCTTTTACAGGAAATCAATAAAATAGAGAGTCCCAGGATCACAAATAAATAATTTCTCATCACCACAACTTTTAATTTTGGTCAGGGACTAAAAATAGACAAATAAAATTCAAACTGAAACATTAGTGAACTATCAGCATGTTCCCCGATTGGAGCATTCCACCGAAGCGCATCCTGTAAAGATATAATCCTGCTGCCTGATTGCTGCTGTTCCAGCTGATCATGTGCTTCCCCGGAACCATTTGCCTGTCTAAAAGGATATCTACAGTCTTTCCCTGAGCATTAATCACTTCCATGTAAACGTGACCTGCCTTTTGTATCTGGAAGGGTATGTGCGTTTGCTCGCTGAAGGGATTGGGGTAGTTTCCACCCAGCTTAAAAGGATGCGACATGGGCTGTAAAATGGTGCCGGAAACCGCGGAATAATCAAAATACTCATCCACCAGATGCCAGTAATCTTCATTCCCCCCGTCATAATCTTTCCGCAGGTAAGAGGTCTTTAAGGGATGGCGCTGAAATTCATCCAGGGTTTTCAGTTCAGCTCCGCTTGCAGCATCCCATTCATAGACAGGAATTTTAGCCGGATCAATGGTGGATATCATTTCTTTTTCCTTTGCCATATGAAAGAGCCCGAAGTTCCCCGGTTCATGTCCGCCAATCCAGTGCCCGATGATGTCCACATAAAAGGGGTTGAGTCCAAAAATAATCACATTGCACATGTAGTCATTGGCCAGTCCACCCTCGTTGGGTCCATCAATAAAGTCGCCGTCTCTTCCATAGACCCCTTCGATCACATGCAGGCCTGCCCGGGTGACTGAATTATTATCCAGGCATCGTGATGCCCAGGTTTCCATCCAGATACCTCCCTCCTGCCCGGGCCTGTCCCAGCGTGGAATACCTTCTGCCACGTGACGATTATAGTTATTCTGAATCGAAGCAAATGCATCGGTCCGGATATCGTCTTCCAGGATGTTCAAATGGCTTCCGTAGACTTTGCAGTGCTGCTGATAATTCATGGCAATGGTTCCCTGTATGTTCTTGGCGCAGAGAGTCATCCCCATTGAATGTGTTTTTAATTTAGCAATATTCAGAAGCCAGGATTCCGGATCATTTACGGGCCAGAGGAAAGGGATCCTGTTAAAGTAAAGCCCATCCTCCACATCCATCCATTGGAGCTGATCCGGGTTTAAATCGTAATAGGGCATATCTATACCTTTCAGATCTATTCCGGTCCTCTCTGCCATGTCGATATATCCACCTTCAGCCAGATCCTCCGGGCAATTCACTTCGCGGGCATATATTTGTGATGCACCTATATTGAGCTCCTTGAGGCTCTCGATTATGCCTTCGGTAAAATTCGCATCAGTCACCACCCCCATGGATCGTTCAATGGTGTAATCGGGATCCCATTTCCCACGGCAGGTCAGGTTGGGCTTGATGACCGCTTTATGTGTGAGAGGAACCCCGTTATCCGGATCGTCGGTGAGACCAAAAACAGACCTTCCGAAACTTAATCCGGCTTGCTTTATAGCGGATGCATTGGTCTTGACATCCACATCTGTTTTCATGATGAATACTGCATCCTTGTTTTCAAATATGAATGGATGCACTCCGATCAATGATTCTGCCATGCTATTCTGCCAATCCATTGCACTCACGGGATTTAGCAGTAAACCCGAGGCAGTGAAGGCAGACGAGCGGATGAAACTTCTTCTGTTTAGGATCATGGTCTCCCGTAGATTGGTTAAGGCCATAAATTACACCCAAATCATATCATCTCAAAAGAAAATGTATGATTTTAACAAATTCAGGGAAGTTGAAAATAGCTAAAACGGACTTTTATTGATATGTAACAAGATTTTTCTTCCTTAACTCTTCTACCCCATCTTCCCAGGATCCACCTGCTCCCCATAAATAGTAGGTAAAATACATGGTACTATTCTGAAAAATAGGAACCCAGGGCTGAAATTCAGCGTAATAGTAATGGGTATCCTTATTTGCCGGATGGTTCATCCACATGTGCAGGAACAAAGGTTGGTCCACGGGGAAAGCTCCTACAAAGGAGATATCCTCTACGGTATCATAGCCTGCATTCCAGCCCTCCTTTAAGAACATTAACTGGCCAAAACGCTCATCCGTAACCATTCGGTAATCGTGCAAGCCGTCCAGTTCGGGAACGGTAAAGACATCTTCTGTCCAGTGTTTCTCTCCCAGAGCCAGGATGGGTTGCGGTCCCAGTACATTGGCTTCAGGATTTTTAAAGGTCAGCGCGAATCGCACTTCCAGCAAGGGTGTATTGTCGTAAAGGGTAAAGGTCTTCTCCAGGCGGTTGCCAAAATAGTCGGTCCACATTCTCACCCTGACATAATCACCCTCCTTCTTTACAATTTCGGCATCATATACCTGGTGATTCTCCATGCTACCCTGCCCCAGAAAATCCTCAAATCCACCGTAGGGATAAAAGGCCCTTTCACGAAAGGGTCGCTTGTGATCATCCACTTTCTCCGGCCATAGCTTGAATAAGACATTATCGTTCCGGCTTTTCACCTTGTATTCGATCACCCTGGCGCCGGTAGTCAGCAAGGTAATCTGAACACTGTCGTTCTCCATGCGGTATTCCTCAATACCATCGTCATTCAGATCAGTCGCGTAAACCTCAGGTGCCCCCCTGTCTTTTCCAACACCCAATTGTGAACTGTACGCAAGTCCCAGGGCAGACACCTTTACTTTGTAATGCCCTGCAGGAAGCTCTAATTCAAAGTTCATATCTTCAAAAGTACCCCTTTCGGCAGCACAGGTCTGGCTTGATTTATAAACCACCCTCTTTTCATTTTCAGCTTTAACTACCTGAACTTCTACGGGAAAAGAGCTTTGTCCTGTAAAATTGTGTATGGTCACTGGATAATCTACTGTAGGTGTATGACCATATAGAAGGCGGTGAACAGAAATGACCGGTGGCAGATCCATCATGGTGAGTGTGCTCTTCTCTTTGCCGTCCCACTTAAAATGAACTGAAATCGGATTGGTATTATCCATGGCAGCAGCCCCCGGGTTCAAAGGAAAACGCAGCGATTTTGAACTTCCCGGGCTAAGCTTGACTTCCACCGAGGAGCTCCCTAGCACAGTTAACTCTTCGGGAAGGCCTAATTCCAATTGTCCAGAGACCGATTTATGAAGAGTATTTGTTACAGTTACCTCCAGATCATAGCCTTCAATTTTGGCCATAAGACTTATTCGATCATCAAAATAGTCTTCAAGAAAGACCCTGTCGAGCAGCAGCATCTGGAGTGCATTCCGGTAGTAGGCCGGTCCCAGCATTAAGCCTCCTTCCAATACACCCACTTCACGCCGGTCCAGGATGGCCTGCCACATGGATTCGCGTGTCAGCTTTTCCCCTTTGCTGAGAAACAGGACCATGCTTGAGGTAGCATTTCCATCCAGATAGCCTGTCTTAAGTACAAAAGGTACATCCTCATTATCAATCTGTACCTTATTCCCCTCGCTGGCAAAATATCCATCATGCTGATAAGGGTCAGCAAGGGTGTCCATCACATTACGGAACACATAGCCCCCCTTCTCTTGCGCATAATCAACCCAGACTTTCGGGTCCCGCCTGTCCAGCCGCTGAAACTGATATCCTTCCCAATCCTGTAACCCAAAAATTGTTCCGTAGCCCACATCGGTAACAACAGGCAGTTTCGCCTGCTCTATCCACTGTTCCAACTCATCTTTGGCTATGTAGTCCATTAATCCACTAAAAACGAACCAGCTGTTCCCTTCGTTCATTCCCGTTCCGATGACCTCCAGGGGGTGCCCTTTGGTACAGGTTACACTCTTGAGCAGTGTTTCAGCTCCAAACCAGCCTTTATGGAAATCATACTTCCCGACTACTTCCCGGGTATTATTTAACAGAGAAGAAACTTGATCAAGGGTATTGCCGTCTGTTGAACTCACCACAAAAAGCTTTCTATCCCCAGCCTGAAGCATAAAGGCATCAACTCTTATAAGGTCCTTTGCACCATATTGGTGGCTATTCAATTCTTCCGGCCAACTCGCCTCTTCGGAAATACCTGCAGTTAATTCTTTTCCAAGAGAGCTTTCCGGATCTAAGCAAAACAAGTACATTTCCTGACCTGAGCGACTGTTCCAGTGCAGTTCTCTCGGGCTGTTCCAAAACGAGTATAAGAGCCTGACATCAGATTCGTAAAGAATCCCTCCTGCATCAGCAATCCGGGGATCCCCATATCTTCTGCAATATCCACTTTGCTTTGCAGGATATTCTTCTCCACATCCGGGATGGCCATTTTGAACAGGTTCCCGTAGCTGTACCAATGTGTATATGTGTCGTGCCAGTAATTGGTAAATCCATTAAACTGGAATTCATTCCGGACTGCATTATTCAGAGGTGCCAAATCCCCCCCATGAAACTTGAATTCTTCAAGCTCCTGGGCTTTAACATGAATGCCGGCAAAAGCAAGTAACAGAATTAATAAGAGGGTGGTGATTCGTTTCATATGAGCTTAAAATGGGTTAATGACCATGGTTGAAAATTGCTGATCAAACAGGCTCCTGCGCCTGCGTTCACCAAACTTCTTGCTATAATCCATGATTGCCTTTTCTGCCTCCAGGGATAGTTCTTTTTGTCCGGTTTTATCGTAGATCATCTTTCGAAGACTGTTCTGGTCCCTTAGATCCGGAGCATAAGGGGCTCCTGATCCCAGGTTTTCGGGATAAAGTTCTGACTGATCGATGTGACTGAGCGCCAGCTCGTATTCTCCCTTTTGATATTGTGCGTAGGCCAATAACAAATGGTTGTATATGTGGAGTCTCTGACCCGTATTCTCTCCTTCGAACGGCAGGACATTAGTCTTTCCCAGGACATCCAGTGACTTCTGGTATGCTCCTGAAACCGTCAGATACTTGCTGTAAGCCAGCTCCAGGATATAATTTCCAGGGAAGCGCTCATACCCTTTTTCTACCAGTTGCATGGCAGCCCCGTTGTCCCCTGCTTTGGAATAGATCTCAGCCAGGTCCCTGTAGATTCGCCATTGGTCCGGATCCAGCTCCAGGGCCCTTTGCATATCTTTTAGTGCCTGGTCGGACTGAATTCCCGACAGATGGGCCCTTGAATAATAGAAAGGGATAAAATCAGGTTCATTCTCCCAGAGCTCCAGCAATTCCAGTGCCTCCTGTTCCTTCCCATTGTTCCAGAGAATAAGTGCAGCATAATAATCGGTGACCCAGGCGGGACTCTGAACAGATGCCCACTCCAGAACCGGCAAGGTTTTGTTCCGGTATGGAAAAACATAGTCAGGACTCGTTTTTTGTGCCCTCTCCAGATATGTGCTTGATTTCTCTTTGTCATCTCTGTTCAGCCAGGCCAGCCAGTAATCAATCACTGGATAGGCCGGAGCCTCTTCAAGCACCCTTGCAGCCTCTTCAAACAAACCCAGTCCTTCATAAAATAAAGCTGTTTCCAGGTATTCTTCCCTGGCCATCTCATTTTTGAATGAGTGATTGAAAGCATCCAGGGCACCTGAACCTGGCTTTTGAAGGTAGGCTTCAAAAAGTGCAAAATGATTCAGTGGGTCTATGTCTAAAAGCCCCTCTAAAGCCGCATTAGCCAAAGGAGGATCCCCATGAAGACGGTTGGCAATGGCCATGATCTTGTAGCTGTTCAGGTTCAGTTTGTTGAAGCTCAGGGACAGTGAGGCATTCCGCAGAGATCCTTTCAAGTCCCCCTCCATCAGGTCCATAGCTGCTAGTTGCTGGTAAGCTGCACTGCGGTACTCCAGGGAGCGCAGGGCCCAGCGGAAACCATCCCGTGCATCGGTAAAGTCCCCTTCAGCCTTCCGGATGGATGCATAGATAAAGTTTGCCCCCGGCAGGTAGGCATCGATCTCCAGGATCCCCCTTGCATAATCCCCGGCCTGCTCCAGGTCACCCTTCCTGAAATAAAGCTCCGCCACCCGTTCTGCTGCATCCAGCCGCATGGAATCATTCTCCAGCAGATCCAGGTAGATCTCGAGAGCTTCAGCATATGACCTTCGATTCTCCAGTTCCCGGGCCAGAACAAAAGGATCATTCAGGGCGTCTCCAGGTGAATGATGGGGCCTGTCTACAATGTAGTCCATCTCCGAGGAGTAGATCAGTTCATCGTTCAGTAATACCTCCACTGCTGTCCCTTCAGAAATGCCATCAACTGTCCTTTCAAGCAAATCAGAAGGATTCAGCATTACACTTTCACTTAAAAGCTCCTCTTCTCCGGATCTTACTACCAGGTTCCCACTGATTTCCACCATGGGAGAGAAAAGAATCTGCATCCCTTCCGGCAGATACTTTATATGAATGGTTCCGGGTTCTGCCACGCGGGTGACTCCTCCGGTTCCTCGTACCGGGAACCACCTTTCCACCCAGTTGTCGGCATTATAGGGTATGAACCGGGGTTGTTTGAAAGGCGTCCTGCCGCTGCTGACACTGTTCTGATTGAGCATTCTTCCCGATTGCACTTCCACGTACTGCCCGTGGGTATCAGTAAGCAGATCCTCCCAGATGCCTCCGTTCCTGGCCAGCGACCACAACCAGATCTTTCTGCCGGGCGCACCATCCACCGGCGACCAGTGACCTGATCCAAAGTCCTCGTCATGGTAATAGGAGACAAAGTAGTTGTCTACGCTCCCGCTTATGTGGTAGGAAGAATGACCGAAAGGAACGTTGTTCTTGTACCACGACCGGTCGACCCCGTCTTTATCCACCGGCCAGGGATCGGCCTCTCCGCCATGGCCCAACCTGTAGTTTCCCGGGAAATAGAAATGAAGGTCCTCAGCACTCTTCACAGCCGCATTATTCCACTGGTAGTAGGATTGCATAAAGGGTGAGTCATTATACCAATAGGTAGTGGTCTCAAAGTAAGAGCTGTTCGGGGGCAGTGAAATATCCACCCTCCACTGCAAAGAAGATGGAAGGTCCAAACCTCCCACAACACAATGGGCTGTACCTGCATCATCCACATATACCTTATAATTCACGGGAGCAGCACCACCCGGATGATGCCCGATCACCCCGGAGTTCCATTCGATCCCCCCGGAAGTCCAGGGTCCCCGCATGGCCACATCCCTGAATTTTACCACATCATTTTTATAGATAAAATCCTTTCCCGTGGCTTTATCAATGGCACCCCATACCTTGCCCCCGATCTCAGGGGCGATATAGACCTCCACGTAATCGTTCTCCAGTTTCACCATCTTCCAATCCTGTTCCACTCCCTCGTGACTGAATCCGTCGATACGGGAATAGGGGTAGATATCAGCCCGTTTAGCAATGATGGGCAGATAACTTGTATCAGAAAAAGGATAGGTACGAATTGTCTCGGAGTACTCGGAAAAGGTGCTCTTTGGATTGCAGGAACCCAGGAAAAACGGGATGGCAAGAAAAAGAGTCAGGTACAGCGCATAGCGTTTCATATGAAATGTGTGTTTATGGATTCTTATTTAATGGTGTTAGCAAGATTTCACTCCTCCCCTGTCTCTGCCACGGCAAAGAACATCCCCCGCTTCATTAGCGAATAGAGGCGCTCACCAGGATGATCCCAGAGCAGATTATACATGCTTGCTTCACGGTCGGATTTAATATACCAGTCGCCGGTCATGTAGACACGGCCCTGCGAATCGGCCGCCAGGGAATTAATCATCCGGGCTGCCCGACCATCCTGATCCACGATCTTTCCATGGTCCGTAATCTGGTTGGGATCGTCTCCCTTCTTAAGTGAAATGCTCCTCAGGTGCAGATTGGAGTTGTAACCAACGATTTCGGGATCTTCGTCCCTGGCCAGCTCGGGGCTGATGGTCCGCTGAACTTCCAGATCTTCATACTGGACAAAGTAGAGCCTGTCTCCTCCCCTGGCAGTCTCATGAAAGGTTGAACCGATATTAGCGATGGGTTCAAAGGCCTCCCCGCTGGCAATGTCTTTGGAAGGATCAAAGATCCAGAGACGCTCATCGCCACCTCCCCAGGCGCCCATGGCAAAGAGACAGCGTTCCCGCCCGGGAAGTGCTTCCGTATAATTCCAGCAGCGTGTATTGTAGCTGTATTTTCCGGTAACCGGTGTTCCATCAATCAAGAGGGCCTCTTTGGGAAGGGCATCCTCATAGGTGATAATCTTGCCGGCCTCCGGGCTGTAGCAATACAGATTGCCACGGTCGTATTCATACTGCCATTCCCTTTTCCACAAGGTAAACCAGCAATTCCCCTTGTTATCCACATAAAACCAGGGAGTCCCTCCGGTTTCACCAAAGGTCAGCTGACCCATATCCTTTTTCTCACCCGATTCAATATCCACCCTGTAGAGGTGTATCCCATCTTCCTTAACCAGGTCCGGTTGGAAGGGTGATAACATTACATAAAGGACCTTGCGCTCGGGATCCACCTGGATGGCAGAATAAATGGAGTAGCGGGGTTTCACGATGCCAAAATCACGGAATTTGCCCGTGGCCATCTCATACCCCAACACATGCGCTCCCGGATAAATATCGATCCCTTCTGGCCAATAGTTGGACAGGTGGGTGGTGAAATACAACCAGCCGTCCAATTCCACAATGGGACTATGGATCTTACCCTGCTGGGATCCGCTGAATTCTTCGCCACACAGGATGGTCATATCATCGGCGATCACACGATGTTCTTTTTTCACCGGATCATATACGTGGAAACCTGCTCCGTGTCCGCTCGAATGCGTAGATGTTGCAAAGTAACAGTTGCCATCCGAGGCAACGCCAATTCCCTGCCACTGTCCGTCCCACTCCTTGCATATCTTATTCATGGAAAAAGAGCTTACCTCGCAGATCTTTCCCTCGTGTTTCTCACCTGGTTTCTGAGCGTTTACACTGGAATGAAAAGCAATAAATAGTACCGCAAAAGACAAAGCGGTAAGGATCATTTTAGTTCGGATCGATTTCATATCTTTTTATTGGTTATTATTTGTTTGCAGGTGTCTATAAAGATAAGAGAGAGTTTTATCAATTCAAATTGGAATTCATCATTCACTATTAATTTTTAACTTGCTTTTCGCACATTATAATTAAAAGATGAAAAGACTAAATCTTTCCCTTACTTTCCTTTTTACCTTACTTATTTCGCTTCACTCCCAGTATGATGTCAATTTGTTTGACTTCTGGAAGTTTTATACCGACTCGGAGAATGCCATGTATAAGAGCTCATGCCATTTTGCCTTTCAGCAACTTCAGGAACGAGAAGCTGGCATTACGCAATTACACACCTTAGATGAGTATCTGAAACGGCAGGAAGCTGTCAAAAAAAAGCTATTGAAGCTTGTGGGTCCCCTGCCGGAAAAAACGCCATTAAATGCCCGTGTGACCGGAGTGATCCAAAAAGAAGACTACAGGGTTGAAAAGGTAATCTACGAATCTCTTCCCGGCTATTATGTGACGGCTGCCTTGTTCATTCCCCAGGATCTGAAAGGAAAGGCCCCTGCTGTGATTTATGCAAGCGGGCATACCGCGAATGGCTTCCGGAGTGAAACCTATCAACATATCATTATCAATCTGGTAAAAAAGGGATTTGTTGTGCTGGCATTTGATCCCGTTGGACAGGGAGAACGTCTGCAATATTATGATGAGAAGACGGGCAAATCACGCTTTGGTCCCACCACAGAACACTCCTATCCGGGAGCACAATGCTATATTTCGGGATATTCTCCTGCCTTATATTTCATCTGGGACGGGATCAGAAGCCTTGATTACCTGCTTACCCGCAAAGAGGTCGATCCTGATAGGATCGGCATGACCGGAAGATCGGGTGGCGGCACACAAACAGCATATACAGCGGCACTTGATGAAAGAATACTGGCCGCAGCACCTGAGTGTTTTATTACCAGCATGGAATATATATTTAAATCGATCGGGCCCCAGGATGCAGAACAAAACCTGATCCGTATGATAAGTGAAGGCCTGGATCATGCAGACCTGCTGGAGGTAAGAGCACCCAAACCTGCTTTAATGATTACGACTACCAGGGACTTTTTCAGCATTCAGGGTGCCAGGGAAACCTTCAGCGAAGTAAAACAGTTTTATAATGCGCTTGATGCCGGGGAACAAATAGGCATGGTAGAAGATGATGATGTGCATGCTTCAACAAAAAAGAACCGTGAAGCCATGTACGCTTTCTTTCAGAAGTACCTGAACAATCCCGGCAGCCCGGCTGACCAGGATGTGGAAGTTTTTAATGAGAAGGACTTATGGGTCACAGAAACGGGTCAGCTTGCAACTTCGATGAAGAGTGAGACACTCTACTCTTTAAACCGGAAAGTTGCAGAGAATCAAATCGCGAAACTGAAGCTATTCAGAGCCAGTGAGGATATTGATGAACATAGGAAGAAGACTGGCAGCGAAGCAAAGCGATTGTCAGGATTCACAACTCCCGAATATTCCGGTGAGGCGGTGTTTTCCGGACGATATACAACAGAAGAATATGTACTGGAAAAATACCTGATCCCTGGAAGTGGCGATTATATGCTTCCAGCAGCCCTGTTTAGGCCCCCTGGAGTAAGGAACAATGAAGTGATTCTCCTATTGGATGAGAGGGGGATGGAACACGCTGCCCTAGAGGATAGTTTGATGATTCAATCCATGTTAGAGCAGGGCTATTCCCTCTTGCTCTTTGATGTCCGGGGCATTGGTAGCCTGGGGCCAGGGTATTTGAAAGGCGATGCCTATATTGATAATACCTCTTTTAATCAGTGGTTTGCGGGAATTCTGACCAATAAATCAACTGTTGGAATGAGGGCTGAAGATATCCTCAGGATCGTAGATTTTATGGATACCCGGCTTGAAGATCTTGAGATTGTATCTGCCATAGCATCCGGGGCATGTGGCAGTGAGCTGCTGCATGCCGCCGTCTTTGATAAGCGCATTCAAAAAATAGGCCTGGTGAATCCATTCATAAGTTTTGCGGATATCGTACTTAATCGTGATTATTCACCAGCATTTATCCCATCGACCGTGGCAGGAGCCATAGAAAAATATGATCTGCCCGATCTAATGGCAGCAATCTCTCCCCGAAAATTTCTGATCATCAATCCTCAGTCAGAAAACGGGGATCCCGCAGGGGATGATCAGAAATCATGCAGGCTAAGCTATCCCCGCATTATTTATAATCAGAAAGGCGTGGAAGATAATTTTCAGCACATGGTGGTGGATGAGGGCCCGCCGCTTAATGAACAAATCATAGAATGGCTAACACAATGAAACGAAGAAAATTCTTTAGCAATCTGTCATGGAGCATGGCCGGGCTGGGGCTAGCCACTTCCTGCTCAAATCTGAAAGAGGAAGAGCTTTCCCAGAATGCAGAACCGGCTGGGAATCATGCTACCGGAAAGGTACCTGCATACCGTGGAAAGATAAAAACAACATTTTCCAAAGGAGATGTACTTAGCTCCAATGAGCGGGTCGTACTGGCATTAATTGGAGCCGGCCACTGGGGTACAAATCTGATTCTTACAGTGGCTGACATCAATAAGAATGTCTTTGTGAAGTATGTCTGTGATGTGGATGATACACGTGGTGGCAGGGCCATTTCGGAACTAACGAAGATACAGGAGATCAGTCCGGTCAGGGTAAGGGATATGCGCAGGGTTTTCGAGGATGGGGAGGTTGACGGGGTCATCATTGCCACGCCCCAGCACTGGCATGCACTGGCATGCATATGGGCTTGCCAGGCAGGCAAAGATGTCTATGTGGAGAAAAATATAACCCTGCATATGGGTGAGGGACAAAAAATGGTTGAGGCCGCCATGAAGTATGAACGTATTGTGCAATGCGGAACCCAGAACAGGAGCGCTGATTATGCCTTGTCGGCTAGGGATTATATTAAAAACGGGAAACTTGGCCAGGTGCTTGCAGTAAATGTGTCGGGGCTGTTGGACGGACCTATCCCATTCAATGAAAAGGAGGAAGAAAAGGCGCCTGGCACCATCGACTGGAACCTGTGGCTGGGTCCGGCACGGAAGGTTCCCTACAGCGTTTCAAGGCATAAGTCCAACATCTTCTATTGGGACTACTCCGGTGGCCTGGCGCTGGGAAATGGTGCCATTCACCAGTTGGACCTGGCAAGAATAGTGCTGGACAATCCGGGATTCCCGGAATCGGTTTATTGCACAGGCGGAAGATATCTATTTGATGATCAAAGAGATATGCCGGATTATCAAATGACAACATTCGACTATGGTAATTTTGTTCTGACCCTGCAAACTGGCGAGTTTTCTCCCTATATGTTAAAGACAAGTCCTGAGATCCGTTACGGAGATGGCTTCCCTGAATGGAAACAGAATTCCACAAAAATAATCATCTACGGCACCGAAGGGCTTATGTATGTAGGAAGAATGGGGGGGGGATGGCAGGTCTACGGCAAGGATCGTCAGATCGTTGACCAGGAGCAGGGCTTATTCCCGCTCAGGGAACATCTGGGAAATTTCATTGATTGCATACGATCCAGAGAACAGCCCAACGGTAACATTGTTGAGGGGCACAGAAGTGCGACCCTCATACACCTGGCCAACTTGTCCTATCGTGCAGGAAAAAAGCAGTTGTATTTCTCCGGTGATACCGAGTTAATTACAAATGACCCGCAGGCCAGGGAACTGGCATTGGGAAGCTACAGAGAGGGTTTTGAAATCCCCCAGGAAGTTTAATATATGAACAGCATTTCATGACCCTTCCACGGAGAATCATAATTATCCTTATTCCATTGCTGATCCTGACTGCAGGACTTGTGATATATGCATACAGAGGTACACGGGGAAAGACGGATATCGAATTCCGGATTCATATTAATCAACAACTGGTACAGGAGTCTGCTTTTGGTGAGTCTCCCACATTTGCCATATGGCTGGAGGAACCGTCAACAGGCAGGTGCAGAACGATATTTGTAACCCGGCGGGCAGCGGTGGGGGATTGGGAAGGAAAAGCGGAAGTGCCTTCCGCCCTGCCATGCTGGTTTGAGGTATATAAAAGAGAGAATCAGACCAGAGAGCTGCCCGGTGTTGAGAAACAGGCTCCTGTGGCAGTTACAGGTGCCACACCGGAACCTGGTTATTTTATCACACGGGCCAGGGTCCATACAGGCACTACCTGGAAATGCTGGATCGAAGTAAACCTTTCAGGCGATTATAATGACCAATACCAGGAGTACAATGAAGAGGCAAAGACCATTGATTCATATGGTAACGGTCAGCCGGCCTTGATCTATTCGGCTTTGATCGATGCAGTTGAAGGAAGCTTAGTCACACCGCTTATCGCCGGTATGTGTGTGCCAGAGTTCGAGGGTGACAGTTTGATCCGGCCGCTAAAGGGGATCACAACAGCTGCCTTTGTTCTTGACGAAATAAGTATAGCGCTTTTGAAACCAAATCCATCAATCTTAAAATAGTTTGATATGAAATATATTCCACAACTGATTTACATGATATTGATAGTCCTGGGATTGGAGCTTGCAGGCTTTGCCCAGGAGCCAACAGCACAAAAACTGGATCCTAACATGGCCCTGAAAAAGGCTGATGCTGATGGGATCGTCTGGTTTGATCCCAGGGAAGAACCCCTTGAGCTTACAGGCTTTGAATGGATCAATGAGAATGCCGTTTACAGGCGTCTGCCCCTTAATCCTGACTGGGAAATACGTGAAGCGGTCAACCAGCTCGCCAATCATACAGCCGGGGGACAGATCCGCTTCAACAGTGACAGTAAAAGAGTTCTGATCAAAGTGGAGCTGAGAGAAAAGTCGGGTATGTATCACATGCCGGCTACCGGTCAGAGCGGATTTGACCTGTACATAGAAGAGGGCGGGGAACAGCGGTATTTCCGAACCACCAGGTTCAGTGCGGACAGCATCCGCTACCAGGCAGAACTTTTCAGCTCCGATGAAAGTAAGATACGAAGCTTCACCCTGAATTTCCCACTTTATAATGGTGTTAATTCGGTATGGGTCGGGGTAGATCAGGGATCCCTTGTGGCAGCACCTCCGGCATTCATGCGCCCGGGGAAGATAGTGATATACGGAACCTCCATTACCCAGGGAGGTTGTGTGGCAAGACCGGGCATGGCATATTCCAACATATTGAGCCGGAAACTGGATGTGCAATTTGTGAACCTTGGGTTTTCCGGGAACGGAAGAGGAGAACCTGCACTGGCTCACCTGATCACACAAATTGAAGGAACTTGTTGTATCATTTTGGATTATGAAGCCAATGCAGGTATGAGTATTAAAGAAACCATAGGTCCTTTTCTGGATATTCTGCGGAAGAAACATCCTGCTCTACCCATCCTGGTTGTATCCAAGATTCGTTATGCCAATACCAGGGAGGGTAGTCTCCCTTATAAAAACTGGATGGAGCTGAGGGATTTCCAGAGAGACCTGGTAAAGACCAGAAGAGATGCCGGTGACGGGCACATCCACTTTCTGGATGGATCCACCATTCTGGGGGAAGATTACGATGAATGCACCGTCGACGGGGTACACCCTACTGACCTGGGCTCCCTTAGAATAGCTCTTGCTTTGCAGCCGGTCATTGAAGAAATTCTCCAGGAATGAAAATGAAGCAGCTGCAAATCTATCAAATCGTAATAGCCTCACTGTGTATTATATTCCCTCTCTATGTGAATGGCCAGTACCGGAAGTCGGAGCACAAGGATATACCGGATGGGGTCGTCGCTGTTTCTGGTCCCGGGGACTATGGCGATCCCGGCACCACCTACATGCTAACCAACGATATCACCAGTGATAGAAGTACCCTGTTTCTTGGTAAAGATGTTAGCCTTGATCTGAATGGTTATACCCTAACTTATGCAGACGGAGATTATGAACATATCCCAAATTATGGATTTGAAGAGGGATTAAAGGGATGGGATGTATCCAGGGCTCCTGGTGCGAAAATTGAGAATACGAAAGAGGTTCATGAATTTATCGGCGAGAAGATTCTGCGATTAAAAGCGGGAGATGAGATCGCTTCAGCCTATATCAACCTTCCGGTAGCCGGGCGATCCTATTATGCAATGTGCGGGATTACCGGGCATTACTACCAGGACCTGGGAGGGGATATGGCTAATGACATGCGGGTCAGTATCTATGTTAATGATGAGGCCGGTAATGAGGTAAGGTGTACTACCGAATATGGAGATACATGCATAATTTCTTGTCCCATCGAAAATCGTTCTGCGCGACTGGGTGGTGGCTTTGTTATCGCCCACCTGAACAATCTTCCTGCCGGAAAATACCGGATCAGGGTGAAAGCCGGGAATGATTGTTTAGTGGATCAGATAGATATCCGCCCGGCCATGGATGTGGGTATCGGTGTTGTTGAAGAGACTCATCCCATGGGACATAATGATCATTTATACTACCAGAATCACAGTGCATTCTTTGATTATACAGATAATGTTTCATCCGGGAAACCGGTCCCCGGTATTCCGGAAGTGAAAGGAAAAGGAACAGTTACCATTAAAAATGGTGTGATAAAAAATGCCAGCCGGGGGATTTTATCCTGGGGGATTCAGTCTACCGCCGCAGATGTTAGAATCATCCTGGATAATCTGAAGTTCATTACTTCGGGTATCAATACCACAGCTGTTGATGTTCCCCATGCCACCATTACCAACTGCAGATTTGAGATAGAGAGTCCCTTTATCATCAACCGGCATGGTTCAGAATTTTACGGTGTGGATTTGCGGGGAGAGAAGGCTTCGGAAGTCTCTTTCTCGGAATTTTACGGAGGGCAGGGATGCTTGGTTTTCAAGGGTTTACATTCGAGTATTCATCATAATCTTTTTGTGAATCGCCAGATGGTGACCAATCACTACAGCGTGATGGCCATGGGAGACAGCTCCATGATATTTGAGAACCGCTTCGAACCGGAGATTGGGTCCGGACTGGAAATTTTCCGGCACAAACATATTGATATCTTCAATAACCTTTTTCGTATCAATGCCTCACCACCCAGCTGTGAATACCATGAACATTACAGCACGAATGCCATAAGGGTGGCGGACTATGGTGAAGAACTGGGATCACCCAGGGGCTGCTTCGGGAACAGGATCTACAACAATAAATTCTACATCAACGGGAAAAAATTCAAACAATATCCCGACTATATACCAATGGCCTCGGCCTTTTTCTTCAGTACCAGTGCCGGTGAAAATTATATATTCGGAAATGAGATCCATATCCATCAGGAGAATCCTGAAACAGATGCCGAAGCATATGCCTTTTATATCGGAAACGCCAGGGGCGGACAGTTATATAACAATCTGATTACTTCCAATGTCACCCCCATCTGGGTGGCCAGTGGATATGGCAGTGCTACTGCTACGGTGATCACCGGGAATAAGTTTATCAGGTCAGCTGATGCTGAGACAGTTTTTCCTGCCATGCGCATGGGCTGGATTGAATCCACAAATAGCCTGGCCAGGGATCTTGAATTTCGATCAAATGAATTTATAGGATTGGATTTTAGTATCGATGCCAGCGACCAGCATCATTCTTACTCCGTCCACTGGACAATGACCGTTCATGTGAGCGATAAAAGAGGCAGAGAAGTAGCTGGTGCAAAAGTAATCATACAGGATAAAAACGGCTGGGAAGTGTTGAACCGGAGCACCAGCGACAAGGGTTCTGTTTCACTAGAATTACCTGAATATAAGGTGGATGGCACACATGTTTCTTATATGTCACCTTACAGGGTGATCGTAAACAATCAGCACAAAGAGGTGTTCCTGAAATCCAACCAGGAAATAAGCATGACTATTTCAACCACCGGTCATACCAATTAAATGCCTCCTCTTGCATCCGGGCATCCATCTTATGGGGCCCGGGGTAAAAACTACATTTGTAACGATCGCCCGCTCCTGCCTTTTCATATACCTCTTCCAGTATTTCACTGGCCCGGATCATTTCCGGCATGGTATACAGTTCATCACCGGAATTATTCAGAATCAGGGTCGGTAAAGGCACGCGCAATCCAAGGATCTCTGGAAAATCCATGTGCCGGGGTAACAAGGGAGCATAGGTCATCCAAGTATGGGTATAGGCTTTATTCAGGAGAAAGTCATTCCAGGTGGACATAAACCCGGCACAGACAGCACACTTAATGCGGGGATCGCCCCCTCCCAGGTATACCGTTCTCAATCCCCCGCCTGAAAGCCCCCCGCATCCAATCCGGTCCGGATCCACATCCTGTCGGGCGCTCAGAACATCCACCGCCCTCATATCTTCAGCGAGGAATACACCAGGCCAGGTAGTGCCTCCACAGAATAATGATTTTGACATAATATGTTCATGTTCCGAGGCCCACCTGTTATATGCTTCAATGTTCTCAGGGTCTTCAGGGTTTGCATCCGACTTCCCTTCCACATTGCAGGGGCCCCATTCAATACCGGTCACATCGGAATACATAACCCTGCGACTGCCAAAGGTGAATGCATCATGAACCAGCACCACATATCCCCTCCTGGCAATCTCATTGGCCCAGGCCAGCCCCTCATAACTTTGTTCCTGGTGTTCCAGTATAAAGTCAGGAGTCTGGTCAGAAACACGGGTGATCTTTCTCTTTCCCAAGTATTTGTTACCACCATGATCATGAAGCCCCAGTATGGCGGGCAGGGGACCTGAGGCACCCTGTGGTTTTAACAGGATGGCCCTGGTGGGCCTCCCATAAGGCAGTTGCCAGCTCATCTCCTCAATATCCAGCCCCTCGTATTGATACTTCTTATGGATTGTAACCTGCGGTACAGCTCCGGTTTCAGGAGGGGCGGTCAATTCCAGCATTTTTCCCCTGGCAAGCTTCCTCCACTCCTCCAGTTCACTCCATTCCTCCCTTCTGAAAGATAAGAGAGCAGGATCATCTACCAGAGAGGCTGCCCAGGGGCCATAAAACCCGATGATACTCTGTTTATCCTCCAAACTTACTGCCTTCTTTGCTTTATTGGCCAGCTTATTATTTAAAGGTTCTGCATACGCAGAAAGTGAAGGGGGCAGAAAGGGAAGAGTTCCCATGGCTGCTGCTGATTTAATAAATTTCCTTCGTGAATTGCTTATTCTCTTAGCCATAGCTGAAGATCATTAAGGATCAATGATTGAATCGTAAACGCTCTGAAGAATGTTTGTGCGGATATTCATCTCATACAAAAGCTGATTGGTCCGGGTGGTATGGACCCGGTTGGAGAGGAACACGTAGCTGATTTCATTTTCCGGATCAGCCCAGACAAAGGTTCCTGTAAATCCAGAGTGACCGAAACTGGAAGGAGGTGCTCCCGGACAGGGGTAATCCCTTGGTGTACCATCATTTTCGTTAAGCAGGGGTTTATCGAATCCAAGACCCCTTCTGATTTCAAGTTCAGGGAACTGGTAGCTGGTATACTCCTTCAGGACATCAGATTCTATAATCTGCTCACCTCCATAGGATCCCATGCGACGGTACATTTCTATGAGCTTCAGCAGGTCATTGGAAGAAGCAAAAAGGCCGGCATTTCCTGCATAAGCCCCCATCAGGGCGGCTCCTTCATCATGCACATAGCCATGGATCAGCTGCTTCCGAAAGACTGAGTCAATTTCAGTGGGAACAATCCTGGATGCAGGGAAGGAGTTGCGCGGATGAAAAAGCAATTCCCATGCTCCCAGCCGGCGGTAGATATTTTCCGAGAGAAATGTTTCATAGGGCTGTCCCGACAGCTCTTCAATGACCGTTGGAAACAGGAAAAAGCCGAGTCCGCTGTACAGATACTTCTGTTCACCCAGAGGCGATTTACGGATCTCCTTAAAGATCTTTTTCTTGTAAGTATCTGAAAGATAGACACGGTCCGCCACCTGTACCGTATATTTCTCACCTGCATCCGTGCGTACAAAACGCTTCTTATATTGCCCGTTCTTTTTCAGGGTCTTTTCCTGGTAGGGGATCCAGGGATAAAGGCCTGCCCTGTGGGCCAGGACATCCTTCAGCTCCAGGTCAGCCTTATCGGATCCCTTCATGGCTGTGCAGTAATCCCCCAGCTGATTCTGGTAGGAAAACATTCCCATTCCTTCCAGCAACATCAAACCCGGCAGGGGCCCGGAAATTTTAGTCACCGAGGCCAGGTCATAAAGGTCATTATTCCGGACCTCAATCCTCTTTTCATAGGTATGATAACCGTAGGACTTTTGGAAAATCACAGTTCCTTTTCGGGCAATAATCACCTGGCAACCCGGGTATGCACCCGCCTCCAGGCCGCCTGTCACGATGGAGTCTATGGCGTGATGCAAGAACCGGGAATCGAGTCCTGCATTTTCCGGAAAGCCGTATTGAAGCCTCAGTCCACCGGGTGTAGTGATCCCGTGCCCGGCAGGGTACCGGTCTCCTATTGCCTCCGGCAACCTGCCACTTCCACTGATGGCCCCGAATATCAGTTGCGCTGCCAGGCCCTGCGTAATTGGCTTTTGGTTATGGGCCAGAATAAGGCCCTCGGGTTCCCTGCTTGTTCCACTGGATGCAAAGCCAAGGTATTGCTCTAACCCGGTCGCATCACCGAACCAGACAAGGATTAGCTTTGTTTCCTGCTTTAGCGAGGAGAGAAATGCTTCCGTTTCTTCAGCTAACTGGCCAGGGTACACACCTGCGATTACCAGATCATAAGTGGAAAGCTGTTTAATCAGTTCATCTTTGTTTTCGTTTCCCGGGGCCCAGAAATAATTTTCAGTCCGGGTGTACTGGCCGGCCATCTTCTGAAAACCGGTCATCCCCTGTTGATTCACTGCCAGGCAGGCGATCCCTGTATTTCCCAGATCCTTTACCGGAATCACCTGGTTCTGGTTATTCAGGACCGTCAGTGAATTCGCGTACAGATCCCTGGTAAAGGCAGCTAGTTGGGGCCCTTCGGCAGCAATTGCCCCCTGCATTTCTTTTCCGGCTTCCAATTCCTGCTGGGTGATCCAGTATTTCAATGCCAGAACCTGCCTGGCCTGAAATTCAATGGAGTCAGCAGGGGTTTGGGTATCCATACAATTGTCGAGCTCGCTGATCCTGATCCGCCGGATCCACCCGGGATCCAAAATCTGGATATAGTTTACTGTGAGGCCTTCCGCAAGTGCCTCATCGATATTCGGTGTCAGGTATAGTGAGACGCTCTTTTTCCGGATTTGTGCTGCCAGGTTCGCTCCGGCCCGGTAACGTAAGGAATCACCTGCAATGGCTTCCAGGGTAGCCATGTCCGGATACTGTTCGCTCCATCTACCTTCCAGTGCTATCAAAGGTGCTATGCTGCTGTGGGACCGGCTGTAGTCTGCCAGTTCCTGCATCCGCTCATTGGGACCTTCAGTGAAGATCAGTCCCCCGAGGCCATGATCCCTGATGGACCTGGCACCATCCAGGATCTCATTCAGTCTGACCTCCGGCCCGGCAAGTACCCAGAGTGACTGGGCGATCTTCTCCTCCCTGGAGAGCGTGGAGAGTATCGAATCTACCCAGGGGTGATCCAGGTACTGGCTGTAAAACCTTTGCTGGCCGGATATAGAACTTGAGAACAGACAAAGAAGTAGTATGAGAATTGCTGGTGGGAAAGATCTCTTCATTTTCCAGAATTATGATGTGTTAATTTCAAGTGAAATTAGCACATATCTTTAGAAAGTGTATTTTTTTTAGTAATTTTCAAGGACTCCATCAAGAACTTATTTAATCACAAAAACCGTTACTATTTGGAACGCAGGAAATTTATAAAGTATGGAGTAAGCTCTTTGCTGGCAGCTCCCCTGATCCAGTACGGCTGCGGGAGGGTATATGAAGACCTTTATCCCTCTCCTGTTGTCAGTATCAGGGACGAACTTGCCTCCAGCATGGAATTCATGCCGGGAAAGGTGGCCGATTCTTTCGGAATCATAGTAGATAGAATAGTATCCTGGGACATACAAAGCATGCGCATTGCCAGCATGGTGGATACTGCGGTGACAAAATTAACCGGTCAGCAAAGTGTGGGCAAAGCCTGGGAATCACTTTTTCCGGCCGGTCATCCCAATCCCGATACAAGGATTGGAATTAAGCTGAATTTTTCCTACTCATCTGACCTGGAAAATGACTGGACGACCAAGGTCTGTCCCTTTGGCCCTAAATCTGCAATAACCAATGCCATTGTCACCGGTCTTTCTCAAATGCTGGACGGAACTTTTCCTCCGGAAAACATCACCCTGTTCGAAAGAATATACTCCCGGGGAAGCCGTCAGAATTTCCCGATCATTCAGGGTTACCGGCCGGCTTTTCCCGACAGAGCTGGTATCACCAAAGATTACAGGCCCGGGGCACCAAGGATCCACTGGATAAGTTCCACCGGGCCTTTGGAACTTCCGGATGATGCGCCGGGCTTCATTGCCGCTCCGGAATATCCGAAGAAGTACCGGGCCCCTCAGCGTATATTCGCCGGTGTGTACCAGCATGATTTCCTGATCAATTATATCATAGCCAAGGACCACAGGGAGGCAGGGATCACAGGAGCCATGAAAAATAATTACGGCTGTACCGACAACCCCGTAGGCACGCATGGTACGGACTGGACCGATAAGAACAGCCCCTTTGCAGGAACCCGTATGTGTGCTCCTGCTTTTTATAAAAACATCAACCAGCAGGCCCCGTACATACTTAATTTCCTGGATGCACTTACTGGTGTTTATCACGGTGGTCCCCTCTCAGGGAATGTATTTCACACCAATACCATAGCGGTCAGCAAAGATCCTGTAGCCCTGGATTCGTACGAGCTGGGCCTGATCAACCGGGCGCGAGAAGCCAATAATATGAATTTGATCTCTAACGAAGACGGATGGACTCCCTGTGATCATCCCAATGCTTCTCATATCCGGATTGCCTCAACTCACTTTGGACTGGGGAGCATGTCCATGGA
This sequence comes from uncultured Bacteroidales bacterium, assembly GCA_963753765.1. Taxonomy (GTDB): domain Bacteria; phylum Bacteroidota; class Bacteroidia; order Bacteroidales. Next base: position 28,634 of record CAVWDQ010000032.1, read on the forward strand.
CCGACACGAGACCATTGATCTCTCGGCCGCTTCCGATGCAGTGGAAATCCCTCAACTGGATAAATGCCAATCCAGAATGGGCGATATTCGCCTAGTAAACAATGAATACCGGGTACCGCTTTTTCTTGATCAATCGGGAAGAAATCACAGCATTGAATCCCATATTGAAGATACGGAAGGCAATCTAATCAGGTCTTTCGGGACATCAAGCACCATATCCAGGCTGGCTGAGCTCCGGTGGGACCACTTGGACAATAAAAAGCGCCAGGTGAAAAAAGGGATTTATACCTGGTATATCAAAGCAGATGATATCCTTCACTCTGGAACCATTAATGATAATTTAATCTGATATGAAAACTTCAACAATTACTATCTTTTGTGTATTTGCTTTTTTGACTGCCAGTCTTTCGGTTGGAGCCCAGGAATACGACCTGATCATTAAGAACGGACATCTGATTGATGCAAAGAATAAACTGGATCAGGTCATGGATGTGGCCGTACTTGATGGGAAAGTAGCGGAAGTGTCAGCTGACATTCCCGGTGAGAAAGCAAAAAAAGTTATCGATGCCGAAGGTCTGTATGTTGTACCGGGACTCATTGATAATCACGTGCATGTGTTCCACGGAACCATGCAGGATCAATACATCAGCAACAGCTTTACCAGCCTTCCTCCGGATGGCTTCACCTTCCGCTATGGTGTAACCACCGTGGTGGATGCCGGAAGTTCCGGGTGGAGGAATTTCAAGACCTTCAGGGAGCAGACCATTGATAACTCAAAAACCAGGGTACTGGCCTATCTGAATATTGTGGGCTGGGGTATGAAAGGAGGAGCCATTGAACAAAACCTGGCGGATATGGATCCCAAGCTGACCGCCATTGTGGCCAGGCAAAATAAGGATGTCATCGTGGGTACAAAGCTGGCCCATTACAGTGGTCATGACTGGACCCCCCTGGAACGCACCGTAGAAGCCGGAGAACTTGCAGACGGCATTCCGGCTATGATAGATTTTGGAGGTAGTGACCCTGAATTATCCATAGAAACCCTTCTGCTTGAAAAACTGAGACCGGGGGATATTTACGCCCACTGTTTTGCACACGTGGGGGGAAGGACACCCATTGTGGATGAAAACGGGAAAGTCAGACCCTGTGTGCATCAGGCCCATGAGAAAGGGATTCTATTTGAAGTCGGACATGGCGGAGGAAGCTTTGTGTATGAGCAGGCCCTGCCTGCCCTGGAACAGGGATTTCTGCCCGATTTTATCAGTACAGATCTGCACACAGGCAGTATGAATGCAGGTATGAAGGACATGCTCAATGTGATGTCCAAGTTCCTGAACATGGGTATGCCTTTAAAAGATGTCATTGAGCGCTCCAGCTGGATGCCCGCAGTCCATATCCATAGAGAGGAACTGGGACATCTGAGTGTAGGAGCTCATGCCGATATTGCCGTACTTAATCTGAAAAAGGGGGATTTCGGATTCACCGACATAAGAGGATGGAAGTTACAGGGAGATAAGAAACTGGAATGTGAACTGACTCTCATGGAAGGGAAAGTGGTATGGGATTTGAATGGAATATCCATGCAGGAATGGGAAGCAAATAAATAACTATCTATAAATGCACACCAATACTTAAAATTTCGAACTATGAAAAAGAATGAACCGAACTCCAGAAGAAAAGCCTTGAAAGGAGTAGTAGCGGCCGCCGCTGTCGGACTGGGAGCAGCAACAGTAAATGCTGGAACTCCGAAATCGGACAAGCCGGAGAAAATCGCTGGCAACATCACCATGCAGGACGATGTGCCCCTCTTTTCAGGACATACGATCCATGGAAATCTGGTCTTCATTGCGGGCAAAGGGGCCCACTTTGAAGGAGACATCAGTGATCATACCGATCACGTGCTCAAGGAACTGGAGAAAGAGCTTGTAAAGGCAGGCAGCTCCATGGACAAGGTCCTCAAAGTGAATGTCTATCTGCACGACCTGGTTGACTATCATGCCATGAACAAGGTTTACAAGGGACGTTTCGGGAAGAATCCACCTGTCAGGACCACGGTAGCCACTTATGGAGGTGTGCCTGGTGATTCTCTTGTTGAAATTGATTGTATAGCAGCTCTGGACTAAGATGGTCACAAGACGTACAATGCTCAAAAGACTGGGCAGCCTTCCACTGGTAGGAGGTCTGTTCAGTACAGGACTAATGGCCGGCAGTCCGGCTCCCAGTCCTGCGATTCGAAGAGACTATTTCAAGGAACTGGGTGTGAGGACATTCATCAACGCAGCCGGGACTTATACTTTTATGACGGGTTGCCTTATGCGCCCGGAGGTAATTGAAGCCTATAACTACGCTACTAACGAATACGTTTTGCTGGATGATCTGCAGGATAAGGTCGGAGCACGCATAGCCGAACTTTTGCACTGCGAAGCAGCCACCATTACTTCAGGAGCTGCTTCAGCAATTACCCTGGGCACTGCAGGGGTACTGGCAGGCATGGATAATGAGAAAGTGGCACAGATTCCCGATCTGACAGGGATGAAAAGCGAAGTGATCATGCAGAAGTCCCATCTCATAGGCTATGCCCATGCCATCAGGAACTGCGGGGTCAAGATCGTGTATGTGGAAACTCGTAAGGAGCTGGAAAAGGCCATCAATGACAAGACCGCCATGATGTGGTTCTTCAATGGGAACAATTTTGTGGGAGAGATTCAGGATGAGGAATGGGTGGAGGTTGCCAAAAAGCACGGCATTCCCACCTTCAATGATTGTGCCGCAGATGTTCCTCCGGTTGAGAATCTCTGGAAATACACCGATATGGGATTTGACATGGTGGCATTCTCGGGAGGTAAGGGTCTGAGAGGGCCACAGAGTGGAGGACTGCTGCTGGGTAAAAAGAAGTATATCGATGCAGCCAGGCTTCATGCCCCACCCAGGGGTAATACCGTCGGCAGGGGAATGAAAGTAAATAAGGAAGAGGTGCTTGGAATGCTGGTCACCGTAGAATCCTATCTGTCACGTGATCATGAGGCTGACTGGGCGCTTTGGGAAATGCAGATCCAGACCATGCATGATGCCGTAGCGGACATCGAAGGTGTGAATCCTGAAATTCACGTTCCCAAGGTAGCAAACCATGTACCTTCACTTAATATCTCCATGGATCCTGATAAAACGGATTGGACCCCGGATAAGGTAAGGAAGGAGCTACAGGAAGGCCATCCTTCCATTGAAACGGTGGGTGGATCAAAATCCATAGGAATTACTTCGTGGATGATGGATCCGGGACAGGAAAGGATTGTTGCCAGACGACTCAGGGAGATCCTCCTGTCATAGGTTTAACGTAAGCCATTCTCTAGCTTTGCAATGGAATATGCTCCACTGCAAAGCTTTTTATGATCATAATACTGGTATTGAAACTATGTCCAGAAGAAGATTTATCAAACAGTGTGGCATCTTCAGCGCCGGAGCAATGGGCTCCTGCGGCTGGAATGCTATCCAGGCTTCTGTGCTCAATGCACCTGTGGGAGATGAACTGAAGAGTGACATTATCATTATCGGAGGAGGATTGGGTGGCTGTGCGGCTGCTCTCGCAGCATGCAGGAACGGAGCCAGGGTGATTATGACCGAGCCCACCGACTGGATTGGTGGACAGGTAAGTCAGCAGGCCGTACCTCCCGACGAACATCAATGGATTGAGTCACATGGCCGGACGGCAAGTTATGCCAGGTACCGTTTTTTAGTCAGGGACTATTACCGTAGGAATTATCCCCTTTCCGGAAAGGCCCGGAAGGCAGAATTTTTGAATCCCGGAAACGGAGCCGTATCCAGGCTTTGCCATGAACCTGCAGTTTCAGTGGCCGTGCTTGAAGCCATGCTGGCCCCGGCAATTAGCCAGGGCCAGTTAAAGCTTTTACTTAACACGGAACCTTTAGAGGTCCATACAGAAGGAGATTCAATCCGTGCTGTAAGCTGCCAGACAGGAAAGGAAAAAAGAAGTACCGTACTACATGGCACATTTTTTATTGATGCCAGCGAAGAGGGGGATCTGCTTAAGCTTTCCGGAACAGAGTACTTCATCGGTGCAGAATCGCAGAAACAAACCGGTGAAAGGCATGCTCCTGAAAAGGAGGACCGCCAGAACATACAGGCGCTCACCTGGTGCTTTGCCATGGATCACCTGGATGGGGAAGATCATACCATAGATCCTCCTGATATGTACCAAATGTGGAAGGATTATGTTCCTTCCATTCATCCTGCCTGGCCCGGGAAGTTGCTTTCCCTGACCTATACTCATCCCAGATCCCTGCTTCCAAAAACGCTGCCTTTTGTACCCCCGGACAGGCAGGGACATATCCCAAAAACAGAGGCATTAAATCTCTGGTTGTACCGAAGACTCATTGACCGGAACAATTTCGAAGCCGGAAGATTCCCAAGTGATATCACCCTGGTGAACTGGCCGCAAAATGACTACCTTCTGGGGAATATTACAGATGTCAGCCCGGAGGAACGCAGAGAAAATCTAGAAGAAGCCAGGCAGTTGAGTCTGTCGCTATTTTACTGGCTTCAGACAGAAGCTCCTCGTCCAGATGGTGGACAGGGTTGGAAAGGATTGCGTTTACGCGGGGATATCACAGGAACAGAAGACGGGCTGGCCAAGTATCCTTATATTAGAGAATCCCGAAGGATACTTGCCGAAACTACCATTCTGGAACAGGATATTTCGCTTGAGGACAGAATGCAAATCACGGGTTTAACACAGGAAGAAGCACGGGCCAAAGCCTACCAAGACTCTGTGGGAATTGGATATTACGCCCTGGATCTTCACCCCAGCACCGGAGGGGACAATTATATTGACATGGCCAGCGTACCTTTTCAGATCCCACTGGGAGCTCTGATCCCCGTACGCATGCAGAACCTGATCCCGGGTTGCAAGAATATCGGAAGCACCCACATCACCAATGGCTGTTACCGGCTCCATCCGGTTGAATGGAATATTGGAGAAGCTGCAGGTTCCCTGTGTGCCTTTTCCCTGAAAAGGAGAACTATACCCAGACAGGTCAGGAACTCACAAAACTTACTTTCCGAATTTCAAGATCTTCTAAAGGAAAGTGGTTTTGAACTGGCATGGTCCGAATCATAAGAGAATTTTAACCACAAATCAAAAATATGAGAACTCTATCCATTCTGTTCATCTTACTAATAAGCATTCTTGCCAGCTGCAAAACAGAAGCAGAAGTAGAAGAAGGTTCCAGATACAAGGTAACCAGGCTGGAAGAGAGGCCGGAAATAAATGCTGTCTGGGATAAGGCTCCATGGACCGGAATTAAGTCGCTTGAGCTGACACATTACATGGGGGATAAGCCGGAGCATTTTCCCTTTGTGGAAGCAAAAATCGCCTATGATAATCTGGCCATTTACGTCATATTCAGGGTGAAGGATAAATATGTGAAAGCAGTACACAGCGAGCACCAGGATCCTGTCTATACCGATAGTTGTGTGGAGTTCTTTTTTAGTCCGGATGACAATAGCAGCGAGGGCTACTTTAACCTGGAAATGAATTGCGGGGGGATTATGTTGTTCCATCATCAGACTGAGCCACGGACGAATCAGGTTCATATTGCTGCAGAGGATATTCAGCAGGTGGAAGTTGCCCACAGCCTGCCACAGATTGTGGATCCCGAAATTGAGGAAGATACCACCTGGTATGTAGAATACAGGATCCCATATTCTGTACTTGCATCCTACCGGGATTTCCCTATCCCGGAGAGCGGTACCCTCTGGCGGGCCAACCTCTATAAATGCGCGGATGCAACTTCACACCCGCACTGGCTCACGTGGGCTCCCATTGACCTGCCAAGTCCCAATTTCCATCAACCGGATTTCTTTGGAATTCTTGAGTATCAATAGCAGGTATCCCTGCTAAAGCCTGTCTAATTAAGAGTATACTCCTTCCGGATGGCTTTTTCCAGCACATCCCAGTGTGCATCTGTCATCCTCCCCGGGGTAAAGAGACATATTCCACTTGCTCCATTTTCCATGGATTCACGAATGGCCTCTTCCAGTTCTTCAGGGAGCAGTCCGTGGTTCTCGGGATCGCTTTCCTGACCTTTGGTCTCCGGTCTTGGACATATAAATAGTCCACTGTATAAGGGTTTCTTGTTATCCAGGGCTGTGACCCCCTCCCTGGTGACCTTGCCGATCCAGTCGGTGCCTTCCAGGTAAAAATCGTTGTAGTTCATTGGGTAGAAGGCGTCAATGCTCCACTTGTCCCATTCCTGCCGGACAATCTTCCGCGCCACTGAATTGGGGCCTGGGAAGACAGCAGCATTGATCTCTTTGCCTTTGGCATGGACCATCTCTGAGAGCCGGTATACGATCCCGGTAATCAAATCGTAGCGAAACTGTTTCCACTCCTCCACCTGTGCAGGATCCTCAACCGAACGGATATCAATCCCGCTTTGCTCCATAAACCCTTCCAAACAATGGTCGCAGTAACAATAGTCGTACTGGGGATATTCACGATCCATCACCAGTCCATATTTATCCCACAATCCCCTGGCCAGGATCACATCCGGGAAACGGATATAATCCAGATGGATGCCATCCACCTCTTCCAGGTCTGCAATCTGTCCGTATAGGTCCTCCAGGAAGCTGTATACTTCGTCTCGACTGGGACAGAGAAACTTATAATAATCGGCGTAAGCCGGCTTGTCCCAGGCCGACTCACCCAGCCCGTTATATGCATACAGTTCAGGGGCAAGTTTCGGATTTTTTCCCTGGATCATGGTAGGGATCCATGTATGAAATTCCAGTCCCACTTCATGGGCTATTCCCCCTACCCGCTTGTAGGTTTCAGGATTGTGGCCCCCGTTGTACAAAAGACCGATAATTCCTTTATTCTTCAGATCGGTAAAATTGGTCCGGATCTCCTGATCGGTGGCGGAACCGGGTCCACCAAGCCAGGCGTATACCGGGACTTTTATGTCAGAGAGTGTTTCAGGTTTGGATGCATCGCTTTGCTGGTTCTTCTTTCCTGCAGGAGAGGAATAGGCAGTCAGCACGATAATGGCAATAAGGCTAAGGTACTTGATCATAGATGCTAGGTTTAGTTGTATAAAAATAGCTTATTTCATAATACTCATGGAAGGGGGAGGCACTTCGACGCCCCAATCTGTATTGGGTTCCGATCCCAGGGTAAAGGTGAGGGTACCCCCCTTCATCAGCTCTTTACGAGGGATCCAACACTCAGTGATTGACTTTCCGTTCAGATCCAGGTCCTGTATGTAATAGTTCCCGGGCTCCAGATTTTCAGACTTGATAACCAGCATGTTGCCGGGATCGCCTGCGAGCTGCAGGCTTACTCTTTCAAATACGGGGCTGCCAAACTGAAAGCTGGGATCAGCGGCAGCGTGCCCCTGAACATCAAAAAGTCCCAGGGCAGCCATTACGTACCAGGCTCCCAGCTGCCCCTGGTCCTCATCCTGGCCATAACCGTATCCGTGCAAGGGTTCAGTCCCGTAAAATTCATCGCATATGGTCCGGGTCCACTTCTGTGTCAGCCAGGGCTTGCCCGAATAGTTGAACAGCCAGGCATTGTGCAGACAGGGCTGGTTCCCATGATTATAGAGCATATCCACTCCGGAAAAACTGTGGATCTCCTTTCCTCCACCAAAGATGCTCTTCTGAGCATCGGTGAACATTTGCTCAAGCCGTTCATTAAAAAGCTCCTGCCCCACTGCTTCCATGAGTCCGGCAATATCATGGGGGACATACCAGGTATACTGATAGGCATTTCCTTCCTGGAATCCTCTCCATCCCTCCAGCGGATCAAAATCCTCCACAAAGGTCCCGTCGGGGTACTTGGGACGAATAAAGCGGGTTTCCGGGTCAAACAGGGCTTTCCAGTATCCGGCCTGCTCCATTAATTTCCTGTAATCTTCCTCCTGCCCCAGGCCTTTGGCCATCTGCGCCACTGCATAGGAGCTAAAAGAGTATTCCAGGGTATGAGATCCTCCGAAATTAAACACCCAGCCATTGGACAGGACGGTATCCCTGAACGGAACATAGCCCAGTCTGTTGAACCAGTGCATATCGTACTTGCCATTCCCCAGGTTGCGCCCATTGGCTTCCGTTTCATTTTTCAGGGCTGCTTCATATCCTTTTTCCACGTCGAATCCCCGGATCCCACAGTTGTAGGCTGAGGCAAGAAGCAATCCCTGGAAATTGGTCTGCACACCATTGGTAAAGACACCCGCTGCAACTCCATCATGCAGCCAGCCGGTTTCCCTGTAGAAATCGATATTCGATTGTACATACTGAACCAGGTAATCGGGATAAACCAGTGCCCAGAGCTGACCAAGGTTCCAGAATCCTCCCCAGATGCCATCTGTGTTGTAGTGCTTGTACTGCGGATGCCCGTTCTGGTCCAGGGGAATCTGTCCGCTTCCTCCATCATTCCTGATATATTGTCCATTTACATCACTTGCCAGTCCCCGTCCCAGCAGGGCATGATAGAGTCCGGTATAGAACTTGGTCATGTCCTCCCTGCTACTGCCCTCCACCCGGATACGTCCCAGCATCTGATTCCATTTTTGAGTGGCCTCTTTGTGTACCTGGTCAAAACTGTATCCTTCCGATTCAGTGTCCAGGTTTAGCCGGGCATTTTCCAGGCTGGTATAAGAGAGGCCCACCTGCATCTCCACCACCTCATCAGCAGAGGTGGAGAATTGCAGATAAAGTCCATTACCAACTCCAAGGGTCGAGGTAGAATCTTCCTTCAAAAGGGAATCATAGAATATGCCCACCTGTTCCGGCTCTTTATTCAAACGGGCCACAAAATACATTTTTACACGGTTTCCTGGATCGCAGAACTTGGCATACTCGGGGTAGGTTTCTACATATCCCTCCACTTCCCTTTCATTTACCACCTGTGCAAAGGCCTCTGTCACATCGCTGCTTTCGCCCTGTTTGTGACCAATATCGAAAATGATACCCGAGCTGGCCGACTGGGGAAAGGTGTAACGGTGAAATCCAACACGTTCCGAGGAGGTAAGTTCTGCTTTCACCTGGTAATCCTTCAGTAAAACTGAATAATAACCCGGTTCTGAGTGCTCATCGGCTTTTTCAAAGCGGGAACGATAGCCTTCATCGGGATCCTCCAGGGATCCGGGAGTAGTAAGGATATCACCGGTAAAGGGCATCACCACCACTCCCCCAATCTGGAATTCATGGAAATGTCCGAATCCCTCTATGGAGCCGTGGCGGTCATCGTAGCCCCCGGGCAACCAGCTTCCCTCGCTTCCATAAGCGTTGGTGTGGGGAGCCAGTTTGGCCATCCCAAAGGGCAGGGAAGCAGGTGTATAGAAAAACCAGCGTCCGTGAACCGACCCAATCTGAGGATCCACATATTGAACTGCATTGAATGCCTCATTTCCTGCCTCTGGCTGACAGGAAATGATCAGGGGCAAGAAAGCCAGAAGAATTA
>CAVWDQ010000033.1:0-15662 GCA_963753765.1 uncultured Bacteroidales bacterium
AGGAGAGGACCTGTTCGCCGCCCTGGAGGAATTATTCAATTAGTAGATTTCAGGATACCTTAGACCAGACTGCCTTTTTTGCCATCACCTGCATGGTCACTCCACGTGCAATCATAAAAAGGATAAACGCCAGCCAGAGGCCATGGTTGCCCATGAACCGGCCTGCCAGGATATAGACGGGGAAAAAAACCACCAGGGTGGAAACCAGCATGGCATTTCGCATTTCAGGTCCCGCGGTGGCCCCTATAAAGATACCATCCCAGAGGAAGGCAGTGAAGGAAAGCATGGGAACCATTACCACCCAGAAGAAATAGGGACTGGCATTGGCGATCACCTCCGGATTGTTGGTCAGCACCCTTAAAATGCCATTTCCACCAAGAAGATAGATGAGGGTAAAAAGAATACTGATCCCTCCACCCCAGATGAAAAGCAGTCGGACGGAGCGTTTCAGAGAAACCCTGTCACTGGCCCCGATAAATTTTCCGGTAAGTGCCTCCGAGGCATGGGCAAAACCATCGATGAGGAAAGAGAAGAACATAAAGAACTGCATCAGCAGGGAGTTTACAGCCAGGATGGTATCTTCACCATCGTTCTGAACATCTGTACTGGCCGAGCGGGCGGTAAAAATGGAAAAGACCACCACCAGGCACATGGTTCGTATGAAGATATCCTTGTTGATCAACAGGAAGTGTTTTAATTTTTCCCACTGAATGGTAGCCTTCAGGGACCAGTATTTGAATAGCCGCCGGAAGTACTTTCTGAAATAGAAAACCGCAATAATGAGTCCGCAGTACTGTGCAATCACAGTCCCCAGTGCCACCCCGTTGGACTCCATGCCCAGTTCCATTACAAAGAGGTAGGAGCAGGCAATGTTAATCACATTGGTGCTGACCAGCACCACCATGGGGAGTTTTGCGTTCTGCATTCCCAGGAAAAAGCCTAGCAGGGCAAACTGTCCAAGTGCAGCCGGTGCGGCCCATATCCTGATCCTGAAATAAGCCATGGCCAGCTCTTCCACCCGCGTCTCTCCCTTCAGAACCAGGAAGCTGATCATTTCTATGGGTTTTTGAAGCAGGAGCAATATGGCACCGGTAATAATGGCAATAAACGCTGCCCTGGAGAACACCAGGATGGTTTCCGGCAGGTCCCTTCTTCCCCAGGCCTGTGCAGTAAACCCACTGGTTCCCATTCTCAGGAAGCCCAGGCTCCAGTAAATGAAGTTGAAGATCAGCGATCCCAGGGCAATGGCCCCGATATAGGCATCCGATTCCAGGTGACCCATCAGTGCCATATCCACAATGCCCAGCAATGGTATGGATATATTGCTGATAATGTTGGGGATGGCCAGGTTTAGGATCTTCTTATTCAAGCTATAGTTTTCTGGCAAAGTCAATTCTTATGGACCAGGTGTTGTAGCTCTCCTTGAAATCGAAGTGGAATTTGGGAACCAGGGCCCAGTGTTCCCACACATCAATGGCGTATTCTATTCCCAGTCGCAACACTCCCAGGTTATCATGCTGCTCCAGCTCAATCCCACCCCCTGCAAATACGGCAAAATATCTGGTAAAATTATACTTGCCCACAAGTGCGAGTATTAGTGCATTTTCCCTTTCAATCTGGTCATTGGTCACCACATATTGATCAAATTCGAAAGCACCCATAAACCCAAGAGCCCACCTTGAATTCAGCCGATAATCGTAGTCCAGGCTCACCGTTGGAATAAACAGTCCACTTGCTTCGGAAGTGCTGCCGGAAACGTTGACGTTCACGAACGTAAATCCAAATCCGGCACCCACAAGGTGTTTGTAATTTAAATCAAAAGTTTTCTTGCCGGAGGCATTTTCCTGGCCTGAGGCTTCTGTCATACTCTGCATAAAAATGACACTTGCAATCAACAGGACGATTTTGACTTTTTTAAGCATGATGATCAGTTAATAGCGATTTCTTTGGAATTCTATCGACAAACAAAAATATGAACTTTATTCTTAAGGAGAATCTATTTCCAGATCAGGCAGGCCTTTTAGTATTGACATTCAGCTATTTATTTGATAAATTTATGGGTGGCCCCAATGGCCCTTAACCCTAAAAGCTGGAGGTTCTTATGAAGCATGTTCTTACTTTCGCCTTGTGCATGGGTTTTCTCTCCTTTGTGCAGGCTCAGACAGTTGTGGCCCCTGGTGAAGTGTCAGGCATCTGGACAAAAAGCAATTCTCCCTATCAAATTACTGGAAATATTTACATTCAAAACGATTCTACACTTACCATCGAACCCGGAGTAAAAGTGGAGTTCCAGGGGCATTTTGAATTGAAAGTTATGGGCAGGCTTCTGGCAGAAGGGAGTACTTCGGATACCATTCGTTTTACGGTAAATGATACTACTGGATTTTTCAATCAGGATGCAGCCACTGGAGGCTGGTATGGCATAAGGATCTATGACATAAGTCCAGATAATGATTCCACCAAACTTGCGTTTTGCAAACTGGAGTACGGAAAAGCAATCGGACCTGGATGGTATTATGATTCGGGAGGGGCACTCTGTGTGATCGATTTCGATAAAGTATCTGTATCAAATTGCAAGTTTATTAATAATATGGCATGCGGGCCCGAAGAAGAATCGCCATCAGGCGGGGCTGTGTATTTTGAGTTTTCAGATATTGAGCTTTCAGACAATACCTTCATTCAAAATACCGCACACAGTGGGGGTGCCCTGTTCTTTTTTGAGTCGGATCCCAAATTCAGGAACAACCTGTTTATGCATAACCAGAGTACCTGGGCAGGCGGAGCTTTATCCGGGGGAGGAATATCCTACCCCTCTTTCTCAGGCGATGTATTCCAGAACAACCAATCCGCTGAGATGGGTGGTGCCATGCTATTTGGAGGGCCAGTCGAAGTCGTAATGGACCAGGTTTCCGCCACTCAGAATGGTGCTATCTGGGCCGGGGGACTGGGATTTCTTGGATGTGTGGTCCATATAGAGAATTCAAGCATTTCAGATAACCTGGCTCTAGGGCTCGGGGGAGGCATCGCAGCCGACGGGAGCAGCTTATATATCACCGATACAGAGTTTGACGGTGATAGTGCTACTCAAAAAGCCGGGGCTATTCATTCATGGATGGGTAGCCTGGAATTGAAGGAAGTAAGTTTTTCGGATAATAAATCGGGTTTGGGTGGAGCCATACATGCCGATTGGAGCAGTGTGGTGATGGATAGTAGCGATTTCCTCTCAAACGAAGCCACAACTGGAGGGGCACTCAAAATATTCAACAGCCATTTGAGTATGAAGCACTGCCTTCTGAAAGGGAACATGGCCATGGAGGATGGAGGGGGATTAGATTTTGCAGTAGACACACTGGTTTTTGATACTCTTTTTGTTGCACAAATATTGCATTCCAGGTTTGAGAACAACCGGGCTGGAAGAGCAGCCGGTGGATTCAGCATACAACAAACACATAGCAGGTATTCCATGCTTGAGCTTCTCATCGACCAGTGTGAAATTTCTGATAACCGGGCCCATCAGGTGGGAGGCTTCAGGATTATGAGGTGCCTGCACCCCCTGGTTTTTTCTAATTCAATTATCCGTGGAAACAGGGTGGCAGCCTGGACGGGTGGAGGTTCTATTGCTGCTGAATCCCTTGGCCATGTGTACAACTGTCTGTTTTATAATAACCATTCAGACACCTTAAACAATGGTTCGACCAGCGGAGCATTGGGTGTTGGTAACCAGGCCAAAGTGGATGTGATGCATTCTACATTTGCAGGGAACAGTGCTGGAAGGGGAGGAGGTATGCAGGTTCACAGGGGTGGTGAAGCCATAGTCACAAACAGCATCTTCTGGGAGAATATACCTCAACAGTTGGCTTTAACAGCGCCAATTGATACCCTCCCCTGCCGGCTTACCTTGAATTACAATGATATTCAGTATGGACTTGACTCCATAATGATCACAGATACAGTATCATCCGTAATTTTTGGAGTGGGGAACCTGGATAAAGCGCCCCAATTTGCCGATGAAGATCTGGCTGATTTTCATCTGCTTGAAACCAGTCCTCTGATTGGTGCAGCTACCGATTCATTGGAGATTGAAGGGAACTGGTATCTTATACCAATAAGTGATCTTGATGGCAATCCACGACCAGCTCCAGCCGGATCACAACCGGATATGGGCGCCTACGAAAATGACAGAAACTGGCCCTTAGGCTTTGATCAAAAACTTGTTGTAGGTGACAATGGGTTTTATGTGCGGTGTTTTCCAAATCCATTCACAGCTTCCACCATTCTGGAACTGACACTTCCTGAAAAGGCTCTTGTGAGGGTTGAAGTCTTCAATCTTCTTGGAGAGCTGGTCTTTGTATCGGAGACGGCCGATTTATATCAAGGTGCTCACAGGATTACCTGGAGCCCACCTGATGGAGAGAATCATCTCTTCTTTTACCGGGTAAGTATGCAGCCATTTTCCGGACCTGTAAGAATCTGTACAGGACGGATGATCCGGATTCTGTAGAATTTCTTAAGATAGTAAGCTTACAGCTTTTGTGCCACCTCCTGGTAGAGGGCCTTTACCTTTGTACGGGGATCACCTTCACCCAGGGTCTCAAGGGGCAGAAATCCGGAGTACTGATGCTTACGAAGAAGCTCAATCAATCGATCCACTTCTAAGGCCTCAATGTCTTCACCGGTGCGGACATTTTCCTTGACCTGCCAGGTGACCGCATAGGGTATTAATTTTTCAATTTCGCTGTAGGGATCAGGGCCTGCAACACTGCCGGTGTCAAGCATAAGACCGAACCAATCCGAATCTACCCTTCGGATAACATCGATGATCTCATCGCTGGAAATAAGGAAATCATTGTGATTCTGAAAAGCCACATTTACCCCATGCCTGGCGCCGTACCTGGCACATTCACGAAAGGCATCCACCACTCGCTGATGGGTGGCACTGCTACTGTTTTCGGCTGAAGGAGCCTTGCCGTCGAAAACCCTGATGTTTGGAGCTCCCAGTTTGGAGGCCGCGACGATCCAATGCTTCACATGGTCTATCTCCAGGGCCAGTGCCTCCGGATCGCTCAGGGTGAAATCATTTCTTACACCCGTGCCGGAGAATGAGATCCCGGTCCTGAAGGCCTCTCTTTTTATCTCATACAAAGCCTCATCTTCAGGAACCTCAGGATATCCAGGTATGTAATAGGCAGTAAGATCCACAGCTGCGAAGCCTGTTTTAGCTGCAAATTGAAACAGCTTTCCAAGACTCATTCCCTCCTCAAGCAATGCATGATTAAAACTATAGGCATTTAGGGAGGGGGTAATGCCATAGGGGGATGGATTATTATCCTCCGCTTTTGCAGCCTGAATGCCAGATGCTCCCACCAGGGCAATAGATGAAGCCCTTATAAATGATCGTCTTCGCATTTTTATTTTAATATTAAATAAAATTGCACCTCCATTTGAAATGACTTTTCAACTTCAAAAAAGTAACTTTGGGAGGAAACAGATTAATAACCCACAAAAACTACAGAATGAAATCCAGAAATCTTATTGCAGCATTGCTGATTGTGGTCCTGAGCGGACTAACTTTCAATTCAATGGCTCAGGAGGCGTCAGCCGAACCCTTCCTTGGAATGTGGGCGCTGACTCTCGACTATGAAAACAACAGCGCCGGCTGGCTGGAGGTACGCCAGGAGAAAGGATACCTCGATGCAAGTCTGCTGTGGCGCTGGGGCAGTGTATTGCCTGTTGAGTATACCCTGATAACGGGCAACATCCTCCTGCTGGTGCAGGGACGCGATGTGGTTAAAAAGATAGAGGGAAAGCCAGACAGGACCCTCCATCCTATTCAATGGTTTGAAGTGAATAAGACCGGCGAGGACCTTATCGAGGGTATAGCGAATTTTCCCAAAAAGGATGGAATAGGAGTCGAGATAGTCTCCTTTACCGGGAAAAGAATTCCACCCGAAGGGGAAGCCGTGAAGCTTAAGAAATCCATGTTTGGCGATCCGGTAGAATTGTTTAATGGAAAGGACCTGGATAACTGGGAACTGGCAGACAAGGGGGTTGTGAGCGGATGGCAGGCTGTGGATGGAGTGATGGTGAACAATCCCGAACAGAAGGAGGGTGAGGAACATATCGCATACGGAAACCTGCGCACCAGGGATACCTTTGAGGATTTCAATCTGAAACTGGAGGTCAATGTACCCAAGGGAAGCAACAGTGGTGTATATCTGCGGGGCATCTATGAAGTGCAGGTCATGGACAGTTACGGAAAGGAACTGGACTCGCACAATATGGGAGCTTTATACAGCCGGATAAGCCCCTCCGAGGCTGCTGAAAAGCCGGCAGGAGAGTGGCAGAAGATGGATATTACCCTGTACAAGCGCTATCTTACTGTAAAGTTGAACGGAAAAACTATTATAGACAATCAGCCGGTAAAAGGAGTGACCGGAGGAGCATTGACTTCCGATCAGTTTTCCCCCGGGCCCATCCTGCTTCAGGGCGATCATGGAAAAGTAAGCTACCGGAATATTGTACTGACACCCATCGTGGAGGAATAGAATTTGAAATGAGTTATCAGAAGTTGATCAGCCTGCCTGCAGGAATGTCACCATTTTTCCATGAGCTGGAGAAACGGGATCCTGAAACCTGGTTTTGTGATTCCGATCCGGCTGGAAAAAAGGTGGGTTCTGGTGGAGGGACGGCACACATTCTCCTGTCGGCCTATCAGAAATCCGGATTTAAAGGTCCCTTGAAAGCGTGGTTGGAATCGGGACAACGTATGGTAATTCATTCGGGGGGGGAGAGTCGCAGGTTGCCAGCCTATTCACCCTATGGGAAATCGCTGCTGCCCATGCCCGTCTTTCGCTGGTCCAAAGGTCAGCATCTTGATCAGAAACTGCTGGATTTTCAGGCCGCTTATTATGAAAAGATTCTCGGGAATGCACCGGATAAGTATGCTGTACTCATAGGCAGCGGAGATGTAATGATCCTATCTGCGGATCGCTTTCAGAATCTTCCGGAAGCTGATGTCCTTCTCTTTGGAATCTGGGTCGAGGATGCAGTTGCTTCGCGGCATGGTGTGTTCTTCAGCCGCAGGGAGCAGCAGGATCTTCTTTCCTTTGTAAAACAGAAGCCCACGGTGGAGGAGCTCAGGGATTTTTCGCGGGAATACTATTCCCTGATGGATTCGGGGATCGTTTTGATGAATGCTAAAGCCTGTCTGAAACTTATGAAAAAATCAGGCTGGGATGAGAAGAGCCAGTCCTTTTCAAGGGGTACTCCAAAGTTTTATGACCTATATAACGACATGCTCACAGCCTTTGGCGATGAATCGGGTTCCATAGATTCCGAACTGACCGGTTTATCGGTGAAGCTGGTCCCATTGCAGGAAGGAGAGTTTTATCATTTTGGAAGCAACAGCGATCTGATCGGATCCACACTCAGGCTTCAAAACAGGGTTACCGATCAACGTTTAAAATATGCCAGGGAATCGGACCACCACCCGTCCATCTTTCAGCAGAACGCAGATATTCATGTAAGCTTCGGTAGTGAACAACATCACCTGTGGATCGAGAACTCTTACATCCCCGAAACCTGGAAGCTCAGTCACCACCATATTCTTACAGGGATCCCGGATAACCAGTGGAAGCTTGATCTTCCTGCCAGGCTCTGCCTGGACCTGGTTCCCCTGTCGGGCAAGAGATACTGTATCAGGAGCTATGGATTTGATGACCAGTTCCGGGGTAGCCTGGAAGAGGGGGAACAATGGATGAATCAAGGCCTGAGGCAATGGCTGGATGCGCGGAACATTACTCCCAAAGAAGCAGGATTCAAAGCTAAGGCATCCATATATGAACTACCTCTTTTCCCGGTGGTGATTAAGGAAGAGATTCCAGGTATGCTTGATATCCTGCTGAACCGGAGTGCAGATCCCTCTCCATGGATGAAGGCTGCCAGGCTTTCAGCCAGGGAACTGTCAGTACAGGCCGATGCGCATGCTCTGTACAGGCAACGGCAGGGATTAAAAAACCTGACTTTTCCAAAACTGGCGGCCAATCATCATAAGAGTATTTTTTATTACCTGGACCTCCAGCAAACATCGGTCTGTTACAGGGAGTCAGGCCTGGAACTTCCTCCTGAGCTTTCCAAAGGGGAGCCGGTGATCAAGAGAATCAACGATGCCATGTTTCGCGCCCGGGTATATGGAAACAGTGTACAGGCTTCGGGCTTTGAGAAGAAGGCCTTTGGGATTCTGAGGGAGGAGATGATAAACACCCTGCTTTCCGACCCGGTTATTCCTGTCAGGAAGGTGCTGGACGACCAGATTCTATGGGGAAGGAGCCCGGTGCGACTTGACCTGGCCGGGGGATGGACCGATACCCCACCTTTTTGCATTATGGAGGGTGGAAAGGTGGTTAACCTGTCGGTGGAGCTGAACGGACAGCTGCCCTTGCAGGTCTATGCCAGGCCCCTGGAGGATGCTAAAATTGTGCTCAGGTCCATCGACCTGGGAGAGAAAATAGAGATAAAAAGTTTCCAGGAACTTCACTCATATGACCAGCGTGAAGGTGGATTCTCCATCCCCAAAGCAGCCCTGGTCCTTGCGGGCTTTGGGCCGCGCTTTTCAGATCATAAATTTCCTGACCTTGCCTCCCAGCTAAAGGAGTTCGGATGCGGCATTGAAATCTCCCTGCTGGCAGCCATTCCAAAAGGCTCAGGTCTGGGCACCAGTTCAAATCTGGCCGCCACAGTACTGGGCACACTAAGCGACTTTTGCGGACTGAACTGGGACAAGCATGAGGTAGCATACCGAACTTTGATCCTGGAACAAATGCTTACCACCGGGGGTGGTTGGCAGGATCAGTTCGGGGGATTTTTTAATGGTGTTAAGCTGCTGGAGACAGAACCTGGTATCCGGCAGAATCCGGGAATCAAATGGCTGCCTGAGCAGCTTTTTACCAGGCTGGAAACAAGGGAGATGATGCTCTTATATTATACCGGTGTAACCCGGGTGGCTCATGATATCCTGGGAGAGATCGTAAAAGCCATGTTCCTGAACTCATCTGCTCACCTGGCGATTTTCAGCGAAATGAAGGTTCATGCCCGTGAGACCTTCAATACCATTCTGGCAAATGATTATGAAGGTCTTGCAAATAAAGTAGCCATCAGCTGGATGCTGAACCAGCGCCTTGACGAGGGCACCAATCCACCTGTAATTCGTGAGATAACCGGGAAGGTGGATGATTACCTGCTGGGCTATAAACTGCTGGGAGCCGGTGGAGGAGGTTATCTGATGATGTTTGCCAAATCGGCCGAAGCGGCCCTGAAAGCAAGGAAGAAGCTGGAAGCTGATCCACCCAATTCCCGTGCCAGGTTTGTGGATTTTACCATTTCCCCTAGCGGCTTCCAGGTCTCTCGCTCCTAGTTATTCTGATCCGGCCAAAAGGGATCTAATCTACGAGCTCTTCTTCATACATTTCAGTGAAGTCCATAAGCTTAGAGCTTGCTCTTCTGCCTTGAAAGAAACCCAACATGACAATCACGGCCAGCACAATGAGTACAATTTTCATTGAAGACTCTTTGCCTTTCAGAGCCTGAATAACGGCTTCATAAATCAGGTAAATGCCATAGAGGCTGACCACCAGGCCAACAACTCCAGCCAGGGTAAAGTTGATTCCATAAAAAAAGGCGAGAAAAGCATTAATGGGATAGATTACCATGAGGGAGGCTGATACCCTTACGTTGGCTTCAAAGTCGGTATTGCCTCCACAGATAGCCGAGATCACCAGCATGATAACTCCGCCAATGAAGACCCCAATAATCGCTCCTATAATGGAATAGATCAGGGACAAGAACCCAATAGCACCACCCCATATTCCGGCACCCATGGAAGACAGTCCAAGAACACTCCATATGAGTGCAAACAGACCGGCAAGCGTTCCATAGATGGCCGCTTTGATAAGAGGTTCGGCGAATCCACCTGTAAGGGGCATGGATGCAAAATATCCTTTTGGATTCAGTAATGTTTCCCTGGAATCTTTTAAAATTCTGTTGACGTTAATGCTTTCGTTACTCATGATTTTTGGATTTAATTGGAAGATATAAATTACGAAGATTGTAAATCAAGTGCAAACCTTATTGAAGATACTCGTAGCAGAGCTGCGAGTATCTTCGATCCATTGTTTATTATATTGTGCTAGCTCAGTCCGTAGTAGCACTACGGTGACTTCGCTAGCGGGATTCAAAAACAGGAAGCATGACTTTAAAAGTGGTTCCTTTCCCCTCTTCCGAATCCACTACAATCTGGCCTCCGTGGTTACTGATTATCTGGCGTGAGAGGCTTAATCCAATTCCGGATCCTTCTGCCTTGGTCGAGTAAAATGGGACAAATATTTTTTCAAGAATATCGGGGGGGATGGCCGGCCCACTGTTATATATTTCGATGGACAGCTGGTGGAGCAATCGTTTTACTGAGATCCTGATCACCGGATCCTTTTCATTCTTCATGGCTTCGGTGGCATTCTTCACCATGTTGATCAAGACCTGTTTCACCTGGGCAGGATCCACATTCACCACCAGGTGTTCAGGTCCCGGATGCATGGAGCAGGCGATCCCCTTTTCTTTGCAGGGGATCTCATACAGGTCCTGGAGCTCTTTCAGCATCTCAGATACTTTCACCTTCTCCTTCTTAGGAGCAGGCAACCTTGACAACTGGCGGTAGCTGCCAATAAATTCTGTCAGTGCCTGGTTCCGGCTTGAAATGGTTTTGAGTGCTGTATGGAGATTGTCGATGGTCTTCTGGGAAACCTCAGATACATTTTTGGGCAAGCCCTCATTCTCAAGCAGCATGATTCCGGTCTCGGTCAGGGAGGAGAGTGGTGTCAGGCTGTTCATGATCTCGTGTGCCATGATGCGGCTGATGGTTTGCCAGGATTCCATCTCCTTCTGTTCTATCTCAGGCTCAATATCCTGAAAGGTGATGATCTTGACCGGAGATCCCCCGATTTTAACAGTATTCAGAAGAACCAGCAGTTGTTTTCCTGTGGGGGAATTGCTTAGCCGGATCATTTGTCTGCCCGATTCCCCCATGGAGTCCACTGCAGCGGTGAAACGTGGCGCACTCCTTGCTATCTCGGCCCAGCTTGGTTTGCGCTTATTAAAAATTCCAAGGGTGTTCAGAGCAAGTGGATTGATCATATCAGGTTCATGCTGTGCATCCAGAGTCAATACGGCCGTATGGATATGCTCCAGTATGGTTTGCAGATACTGATACTGTGTCTCTTTCTCGATACTGGCCGAGGCAATGGCCTGAACAATCGCCTGTGCAGAATCTGCGAGGCCTTCAAAACCAAGCCCGGCAGCCTTGTTCTGGATGGTTTTATTATAGTCACCATAACGGATAGAATCAAGCAGCGATTCCACGATGCTGTTTGTGCGGGCAATGGTCCTGAACAGCTCCACGATAAAGGCAATCAGGATCAAGGAAACACCTAGTACAGTGAACAGCCTGGCCTGCTGTCCTATGACCAGCGCCAGAGCCAGCATGGCTATAAAGATCAGCACCAGACGGAACGAAATCCGGAGTGTGTATTTATTGAAGGCCATATTTCTTCATTCTTCTGTAAAGTGCATTCCTGTCTATACCAAGGTCTGTGGCTGCCCTGGTAACATTTCCATTGTTTGTAATCAAAGCTTTCTGTATCAAAGACTTCTCATTCTCCTCTATGTTCAGGGTAATTCCAGCGGTACTTCCTCCTGCGCTTGAGCCCAACTGATCAAAGCGGATCTGTTTATCCTCACTCATGATCACTGCCCTTGCCATGGTATTCTGCAGCTCACGCACATTTCCCGGCCAGTGGTATTGTTGCAGCTGTTTCATACTCCTTTTACCAATCTCAAGTCCCGGTTTGCCATATTTTCTAATGGCCTCCAGCAGGAAATGTGCTGCCAGCAATGGGATGTCATCCACCCGTTCCCTTAATGGAGGTATGAGCAGCTCAATGGTATTGAGACGGTAAAGCAAGTCTTGCCGGAAGGATCCCTTTTCAACCATTTGGTGAACCTGTTGATTGGTTGCTGAAATCAGCCGGATATCAATAGGGATATCGCTACTTGCACCAATTCGTCTGATGCTCCTCTGTTCAAGCACGGTAAGCAATTTTGTCTGCATGGTAACCGGCAGGTTGCCGATTTCATCCAGGAAAAGGCTTCCTTTTTCTGCCAGCTCAAATCTGCCTGGTTTGTCCTGAATGGCGCCGGTAAATGATCCTTTCTGGTGACCGAAAAGTTCCGATTCGAAAAGTGTTTCAGGGATGGCACCCATATCCACTCCGATAAAACTTCCCTCTTCACGCAAGGAAAGTCTGTGGATGCTTCGGGCCACCAACTCCTTGCCGGTTCCATTTTCACCAAGAATAAGGACAGAAGCATCAGTTGGGGCAATAATCCTGATATTTTCTTTCAGTTTTTCAATAGCATCCGATTTACCCAGGATATGCATAAAGGGCATATCCACATCCCCCTCAAGGGTCCTGGCCATATTCCGGTATTTCTCCTTCTCCTGGTGGGTATGTCTCAATTTTAATGCGGATAGGATGGACGCATGAAGTTTTGCGTTTTGCCATGGTTTCAGGATGAAATCAAAAGCACCTGCCCTGATCCCTTTCACAGCCAGCTCTACATCTCCAAATGCGGTCATAAGGATAACCACCATCTCCGAATCATGCTGTCTTATTCGCTCAAGCCACTGTAGCCCTTCAACACCTTCGGTCTGCCCCCTTTGAAAATTCATATCAAGAAGTACCACATCAAAATGTTCTTTACTTAATCTGGATAGCACCTGTGCCGGATCTGACATTACAGTAACATCAAATTCCAGTTGTTCCAGAAACATACGGGCTGTAAGCAGTATGTCGTGATCATCGTCAATGATCAGAATTTTATGATTCATGTCTGCTATCGTTTTTTTCCAAATATATAAAAACTGCAACAATTACGAACGATCATATGCATTAAAAACGAGCATTAATTTAAAGATAAAATAATTGAATAATCAGGTAAATACCACACAGTGAGAGATATGGAAGCAATGGCATATAGATTGTTTAATAAGTTGAAAATTGATGCTATGATATCACATTATTTCAAAATCACTTTTCGTCACATAAGGAAAAGTCTCCTTATCTCCATATTGAATATTAGCGGACTCGCCATTGGCATTGCCTGTTTCATGTTTATCATGCTCTATGTGAATCATGAACTGAACTACGATCGCCAGAATGTTCACTATGATGATATATATCGTCTGGCCATAGATATGAAGACAGGGAATACTGTCAACCGTCTGACCTGGACTCCCGCTCCCCTGCCTGAGGCCTTGTATGAGGAGTACCACGAGGTAAAGGCCGTTACCAGGATTTACGACAGGCCTTTTACAGTGATCGTTGATAAGCTCTCTTATAATGAAAAGAGATCTGCTGCAGTTGATTCCTCCTTCACGGATATATTCACCTTAAATTTTGTGGAAGGTTCACCCGGAAAAGTTCTCAACGAACCGGGCCAGGTGCTTTTAGATCTTAGCACTGCCCGTAAATACTTTGGGGACAAGCCGGCATACGGCCAGGTGATAGTGATCCGGGATACCATTCCCCTTACGGTAATGGGTGTGTATGAGGACTTCCCCCCTCAGACGCATTTTCACTTCAATATGCTGGTCTCCCTGGTTTCCATTGAGGGTGAGTACAATCATGCAGAATGGGATGCCTATAACTTTAAGACCTATTTGAGACTGGAATCCGGATATGATGATGAAATCCTTGAGTCAAAGTTTCCCGATTTTGTAGATAAATACATGCCTGGTGAAAACAATGATGTGGAGTCCGGTGGAGATTACAAGAAGCTCTACCTGCAGCACATCAGGGAGATACACCTGGGATCGGATCTGAACATGGAGTTTGAACCCAACGGGAACCTGAACTACATAAGGATTTTTTCAATTGTAGCATTCCTGGTGCTTGTGGTGGCATGCATCAATTTTATGAACCTGACAACTGCAAGCTCAAGCATAAGAGTGAAGGAAGTTGGAGTCAGGAAAGCGACCGGAGCCAGCAGGGGGAAACTCCAACAGCAATTCTTTGTGGAGGCCATTATTATAAGCATCCTGTCTATGATACTGGCCATGGGCCTGGTGGAATCCTTAATGGGATCTTACCAGAATTTCACAGGCCGTGAAATAGAGATGAATTATATGGAGAATCTTCTCATCATACCCGGTATGCTGGGTCTGGCCATCCTGGTTGGATTAATATCGGGTAGTTATCCAGCACTCTATATGAGTAGATTTTCTGTCATTGATTCTCTGGGGTATAAGGGAATAAAACAATCCAGAAGCTGGTTCCGCAATGTGCTGGTCCTGTTCCAGTTTTCGGTGGCAATTTTTCTTATTGCGGCCGCAATACTGGTCCAGAGACAGATGGATTTGATCTTAGATGAATCTCTTGGGTTTAAAAAGGAAGAGGTGATTCTGGTGAGGAATGCCGGTGATCTGGGTGCTAATCTGGAAACCTTTATGGATGAGTTACGGCAATTTCCAGAAATTGAACAGGTAACATCCTCCACACATGTGCCCGGGGACAAATTTGTCCTTTGGGGATTCAGTGCCCAGGATGTGGAGGAGAATCTTACCCTCAATGCTAATATGGTGGATGAAATGTACCAGGAAACCCTGGGAATGGAAATGGCCGCAGGGCGTTTTTTATCCAGGGAATATGGAGCCGATGTCAAGAAAGTCGTCCTGAATGAAACGGCAGTAAAGGTTCTGGGGTATGAGGATCCCATAGGAAAGACAATAAATATGTGGTTCGATCCTGAAAGTCCGTATGAAGTTATTGGCGTCATTAAGGATTATCATTGGGAATCAAAACAACAAATGATCAAGCCTCATATACTTATAAACAGGAAAGCGGTGGCATGGACTCCGCAATACCTGAGTGTGAAGACAGCAGGGGGTAGCCATGATAAGCTGATAAAAATTCTTGAGGGTAAATGGGCCGCGCAGGTTCCTGATGTGCCTTTTGAATACGAATTCCTGGATCAGCATTATGAAGGAATTTACCAGAATGAAAAAAAGACAAAATCATTGCTCATTGTATTTGCTCTCATAGCCATCTTTATCTCTTGCCTGGGCCTCTTTGGAATGGCTTCATTCATGGCAGCACGAAGAACCAAGGAGATAGGTATCCGTAAAGCCAACGGGGCCTCGACCAGCAGTATATTGAGATTGCTGTCCCTCGACTTCACCAAGTGGGTGTTGCTGGCCAATGTTATTGCCTGGCCCTTAATCTGGTTTGCTCTGAAGAAGTGGCTTGAAAGTTTTGCTTACAGGGTAGATCTACAGCTATGGATATTTGCTGTGGCTGGATTTGTGACCTTTGTAATTGCTCTGGCTACAATCAGTTTTCATGCCATCCAGGCCAGCCGACAGAATCCTGGTTTGTTATTCAGATATGAATAATGAGAATTCCAAGCTGTCAGACTGCAACGATAACGAACGGACAGATGCATTAAAAACGAGCATTTATCTGGATCTGTCAAATTTAAGAAATTGCATAAGGGTCATACAATGAACAACATAGTCTATGTGGCACATCTCTTGTAAAGAAATGGGGAAAATGCTA